>NZ_SCVD01000002.1 GCF_004297125.1 Phenylobacterium sp. | reverse complement strand
GATCCCGCCTTCGAGACGGACTTCCGGCTGGCCCTGACCTGGTTGCCGCCCGCCGACGAAACCCGCCGCATGGAGCGCTGGCTGTTCGACGGTCTGGCCAGGGGCGGCCACGACTGGCGGGTGTCGCTGGAGGCTTTCGGCCGCGAAGCCGATACGACGCTCGACCTGTTGTCCGACGCCCTGCCGGAGATCGAACGGCTCGATGACGCGGACCTTCTGACCTGGCTGCATGACAGCGTCTCGCCCCGGGCCTTCGCGGTCCGGCCGCTGGAGACGCCGATGTTCCTCGACGCCTGGCTCGCCGACGCCGGCCTGACGGGCGGGGTCGCGCCCCGTCTCGGCGATCGCTGGCTCAAGGTGGTCTCGGTGCGGGGCCTGCCGTCGGCGACCCGGCCCGGACTGCTCGATGCCCTTGGCGCCCTGCCGTTCGAGTACCGCTGGACGGCGCGCTGGATCGGCCTCGACAAGCCCGAGGCCGAGCGGGAGATCGTCAAGCTGAGGAAGCGCTGGTTCGCCAAGCGCAAGGGCGTCGGCGTCCTGTTGCGCGAGGCCATCACCAAGGAGGAGGTGCCGCTTCTCGATACGGATGCGGCGTCCAAGACCGAAGAGTGCGACGGCGCCCTCGCGGCGCTCGGCGCGGAGTCCTGCGCCTTCGGCTATCTGACTTTGACGGTCACCGTTCTGGACGCCAGCGAGGCGGGGGCGGCGGCCAAGGCCCGCGCGATCGAGGCGGCGCTGAACGCGCAGGGGCTGGTGGCCCGGATCGAGGATCTCAATGCGGTGGAGGCCTGGCTGGGCTCTCTGCCCGGCGAGCCCTATGCCGACGTGCGCCGGCCTCTGGTCTCGACGCTGAACCTGGCCGATCTGCTGCCGGTTTCCGCCGTCTGGGCGGGGCCGGCCGGGGACGCCAACCTGGACGGGCCGCCGCTGGCGACGGCGCGCACGACCGGCGCGACGCCGTTCCGGCTGGTGCTGCATGTCGGCGACGTCGGCCACGCCATGGTCGTCGGCCCGACCGGATCGGGCAAGAGCGCCCTGCTGTCCTTCCTGGCGCTGCAATGGTTCCGCTATCGGGACGCCCGGGTGGTCTTCTTCGACAAGGGCCGGTCGGCGCGCGCGGCGACGCTCGCGGCTGGCGGCCGCTGGCGGGCGCTGGAGCCCGGCGCGCGGTTTTCGCTCCAGCCGCTGGCCCGGATCGACCGGGAGGACGAACGGGCCTGGGCCGCGGAATGGATCGCCGAGACCGTGCGCCTGGCCGGGCTGGAGCCGGTCCCCCGAGTGAGGGAAGAGATCTGGGTGGCGCTGTCGGCGCTCTCGGAGGCGCCGGTCGCGCAGCGGACGCTGACGGTGTTCTGCGCCCTGGTTCAGGACAAGGCGGTCGCCGCCGCCATGGAGCCCTTGACCCTGAAGGGGCCGCACGGCGCGCTGCTGGACGGGGCGGGGGAGACCCTGGCGCCCACCCGGTTCGACACCTTCGAGCTGGAGACCCTGATGGGGACCCCGTCGGCCGTGGCGCCGGTGCTCTCGGCCCTGTTCCACCATCTCGAACAGGGCTTCGACGGCCGGCCGACCCTGCTGGTCCTCGACGAGGCCTGGCTGTTCCTCGGCGAGACCGCCTTCGCGGCCCGGATACGGGAATGGCTGAAGACACTGCGCAAGAAGCGGGTCTGCGTGGTGTTCGCCACCCAGAGCCTGGACGACGTGGCGGCCTCCTCGATCGCGGCCAGTCTGATCGAGAGCTGCCCGACCCAGGTCTTCCTGCCCAATCCCCGCGCCCTGGAGCCGTCGTCCGCCGAACTCTACCGGGGCTTCGGCCTGAACCGGCGCCAGCTTGAGCTGATCGCCTTCGCCACGCCCAAGCGGGCCTACTACTGGCGCCAGCCGCGCGGCCGGCGGCTGTTCGACCTGCGCCTCACCGGCGTGGCCCTCGCCCTGTGCGGCTCGAGCGCGCCGGAAGACCAGACCCTGATCGACTCCCTCCTGGAGCGATCGGGACCTGACGACGGTCGACCGGGCGGCTTCGCCCGCGATTTCCTCAAAGCCAAGGGAGTGCAAAATGTGGATTCCGTTTTCGACGCCTTCGCCGGCCCGCTCGCGGCCGAATAGGTCCATCCAGATCGTCGCCGTCGGCCTCGTCGCCGTCAGCCTGCTGGGCGCCACGCCGGCGCCGGCCCAGCAGGTGGTGTTCGACCCGCGCAATCACATCGAAAATGCGCTGCAGGCGGCGCGTCAGCTCGAGAGCCTCGCCAACGAGGCGCGCAGTCTGGCGGCCTCGCCCTACAGCCACCTGACGCAATCCAGCCAGTCGCTGCGGGACATGGCCGAGCTGGCGCGGACGGCGCGCGGGATCGCCAGCTCGGTCAGCGGTCTG
>NZ_SCVD01000038.1 GCF_004297125.1 Phenylobacterium sp. | reverse complement strand
GTTGAAGTGGCGCCATTGCAGGCTGAGCGAGAAGTCCTTGAACCAGTCGCCGTATTCGAACGGCGTGGTCCAGGTCAGGCGAGCCTTGTGACGCCATTCCGGGTTCGGCGAGGACAGACCGCCCGTGACCGAGCAGATCGTGCCGTAGTAGCCGGCGCAGTCGAAGTAGTCGTCGCCGGGCAGGTTCTGCGTGGCCAGTTCGTCGAGCCAGGTGCCCACGAAGTTCAGGCTGATGCCGCCCATGTTCTCGAGACCGAGGTTCTCGAGGTCGGTGCGGTAGCTGGCGTTGACGTCGATACCCTTGGTGCGCAGGGCGCCGGTGTTGAGCGTCGTGTCCTGAACGAAGCCTTGGTTCGACAGCCAGATCGAGCCCTGCGAGTCCCGGTTGACCAGGTTGCAGAAGAACGGATCCAGGGTGTTGACGCAGCGGTTGATGATGGTGTCGGCGCCGATGCCGCCGATGAAGTCCTTCACCTTGATGTCGAACCAGTCGACCGAGACGTTGAAGCCCGGCAGGAACGACGGCTGGTAGACCACGCCGAAGGTGTAGGTGTCGGCGGTTTCCGGATCGAGGTCCGGGTTACCACCGGTCTGGCCGTTGTATTGGTTGGCCGGGTTGGCTTCGATCGCCAGGACCTGGGCGGTGGTCAGGCCGAAGGCCTGGGCGCAGCGGGCGACCAGCGGGCTGGAAGCCGCCAGGCCGGCGCAGGGGTCCTGGGTGCCGTCGAGCACGACGTTCTGCGGGCTGAACAGCTCGAGGACGTGCGGGGCGCGAACGGCGCGGTTGTAGCCGCCGCGGACGCGGAAGCCGTCGATGGGCTCCCACTCACCGGCGATCTTGTAGGTCTCGGTGGTGCCGATGGACGAGTAGTCCGAGTAGCGGAACGCCAGTTCCATCGTCAGGTTCTTGGCGAAGGCCATGTCCTGCACGATCGGGATGCGGGTTTCCGCAAAGAGCTCGTACACATCGAACGAACCGTTCACCGGCGGGGCCGCGCCGCCCGAGCCGTTCAACTGGCCTGAGGACGAGATGAAGTCGGAGGCGAAGTCGAGGGTTTCACGACGGTACTCGGTGCCGAACGACACGCCCACGCCGTCATTGGCCCAGGGCGACTTCACGCCGTACTCGGTGAGGTCGCCACCGATGTTGAAGTTCACCACCCGCTCGAACAGGTTACCCGAGGAGGTCGAGGGCGTTTCCAGGAAGTCGAGCGCCGCCTGGGTCACGCCGCCCAGCTGGAAGATGTTGTACGGCACGCAGCCACCCGACGGATCGGCGCACTGCGGGCCGGTCGGGGTTTGGACGACGTTCAGCGCCTGGTTGATGGCCGGGGTGCGGAAGAAGCCGGTCTGGGTCTGATTGAACGACACGCGACCGTATTGCATCGCGAAGTCGTAGTTCCAGTTGTCGTTCAGGTCGCCGCGGACGCCCACGACGTAGCGGTACTGCTGGTGCTGCGTCTGACCCTGACGGCCGCCGCCTTCGACGTTGCGGCGCGAAACCGTGCCGGTGAAGGTGCCCGCCGGGTTGGTGGCGCAGGTGCCGCCGCCCGAAGCCGCCGTCGCGTTCAGCAGGCCGCGCTGTTGCGCCGACAGGAACGGGTTGGCGCAGTTGACCGAGAAGGTGCCGGCGAAGATGCCGCCCGCCGCGATCTGGTACGTGGACGTGTCGTCCATGAACATCACGTCGGCGTAGGCCGTGGCCCACTCGTTGATCTCGTAGTTGGCGAAGGCGCCCAGGACGTAGCGGTCGTCGGGACGCTGATAGTAGTTGTCCGGACCGAAGTTGAAGGTGTCGGTCGCCGCGTTCCGCAGACGGAAGGTGTTGCCGGGGCCGGCGGGGTCGACGACGTAGCTGCCGACGCGGGCCGGGAAGGCCGTGCCCGAACCGCCGCAGCCGGCGGCGGCGAAGGTGTCGCCCGAGTTCAGCGTGCACGACGAGAAGTCGCGGTTGCCCTGCAGGATCGGCTCGACGTGGCGGTAGCCGGCGTAGGCGGTGACGTTGCCCTTACCGTCCGGCGAGTTGACGCCGATGATCAGGGTGACCTGCGAGGACTCACCGTCGCGGACGTTGTCCTTCGGCAGTTTGAAGAACTGCGGGTTGGCCGCCTTGTCCTGGGCGGCCTGCACGACGCCGGCGACGCCGTTGTCGTTCTCGTGCTGGTAGATGCCGTACTGGGTGTCGACCCGCACGCCCTCGAAGTTCTTCGACATGATGAAGTTGACGACGCCGCCGACGGCGTCGGCGCCGTAAACGGCCGAGGCGCCGCCCGTCAGAACGTCGACGCGCTCGATCAGGGCCGAGGGAATGAAGTTGATGTCGGCGGCCAGGGCGCCGCCCGTGGTGTTCGGCGTGCCGGGCATCAGGCGGCGGCCGTCGATCAGGACCTGGGTCCGCGTGGCGCCGAGGCCGCGCAGGTTGATGGTGGCCGTACCGGTCGAGCCGTTCGACAGCGAGGCGCCCTGGGCGGAGAACGCCTGGGGCAGGCTGTTGATCATGTCTTCGACCCGGGTCACGCCCGTGGCCTTGATTTCGGCGGCGCTCACGGCGGTCACCGGGCTGACGCTCTCAAGGTTCGGCGACGGAATGCGCGTGCCGGTGACGACCACTTCGGAGATTTCATCCGAGCCGGTCTGGGCCGCGGCTTGCGACGAGAGGCCCAGCAGGGCCGCGCCGCAAATCATAGAAGACGCCAAAAGGCGTTCCCGCATGGACTTGAATTTCACGGTCTAGATCCTCCAGCGGTCCTGCCGATGCGGCGGCCGCTTCCCCACAAAAAGAGATCGGTCCCGGAAACGGCCTGCGCCCCCGGTTACGCTGGAGTTACGGGGCCGTACCACGACCGGTCAACGAACATTAGCTATCCGCAATGTTTCGGGCGCCCACCTGTCGCATTCTGGTCACAGATTGCCGCATCTCGACTGAAACCCGGCAAGGTTTGGCCTGGGTTTGTGACAGCGCCGGCTCGTGGCGCCCGTGGTCCGGGGAAGGATTTGCCCCTTTCGTCGCGGCCCGTTGCGTCGCGGGCGCACCCTCGCTTAATGGGCGCCACAGGTCATTCCGAGGTTCAGCGAGATGAAGACGATGGCGATGCGGACGATGGGCGTGGCGCTGGCGGCCGCCGCGCTGTGCGGCCCGGCGGCGAACGCCCAGCCCAAGCCCGAGGCGCGCTCGGCCATGCTGCAGAAGCTGGTCGACTGCCGGAAGCTGACCGACGAATCGGCGCGTCTTGCCTGCTACGACCAGGCGACCGTCGCGCTCGACCAGGCCGAGGCGAAGGGCGACATCGTCGTCGTCGACCGCGAACAGGCCCGCAAGGTGCGTCGCCAGGCGTTCGGCTTCTCGGTGCCCTCGATCACCCTGTTCGAGCGCGGCGAGAGCAAGGAAGAGCTGGAGAACACGACGGGTGTCGTGGCGGTGGCCCGGATCAACGGCGCCGGCAAGTGGGTGATCAAGCTGGAGGACGGCGCCGTCTGGACCCAGGTGGACGCCAACGAGCTGTTCCGCGATCCCAAGCCCGGCATGCCGGTGAAGATCCGCCAGGCCAGCATGGGGAGCTTCCTGATGACGGTCGACAACACCCGCGCCTTCCGCGCCCGCCGCACGGAATAGCTAGCCGCCGTAGAACGCGTTGCGGGCGGCCATCATCGCGCTGATCCGTTCGCGCTCGCCCGGTTCGAGGAACGGATTCCAAACGTCGAAGATCAGGATGACGCGCAGCTCGTCGGCGTCGTTCCAGGCCTCGTGTTCGATGGTGTCGTCGAAGATCCAGGCCTGGCCCATCTTCCACTCGCGCGTCTCGTTGCCGACGCGGAAGCGCGCCGGCCCGGGCAGGATCAGCGGCAGGTGGCAGAGCAGCCGCGTGTTCGTCGATCCCGTGTGCGCCGGGATCCGCGTATGCGCGTCCAGGGCCGAGAACATGGCGGTGGGCGCAAAGCCCGGCTGGTGGGCCATCGGCAGCGTGTCCAGCAGCGCCGCTGTCCCGGGACAGGTTGCGCAGACCGCATCCTGCCTGACCCCGTCCTTCCAAAGGAACAGCGAGCTCCAGCGCCGGGAGTGGTTGAGCTCCTCCCACTGGTTGGCGGGCTTGTCCTTGGCGAAGGCGATGTAGGGCGCGAACGCATCCATCTGGGTGGCCAGCGCGGCCTGCAGCTCCGATACGATCATCGGCGTGGCGGCTTCCAGCTCGGGCAGCCAGGGGAACAGCTCGCGCGGATAGAACGGGATGGCCGGCAGCCGGGGATAGTGCAGCAGCAGCGGCTCGTGGTTGTAGACCTTGCGCCGACCCGCGTAGACGCCGATGGCCTCGTCCAGCCGGCTCTTGGCCAGTTCGCCGCCCACCTGGTCCAGCGAGCCCATCTGGTCGCGCAGATAGGTCTCCAGGGCCTCGCGCGTCTTGTTCACGACCTCGCGGGCCCGGGCCACCGGCGCCTTGAGGCCCGGAAGGATGTTGGCCTCGTCGGGCGCCAGCTTCAGCGCGTTCTCATAGACCCTGGCCGCCAGCCGCTCGCCCGACAGCTTCTCGACCACCGCCCCCTTCGAGAGCAGGGCCAGGAAGTTGTAGGGCTCCAGCGCCAGCGCCTCGTCCAGCGCCGCCAGCGCCGCCGTGAGCGCGCCGCTCTGGCGATGGATCATCGCCTTCTGCATCTTCACATGCGGGTCGAACGGCGCGAGGGCCTCTGCCTGGGTCACACAGCCCAGCGCGGCGGCGCGGTCGCCCCGGCGCATGGCGGCGACGGCGTCGGCCAGCAGTTGTTCCGGCGATGCGGCTTGCCCCCCGGCGACCATCACCTGTCCTTGGGATCTATGGCGTCGCGCAAGCCGTCGCCGATGAAATTGAAGCACATCAGGGTCAGCACCATCACCAGCGACGGGAAGATCAAGAGCCACGGCGCGAGCTCCATGTCCGAGGCGCCGCCGGCGATGAGCGTGCCCAGCGACGCCATTGGCGGCTGCACCCCCAACCCGAGGAAGCTCAGGAAGCTCTCCGCCAGAATGACCGCTGGTATCGTCAGCGTCACGTAGACAACGACGGGGCCCAGCAGGTTCGGGACGATATGACGCGCGATGATCGCGCCGCGGCCCAGGCCGGCGGCGCGGGCGGCCTCCACGAACTCCTTGTTCTTGAGCGTCAGCGTCTGGCCGCGCACGATCCGGCTCATGGTCAGCCACTCTACCGCGCCGATGGCTACGAAGATCAGCACGATGTTCGAGCCGAACGTGACCATGAGCAGGATGACGAAGAAGATGAAGGGCAAGGAATAGAGCACGTCCACGGCCCGCATCATCACCTCGTCCAGCTTGCCACCCACATAGCCCGCCACCGCGCCCCAGGCGACGCCGATCACCAGCGAGACGGTGGTGGCCACCAGGCCGATCGCCAGCGAAACCCGGAGGCCCGTGAGCAGGCGGGCGGTCAGGTCGCGACCCAGGGCGTCGGAGCCCAGCAGGTGACCGGCCTGCAGCGGCGGCAGCCAGACGTCGTCCTTGTCCACCTGATCGTAGGCGAAGGGGACCAGATAGGGGCCCGCCACCGCCAGCAGAACCAGCACCGCCAGCACGATCATGCTGGCCACCGCCGCCCTGTTGCGCATCAGCCGGCGCCCGGCGTCGTCCCACAGGCTGCGGCCCTTCACCGGCGCGGAGAGTGTGGCCTCGCTCACGCCAGCCTCACCCGCGGATCCAGCACCGCATAGAGCAGGTCGGCGATCAGGTTCAGGAGCAGGATCAGGGCGGCGTAGAAGATCACCATGCCCATGACGACGGTGTAGTCGCGCTGCAGGGCGCTGATGACGAAGAACTTGCCCAGGCCCGGAAGGTTGAAGATCTTCTCCACCACCAGCGAGCCGGTGATCAGGCCGGCGCAGGCGGGGCCCAGGTAGCTGACCAGGGGCAGGATCGCGGCGCGCAGGGCGTGCTTGCGGACGATCAGGCTCTCCGGCAGGCCCTTCGCGCGCGCGGTGCGGATATAGTTCGAACGCAGCACCTCGATCATCCCGGCGCGGGTCAGCCGCGAGATGATGGCGATCTGCGGCAGGGCCAGCACGGTGACCGGCAGGACGAGGTTCGCCAGCGCCCCGTCGTTCCAGCCCGCGGTGGGCAGCCAGCCCAGTTTGGACGCGATGACCAGCACCAGCAGCGGAGCGGTCACGAAGGTCGGGATGCACACCCCCAGGATCGCCACGGTCATGACCGCATGGTCGACCGTCCCGTTCTGCCGCAGCGCCGCCATCACGCCCAGGCTCACCCCAACCAGCGCCGCGATCGCGATGGCCGACAGGCCCAGCTTCAGCGAGACTGGGTAGTTCTCCTTCAGGATGTCGAGCACCGACTTGTCGCGGTATTTCAGCGACGGCCCGAGGTCGCCGCGGGCCACCCCCGCCAGGTAGTCGAGGTACTGCGCGCCCAGCGGCTTGTTCATCCCGTACTTGGCCAGGACATTGGCCTCGATCTCGGGCAGCAGCTTGCGGTCGCTGTCGAACGGGCTGCCCGGCGCCGCGCGCATCATGAAGAAGGCGGCCGTGATCACCAGGAACAGGGTCGGGATGGCGATGAGCAGGCGCCGTCCGATGTATCGCAGCATGCCGCTCGAGACGCCCCAGAAACGCAGATGACCCTCGCGGCCCTTTTCGGGACCGCCCGTTGCGAAAGTTCCACCCACCCCCGATGATGTCAACGAAGGGCCCACCCCCGCCAGCGAGCACCTCATGTCAGACTTCCGACGCGTCACCGAAGACTTCACCACCGCCCCCCAGATCAGCATCGCCGACGTGGCCGAAGCCGCACGGCAGGGCTTCAAGACCCTGATCAGCAACCGTCCCGACGGCGAGGAGCCGGGCCAGCCCACCGCCGCGGAGATCGGGGCGGCGGCGCAAGCCGCGGGCCTGGCCTTCTTCCACATCCCCGTGCGCGGCGGGCCCACCCCCGAACAGGTCGACCAGACCAAGGCGATCCTGGCCGAGGCCGAGGGCCCCGTCCTGGCCTTCTGCCGCTCCGGCACCCGTTCGATCGTCACCTGGTCGCTGAGCCAGGCGGAGACGGGCGCCCACACGCCGGCCGAGCTGATCGGCCTGGGCCGCAGCGCCGGCTACGACCTCTCGGGCGTCCTGGGCGGATGATCCGCTACGTCCGCGACATCGACATCGAGTACGGCCGCTGCGACCAGGTCTCGCCGCTGATCCGGAGGGTGACGGCCAACAATCCGGGCCCCTTCACCTTCAAGGGCACGGGCACGTACATCGTGGGCCAGGGCGAGGTGGCGGTGATCGACCCCGGCCCGGACGATCCGGCGCATCTCGGGGCGATCCTCGCGGCCATCCCCGGCGAGCGGGTGACGCACATCCTGATCACCCATCACCACTCCGACCACTCGCCCCTGGCCGGCGCGCTGAAGGTGCGCACGGGCGCCACGATCTACGGCTGCGCCGTCGCCGGCCATGAGGAGGAAGACACCGGCGAGGTGAAGATGGAGGCCGGCCACGACCACGACTTCCGCCCGGACGTCAGCCTGTGCGGCGGCGGCCAGGTCTCAGGCCCCGGCTGGACCATCGAGGCCATTCCGACGCCCGGCCACACCTCCAACCACATCTGCTTCGCGCTGAAGGAGGAGAACGGCCTGTTCTCCGGCGACCACATCATGGGCTGGTCGACCACGGTGATCACCCCGCCCGACGGCGACATGACCGACTACCTGGCCAGCCTGGACCGGATCCGGGCGCGGAAGTTCGACACCCTGTGGCCCACCCACGGACCGCCGATCCGCGACGTGGACGCCTTCATCGCCGCCTATATCGAGCACCGCCAGGAGCGTGTGAACCAGATCCTGGGCGCCCTGAAGGCCGGGCCGGCCAAGATCAACGAACTGGTCCCCCGACTCTACGCCGACGTCGATTCGCGCCTGCACCCCGCGGCAGCCCGCTCGATGCTGGCGGCGATGATCCACCTGGTCCGGCGAGGGCAGCTCGCGACCGATGGGGCGGCGGGACCGGAGAGCGAGTATCGGCTCGCAGGCAGACCGACCTAGACAACCACGCGAGGCGCGGCCCCGCCTCCCAGCACGGCCGCGACGCCTTCCAGGGCCGACCGCAGCACCGCCTGCTTCGCCGGCCCGCCCAGTGAGATCCGCAGGCCATTTGGGTGGTCCGGGCCCGCCGCGAAAGCGTCGGCGGTGACCAGCGACAGGCCCTTCTCCTGCGCCAGGCGATGCACCCGGTCCGGCGCCCAGCTGGCCGGCAGGTCCAGCCAGACGTGGACGCCCTCCGCCGCGCCGCGGGCCTGCGGCAGCACCTCGGCGGCGATGGCGCGGCGCGCGCGGGCCTCCTTGCGCACGGCCGCAAGCAGCCGGTCGGCCGTCCCCTCGCGGATCCACGCAGACGCCACGGCCGCCATGAGGGGGGCCGGCATAAGCGCCATGGCGCGCAGGCTCTGCGCCGTGCGCGCCTCCATCCCGCGCGGCGGCAGCAGGAAGGCGGTGCGCAGGCCCGGCGACAGGCACTTCGACAGGGTCGCCAGATGGAAGGTGCGGTCGGGCGCCAGGGTCGCCACCGCCGGGACCGGCTTGTCGAACAGGCGGCTGTACGGGTCGTCCTCGATGAGCCAGGCGCCGCTGGACGCCGTGGCCTCGACGATCTCCCGCCGGCGCGCCAGGTCCATCGTCACGGCGGTGGGATTCTGGGTCGCGGGCGTGAGGTAGACCGCCGTCGGCCGCTCCGCCGCACACAGCCGGGCCAGCGCCTGCGGGTCCATGCCGCGCGCATCCGCCGGACAGACGACCAGCCGCAGGCCGAGCTGGCGGGCCGCCGCCAGGATCCCCGGATAGACCAGCGGCTCGACGATCAGCACCTCGCCCCTCTGGTCGGTGATCGCGGCCAGGATCGCCGCCAGCGCCGTCTGGGCCCCCGGCGAAATCAGCAGGCGCTCGGGCGCCACGTCGCCCAGGCACGGCGCCAGCCACAGTCCCGCGGCCATCTTCTGGCCCAGGCTGCCGCCGCCCGGATGATAGGCCATCAGAGTGGAAGCCTCGGTCCGGCCCAGGATCGCGCCCACCGTCTCCTTGAGCAGCGCGCCCAGCGACAATCCCTGCGGCGGAGGCGGCAGGTTCATGGACAGGTCCACCAGCCCGGCTTCGTCGTCCGCCGTGCGGGCGCGGACGAACGTACCCCGCCCTACCGCCCCTTCGATCAGGCCCCGCGCGCGGGCCGCCGCGTAGGCCCGCGTCACCGTCGTCAGGTCCACGCCCAGGAACTCGGCGACCGTCCGCTGTGGCGGAAGCTGGTCGCCCGGCTGCAGCTCGCCCTCGCGCACCGCCGCCTCCAGCGCTTCGACCACACGGACATAGAGCGGCTGGGTCCCGGCCGGGAGGCGCGCCAGCCAGCGCGCGGACGGATGCGTCACCGAGTCCATTGCGATTTCCACCTTAGACACATACATTACATATTGATTGTATGCGTTCAATATCTGCATTGTATGGAGATGACGCCATGGACTTCACCGGCTGTGAACCGTCAAGCCTCAGCGCCGGCCTGCGCTGCCGCTGCCCCCGCTGTGGCGAGGGCAAGCTGTTCTCCGGGTTCCTGACCATGGCGAAGTCCTGCGACCGCTGCGGCCTGGACTACGGCTTCGCCGATCCGGCCGACGGCCCGGCCTTCTTCGTGATGAGCGGCGTCGGCATCGCGGTCGTCGCCGTCTGGGCCTGGTCGGTGGTCGCCTTCCACCCGCCGCTGTGGCTGCAGTTCGCCACGGTCTTCCCGGCCCTGATCGGCGGCTGTCTCGCCTGCCTGCGGCCGATGAAGGCCTGGCTGGTGGCCGAGCAGTACGTCCACAAGGCGGAAGAGGCTCGCTGGGCCAGCCTGGGGGGCCACGGCGAAGGCGGCTTCGTCTACGACCGCCGCAAGGCGAGCGGCGGCTAGAAGTCCCGCTTCCCGAACCGCGGCACGCCCTGGTTCACGCCGGGCGGATCCATGACCGAAAGGTCCAGGTCCAGCGGTTCGCCGATCCAGAGCGCCAGGGTGGTGTGATCCGCCAGATCGTCATCGGTCAGCGGGTGCACCAGGGCCCTCAAGCCCGACGCCTCGATCAACGGCAAGATCGCCGGCAGCGCCCGCTTCAGGAAATGGATCTCGAACTGCGGCAGCGGATGCGGCCCCACGGGCCGCTCGCGGAGCTTGCCCACCATCCTGAGGTCGGGCATCGCGCCGCTGGTCTGCAGCGCGGTGAGGTGCGCATGCAGGGTGTCGGACGCCGCCCGCTGGTCGGCCGCGTGGTAGATGTGGGCGTGGCAGGGGGCGTCATCAGCGAAGATCATGGCCCGTCGTAGTCCAGGCCCGGGCGGACCGCCAGATATGCAGTCCCGACGTATGGTGGTCCGGTCGTCTCAGGCGTTGGCGAGCGCTGTCGGGTCGCCGCGCAGGCGCTGGGCGTCGCGGGCGGGGGGCCTCCCGAACAGCCGTGCGTATTCCCGGCTGAACTGCGACGCGCTCTCATAGCCCACGGCGTAGCCGGCGCGCGAAGCGTCGTGGTCGGCGATCAGCAGGCGACGCGCCTGCTGCAGCCGCAGGCTCTTCTGGAATTGCAGCGGGCTCATGCCCGTGGCCGCCCGGAAGTGGCGGTGGAACGAGGCCAGGCTCATGCCCGCCAGGTCGGCCAGGGCCTCGATCCTGAGCGGCCGGTCGTACCGGTCCCGGATCTCCCCGATCACCCGGCGCACCTGGGACAGGCGGCTGTCGGCGCAGGCGATCTGGCGCAGGGTCTCGGCCTGGGGGCCCTGGAACAGGCGGTAAAGGATCTCGCGCTCCAGCATCGGCGCCAGGATAGGGATGTCCTGCGGCCGCTCCAGCAGGCGCATCATCCGCAGCCAAGCGTCGATCAGCTCGGGGGTGATTGGGCTGACGCCGAAGCCCGGCACACCGGCTTCCGAGCGGGCCGCCTCCACCTCGGGTAGCAGGGCCGCCAGGGCGTCGCGGTTCAGCGACATGGCGACCGAGACATAAGGCTTCTCGCGACTGGCCTCGCTGACCCGCCCGGACGCCGCCAGCTCGATGGAGGCCACGAAGTAGCAGGCGCGGTCGTAGCGGAGCGTCCGATCGCCCACCACGACCTCCTTGGCGCCCTGCAGCACCAGGCACAGCATGGGCTCGAACAGGCCGGGCCTGAGGTCCGTGGGCTCCGACCACGTGTTGAGCGTGATGCGCGGCATCGGCGTGGGGGTCCCTAAATCCACCGCGTGGCGCGAGACCAGGGCCAGGAGTTCGTCGAGTTGGGCTTCCATGGCCGGCAAGATCGGATCGTTACAGCTCCGGCGCAAGGCGGCGTCACGCTGGCGACACACGGCTTGAGAGGATCAGGCAAGAAGTCGAGGCGATCGGGCGCGCGCACCGCCGCCCCTGCCCCCAGATTGCAGACGAACCGAAGCCGCATCAGACGGAGAACACCATGACTAAGACATTCGGCGCCACATCCACCACCGACGAGGTCCTCGAAGGGGTCGATCTCAGCGGCAAGCGCATCCTCGTCACCGGCGTTTCCGCCGGCCTGGGCGTCGAGACCGCCCGCGTCCTGGCCGCCCACGGCGCCCAGGTGGTGGGCGCCGCCCGCGACCTCGCCAAGGCCAAGACCGCCACCCAGGTGGTCCGCGACCAGGCCGCGAACGGCGGCGGGCTGGAGCTGATCGAGCTCGACCTCGCCTCCCTGGCCAGCGTCCGCGCCGCCGCCGACGCCCTGGTGGCCGACGGTCGCCCGTTCGACGTGGTCATCGCCAACGCCGGCGTCATGGCCACGCCGTTCGGCAAGACCGCGGACGGCTTCGAGACCCAGTTCGGGACCAATCACCTGGGCCACTTCGTGTTCGTGAACCGCATCGCCTCGCTGATGAAGCCGGGCTCGCGGCTGGTGAACCTGGCCTCGGCCGGCCACCGGTTCTCGGACGTGAACCTGGACGACCCGAACTTCGAGACCACGCCCTACACCCCGTTCGGCGCCTACGGCCGCTCCAAGACCGCCAATGTCCTGTTCGCCGTCGAGTTCGACCGCCGGCACAAGGACCGAGGCGTGCGCGCGACGGCCGTCCATCCGGGCGGCATCCAGACCGAGCTCGGCCGCCACATGACGCCAGAGGACATGGACGCCCTGGTGAAGAGTATCGCCGAGGCCAACGAAAAGGCCGGTGTCCCGCCGTTCGAGTTCAAAACCATCCCGCAGGGCGCGGCGACCTCGGTCTGGGCCGGCGTCGTGGCGCCCGCCGACGCGGTGGGCGGCCTCTATTGCGAGGACTGCCACGTGGCCGAGGTCGTCGACGGCGAAGGGATCCGCGGCGGCGTCCGCCCCTACGCCCTCGACCCGGCCAACGCCAAGGCCCTGTGGGCCAAGAGCGAGGAGATGGTCGGAGAACGTTTCTAGCGCTCCCGCCCTGGAGAGTTGGGAGGCGCCGCCGGACGTGCTAGGTGCGGCGCCTTCTCTCTAGGAACTGCATCTTCCATGGCCCTGAAAGTCGCCATCGTCGGCCTGCCGAACGTCGGCAAATCGACCCTCTTCAACGCCCTGACGCAGACCGCTGCGGCCCAGGCGGCGAACTATCCGTTCTGCACCATCGAGCCGAACACCGGCGACGTGGCCGTGCCCGAGCCGCGCCTGGAGACGCTGGCGACGATCATCCCGTCGAAGGAGGTGATCCCGGCGCGGATAAACTTCGTGGACATCGCCGGCCTCGTCCGCGGCGCCTCCAAGGGCGAGGGCCTGGGCAACCAGTTCCTGGCCAATATCCGCGACTGCGACGCGGTGGCCTTCGTGGCCCGATGCTTCATCGACGACGACATCACCCACGTCGAGGGCAAGGTGGATCCCCTCGCCGACCTGGAGACCATCGAGACCGAGCTGATGCTGGCCGACCTCGAGAGCCTGGAGAAGCGCGTCGTCAACCTGGAGAAACGCGCCAAGACCGGCGACAAGGAGAGCGCCCAGACGCTGCGCCTGGTCCAGGCCGCGCTCGTCGAGCTGAACGCCGGCCGGCCGGCCCGCAAGGTCCAGGTTTCCGCCGAGGACGAGAAGGCGTGGCGCATGCTGCAGCTCCTCACGTCCAAGCCGGCCCTCTACGTCTCCAACGTGGACGAGGCGTCCGCCGCCACCGGCAACGAGCTGTCCGGCCAGGTCGCCGAGCGCGCCAAGCGCGACGGCGCCGACCACGTGGTGATCTCCGCCCAGATCGAGAGCGAGATCGCCATGCTGGACCCCGCCGAGCGGGCCGAGTTCCTGGAGACCCTGGGCCTCACCGAGCCGGGCCTGAACAAGCTGATCCGCGAGGCCTACCACCTGCTGGGCCTGCAGACCTACTTCACGGTCGGGCCCAAGGAGGCGCGCGCCTGGACGATCCACAAGGGCGACACCGCCCCGCAGGCGGCCGGCGTGATCCACACCGACTTCGAGAAGGGCTTCATCCGCGCCGAGACCATCGCCTACGAGGACTACATCAACCTCAAGGGCGAGGCCGGCGCGCGCGAGGCCGGGAAATTCCGGCAGGAAGGCAAGGAGTATGTCGTCCGCGACGGCGACGTGCTGAACTTCCGGTTCAACGTCTAGGACCAATTCGAGGGCTTTGAGATGGGCGAGACGATCACCCTGGCCGGGACCGACGGCTTCGAGTTCACCGCCTACCACGAGCCCGCCTTCACCCCGCACAAGGGCGGGGTCATCGTGCTGCAGGAGATCTTCGGCATCGACCGCCACGTCCGCGCCGACGTCGAGCGCTGGGCCAAGATGGGCTACGAGGCGCTGGCCCCTTCGCTGTTCGACCGCCTGCAGCGCAACTTCACCGCCGAGCATGATCCGGCCGGCCTGCAGGCTGGCATCGCCCATGCGCGAGCCACGCCCCTGGAGCAGGCGCTGGGCGACATCGCCGCCTGCCGGGATTTCCTGAACAAGCACGGCGGCAAGGTGCATGTGGTCGGCTACTGCTACGGAGGTTCGCTGGCCTGGCTGTCGGCGGCCAAGGTCGAGGGGCTGGCGGCGGCCTCCAGCTACTACGGCAGCCTGGTGCAGGCGAACGCCGCCTTGAAGCCCAAGTGCCCGGTGATCGTCCACCTGGGCCGCACCGATCCCGGCATCCCGGCCGACGAGGTCGCCGCGGCCGTGGCCCAGCACAATCCCGACGTGCCGGTCTACATCTACGAAGGCGCCGGCCACGGCTTCAACAACCAGAGTCCCGAGCGCTACAACGCCGAGGCCGCCGACCTCGCCCGCCACCGCACGCTCGAGCTGTTCGACAAGGCCTGAGGCGCGTGGGCGAGACCGTCCAACTCCGGAGCGCCGTGGACGGCTTCGAGTTCGACGCCTATCGCGCGGTCCCGACGGATGCGCGCCGCGGCGGACTGGTGATCTGCCACGCCATCTGGGGCGTCACCCCGCACCTGCGGGCGCTCGCCGACGGCTTCGCCGAGGACGGCTATGAGACGCTGGTCCCCAGCCTGTTCGACCGGCTCGGCCGGGGCTTCGCCGAGCGCGACACCGACCCGGCCCTCTATCCGCGCCAGAACGGCTTCGCCGAGGCCACGCACTGGGGCGCGGACGTCCTGGACCTGGTGCAGGCCGCCATCGACGCGCTGGCGCCGCAGGTGTTCCTGATGGGCTTCTGCTTCGGCGGTACGACGGCCTGGCTGGCGGCGTCGCGCTGCACGGGCCTCTCGGCGGTGGCGGCCTACTATGGCGGCCAGATCAAGGACTACCTGGCCGGGGCGCCCAAGGTCCCGACCATCCTGCACCTGGGCAAGGCCGACGAACTGATCCCGCCGACGGACGTCGAGACGATCCGCCGAAGCCACCCCGACCTGCCGGTCTACATGTACGAGGCCGGCCATGCCTTCGTGGCGCCCAACGGCTTCCACGCCGACAGCGCGCGGCTCTCGCACCTGCGCACCCTCGCCCTCTTCGCCCGCAACGGGGCGGGCCGGGGCGGCGACGTCTGAGGCGCTAGCCGTCGGTCTCGATCTGCTTCTTCACGTCCGGATGCTTCTCCAGAACCCGCACCAGGGCCGCCTGGGCGGCCAGGATGCCGATCCCGGCCGCGTAGCCTGAGAACACGCCGGCCGGATAGCGACCGCCGTTGGCCGCGTTCGAGATCTGCCAGTAGATCAGCGCCGCGGCGCCGCCCAGCAGCACCACGCCCGAGACGATCGAGCGGACGTTCTGGCCGAAGCCGGCCTGGAAGCTCATCCAGACATAGCGGGCCAGCGGCCGGCGCACGACGCCGATCAGCAGCGGCAGGGTGAAGGACAGGCTGAGGAACACCATCGGCCAGATCAGCGTGCGCTGGACGATCAGGCCGGATCCGCCCGGCAGCCGGTCGAACGCATGAACGACCGCGCCCGCGTAGATCAGCCCCGCGGTGGCGACGGTGAGGTCCTGGGTACGCTTGAAGTTCCGCCAGGCGGACGTGTGGGGCATTCCCTCAATGTAGGGGCCAAGACGGGGCGGCGGTAAGGCGGAAACTCGCTATGGTCGCTCGTGGCCCGGTTGAGTCCCATTCCCTTCGGCATGCTGGCTGTTCTCGTCGCTGGACCGGCCTACGCAGGCGAAGCCGCCTGCCGGTTCGAGCGCGGCGTGGTGGTCGTCCCCGCGGTCGTGGCCGGGATCGCCGGCGACTACATCCTCGACACGGGCGCGGCCCAGAGCGCGCTGCACGAGACCAAGGCGCAGGCCGAGGGCATCGCCGACACCGACCTCACCGGCGACGTCCGCGTGGCGGGGACGGTCGCGAAGGCCCTGGCTCTCAAGGTGGCCGACCTGGACGTCCGCACCTGGAACCTGCCGACGCCGGTCGCCGGCGTCATCGGCGCCGATGCGCTGAGGGGCTTCGTCCTGGACGTGGCCTACGCGCCCTGCCGCCTGCGCCTCTCCGCGCCCGGCCGGGCTCCGCGGTTCCGCGGGCGGACGCTGGCGTTGGGCTGGGACCTGGGACGGCCTACAGTCGAAGCGTCGGTGTCGGACGACGCCCACCGGATCGCCGGCCGGTTCGTGATCGCCACCGGGGCCAATGCTCCGGTCCGCCTTGCCGACGACCTGGCCCAGGCGCCGGGGGCGACCGAGACGAAGGAGCTCTATCCCGAGGGCGTGTGGCTGGCCCGGCTGCCGGAGGTCGACTTCGCCGGCGCCACCGGCCGCGACGTGGCGGCGGGGTTGATGAAGCCGGAAGGCGATGTCGTGGGCGTGCTCGGCGGCCCGGTGCTGGCGCACTTCCGCCTGCGCTTCGACTTTCCGCGCAACCGCCTGGTGGTCGATCCCGTCCGTTAAGCCCAGATCTCGATGAACTCGGAGAGGTTGGGCAGGAAGTCGACCGCGGCGTGCAACAGCACGACCAGCAGCAGGCTACGGGTGCGGGTCCACAGGACGCCGAACAGGATGGCGATGGGCGAGAGCGTGGCGATGGTGAAGGAGATCACCTGCAGCAGGTCGGTGGAATAGCCGTCGACCCCGGGCGCACCGCGCAGGTAGAGGCCGGGCGCGTGGGCCACGGCGAAGACCACCGCCCCGATCGCCACGGCGCCGACCTCGCTGCGTAGCACGGCGGCCAGGCGGGTCTGCAGGACGGCCCGGAACAGGAACTCCTCCGACAGGCCCGCCTCCAGTGCGACCCAGATGAAGCTGAGCGGGGCCGCCCAGGCCAGGGTCATGAGCGACGGGTGCAGGTCGGCGATCTGCTTGAGGCTGGGGCTCACGACCGCCAGGAGGGCGGTCAGGATCGCGCCAAGGACCAGGAGGGGTAGCCAGAAGCCCGGCTTGTTGGCGCGGGCGGCGAACAGCGGGCCCAGCCGCGCGCCCAGGGCGGCCAGCAGCAGCGCCGGCAGGCCCACGTGGACGACGAGCTTGGCGCCCAGGACCAGGACCTCCTGCTGCGGTCCCGGCGGGAAGACGCCGCGCACGAACGTCATGCCGTAGCCCAGGAAGCCCACCGCATAGACGGCGAGGAAGCCCAGCACGGCGGCCAGTTCGAGCGCGGGCCGCTGGACCAGGATCGCCGGCGGTCGCGCGCCGCGGGTCAGGGCCCAGGCCACGCCGGACAACGCCAGGCCGAAGATGCCCAGCGAGATCAGGGGGAACGTCCAGTCCGCGCCCTTCATCGCCAGGTACGCCGTCGAGCCGCCCCAGAGGGCGATGTAGAGGCCGGCGAAGGCTAGCGGCGGCAGTGCGGGCGGGCGCGTCATGGCAGAGCTTGCCTCCAGTGCGGCGCCGCTTTCGCCCGCCGAAGGCCTTCCGCGCAACTTATCGATTGTTCATGCGAAAAGGGCCCCGGATCGCTCCGGGGCCCTCTGAGCTGTGCTGGAGACGCGCCTAGTGGGCGACGTTCCTCCAGATCCGGCGGTAGCTGAAATACAGCAACACGGTGAAGATCAGCAGGTAGATCATGGCGCCCAGGCCGAACTGCTTGCGCTCCATCATCTTGGGCTCGGCGGCCCAGTAGAGGAACGCCGCGACGTCCTTGGCCTGCTGGTCCACCGTGGACGGGCTGCCGTCGTCGAAGGTCACCTTGCCGTCCGCCAGCGGCGGGGGCATGGCGACGACGCCGCCCGGCGGCACCTTGTGGTGGTCGCCCTTCCAGGCGCTGGTCAGGTCGCCGGTCATCGACACGTTGTAGTGCTGGCCCACACCGACCGTCAGGCCGGCGGGCGGGTTCCGATAGCCGGTCATCAGCGCGTAGATGTAGTTCGGACCGCCTTCGCGGGCCTTGGCGATCACCGACAGGTCCGGCGGGAGGGCGCCGCCGTTCGAGGCCCGCGCCGCAGGCTCGTTCGGGAACGGCGAGGGGAACCGGTCGGCCGGGGTGGCCGGACGCTGGATGGCGTCGCCCGTGTCGCTGTCGATGTCCGGGACCTGGATGTCCTTGGCCAGCGACTTCACGTACGGGTTGTCGTTCGGGTTCTTGTACTCGGGGTCGTAGAACGGCCCGCCCTTCTCGCCGAGGTTCCGGAACGAGAGCAGGTGCATCGAGTGGCAGGCCGCGCAGACCTCCCGATAGACCTTGTAGCCCCGCTGGAGCTGGGCCGTGTCGAACTTGCCGAACGGCCCGTCGAACGACCACGCGACTTCACGTTCCACCGGCTTGGGGTGGGCGGCGAGCGCGGGGCTTCCCAGGAAGGCGAGCCCCAGCGCCGCGAGCGCGATACCTTTGCGCAGCATCTTCAGGCTCAGCCCCTCTTTTCAGGCGACGCCACCGCGCCCGCGGGCGTCGTGGCGGGATGCGACAGGACAGGTTCCGAGATCGATTCCGGCACCGGCAGCGGCTTTTCCGTCAGGCCGAGGACCGGGAGGATGATCCAGAAGTAGGCGAAGAAGTAGAGCGTGGCGATGCGGCTCAGCCAGACGAAGCTGTTGATGTCCGCGTCCAGCAGCAGCAGGCCGCTGGGCTGGGCGATCACCGGATCGTCCGGCAGCTGGCCGCCGCAGTAGCCCAGCACCAGCGCCGCCAGGACGAAGATGAAGAAGTACAGCCGCGCCGTCGGACGGTAGCGCATGGAGCGCACCTTCGAGGTGTCCAGCCAGGGCAGGACGAACAGGGTGGCGATGGCGCCGAACATCAGCAGCACGCCACCCAGCTTGTCCGGAACCGCCCGCAGGATCGCGTAGAACGGCAGGAAGTACCATTCGGGCACGATGTGCGCCGGCGTCACCAGCGGGTTGGCCGGGATGTAGTTGTCGGCGTGGCCCAGGACGTTGGGGTTGTAGAACACGAAGCTGGCGTACAGCAGCAGGAACACCGCGATCGCGAAGCCGTCCTTCACCGTGTAGTACGGGTGGAAGGGAACGGTGTCGTTCTCGGACTTCACGTTCACGCCGGTCGGGTTGTTGTTCCCCGGCACGTGCAGCGCCCAGATGTGCAGGACCACGAGGCCCGCGATCACGAAGGGCAGCAGGTAGTGCAGCGAGAAGAAGCGGTTCAGCGTCGGGTTATCGACCGCGAAGCCGCCCCACAGCCAAGTGGTGATCGGCGTGCCGATGATCGGCAGCGCGCCGAACAGGTTGGTGATCACGACCGCGCCGTGGAAGCTCATCTGGCCCCAGGGCAGCACGTAGCCGATGAAGGCCGTGGCCATCATGGCGAGGTAGATCAGGCACCCCAGGATCCACAGCACCTCCCGCGGCGCCTTGTAGGAGCCGTAGTAGAGGTTGCGGATCATGTGGATGTAGACCGCCAGGAAGAACATCGAGGCGCCGTTGGCGTGCATGTAGCGGATCAGCCAACCGTAGTTGACGTCGCGCATGATGCGTTCGACGGAGGCGAAGGCGTAGTCCACGTGCGGCACGTAGTGCATGGCGAGCACGATGCCCGTGACCAGCTGGATGCCCAGCATGAGCGCCAGGATGCCGCCGAAGGTCCACCAGTAGTTGAGGTTCTTCGGGGTCGGGAAGCTGAGGGCCGTGTCGTACGCGAAGCGCACGATCGGCAGGCGGGTGTCGAGCCAGCGCTCGATGCCGGTCTTCGGCTCGTAGGTCGAATGTCCGCTCATCGGGTTCAGCCCACCTTGATCTTGGTGTCGGAGAGGAAGGCGTAGTCCGGCACGACCAGGTTCTTCGGCGCGGGACCCTTACGGATCCGGCCGGACAGGTCGTAGTGCGAACCGTGGCACGGGCAGAACCAGCCGCCGTAGTCGCCGCCGCCGACCGTGGGCACGCAGCCCAGGTGGGTGCAGGTGCCGATCAGGACGAGCCATTCGGGCTTGCCGGGTTTGTGACGGCTCTCGTCCGTCGCAGGGTCGCGGAGATCCGCGTGGTCATCCTTCACCGCCGCCGCGATCTGCTCGGGCATGCGGTTGCGGACGAACAGCGGCTTGCCGCGCCATTTCACGACCACCTGCTGGCCGGGCTCGACCTTGCCCAGGTCGAACTCGATCGAGGCGAGCGCGAGGGTGTCGCTGGCCGGGTTCATCTGGTCGACGAGCGGCCAGACGAGTGCCGCCGCGGCGCCAACCGCGGCCGCGCCAGCGGCGATATGAATGAAGTCGCGACGGCTCGGGTCATCACCCGAAGCGTGCGGGTCGGGAGTTGCGCCCACGACGGTGTCGGCCACCTTGAAGCTACCCTTCGAATAGAGGCCCTCACGACGCGCCGGAGGACCTTTAAGCTTGCGGCCCGGACCAGACAGGCTGGAGGAACCGTTTCCGAGAGCGGTCGGGGGCTGAGCACGTTAACACGGAAGGAATGCGAACCGCTTGTCCGCCCACCCGTGATTCGTGCCCCTGCGCCCCGGCCACGCCCGATGGCGAGAGGCCTTAGAATGCGTTTGGCCCTTTTTCAACCGGACATTCCGCAAAACCTGGGCGCCGCCATCCGGCTCGCCGCCTGCCTGGGCGTTCCGCTGGACGTAATCGAGCCCTGCGGCTTCCCCTTGAGCGACGCCGCGATACGCCGCGCGGCGATGGATTATGCGGCCATCGCCCAGGTGAAACGCCATCCCGGATGGGACGGCTTCCGCGGCGATCCGGCGCGGGCCGGACGCCTGGTCCTGTTCACCACGCGCTCGGCGACGCCGTTCCACGAATTTCAGTTCCAACCCGACGATACGCTGCTTTTCGGCCGCGAAAGCGCCGGGGCGCCCGAGGAGGTGCATGCGGCGGCCGACGCGCGGCTCAAGATTCCGCTGGCCCCGGGTGCGCGTTCGCTGAACCTCGTGACCGCCGCGACGCTGGCGCTCGGCGAAGCCTTGAGGCAGATCAACGCCTTTCCGACCGTCGAACGAACAGACTAGCCGCATGTCCAGCCTCCCTCCCGACATCCTCACGCGCCGCGAGCGCGCCAAGGACTGGTTCGAAGCCCTGCAGCAGCGCATCTGCGCCGAGCTGGAGGCGCTGGAGGACGAGGCCTCGCCCGAGCTCTATCCCGAGCCCGCCGGCCGATTCCAGTTCAAGCCCTGGACGCGGGAGACCGGCGTCGGCGGCGGCATCGGCGCCTTCTTCAAGGGCCGGCTGTTCGAGAAGGCCGCGGTGCATACCTCCGCCGCCCTGGCGAAATTCTCGCCGGAGATGGCCGCGACCATGCCGGGCGCCGACAAGGACCCGTCCTATGTCTCGGCCAGCATCAGCCTGATCGTCCATCCGCGCAGCCCGCGCGTGCCCACCGTTCACATGAACACCCGCTTCCTCTCCACCGCGGAGAGCTGGTTCGGCGGCGGCGCCGACCTGACGCCCATGCTGGACGAGCAGCGGAGCGAGGACGCCGACGACGCGCGACTGTTCCACGCCGCCATGAAGGCCGCCTGCGACCCGTTCGATCCGGAATGGCACCCGAAGTACAAGGCCTGGTGCGACGAATACTTCTACCTGCCGCACCGCAAGGAGACCCGCGGGGTCGGCGGCATCTTCTACGACCGGCACAACTCCGGCGATTTCGAGAAGGACTTCGCCTTCACCCGCGCGGTGGGCGAGGCGTTCCTGGAGGTCTATCCGAAGATCGTGCGCCACCGGATGAGCGAGCCGTGGGGCGAGGCCGAACGGGGCGAGCAACTGGTGCGCCGTGGCCGCTATGTCGAATTCAACCTGCTGTACGACCGCGGCACCATGTTCGGACTCAAGGCCGGCGGGAACATCGAGACGATCCTGAGTTCCATGCCGCCGCTGGTGGCCTGGAGCTAGGCGGCGAGGAAGTTGTTGATCCAGCGGCCCACCCGCGCGCGGTCATCGACGCCATCGTAGCTGGCGACGGCGCGGTCGGCCTCGTCGTCGGCGTAGACCTTGCCCCGGCGGGCCTCGATCAGAGCCTTGGCGTAGGCGGGCTCGAACTCCGGGTGGAGCTGCAACGAGATCGCCGGCTGGTCGCGCCAGGCCAGGGCGCCGAATGGGGTGAAGTCGCTGGCGGCGATCACCTCGGCGTTGGGCGGCGGCGCCACCACCTGGTCCTGATGCGAGCCGGGCAGGCGGATGGCGGCCGGGCCGTCCATCCAGGGCTCCTGGGAGAGCACACGGTAGTCCTGCTGGCCGATCGCCCAGCCCTTGGGCGACTTGATCACCCGGCCGCCGAACGCCTGGGCCATGGCCTGGTGGCCGAAGCAGACGCCGACCAGTTTCGTGCGGCCCCTGGCGGCGCGCAGCCAGTCCAGGAGCTGGCCGATCCAGGGGTCGTCCTCATAGACCCCGGCGGACGAGCCCGTGACGATGTAGGCGTCGCAGTCCTCCGGCGAGTCCGGATATTCGCCCTCGTCGGCGGCGTAGACGCGCCAGTCGTGGGCGTCGCGGCCCAGCAGGTTCATGAACATGTCGGGATAGGTCCCGAACTGCGGGATCGCCGGCTTCGGCGGGCGGCCGGTCTTGAGAATGCCGACCTTCCGCATCAGTAGGCCAGCCCCTGGGCCACGGCCTTCAGCTTCTCGATCACCGACAGCTTGTCGTCGAGGAAGTCGTGGTCGATCCACCAGTCCTCGACCTCGCGCAGCACCTGGCCGACCATCGGGCCCTTGGGCACGCCGGCGTTCATCACCTCCTGGCCGGTGAGCGGCAGCGTGGGCGGGCTCCAGCCCTCCACCAGGGCGATCAGGCCGCGCCACTGCATGGTCGTGGCCGAACGGGGCGAAGCGGCCCAGGCGAGCTTGGCGCGGTCGCGGAAGGTCGCCTGGCCGACGCGGTAGACCTCGCGGCGGATCTCGCGGGGGCTCATCCAGCTCTTCAGCACCGGCGTGGGCGAGAGCGCGGCCAGCAAGCGGTCGCGGTCGGGGTTCGACAGGCGCAGGCGCCCGGCCAGGCGGCCGGCGGCGAGCTGGTCGTCGGGCAGCAGGGCGGCCAGGCGCAGCACCGGGTCGGTCTCGAAGAGCTGGTCGCCTTCGATCTCGCAGAGGGCGTCGAAGCGGCCGAGGTTGGCCGGGGTCTTCAGGACCACCTCGAGCACGCCGGTCTCGGCCATCAGGCCGACCGCGGCGCGCGGGTCCTCGGCGGCCAGCAGCTTCAGCAGCTCCTTGGAGATGCGTTCGGCGGCCAGGGCGTCGATGCTGTCCTTCAGCGCCGTGCAGGCGGCGACCGCGGCGGGGTCCGGCGGCCCCTTCCCGAACCAGGCGTAGAACCGGAAGAAGCGCAGGTTGCGCAGATGGTCCTCGCGCAGCCGCTGCTCCGGCTCGCCCACGAACACGATCCGGCCGGCCTTGGTGTCGGCGACCCCCTGGCCGGTGGGGTCGAAGATGGTCCCGTCGCGCCGGGCGTAGAGCGCGTTCAGGGTGAAGTCGCGGCGCTGGGCGTCCTGGCGCCAGTCGTCGGTGAAGGCCACCGTGGCGCGACGCCCGTCGGTGGTGACGTCGCGGCGCAGGGTCGTGATCTCGTGCGGCGTGTGGCTGGACACCGCGGTGACGGTGCCGTGCTCGATGCCGGTGGGCACGACGCGCAGGCCGGCGGCCTCCAGCGCCCTGGTCACCCGGTCTGGCGTCAGGGTGGTGGCGATGTCGAGGTCGTCGACCGGGCGGCCGACCAGGCTATTGCGCACGCAGCCGCCCACGAAGCGGGCGCAGTCGGCCCCGCCCTCGGCCTCCAGGGCGTCGAACACGGCGGCCGTCTGCGGCGCGGTCATCCAGTGCGGCTGGCCCAGGCTGTCGGTCATCGCTCGAAATGGCCCTCGGTGACGCGCCCGTCCGGTCGGGCCTCGCCCGGCACGTAGCGTTCGCCGCGGTTGTCACTATGGAAGACCACGCTGGCCATCAAGGACAGGCCTAGCAGGGCCGCCGCGACCGCGACCAGCCAGGGCCAGGGGGTCGAGCCCATCGGCCGGCCCGTGCGCCGCGCCCAGGCCGTCCACAGGAACCAGATCACGAAGGGGATCGCCGCCAGGGCGCCCCGGATGAGGATCTGCCTAAGCAAGGGCCGCCCCGTAGAGCCGCTCGTAGAGGGCGCGCAGGATGCCGGCCGTGGCGCCCCAGATATAGCGGTCGTCGTGGGTCGTGGCGTAGTAGCGGCGCATCTCGCCGGAGGGCGACTGGCCCTCGCGCTCCTCGTAGTTGGCCGGGTCCATCAGGAAGCCGAACGGCGTCTCGAAGATGTCGGCGACCTCGCCGGGATTGGGCGTGAGGCTGAAGCCGGAGCGGACGAAGCCGACCGCCGGGGTGATGAGGTAGCCGCTGCCGGTCTGGTAGGGGGTCGAGAGGCCGACCAGATCGACGAAGTGCGGCTCCAGGCCGACCTCCTCGTGGGCCTCGCGCAGGGCCGTCTCCCAGGGGCGCTCGCCCGGGTCCTGGCGGCCGCCGGGCAGGGCGACCTGGCCCGTGTGGCTGCGCAGGGTGTCGGAGCGACGGGTCAGCAGCACGTTGATCCCCGACTCTCGCTCCACCAGGCCGATCAGGACGGCCGCGGCCTTGAGGGATTCGGTCTCCGGCGCGGTCCAGCCGGGGGTCAGGTCGAAGTCCGACCGGCGCTGGCCGCCCTCGACGGCGCAGTCGTGCAGCGGGTCGAGGTGCTCGGCGATCCAGTCGCGCAGGCGCCGGGGCGAGGCGAAGGCGTCGTTCACGCGCGGTGCGCCTCGGGCGGCCCGACCGGGAACCAGGCGCCGTTCGAAGCCACGCCCAGGGTCTGTCCGTCCGGCGTGTCGCGCTCCTCGGCCATCTCGACCAGCTCGTAGAACACCGGCCGGGCGATCAGGGCCTCAAGGCCGCGCCGGACGTGGAGATAGGGCCTGGGCTGGCCGTCCTCGCCCACCTCGACGCGGATGGCGTTGTCCGGCCCCGCCTCGACCTCGTCGCCGACGTTGGTGAGGAACTTCAGCGCCGCGCCTTCCCGGTCGACCCGGGTGGCGATGAAGGGGGCGTCCTCGACGGTGATCCGCATCTTCTCGACCGGCGTCACCAGGTGGAAGCCGTCCGGGTCCTTGCGCAGCACGGTGGAGAACAGGCGCACCAGGGCCTCGCGGTTGATCTGGGCGCCCTCGTGCAGCCAGCGGCCGTCCTTCTTGATGACGATGTCGATCTCGCCGCAATGGGCAGGATTCCACAGGTGCACCGGCGGCAAGCCGCGCCCCGGCGCCTGCCGGGCGGCGGCGGCGATCCCGTCGAGACCGGGGCTTTGTGGGGTGTCCGCCATGGGACGAACGTAGGCGTGGCCCGGAGTCGGCTCAAGCACGGGCGGTTCTTTCCTGCGCCAGCCGAGCGTAAGGACACTGGCTGGTCGAGCTTCCCGGTTGGCGATACAATGTTCGACGGGGGAGAGCGAAGATGACCACTATCACCGATACACTGCCCGCGTCCGCCGGTCGGGACGACGGATTCTTCCTGGGCGGCGCGATCGCCATGACCCTGGTGATCGTGGCCGGGTTCTCGCTGCAACTGGCGATGGGACGATCGAGCTTCGCCTCGCCGCCGCTGGTCCATGCCCATGCGATCGTGTTCATGGGCTGGGTCGCGATCTATCTCCTGCAGAACACCTTCGTGGCGACCGACCGCATGGCGCTCCACCGCCGTCTGGGCTGGCTGGCCGCCGCCTGGATGGTCCCGATGCTGGTGCTGGGGTGCGCGGTGACCGTCGCCATGGTGCGCGCCGGCCACGTCCCCTTCTTCTTCCGGCCGCTGCAGTTCCTCGTTTTCGATCCCGTGTCGCTGTTCACGTTCGCCGGCCTGACCGTGGCCGCGATCCTGCTGCGGCGGCAGACGGACTGGCACCGGCGCCTGCACTTCTGCGGCATGTCGATGCTGCTCGGACCCGGCTTCGGCCGGCTGCTGCCCATGCCGCTGATCGCGCCCTGGGCCTGGGAAGCGACCCTGGCGGCGTGCCTGATCTTCCCCCTCGCCGGGATGTGGGCGGACAAGCGGCGCAACGGTCGCGTGCATCCGGCATGGGGCTGGGGCGTCGCCACATTGCTCGCCTCGGCGGTGGTGACCGAGGCGATCACCTACAGCCCCGTCGGAGATGCGATCTACCGGGCCGTGGCGGCCGGATCGCCGGGCGCCGCGGTCGCGCCGCTCGACTTCCCTCCGCCGCCTCCGGGTCCGCAGGTGACCGGGAGGTAGACCCAGTCAGCGGGCCTTGACCGCGCCGGCCAGCGCCACCTCGCCAAAGGTGCGGGCGAGCACGCGCTTCGCGTCCACCGGGCCCGGGAGGGTGACGTCGGCGGCGATGGCGAAGCCCACCCGCCGGAAATAGGGCAGGTCGCCGACCAGCAGGACGGCGGCTTCGCCTGCGGCCTTCGCGGCCAGGCAGGCGCGTTCGACGAGCTGGGCGCCCAGGCCGTGCCGGCGCTCGCTCTCCTCGACGGCCAGGGGGCCCAGGAACACGACCGGCCGGTCGCCGACATTGACGCGCCACATGCGCACCACGCCCACGACCTTGCCGGCCTCGATCGCGCAGAACGACAGCTCGGTGGCGAAATCGGCGAACTCGCGGACGCGCTCCGAGACCTTGGCGAAGCGGCCGGGCCCGAAGGCGCGGTTCAGCAGGGCCTCGATCTCGGCCGCGTGGGCCGGGGCTTCGTTGACGAGGATGAGCTCCGGCGGGGGCCGGTTGGGCTGCAGGGACATGGGGCACGATCTCTAGATGCGGAAGACGACGTTTCGACGTCGGCCGGAAACGCCGGGCGCCGGTGCGGTTTCTGGTGGCTTACGCCAGCGGACGTCGTCGCATCTGAAGAGGCCCTCCGGGCCGTGATCGGGAGCGCGCAGATAGGACCTGCCGCAGCGCGCGTCAACGCCGTTGCGGCGATCTGCGGCGCAGGGCAGGTTCGCCTCGCCTCATGACCGACCTTGCGCCGCCCGACGAGCCCGTCCCCTCCGCCCGCGCCCTGCTGAGGGAGCGCGACTACCTGCTCTTCTGGGGAACCCGGTGGACGGGCAGTTTCGCCAGCCAGATCCAGAGCGTCGCCATGGGCTGGCAGATGTACGCCCTGGCCCGGATGCACCGCTCGGTCGAGGAGAGCGCCTTCCTCGTCGGGATGATCGGGCTGGCGGCCTTCGTGCCGGTGTTCCTGCTGACCTTGCCGGCCGGCGAGGCGGCGGACCGCTACGACCGTAAGAAGGTGCTGCTGCTGTGCCTGTCGGGCGAGATCGTCAGCGTGCTGGTCCTGGGCCTGGCGACGGTCAACGGCTACGCCTCGCCCGCCCTGCTGCTGGTGATCGCCGCCCTGTTCGGGGCCAGCCGGGCCTTCTTCGCCCCCGCCAACACCGCGCTGGGGCCGATGCTGGTGCCGCGCAAGCTGCTGCCGCGGGCGATCGCCTGGAACTCCCTGGCCTGGCAGAGCGCCTCCATCGCCGGCCCCGCGGCGGCGGGCTTCCTCGTCGCCCATTCGGCCCAGACCGCCTATTTCACCACCTTCGGCCTCTACGGCCTGTCGGCGGTGCTGGTGGCCTCGATCCGCGGCAACGCCAAGCCGGAGGTCAAGCCGGGCTCGCGCTGGCAGCTGGTGAAGGAGGGCCTGGCCTACGTCTGGCGCCAGAAGATCGTCTTCGGCGCCATCTCGCTGGACCTGTTCGCCGTGCTGCTGGGCGGGGCGACGGCCCTGCTGCCGGTGTTCGCCCGCGACGTCCTGCATGTGGGACCGGAAGGCTTCGGCCTGCTCCGCGCCGGCCCGGCGATGGGCGCGACGGTGGTGGCGCTGTGGTTGGCGGCCAATCCGATCCGGTCCAAGGCGGGCCTGTTCATGTTCGGCGGCGTTGCGGTGTTCGGCCTCGCGACGGTCGTCTTCGGGCTGTCCAAGTCGCTGTGGCTGTCGGTGGCCGCCCTGGCGGTGCTGGGCGGCGCGGACATGCTGAGCGTGTTCGTGCGCCAGACCCTGGTCCAGCTGGTCACGCCCGACCACATGCGCGGACGGGTGGCCTCGGTGTCCTCGGTGTTCATCGGGGCGTCCAACGAACTCGGCGAGTTCGAGAGCGGCGTCGTGGCCCGGATCCTGGGCCCGGTGGGCGCGGCCATCTTCGGCGGCGTCGGCGCGGTGATGGTCACCGGCATCTGGGCCAAGCTGTTCCCCGACTTGCGCCGGGCCGACCGCCTCGAATAACTGTCGCCCATTCATTTCAGGGAGATTGACGGTCATGGGCGCATTGGACGGCAAGGTGGTCCTGGTTACGGGCGGCGGCAACGGCATCGGCCGCGACTGCGCCCTCATCGCGGCGCAGGAAGGCGCCAAGGTCGTGGTCAACGACCTGGGCGCGGGCCTCAAGGGCGACGACGAAGGCTCCGCCGGCCCCGCCGAGAAGGTGGCCATGGAGATTCGCGCCGCCGGCGGCGAGGCCGTCTTCAACTCCGACAGCGTCACCAGCCTGCGCGCGGTGCAGGGCATGGTCGAGCAGGCCCTCGACACCTTCGGCGGCCTGCACGCCGTGATCAATCCGGCCGGGATCCTCCGCGACGTGATGTTCCACAAGATGTCCGAGGAGGACTGGGACCGGGTCATCGAGGTCCACATGCGCGGCAGCTTCAACGTGGCCCGCGCGACCATCGAGCTGTTCCGCGAGCAGAACGACGGCGCCTACATGTTCTTCACGTCCACGTCCGGTCTGTTCGGCAACATCGGCCAGGCCAACTACGGCGCGGCCAAGATGGGCATCGCCGGCCTGTCGCGGATCATCGCCATGGAGGGCGCCCGCAACAACGTGCGCTCCAACTGCCTGGCCCCCGTGGCCTGGACGCGGATGACCCAGTCGGTGCCGATCAAGGACGAGGCCGCCGCCGAACGCCGCAAGGTGATGGCCGAGAAGATCCGCGCCGACCAGCCGGCCCGCTTCTCGGTGGCCATGGTCGCCCCGGCCGCCGCCCATGTCTCGGGCCAGATCTTCGGCTCGTCCGGCGAGAACATCATCCTCTACTCGCAGCCGCGGCCGATCGAGACCGTGACGAAGGAAGAGGGCTGGACGGTGCAGACGATCCTGGACGAGGCGGTGCCGAAGATGGCGCCGAAGTTCTTCGACCTGAACCGCGCGGTCCTGCCCGGCGCGACCGCGCCGAAGCAGCCGGCTTAACCCAACCAAGTCGTGGCATCCCGGAAGGCCGCGGAGGCGGCCTGTCCGGGATGCCACCTGGAGGTCTTGGCCGTCCTGGCGCCGTCGTTGCGTCAGTCCGTCGCATGAGCTTCGGCCTGATCCAGTTTGGCGCAACGCCCCGCGACCCGGCCTATGCCGCGGACCTGCAGCGTCGCGCGGGCCTGAGCATCACCGGAGAGGCCGCGCGGGGGTTCACGGTCTCGGCCGTCCGCCCCGTCCCGCCGATGGTCAACGCCGGAGAGGCCCGCGAACAGCTTCGCCAGCAGGTGATGGCGGAACGCGGCCTGGACGCGCTGTCGCTGTACAAGGCCACGCCGCAGGCGCGCATCCAGGCCGAGGCCGCCGTCATGGCCGAAACCGCCCGACGGGCCCGTCCGGAGCCGATCCGCACGACGGGGAGCCTGGTCGACCTGCGGATCTAGCCGAGCCGCCGTTTGGCGGCGGGGATCGAAGCGGCTAGAGAACCCGCGTCATGTCGCACAACACCTTCGGCCACCTTTTCCGCGTGACTACCTGGGGCGAGAGCCATGGGCCGGCCCTGGGCTGCGTGATCGACGGCTGCCCGCCCGGGATCCCGCTCTCCGAGGCCGACGTCCAGCCGTGGCTGGACCGCCGCCGTCCAGGCCAGGGCAAGTTCGTCACCCAGCGCCAGGAGCCGGACACGGTCCGCATCCTGTCGGGGGTCTTCCAGGACGAACGGACCGCTGGGCAGGTCACCACCGGCACGCCGATCTCGATGATCATCGACAACGTCGACCAGCGCAGCCGCGACTATTCCGAGATCGCCCAGGCCTTCAGGCCCGGGCACGCCGACTATGCCTATTTCGCCAAGTACGGCGTGCGCGACTACCGTGGTGGCGGCCGGCAATCGGCGCGGGAGACCGCCGCACGGGTGGCGGCGGGCGCGGTGGCCCGCAAGATCATCGAGGGCGTCGCCATCCGGGGCGCGGTGGTGCAGATCGGCCCGCACGCCGTCGATCCGGCCCGCATCGACTTCGGCGTCATCGGCGACAACCCGTTCTGGGCCCCCGATCCCGACATCGTGCCCGTCTGGGAAGAGCACCTGGAGAAGGTCCGAAAGTCCGGCTCGTCGACCGGCGCCGTCGTCGCGGTCGAGGCGACGGGGGTTCCCGCCGGCTGGGGCGCGCCGATCTACGGCAAGCTGGACGCCGAATTGGCCGCAGCGCTCATGTCGATCAACGCGGCCAAGGGCGTCGAGATCGGCGCCGGGTTCGCTTCGGCCGCGCTGTCGGGCGAGGAGAACGCCGACGAGATGCGGATGGGCAATGACGGGCCGATCTTCCTCTCCAACCAGGCCGGCGGCGTGCTGGGCGGCATCTCGACCGGCCAGGCGGTGACCGCGCGCGTGGCCTTCAAGCCCACGTCCTCGATCCTTTCGCCGCGGCGGAGCATCAACGAGGCGGGCGAGGAGATCGAACTTCGGACGAAGGGACGCCACGATCCCTGCGTCGGCATCCGCGCCGTGCCGGTGGTGGAAGCCATGGCGGCCTGCGTGCTGGCGGACGCCTTCCTGCGCCATCGCGCCCAGACCGGCGGCGACGCCTTCCGCCCCGGACCACCCACCGGTTGAATCAACAGGACCGGACCACTTCTCCGGGCTGACAAGTATCTGATCCGACACCCATTTTGTGTCGAGTAACCACGATACACGATTGACCGCCGAACGCGGGGCACCCTAATCCACGCAACCCGTTCAACGAGCGGGGCGTAGCTTGTGGATGGCCCCCGTCACAGTGCACCGGTAGGATCGCAGCGTGCGTTACGACCTCCTGAAGATCCTGCTGGTGGACGACAACCACTACATGCGCGTGCTCCTGGCGGAGATCCTGCGCGCGATCGGCGTGCATCACATCTATGAGGCGAACGACGGCGCCGAGGGCCTGCAGATGATGCGGGACCATCCCATCGACCTGGTCATGACCGACCTGTCGATGCAGCCGCTGGACGGGATCGACTTCGTCCGCCTGCTGCGCAATTCGCCCGACAGCCCGAACCAGATGGCGCCGGTGATCATGATCACCGGCCATTCCACCTTCGCCCGGGTCAACGAGGCGCGCGACGCCGGCGTCAGCGAGTTTCTGGCCAAGCCGTTGACCGCGCGCGGCGTGATCGAGCGGCTGAACCAAGCCATCGAGAATCCGCGCAGCTTCGTGCGCACCGACGACTACTTCGGCCCCGATCGCCGCCGGCGGAACGACCCGGCCTACAAGGGGCCCCGCCGCCGCGGCTCCGACGGCCAGAAGCAGACCGGCTAGGTCAGAGGCTCAGCGCGCAGCTCTCGCCGATGGTGGGGCGGGAGACGACGATCCGCGACAGGCCCGGGAACGTCGGCGTGAGCCGCTCCGCGAAATAGAGGCAGATGTGTTCCAGCGTCGGGCGCTCCAGCCCGGGCTTCTCGTTCAGCAGGCCATGGTCGAGCTGGGCGGCGACGGCCTTGAGCGCGGCGTCCAGGTCGGCCAGGTCGGCTACCCAGCCCACGGGCTCCTGAGCCGGGCCGCGGACCGTCGCCTCGACCTTGAAGGAATGGCCGTGCAGGTTCGAATAGGGCCGGTGCTCCGGCCCCTGCGGGAAGTGGTGCGCGGCGTCGAAGGTCGCGGCCTTGGTGATCTCGAAGGTGGGCTGGCTCATCTCAAACGCGGTTGGGCGGCCCGGCGGTAAAGCCTAGGCGATGCCGAGGTATTTGTGGGTTTGGACGCTTAAACGCCACCGAGGGTGTTCGAGGCAATAGGCGATCGCGGCCTGCGTATTCACGACGCGGTCCGGGCCGTCCATCGGCTGGAGCAGGAAGCGCTCGAAATCCAGGTCCTCGAAGCGCGACGGAGGGGCCTTTTCCTGCGGATAGACCAGCTTCAGCTCCTGGCCGCGGGTCTGCACCACCGGCGCGTCGGCCTTTGGGCTGACGCAGATCCAGTCGACGCCGTCGGGGACCGGCAGCGTGCCGTTGGTCTCCAGCGCGATGGAGAAGCCGCGGGCGTGCAGGGCCGCGATCAGCGCGGGGTCCACCTGCAGCAGCGGTTCGCCGCCGGTGAGCACGGTGAGGCGGTCGTCCGGTCCGCCCCGCCAGGCCGCCTCGACAGCCGCCGCCAGCGCGTCCGCATCGGCGAAGCGGCCGCCGCCCGGGCCGTCCATGCCCACGAAGTCGGTGTCGCAGAAGGTGCAGACGGCCTTGGCCCGGTCGCGCTCCAGCCCGCTCCACAGGTTGCAGCCGGCGAAGCGGCAGAACACCGCCGGACGGCCGGCCTGGCCGCCCTCGCCCTGGAGCGTCAGGAAGATCTCCTTGACCGCATAGCTCATGGTAGGAGGGGCCTGCCGTCGGCGTCCCACGCCTCATAGCCGCGCCGGCGAAGCTCGCAGGCCGGGCAGGCGCCGCAGCCGTAGCCCCAGGCGTGCAGCGTCCCGCGTTCGCCCAGATAGCAGGTATGGCTCTCCTCGACGGTGATCGCCACCAGCGGTTCGCCGCCCAGGGTCCTGGCCAGCGCCCAGGTCTCGGCCTTGGTCAGGCGCATCAGCGGCGTCTCGATGCGGAAGGCCTGCTCCATCCCCAGGTTCAGCGCGGTCTCCATGGCGTCGAGGGTGGCGCGGCGGCAGTCGGGATAGCCCGAGAAGTCGGTCTCGCACATGCCGCCCACCAGCGCGTTCAGCCCCCGACGGTCGGCGAGCGCGGCGGCGTAGGTCAGGAAGACCAGGTTGCGGCCCGGGACGAAGGTCGAGGGCAGCCCCTTTTCGGTGATCTCGATCGCCCGCTCCGAGGTCATGGCCGTCTCGGCCAGGGCCCCGAACGTGCGGATGTCCAGCATGTGGTCGGGCCCAAGCCGCGTCGCCCACGCCGGGAACTCGCGCGCGACGCGGGCGCGCACCGCCTGCCGGGCCTGCAGCTCGACCCCGTGGCGCTGGCCGTAGTCGAAGCCCACGGTCTCCACGCGGCTGTAGCGTTCCAGGGCCCAGGCGAGGCACGCCGTGGAATCCTGGCCGCCGGAAAAGAGCACGAGAGCGCCGTCGATCATCGGCCCCATATGGGCGAGAAGCGCCTTCCAGGGAAGCGACGCTAGGGAAGCTTCGGTGTTCCGGGCGCCACAGTGCGACCCCGCAATCCCTTACGCTGTCTAGCTTGCGTTGACAGTCGGCGAACACGGGTGGACCGTTGTCGAAGCTGAACGGGGGGCTGCGCCGCCTCCTCGCCGGCTTGCGCTTCAGCGGCGTGACGGCGGACCACGGGCCAACAAAAAGAGCCCGGACGCCCTGGGAGGAACAATATGAAGGATACCCGCACTCTTCGGAGTCTGCTGGCTGCTGGCGTCTGCGCCTCGGCCCTAACCGCGTTCGCGACGCCCGCGTTGGCCCAGACGGCTGGGGCGAACGTGATCGAAGAACTGGTCGTCACGGCCCAGAAGAAGGAGGAAGCCCTCCAGGACGTGCCGATCGCCGTTTCGGCCTTCGACCAGAACGCGCTCGAGAAATCCAAGATCGATGGCGGCCCGAACCTGGTGCTGGCCGTGCCGAACGTGAACTTCTCCAAGGGGAACTTCACCGGCTACAACTTCCAGATCCGCGGCATCGGCTCGAAGCTGGTGGCCGGTTCGGGCGACGCCGGCACCGGCATCCACCTGAACAACGCCCCGCTGATCGCCAACAACCTCTTCGAGACCGAGTTCTACGACGTGGAACGGGTGGAGGTCCTGCGCGGCCCGCAAGGCACCCTCTATGGCCGGAACGCCACCGGCGGCGTGGTCAATCTGATCACCGCCAAGCCGAAGGACGTGTTCGAGGGCAACCTCCGCGCGGAGTACGGCAACTACAACACCATGAAGGCGCGCGGGATGATCAACGTCCCGCTCGGCGACACGCTCGCCGTGCGGCTCGCGGGCTCGTACCTCAAGCGCGACGGGTTCGGCGAGAACATCGTCACCGGGAACGACGCCGACGACCGTGACCTCTATGGGGTCCGCGCGACCGTGGCGTTCAATCCGACGGATCGCTTCCGCGCCTGGGCGATGTGGGATCACTTCGAGGAAGACGACAACCGCTCGCGGATCGGCAAGCAGTTCTGCAGCAAGGACACCGGCCCCGCCAGCGTCGGCGGCCTGGGCTATTCCACCGCGGCCGGCGGTCTGATCGGCCAGATTCAGCGGGGTCTGTTCAGCCAGGGCTGCTCGCCCACCTCGCTCTATTCGGCGGACGCGCTGGGCACCGTGAACTCCCAGGCGACGCTGGGCGGCCTGTTCGGCGCCCTGGGCGGCTTCCAGACCGGCGACGCCTATGCCGGCAAGATGCAGACGCCGGGCATCCGCGACATCGAATCGACCTTCGACCCGATCTACAAGGCGAAGACCGACATCTATGAATTCAACGCGGCCTTCGACGTCACCGAGAACGTCACGCTGAACTGGCTGACCGCCTACACGGTCTCCAAGCTCTACACGCGCCAGGACTACAACCGCTACACGCCCAGCACGAACTTCAACACGACGCCCAACCCGGTGAACGCCTTCGCCGGGGTGCCAGGCTATGCCGCCATCTATGCCAGTCTGTTCCCCGGCGGGACGATCCGCGATCCGCAGAACGGCGCGTTCAACCGCTTCACGACCAGCGACATCTCGTCCGGCTACACCACGCAGTGGAGCCACGAGCTGCGGTTCCAGTCGAACTTCGACGGGCCGTTCAACTATAACGTCGGCGGCATCTTCTCGCGCTTCCAGGCCACCGGCGACTACTACGTGATGTTCAACACGGGGACCGGTTACTACCAGATCAACAATCTGCTCACGACGGGCAACGCCAACTGCACGGGCGCGGCCCCCTGCGTGTCGATCGACCCCAACGCCGATCCGAACCGGAGCGGCCACAACTACTACGACAGCTACGGGCCATACGACCTGACCTCCTACGCCGCGTTTGGCGAGGTCTATTGGCAGATGTCCGACAACTTCAAATGGACCCTCGGCCTCCGCTACACGGTCGACAGCAAGGAAGTCGAAAACCACTCGGTGGTGCTCGGCACGCCCGGCCTCGGCATCGGCGGTCCGCTCACCGGGGCGCCGGCGATCCTGAAGACCAAGTTCAAGGAGCCGACCGGACGGTTCGGGTTCGACTGGAAGCCCGACCTGGGCTTCACCGACGAGACCCTGCTCTATGCGTTCTACTCGCGGGGCTACAAGGCCGGCGGTCTGAACACGCCGCCCAGCCCAGGCATCGGGGTCGTGCCGACCCCGGCGACCTTCCGTCCGGAGTTCATCAACTCCTACGAGATCGGGACCAAGAACACGCTGCTCAACGGCACGATGCAGCTCAACATGACGGGGTTCTACTACGATTATAAGGGCTATCAGGTCTCCAAGATCGTCAACCGCGCCTCGACCAACGAGAACATCGACGCCGAGGTCATGGGCGCCGAGTTCGAGTCGATCTGGCAGCCGGTGGACGGCCTGCGGCTGAACGCGGCGATCGGCTATCTCGACACCAAGATCAAGAACGCCACCTCGATCGACACCTTCAACCGGACCCAGAGCAATCCGGGCCTGACGGTGGTGAAGTCGAGCAGCGCCTCGAACTGCGTGGTCTCCACCGCTGCGGCCGCGACCGCCCTGGCCATCTCCAACGGCCAGGTGCCGGGCTTCACGCCCAACCCGTTCAATCTGCTCGGCGTCTGCACCCTGGCCTCGGCCGCCGGCGCGGGCACGAACATCAACGGAACGGGCGCCATTGCGGCCGGCACCAACGCCTTCGGCGGCCTGGTCTCGGAAGGCGTAGTGGTCGACCTGGACGGCAACCAGCTGCCGAACGCCCCGCACTGGACCATCTCGCTGGGGGCCCAGTATACCTGGACCATGGGCGACTGGGACGCCACGCTGCGCGGCGATTACTACCACCAGACCAAGACCTTCGCCCGGATCTACAACTCCACTCCGGACCGCATCAAATCCTGGGACAACGTCAACCTGACGCTGACCATCGAGAACAGCGATCTAGGGGTCGAGGTGGCCGGCTTCATGAAGAACGCCACCAACGAGAAGGCGATCACCGACTTCTACCTGACCGACGACAGCTCGGGCCTGTACCGGAACGCCTTCTACACCGAGCCGCGCACCTACGGCGTCTCGATCACCAAGCGCTGGTAGCACCCAGCTCTTCCAGGGAAGCCTTCGGGGGCGGCGGAGCGATCCGCCGCCCCTTTTTCGTGCGCGCCGCAGAGGCTTGGGCCGCCCGACGCCACCCGCAGATCAAATCCGGACATGCTTACGAATTCGACAGGATCGTCAAAATGTATCCTTTGTATAAAATCGCAACCTGACGGACGATGACCGAACAAGAATGGAGAGATGCTTACGAAGCACCCTGAGAATCGACGATATGCATGAGTTAGCAGCATCTTCTTCGACTTTACACTTGAGACGCCGCACCGATTGCATCGCGCCAATCGCACACGTCAGATCGATGCAGAGAACGGCCCGGGAAATCCACCCGAGGGCTGCCCGGGGGAAGCGTTCGCGAGAGGGCTGGATGGCTTATGGAGCGGGGGCTGGATGCGGGGACTTCACAAGGCGTGGCTGCTGGGGGGCATTTCGGGCCTCGCCGTGGCGTTGGCCGGCGCCGCGGGCGCGGCCGAGGGTGACGCGGACACCGCCGCGCCCCAGGTGGTCGACGAACTGATCGTCACAGGCACGCGGTCCACCGTGCGTACGGTGACCACCAGCCTGGCCCCGATCGACGTGCTCACCGCCGAGATCCTGGAGAAGAGCGGCAAGCAGTCCACGCGGGACCTGATCTCCACGCTCGTTCCTTCGGCCAACACCTCCAACTCCGGCGCGGGCGCCAGCTTCGCCATCAAGACCGTGTCGCTGCGCGGCCTGGCCAGCGACCAGACCCTGGTGCTGGTGAACGGCAAGCGCCGGCACAACACCGCCATCCTGTTCGTCAACGGCACCACCCAGGCGGGCCAGTCGCCGCCGGACCTCGACCTGATCCCGTCGTCGGCCATCCAGCGGATCGAGGTGCTGCGCGACGGCGCCTCGGCCCAGTACGGCTCGGACGCCCTGGCCGGCGTGATCAACATCATCCTTAAGGATAATGCCGAGGGCGGCTCGTTCACGGCGCTGGCGGGGACGACGCTGCAGGGGGACGGCGAGACCTTGCAGGGATCGCTGAACTACGGCCTGGGGCTGGGCGAGACGGCCTTCATCAACGTGACCCTGGACGCGCGGACGACCAACCTGGTGGATCGCGGAAAGTACACGCCCGCCACCGCCAACCTCTACTTCCCGATCTCGCCCGGCGTTCCGGATCCGCGCGAACAGACGATCGACCGCCACGTCTCACACCCCGGCTCGCCAGCCTCCCAGCTCTATTCGCTGGGCTACAATGGAGCCTGGGAGGTGACGCCGGACGTCAAGCTCTACAGCTTCGGCACCGTCTCCAGCCGCAACTCGGCGGCCTGGCTGACCTTCCGGGCGCCCAGCGCCTTCAACAACAACGCGACAGTCTATCCGGACGGCTATTCGCCCCGCCTGTTCCTGAAGGACCGCGACTACCAGGCCGCGCTCGGCGCCAAGGGCTCGGGCGTGCTGGGATTCGACTGGGACCTCTCGACCTCGTTGGCGCGCAACAAGGTCGATTATTTCGAGAACTCGCTGAACGCCTCGTACGGCCCGGCGTCGCCGACTTACTTCTACCTGGGCACGCTCACCTTCAAGGAGTGGACCAGCAACTTCGACATCAGCCGCGAGTTCGACCTCGGCCTGGCCAAGCCGATGTTCGTCGCCGCCGGCGCGGAATACCGCGAGAGCGAGTTCACCATCACCGCCGGCCAGCACGAGTCCTACGACACCGGGCCGTTCCGCTATCCGGCCGGCCATCCCCTGGCGACCAACCTGGCCGCCGTCGCCGGCGGCGCGAACGGCGTCTCGGGCTTCCCGCCGACCACGGCGGGCAATTTCAAGCGCAACAACAAGAGCCTCTACCTCAACATCGAGCAGGCGCTGACCGACAACTTCGAGATCTCGCTGGCCGGCCGCTACGAGGACTATTCCGACTTCGGGACCGCCGAGACGGGCAAGGCGTCGGTGCGTTGGGAGCCCATCGAGGGCTATGCGATCCGCGCCACCGCCTCGACCGGCTTCCGCGCGCCGTCGCTGCAGCAGCAGCACTACGGCTCGGCCAGCACGATCAACGTCGCCCTGCCCGGCCAGCCCGCGCAGCTGGGCCCGTCGCAGATCCTGCCGACCAACAACCCCGCCGCCATCGCCCTGGGCGCCAAGCCGCTGGAGCCGGAGAAGTCGACCAACTACTCGGTCGGCCTGGTCATGCAGCCGCTGCCGGGCCTGAGCGCGACGGTCGACGTGTATGAGATCGAGATCAAGAACCGCATCCTGCAGAGCGAGCAGCTGGGCCCCAACGCCGCCGTCAGCGCGGCCCTGATCAGCGCCGGCCTGCCCGGCGGCCAGGCGGCGTTCTACTACGCCAACGCCGCCGACACGACGACGCGCGGCCTGGACTTCGTCGCGGACTACCGCACCGACTTCGGCGCGTACGGCGCGGTGAAGTGGACCTTCTCGGCCAACTTCAACAAGACCAAGTTCGACCGCATCACCCCCCCGCCGCCGGCCCTGGCGGCAGCCGGTCTGGTGCTGGTGGGCCGCGGCCAGATCGGCAACTTCACGGTCGGAACCCCGCGCAACAAGCAGATCGCCTCGGCCGAGTGGACCATCGACAAGGTGACCGTGAACCTGCGCGTCACGCGCTATGGCAAGGTGATCCAGCGGAACTCGGTGAACCCGAACCTGGACGAGACAGTCTCGCCCACCGGCATCGTGGACCTGGACGTGGCCTACGACTTCACCGACGACATCCGCTTCTCGATCGGCGCCAACAACCTGACCGACGTGCTGCCCGATATCGTGCAGCCGGCGAACCGCGGGGCGGCGACCGGGCCTTTCACCTACTTCAACCAGTACTCCCCCTTCGGGATCGCCGGCGGCTTCTACTATGCCAAGGTGGCGGTGAAGTTCTGAGCCGGCGTTCGGGGGAGTGATCGATGCGTAAGCCGCCTCGCCAGGGGATCCACCGGCGCCGGGTCCTGTCACTGGGCGGGGCGGGCATCGCCGCCTCGTCCCTGGCCGCGCCCGTCCGCGCGGCGGAGCAGGCCAAAGGGGTCGAGCCGCCGCGGCAGGTGGCGATCACCGAGGGGACCAACATCGCGGTCTCGGCCTCGCCCGATGGCAAGACCCTGGCGTTCGACCTCTACGGGGTAATCTGGACCTTGCCAGTCGCGGGCGGCGCGGCGCGACGGCTGACCGACGACCTCACGGACGGCGCCCAGCCGGACTGGTCGCCGGACGGCAAGCGGCTGGTGTTCCAGTCCTATCGCGACGGCACCTTCCAGGTCTGGTCCGTGGGCGCCGACGGAACCGGGCTGACCCAGCACACGCAGGGGCCCTTCGATTGCCGCGAGCCGCGCGTCTCGCCGGATGGCCGGCGCGTGGCCTTCGGCTCGGACCGCACGGGCGCCTATGCGATCCACGTCCTCGACCTCGCCACCGGCGCGGTGACCCTCTGGGCGTCGGCGGAGGGCCAGGCCTGCGAGCCCGCCTGGGCGCCTGACGGCGAGCGGATCGCGTTCGCGGTCGACCGCGCCAGGGTCGAGATCGTCGACTCCGCCGGAGCGCGCACGGTCGGCCCCAGCATCCAGGCCTCGGCGGACCGCCTGAACCCGGTGGAGCTGCGCAGTCCCGCCTTCACCCCCGACGGCGCGAGGATCGTCTACCAGGCGCTGGCCAACGGCCGTGCCGAGCTCCACGGACCAAGCGGCGTCCTGGTGAGCGGCGAGGACGTGTTCCCGTTCCGGCCTGCCTGGCTGCCCGGCGGCGACATGGTCTACGCCGCGGACGGCAAGATCCGCCGGAGGACGCCGGCCGGGGTCGTGACCGAGATTCCCTTTACGATCTCGGTCCCGGTGACGCGCCCCAGTTACAGGAAGCGCCAGCGCGACTACGACGGGGCCGGCCGGAAGCCCGTCGTCGGGATCGGCAGCCCCGCGCTGTCGCCGGACGGCCGCCAGGTGGTGTTCCGCGCCCTGAACGCGCTGTGGCTCCTGCCCCTGGGCGGCAAGGCGAGCCGGATCGTCGACGACGGCTTCTGGGTGTGCGACCCGGCCTGGTCGCCGGACGGCAAGACCCTGGCCTATTCCACCGACCGCGGCGGCACGCTCGACATCTGGCTCCGCGACATGGCCACCGGCGCCGAGCGCAACCTCACCCGGCACAAGGACGCCGCGCTGTCGGCCGCCTGGTCGCGCGACGGCAGGACCATCGCCTTCCTGGACCAGGCCGGATCGCTGCACACGGTGGACGTCGCCACCGGCAGGATCGTCCAGGTGTTCGGCGCGATCTGGGAGCCGGGCAAGCCGACCTGGAGCCCGGACGGCAAGACCCTGGCGCTGGCGGCGTTCAAGCCCTACTCAGCCCGCTTCCGCGAGGGGCTGAGCGAGATCCTGACCATCGACGTGGCCACGGGGGCGGCGACCTACCAACCCGTCTTCCCCGACAAGTCGCTGGGCACGCGGGGCGACGACGGTCCGGTCTGGTCGCCGGACGGCAAGAGCCTGGCTTTCGTCTTCGCCAGCCGCCTTTGGGTCGCGCCCGTGGACGCCAGGGGCGCGATGACCGCCCCGCCGCGCGCGCTCAACACCGAAGTCACCGACGCGCCGACCTGGAGCGGCGACAGCTCGAAACTGCTCTACCTCTGCAACGGCGAGCTGCGGATGATCCCGGCGACCGGCGGGGCGGCGGCGACCCTGCCGCACGGGATCACCTGGGCCGTGGCCAAACCCAAGGGGCGCGTGGTCGTCCGCGCCGCCCGGGTCTGGCAGGGCCTGACGCCGGACGTGCGCAAGGACGTCGACATCGTCGTGGTCGGTAACCGCATCGCCGACCTGGTCCCGGCGGGCTCGGCCACCGGCGACGCCAGGGTCGTGGACGCGAGCCAGGCCACCGTCATCCCCGGCCTGGTCGAGATGCATGCGCACCGCCAGATGCAGGGCTATGGCTACGGCGACCGCGAGGGCCGGCTGTGGCTGTCCCTGGGCGTCACCACCACCCGCTCGCCGGGTTCGCCCTGCTACCACATGGTCGAGGACCGCGAGGCGATCGACGCGGGCGCCCGAGTCGGCCCGCGCTACTTCTCCACCGGCGAGGCGATCGACGGTTCGCGGATCTACTACAACTTCATGCGGCCGGTGACCGAGCCGGGCCAGATGGCGCTGGAGCTCAGCCGCGCCAAGGCGCTCAGCTACGACCTGCTCAAGTCCTACGTCCGCCAGCCCTTGCAGGCCCAACGCGACATCACCGCGTGGGCGCACGGCCAGGGCATCCCGGTGACGTCGCACTACCACTATCCGGCCCTGTCGTTCGGCCTGGACGGCATGGAGCACATCGGCGCCACCAGCCGGACCGGCTATTCGCGCACCGTCAGCCAGCTGGGCGTCAGCTACCAGGACGTCACGGCCCTGTTCGCCGCCAGCGGGGCGCGGCGCACGCCGACCCTGTTCACCGCCTCGGCGATGTACGGCTCGGATCGCTCCCTGGTGGACGATCCCCGGACCCAGGCCCTTTATCCGCCGTGGGAATATGCGCGGCTCAAGGCGCGGGCCGAGCAGTCGGCGGCCGGCGACAACACGGTTCCGCTGGCGGCGCTCCAGGCCAATGTGGCCCACCTGCGAGCCATACTGCAGGGTGGCGGCCGGGTGGTGACCGGCACCGACTCGCCGATCGACTTCAACGGGGTCAGCCTCCACATGAACCTGCGGGCGATGGTGAGGTTCGGCATGACGCCTTTCGAGGCGCTCACCACCGCGACCCGCTATTCGGGCGAGTTCCTGGAGCAGCCGCTGGGCGTGATCGCGCCCGGCATGCTGGCGGATCTCGTGGTGGCGAACGGCGATCCGCTGGCGCGGATCGAGGACGCCGCGGCCGTCCGCTACGTGGTCAAGAACGGCGAGGTGTTCGATATCCCCGCCATCCTCGGTCCCTTCGCCAGCATGAAGGCCTCTGAGGCGGCGCCGGTGCGCAGGTCGCGGCCGGCGAAGAGCGCGGGCCTGTGGTGGCACGAGGCCAGCTACGTCGAGGCCGGCCGCGCCGCCTGCTGCCTCGACCCGTTCTGCGCTCCTGCCCCGGCCGGACGCCGGATATTCCGCGCGACCGAAGCCTGAGCCCAGTCGCGTCTCGGCTTGGCGGGGCCCGCGCCGCTGCCAACCGCCATCAATTTTGAGGTAGCGGTACGCATTCGAGGTCGATTCGACATTCACCAATCCCTAACCACGCAAGGGCTCAGAGACCAGCGTTCGATTTTGCGCGGTGAATTCGAAAATGCGGTCTTTTCGCCACACTTGCGCAAAACCGTGTCGTTTACGTTGTAAGTTATCGCTGTACAGTTGACGGCGCGCCCAACACCCATTGAGGGTCCGCGGCCCCGGGCGCCTCCCCGCGCCCGCTCCAACAATATGCAAAACACGAGACCGGACGGCCTGACCGCCCGCGCCTCGGGAGGACCCTTATGTCTCGCAAAACCGCGCCCATGCGCGCACTACTGGCCGCCGGCGTCTCGTTCGCCGCACTGGCCGCCGTGGCGCAACCCGCCTTCGCTCAAGTCGCCGGCGACGAGGGCGCCACCCTCGAGGAACTGGTCGTCACCGCTGAAAAGCGCGAGCAGTCCCTGCAGGACGTCCCGGTCGCCGTCTCGGCCTTTACGTCGGAACGCCGCGACATCGCCGGCATCACCGGCATCCAGGACTTCGTGAACTTCACGCCGGGCATGAACTACTCCGGCACCGACCGCGTCAGCCTGCGCGGCGCCGGGCGCAACACCTTCTACATCGGCAACGACCCGGGCGTGGCGTCCTACTCGGACGGCTTCTACTCCGCCTCATCGTCCGAGCTGTTCAAGACGCCAATGTTCATCGAGCGGACGGAAATCCTGCGCGGGCCGCAGGGTACGCTGTACGGCCGCAACGCCATCGGCGGCGCGATCAACCAGATCTCCAAGCGCCCGGCCCACGAGTTCGGCGGCGAGATCCGCGCCTCGTACGGCAACTACGACCGCACGCGGATCGAAGGCGTCGTCTCTCTGCCGGTGGCCGACAACCTGCGCTTCAAGATCGGCGGCAGCCAGGATCACCAGCGGGACGGGTTCATCAAGAACATCGGCCCCGCCAATGACGCCGGCACGATCAAGCGGACCTATTTCGAGTTCCAAATCGAAGCCGAGCCCACCGAGAAACTGTCGATCTTCGCCCGCTATAACCGTTCCAGCTGGGACGACACCACCGGCGTCGGCGACCGCCTGGCCAACCTGGTCACGCCCTACGACACCACCCGCGTGTTCGGCCTGATCGGCCAGCTCCAGGTCAACCCGCAGTTCGGCTACACGACGCCGAACCCCGGCGTGACCGATCCGTACGTGATGAACACCAACACGGACGGCTACGGCCAGCTGCGCGGCAACCACGTGCTGACCACCAGCGTGGCCTACGACCTGGGCTTCGCGACGCTGAAGTACATCGGCGGCTTCCAGCAGTACAACTACCAGACCGGCGGCGACTACGACGGCACCAGCCGGACGACCGGGATCCCCGGCATCCTGGCGGGCCAGCTGTACTTCCCGACCCAGACCACGGACTTCAACGAGCACAAGCGCTACTTCTCGAACGAGGTGAACCTGACCTCGAGCGGCGACGGCCCCTTCCGCTGGATCCTCGGCGCCTATCAGTACCGCGAGGAGTACCGCCAGCGGATCCAGCTCGGGAACCCGAACCAGGCTGCCCTGGCCAACCCGCTGACCCTGACCGGCACGGCCGCGGCGCCGAACCCGCTGCGGAACTTCGCCGATACCCAGGCGACGCTCACCTCCAAGGCCTTCGCCGTGTTTGGCCAGGGCACGTACGAGTTCAACGAGCAGTTCGCCCTGACCGCCGGCCTCCGCTACACGAAGGACAAAAAGGAAGGCACCGAGTTCCAGCGGTTGATCATCCAGACGCCGTCGCCGGCGCTCGCGGGCGGGGCGTTCGCATTCGATGTTTCCACCGACGCCGATCCGACCACGCCGGGCGTGCAGAACTTCCGCACGCTGCAGAACAGCTGGGACGCCGTCACGGGCGTGCTGAACCTGGACTGGACGCCGGATACCGACACCCTGGCCTATGCGAAGTACAGCCGCGGCTACAAGTCGGGCGGCTTCCTGCTGGGCACCCTGTCCTCGCAGCCTGAAGCCACGCAGGAGCAGGTGGACGCCTTCGAGGTCGGCCTGAAGAAGACCTTCGCCAAGCGCTTCCAGCTGAACGCGGCGGCCTTCTACAACGACTACAAGGACTTGCAGCTCAACCTATCGCAGCTGAACGCAGCCGGCACGGCGGCGGCGAACAACTTCGTCAACGTCGACGCCGAGGCCTACGGCCTGGAGCTGGAAGCCATCTGGCGTCCGATCAACAACCTCGACCTGTCGGCCAGCTACGGCTACCTGCACACCAAGATCACCAAGGGCTGCTGCTTCTACGACCCGGCGGACCCGGGCGCGCTCGACCCGAACGCCACCCCCTCGGGCGGCTCGGTGCTCTCGAACGGCACCCGCCTGGTGTTCCAGACCCTGAAGGGCTCGAAGATCTACCAGTCGCCGGAGAACAAGTTCGCCGGCAACGCGAACTACACCTTCGACTTCACGCCCGGTTCGCTGATCCTCTCGGCGACCTACACCTGGACGGACGAGACCTTCTACCAGCCGTTCAAGAGCGAAGCGAACAAGGTGAAGGCGTACGACGTCGCCGATTTCCGGGTGCTCTGGAACGACGCCGACGACCGCTACACCCTGATCGGCTACGTGAAGAACGCCTTCGACACCAAGGGCTACACCTCGAACGGGTCGACGACGCCGACGGCGATCTTCGCCAGCCCGAACCCGGGCACGACGTCGATCGTCCAGACCGGGACGGCGATCACCCGCGGCCTGATCCAGCCCCGCACCTACGGCGTCGAGCTGCAGTACCGGTTCTAGACAAGGCGCTCTTCCTCCCTGAGGCGCCGACTTGCGGGCGGCGGATCGAAAGGTCCGCCGCCTTTTCTTTTGGGAAAACGGCCCCGCCGCCCGCTTCCTTTTGACGCGACGATGAGATTCGCCGCCCGCGGCTGCGAGATTTAACCTCTACGCAAGCGCTACCCGCACAGAATGGGTACCCAAGTTCCTCGTCTCCCCGGCGGTTCATGTCCCTGCCCGAGTTCTTCTTCGACCGAGTTACGGCCGACATCCGCCAGCAGATGGACGGAATGCTGGCCCTGACCGATCAGCTCGCCCGTCAGCGCCTGACGGCGGACGGGGAGGCGTGCGTGGCGAGCGTCGCGGAGGCCGCCGACAGCGTGCGCCGCATGCTGGATACCGCACTGGACCTCAAGAACGTCGCCGTGGACGGCCTGGCTCTCACCCTCGAGCCGATCCGGCTGCGGGAAGTGATGGACGAGATCGAGGCCCGTTGGCAGCCGCGCGCGGCCGCGGCCGGCGTCACCCTGCTGGTCTCCTACGATGGCGATCCGGAGGCGGCCGCCATGGCCGACCGCAAGCGCCTGCTGCAGATATTCGACGGGTTCATCGGCGAGGCCGTGGGCGCCCAGGCGCGCGGCGCGGTCGAGGCCGGCCTATTCGCCCATTGCGGCCCCGAAGGCGTCCGCCTGGAAGGTCGCGTCCGTGGTCCCCGCGATTCCGGCTGGGACGAGAAGGACGCCGAGACCCGTATCCGCGCCATCGAAGAGCGCCTCGGCCTCGAGGTCGCACTGGGGGCCATGCTGGCGAGACGCTTGCTGAAGGGCATGGACGGCCAGCTCCGCAAGGAAGCCAACGCCGGGGCCTCCGACACCGCCACCTTCGAAATGAAGCTCGCTCCGATCCCCGAGACGGTCGAGGAGCCCACAGAGGACGCCGGCCGCGCGGCCCATATCCTGGTGGTCGACGACAACGCCACCAACCGCATGGTCGCCCAGTCGCTGGTCGAGATGTTCGACTGCACGAGCGAGTCCGCCGAAGATGGCGAGGAGGCCGTGGAAGCCGCCCGCACCGGTCGGTTCGACCTGATCCTGATGGACATCAAGATGCCGCGCATGGACGGCATCGCCGCGACCCGCATGATCCGCGCCATCCCAGGGCCGGTTGGCGTCGTGCCGATCATCGCGCTCACCGCCAACGCCGATCCGGACGACGCCGAGGCCTACCTCGCCGCCGGCATGAACGGCGTGGTCGAGAAGCCCATGAAGCCCGAGCAACTGCTCGCGGCCCTGCAGCAGGCCCTCGACCCGACGCGGAGCGCCGCGGCGGCGTAAGCCCCGGTTTCATCTGCAACTTTCTTGCGTCGGAAGGGCCTATTGCGCCTCTCGCCGCAATCCCTTAGGTCGCGGGCTCCTGTTTTGGGGGAGTTTCATGTCCAAGGCGAAGACGGGCGCGGCGCCCTCGCTGGACGCGGTGCGTCAGCGCATCGATGCGCTCGACACCGAACTCCTGCGCCTGGTGGACGAGCGGGCCTCACTGGCGCGCGTGGTGGCCGCCGCCAAGGAGGCCGCCGGCGACGGTGACAAGTTCGCCCTGCGCCCCGCGCGCGAGGCCGCGATCCTGCGCCGCCTGATCGCCGCGCAACGCGCCGCCGCCAGCCCCGGCCTGATCGTGCGCATCTGGCGCGAGATGATCGGCGACAGCCTATCGGTCCAGGGCCCCTTCCACCTGAGCGTCTGGGGCGGTCGCGATCCCGGCCGCGCCGTGGAGCTGGCCCGTCACCGGTTCGGCGCCGCCCCGCCGCTGCGCCAGGCCGCCAGGGCCGAGGACGCGCTGGCCCAGGCGCGCAGCCCCGGTGGAGTGGCGATCTGCGCCCTCGACCCCGACAGCGCCTGGTGGGGCCGCTTGCTGGCCGAGCCCAAGCTGCAGGTGTTCGCCGCCCTGCCCTGCCTCTCGGCCTGGGGCCCGATGTCGGCGCTGGCCGTGGCCGCGGTGGACGTGGAGCCGACCGGCGACGACCGCACCTTCTGGGTGACCGATGCGACGGCGTCGGCCGCGACCATCGAGGAGGCGCTGAGCCGCGACGGCGTCGCCGCCGACCTTGCGGTCGAAGCCGGCGGCCTGAAGCTGTTCGTGCTGGCCGGCTTCTACCAGCGCGACGATGAGCGCCTGACCCGCGCGCCCGGGCGCCTCAACGGCGTGATCGGGGCTGCACCGGCGCCGCTGGACGTGTAAGAGGGCGCTCCGGCCAAGTCGGCCATCCGCCAACTCCCCAAGCCCTTCCATGCCCGACACCGCAGAACCCCTCGACCGCGCCAGAGCGGCCAAGCCTGTCCCCAAGCCGGGGATCATGGACATCCACGCCTATGTGCCGGGCAAGGCGAAGGCGGACGGCGTCGAGAACCCGATCAAGCTCTCGGCGAACGAGAACATCCTCGGGTCCAGCCCGAAGGCGCGCGACGCCTTCATGAGCGCCGCCGACGAGATGCAGATCTATCCGGACAGCCGGACCGGCATCCTGCGCGACGCCATCGCCCAGCGCTTCCGGCTGGAGCCCGAGCGGCTGATCTTCGGCTGCGGCTCGGACGAGGTGTTCGCCCTGCTGAACCAGGCCTTCCTGGAGCCGGGCGACAACATCGTGCAGGGCGAGTACGGCTTCGCCGCCTTCGCCATCGGCGCTCGCGCCTGCCAGGCCGAGGTGAGGAGCGCCAAGGAACCCGGCTACCGCATCGACGTGGACGAGATGCTGAAGGTGGTCGACGACCGCACGCGGCTGATGTTCCTGGCCAACCCAGGCAACCCGACCGGCACCTGGATCCCGTTCTCCGAGGTGCTGCGCCTCCATGCGGCCCTGCCGCCCAGCGTCGTGCTGGTCCTGGACGGCGCCTACAGCGAGTTCGCCACCGACCCGGCCTTCCAGGACGGACTGGACTTCGCCCGCGGCACGGACAACGTCGTGGTCACCCACACCTTCTCCAAACTGCACGGCCTGGCCGCGCTGCGCGTAGGCTGGGGCTACGCCCCCGCCGAGATCGCCGCAGCGGTCGACCGCATTCGCCTGCCGTTCAACACCTCGATCGCCGGCCAGCGCGCGGCGGTGGCGGCCCTGGGCGACGAAGAGTTCCAGGCCCGCTCCATCGCCCACGTCGACCAGTGGCGCTCGTGGCTGGCCCAGCAGCTGGGCGGCCTTGGGTTGGAGACCGTGGGACCGTCGGCGACCAATTTCGTCCTCGTGGGGTTCCCCAAGGTCGCGGGCAAGACGGCGGCCGACGCCGACGAGTTCCTCAGCGCGCGCGGCCTGCTGACGCGCCGGGTGCTGAACTATGGGCTGCCTGATCACCTGCGGATCACCATCGGGCTGGAAGAGCACAACCGCGCCGTGGTCGAAGCCCTGGCCGAGTTCATGAAGGCCTGATCGATGGGCGAGCCCGTGTATGCGAAGATCGCCGTGGTGGGCTGCGGCCTGATCGGATCGTCGGTGGTCCGGGCGGCGCGCGAGTCCGGCGTGGCGGGCCGCATCGCGGTCGCCGAGACTTCGCCGGTCGCGCGGGAGCGGATCGTCGCGCTGGAACTGGCCGACGCCGTCTTCGAGGACGCGGCCGAGGCCGTTGCCGACGCCGACCTGGTGCTGTTCGCCGTGCCGGTGATGTCGATGGAGACGGCCGCCCGGGCCGCGGCGCCGGGCCTGAAGCCGGGCGTGACGATCACCGACGTGGGCTCGGTGAAGCAGCATGTGGCCCATGCGCTGATCGCCGCCGTGCCGGACACCGCCTTCGTGATCCCGGGGCACCCGATCGCGGGCACCGAGCAATCGGGGCCGGACGCGGGCTTCGCCGAGCTGTTTCAGAACCGCTGGACCATCCTGACGCCCCAGGCCCGCGACGACGCCCCCTACCGCGAGGCGGTGGCGCGGCTGTCGGCCTTCTGGTCCGGGATCGGCGCGCGGGTCGAGGAGATGGACGCCAAGCACCACGACCTCGTCCTGGCCATCACCAGCCACCTGCCCCACCTCATCGCCTACAACATCGTCGGCACCGCCGCCGACCTCGAGGGCGTGGCCGAGGCCGAGGTGATGAAGTACTCGGCGGGCGGCTTCCGCGACTTCACCCGCATCGCGGCGTCGGACCCGACCATGTGGCGCGACGTGTTCCTGACCAACAAGGACGCGGTGCTGGAGGTGCTGGGCCGGTTCACCGAGGACCTGCAGGCCCTGAGCCGGGCCATCCGCTGGGGCGAGGGCGACAAGCTGTTCGAGCTGTTCAGCCGGACCCGCGAGATCCGCCGCGGCATCGTCGCCATGGGCCAGGAGAGCGCCGAGCCCAACTTCGGTCGCGACCGCGGCAAGCACTGATCTTCGCCACAATCGCGAAATACACGGGCAAAGTTCGGCGAGCCCACTCGCGCTCCACTCTGGAGAGACCCTTGATGCGCAAGATGATTTTCGCCGCCGTCGCCACGGCCCTGCTGGCTGGCGCCGGGGCGGCCTACGCCCAGATGCCGGCGCCGGCCGACATCGTGAAGAACTGGGACAAGAACGGCGACGGCGCGGTCGACAAGGCCGAGTGGGTCGCCGCCGGCCGGCCGGCCGAGCGCTTCGACGCGGTGGACGCGAACAAGGACGGCAAGGTCACCGCGGCCGAGCTGGAGGCCGCGATGGCCGCGATGCGGGCCCGCGGCGGCTGACCAGAGGAGGCCGGGTTGACCGGCCTTCTTTTTGGCGGAATATTCACCCCTAGAGGTGAATATGTTGGATGCGACGCTGGCTGCCCTGGCCGACCCGACGCGGCGCGCGATCCTGAGCCGGTTGGCGGAGGGGGAGGCGCGGGTGACCGAGGTGGCCAGGCCGTTCCCGATCTCCCTGAATTCGGTCTCCAAGCATGTCCGCATGCTGGAGCGGGCGAAGCTGGTCCGGCGCCGGATCGAGGGCCGGGACCACTTCCTGTCCCTGGACCCCGCGCCGCTGGACGAGGCCGCCGATTGGATCGCGGCGCAGAAGAAGCTGTGGGCGTGGCGGCTGGGCGAACTGGAGAAGGTGCTGGCCCATGGCTGAGCTCAAGGTTTCCCACCGCTACCCCTTCCCGGCGGAACGCGTGTTCGACGCCTGGCTGGACCCGAAGACGGCGCGCCGGTTCCTGTTCGCCACGCCGGACGGGGAGATAGTCCGCGCCGAGATCGACGCCCGGGTCGGCGGCCGCTTCGTGTTCGTGGACCGCCGGCCGGACACGGGCGACGTCCTGCACGAGGGCGAGTACGAGGAGATCGATCGGCCGCACCGGCTGGTCTTCACCTTCGCCGTGCCGCAGTACGACCCGGGCCTGACCCGCGTGGCGCTGGACTTCGCGGCCGTGGACGGCGGCTGCGAGGTGACCCTGACCCACGAGGGCGTGCTGGAGGACTGGGTCGCGCAGACGGTCCAGGGCTGGACCACCATCCTGGCGGGGCTGCAGCGGGCGCTTTAGGTCCCCGGCTCAGCCTTCGGCTGACCGTGGGATGACGAGGCGGGCGTCAGGAACGCCTCCACCTGCTCGATGGCCTCGACCAGGGTGACGCGCTGGAGCTCGATCCCGGGGGGCAATCCCGAGAACAGGCGGGTGGGGGCGGCGGCGTCGAGCATGACGAAGACGCCCTTGTCGTCGGCCCGGCGGATCAGGCGGCCGAAGGCCTGGGCGATGCGGGCGCGGGCGATGCTGTCGTCGTAGCTCTTGTTGCCGAACCGCGCGCGGCGGGCCTTGTGCAGGATGTCGGGGCGCGGCCAGGGCACACGGTCGAAGACCAGCAGCCTCAGGCTACGTCCCGGTACGTCCACCCCGTCCCGGACGGCGTCGGTGCCCAGCAGGCAGGCGTCCTGCTCGGCGCGGAAGATGTCGACCAGGGCGCCCACCTCCAGCGGGTCGACGTGCTGGGCGTAGAGGGCCAGGCCCCTGTCGGCCAGGGGCGCGGCGATCCGCTCGTGAACCGCCTTCAGCCGCCGGATGGCCGTGAAGAGGCCGAGGCCGCCGCCGCCGGCCGCCAGGAACAGCTCGCGCATGGCCGCGGCCACCTGGCGCGCGTCGTCCTTGCCGACGTCGGTGACCACCAGGGCGCGGGCGTTGGCGGCGTAGTCGAACGGCGAGCTGAGCTTCAGCGTCTTGGGCCGCTCGGGCAGGCGCGCGGCGCCGGTGCGCATCTCGGCGAGCGCGAAGGGGTCGTCGAGGGTCGGATCGGCCAGGGTGGCGGAGGTCACCAGCACGCCATGCGCCGGCTTGATCACCGCGTTGGTCAGGGGCTCGGTGGGGTCGACCCAGTGGCGGCGGCAGGCGGCGTCGACGGCGCGGCCGTACATGATGGTGGCCTCGAACCAGTCGACGAAGTCCGGGTCGTCCTCGGCGTCCTCGTCGATGGCGCGGAGCATGGAGCGCCAGGCGGGGAGCTGCATGCGGGCGCGCCGATCGAGCCCCCTCAAGGCCCCCTCGATCCTGGCGCGCTCGGAGCCGGAGAGGGTCTCGGCGTCGGCGTCGAGCACGTCCTCCAGGGCGCGGGCCAGGGCCAGCAGGGGCGCCTCCAGCCGGCCCAGGGCGGCGGCGGCCTCGCGGGCGGTGGCGCGGACCAGGTCCAGGGCCGGGCGCGCGGCGCACTCCATCCCCACCTCGGAGGGCGCGGAGCGGGCGCGGAGCTGCTCCAGGACGGCGACGACGAAGTGCTCGATCGGGCCGATCGGGTTCACCTCGCCGTTGGGGCTGGCGATGCGGCCGGACCAGCCCTCGCCCGGCAAGGCCGAGGCGCCGCGGATGGCCTCGTCCAGGGCGGTCCGCGCCTCGTCCCGATCCCCCAGGATGTCCAGCAGCCGGGCTTCCAGGCCCCTGCCCCGCCGCCCCCGCCCCTCGGGCCCGCGGATCCAGCGGCGCAGCTCGGCCGACTCCGCCCCGGAGAGGGCCGCCGAGAAGGCGCTGTCGGCCGCGTCGAACAGGTGGTGGCCCTCGTCGAAGACGATCCGCTTCAGATGGGTGGTTTCGGCGTCGCCCTTGGAGCCGCGCGCGGCGCGGGCGCCGTCGAAGGCCGCCTGGGTCAGGACCAGGGCGTGGTTGGCGATGACGATGTCGGCCCGCCGCGAGCCGCGGACCGCCTTCTCCACGAAACAGGTGCGGTAGTGGGCGCAGCCGGCGTGGACGCACTCGCCGCGCCGGTCGACCAGGTTGGCGGCCGAGGCCTGGGCCGGGGGCGCCACCGAGAACAGGGTGGGCAGCCAGGCCGGGAAGTCGCCGCCGGTCATGTCGCCGTCGCGGCTGGCCCGCGCCCAGCGCGACGCCAGCGCCATGCCCACCAGATCGGAGCCGCCCAACTGGGCCGCGTTCACCTGCTCCTGGAAGTTCAGCAGGCAGAGGTAGTTCTCGCGGCCCTTGCGGACCACCGCCTTCACCCGGCGCACCTTCTCGTCCGGATAGATGGCCCGGCTCTCGCGCTCGATCTGGCGCTGCAGGGCCCGCGTGTAGGTGGAGACCCAGACCGCCGGGCCGTTGGCCTCGGCCCACAGCGAGGCGGGCGCCAGGTAGCCCAGGGTCTTGCCGACCCCGGTGCCGGCCTCGGCCAGCATCATCATCGGCTCGCCCTCGCGCTCGCGCGGCTGGAAGACGTGGGCGGTCTCGGCCGCATAGTCCATCTGGGCGGGGCGCGCTTCGTCGAGGCCCGCCTGGGTGAGGAGCTGTTGCAGGCGCGCCGCGGCGTCGGCGGCGGCGACGGGCTTGGAGCCCGGCTCGCCCGGCGGCGCCTCGGCCTCCCATTCGGTGAGCCGGGACCAGACGTCGAGGCCCGACGAGCGGAACATGTTGCCCGTGGGCGCCGAGCGCAGGGCGCCGATCACCGCCGAGCCCCAGGGCCAGCCGGCGCGGGCCAGGGTCTCGGCCACGGCCAGGGCCTCCTCGCGGGAGGGCTGGGGCGTCAGCGCCAGTTCGGCCAGCAGGGCGTGGGCGGCGGCCTGGAGGGCGGAGGCCTGCTGCTCGGCGGTCTTCGGTTCCGGCAGGCTCAGCGCCTGGGCGAGGCCGGCGGCGGAGGGGGCGGTGAACTGGGCGGGGCGGACGAAGGCGAAGAGTTCGAGGGCGTCGAAGATGCGGGGGGTTCTTGGCGGCGCGTGGAGGCCCAGGCGGCGGGCCGTCATCGCCGCGTGGGCGAGGAGGACGGGGGCGGATTCGAAGAGGTCGCGGGCGTCGGGGGCTCTTAGCGGCTGGGCGTCACCGGCGGGGGTGCAGACGGCGCAGCGCGGGCCCGGGAGGACGACGAGGGCGGGGGCGAGGGCGAGCTGAGTCGGGGGGGCGGACACCTTGGGGAGGGTAGTGCGGGTGGGGGATGAACGGAAGGGGAACTGGGGGTGGTGGGGGGCAGGCGTGCCACTTACGCTGACGGCCACAGCCAGCGCACCGACTCGATTTGCTGCTTCAAAGTGCGATCTGCGAAGTAGCGCGTGCGATCATGCGTCAAGCGGCGCATAAGCTGGGAAGCTTTTACCTGCACCTCCCTGGCTCTCCACAGTTCTTTTGGTCGATTGCGCTGCCCGAAGGTCGGCCCGGTTACCGCGGCCGCTAGGGAAGCGACGAGAGCGGGACCATCAGAGTCCTTCCCCTTCCAAAGATGAGGCGCGCACGCCGCGCAGAGAGACGAAATATCCTGAATTAGAAACTCGATTTCGGCTTCCTGAACCGTCGATTCGGCCTCCTTGTAGTTTGAGGTCCAATATTGCCCCGCCAGCTTTTGAAGGGCCAACAGTTGCGTTCGGACTGCGTCGAGGGCCCGATTTAAATAGTCGCGCTGTCCTCTAAAGCGCTCAACCGCGCGCGCAATTAGCCAACTGCCGACTATTGCGATGATTAGGCCCGTGATGAGCGACGGCAAAACCTTGTCTGCAAACCACATGAGGGCACTTGTTGGTGCCGGAGAAGCCGCCAACTCTACGATAGTATTGAGCGACTCCGATGTTGGAGTCGGAGGGCCAACTAGTGAGACCGGTCCGCCTGCTGCGACATATACTGCTCCGCCAGTTTCAAGAATGGCCAAAGCTCCGGATCCTCGGCTTCCAAGCGCAGATAACCACGCACCTTTTCCAGGTTCAGATTAGGCGTGGTTCTTAGCAAGCCCCCAAATGCTTCTTCGAGAAATGAGGTAGGCATACCTGCCACGCCATCAAATACTACATGCAGGGGAGCTTGCGCTTCAATGGCAGCGAGTAGCCTCGGGCGCAGGAATTTCTCACGGAACTCCTGGCCGCTGAACGGGCCGTCGTCGTAGACACGACCGCCGAGGTACGGGGAGAACTCAGAAGCGACGAGCAGCTGCGTCACGACGGCACTCCGACCGGGCCTTCCAAGGGTAAGACCAGGGACCATTCGATCAGTGTCCCACAAAAAGGCTTAGCATGAAGTTGCTTCTGATATGTGCCGTCGCTGGCGAAAGACAATTCTCCGCGACCGCTCAAGATACGAACATGTGACCCTGGAAGTTCCCTTACCAGGCTGCAGATTGTCCACAATCCGTTGCCACGCTCGAGCTTCCCTGTCGAGGTCCGGCCAAGCTCGATTGCGCCGCCAATCACGTCGGCGTCGTTGAACTCAGGCGGACAAAGCCTGCGAATGGCCTCCCAAATTGGGCGCTTCGGTAGCGTTGCAGGGATACCGACGCCCTGATCGTACATTGCAAAAGCCAATGTTCGTTCCTCGGGCACATACGCACCCGCACCCCACCACTGCTCCACTCGCGTAGGCAACTGCGGCTCCGCATCTTGCGGATAGGCATGGTTCTTTACGTTCTTGATGGCCTCGAGGAGCGCCCCATAAGTTGCAATGCGCTTCGGGGTGGCGCCGGCGGCGGCCTTGAGCCGCTCTATTAGGCCGTCAACGAGCACGCCCTGTACGTCTCTTGCCGTGACAAATGGGACAAACCGGTGGTCGAAAGCAACATCGTCCAAGCTGTCGCTCGACCGGGCCGATGGCTTAACCAGCTCATAGAATCCAAGCTGTTCCAATAAGCATCGAACCCAAGCTGGCCAGCCTACATCGTCGATTGGCGGCCGATATCCGGGACGATCAGCGACCCCACGATGATATTCGGCGACCAACACAAGCGCCGCATCTAAGTCGATTGCCTCAACGTCAGCCAGATCAACGACGAAATTGCCCCCGTGACCAGTTGCGCCAGGTGTGTAGCGGTAGTGTTGGAAGTCGCGAATAAAACCGAGCATCTCGTCATAGTTCATTCCAAATGAGAGAATGGCCGGGGCGTGGAGTAGCATCGCCGGCTTCCGTCGCGTTCCCGGCATACGAAGCGCGCCTGATGAAATCCGAGCCCTAGGCAACCCGGCACGCAACGACTCGTGACGGGCACGAGCTCTCACTTGATTTTCGGACAGCGCCCTGGGCGTGCGGGCTAGGACTGGCGCAGGGGGTACGCCGCGAGCGAGGTGCTGCCGCTTGCGGAAGGAATGCCGCAATCGCCGACCGCTCCCGCGAGGCCGCCTCACGTGCTCGTGCCGAATCGTTCTCAAGTTTGCCCCCTGGTCAGTATACGCAGGTACCTTCTCAGCGCTCTCCGTGAATCAACAAAAGATTGAATCTCCACGGGAGACGCTTTTGAGATGTATTTGCAGCTCTGGGGAGGTACTGAATTCACGGAATTCGGGACAGGTTATCCCGCCCCACACGGACGCCCGGAACATTAAGTCACCCCCGAGCTTGCTCCGTGCCTCGGACGCCTCAAGGACGAGCCGCAGGCGGTCGCGCGAGCGCGCGATCCTTGACCCGTCCGACCGGCGGCGCTTGTGGGCTGCCGTGGACTTAAGGCGGGTTGCGCGCCGGGGCGGCGCCAGCGAGAGACCTGGCCGGGGCGTGTCAGGCGAGGAGCAGTAGTCCGCCCACGAACGCGGCCAGGAACGTCGCCACGCACAGGAGAGGGAGGATCCACCGCCGGTGACCTGTGGCGCGGTCGATCTGGTCGTGGAGCCTGGCGAACCGGCGCCGCATCCGGCGCAGGCGCTCTTCGCTGCCCGCCGCCTCCAGTCGCTGGCCAGGGCCAGGGAATGTCTTGGGTGGCTCATCCATATCCAAGCGCAACCATAGCGATCAGGCGTCGGCGCTGTCGAGTTGGGCGGCCGATCGATATGCGGGGACTGGGGCTCGCCCCCTCCACCACGCCCTCTGCGGGGCGCGGTCCCCCTCCCCCGGCGTCTGCGCGCCGGGGGAGGAGCGGGATGGTTTGTTCTCTTTTTGTTCTTGACATTTCCACAGGAATTTGGTAGGGTTCAGGCAGGGTTCGGTCGTGTGGCTCCGGTTTGGGGTCGCCGCCGGGCCCTTTTCATTTCCGGACATTCCGGCGGTTGGGACGGAGGGGCAGACCCATGGGTGAGGTGGTGGAGGCGCCGTCGCGCCAGCAGCGGACGCGGGTGCGGTTCTCGAAGGAGATCGGGCGGGAGATCTGCGTGCGGGTGGCGGCGGGGGAGACGGTGACGGCGATCTGTACCGAGGACGGGATGCCGAACCGCGGTACGGTGACGGCGTGGGCCAAGGCGTATGGGCGGTTCCGGCGGGCGCTGGCGCGGGCGAAGACGCTGGGCGGGTGGGACCACGAGCGGGGCGGCGGGCGGCGCTCGTCGTACTGCGAGGCGACGGCGATGGAGGTGTTCGCGCGGCTGTCGCTGGGCGAGGCGATCACCGCGATCTGCGAGGACCCGGAGATGCCGTCGCAGTCGACGGTGGCGCTGTGGCGGGCCAGGTATCCCGAGTTCGCCGAGCGGATGGCGCGGGCCAGGCAGGTGCAGGCCGAGCGGTTCTGCGACCTGGGCTGGGAGATCGCTTCGGCGGTGACGCCGGACGACGCCTACGCGACGGACGTGAAGCTCAGGCACCTGCGCTGGACGGCGGGGACGCTGTCGCCGGCGCGGTATGGGCGGCACAGGCTGGTGGAGGCGGAGGCGACGCTGGAGCTGGGGCCGGCGGCCGGCGGCCGGGGCGGGTCGGGGGGGCCGCAGCAGCAGGAGGTGATCTTCTCGGTGCGGCACTTCAAGGTCGAGGCGCAGCCGGACGGGACGAAGAAGGTGGTGGCCTATCTGCGCGACAGCCGCACCGGCGAGCTGCGCCGGGAGCATCCGGAAGAGGGGCAGGACAACACGCCGACGAAGGACGGAGGGCCCGGCGAGTGGCTGCCGTCCTAGTTGCGGGCGCGGGCGGCCAGGCGCCTGGCCTCGCTCTCGGTCAGGGTGGCGGGCCAGGCGAACTGCATCCGCCAGCGCGCGCGGCCGCAGGCGGGGCAGTTCCAGCCGACGCGGCGGGCGACGTCGGTGAGCCGGGTGGCGTGGCCGCCGGTCCTGAGCTCGTGCAGGCGGCGCAGGACCCGCTCGGGGTTGTAGGTGCGCGACCAGGAACAGGCGGAACAGGCCAGCAGCAGGCGGCAGCCCGGATAGCGGGCGAAGTCGCCGATGGCGGTGGCCGCGTCGGCGGGGATCGGACGGGCGGTCGATCCGGGCGCGGGGGGTCGGGGGGCGGGCATAGCCGGAACATAACGAGAACATCAACCCGAGCGCAACCAACCCGCGGTAGTTGGACGGCTAGCCCTCGCGGCCGGTCAGGGCGACCATGACGGTGGCGATGGGCTCGTCGACGACCACGTGCTGGCCGCCGGTCACGTAGATCTTGGTGGCCTCGGCGCCCTGCATGGTGACGAGGGTGACCTGCTCGACGTTGAGGCAGACGGTGCGATTGCCGTCGGCGCGGAACGCGACAAACCTGGCCATGGCGAAGGACCTCCCGGGCTGAGGCGGCCATGGTGTCGGCGTTCGGGGGGCGGGGTCCAGAGGCCTCAGGAGGACCGGCGGCGGGCCGGCGGCGGGGGTCCGTCGGCGGGCGTGAAGCCCCTCTCCTCGCGCCGCCAGTGGCCCAGCAGCTCACCGTCGCGCCAGAGCGCCAGGACGACGCCCTCGGCGACCCGCAGGGCGCGGCGGCGGGCGGCGATGTCGTCCGGGGCGGTGAAGGTGTCGAGCGTCGCGTGGCCGTCGGCGGCCACGTCCACCGCGATGTAGGCGTTCGGTTCGACCGACATGGACGGCAAGTCCCGGAATCAACTCAACTTACGCCAGTCTGGCGGTCGAGCGGGCCCGGCGCATCGGACGAATGGTCTATGCCTGGGCCGGCTAGGCCTGCTGGGTCTTCGTCGGCGTGACGCGGCCGTCGTCCAGGTCGTAGCGGGCGGCGACGATCTTGAGCTGGCCGGCGAGGACGCGGGTGCGCAGGGGACGCGAGCCCGCGAACACCTCGGCGGCGGCCTGGGCGGCGTTGAGACTGACGGCGGCGTCCAGGGTGTCGGCGGTCCCGGCGGGGACGGCGCGGACGGCCGGGGTGATCAGGGCGGCCAGGGCGCCGATGCGGGTGCCGGCGTCGTCGGGCGAGCCGCGGCCGGCCAGGGCCTCGATGGTGGCCTTCACCGCGCCGCAGCGCTCGTGGCCCAGGGTCATGACCAGGGTCGAGCCCAGGTGGATGACGGCGTATTCGATCGAGGCCAGGACCGCGTCGTCGACGACATTGCCGGCCACGCGGATGACGAACAGGTCGCCCAGGCCCTGGTCGAAGATCAGCTCGGGCGCCACGCGGCTGTCGGCGCAGGCCAGGACGACGGCGAACGGGCTCTGGCCGGCGGAGACCTGCAGGCGGCGCGGGGCGTCGCCGTGCGGGTGGACGGAATAGCCGTCGACGTAGCGGGCGTTGCCGTTCATCAGCCGGGCCAGCGCCTCCTCCGGCGGGACCGCGGGTTGGGCGGCGTGGCCGGCGGGGGCCGCGGCGGCGTGCGGATCGGCCGCAGGCGTGGCGGCGGCGTGCGCCGGCTTGGCCTTGGGCTTGGGGCGCGGCCGGGGGGCCGGCTCGGCGTGCTCGGGCCCGCCCTCGGCGAGCGCGACGGCCGGGACGGCGAGGCAGAGTCCCGCGCCCAGGAACGAGACCAGGCGGCGGCGGTGGAGGTCGGGCATGGGTTGATCCCCCCGGATCGGAATTTCGAGGCGGGGCGATCAGAACACCGAAATCCTAAGATGCGGTTTGGGTGGAGCGGCCCCGTCGCCGGGCTGCCCGATTACGACGCAGGATTGTAAACAACTGTAACGAAACACCCGCATTAGTAGTAGGTTCACCCGTCGACGCGTATCTCGCCACGGTCGGGGCCGAAGCCGGCCGCGGCGCCAGTGCAGTAACGAGTAGGGTCGTCATGTCGTACAGGGTTCGTGTTCGCCGTCCGTCGCGTTCGGGCTCCGGGCTGCTGGTCAGCGCCTCCTACCTGGCCCTCGCCGCGGTGGCGCTGGCCCCGCAGGCGGCCTGGGCGGCGGACCATCCCGCCAGCGACGAGGCCTCGTTCAAGGCGGCGATCACGGCGGCGAACGCCGATCCCGCCGGCTCCCCTTCGATCACCCTGACGGGGAACGTCACCATCGCCGACAGCGCGACGATCCCGGCCCTGACGAAGCCGTTGACGCTCAATCTGGGCGCGTTCCAGCTGAACAACGGCCGGTTCAACAGTCCGGGCGCCCTCAGCCTGACCGGCAGCGGCCAGGCCCTGCTCGCCGGATCGAACGCGCTTGGGAGCGACCTCAACGTCACGGACAGCACGCTGCGCCTGAACAGCGGCGTGACGCTGACGGCGGCGGGACTCACGCAGTTCTCCGGGGCTTCCACCCTGTGGGTGAGCGGCGCCGGAAGCCGGCTGACGGCGGGTCAATTCCGCTTCGGCGCGACCGCCGGGACGGAGACGGTCCAGATCGAAAATGGCGGCGTATTCCACTCCACCTACACCGGCACCACCGTCCAAGGTCTCGGCCTGATCGCGGGCTCTCAGGTGAATGTGACGATCACCGGCGCCGGCTCATTGATGGACATCGACGGACAGCTCGGGATCGGCACCGCGTTTCCCGCCACGGCCTCGGTGAATATCCTGAACGGCGGCGCCCTGACGGGCGGGGCCACGATGCGGATCGGCAGCGCGACGCAACTCCAGACGGTGGTAGCGCCCAGCGTCCTGGTTTCCGGCGTCGGCTCCAGCCTCACGGCCCCGTCGCTGGTGCTCAGCCAGGGAACCCTCGACGTCCTCGCCGGGGGCGGGGTCACCGCCTCGAGCCTCACCGTGGGCGGTTCGAATGGAACGGCGGCCCTTCGAGTGTCGGGCCCAGGGTCCAGCGTCACATCGACCGGCGCCTTCACTCTCGGCGCCGCCGCCACGAGCTCCGCCACCTTGACCGACGGCGGCGTGCTGAACGTCGGCGGCCTGGTCACCCTGGGCTCCGCCGCCGGGCGCACCGGCGTGGTCAGTATCGGCGGGGCCGAGGCGCAGGCGGCCGCGGCGGCCGGCTCGCTCAGCACCGCCACCCTGGCCTTCGGCCCCGGGACCGGGCGGCTGAACTTCAACCACACCGGCACGAACTACGCGTTCAGCCCGGTGATCACCGGCGCGGGGGCGATCAACCAGGTGGCGGGCGTCACCCACCTGACCGGGAACAGCGCCGCCTTCACCGGGACCACCACCGTCTCCGGGGGCGCGCTGCACGTGGACGGGACCCTGGGCGGCGCGACCAGTTCGGTCGCGGTGAACGGCGGCGGCGTGCTGGGCGGCTCGGGCACGATCGGGGGGAACGTCGCCGTCTCGAACGGCGTCCTGGCGCCCGGCAACAGCCCGGGAACCCTGACCATCAACGGCAATCTCACCCTCGCGTCCGCGTCGGTTCTGGACTTCGAGTTCGGCCTTTCGAACGTGGTCGGCGGGCCGATGAACGACCTGGTGAAGGTGGGCGGGGCGCTGACGCTGGACGGGACGATCGACGTCTCGGTGACCGCCGGCGGCGTGTTCGACGCCGGCCTCTATCGGGTGATCAACTACGGCGGCGCCCTGACCGACAACGGGCTGACGGTCGGCGCCACACCGCCCGGCTCCACGGTGACCGTACAGACCGCGATCGCAGGGCAGGTAAACCTGGTCAACACCGCCGGCCTGCCAGTCAACTTCTGGGACGGCGACGCCGGCGGCAATTCCGGCAACAGCCGCGTCGACGGCGGCGCCGGGACCTGGACGTCCGCCAGCACCAACTGGACGACCGAAACCGGCACGCCGAACACCACCTACACGCCCGACTCCCTGGTGATCTTCGCCGCGGCGCCGGGCACGGTGAACGTCGGGGCCGTCGCCGTGGACGCCATGCAGTTCGCGGTGGACGGCTATCGCCTCACGGGCGGTGCGATCACGATCGCGGGCGGCGGCAACATCTTCCGCGTCGGCGACGGTACGGCCGATGGCAAGGACTATGTCGCCATCATCGACACGCCGATCGTCGGCTCCGCCTCGGCGGGCCTGACTAAGACCGATCTCGGCACGCTCATCCTGAACGGTGCGAACACCTATGGCTTCGTCACGAACGTCCAGGCCGGCACGCTGCTGCTCAACGGCTCCATCGTCGGCGGGGGCTCGGCGCTGGTCGTCGGCGCCAACGGAACCTTCGGCGGAACCGGATCCTCCCGCGGCGGCGCGGTCAGCGGAACCCTCGCGCCCGGCGGCCTCACCAACCCGGGCACGCTGACCTTCAACAGCAATCTGACCCTCAACTCGACCGCGACCCTGCGCTATCGCCTGGGCCAGGCCGGAACGGTGGGTGGCGGCCTCAACGACCTGCTGGTGGTCAACGGCAACCTGACCCTGGACGGGACCCTCAACGTCACTCAGTCGGCGGGGGGGATCTTCGGGCCGGGCGTCTACCGGCTGATCAACTACACTGGGACACTGACCGACAACGGCCTTGACCTCGGGACCTTGCCGGGCGGTTTCACGAACACGATCCAGACGTCGATCGCGGGCCAGGTGAACCTGGTCGCCGCCGCGCCGCCGCCCGGCGGCGGCGGACCGGGCGGCGGCGATCCGCCCCCGCCCCCGCCTCCGCCTCCGACCTTCAACTTCTGGGACGGCGGCGGCCAGGGCGCGGACGGGTCCATCAGCGGCGGAAGCGGGACGTGGCGGGCGGCCGGGGACCAGGGCTGGACCGATACGGCCGCCGCGATCAACGGCGCCTACGCCAACGGCGGTTTCGCGATCTTCGCCGGACAAGGCGGGGTGGTGACCGTGGACAACAGCCAGGGGGCGGTATCCGCGTCGGGCCTGCAGTTCGCCGCCGACGGCTATCGGATCGGCGGCGGGGCGCTGACGCTCACCGGGCCGGACGCCACCCTTCGGGTCGGGGACGGGACGACGGCCGGCGCGGCGTTCACCGCGACGGTGGACGCGCAGCTGACGGGCGACGCTCGCCTGGTGAAGACCGACGCTGGCACGCTGGTGCTCACCGCGGCGAACACCTACGCCGGCGGCACGGTGATCCAGGGCGGCGTGCTGGTAGGCGGGGCGGCGAGCTTCGGCGCCGGCGCCATCGTCGACAATGCGGCGCTGATCCTCGACCAGGCGACGGACGCCACGTTCGCCAACGCCATCGAGGGGGCCGGCACCTTCATGAAGCGCGGCGCGGGGCGCCTGACCTACACCGGCGCGGCGACCCTGACGGGGCCGACGACGGTGGAAGCCGGGGTGCTGGCCGTGGACGGCTCGCTGGGCGGCTCGGCGGTGACGGTGCGCAAGGGCGCGACCCTGAGCGGTTCGGGCGCGGTGGGCGCGGCGGCGCTCGACGCCGGGGCCGCCATCGCGCCGGGCGGCGACAAGCTCGGCGTCCTGACGCTCAACGGCTCGCTCAGCCAGGCGGCGGGGTCGGTCTATCGGGTCCAGCTCGACACGGCCGCGGGCGCCTCCGACCGCCTCGCGGTGACGGGTTCGGCGACCCTCGCCGGCGGCGCGGTCCTGGACGTCTCGCGGGTGGGGTCGGCCCCCTACAGCCTGGGAGACGTCTTCACCGTGCTGCACGCCGAGGGCGGGGTCACCGGGACCTACAGCCTGACCGGCGACCTCGGACCGATCTCGGCCTTCCTCGGCCTGCGCGACAGCTACGACGCCCGCAACGTCTACCTGACGGTGGCGCAGGTGCGGGCGCTGGAGGACGCCGGTGCGACCCCCAACCAGGTGGCCGCCGGCGGGGGCGCCGACAGCCTGCCGGCCAGCAATCCGGTGCGCGGAACCCTGGTGGGCCTGCCCACCGACGCCAGCGCCCAGGCGGCCTTCGACCAGATCTCGGGCGAGCCCAACGCCTCGGCCAAGGCGGTGATGATCGCGCAGAGCGCCGCGGTGCGCGAGGCCGCCCTGGCGCGGCTGCAGGACGCCGCCTGCGGCCTGCGCGAGGGACAGGCCCGAGACGTGGGCTGTTCAGATGTGTCCGACCGCGCCGCCGGCTGGGCCCAGGCGCTGGGCGGCTGGGGCAAGTTCGACGGCGACGCCGGGACGGCGGGGGTCGACCACGACTCCGCCGGATTCCTGACCGGGCTGGACCTTCCGCTGGGCGGATGGCGGATCGGCGGGTTCGCGGGCTACAGCCGCTCCAACTGGGACATCGATGCGCGCCGCGCCTCCGGCGACAGCGACGACTATCACCTGGGCGCCTATGGCGGCCGGGCCTGGGATCGCCTCAGCCTGAAGCTGGGCGGCGGCTATACCCGGCACGAGGTCTCAGCGCGGCGCTCCGTCGCCGTCGCGGCGATCTCGGAACGGCTGGACGCCGACTACGACGCGGGCGCCCTGCAGGCCTTCGGCGAGCTGGGCTATCGCTTCGGGAGCGGCGGCATGAGCCTGGAACCGTTCGCCAACCTCGCCCACGTGCGCCTCCGCACCGACGGCTTCGCCGAGACGGGCGGCGCCACGGCGCTGACGGCCGAAGCGGAGACGATGCGGACCACGATCGCCACCCTGGGCGTGCGGCCGACGACGGCGGTCGACGTCGGCCCGGCCCGCGCCACCCTGCGCGGCCTGCTGGGCTGGCGCCACGCCTTCGGCGACGTCGTTCCGGCGTCGACCCACCGGTTCGCCGGCGGAGCCGCGTTCGGCGTCGAGGGCGCCTCGCTCGCCCGCGACGCGGCCGTTCTGGAAGCCGGGGCCGACTTCGCCTTCGGGCGCGGCGGCACGGCGAGCGTCACCTACGGGGGACAGTTCGGCGACGGCGTGACGGACCAACGGGTGCGCGTGGATGTCCGCCTGACCTTCTAGATGGGGTAACGGGCCGGCCCGTTACCCCATCTAGTCCCGCGTGTTGGCGGCGATGCCGTTGAGCTGCCAGCCGACTTCCTTGGCCAGGACCGCGAAGAAGGCGGGCTCGTAGACCTGTTCGGGGTCGGCGCGGACCAGGGCGTCCATCTTGTGGGCGTCGTCGCCGACCAGGATGCGCCAGCGCTCGGCCTTCACGCCGTCGAGGATGACGGTGGCGGCCGCGGCGGCGGTCATCGGGGCGTCCTCGAGGAAGCGGCGGGCCTGTTCGGCCACCATGGCCTGGATGGCGTCGTCGGTGAGCTGATCGGCGTCCAGGCCCATGCGGCCGATGCGCTGGCGCGCGCGGACCAGTTCGTCGGGAGTCAGCGTGTCTTCCTCGGTCCCGCGGATCACCTTGCGGCTGTTGCCGGCGATGGCGGTGCCGATGTGGCCGGGCATGACGACCGAGCACTTCACGTGCGGGGCGTTGAGCCGCAGGTCGGTGACCAGGGCCTCGGTGAAGCCCTTCACCGCGAACTTCGCCGCGGCGTAGGCGGTGTGGGAGACGTGCGGGCCCAGGCTGGCCCAGAAGCCGTTGACCGAGGAGGTGTTGACGATGTGCGCCTCGTCGGCGGCCATCAGGGCCGGCAGGAAGGTGCGGACGCCCAGGTAGACCCCGCCCCAGCAGACGTTGAACGTGCGCTCCCACTCGGCGCGGTCGTCGACCACCATGGAGCCGCCGCCGCCGATGCCGGCGTTGTTGAACAGCAGGTTCAGTTTGTCGGCCTCATGCGCCGCCATCGCCTCGTCGCGGAAGCGGATCAGGGCCGCCTCGTCGGAGACGTCGGCCACATGGGCGGTGATCCGGGCGCCCTGGGGTATGCCGTCGGACGTGCAGAGTGCGATGGTCTCCTGCATGTTGCGGTCGGAGACGTCGCACATGGCCACGCTGCAACCCTCGGCGATGAGCTGGCGGGCGAGTTCGCGCCCCATGCCCGTGCCGCCGCCGGTCACCACCGCGAATTTGCCCGCGAAGTCCTTCATGGCCTGTTCCTCCCGTTCTGGTTTGGCGGAAGGTTAGGCGCTGACGCCACGTCACGGGCAAGGGGGCGCCCCGCCCGTCCCTAGATCCCGTCCAGCAGGTTCAGCATGCCTTCGCGCCGGGGAAGCTGGGCTTCCATCAGGCAGACGAGGCCGGTGGGGGCGTAGGTCATGGCGACCGAGCCCTGGAGGTCGCCGCGCAGGGCGCGCTCGATCAGGCGGGAGCCGAAGCCGCGGCGGGTCGGCTGGGCCACGGGCGGGCCGCCGGCCTCGGACCAGGTGAGGCGCAGGCGCTCGGCGGTCGGATCGAAGGTCCAGGACAGGGTGATGCGCCCGCCTTCGACGGACAGCGCCCCGTACTTGACGGCGTTGGTGGCCAGCTCGTGCAGCACCAGGGCCATGGTCAAGGCCGCGCGCGGCTGGAGCCAGACCGCCGTCCCCTCCAGGCGCATCTGGCCCGAGGCGCCGGCGGCGAAGGGGTGCAGCGCCCGCTCGGCGACCTCCTGCAGGTCCGCGCCGTGCCAGCTCTCGCGGGTGAGCACGTCATGCACCTCGGCCAGGCCCATCAGCCGCGATTCGAACCGGTCGTAGGCCTTGGCCGGATCGGTCTCGCCGCGCAGGGCCTGGGCGGCCATCGACTGGACGGTGGCCAGGGTGTTCTTCACCCGATGGTTCAGCTCGTTGATCATCAGGCGGAGCTGGGCCTGGTAGCGCTGCTGCTCGGCCTCGGCCTGCTTGCGGGCGGTGATGTCCTCGATGACGGTGACGAAGTAGTCGGGCTCGCCGCGGCCGTTGCGGACCAGCGAGACCGTCAGGTTCACCCAGACCACCTCCCCGGGTTTGCTGACATAGCGCTTCTCGCGGAAGTAGGCGTCGACCTCGCCAGCCAGCAGGGCCTGGGCCCTGACGGCGTCGGACGCGCGATCGTCGTCGTGGGTGATGTCCGGGAAGCTGCGGGCCAGCAGTTCGCCGCGTGCGTACTGGGTGATGGCGCAGAAGCGGTCGTTGACCTCCAGGAACCGGCCGGAGGGCGCCACCCGCGCGACGCCGACGGCGGCCTGGTCGAAGACGGCGCGATAGCGGGCCTCGGCGGCCTCGAGCCTCTGGCGGGCCTCGACGCCCGGCGTGACGATCTCGGTGTAGAGCACCAGGCCGCCGATCTGGCCGTCGTCGGCGCGCCAGGGCTTCAGCGACCAGCGGATCCAGTCGACCGCACCGTCCTTGCCCACGAAGGGATCGGCCTCGTGGCTGAACTCCTCGCCGTCGGCGAGCGCCCGGGCGTGCAGGTCGCGCCAGCGCTGGGGGACCTCCGGAAAGACCTCGTAGTGCAGGCGGCCGACCAGCGGAGTGTCGCCCGGCAGGCCCTGGTCGGTAAGGAACCGGCTGGAGGCGGCCAGGTAGCGCATCTGGCGATCGAAGATGGCCACGCCCAGCGGCGCCTGGGCCAGGGCGGTGAACACGCCGGAGGCCGCCGGCGGCCGGGAAGCCGTCTGGGCGTCGGCGAGGCCGGCCAAGGGATCGAACGGCGGGTCGGACAAGGGGCTTCGGAGGCAGGTTGGGGGACGCGCAAGCTACACGTCGGCGAAGCCGCCCGCCATGCGGCGCGGCCGCCCAGGTGGAAAATCGCGTATCACGGGTTTGTGGACGACGCCGGCAGGTCGTGCGACGCCGTGGGCCGGATGCGGAAGCCGTAGGCGCCCAGGGCGCCGGTCCTGAGGTCGATCGAGACGAGCTGGTCGATGCTCTCGGGGCGGGAATCGCGGCGGGGGAACAGTGGCGGCTCGTCGCGGCGGCCCAGCAGGACCAGCGAGGTCTCGCCGGGCATGACGGCCTCCAGCTCGGTGGCCGGCAGCTCTACCGTCCACAACGGCCTGCCCAGGGGGCCGGAGACGCGGGTCAGCTTGAGGCGCCCGGCCGCGCCCAGGCGGTCGCGGTGCAGGACCAGGACGCTGTCGGGCTTGAACAGCAGGATGGGCGTCCGATGGCAGCAGCGGTTGTCCTCCAGCAGGCCGGCGGTGAGGAACTCCGGGCCCTCGGGCAGCGGCTTGAAGTCGGTGAAGGTGGCCTTGGGGCCGAAGAAGGTGGGCTTGCTGCCGATGCGGGCCGACCAGACGCGAGCGCGGGGATAGCGGGCGGGATCGACGCCGCCGATCACGCCCTGCTCCCGGAAGGCGGCCACCTCGGGCTCGGCCAGGAGGCCCAGCCACATCTTGCCATTGATGTTGAGGCCGCGCGTGTAGAAGGCCCACGTGCCGATGCCGCCGGCGGTGTTGGCGGGGATCGAGATCCCCGGCCGGGCCGGCGCCCGCTGGGCGTCGAGGTCGAGGCGCGGGCCGTCCGGCACGGTGGCGGACCCCTGCCCCGTCAGCCGCCAGTCGCGGCCGTCGGCGGCGGTGAACGACAGCCCCTGGGGGTCGAAGCGATAGTAGCGGTCCTCGATCGGCATGACGCCGCGCAGGGCGGGATTGGCGGCCTCCAGGGTCGCGTTGTCGGCGACCTCGGCGCCGTCCCTGGGCGAGAGGCCCAGCAAGCCCTTGCCGTCCAGCAGCCAGAGGACGCCGCCCTGCACGCCCAGGATCTTGCGGCCCATGTTCACGCCGCCGCGGTCGTCGGCGATCCTTTGGCGCCAGACCGGCCTGGCGGTGGCGGCGTCGAAGCCCCAGACGTCGACGAGGAGCTTCGTGTAGGACGTGCCCGTGCGCGTGCCCCGCGTGCGGTAGGTCCGCCACTGGCTGGTCATCAGGAAGACGCGGTCGCCGTCGGCGGTCGCGGTGCGGACGGGTTCGCCCTGGACGTCGGCGGCGCTGGGGACGAGCCCGCCGCCGGCCACGAAGAACCAGACGACGCCGGCGATGACCAGCGGCACGACAAGGATCGCCAGGGCCACGCGCAGACGGCCCGGCAGAGCCCGCAGGAAATTGCGCCTGCGCCAGGTGACCGTCGGTTCCCGCATCTGCGCCCTCCCCGGCCCGAAACGGACCACGGCGGGGCGGCGCGGGCAAGCCGTCACACGAGCGGGGCGAGGTCGGCGGGCGGGGGCATGGGGCGTTCGGGGTGGACGTTCGCGCCGCCGGTGTTACCGGTCGGCGCCCGACCCAGCCAGGAGAGCACGCCGCCGGCCGCCAGGCGCAGGACCTGACCGCGGACCTCGCGCCCGTCGCGGCGGCGCCAGCCGATGCGCAGCATCATCCAGTGCGTCCAGCTATGCGGCCCGGCCCAGGGCTGGCCCAGGACGTGGGCGCGTTCCAGCCGGGCGAAGGCGGCGTCCAGATCGCCGGCGGCGAAGGCGGCGCGGGCGAGGTCGGCCTCCCGGCGGTAGGCGGCGCGGCGCGCGGGGCTGCGGGTCATGCGCCCTCGGTCGCCGCGGCGAGCTCGGCGTTGCGGGCGCGCCAGGCGGCGAGGATGGCGTGGGCGGCCTTGGGGGCCTCGGCGTCGAAGCTGTCGTGGATAGGGGTCTTCAGCGCCAGCTCGACCACATAGCCGTTGGGGTCGCGGAAATAGGTGGAGCGGATGAAGCCGTGCTCGGAGGGGCCGCGCACCTCGATGCCGCGGGCCCTGGCGGCGGCCGTGGCGCGCTCCACGTCCTCGGCGTCGGCCTCCAGGGCCATGTGGAGGTCGAAGTCGTGCTGCGCCTTGAACTCGAACGGCGCGCCGGGGACCTCGAAGAAGGCGACGTAGCTGCCGTCCTTGAGCTGGAAGAAGGTGTGCATCACCCGCACCGCCCGGCCGGTGGCGGACGCCTCGATGGGCATGGCGGCGGCCAGCGGCAGGCCGATCACCTCCTCGTAGAAGATGCGGGTTTCCTCGCTGTCGCGGCAGCGGAAGGCCATGTGGTGAAGGCGCTCGGTCATGGCCGCCAGCTAAGCGCGACGGCGCGGCGCGGGGAATGTCCGTGTTCGCCGCGCGGGTCTGCGGATTTGCAGAGGGGGGCAAACGACGTCATCAATTGCGGCGGGAGGGACGTCTCATGCTGAACAGGTTTCTGAGCGCGCGGAGCGCGGCCGTCGCCGTGGCGGTGGGGTTGGCCTTTGCCGTCACGGCCGAGGCGAAGACCGTTGATCCGAAGACCTCGTCCATCGTCCGCGGCGACGCGGCGGCGCTGGGGTTCGATCCGGCGAAGCTGGACGTGGCGCGCGCGGCGCTGAAGGCCGACGTGGCGAGCGGCAAGATCGCCGGCGCCTACCTTCTGGTCGGCCGCCACGGCAAGGTGGCGTTCCAGGAAGGCTTCGGCGTCCAGGGACCGGGCCAGGCGGCGCCGGTCAGCGACGAGACCATCTTCCGCATCTTCTCCATGACCAAGCCGGTGGTGTCGGTGGTGGCCATGACCCTCGTCGAAGAGGGCAAGCTGGACGTCGACGCGCCGGTCTCGAAGTACCTGCCGGAGTACGCGAACCTCAGCGTCTGGCAGGCGGATGGATCGAGCGTCCCAGCCGCCAAGCCGATGCTGGTGCGCCACCTGATGAGCCACACCTCGGGGCTGATCTACGGCTTCATCACGCCCACGGCGCCGATCGCCAAGGCCTGGGCGGCGGGCGGCGAGAACCGCAACGACCTGACGGCGCGCGAATACGCCAAGGTCATCGCCAAGCTGCCGCTGAAGAACGAGCCCGGGACCGCCTGGAACTATTCGCGCTCGACCGACGTGCTGGGCGCGGTGGTGGAGGTCGCCGGCAAGAAGCCGCTGGACGTGCTGGTCAAGGAGCGCGTGACCGGCCCCCTGGGCATGACCGACACCGCCTTCTTCCAGCCGGAGGCCAAGCGCGCGCGGTTCGCCGAGCCGGCGAAGGGCGACGCGGGCGTCTACTACGACTACGCCAAGCCGACGCCGTTCCTGTCGGCCGGGGGCGGGCTGTCGTCCACGACCGAGGATTACCTGCGCTTCGTGCTGATGCTGGCCGGGGACGGCGAGTACAAGGGCGTGCGGATCCTGAAGAAGGAGACCCTGGCGCGGATGCGGCAGGACGAGACCACGCCGGAGATCCGCAAGGCCGGCCTGTTCTTCCCGGGCCCCGGCATGGGCTTCGGCCTGGGCTTCAGCCTGGTCAACGACGACACCCTGCAGCGGCCGGGGAACGGCACGTTCTCGTGGTGGGGCATCGCCGGGACCGAGTTCTGGGTCGACCCGAAGAACGACGTCTTCATGGTGTTCATGGTGCAGGCCCGCGAACTGGCCATGGAATACCAGCGGAAGAACCGCACCTGGATCTACGACGCGCTGGTGAAGTAGCGCCCGCCGGTCGCGGCCTCGGCCAGCCACGACGCCGTCTGGCGGCTTTCCTCGACGAGCCAGTCGCGGAAGCGCTGGATGTGGCGGCGGCCCTCCATGTCGGGGCGGAAGCGGGCGAAGAAGCCGTGGTCGCTCCAGCGGCCCGTGGCGATGGGATATGGCAAGGCGATCTCTCCGCCTTCGAGGCGCTCGCTGATCAGGGCCAGGCCGCACAGGCTGACGCCCGCGTTCGCCGCGACGGCGTCGAGGGCGGCGGTGATGCGCTGGAAGCGCATGCCGCGCTCGGGCGCGCTGCGCTGCACGCCGTTGGCCGCCACCCACTCCGGCCATGAGAGGCCGGCGGGATCGTCCTTGTAGAAGTCCAGATGCACCAGCGGAAAGCCCTCGAGCCGGGGGTTGGCCCCCGCCTGGGCGGTGCGGCGCACGTTCTCCGGCGAGGCCACCGGCAGGACATAGTCGCGGAACAGGAGGTCGTACTGCCTGTCCTCGCGCGGCGGGCCGTAGCTGATCTCGCAATCGACCCGTCCCAGCCGCCGCGGCGCGTCGCCTTCGCCGTTGATGCAGAAGCGCACGTTGGGATGGGCGGCGCGGAAGCGATCGAGGCGCGGGGCCAGCCAGAGCTCGACGAAGTCGGAGGCGGCCGCGACGTGGATCTCGTGGCCGCGCTGGAGTTCCAACTCACGCGCGGCCGCGTCCAGTTCCTGGAACGCCTGGCGCAGGTGCGGCAGCGCCGGCAGGAGGCCGGGCGCGGGCCGGATCCCGGCGCGCCCACGGATCAGCAGTTCGATGCCGAGGTAGTCCTCAAGCGCCTTCACCCGCTGGCCGACGGCGGCCGGGGTGATCCCGAGGGCGGTGGAGGCGGCGCCGAACGAGCCTTCGCGCACGGCCAGCTCCAGCGCCTGGAGCGAACGGAGATAGGTGGGCGCAACCATCCCTCCCTACTAAGCAAAACCTTTAGTCAGAGCCAGAATGTTTAGATTGTGCCGGCGGCGGGTCGGCGGGACACTGCAAGCATTCGAAGGGTGATGCGAGGCGGCGCCATGGGCCAACTCAAACGTTACCTGGTCGAACGTGAGATCCCGGGGGTCGGCGGCATGTCGATCGTCGAGCTTTGCGGGGCCGCACGTGCATCGAACCAGGCGGTCGACAGGATCGGCCGAAGTATCCAGTGGCAGCATAGCTATGTCGCCGGAGACCGGACGTTCTGCATCTACCTTGCGGACGGCGAGGACGTGATCCGCGACCACGCCGAACTCAGCGGCTTCCCGGTGACGCGCATCATCGAGATTCCGCAAATCATCGACCCAACCACCGCCAACAACTGAGCGGCGGCAGCTTCACCCGTCGCGGTCACGCCCGGGAGGGCGGGCCGTTGCGCGAGGAGAAGAAACATGACGATCCAAGGACTCAACTACGAACGCCTGCTGCAGATCTCGAAGCGGGTGAACTGGCGCCTCGAGGACATCATCGGCCGCGACAAGCCGATGGACTTCGCCAGGCCTTTCCTCCCGGAGAGCTTCGCCCGCACCCAGGGCCTGGACTTCCTGAGCCCCGCCGAGCGGCTGAAGCTGAACCAGATCCGCGGCCACGGCTATCTGGCGATGTTCGAACTGGTGGAGCGCTGCATCCTGCCGATGGTCGAGGACCTGACCCAGGCCCGCACCGATCCCGATCCGCACCGCGCCCCGGCGCTGGCGCAATTCGCGGAGGAGGAGGAGAAACACATCGAGCTCTTCGTGCGCTTCCGCCGCGCCTTCGCCGAGGGCTTCGACGTGGACTGCGGCTTCATCGGCCCTGTGGAGGACATCAAGGCCGCGGTCCTCGATCACGGCCGCCTCGGCAAGGCGATGTTCGTGCTGGGCATCGAGCTGGCCACCCAGCGTCACTACCTGGACAGCGTCGAGCGCGACGAAGGGCTGGACGTGCAGTTCAAGAGCCTGCTGAAGCACCACTGGATGGAGGAATGCCAGCACGCCAAGCTGGACGCGATGGTGTTCTTCGAACTGGCGGCGCAGGCGACGCCCGCCGAGATCGACCAGGCGTTCGACGACTTCCTGGACATCGGCGGTTTCCTCGACGGCGGGCTCGGTCAGCAGACCGCGCTCGACCTCGTCGCCCTGGAAGCCGCGATCGGGCGGACACTGAGCGACGCACACCGGGAGCGGTTCACCGAGGTGCAGCACCAGGCGATGCGCTGGACCTTCCTGGGTTCGGCCCTGCGCAACGAGGCCTTCCTCGACGCCCTGGCCCAGGTGAGCCCGAAGGGCCGCGCGCGGATCGAGGAGGTCGCTCCGGCCTTCTGCTAGGCGGCGGATATCGCCAAATACACGGCAAAGAACAAGCTTTGCCGTAAGTGTCACATGATTATTGCAACCGCAGGCTTAGAAAAAGAGCCTGCGGTTCGCGTTGTTGGGAAATCACTTTGCAGTCCCTTCAAGCTGATCCACGATTGATTTGCCGATGAACCGCGCCATCCCGTGGGTTCTGAGCGACATGTACGCGTACAAATATAATGAACGTTCGTCAGGTCGTCGTTTCGAGGAAACACATGAACAAGATCATCGCTGGGGCCACCCTGGCCTTCGGGCTCGCGCTGGCGGGCGTCTCCCACGCCACCACCCTGGTGCAGGTCGATTTCTCCGGAACGCTGACCTCGGGCAGCTCCGCGGTGAGGGCGCCCTTCAGCGGCGGCGACATCATCCAGGGGATGAGCGTCAGCGGCTCGTTCGTCTATGACAAGGACCTGGTGACCGGCGGCCTGATCCTGGTGCCATTCGCCACCCTCGCCGTCGATCCGGACAGCGCCTTCACGTTCGACATCGGAAGCCTGGGCTTCGACCTCGGGGACGCCGTCACCGGGTCCATGGGCATCACCCCGGCCATCCAGTTCAACAACGGCGTCTTCAACGGCTTCAACTACGTCTCGGACTTCCAGTACACGAACGGCTCGACCTACCGGCTGCGGTTCAACAGCAAGAACTTCCAGATCAAGCAGGTCGATCCGCAGACGGGCTTCAACATCGGCTCGACGGTCTACGTGCAAGGCAATCTCAGCGCGACCTTGGCCAACGAGCGCGCCTACGTGGCGCCCGGCGGCGGCGATCCGGGGGTGCCCGAGCCCGGGACCTGGGCCCTGATGCTCCTCGGCTTCGGCACGGCCGGCGCGATGCTCCGCCGCCGCCGGGCGGTGGCAGCCTAGAGGCTCATGTCCGCTCCAAGCCCGGCTCGGCTGCGCCCTACCCTCTAGCCAATCCTGCCTTATCGGCGTTCACTGTCGCAAAGACGGTGGAGGAGACGGCGATGGCGGACGGCAATGGCCTGATGAGCAAGGACCAGGCGCGGGCCGAGGCCTATGGCCTGCCGCTGGAGAAGCTGAACCCGGCCCGGCCGGAGCTGTTCCAGGCCGACGCGATGTGGCCGATCTTCGAGCGGCTGCGGGCCGAGGACCCGGTCCACTACACCGCCGAGCACGAGTTCGGGCCGTACTGGTCGATCACCAAGTACAACGACATCATGGCCATCGACACGGACCACGCGCGGTTCTCGTCGGACTTCATGAAGGGCGGGATCACCATCGCCGGCGGACAGGCCAACATGGACCCGCTGCCCATGTTCATCGCCATGGACCCGCCGAAACACGACGTGCAGCGCAAGGCGGTGAGCCCGGCCGTGGCGCCGCCGGCCCTGGCGGCGATGGCGCCGGAGATCCGCGAGCGGGCGGGCGCGATCCTGGACAACCTGCCGATCGGCGAGGAATTCGACTGGGTCGACCTGGTGTCGAAGGAACTGACGGCCATGACCCTGGCCACGCTGTTCGACGCGCCGCAGGCCGACCGGCGCAGGATCACCTACTGGTCGGACGTGGTCACCGCCGTTCCGACGCCGGGCGGGCTGGTGGAATCCATCGAGCAGAAGATGGCGATCTTCGGCGAGTACCACGCCTATTTCACCGGCCTGTGGAACCAGAAGGTCAACGCCCCGCCGGCCGGCGACCTGATCTCGATGCTGGCGCACAATCCGGCGACCCGGAACATGGAGCCCCGGGAGTACTTCGGGAACGTCGTGCTGCTGACCGTGGGCGGCAACGACACCACGCGCAACACCATCTCGGGCTCGATCCTGGCGCTGAACCAGAACCCGGACCAGTACCAGAAGCTGCGAGCCAACCCCGACCTGATCCCGTCGATGGTGAGCGAGACCATCCGCTGGCAGACGCCCCTGGCCCACATGCGCCGCACCGCGACCGAGGACGTGGAGTTCCAGGGCAAGACCATCAAGGCCGGCGACAAGGTGGTCATGTGGTACGTCTCGGGCAACCGCGACGACACGGTGATCGAGCGGCCGAACGACTACATCATCGACCGCGAGCGGCCGCGGCAGCACATCTCGTTCGGCTTCGGCATCCACCGCTGCGTGGGCAACCGGCTGGCCGAGCTGCAGCTCACCATCATCTGGGAAGAGATCCTGAAGCGCTTCCCGGAGGTGCGGGTCGTGGGCGAGCCCAGGCGCTCGTTCTCGACCTTCGTGAAGGGCTACGAGACCCTGCCGGTGGTGATCCCGACGCGGAACTAGCGGGCTCGACCTGATCGAGCATCTTTTTATTTTGCAGCTATTTCGGGAGATCACGCGCCTAAGTGGCGGCGGGCGCTTCTCCCGGCTTCCGCGCCGACCATGGCGCGAACCCATCCTGCACGGGGCGGCCTCCAAAGGATTGGAACGCCCATGCCGAACATCGCGGTCAAGTCGCCCGAGCAGAAGGCCGCCGAGGCCGGCGTCGACGGCTTCCGGCAGGACCGCGGCCCGTTCGTCGTCGCGGCGGAGCGGACCCGCATGGCGATGGTCTTCACCGACGCCGACGCGCCCGGCAATCCGCTGGTCTTCGCGAACGACGCCTTCCTGAAGCTCACCGGCTACGCCTGCGAAGAGGTGCTGGGCCAGCCGTTCGCCTTCCTGCTGTCGCGCGGCGACAACCGGATGGAGGCCCAGCGGATCGAGGCCGCTTTCGCCGGCGAAAGCGGCGGCCATTTCGAGATGCGCGACCGGCGGAAGGACGGAAGCCTGTTCTGGGCCGCGGTGGTCATCTCACCCGTCGACGACCCGACCGGCCACATCGGCACGCACGTGTCGTCGTTCGTGGACCTGACCGACCACAAGCGCGAGGCCGAACAGCTCCGGTTCCTGCTGGACGAGATGAACCACCGCACGCTGAACACCCTGGCCACTGTGCGGGCCATCGCCGTCCAGACCTTGCGGGGAGTGGCCGGGGACGAGGTGGTCGAGGCGTTCGAAGGCAGGATCCAGGCGCTGTCGGAGACCCATGGCCTGCTGGGCCGCCACAACTGGGACGCGGTGACCCTGCGCGACGTGCTGGAGCGGATCCTGGAGCCGTTCGGGCAGGCCGGCCGCGTGTCGCTCCAGGGCTCCATCCTGCCCCTCGGCCCCAAGGACGCCCTCACCCTGGCCATGGTCTTCCACGAGCTCGCGAGCAACGCGGTGAGGCACGGGTCCCTGTCGGTCCCGGCGGGCGAGGTGGCCGTCTCCTGGCGGACCGAGCCGGGCAAGGACGGCGAGCGGATGCTGCTGCGCTGGCAGGAGAGCGGCGGCCCGCCCGCCGAGGCGCCACGGCGTCAAGGGTTCGGCATGAGGCTGATCGAGGGGGGCCTCGCGCGGGACCTGGATGGCGAAGTCCACGTCGCCTACGACCGCGCGGGGCTGGTCTGCCGGATCGCCATGCCGCTGCCGGCGGCGTGACCGGCGGCCTGCGCGATCGCCGACGCTCCTACCTGGCTCCGGCGATGTAGGCGTCGACGCGGGTTTCCAGGACGTCCAGCGGCAGGGCGCCGGCGGCCAGGATCGCTTCGTGGAAGGCCTTCAGGTCGAACCTGGCGCCCAGCGCGGTCTCGGCCTTCTTGCGCAGCCCCAGGATCTTGAGCTGGCCCACCTTGTAGCTGGTGGCCTGGCCGGGGCTGGTGAAGTAGCGGTCGATCTCGCGGGCGGTGTCGAGGTCGGAGTTCAGGGTATTGGCCTTCATGTAGGCGATGGCCTGGTCGCGGCTCCAGTGCTTGGCGTGGATGCCGGTGTCGAGCACCAGGCGGGCGGCGCGCCAGATCTCCAGGCTGAGGCGGCCGAAGTCGTCGTAGGGGTCCTGGTAGAAGCCGGCTTCCTTGCCCAGCTTCTCGGCGTAGAGCCCCCAGCCCTCGGTGTAGGCGCCGTAGTACGACAGCCGGCGGAACATCGGCAGGTCGGTCTGCTCCTGGCTGCGGGCGATCTGGAAGTGATGGCCCGGCGCCCCCTCATGGTAGGCGATGGCCGGAAGCTGGACCTTCTGGACCTGGCTCATGTCCGAGAGGTTCACGTAGAAGATCCCCGGCCGCGACCCGTCCGGCGTGCCCGGATTGTAGAAGGCGGTCGAGGCGGTCTTCTCGCGGAACGGCTCGACGGCGCGGACCTCCAGGGCCTGCTTCGGCAGGGTGGAGAACTGCCTGGGCGCCACGGCCATGTAGTCGGCGATGATCTTCTTGGCGTCGGCCAGGTACTGCTGCTTGCCGGCGTCGGTGTTGGGATAGTGGGTCTTGGGGTCGGTCTGCACGAAGCGGAAGAACTCTTCCAGCGTGCCTTTGAAGCCGACCTTCCGCTTGATGACCTCCATCTCGCCGCGGATGCGGGCGACCTCGGCCAGGCCAGTCTGGTGGATCTGGTCGGGGGTCAGCCTGGTGGTGGTGAAGAAGCCCACCATGTCGGCGTAGAAGGCGTCGCCCTCAGGCAGGGCCCACACGCCGTTCACGGTCGTGGCCTTCTTCGACATGGCGTCCAGGGCCACGAGGTAGCGCTCGTAGCCGCGCTTCCATTCGCCCTTCAGCGCGGCCTCGCCGTCGGCCAGCAGCTTCTGCTTCGTGGCGTCGTCGGCCTTCAGCGCCGCGACCTTCTTCTTGAAGTCGGCCCAGAGGGCGTGGTCGGGGCCAGCGTCGAAGGGGGCGCCCTTGATCTGGTTCCTGGCGTCCGGGATCACCCGGCCGAACACGAAGGCGGGCGGCAGGAAACCCTTGGCGGTGCGCTGGTCGATGTCGTCGGAGACCTCCCCCGCCACGCGCTCCACGGCCCTGAGGCGCGCGACGTAGGCCTCGGCGTCGGCGACGCTGTCGATGCGGTGGGCGTTGACCAGCATCACCGGCAGGCCGTCCAGCGCGCTGCCGTTCGAGGAGACGGCGTAGTTCTGCCAGTACCACTTGGCGAACATGCGCTGGGTGGCGACGTTGCGCTCGAAGAGGTCGTAGGAGAGCTGGGAGCTGGGCGAAAGCCTGGCGCGGTCGAACTCGCGCTTCATGCGGGCGAGCTGGGCCTCGGAGACGGCGAGGGCCTGCTTCTGCCCGGCCTCGGTGTAGTCGCCGAGCTCGCCGTAGCGGTCCTTCATGCCGAGCTGGGTCAGGGTCTCGGGGCTGAGGCGCGCGCTTTCGAGGAAGGCGGCCTGGAAGAAGGCGGCGAGGCGCGCGTCCTCGGACTGGGCAGAGGCGACGGCGGCGGGCGCGGTGGGCTGGGCGAACGCAGGCGAGGCCAGCGCGGCGACGCTCAGCGCCAGGACAGAGCAGGCAGTGCGGAACATGTAACCCCCGGGGTTCTTGTGACCCGAGGCTTAGGGTGTGGGCCGCGCCGCCCGAAGTGAATTTTCCTCAATCTAGGAGCGTGGCCCTCACGCCGGGACCAGCGCTGCCCGCCGACGACGGACCATGGCGCCGGCCGCGCCGAAGCCCAGGATCATCAGCGCCCAGGCGGCAGGTTCGGGGACGGCGGCGGCCGGGGTGATGTCGCTGCCCAGCAGGCCGGCCTCGGACGTATAGGTGACGCCGGGGTCGGCGGTAATGCCGAACGTCGCGGTGTTCAGGAAGTCCATGTAGACGCTGGCCGGGTGGCCGTTCATGGCCGAGAAGATCGAGAAGCTGACGAAGACGTCGTAGCTGTTCACGCCGCCCGTGGTGACCAGGCTGCCGGCCAGGGACTCGTTGAGCTCGTGGTAGAACGAGTAGTCCGGGTTGCTGAAGTCCAGGACGATGTCGTCGGAGACCAGGGCGCCGGACTGGACGGCGAAGTTGTTCGCGGTGGCGCCCGCCGAGGGATCGAACACGCGCAACCGGGCGATGACGCCGATCTGGAAATTGTCGTCGAGGCCGGGTTCGTCGTCATAGCCGTAGATCAGGCCGTCGAAGTCGATCCCGAAGTTGATCGCGCTGCCCTGGGCGGCGGTGAAGGTGACGCGGTCGCCGAAGACGCCGGCGGCCTGGCCGAAGTCGCCCCCGGTGACGTCCTGGCCGGTGAAGCTGAGGAAGGTCTTGATCGTCCCGGCGGTCATATCGACGTCGGACGTAGCCTCGCCGCCGTTCTGGACCGTGGCCGAGCCGGAACTCGGGCCGTTCGCGACGTAGCCGTTGTCGGACCCCGAGCCCAGCTGGGCGTAGGGCGTGATGAAATAGCCGGCCTGGGCGGCGCCCGACACTGCGGTGGCGGCGAGCAGCGACAGGGCGCCCGCGATGGATTTCAGCTTCAGGCTCATGACTTGCCCCACTCCTTGCACCACCGCCCGAACGAGGGGCGGCAACTGTGAAGGCGCCGAAACGGCCGATCACGGGTCAGCGGCGTTGACGATTCTTTCTAGAGGCCGAAGCCGGCCGCCTGGTTGAGCCGCGCCCAGCTTCGCCGATGGGCGGCGGGTTCGGTCGGGGCGAGCCGCGGAAGGGCCGCCTGCCACCGGGCCTCGGCGGCGTCCGCCTCGGTCCAGCATTGGGCGATGGCGGCGTCGAGCTCACCCGTGTCGAAGGCCCGGTCCATGCGGGCCTGGAAGCGGACCTCCAGGGCGTCGCGCTCGGCGGCGATGGCGGCCTGCGCGGCGTTGAAGTCCGGCAGCATCGCGCGGTGCAGCCGTTCGTGGCGCCACCAGCGGGAGTCGGCGTCGGCCCGGTCGGTGGGAGCCGGACCGAAGGCGGGGGTCGCGGCGCCGAATACGAAGGGCTTGAAGACGCTTGCGCATGGCGCGGACGTCCCGGTCAGCCAGTGGACCGTGCGGCCGGGTTTCAGCTCGCTGACCATCGAGGCTACCGACTGGCTGCGGCGGGGGCCGTGGCTGGCGTGCATGCAGAGCGTGCGGTTGCGGGTGTTGGCCGGCGTCCAGTCGGGATCGTCGCCGTGGTCGCGGAGGATGGCCATCATGGCGGCGGGGGTCAGGGCGGGCGCGGCGGCGTCCAGCAGGGCCTGGCCGCGGGCGCAGCGGCCGCGGCCGAAACTGATGGCGTCGCGGGCCTCGTCGATCAGGCGGGCGGCGACGTCGTAGCTTTCGGACTGCGCGAGATCGGCGCTGATGCCGTCATGGCCGGCGCCGATGGAGTAGGCGTTGGAAAGGGCGCGGTGCGTGGCGACCTTCTCCCAGACCCAGGAGCGGCCGGCGGTCTCCAGGACATAGGCCTCGGTGGGGTCGGCGATGATGAAGCCGTTGTTGTAGAAGAACCGGCCCAGATGGCCGCAGTCGCCGCCCTGGCCGTGGCGTTCGAGCAGTTCGATCATGACCTCCAGCGCCTCGCGCGCCGTGCCGCCGCGCTCCAGGCCGAGACGGACAAGGTCCATGCCGATCAGGGCGCGGCGGCGCTGGGCCGGGGTCTTGGCGTGCAGGGCCTCGTTGCCGATGACGACGCCGCGCTCGTTGGCGCCCATCTCGGCGCCCCACATCCAGAACGGGCGGGAGAGCAGGCAGGCGTAGGTCTGCGCCACGTCGGGGATGGCGATGTAAGTGAGTTTCAGGGGCGCGCCCGCCGGGCCGCTGCGGGCCGGCGACAGCTCCAGGACCTGGGCCTCATTGCGCTCGCGGTCGCTGTTCTTGGCGAACAGCGTCGCGCCGCGCGCCGTGGAGGCTGCGAGCGCGGCGAGCGTGTCGCACATCAGGCGGCGCCCGCGACGGCGTCGCGCAGCGCCTGGACCTGCCGGTTGAGCGCCACCAGTTGCTCGACGGTCATGCCCGATCGGCGCAGCAGGGTGTCGGTCAGGCAGGTGGTCTCGACCTGCATCTCCGCGCCCTTCTTGGTCAGCCGCACCTGGACCTGGCGCTCGTCGTGCGGGTTGCGGTGACGGGTCAGGAAGCCGGCCAGTTCCAGGCGCTTGACCAGGGGGGTGATGGTGCTGGGCTCCAGGGCCAGCCGCTCGGCGACGGCGCCGATGGTCTGGCCATCCTCTTCCCAGAGCGCGCTCAGCACCAGGTACTGCGGATAGGTCAGGCCGAGGTCGTCCAGCATGGGCTTGTAGGCGCGGTTGATCGCGATCGTCGCGCCATAGAGCGCGAAGCAGAGCTGGCCATCCAGCGGAACCGGTTGGGGCTTGGTCATCATAGGCCTTCCTGCCGCCGCAGCGGCGCGTCTCGCCAATTTATATATCGCGATAACTTTTATCTGGACAAGGCTTGGGGCTTGGTTCTATGAGTTCATTATCGCGATAATAATTATCGCCACATAAACCAACGGAGACCCAGATGACCCAGTTCCGCAAGCTGCTCGCCGCCACCACCGTCGCCCTGGCCGCCGCCGGCGCCGCCCATGCCGCGCCCGCCGGGCCGGTGAAGAATGTCGTGCTGGTGCACGGCGCGTTCGTCGATGGCTCGGGCTGGGCCGACGTCTACAAGATCCTCACCGCCGACGGTTACAAGGTGACGGTCGTGCAGAACCAGACGGCGTCACTGGCCGACGACGTGGCGATCACGCGGCGTGCGCTGGCGGCGCAGGACGGGCCGGCGATCCTGGTCGGCCACTCCTACGGCGGCATCGTGATCAGCGACGCCGGCAACGACGCCAAGGTGAAGGGCCTGGTCTATGTGGCCGCCTTCGCGCCGGAGGTCGGCGAGTCGGTGGCCTCGCTGGGGGCCAACCCGGCGCCGGGCGCGCCCGTGCCGCCGATCCTGCCGCCGCAGGACGGGTTCTCCATCATCGACAAGGCCAAGTTCCACGCCGCCTTCGCCGCCGACGTCAGCCCGCAGGCCGCCGCCTTCATGGCCGACTCGCAGACGCCGTTCGGCGTGGCCGCGATCACGGGATCGGTCTCAGCGCCGGCCTGGAAGGTGAAGCCGAGCTGGTACGTGGTCGCCGACGCGGACAAGATGATCCCGCCGGCCGTGCAGCGCGCCCAGGCCGCCCGGGCCGGCGCCAAGGTCACCGAAGCCCACGGCAGCCACGCGATCTTTGTCTCCCAGCCCAAGGCGGTGGCGGCGGTGATCGAACAGGCTGCGCAAGCGGCGGGCAAGTAAGCTCGGCCATTCTCACAGAACGTCATGGCCGGGCTTGTCCCGGCCACCCATGATCGCAGGCGTCGCCGAGAGCCCTCGGCGGCGCCTGCGATCATTTCGGCGCCGCGGAGATCATGGGTCACCCGGACCAGCCGGGTGATGACGAGCAAGAGGGTGGTCTCCTAACCCGCCTTGCAGCCTCTGATGTCCTGGGGCCTGGGGCGGGCTTTCGGCGCTTCGAAGATGGCGAGGTAGCCGACGCCGCCGGCCATGGGTTCGGACGAGAGCTGCTTGTAGCCGACGGCCTCGAACTCGCACTTGAGCAGGGCCGGCGGCATGCCATGGCTGCCGGAGCCGCGATCGAGGTCGATGACGCCGACCAGGGCGCCCGGCTTCAGCGACCCGGCCAGGTTCCAGAGCAGGGCGTAGGGGTTCTCGACCTCGTGGTACATGTGGACGAGCACCGCGCGATCGATGGTCTTGGCCGGCAGCTTGGGATCGTCGGCCGTGCCCACCACGATACGGATGTTGGTCAGCTTGCGCCGTTCGGCTTCGCGGCGCAGGCCCGAGATGTAGGCCTCGACGATGTCCTCGGCGTAGACGGTCCCGGTGGGGCCGACGGCGGGCGAGAGGCGCAGGGTGTGGTAGCCCGAGCCGGCGCCGATGTCGGCCACCTTCATGCCGGGGCCGATCCGGAGCCCGCGGATCAGCTGGCCGGACTCGTCGGCGGCGTCGCGGTCGGGGCCGGAGGACCATTCGGGGGCGACGATGCCGGCCACCGGGCGATCCGGCAGCGGGAAGCCGCGCGCCGTCCGGGACGCCTGCGGGGCGCCCTGGCTCTCGGTGGTGGGCGAGCAGGCCGCCAGGAGGCCGAGGGCCAGGAAGACGAGACTGAAACGCATCGGCCTCTTTCCAGCCTGAATCCGCGGCGAACGCCAGCCCCTACCGATCGCGTCGGCGATTTCGCGACCCAGGTGAAACGGAACGGGAACGTGGTATAGCGGCGGGATGGCCGACGCCGGGTCCTCCGCCGAATTGCTGCCGCCCCGGTTCCGAGATTGGTTCGCCGGGCGGGGCTGGTCGGCGCGTACGCACCAGCTGGAGATGGTCGCCAAGGGGCGCGAGGGCCGTGACGCCCTGCTGATCGCGCCGACGGGCGGGGGCAAGACCTTGGCCGGGTTCCTGCCCAGCCTGATCGAGCTCAGCGAGCGGCCGCCGGCCAATACGCCGAGAGGGCTCCACACGATCTATATCTCGCCGCTGAAGGCGCTGGCGGTGGACGTGGAGCGGAACCTGAACGCGCCCATCCTGGAGATGGGCCTGAACGTGGTGGCGGAGAGCCGCACGGGGGACACGGGGATCGCGCGGCGCCAGCGGCAGCGGGTGAAGCCGCCGGACATCCTTTTGACCACGCCCGAGCAACTGGCGCTGCTGTGCGCGTGGGAGGGGGCCAGGCTCTATTTCGAGGACCTGTCCTGCGTGATCCTGGACGAGATCCACACCCTGCACGCGAGCAAGCGAGGGGACCTGCTGGCGCTGGACCTGGCGCGGCTGCAGGCGCTGGCGCCGCGGATGCGGCGGGTGGGGCTGAGCGCCACGGTCGACGATCCGCTGGTGATCAAGAACTGGATGGCGAGCCATCGGGCGGTGGATGTCGTGGCGCCGCTTCGCGCCCCCTCCACCGCTTCGCGGTCCCCCTCCCCCGTCCTCTTCGGGACAGGGGAGGAGCGGAACGGCGCTGATCGCTCCTCCCCTGCGTCAGCGGGGGAGGTGGATCGGCGCGTCGGCGCCGAGACGGAGGGGGCGCTGGTGGCGCACGGCCCTTCGTCGATCGCCCTGGTCCGCGGGCCGGCGGGGGCGGAGCCGGTGGTGGACGTGCTGCTCAGCGAGGGCCGCGTCCCCTGGGCGGGGCATACCGCGCAGCACGCGATGCAGGAGGTCTATGACGTCATCAAGCGCAGCCGGACCGCGCTGGTGTTCGTCAATACGCGGTTCCAGGCGGAGTTCGCGTTCCAGGAGCTGTGGCGGCTGAACGACGACAGCCTGCCGATCGCGCTGCACCACGGGTCGCTGGCCGCCGAACAGCGGCGCAAGGTGGAGGCGGCGATGGCGCGCGGCGAGCTGCGGGCCGTGGTCTGCACCTCGACGCTGGACCTGGGGATCGACTGGGGCGACGTGGACCTGGTGATCCAGCTGGCGTCGCCGAAGGGCGCGTCGCGGATGGTGCAGCGGATCGGCCGGGCCAACCACCGGCTGGACGAACCCAGCCGGGCGCTGTTCGTCCCCGCCAACCGGTTCGAGATGCTGGAGTGCCAGGCGGCGCGGGAAGCCATCGCCGAGAACAAGCTGGACGGCGACCCGCCGCGGGTCGGCGCGCTGGACGTGCTGGCGCAGCACGTCATGGGCTGCGCGGTGTCCGAGCCTTTCGACATGCTGGAGCTCTACGAGGAGGTGCGCTCGGCCGGGCCCTATCGCGACCTGCCCTGGGAGGACTTCGAGGCGGTGGTCGATTTCGTCTCGACCGGCGGCTACGCGCTCAAGACCTACGACCGCTTCCGGCGCATCATCCAGCTACCCGACGGGCGCTGGAAGGTGCGGGACCTCAACGTGGCGCAGCGGCATCGGTTGAACGTGGGGGCCATCGTCTCGCCGGCCATGCTGGCGGTGCGGATTGCGATGCGCGGCAACCGGGGCGGTCGCAAGATCGGCGAGGTCGAGGAGGGCATGCTGGAGATGCTGGACCCCGGCGACACCTTCGTCTTCGCGGGCCAGGTGTGGGAGCTGGTGGGGGTCACCAACTTGGACGTGCTGGTGCGGCCGGCGAACCACAAGGACCCGAAGATGCCGTCGTGGGGCGGGTCGAAGTTCGCGCTGTCGACCTACCTGGCCAAGCGGGTGCGCCAACTGATGTTCGACGAGAACCACTGGAGCGTGCTGCCCACCGACGTGCGCGAGTGGCTGGGGGCGCAGAAGGACCGCTCGCGGATCGTCGGCGAGGACGAGATGCTGCTGGAGACCTTCCCGCGGGGTAAGCGCAACTTCATGGTGGTCTATCCCTTCGAGGGGCGGCTCGCCCATACGACCCTGGCAATGCTCCTGACGAGGCGCCTGGAGCGGCTGGGCGTGGGGCCGCTGGGCTTTGTCTGCAACGACTATGCGATGGCGATCTGGGCGCTCAATCCGCTGGACGGCCTGGATTTCGACGCCCTGTTCGACCAGGACATGCTGGGGGACGACCTGGAATCCTGGCTGCAGGAGAGTTTCATGATGAAGCGGGCCTTCAAGGGCTGCGCGATCATCGCGGGGCTGATCGAGAAGCGCTTTCCGGGGGAGCAGCAGAAGACGGGGCGGCAGATCACCTTCTCCACCGACCTGATCTATGACGTGCTGCGCCGGCACGAACCGGATCACCTCCTGCTGCGCTGCGCGCGGGCGGATGCGGCGAGCGGCCTCATCGACGTGGCGCGGCTGGGCGACATGCTGGCGCGCATCAGGGGCCGGATCCGGCACGCGCCCCTGGAGCACCTGTCGCCCTTTTCCGTGCCGATCCTGCTGGAAATCGGCAAGGAGCGCTCGCCCGGCCAGGCCGGAGAGATGATCCTGGCCGAGGCCGAGGAAGACCTGATCGCAGAGGCGATGACGTGAACGACGTGAGTATCCCCTTCGCCTATGCCTTCGCCGCCAGCGACTGCGGGGGCTTGCGCCTCGGCGTGCGGGGGACCGAGGTCACGATGCGCTGCTCGGGCGCGCTGTGGCTGGCGGGCCAGCGGATGCTGATCGTGGCGGACCTGCACCTGGAGAAGGGCTCGTCCTACGCCGCGCGGGGCCAGATGCTGCCGCCGTACGACACGCGAGAGACCTTGGGTCGGCTCGAAGCCGAGGTTGTCGCATTGGCCCCCGAGGTGGTGGTGCTGCTCGGCGACACCTTCCACGACCGCAAGTCCGAGGGCCGGCTGGCGGGCGACGACGCCGACCGGCTCCGGGCGCTGGCGGCGGGCCGCACGCTGATCTGGGTGGTGGGTAACCACGACGCCGACGGGCCACAGGCGCTGCCGGGCGAGACGGCGGACGAGATCGCGGTCGCGGGCCTGATCCTGCGCCACGAGCCGCAGGCCGGCGCGCAGCCCGGCGAGGTGGCGGGCCACCTGCACCCGGCGGCCAAGGTGCGCGCGCCACGCGGCACGGTGCGGCGGCGCTGTTTCGTCACCGATGGCGAGCGGGTGATCCTGCCGGCGTTCGGGGCCTACGCGGGCGGGCTGAACGTGCGGGACGTGGCGTTCGCGGGGATGTTCGTGCGGCCGCCGCTGGCCGGGGCGCTGGGCGTCGACCGCGTTCGCGCGGTCGGCTGGCGGCAGTTGGCGGGGGATTGAGGGCGTCCGCTATTCGATCAACGGGAAGTGGGGCGCGCTGTCCCTGGGCGACTTGCCCAGGTGGCGGGGGTCGTCGGTGATCTCGACCTTGCGGCGGAAGGGGACGAAGCCGGAGCGCATGTAGAAGGCCACCGCCCCCTGGGCGTCCAGCGTGCAGGTGTGGACCCAGAAGCGGCGGATCGGGCGCGACCAGGCGAGGTCCTGGGCCTGCTCCATCAGCCAGCGGCCGGCGCCGGTTCCCACGAGGCCGGGGGAGAGGCCGAAGAAGGCCAGCTCGCATTCGCCCGGCTCCCGGAAGTCCAGCTCCAGGATGCCGACGCCGCCATCCGCCTCCAGCCGATAGACCTCGACCAGGGGATCGCCGACGATGGCGAGCAGCTCGGCCTCGCTGAGCGCCAGGCGCATGAACCACAGCCAGTCGCGGCCGACGGCGCGATAGAGGTCGAGGTATTCCTCGGCGCCGACGTTCTCCAGCCGAACGAGGCGCGCCCCGGCGGGGGCCGAGGCGGCGCGCCGGGGCGGGCGGGCGAACATCTCAAGCGAGGTCTCGACGGTGACGATCTTGTGCGGATCGACGTCGTGGTAACCGTCGGACAGCATGGATTGGCCCCTCCCCTGGACGCGCCGGAAGCGCCACGGGCCGGCGGCGTTGTCAACCGCGGCCGCCTATCGCGCGCAGTTGGGGCCCTTGCGGCTGAGGCACAGCCTGTCGCCGCCGGCGGGGATCCGGCCGGTCTTGTCCAGCACGCCGTCCAGCCGAAGGTTGGCGATGGAGGGGCCGTCCGCAGTCACGGTCACCCACATGATGTGGTCGAAGGCCCCGGGAGTCTCGTTGTCGGCCCACTCGCCGCCGGTGGTGCCCAGGGTGATGTAGTCGCGGCCGTCCCTCTCGGCATGGCCGTAGCGGTGCAGGTGACCGTTGAGGACGGTGTAGGGCCGCCCCTTCAGCGCCGCCTCGATGCGGGCCAGGCCGCCGGGGCCGGAGCGTCGCCAGACGGGCTTGTGCATCAGCACCACGACGTGCCGGGCCCTGGGATTGGCGGCGATGACCTTCTCGAAATAGGTGCTCTGGGCGTCGCTCACCTCGCCGACCTTGGCCTCCATCAGGCTGGCGTAGGGCAGGCTCTTCGCCTTGTCCGGATCGGTGTCGCGGGCGGCGAGGTATTCGGCGCGCAGGCGGTAGATCTCGGCCATCCGCTCGGGCGCGTAGTCCTCGGTGTCGAGCGCGAGGAACAGGACGCCCTTGTAGCTGAAGTGGTAGTAGCGCGGGCCGTAGCGGCGCGCCCAGACCTTGCGCTGGGTCAGGTTGGTGAGGTCGTGGTTGCCGCCGATGTGGAAGTAGGGCGCCTTCAGCCCGGCCAGGCGGGCGTCGAACTCGGACCACTCCTTCTCAAGCTGGGCCTCGTCCTCGGTCCCGCCGTCGATCTGGTCGCCCACGGTGATGACGAAGGCCGGCCGCAGCAGTTGCAGGTCGCGGACGGCCACATCGAAGACGCCGGTCCGGTAGCCGGACTCCAGGTCGGTGACCACGGCGAAGGTGAAGTCGCCCGGCCTCTCGTCGAAGCGCGGGTGGGTCCAGGGCGTCGGCCCCTTGAGCGGCGGCGGCGCGAAGTCGGCGGCAACCGCCGGGAGCGCGGTCAGCATCGCCGCCAGCAGGCCAACCATCCATCGCCGCATCACAGATCCCCTCGCCGCCTAGCCGCACCATAGCCGGCGGCGGCGGGCGCTCAACGTCGCACGCAACCCAGGGCGCGTCCGATGGATTGAATACGCGAGGGACCTGACACGTGAGCGTTGGCGATGCCGACTGACGATCCGAGGGGCGACCCCATGCGGGGTTCCGCGCCGGGCTTCCAGAGCTATGCCGACGACACGCCTCGCGAGTTCGAGGTGCGGCCGGGGCGCGATCCCGAGCCGCGGTCGTGGGACGAGCCGCTGAGAGTCCGGCCCGGCGCGCCGACGGACCTCCCGTCCGAGCGCCGGGCTACAGCCTGGCCAAAGCTCGCGGTCGCCGCCGCCGTGCTGGCGGCGTTCGGCGGCGGATTCCTGCTGGCGCGGACCGACGGGCCGACGCCGGCGGCGCGACGCCCTGTCTCCGAGTCCGCCGCCCTGGCGGCCGCCCGGCCGATGAATGTCGAGGTGGCCGAGGTTGCGCCCCTGCGCGTGCCGCCGCCCTCCGCATCGGCCAAGCTGGAAGTCCTGCCCCGGGCGCAGGGCGCGCCGTCGCCGCGATTGCCCCCGCAGGCGCCTGCCTCCCCCCGCGAGGCGCAGGTGCTGCCGATCACGCCCCGCCCGGCGCCCCTGCCGCTGCCGCCCGCCCCGTCGGCGGCGCGGGAAATCGCCGAGGCGCCCGTCCCGCGCGACGCCGCGGCCGTGGAGCCCGCGCGCGTCTCCTTCGACTGCCGCGACGCACCCTCGCTGGCCCGCGAGATGGTCTGCGGCGACGCCGGGCTGGCGGCCATGGATCGGCGGATGAAGCGGGCCTACGCCGCGGCGGTGGCGGCCGGCGCTAGGCAGGACGAACTGGCGGCGGACCAGGCGGATTGGCTGGACATCCGCGAAGAAGCGGCGCGCCGCTCCCGCCGCTCGGTGGCCAACATCTACCGCCAGCGGATCGACGAGTTGCAGGCGATGGCCGAGCGCGACTGGCGTTAGCGGCTGGTCGCCCCCGCCCCGAACAGGTCCGCGACGCCGGGCTGGGGCGAGGCGACCTCCAGGAAGCCCACCTCCACGAACCGCGCGGCCAGGGCCAGGCGCACCTCGTCGCCGATGTCGCCGGGCAGGTCGCGCACCCGGAAGCTCTGGGTCTCGGCGATGAACACCACGGCCTCCTGGGCGCCGCGGTGGATGTAGAGGTGGCCGCCCGGATAGGCGAAGTCGATGGTTTCGGCGTTGGCGCCCAGGTGGCTGAACGCGTGGTCAGCATGGCGCAGCACGGTGTCGAGGCCGAGGGCCGGGGGCTGGGCCGGCCGCGGCAGGCGGTCGAGCCCGCCGATCGCTCGCGACGAGCGGCGCTGCAGCGCGGCGGTGAGGAAGCCCGGCGCGCGCACGGCGTTGAGGAGCTGGCCGACGGCCTCGGCCACTGCCCCCCCCAGCGCCTGCGGATCGACGCCTTCCATCCGGCCGGCGACGGTGGCGCGCAGCGGCCGGTTCATGTCGGACAGGTGGTCCAGCGCCGCCACGATCGCCTCGCGCAGGGTGAGCGGCGTGAAGCCGATGGCCAGGTGGACGGACTCCGTGTCGGAATCCACCGTGTGGAACGTGCCGCGCGGCAGGTACATCAGGTCGCCGGGCGCGAGATCGACGACCTCATGGGCGCCCAGGTCCGGCGGATTGCCCGAGACGCCCTTCCAGGTATTGAACAGCGGCGACGGGCGCGTGGAGACGTACCAGCGCTTGGTCCCCTTAAGCTGGACGACAATAAGGTCGTGGTCGTCGTAATGGACCGGCGCGCGCATGCCGCCGCGGCTCCAGAAGGCCGAAGCGCTCACCGGCTGGTGGATCAGCAGCTCCAGGGACCGGGCCACGGCGTCGACCGCGGGCGCGAGCGGGCGCAGGTCGGGGAAGCGGACGGAATAATTCCGGGCGTGGAAGGCGGCGATGCGCGCGCGGAAGTCGGCCGGGTCGGCGACGCCCGCCAGGCTGGGCGGCGGTCCGGAGGCGTTGGCGGAATGGTAGGTCAGGTCGGCGGCCAGGTGCGTGGCCGAGGCGAGCAGCGCCTCGGGATCGGGGCCCAGGAGACCGGCGCGCGACGATGCGCCGTCGTGGCGGACCAGACGGAAGCCGCCCGACAGCCCCTCGCCCAGGAACACATCCACCGTCAGCGGCGACAGGAACTCGCCCAACCGCTGCTGGGCGTCCTCCAGCATCATCCGATCGAATCCTCAACGCGCCAGATCCGCGGCGCGGTTACGCCCTAGGACATCACAAGTCGACGACCAAGGTCATTCGGCGCGCGACGAACAGTGGCGACCGGGGGCCGGACGCTTCAGGCCGGCATCATCAGCCTTCTCCGGCGCAGCGCGGCGCCCAGACCGCCGAAGCCGAGCACCATCAGGGCCCAACTCGCCGGCTCCGGTACAGCCGAGTCCACGTCGGCGAGCCGCTGCTGCACGTAGGAAAAATTGTCCATCGAGTAGAAATCGAAATTTTGGTCGTCCAGCGGCGTCTGAGTGAAGGTGATGGAGCTGAACGCCGTGCTCGAGGTGTATCCGAAGAAGCTGGACGCCGGGCCGCCTGAGGCGGCGCTAAACGAAAGCCCGCCCACGTCCACAGTGTACGTCGATGCGTGGCCACGTAGTTCCATAAAGTCGAATCCGAACGCCGTCACCGGACCGTTCGCGAAGGTCAGCGTCAGGACGTGCGCGCCACCGTCAAACGGCGGACTGGTGTCCCACGCCAGAAAGTCGCTGCCGTAGGCCGTACCTGCGAGCAGGGAAGGGTCCATGGCGAAAACCGTGACATCGACGCTGTTGTTGAACAGCACGCCGCCGATCGAAGCCGAGGCGCCATAGTCCTTGATATCGGCCGCAGCCGGCACCAAGCCTTCGAAGGTCACCGTCGTTTGGCCCGACACCGCCGCGTCGAAGCTGGCGCGATCGGTATAGGTGGCCGCATGAGCGCTGGCGCTCAGCCCGAACGCCACGACCGAGAAGGTCGCAGCCGTTAGCCGCTTCAAAGTCATCAACGTGCTCCCCAATACTTGCGTGTGGGAACGGTTATCCGCGGGTTAGGCGCCTGGCCGAAGTCGCGGACGGGAGAAGTTTGTTGCAGTTGTTTCAAACGCCACTAGAGCATTCGCCACCTAAGTTGACCCATATCCGGCATGGCGGAAGTGGTTGGCGCATTCGTCTGGCGTGACGGCGTCGAGGACCTGTCCGATGCGATCCCATAGGGCTCCGACCGTGCGTTCGGCGGCCTTGCGGAGCAGCGCCTTGAGCTTGGCGAAGGCCATCTCGATGGGCTTGAGGGTCGGGACGAGCACCTTCTCGACATAGATCTCGAAGGCCAGCTTGTTCATGGCCCCGTCGGGGACCCATGGGGCGGTCAGCCCGCCGCAACGCAGGCCGGCGGTGAAGGTGGTGGTCTCCCAGTGGCCCCAGGGGACCTTGCCGATCACCCGCTTCCGAAGATGATCGCCTGAATGCGCGGCTGGCATCTTCGCCTCCAAATCGGAGACCTACAGCGGCTCACATCCGCCCAATCGACGGAATCCCTCCACCCATCACATTCGATTCAACGACATTGGCGAATGCCCTAGCCGTTCATCGCCTTTTCCAGCGCCAGGCCGAGCGAGACGCAGGCGGCGGCGGTGACGGCGGTGGAGAGGATCGGGTAGCGCGAGGGGGTGTCGGGCGTCTGGTGGTCGAACAGCCACTGGATCAGGAAGGCGACCACAAAGCCGCCCAGGATCCAGGTCTCCGGCGCGCGGCCGCGGGCGAGCAGGACCACCACGGCCGCGACGGCGCAGAGGAAGGAGAACATCTGGCGCATGATGCGTGGGCTGGGCTCGCGGGTTTCGAGGCCCCAGCGGACTCCGCCCAGGAACGCCAGGGTCACCGCCGACCAGGCCTGGAGGGTGGTCAGGGCGGGGGCGCTCCATTGTGCCGGGCCGTAGCAATAGACCAGCGCCGAGAGCGGGAACGGCGAAAGCGCGACGAGCGCGATCGTCCATAGGGCTCCGGGAATGGACTCCGCCCGAGGGGCGGGCCGCACGTCATCCATGAGCAATCAATCTCTCCGGAATGCCGCCGAGGCCGCCCAACCGGCCGCCAGCGCGAACGCCATGGCTGCCAGACCGTAGGACCATGGCCTGTCATGAGCCCATACGTAAAGGGCCCGTTCGACGCCCACCTTCTCCACCGTCAGCGTGCGGGCCCGGCTGGAGACCGGCTTGCCGTCCTGAAAAAGCAGGATTTCGGCGCGGTAGACGCCGGTCGGCGCGCCGGTGGGGAGCGCGATCTCGGCCCGGAACAGGCCGCGGTCGACGAAGCGCACGCCGCGGCCGTCCTCGTGATAGAGGCCGGCCTTCTCCTTGAGGCGGACCACCGCGCGCCGCCAGTCGTAGTAGTCGGGGCCCAGGCTGGAGACGACCACGTCGCGGACACCATAGCGGGTCTCGATATGCTGTTCGGCCGGCGCGTTGATGGGCAGGTGGTCGACGCCCGCGCCCAGCCGGCGCAGCGTCCCGAAGTTGGCGATGTCCTCCAGCGGCCGGTTGGAGGCGGCGCGGTAGAAGCCCGGGGCGCCGCGGAACACCACCGGGCGGCTGTTGAGCCAGAGGCCGACGACCTTCTGCTTGCGCGTCAGGCGGACCGGCTGTTCCGGCCCGCGGACCAGCACGACGACGTCGCTGGGCTTGGCGGCGGCGTCGAAAACGGCGCCGTAGAGCACGATGCGGGCGCCGCGGAAGTCGGACTTCACCTGGACGGTCGTGTCGGTGAGCGCCGCCGAGATCACCGGGGCGGAGGCGGCCGGCGAAGGCGGCAGCGGCGGGCTGGGGACGGTCGCCGTCGCCGCCAGCGCGAGGATCGGCCCGATCATCAGCCCATCCCCGACAGCAGGACGAACGGCTCGTCGGGCGTGAGGAACAGGCCGAGGCCCATGCGCAGCCCGACCAGCAGCACGATCAGCGCCAGGATGGCCCGCAGCTCCTCCGCCCGGAACCGCGCCGAGGCCCGGGCGCCGAACTGGGCCCCGACGATGCCGCCGAGCAGGAGCAGGGTGGCCAGGACGATGTCGACGGTCTGGTTGCGGCCCGCCTGCAGCACGCCGGTGAGCGCCGTGGTGATGATGATCTGCAGGAGGCTGGTGCCCACCACCATGCCGGCCGGCATGCGCAGGATGTAGACCATGGCCGGCACCAGCACGAAGCCGCCACCCACCCCCATGATCGCCGACAGGACGCCCACGAAGGCGCCCAGCGTCAGCGGCGGGACCACACTGATGTAGAGGCGCGAGCGCGGAAAGCGCATCTTGAGCGGCAGGCCGTAGAGCCAGACGGGCCGGCGGTCGCGGCGCGGCGGCGCGGGATCGCCCCGGCGGCGGCGCAGGATGGCGCCCAGGCTCTCCATCAGCATCAGGCCGCCGATGACGCTGAGGAACAGCAGGTAGGAGACCGAGACCACCAGGTCGGCCTGGCCCAGCAGCCGCAGCCAGCGGAACAGCTCGACGCCGGCGAAGGCGCCGACGACGCCGCCGGCGGCCAGCACGCCCCCCATCCGCAGGTCCACCGCCCGGCGGCGGCTGTAGGCGATGACGCTGGACATGGACGAGGCGGCCACGTGGTTGGCCATCGACGAGACCGCGACCGGCGCGGGAATGCCCAGGAACACCAGCATGGGCGTCATCAGGAACCCGCCGCCGATGCCGAACATGCCGGAGATGAAGCCCACGACCGCGCCCAGGAGCACGATCAGCGGGGCGTTCACGGCCACCTCGGCGATGGGCAGGTAGATGTCCACGTCCGGGCCTACTTCCGCCCAGGGCTAAACGTCAACGCTGGTAGACGTGCAGGGGCGGGCCGCCGGACTGGTCGCGGCGATATTCGGCGAGCGCGCGGTCGTAGGCGACGCTGGCGCGGCCATCCAGCGGGCCGTCGTAGTAGCCGAGGCGGGTCAGGACGAGCTGGGTCTGGCGCACGTTCATGTTGTGCGCCGGCGCCAGCGCCGCGGCCGCGGCGGGCGCAGGCTTCGGCTGCGCCTTCGGCTCGGGCTTCGGTTCCGCCTTGGCCATGTCGGCGAGCGCCTTGCGGGCCTGGACGTCGCCCTTGGCGGCGGCGCGTTCGAACCACGCCCGGGCCCGGACGAGATCCTTCGGCAGGCCGCTGCCCGACTGGTAGAGGAGGCCCAGGTTATACTGGCTCTCGACCACGCCGTTGGTGGCGGCCTTGCCGAACCACTGGGCCGCGCCCTCGAGGTCCTGCGGGCCGCCCTCGCCACGGAACAGGTAGACGCCGAGGTTGTGCGCGGCCTTCACGTCGCCGTTCTCGGCGGCCAGGGTGGTGAGGCGGCGGGCCTCCGCGGGGTTCTGTGGCAGGCCGGCCTCGCCGCCGTCGTAGAGCTGGGCCAGGTAGAGCTGGGCCTGGGCGTGATTGGCCTCGGCGAGGGACTTGAGCGTGTTGAGGGCGCCCGGGACGCCCGCTTCCACGTCGGCGCGGACCTTCGCGAAGACCGGCTGCGGCTTGGCCTCGGGGGGAACACTGGCGAAGGACGCCGGTCCCAGCGCCATGGACGCACGGGCCGGCGTGCCGTCGGGGGTGAGCGCGACGGGCTCGGGCGCCGGCGTCGGCTCCTTCTGCGCCTGCATCAGCGTGAGGCCGGCGGCGCCCACGCTCATGAAGGCCGCGCCGCCCGCCACCAGCAGGGCGGTCTGCAGCGCGGAGTGCCGCGGCGCCGTCTTGGCCTTGTCGGTCCCGAAGCCCGCGAACAGGCGCCCGGAGGCGGCGGCCTTCATCTTGGCGCGGACCTTGGCCGGGCCGGCGTCCGCCTTCGCGGCGCGGGCGGTGGCGCGAGCCTGCTCGATCACCTGGCGGGTCGAGAGCTCGCGGATCGGATCGACGGGCTCGGCCGACTGGAAGAGGTCGTCGTCGTCCTCCTCGTCCCGGATCGGCTGGAAGGTCTCGGGAATCCGCGGCTCGGGGACGTCGAGATCGAGGCGGCGCCAGGGCGGCGCGACGGTCGAGGGCTGGGCCGGCGCCTCCAGCCCGGAGTCCGTCTCGGCGCGAGAATAGAGCTCGGGGCCGAACGCCGCCTCGGGCGCGAACGCGGCTTCGGGCTCGGGTTCCGGCGGCGGACCGAGCAGCCGGATGGCTTCCGCCATCGGGTCGAGCTCGTCCGCGGCTTCCGCCGCCGCGGCAGCGGCCTCTTCGACGGTCGCCTCCGGTTGCGGCGCGAAGAACGCTTCGGAGTCGAAAGTGGCTTCGGGCTGGGGCTCCGCTGCCGGTGCGAGCTCAAGGTCAAGGTCAAGGTCGAGGTCGGGCTCCGGGGCGAAGATCCGGGGCGCGTCCCAGACGACCTCGGCGGCCGGGGCCGGGGCCGGGGCCGGGGCCGGGGCCGGCGGCGCGGCGACCATGCGCTGGCTGATGCTGGCCAGCTCGGCGCCGAAGCGCTCGAAGGCCTCGGCCTGGGCGTGCTCGCCGCGGGCCAGACGCTGTTCGACGGCGCCGGCGATGCGGGCGATCTCGCTGCCGACCTGGTCGATGGCCTCGGCGCCGCGCTGGTCGACCTCGATGAGCTTCTTGCCCACCGCCTCGGCCATGGACAGCACCTGGCGGCCGATCTCCTCGACCGCCTGGGCGGAGCGGCGCTCGGCGGCGCGGACCTGCTCGGCCAGCTCGGCGAAGCGGGATTCACCGCCGGCCGCGGCGATCTTCTCGGCCACCTCGGCGCGAACCGCCTCGACCCGGTGGGTGAGAACCTGGGCCAGAGCCTCGAACTTCACCTCGGCATGTTCGCCGCCGCCGTGCTCGACCGACCCGAGCCGGCGATCCAACGTGGCCAGCGAGCCCTTCAGGCCCTCCAGGGCCGTGGCGGTGTTCGCCTCGGCCGCGGCGAGGCGCTCGCCCAGGCGCTGCAGCACGGTCTCGACGACGAGCTCGGGGTCGATGCGGCCCAGGCGCCCCTCGATCAGCCTCAGGGCCTCGATCGACCGCGGGCCGGCCGAGGCGCCGGTCTCGAGGCGGCGCAGGCGCTCGCCGAAGTAGCTCTGCTCGGCCGAGGTCTCAGCCAGCAGGCCTTCGAGGCGGCTGGCGGCGGCGTGCTGCTCGCGCTCGGCGGTCTCGATGCGCGCCAGGGCCTGGCGGACCGAATGCTCGACGCCGTTGATGGCGAGGCCGGTGCGGGTCTCGGAGGCTTCGATGCGGTCGGTCAGCCGGTCCAGCGCGTGGGCGACACGGACCAGATCCGGGGGCGTGGACGAAGGCGGCGCGGGCGGCGAGATAGCCCGCAGGCGCGGCGCCTGGGCGCGGAACCCTCGGTCGCCGAATTGGGCCTCAGCGGTGACCTCCTCCGGGACGTCGTCCTCGAGGATGACGCGGTTCAGCCACTCGCCGAGCGTCATGCCTGAGCGGCGGGCAAGATCCTTCGCGACCTCGCGGGCCTTGGGGTCGATCCCCTTGACGCTCCAGGGCGCCGCCCCACCCATGCGAATCGCATCTCCCGTGTCTTAAGGAGGCTATCGGCCGATTCCTGGGGTGTAAATTAAGGCTTAACACTACATCTGGTGTGCGACCTCCAATCCTGTGGATGGGCTGCCAAGCTTCCGCTAGGGCTGCGGCATGGATCTGCGCATGACCCTCGCCCTGGGCGCCGGCTTCGCCGTGGTGGCCGCCTTCGCCGGCTGGCGAGGCGCGCGGCCGCCCAATCCGATGAAGGGCCCGCGCCTGATCCCCTGGCGGGCGATCATGGTCTTCGCCGCGGCGGCGGCGGTGCTCCTGGTGGTCCAGGCCGAGCGCGTGGCGGGGTTTGGGCCGGGCTAGTCATCCGCTTTCTTCGGCCGCTTGGCCAACCCCGCCACGCCGCCGGACGAGAGCAGGCCGGCGTCGGCCATCAGGCGCGGGATGGCCCATTTCTGCGGCGCGGCGACGTAGCGGGGCTGCCAAGTCGGGTCGTACTTGGACTTGTAGTGGCGCACGCCCTGGAAGTTGTAGATCTCCTCGCCGCGGTCGTAGATCAGCCGTCCGACCCGTGAGAGCGCCGGAGCCAGCGGCCGGTCGTCGAGGCCCGAGAGCGGGGCCATGCCGAAGTCGAAGGCCCCGTACCCCTCGCCTCTCGCCCACCCGATCAGCTCCACGAACAGGAAATCCATGATCCGCGGCGGCCCCTCGGGCACGAAGCGCATCAGGTCGATGGAGAAGGCGCTGCGGGAGGCCGTGGGCCAGATGGTGGCGAAGGCGATGATCTTGCCCTGCCAGCGCACGAGGGCGACCGGAAACTCCTGGACGTAGCGAGGCTGGAAGCCCCCCAGGGAAAAGCCCTTCTCCCCGCCGGCGTGGGTGTCGAGCCAAGCGTCGGAGATGCGCTTGAGCTCGGGGATCAGCGGCGCGACCTCGGCCGGTTGGACGATCTCGAACGTGGCGCCTTCCTCGCCGGCCTTGCGCCAGGCGCGGCGCAGGTTGCCGCGCTTGGTGCCCTCGATGGTGAAACTCTCCAGCGGCGAGACCGCGGCCTCGCCCATCTTCTGGATCGCGAAACCCAGTTCGACCACGTCCGGCAGGTCGTCGGGCTCGAGGTTGTAGAAGCTGGGCCGCGCGGCGTGGGCGTCCGCCAGTTCGCGGAAGCGCCAGAGCAGTTCCATCCGCTCGTCCCGGCGGCCGACCGGGGCGCCCAGGGAGATCCAGCTGCGGCCGCGCACGCCGAACATCAGGAAGCTCTCGCCGGAGGCCGAGAACAGGAAGCGCTTGTCGCCGAGGAGCGCCAGGTTGGACGGCGGCCGCGAGACTTCCGCCTTGGCCAGGATGGCGCGGACGCGGTCGAAATCCGGGTCGGTGTCGCCGACGATGGGCGGAGTGGCCGCCGACCCCAGCAGCCGCCAGATCCCGAAGGCCAGCAGGGCCAGGGCGGCGCCCGCCCAGGCGCGCAGAGACCGGGCCGCGTCCTCGTCGGCCATCACCCGCCACCAGGGCAGGTCGCCGTAGTCGGCGTTCTCGAACGACCACAGGCCGATCATGCCAGCGCCGGCCACCAGGCAGGCGGCCGAGACCAGCCAGCCGGGCGTCACCTCCATCCGGCTGAGCGCCGCCTTGCGCGGGAAGGCGTGGTGGAACGGCGCGAGCGCCAGCGCCACCAGCAGCAGCAGGGCGGTCTCCTCCCAGACGAAGCCCTTCACCAGGCTGAGCGGGGCGGCGACCAGCAGCGCGATCATGGTGGCCGCCCAGGCGCCGTCCAGCCGCGAGCGCAGCCCGAAGGCGAGCATGACGAAGACCAGGCCCAGGACGCTGGAGATGAAGTGGCTGATCTCGATCAGGATGACCGGCTCGAATTCCATGAGGCGCACGAAGCGGGTCGGGAACGACGGCCGCGCGCCCGAAGCCAGGAGCAGGACCCCCAGGGCGAGGGTCAGCAGGGCGGCCGTCCAAGGGACGACGGCGGTGACGGCCGGATGTCGGAGGAAGCGCATCGACTCCCCTGTAGAGGCGCAATGAGTCGTCTGTATAGGCGAGGTCGCCCCGGGTCCGCTCAAACGAGCGTTTAATCGCCCTTGCCCCCATCATCCCGGGCGCTAATCTTGGGGTCCTGATTGAAAGTTTGGGAGATCGGTATGGCCGACTTCGGCGCCACGGAACTCGACGCCTTCGCGGCCGAGGTGCGCAAGGAGCTCGCGGCGATGTACCCGCCCGAGCTGCGCGATCCCCAGGCCCGGACCGATCCCGAGGCGGTATGGGGCGGACGCGCGTTTGAAGGGTCGGACGACCCGCAGATCGTCTGGATGCGCCGGATGGCGGCAAAGGGGTGGACCACGCCCACCTGGCCGAAGGAATACGGCGGCGCGGGCCTGACCGCGGCCCAGGCCCGGGTGATCGACCGCGAGCTGGCGACGGGGAAATACCGTTCTCCCCTCGCCTCGTTCGGCATCTGGATGCTGGGCCCGGTGCTGCTGGAATACGCCAACGAGGACCAGAAGAAGGAACACCTGCCCCGGATCGTCGAGGGCAAGATCCGCTGGTGCCAGGGCTATTCCGAACCCGGCGCCGGGTCGGACCTGGCCAGCCTGGCCACCAAGTGCGAGGACAAGGGCGATCACTGGCTGATCAACGGAAGCAAGATCTGGACGAGCTACGCCGACAAGGCGGACTGGTGCTTCTGCCTGGTACGTACCGATACGTCCAAGAAGCACGAGGGCATCTCGTTCGTGCTGATCGACATGGCCAGTCCCGGCGTGGAGACGCGGCCGATCCAGCTGATCAGCGGCGAGAGCCCGTTCTGCGAGACCTTCTTCACCGACGTGAAGATCCCCAAGGAGAACCTGGTCGGACGGGTGAACGGCGGGTGGGAGATCGCCAAGCGGCTGTTGCAGTACGAGCGCCAGAACATCTCGGCCGGCTTCGGCGAGGGCGGTTCGGCGGGCGGCGCCTCCGGCGACCTGGCGACGATCGCCCGGCAGTACGCCGGCGACGCGGGCGAGCTGTCGGACATCGAGCTCCGCAGCAAGATCACAAGCAACAAGATGAACTTCCAGGCCCTGCGCCAGACCATCGCGCGTTCGGCGGCGGAATCGAGGGCCGGCAACGGCCCCTCTGCGGCGACGTCGATCATCAAGTACGCGGCGGCCGAGTTCGCCAAGGAGCGGTCCGAGCTGATGGTCGAGGCGTTGGGCCACCAGGGCCTGGGCTGGGAGGGCGACGGGTTCGAGGGCCCCGAGATCCTGGCCGTGCGCGGCTGGCTGCGCACCAAGGCCAACTCGATCGAGGGCGGCACCTCGGAAGTGAACCTGAACGTGATCGCCAAACGGGTGCTGGGCTTGCCTGACCCCAAGTAAGACGGGCGGGAATAGCCAGAACCCTGAGGAGGACGGCCATGGCGGATTTCGGCGGCGAGGTGGGGACGTTCCGGGCGGAAGCCCGCGCGTGGCTCGAGGCCAATTTCCCGAAGGCCCTGGCCCACGACACGGCGGCGCAGCTTGCCAAGCTGCAGGCCCGGCCCGAAAGCCCCGAGGCCACGGCCTGGCGCCGGGCGCTGGGCGGCAAGGGCTGGGGCACGCCCACCTGGCCCAAGGAATACGGCGGCGGCGGGCTCTCCCGCGCCGAGGCCGCGGTGCTGGCCGAGGAGATGGCGCGGATCGGGGCGAAGAACCCGATCGGCGGCATGGGGGTGGCGTTCTTCGGCCCCACCCTGCTGGAATACGGCAGCGAGGCGCTGAAGCGCGAGCACATGCCCGGCATCGTCATGGGCGAGGTCTGGTGGTGCCAGGGCTATTCCGAGCCGGGCGCGGGCTCCGACCTGGCGGGCCTGCAGACCCGGGCCGAGGACAAGGGTGACCACTTCCTGGTGAACGGCTCGAAGGTGTGGACCAGCGGCGCCCAGCACGCCGACCGCTGCTACTGCCTGGTGCGCACCAACACCGAGAAGAAGCATGAGGGGATCAGCTTCCTGCTGATCGACATGAAGGCGCCGGGCGTCGAGGTGCGGCCGATCCTGCTGATCAACGGCACCTCGCCCTTCTGCGAGACCTTCTTCACGGACGTGAAGGTCCCCAAGGACCAGCTGTTCGGGCCGCTGAACGGCGGCTGGACGGTGGCCAAGCGGCTGATGCAGTTCGAGCGGGACTCGATCGCCGGCAGCCTGGGCGGCGGCAACATCGGCCAGACGGTGGCCATGCCGACGATCCCCGAGGCGGCCAAGGCCGGGGTGGGCGTCGACGCCCAGGGCCGGATCGCCGACCCCGACCTGCGGCGGCGGATCACCGAGCACCTGATGGAGAACCGGGCCTTCCAGCTCACCATGAAGCGGGCGGCCGACGACGCGCGCGCCTCCAACGGCCCCTCGAACACTGCGGCGATCATGAAGTACGCCGGCGCCAAGATCGCCCAGGAGCGCAACGAACTGATGGTCGAGGCCATGGGTCAGCAGGGCCTGGGCTGGGACGGCGAGGCCTTCTCCGACCAGGAACTGTCGGCGATGCGCAGCATGCTGCGCTCGAAGGCCAATTCGATCGAGGGCGGCACGTCGGAGATCAACCTGAACATCGTCGCAAAGAGAGTCCTCGGATTGCCCGATCCGAAGTAAGGTCTTCGAAGACGCGGTATCGAAGCCGCGCGATCAGGGAGGATTTCATGGCGGATTTCGGCGGCGCCGACCTGGACGCTTTCCGGACCGAGGCGCGGTCCTGGCTGGAGGCCAACTACCCGCCGTCGCTGCGCGGCGACCCGGAGGCCGGGACGCGGATGATGATGGGCGGGGTGAAGCCCGCCGGCGATCATCTAGTCTGGAAACAGCGGATGGCCGAGAAGGGCTGGGGCGCCCCGACCTGGCCCAAGCAGTACGGCGCGGGCGGGCTGACGCCAGCCGAGGCGCGGGTGCTGCAACAGGAGATGGACCGGATCGGCGCCTATAACCCGATGGCGGGGATGGGAACGTCGATGTTCGGCCCGACGCTGCTGGAATACGGCACGGAAGAGCAGAAGCAGCGGCACATCCCGCCCATCGTCCGGGGCGAACTGCGTTGGTGCCAAGGGTATTCGGAGCCCGGCGCGGGCTCGGACCTGGCGAGCCTGACAACAAAGTGCGAAGACGCCGGAGATCACTGGAAGATAAACGGCCAGAAGATCTGGACAAGCGGCGCGCAATACGCGGACTGGTGCTTCTGTCTTGTCAGAACAGATACCACGAAGAAGCACGAAGGCATAAGTTTTGTTCTGATCAACATGCATCAGCCGGGGGTGGAAACCCGGCCGATCAAGCTGATCGCGGGCTCGTCGCCGTTCTGCGAGACCTTCTTCACCGACGCGCGGGCCGAAAAGGACGACATGGTCGGGCCGCTGAACGGCGGCTGGACGGTGGGCAAGCGGCTGCTGCAGCACGAGCGCTCGGGCCAGGGCGGGAGCCGGATGGCCGGCGGCGCCAGCATCGCCGAGATCGCCAAGAAATATGTGGGCGTCGACGACAAGGGCCGGATCGCCGACAGTGACCTGCGCACCCGCGTCGTCCAGAACATGATGGACGCCCGCGCCCATGCCCTGACCATCGAGCGGGCGCGGCTGGAATCGAAGGGCAATGTGAACCCCTCGGCCGCCACCTCGATCATGAAGAACTCCGGCACCTGGATCGGCCAGACGCGGGCCGAACTGCTGCTGGAGATCATGGGCCACCAGGGCCTGGGGTGGTCGGGCGACGATTTCGCCAAGGACGAGATCGAGGCGGTGCGCAACTGGCTGTCGGGCAAGGCCTGGACCATCTTCGGCGGCAGCCAGGAGGTGCAGTCCAACATCGTTTCGAAGCGGATTCTCGGGCTGCCGGATACGACGCAGGCGGGGTAAGATCCACGTCGTCATCCCCCGACTTGATCGGGGGACCCAAGCTGCGTCGGCAATTTCGGCCAGGCCGCTTGGGTCCCCCGGATCGACCTTTGGTCGACCGTGGGATGACGGCTTAGATATTGAAGAAGGACGATTTGAGCATGGCGGATTTTGGCGGGACTGACCTGGAGGCCTTCCGGGCCGAGGTGCGGTCGTGGGTGGAGGCGAATTTCCCCGCCTCGCTCAAGGGCAAGCCCAACCCGATGGCGCGGGAGGAGCGCGGAAGCGAGCCGACCCCGGACCAGGAGGCCTGGCGCAAGGCGGTGGGCGCCAAGGGGTGGGGCACGCCCACCTGGCCGGCCGAGTACGGCGGCGGCGGCCTGTCCGGCGCCCAGGCGCGGATTGTCCAGGGCGAGTTCGCCCGCGCCGGCGCCTACAACCCGATCGGCGGCATGGGCGTGATGATGTTCGGCCCCACGCTGCTGGAATACGGCACCGAGGCGCAGAAGCAGGAGCACATCCCGCCGATCTGCCGCGGCGAGATCGCCTGGTGCCAGGGCTTCAGCGAGCCGGGCGCCGGATCGGACCTGGCAAGTCTTCAGACGAAGGCCGAAGACAAGGGTGACCATTTCGTCATCAACGGCCAGAAAATCTGGACCAGCGGCGCGCAATGGGCCGACTGGTGCTTCTGTCTCGTGCGCACGGATACATCGAAGAAGCACGAGGGTATCTCGTTCGTGCTGTTCACGATGCACCAACCGGGTGTCGAAGTCCGTCCGATTCCCTTGATCGCGGGATCTTCACCTTTCTGCGAGACGTTCTTTACTGACGCCCGCGCCGAGAAGAAGGACCTGGTCGGGCCGCTGAACGGCGGCTGGACCATCGCCAAGCGGCTGCTGCAGCACGAGCGGTCGGGCCTCACCGGGGCCGGCGGCGGGCTGGGCTCGGGCGGCAAGCCGATCGAGGTCCTGGCCAAGGAATACGTCGGCCTGGACGACCAGGGCCGGCTGGCCGACCACGACCTGCGCACCCGCCTGGTGACCAACGCCATGAACATGCGGGCCTTCCAGCAGACCGCCGTGCGCGCCATGGTGGAGGCCAAGGGCAACGCCAGCCCCTCCTCCGCCACCTCGATCATGAAGAACGCCGGCACCCAGCTGATCCAGGAGCGTCACGAGATGGCGCTGGAGATCATGGGCCACCAGGGCCTGGGCTGGGAGGGCGACGCCTTCAAGGCCGACGAACTGGCGGCCGTGCGCGGCTGGCTGTTCGGCAAGGCCTTCACGATCTTCGGCGGCTCGCAGGAGGTGCAGTCGAACATCGTGAGCAAGCGGATCCTGGGCTTGCCTGACCTTACGCAAGCGAAGTGAGAGTGCGGGCCTAAGGGTCCGCACCCATCCGATCATTTGAAACAACGAACGAATTTCACGAGGAACTAAGATGGCCGTTCTGACCGAAGAACAGAGCATGCTGCGCGACGCGGCGAAGAGCTGGGTGCAGGAGAAGTCCCCGGTCACCGCCTTCCGCAAGATGCGCGATAGCGGCGCCGAGCTGGGCTATGACGTCGCCGCCTGGAACGAGATGGCCGAGATGGGCTGGGCGGGCGTGATCGTGCCCGAGGAATATGGCGGCTCGAACTTCGGCTACCTGTCCCTGGGCCTGGTCCTGGAGGAGCTCGGCCGCACGCTGACCGCCTCGCCGCTGATCGCGTCCGGCCTGGGCGCCGCCTCGGCGCTGATCCTGGGCGGCTCGGAAGAGCAGAAGCAGGCGTGGCTGCCCAAGATCGCGGACGGTTCCGCCGTGGCGGCCCTGGCGATCGACGAGGGCCCGCACCACCGGCCGGAGAAGGTCGACGCCAAGGTCGAGGGCGGTAAGCTCTCGGGCAAGAAGGTGTTCGTGCTGGAGGGCATGGCCGCCGACCTGTTCGTGGTCTCGGCCAAGTCCGGCGGGGCCATCGAGCTCTACCTGGTGAAGGCCGACGCGGCGGGCGTGAGCCGCAGCAAGCTGAGCCTCGCCGACAGCCGCGGCGCGGCCAACGTCACGTTCGAGAACGTGGCGGTGAGCGACGCCGACAAGCTGACCGGCGGCGCGGCCCTGCTGGACAAGGTGCTGGACCGCGCCCGCGCCGGCCTCTCGGCCGAGATGCTGGGCGCCGCCCTGCAGGCCTTCGAGGTCACCCTCGACTACCTGAAGACCCGCGTGCAGTTCGGCCAGGTCATCGGCAGCTTCCAGGCCCTGCAGCACCGCGCGGCCAAGATGTTCACCGAGCTGGAGCTGTCGCGTTCGGCGGTCGAGGCGGCCCTGACCGCCATCGACAACGACGCGCCGGACACGGCGGAACTGGTGAGCCTGGCCAAGGCCAAGATGGGCGACACCTTCCACCTGGTGAGCAACGAGATGGTGCAGATGCACGGTGGGATCGGCATGACCGACGCCCATGACGCCGGGTTCTACCTGAAGCGGGCGCGGGCGGCGGAAGCGGCGTTCGGGAACCAGGCGTTCCACCGCGACCGGTATGCGCGGATCCAGGGGTATTAGGCTGGGCGGCCTGCGCGGAGCGCGGGCCGGTTAGCGCTGAGGTTGGGGAGCCCCGCTGGCGCGAGCTGGCGGGGTTTCTCGTTGGGAGGCCTTCACCTCCCCCGTCGCGGCAGCGATGGCGGGAGGGGGACCGCCGGCCGAGCGTAGCGAAGAGCAGGTGGTGGAGGGGGCGAGCCCCAGCCGCTGAATCCGCGACAGCCCGGTCGAGTTGCTTAGCCCCAAGGCTTGCCCCCTCCACCACCGGCTCTACGGCCGGCGGTCCCCCTCCCGCCGCTGCGCGGGGGAGGTGAGGAGATGCCGCCAGCCGCTCGTGTCCTTAGGTCCATGCCCAGAGTTTGCCTGCCGGGCCAGGCGTCTCAAGGACAGGCGCGCAGCGCCTGCCGCGGGGCGGCGCGCCGGAGGCGCGTCCTTGACACGTCTGGTCCGGCAGGCTCGCAATCCACCATGGATTTAAGGGTGGGAGGCGTCCTGAAGGATGCTCAGGCGTAGGCGTGGGCACAGCGACATGCGGGCGCGCTATGCGGCCGCCGGCGCAGCGGGGTTCGCGTTCGCGGCCCTGACATGGGTGCTCCTGGCGCAGCGCGACTTGCTGGAGCCTCCGCTGCGTCCCGTCATCGCCTTGATGATCTCCGGGCGGGGTGGCTACGACCCCGACGACTACGCATTTGCGATTGGGCTGGCCGGGCTGATGAGTGTCACGAGCTTCGCCTCACTTGCTTATGTGCTGGTGGGTCACAGGTCGACCGAGCGCCGGATCGACGACCATCTGCGCCGTAAACCTCCGCCGACGCCGCAGGTCTCGACGCTGAGCACGGCCCCAGCGCCCCCTCCACCGCTTCGCGGTCCCCCTCCCCCGTAAACGGGTGAGGAGCGGGGTACGTCCGCTCCTGACGCACCGGCGGTCCACACTGCCGCCATGCCACCCGCTCCCCTGCCCGCCCGCGACCTCCCGATCCCGCCGATGGACAAGTCGTCGGGCCACAAGCCCACCGCCTTTACCTGGGCGATGGGCCATCTGATCCTGGCGCGGATCGCGGCGCTGACGGTGAGGCGCGAGGCCCTCAGGCCGGCGCCTTCTGCCCGAATCGCTCCGCGTTCCGCGCCCTGGCCTTGGCCGCCTCGACCTCGCGGTCCCTGGGCGGGGCCTGGGTCTCCAGGTCGTGGAGCAGGCGGGCGCCCGCTTGGAAGACCTGTTCGACGGCGGCGTCGAAGGCGGGTTGGTTGGCCTTGGACGGGGTGTTGAAGCCCGACAGCTTGCGGACGAACTGCAGCGCCGCGGCGCGGACTTCGTCGTCGGTCGCGGCGGGTTCGAAATTGAACAGCGTCTTGATGTTGCGGCACATGTCGGGGCCTCCGGGTGTCGGGGATCAAGATGGCGCCTGAGGCCCGGTTCGCAAGCGAGAGTGGGAATCGCGCCCTCCCCCGGCCGCTGCGGGACGGGGGAGGAACGGACGCCGATCTCCTACTTCGGCGGCGGGGCGGCGGGGGTCTCGGTGGGGGCGGTCGGCGGGGTGGAGGGCATGGCCTCGCCGGCGGGCGGTGTCGCGCCCATGGCGCCGGCGGAGGCGTCGGCCGGCGCACCCGTGGGCGGCGCCGCGGCGCTGTCGGCGGGAGGAGCCGCGCCGGCGTCGGCCGCGGTCGGCGGCGGGGTGGTCTCGGTCTTCTGGCACGCGGCCAGGGCCAGGACCGCGCCGACGGCGGCCGTGACGGTGAGCAGTTTTCTCATAGGCATCCCTTCGTTTGAGCCCCGCTCGCCAACCTGCGAGCGGCGGCGCGAGTTCGCGGCGCCGCACAAGAAATCTGTGGGTTCCGTTCGCGGCCCGCCTGGCGTGGAATGCGGCATGGCGATGAGACGTGACCCGATCCTGGCGGTCCTGGCGGCGACGGCGGCGCTGCTGGCGGCGTGCGAGCCGGCGAAGACGACGCGGCAGCCGGAGCCCGCGCCCGAGCCGGCCCCCACGGTGCGCACCTATCCCCCGGGCGGGACCGCGCCCGGCGCGGCGGCCAAGGACGACGCGGCGCTGCGGGTGGTGTTCCAGTGGCCCCTGATGGTGGCGCGGACCGGCCGGCCGGCGCGGGAGAGCGCGGTGGGCTACGTCCGCGCGGACGGGACCTCCGGCGGGGTGATCCTGATCAACGGCGAAGGCGCGGTGATCCAGCCGATCCCCGGCACCCTGGGCCCCGACGCGGCCGAGGTCGCGCGGCGCTGGCTGGAGGCGCGGGGCTGGGCGTTGCGGCGCTAGTTCGGCGGGCTGGCCGGGGTCGAGCCCATCCGGTTCGAGGGCGCGCCGGGTTCCGCATCGGTGGTGGCGCCCGCGCCGGCGGGGTTGGGGTCGGCCGCGCCGGTCACCGCGCCGCCTGCGCCGGTGGAGGCGGCGGGCTGGGCCGGCGTCGGGGTCTCGGCGACCGGGGTCGAGGCGCCCTGCGGCGCGTCGGCCGATTGGCGCTGGCAGGCGGCCAGGCTGGCGGCGGCGAGGATGATCACGACGGCGTGGCGCATGGCCGGTCCCTTCAGGTTCTCAAACCCGGAATGGATGGCGACGGCCAAGGTTCATTTGGGCGGTCCCGCGCGGCGGGCGCGGCGGACGGCGCCGGCCAGGGCGCGGTCGTCGAGGCCGCCCTGGATCAGGTAGGGCCCGACCAGGTAGGCGGGCGTGCCCTGCAGGCCCAGCGAGAAGGCCTGGAGCTTGTGGCGGCCGAGCTGGGCGTCGATGGCGCGGGCGTCGGTCTGCAGGTCGGCCGCGAGGCGGGCCGGGTCGGCACCGGCCCGGGCGGCGATGTCGGCGATGCGCGGCGCGGTGAGCTGGCCGCGGGCGGCCATCAGGGCGTCGTGGACCTGGACGTAGCGCCCCTGGCGGTGGGCGGCGAGCGCGGTGCGGGCGGCGAGGTCGGAGGCGGGGCCGCGGATCGGCCAGTCCTTCCACACCACGCGGACCTTGGGGTCGCGGGCCAGCAGCCGGCCGAGCGCCGGGTCGGTGCGCTTGCAGACCGGGCACTGGTAGTCGGTGAAGATCACGACGGTCACGTCGGCCGCGGCGGCGCCGGACACGGGCGAGCCGGGATCGCCCAGCACCTGGGCCACCACCGGCGTCAGTTCGAGCCGCGTATCCGGCGGCGGCAGGTTCCGCACCAGCAGATAGCCGGCGAGGCCGGCGGCCACGGCGAGCGCGAGGGAGAGAGCCGGCTTCACGGCCCCGATATAGGCCCTCGGGCCCAGGGGGCTAGTGGGTTCCGGCCGCCTGCTCCTTGGCCCGCGCGCCGCCCAGGATACCGGACATGGCGTAGTTGCCCTCGTGGCAGGCGTATTCGTAGATCTGGCCGCCCAGGGCGTAGAGGGTCATCTCGGCGCGCCAGGTCTGGGTGTAGTGGACCGGGTCCTCGACCTGGAACTCGTAGGCCAGCTCGGTGGCCGAGGCGCGGGTGAGACGCTCGGTGACGCGGGCCTGCGGCGACAGGAAGATCGGGCCGAACCGGCCCTGCACCGGATTGACGTTCAGCGTCTCGATCACCAGGGCGTCGCCCTCCCACCAGGCCACGCTGTCGCCCATCCAGAGCTGCAGGGCGGCGGGGCGGTGGCCGGCCTGGGCGGCGGCCTTGCTGGGGAAGATGGGGATGGCGCGGGTCCCGAAGCCCATCTCGACCACGATGACCAGGGCGTCGGGCGCCAGCACGAACTGGTAGTTCGAGTTGTAGACGTTGTTGAGCATGCCCGGCCCGCCGGAGCCGCGCGAGCCGATCAGGCAACGGTCGTTCGGCGCGAGCTCCTCGGGACCGACGGGGTCCATCCGTTGGCTCATGGCGGCGGCCTCCCGCGCCCGCCGGCGGCCCAGGTCGGTCAGCGGCAGGCGCCCGTCGGGCGTGTCGACGATCCACGAGGTGCGGTACTGGCCCTTCACCTTGGCGAAGGCAGAGCCCCCGTCCATGTAGATCATGCTGTGGGCGGGCCCGACGGCCCCCTCGGGCGGCGGGCCGGCATTGGGATCGACAGGCCTGGCGTCGGCCTCGGCCGCCTTCTTCGCCGGATTGGCGTCGGCCAGCGCCTTGGCCTGCGCCTCGGTGAGGGTCAGGCCCTTCAGGCTGGCGGGCCGCTCCAGCCAGGTGAGCGAGGCGTTGGACCAGGCGCCGGTGAGGTCCGGACGCCCGTCGGCGGTGCGCGGCGCCGGCTGGGCCAGGGCCGTCCCGCATGCCAGGGCGAGGGCCGCAGCGGCCAACAGCACCGATCTCATCGTCCCACCTCGTCCATGGCCGCGCGGCGAGGCTAGCAAAGTCCGCCCGCTCCCGCGCCGGGATTCCATCGGCGGCGGCTCGCCAGGCGCAGCCATCCGCGATACGCCGTAGAAATGACCAGCAAGCCGCCGCTCCGCCGCCTGATCGACCTGCCCGGCGTGGCGGACCTCGAGCGCAAGGCCGTGATGAAGCGCGAGTTCGCCGAGCCGGAAGCCCGGGCGGAGCATCCCGAGATCGACGCCTGCTCGACGGCGCTGTTCGGCCTGACCGCCGACGAGGCCGAGGCGGTGGAGCGTCCGGCCGGCTGGGACAACATCGAAACGAAGCCGCCGAGCGCCCAGGTCTTCGCGTTCGAGGACGCCGGCTGGGACGTGCTGGACGACAAGCGCCGGCCGCTGCGGGTGCTGGGCCACTTCAGCGCCCAGCTCTGGCTGGCCATCCGCGGCGTGGCCGGCGAGCTGCCGTTCGACGCGAAGAGCGGCGAGCCCGAGGCCTGGGTGAGCAAGCTGGAGGCGGAAGCCAAGCGCTTCCGCAAGCGCTAGGGAACCGCCACCGGAGCCGGTGGCGGGAAGGCCCCCGCGCGGCCGAGCGACGACGCCACCCGCTTGCCCAGCAGGTCCGAGGCCCAATTGCCGATCTCGATGAGGGCGCCCAGGTCGTAGCCGGTCTCGAAGCCGGCGCGCTCCAGCATGTAGACCAGGTCCTCCGTGCCGATGTTGCCCGTGGCGTTCGGGGCGAACGGGCAGCCGCCCAGGCCGCCGACCGAGGCGTCCAGGATGTCGACCCCGGCCTCCACGCCCGCGAAGGCGTTGGCCAGGCCGGTGTTGCGGGTGTCGTGGAAATGCAGGCGCAGGGGGATGTGGCCGGCGGCCTTGCGGGCCAGTTCGACGCGGCGGCGGACCATCCAGGGATCGGCGACGCCGATGGTGTCGGCCAGCGCGATCTCGGCCACCCGCATGTCGGCCGCGGCCTTGACGATTTCGACCACGCGCTCCTCGGGGACTTCGCCGTCGAAAGGGCAGCCGAAGGCGACCGACACGGTCATCGTCACGGGCGGATCCTGGACGCGCCGGGCGCCCATGATGTGCGCCAGGGTCTCGATCTGCTGGTCCACCGAGGCGCCCTGGTTGCGGATGCCGAACCCGTCGGTGGCGCAGACCACGACATTGGCCTCGTCGCAGCCGGCGTCCAGGCAGCGTTCCCAGCCGCGCATGTTCAGCACCAGGCCGATGCGCGAGCGGCCTTCCTTATGGGGGAGGGCGGCCATGATCTCCTCGGCGCCGGCCATCTGGGGCACGCGCTTGGGGTTCACGAAGGAGACCACTTCCATGCGCCGTGCGCCGGCGGCCTCCAGGCGCCGGATCATCTCCAGCTTCTGGCCCACGTCGAACAGGGTCTTCTCGTTCTGCAGCCCGTCGCGCGGCCCGACTTCCACGATCTCGATACGGCGGCTCATCGGCGGACCTCACTCAGGACTTCGGGCGCGACATAGACCCGAAGCGTCATCGGATCACCCTTCGAATAGTTGATGCCGCCGACGCTCGCGACAAGGACGGCCGAGCCGGCGCGGGCTTTCAGCGCGTCGCGAAAGGCCTGTTCCTCGCGCTGCTCGACGATGGCGGGGCGGCCCTCGACGATGGCCTGGGCGGCCTCGGCCGGGCCGTCGAGTTCGGTGGCCGTGCCCAGGGCGAAGACCAGGCTGGGCTCGGCGAAGCCCGCGACGGCCACCGGCGCCTCGGCCACCCCTTGCCGGGGCAGCAGGCGGGCCTGGCCCATGGCCCGCTCCAGGCGGTCGGAGAGCCACAGGGGGTCGAGGCGCGGCGCCAGCCCCGCCGCCAGGGCCGCGTGGCCCAGGACCGCGAGGGCGAGGGACGAAAGCACCGCCGCCTGCGGCGCGTCGCGAATCATGAGGTAGGCGCCCACCAGCCCGGCGGCGGCCAGCAGTCCCCCCGCCAGGGTCGCGGCCCAGGCGTCCGACGCGTCGCCGTAGAGCGACAGCAGGTAGAAGACCGCGGCGGCCAGGATCAGGCCCATCACCGCCAGCAGGCCCGCGCCCAGCCAGCGGGCCACGGCGCCGATCGGCTCGGCCAGGGACCGCGCGGCCAGCCACGCCAGGCCGCCGTAGGCCGGCATCAGGTAGTGCGGCAGCTTGGTGGGCAGCGCCTCGAAGACGATCCAGGTCGGGACCAGCCAGGCCAGGGCGAACCGCACGCCGGGCTCCGCGCGATGGCGCCACGCCGTCACCGCTGCGGCGGGCAGCAGCAGGGTCATCGGGAACGACAGCAGGGGTGTCAGCAGCAGGTGGTAGCCGGGCGGCGCGCCATGGGTCTCCTGGCCGCCAGCCAGCTTGGGCGCCAGGTCGGAGCCTACGGCCTCGGTCCAGAAGCCGCCGTCGGTGGCCACCGTCACCGCCCCGGCCCACGGCCCGACGATGGCCAGGACGATGATCAGGCCCCACCACCAGCGCAGCCCGGCGAGCCAGCCGGTGCGGCGGTCCCAGACCGCCAGCACGATCATGGCGAAGACGGCGACCATGGGCCCGATCGGCCCCTTGATCAGGGCCGAGGCGCCCAGGGCGGCCCAGAAGATCCAGACCGCCGCCGCCGGCGCCGGCGGCCCGCCGTTCCTGGCCGCGTAGAGGCGGGCCAGCGCGGCCAGCGCCAGGGTGGTGGTCCCGGTCAGGGCCGAATCGGTCTTGGCGATGAAGGCCTCGGTGGAGACCAGCAGGCTCGCGCCCAGCATCGCCCCGGCCAGCATCGCGGCGCGGCGGTCGAAGAACGCCCCAGCGCCCCAGGCGCAGGCGGCCGCGGCCAGCATGGCGCCCAGCAGCGACGGAACCCGGTAGGCCCAGATCTGCCGCGCCTCGGGACTGGAGAGCACGCTGACGCTGGCGGCCTGCAGCCAGTGGATGCCCACCGGCTTCTTGAAGCGCGGCGCGTCCTGGAAGCGGATCACGACATAGTCGTCGCTCTCCAGCATCTGGGCGGTGGCCTGGGCGAAGCGCGCCTCGTCGCGGTCGAGCGGCGGCATGGCCAGCAGGCCGGGCAATCCGGCCAGGAAGGCGATGAAGGCGGCGAGCGCCGGCCCCCGCCAACCGCCGCTCCATTTCGTCAGGGCGCCATCCAGCGTCATGGCGCGTGCATACCACGATCCTTTCTCCCGCCATCTTTTCCGCTATGAGCGGGCCATGACTTCTGCGCCCGACATCTCCGTGGTGGTCCCCGTCTTCGACGAGGAGGGCGCGGCGCCGGCCCTGGCGCGCGAGATCGCCCAGGCGTTCGCCGGCCGGTCGTTCGAGGTGATCTTCGTGGACGACGCCAGCCGGGACGGTACGCGGGCGGCGCTGAAGGCCCTGTCCGGCGAGATCCCGCAGCTCCGCGTCCTGGCGCACCGGAAGAACTCGGGCCAGAGCCGCTCGATCCGCACGGGGATCCTGGCGGCCCGCGCCCCGGTGATCGTCACCCTGGACGGCGACGGCCAGAACGACCCCGCGGACGGCCCGGCCCTGGTGGACGCCCTGGCCGCCGGCCCGGCGGAGCTGGCGCTGGTGGGCGGCGAGCGGGTGAAGCGCCAGGACAGCCAGGCCAAGAAGCTGGCCTCCAGGGTCGGCAACGGCGTGCGCAAGCGCCTCTTGAAGGACAACGCCAACGACACCGGCTGCGGGCTGAAGGCCTTCCGCCGCGAGGCGTTCCTGCGGCTCCCCTACTTCGACCACATCCACCGCTACCTGCCGGCGCTGATGCTGCGCGAAGGCTACCGGGTCGAGTTCCGGCCCGTCCACCACCGCCACCGCCAGACCGGCCAGTCGAAGTACACGAACCTCGGCCGGCTGACGGCCTCGCTCTCCGACCTGTTCGGGGTCATGTGGCTGCAGTCGCGGGCTCGCAACCCCGGCGGGGTGGACGAGGTTTAGGCCGGGACCCGCCCCAGCGTCTCCTTCGCCACCGCGATGCCGGCCTCCATCATCCCGGCCACTGTGGGCGCGATCGAGTCCGGCAGGACGTCGGCGATCCAGGTGAGGCGGCTCCTGCCGGCGCCCAGGTCGCTCACCTGGAAGCTGGCGCTGTGGTGGGTGAAGGTCTCGGTGCGGACCGAATAGGCCAGGCGGCGGACGTCATGGTCGCAGCCGAGGAACAGCTCCTTGGCGACCATCCCGTTGCCGAAGGTCACCATGCGCGCGCCGGGGATCAGCTCGACGTTGGTGACGAAGCCGGGGGCGAACCGGGTATGGACGGCGCCGAAGTCGGCGACCGCGTCCCAGACGGCGTCGGCGGGGGCGTCGATCTCGACGGTCTTGATGATGGTGGCCATGGGCAGCTCCTCTTCCCGGGCTGCAATCTGGCGATCCTGCGCGTGAGTGGCTGGCGGAATTCGGCCAGGGTCACCCTGCAGGTCAGGTGAGGGCGCTGAGGATCACCGTGACGACGGCCACATCGAGGAAGCGGGAGAGGAAAAACAGCATTTGCCGGTCCGTGGTGGCTGAGTCCAAACACGGTTAAGCAAGTCCTGCGCCAACCCGGTCCCAGCCCATGGCCCTGTTCTTCGACGCCCCCTGGTTCGACGCGAAACTCGAGGAGAGGGACCTGTCGCGCGCGGTCCTGGCGGCGGTGGCGGGCCTGAGCGAGGCGGAGCTGGCGCTGGTCTTCAAGGACCAGCAGGAACTTTCCGCCGGGCAGGTTTCGGCCTTCGCGGAACTTCTCGGCGTATCGGCGGCCGAGATCGCCGACCGCGCCGGCATCTCGACGCCGACGCCGGGCAAGGGCTCCCCGACCGACGCGCGGATCGCGGCGCTGGAACGGCGGGTGGCGGACCTGGAGGCGGAGATCGCCCGGCTGAAGGGCGACGACTGAAAGGCGGGTCAGCGCTGATAAGATTCAAACCGCAGAAGACGCAGAAAGGCGCGGAAGCTCAGCAGGCACGGCTTCTTCCGCGCCTTCTGCGTTTTCTGCGGTTTGAATGACTGCGCCTGCGGCGCGTGCCGGAGCTAGATCTCTTCGCGGGTGTTGCGGCCCGTGCGGGCGCGGCGGTCCGCCTTGCCCGACCATTCGGTGCGGTTGTAGGCGGCGCGGGCGGTCTCGAACAGCGTGGGGCCGGCGCGCAGGCCGCGACGTTCGCCGCCCTGGCCGATGACCTGGGCCGCGAACTCGGCATAGCCGCGGGGCCGTTCGTCGCGGAAGCTTCGGGGCGGTGCGACAGGGGTGACGGGGACCGGCAGGTTGGATGCGCCCGCCGCGTCGGCCGCGTCGGACCGGTCGGTTGCGGGCCTCGACGCGCGTCGCGCCGAAACCGCGTGCTGGATGCGGTCAATCCGGGACATCTTGTCGCGCAACCTGCAATACGCAGGCCACAACCTAGCCTTTCGCCAGCTTATCCAGCTGAGCTTGCATCTCCGCCATCTGCTTCCGCAAGAGGGTTAACGATTCATCACCGCCGGTGTCCGCTTTTGTCGCAGGCGGCGCGGGCTCCTCGCCCCGGGTCGCGGTGGGCACGTAGGCGAACGGCGAGAACATCTTCATCGCCCGGTCGAAGAGCTGCAGGTTCTGGCGGATCTGCTCTTCGTAGTTGGCGATGCCCCCGGCCTGGCCGAAGCTGGCGAGCTGGGTGCGCAACCGCTCCTGCTGCTGGGTGAAGCTGGAGAGCGACAGTTCGAGGTAGCTGGGCAGGAAGGCCTGCATCGAATTGCCGTAGAAGCCGATCAACTGGCGCAGGAACTGGATCGGCAGCAGGCTCTGCCCCTGGCTCTCTTCCTCGAAGATGATCTGGGTCAGGACCGTGCGGGTGATGTCTTCGTTGGTCTTGGCGTCGTAGACGACGAAGTCGACGCCTTGCTTCACCATCTCGGAGAGGTGCTCGAGGGTGACGTAGCTGGACGAGGCGGTGTTGTAGAGCCGCCGGTTGGCGTACTTCTTGATGACGACCTTCTCGCCTGTGGGCGAACTCCCCTGGGCGTTGGTCTCCTGGCTGTCGGCCATCCCTAATCCCTATACGCGGCCGATCGAACACTCGCCGGCCTTTCCGCAGCGCAGTATCGCGGATGCGAGCGCATAAGCAAATGACATCAACCAATTGCGCAGGCGGTCTTGCCCTGTCCTGACGCGAAGGGGATAGATGCGGTCCGGACCGTTCCGAAAACCTCAGGATACGTCATGAGCGACATCGTCATCGTTTCCGCCGCCCGCACGCCGGTGGGCTCCTTCAATGGCGCGCTCGCGAGCCTTCCCGCCCACGAGCTGGGCCGGATCGCGATCCAGGCCGCGGTCGAGCGCGCCGGGATCGCCGCCGCCGACGTGGAGGAGGTGATCATGGGCCAGGTGCTGCAGGCCGCCGCCGGCCAGGGCCCGGCCCGCCAGGCCGCGGTGAACGCGGGCATCCCCATCGAGAGCCCGGCCTGGAGCCTGAACCAGCTCTGCGGCTCGGGTCTGCGCGCGGTGGCCCTGGGCGCCCAGCAGATCATGGACGGCTCGGCGCAGATCGTGATCGCCGGCGGCCAGGAGAGCATGAGCCAGTCGCCGCACGCCGGGAACATCCGCAACGGCCAGAAGATGGGCGACTTCGGCTTCGTCGACACCATGATCAAGGACGGCCTCTGGGACGCCTTCCACGGCTACCACATGGGCCAGACCGCCGAGAACATCGCCGCCCGCTGGCAGATCACCCGCGAGGACCAGGACGTCTTCGCCGTGGCGTCGCAGAACAAGGCCGAGGCGGCCCAGAAGGCCGGCAAGTTCGCGGGCGAGATCGCGCCGGTGACCATCAAGGGCCGCAAGGGCGACACCATCGTCGACCAGGACGAATACATCCGTCACGGGGCGACGCTGGAGAGCGTCTCCGGCCTCAGGCCCGCCTTCAGCAAGGAAGGCTCGGTCACCGCCGCCAACGCCTCCGGCCTCAACGACGGCGCCGCGGCCCTGGTGCTGATGACCGCCGACGAGGCCAAGAAGCGCGGCCTGAAGCCGCTGGCCCGCATCGCCTCCTGGGCCCACGCCGGCGTGGATCCCGAGATCATGGGCACCGGCCCGATCCCGGCCAGCCGCAAGGCGCTGGAGAAGGCCGGCTGGAAGGTCTCGGACCTGGACCTGGTGGAATCGAACGAGGCCTTCGCCGCCCAGTCGCTGTGCGTGGTGCGCGAGCTGGGCCTCGATCCGGCCAAGGTGAACGTCAACGGCGGGGCCATCGCCATCGGCCACCCGATCGGCGCCTCGGGCGCCCGGATCCTGACCACGCTGCTGCACGAGATGAACCGCACGGACGCAACCAAGGGCCTGGCCACGCTTTGCGTCGGCGGCGGCATGGGTGTCGCGATGTGCGTGGAAAAGGTCTGATAGCTGAACACCCCATCAGGGCGGTGACGGCGGCTTAGGGAGAGATACGGAATGGCCAGGGTTGCGCTGGTCACGGGTGGAACCCGTGGCATCGGTCGGGCGATCGTCGAGCGGCTGAAGGCCGACGGGTTGCTGGTGGCGGCCGGTTATTCCGGCAATGACGAGGCCGCGGCCGAATGCGCCAAGAGCCTCGGCGTCATGGTGATCAAGGGCAACGTCGGCAACTTCGCGGACTGCAAGGCCGCGGTCGAGAAGATCGAAGCCGAGCTGGGCCCCATCGACGTGCTGGTGAACAACGCCGGCATCACCCGCGACGGCGTGTTCCACAAGATGACCTCGGAACAGTGGAGCGAGGTGATCCGGGTGAACATGGACAGCCTGTTCAACATGACCCGCCAGGTGATCGAGGGAATGCGCGAGCGCGGCTGGGGCCGGATCATCAACATCTCGTCGATCAACGGTCAGAAGGGCCAGATCGGCCAGACCAACTACTCGGCCGCCAAGGCCGGCGTGATCGGCTTCACCAAGGCCCTGGCGCTCGAGAACGCCAGGAAGGGCGTGACCGTGAACTGCGTCGCCCCCGGCTACATCGACACCGAGATGGTGCAAGCGGTGCCGCCCAAGGTGCTGGAAGGCATCATCGCCCAGATCCCCGCGGGCCGGCTCGGCAGCGGCGAGGAGATCGCCGACACGGTCTCCTTCCTGGCCGGCGAACGCGCGGCCTATGTGACGGGAACCACGCTTTCGCTGAACGGCGGTCAGTACCTGGTCGGGTGAAGGTCACCGCGACGTCCAAAAAGCGCCCCGATCCAAAGGCATCTGCTAACTTGGCATGACAGGTGAGTGGACGGCGTCGAGGGGGGCAATTTGCGCGGCGCTGCTGGGCGTCGCGACGCTCGGTCTCGCCTTGCCGGCGTCGGCGGGACCCGTGGACCGCCTGCGCGAAGGCCTGTTCAGGAATCGGGGCGCCGAGATCGCGGGGCCGCCGATCGCCCGCTACGTCTCCGAGGAAGGCCGCGTCTTCATCCTGGACCGCACCCAGCCGGTCACGATGCTGAAATACGAGGACAGCCCGGAGGTCTGGGCGCTCGCGCCCAACCCAGCCCCGCGCGGCGACACGATCTACAAGAACGACCTGGGCGAGCCCGTGCTGCGCGCCACGCGGCTGGGGGGCTTCACGCTGTTCACCGACGCGCGGCCCAGCGGCGAGGCGGTCTCGCTGGCGGGCGGCGGATCGCCGCTGCGCCTCCCGCCGCTGAGCCCGCAGGCCGTGTTCGAGCGCCTAGCCCAGGCGTCCCTGCGCGCCAGCCGCGCCGCGCGGCGGCCGATGCTGTTCGAGGCCGAGGCCACACCCGCGTCCTCGGCCCTGATCGCCGACGCCGCGGTGGTGACCAGCGTGGCGATCATCCGCCTGTCGCAGCGCAAGGACGGCCGCGCGCTGCTCGGCCAGATCAGCCGCGTGCGCTTCCAGGAAGGCAAGAAGGCACAGGCCACCCTGAAGAACGGCGTCCTGAGCATCGTGGTCGCCCCCTCCCAGGGCCTCGCCGGCCGCCCCTCCTCCGACCGCCTCATCAAGGTCGCGCGCGGGAAGTAGGGCGGGCCCTTCCTCCTGGCGGACGGCGGCCGGGCGAACCGCGCTACCTGGGGCCGAGCGAGAGCTTCTCGCCCTTGAGCGCCGGCGTATGTGCGGGAAGGCGCCGCGCCTTGGTGGCCTGTTCGAACGCATAGCCGAGCCCGAGCAGCTTCCCTTCGCTGAACGCGGGGCCCACGAAGGAAATTCCCACTGGCAGCCGATCCGCCGTGAAGCCGGCAGGCACGACCAGCTCGGGGAAACCCGAGAGGCTCGCCAAGTGGATGCCGCCATCAGCGGCGCCAGGGCCGCCCGGCACGGTGGCCGCCGGGGCCGGGGCGCTGATCAGTTCCGGCCTCCGCGGAGAGGTGGGATAGACAAGGGCGTCCAGCTTCTCCGCCGCCATCAGGCCATTGAGAGCCGCGGTCACAAGCGGCAGGGCATGGTCATGCACGGCGGTGTAACGGCCATCGGTCATCGGCGCGCTGCGCTTCTCCCGCGTGAAAAGGCTCCACCGAGACCCGTTTGGGCCGGACCCGTCCGCGCGCGGCGCCGGGAGCCGGTAGGCGCGATCGATCATTTCGCCGAGGGTCTTGGGATAGCCTGGCTTGAGCGTGGCGAGATACTGCTCGATCTGCACCGGAAACTCGGACAGTCGGACGGACGAATAGAACTCGCCCTTGGAATCCATCAGCCACTTGGGGAGGCGAACATCCACGATCGTTGCGCCCGCCGAACGCATGGCGGCGAGCGAAGCCTCCATGACCCAATCGACTTCGTTGTCCTGGCCGAAGAACTCGCGCGCCACGCCAATGCGGGCGCCCTTCAGGGCGTCAGGCCTCAGGAATGTCGTGTAGTCAGCCGAGGCCTTGCCCTCGCTCTTGTGCGTGGCCGGATCGGACGGATCGACGCCGGCAAGAACGCCCAGCGCCACGGCCACGTCGGTGACGCTCCGCGCCATCGGACCGGCGGTGTCGAAGCTGAGGGCCAACGGGATGATGCCGTCACGGCTCAGGAGGCCCATCGTGGGGCGCAGACCCACAATCCCGTTCGACGTGGACGGCCAGCGCACGGAGCCGCCGGTGTCGGTGCCGAGCCCCAGGGTGGCGTAACCCGCTGCGACCGCCGCGCCCGTTCCGCCGGACGAACCGTAAGGCGTACGGAGCGGGTCGTGAGGATTGCGCGTCTGGCCGCCAAGCGAACTATAGGCCCCACCGGAAGCAAACTCCGACAGGTTGACCTTGGCGATGATCACCGCGCCAGCGTCACGCAGCCTCTTGACCAGGAAGGCGTCGTCCGGCGGCAGCGAACCCTCGAGGAGCACCGAGCCGGCTGTCGTCGGCAGGTCGGCCGTGTCGAAGTTGTCCTTCAGCACGACCGGGATGCCGTGCAGGGGTGAGCGCTTTCCCTTCGCCCGACGCTCCGCGTCGAGCGCGCGCGCCTGGGCCAGCGCCTTGGGATTGCGGACGATGACCGCGTTGATCCGCGGACCCACATCGTCATAGGCGTCCATGCGGGCCAGGCTCAGGCGGACCAGTTGCTCGCTTGAGAGGCGGCCCGCGTCGAGGGCGGCGGCCAGCTGCGTGATAGTGGCGGCGTCGAGATCCACGGTCTGCGCCTGGGCCGCGGTCGCCACCGTCCAGCCGAACGCCAGAACGCATAGCAGTCTCTTGATCATGACCGCCTCCCCAATCCCGAACCCTGAGCGTGTGCGCAGCTCCCGATCACGGAGACAGCGCGGTTCGACGCCCGCCGGCGCGGCGAGGCCGCTAAAGCGCCTGCGCGAACTTCAGCCTTCATCACCCAACGGTAGCGCTCTTGGGGGTGAACGCCAATGTCCGCCACGGGCGCCTGCGATCCGGGCCTTTCCCGCTCTGGCGAACCGCGGCCGCAGCCCCCGCACGTACCTCAGCCCCTGAAATTGTCCTTCGCCGCCCTCACCGCGCCGAAGGCCTTGGCGTCGGGTTCGCCGGCCGCGCCGACCCGGGCCGCCAGCAGGGGCGCACGCAGGAAGGGGTTGGTGGCTTTCTCCAGGCCGATGGTGGTGGGCACCGTCCACTCGTCGCGCTCGCGGGCCGCGAAGATCTCCTGGGCCCGCGTCTTCAGGGCCGGGCTGTCGTCGACCGAGAGCGCGAAGCGGGCGTTCGAGGCCGTGTATTCGTGGGCGCAGTAGACAGTGGTGTCGTCCGGCAGGGCGGCCAGGCGCTGCAGGCTGTCCCACATCTGCTCGGCCGTGCCCTCGAACAGCCGGCCGCAGCCCAGGGCGAACAGGGTGTCCCCCACGAAGGCGATGCGGTCGGCGGCGTCGAAGTAGGCGATGTGCCCCAGGGTGTGGCCGCCGCTGTCGATCACCTGGAAGGCGGTCTCGCCCAGCTCGACGATGTCGCCATGCTTCACCTCGCGGTCCAGCGGCGCGATGCGGGTGACCTCGGCCGGCCCCGCGATGGTGCAGCCGGTGATGGCCTTGATGTCGGCGTTGCCGCCGGCGTGGTCGGGGTGCCAGTGGGTGTTGAGGATCATGTCCAGGTCCCAGTCCAGGGTCTCCAGCTCCCGCAAGATCGCCCCAGTGTCCGGGGTGTCGATGCAGGCGGTCAGGCCGCTGGCCTCGTCGCGGATGAGGAAGCCGTAGTTGTCCGAGAGGCAGGGAAACTGGTGGACGGTCAGCGGCATGGCGGCAACTCCTGGGCGCGAGACACGATTTAGGCTGGCGACCGCCCTCCGTCGAGCTTAGCCAAGCATCATGCGCCGCGACGTGCTCGAGCTCCGCCAGTTCTACGCCTCCGACCTGGGGCGGGCCGCGCGCGCCATGGTGGAGCGCAAGCTGACCGAGGCCTGGGGCGACGTCGCCGGCCTGGACGTCCTGGTCCTGGGCTACGCCACCCCCTTCGCCAGCCAGCTGAGGCCGCGGGCGCGCCGCGTGGTGGCCGCCATGCCGGCGCAGCAGGGCGTCGAGATCTGGCCCGGCGACGGTCGCAACCTGTCGACCCTGACGCCCGAGGACAGCCTGCCGTTCGCCAACGCCCTGTTCGACCGGATCCTGGTGGTCCACGGCCTGGAGGAGAGCGCCGATCCGGTGGGCTTCCTGCGCGAGGTCTGGCGGGTGCTGGCGCCGTCGGGACGGGCCATCGTCACGGTGGCCTCGCGCAACGGCCTCTGGGCCAACACCGAGCGGACGCCCTTCGGCCACGGCCGCCCCTACAGCCGCAGCCAGCTGGCCGAACTGCTGCGCGAGGCCGACCTGGAGCCCTCCGGCTGGACGCGCGCGCTCTATGTGCCGCCGGTGAACTGGATGGCGGGCTGGGCCGAGGGCTTCGAGCAGGCCGGCTCGCGCCTGTGGCCGGGGTTTGCCGGCCTGCTGCTGATGGAAGCGGTGAAACAGACCTTCGCGGTGAAGGCCCAGGGCCAGCGGGCGCGGGTGCGGGCCGCGCGCCCCGTCCTCGCCCCGGCGCCCGGTGCGGCGCCGGTTTCGCGGGCGCCGGACGCGCCAGCCCTGCGACAGCGCTTGGCGCCGCCGCGGCGAAGGTCTTAGTTGTCCGGCAGGATTCGAGTTCCACGGGAGGCGTCGGGGCGCATGAAACTGATCATCGCGGTCATCAAGCCCAGCCGCCTGGACGCGGTGCTGGACGCCGTCACCGAGGCGGGCGCCTCGGGCCTCACCGTCACCGAGGTCCGCGGCTATGGCCGCCAGCGCGGCAAGACCGAGGTCTATCGGGGCGCCGAGTACGAGGTGAAGCTGCTGCCCAAGGTGAAGCTGGAGATCGCCGTGCCGGCCGATATCGTCGAGGCGGTGATCGAAGCCATCCAGGCCAGCGCCAACACCAACAAGATCGGCGACGGCAAGGTCTTCGTCCTCGACCTGGAACGGGCGCTGCGCATCCGGACCGGCGAACAGGACGCCGCGGCCATCGCGGGCTGACCGCCATCCGCCGGAGCCACCCATGAAGGCCGGGCTCCTCGCCGCCATCCTTGTCATCCTGGCCGCCGGCCCCGTCGCCGCCGCCGACCTCACCGCGGCCCAGGCGGTCGAGGCGCTGCGCCGCCACGTCTGCTTCAGCCGCACCTGGTGGGCCGACCCCTACGCGCGCCTCGGCCAGACCGTCACCGTCGACCTGCGGATCGACGGGCGCACCGCCTATCTCTGGAGCGAGGACATGCGCGCCGTGCCGCGCGTGCGGCGCTGGGCCGACAGCTACGTGGTGGTGGCCCGGCCCGCCGGCCCGGTGGTGACCCAGCGCTCGGGCTACAACATCGAACTGCTGCGCGGCGAGCCGGCCTATGAGCGCGAGCGCCGCCGCGTCTACGCCGGCCAGGCCCAGCGCGTGCGGGTGGACCTGCCGGCGACCTGCGAGCCGAAGTTCGATCCCGACACCCCCGCCAAGGCCGAGATGCGGGCCGCGGTGCTGAACAGCCTGTCGACCGCGCTGGCCACCTGGGGCCGCCGCCCGGCGCGGGGCGGGGTGCGGATGACCGTCGCCAACTTCAACACCGACTATCCCGAGACCTTCGCCTACCGCCAGGACACCGGCGAGGTGCTGCGTATCGGCCTGGTCGCCGGCGGCGCCGCCGGCCATACCGGGCGCTACGCGGTGGCGCCGGTCCCCCCGGGTATCGTCGCCGCCCAGCTCCGCCGCCTGATCCAGAAACACGGCGAGACCCGGCTGGTGACGGTGCGCTAGGGGGCCACCTCGACCCACCATTCGGGGGTCGAGAACTCAGTTTCCAACCGACTGAACTCCGCTTCGGTCGGCCACGGCGGCGGGCGATACCTCGAGGGGTGGAAGGTTGTGTCCTCGGCGAAGACGCCGCAGACCGTTTCGATATCCGACCAGAGCCGGAAGATGCGCCTGTCGTCCGCTGTCGTCATGCCGATCCCCTGCGCGGCCGGAAGCAGGGCGGCTACGCCCTCCGTCCAAGAGGTCCAGGTGAACGCCTCGCCTCTACTCCTGATGGGTTCGAGCGGCGCGACGTAGATGTCCTGGCCCTGGCGCTCGAAATAGCGCTCAAGTCGGGGCGCTTGCAGACCATAGTCCCAGATCGCTTGCCGGATGGCCAAGTCGCGGGTGGCGCCGAGCTCCGGCGTCAAAGCGCCTTCGAACGGCTCCCACCGGCCGTCACGGAGGATGAGCGGCAACCAGGACAAGGGGCGTGTCGCCTCGTTGAATGCCTGCACGACATGGGCGGCCATCGCCTGAAGCGCGGGCGGATCATCGCGACCTGCGACGACGACCATGTCGCGTGTCACCGCGACGGCGACCGGAGGCCCCTTCAACTGAAGCGCCAGGAAGAGCTCCGGCATCAGGAGCCGGCTTGAGTCGTATCCGTCGCCATAGTCCGAGATGTGATAGCCCGCGTCGGTCTGCCGGAAGCGCACGGGGCTGATCGCAATCAGGTTCTCCATCGCTCGCGCAAGCAACTCGTCCAGCGAGCGATCCCACGCCTTGATGGTCTGAACGCCCATGACCGAGATCGTGTGCGGCAGATCGACGGCGAGCAGCGTCGCCAACGACCCCGCGAACGGCTGATGGGGATATGCGATCTCCAACGAGGCCTCGGCGTCCAGCGCCAGGGCTTCGAGATTTGCCAAGCTCCGAATGGCAGGGAGGAGGCGAGGTGCGGCCTCCTCGTAGGTCGTGACAAGGTCCGCCTCCAACAGCGGGGCGACTACGCGATCGAGCTGCGCGGACTGTTCGCGCTTCGGATAGGCCGCCCAGTCACGATACATGCTTCCCAGATTGAGAACGAAGGGCTCCGGCCCGCCTGTGAGGGAGAACGCCTCACGGTCGTACGTCATCTCATGGGACCAACCGCGCTCGCGGAGGCGCGTCCTGACGCGCTCAGCGAACTCATCCTCGAGCCGCCGTCGCTTGAGAAAATCGAAGAGCGCCAACTGGTTTTCCCGCAACTTGATGTTGCGAAAACAAAACGCGAACAGACCTTGGCCGTCAAGCCTTGCGGCTACGCCCCCTCTTCACCGGCGCGTCCGCCTCCGGCAGCTCCACTTCGCCGAACAGGTTCCGGGGCGGCGCCGCGGCGGCCTGCGGCTCGGCGCGGCGGCTCAGCAGGAACAGCGCGGTCTCCGCGCGCCAGTTCTCGATCGGCTGGCGCGGGTCGATGGGCCGGGCGGGCTTGCCCTCGGCCAGCGAGGCGCAGGCGTCGATGCGCAGGTCCAGCTCGTCGCAGAGGGTGGTGAAGTCGCGCAGGGTGCAGAGGTGGATGTTCGGGGTCGACCACCAGGGTTCGGGCAGAGCGCCCGTCTCCGGCATCCGGCCCCGCGACAGCAGCGCCCAGCGCACCTTCCAGTGGCCGAAGTTCGGGACCGAGACCACCGCCTGGTCGGCGATGCGCAGCAGCTCGGAGAGCACGTGCCGGGGCTCGCGCATCTGCTGAAGGGTCTTGGACAGGATCGCGTAGTCGAAGGCCCGGGTCGGAAAATGGTCCAGGTCGCGGTCGCCGTCGCCCTGCACCACGGCCAGGCCGCGCGCCAGGCAGGCGGCGACGCCCTCGGGGCTGATCTCCAGCCCCTGGCCGTCGACGTTCTTCTCGCGGGTCAGCAGCTCCAGCAGCTCGCCGTCCTCGCAGCCGATGTCCAGCACGCGCGCGTTCGGGCGGACCAGCTTCAGGATCTCGGCGAAGTCCTCGCGGATGGCGCTCACGCCAGGCCCCGCGCATTGGCCTGCGCCGCCAGGAAGCCGCGCAGGGTCTGGTCCAGCAAGGGCTCGTCCAGGAAGAAGGCGTCGTGCCCCTTGTCGGTCTGGATCTCGGCGAAGCTGGCCCGGCAGCCGGCGCCGTTCAGGGCGCGGACGATGTCGCGGCTCTCGGGCGTCGGATAAAGCCAGTCGGACGAGAAGCTCAGCACGCAGAACTTCACGTGCCGCGCCTTCACGAACGCCTCGGCCAGCACCCCGCCGTACGTCGCGGCCAGGTCGAAGTAGTCCAGGGCGCGGGTGATGTAGAGGTAGCTGTTGGCGTCGAAGCGATCGACGAAGCTGGTCCCCTGGTGGCGCAGGTAGCTCTCGACCTGGAAGTCGGCGTCGAAACCCCACGACAGGCCGTCGCGCTGGAGCTCGCGGCCGAACTTCCGCTGCAGGGCCGCCTCGGACAGGTAGGTGATGTGCGCGGCCATGCGGGCCACGGCCAGCCCCTTCTCCGGCCGGACCCCGGCGGCCAGATAGGCGCCGCTCATCCAGTTCGGGTCGGCCATGATCGCCTGGCGGCCCACCTCGTGGAACGCGATGTTCTGGGCCGAGTGGCGCGCGGCGGCGGCGATGCAGACCGCGCTGAACAGCTTCTCGGGATAGTCGGCCGCCCACTGCAGCACCTGCATGCCGCCCATCGAGCCGCCGACCGCCGCGAACAGGGTGTCGATCCCCAGGGCCTCGATCAGCATGGCCTGGGCGCGCACCATGTCGCCGATGGTGATGACCGGGAATTTCAGGCCGTAGGGGGCGTTGGTGGCCGGGTCGGTCGAGGCGGGCCCGGTGCTGCCCATGCAGCCGCCGACCACGTTGGTGCAGATGATGAAATAGCGCTCCGGGTCCAGCAGCAGGCCGGGGCCGACGAAGCGGTCCCACCAGCCGGGCTTGCCGGTCACCGGATGGGTCGAGGCCAGGTGCTGGTCGCCGGTCAGCGCGTGGCACACCAGCACCGCGTTCGACTTGGCGTCGTTCAGCCGCCCGTAGGTCTTGTAGCCGATCTCCAGCGGCGCGAGCCTGGCGCCGGAGTCCAGGCGCAGCGGCTGGCTGGCCGGGAACCGCCAGGTCCCGCCGCCCGTCTCGATTCCCGCCGTGATCGGGGTCTGCGCGGTCATGGCCGCGTTGGACCGCCTCGCCCCGACGGTGTCAATGGCTTGCAGCCCCCGCCCGCCGCGACGCCACGGGCCACTTTCTCGGCGCCTATCCCCAGCCCAGGCCGGTTTCCACTTTGCCCGCCCGCGCGCGCCTGGGCTATGACGGTCGCCGGGTAAGGGAGCGTCCATGGATCGTCTGATCCTCCTGCGGCACGGCAAGGCCGAGTCGGATTCCGATAGCGGCGAGGATTTCGACCGGCGGCTGGCGCCGCGCGGCGTGCGGGAGTCCGCCGAGATGGGCGCCCAGCTCGCCGACATGGGCTTCCAGCCGGACGTCGCCCTGGTGTCGCCCGCGGCCCGGGCGCGCGGCACGTGGGAGAGCGCCAGCGCGGCCTTCCCCGGCGCCCGGACCCGCTTCGACGACCAGCTCTATCACGCCGATTCCGGGACCATCCGCCGGGCGGCCGAGGCCGCGGGCAAGGCCAGCGCCACGGTGATGGTGGTGGGCCACAATCCCGGCCTGCAGGAACTGACCATCCAGCTCCTCGTCGAGGGCTCGGCGCCCGCCAGCCTCATCGCCCGCGCCCAGCGCAACTTCCCCACCGCGGCGGCGTCGGTCTTCCTGTTCGACGCCAACGGCCGGCCCCACTTCGACGGCCTGTTCTTTCCGGAGCGGTAGTTTGCGCATCTACAAGATCCTGACCCGCGCGGAGTGGACGGCCGCGCAGGCCGCCGGCCGGTTCGAGGGGTCGGAGGTCGACCGTGAGGACGGCTTCATCCACTTCTCCACCGCCGCCCAGGCGAAGGAGACGGCGCGGCGCTATTTCGTCTGGCTGAAGGATCTCGTGGTGCTGGAGGTGGAGGGCGACGACCTGGGCGAGCGCCTGAAGTGGGAGCCGTCGCGCGGCGGCGACCTGTTCCCCCACCTCTATGGCGTGCTGGCCACGGGCGACGTCCGCGCGGTCCACGAGGCGCCGCTGGACGCCGACGGCGTGCCGGAAACGCCCGCATGAACGACCTGCACGGCCTGGCCACCCGCGCCCTGCGCTGTCTCGACCCCGAGGACGCCCACACCGCCGCCCTGGCCGGCCTGAAGCTGGGACTGGGCCCGCGCGCCCCCGCCGACGACCCGATCCTGGCCACCGAGCTGGCGGGGCTCAAACTGCCCAATCCCGTCGGCCTGGCGCCGGGCTTCGACAAGAACGCCGAGGTGTTCGGTCCCATGCTGCGCGCCGGCTTCGGCTTCGTGGAATGCGGCACGGTCACGCCCAAGCCCCAGGCCGGCAACCCGCGCCCGCGCCTCTTCCGCCTCGCCGAGGACCGGGCGGTGATCAACCGGATGGGGTTCAACAACGAGGGGCTGGAGCCCTACGCCGCCCGCCTGGCGCGGCGCGGCCGGGGCGTGGTCGGCGCCAACATCGGGGCGAACAAGGACTCCGAAGACCGGCTGGCCGACTACACCGCCTGCCTGCGGCGCCTGTGGGGCCTGGCCTCCTACGTCACCATCAACATCTCCTCGCCCAACACGCCGGGCCTGCGCGCCCTGCAGACCAAGGCGGCGCTGGACGACCTGCTGGGCCGGCTGATGGCCACAGCCGATTCCCTGCCCCAGGGCGTGGCCGCGCCGATGTTCCTGAAGGTCGCGCCGGATCTGGAGGACGGCGAGGTCGAGGCCATCGCCGAGACCGTCGCCGCCCACGGCCTGGCGGGCGTGATCGTCTCCAACACCACCGTCAGCCGCCCGCCCCTGAAATCCCCGCACCGCGACGAGGCCGGCGGCCTCTCGGGCGCGCCGCTCTTCCAGCTGTCCACCGGCGTGCTGTCCCGCTTCCGCCAGGCGGCGGCGGGACGGTTCGTGCTGGTCGGCGCGGGAGGGATCGCCTCGGGCGCCGACGCCTACGCCAAGCTGCGGGCGGGCGCCTCGGCGGTGCAGCTCTACTCGGCCCTGGCCTACGAAGGGCCGGGCCTGGTCGTGCGGATCAAGCGCGAGCTGGCGGAACGTCTGCGCGCCGACGGCTTTGCGTCCGTGGCGGAGGCGGTCGGGACCGGATAGGTTCCGCTTCCAGGCCCTTCCGTTGCCGCAACGGTCCCGCTGCACTAATTCGGAGGACAATGGCGGACGCACCGACCGAAGCTCCCGCGCGGAACCGGCGCCGCCTCTTCTGGCCCGGCGGCCTCTCCGCGCGCCTGCTGGTGCTCACCGTGGTCTTCGCGGGCCTGGGCGGGGCCCTGGCCATCCCGCCGGCCATGGCCGCCTACGAACAGCAGTGGCTGCTGGACCGGGTCCGCGCCGCCGAGCTGGCCTCGCTCGCCGCCGAGGTGGCCCCCGACCGCGTGGTCAGCGACCAGCTGAAAACCCAGCTCCTGGAAGGCGCCGGCGTCGAGATCGTGGCCGTCTCCAACGAGGGCGTGCGCCGGCTGGTGTTCGCCAGCGCCCGACCGGCGAAGGCGCCCTACCTGGTCGACCTGCGGCCGCGGGCCACGGGCTTGGCCCTCTTCGCCCCGTTCCAGACCCTGCTGGGCGACGGCGGGCGGGTGCGGGTGATGGCCGAGCCGCGCTTCCGGCAGGCCGACTTCATCGAGTTCGTCGCCACCGACACCGAGCTGAAGAAGGCCCTGGCCAGCTACCTCTGGCGCCTGGTGGCGATTGTGGCGGGGGTGGCCTCGCTGGCCGGGCTGATCGTCTATGTGGCGCTCAACCTGTTCCTGGTGCGGCCCATGCAGCGGATCACCTTCGCCATGGAGCGGTTCCGCGCCGATCCCGACGATCCCGCCGCCCGCGTCCAGCTCTCCGGCCGCCGCGACGAGATCGGCCGCGCCGAGACCGAGCTCGACCGCATGCAGGCCGACGTGCGCGTGGCCCTGAACGCCCGCGCCCGCCTGGCCGCCCTGGGCGAGGCGGTGGCCAAGATCAATCACGACCTCAAGAACATGCTGACCAGCGCCCAGCTCGCCTCCGAGCGGCTGGCGGCGTCCAAGGACCCCAAGGTCAGCCAGGCCCTGCCCCGCCTGGAACGCGCCCTGGACCGCGCCGTGAAGCTGGCCGCCGACGTGCTGGTCTACGGCAAGACCCAGGAGGCCGCGCCCGAAACCCAGACCGTCGAGCTGGCCGAGGCGCTGAAGGAGGCGGCGGCCGAGGCGCGGCTGATCGGTTCCGGCGTCCGGCTGGTCTCCAAGGTGGCCGCCGGCGACCAGGTGACCGCCGACCCCGACCAGCTCCATCGGATCCTGGTCAACCTGCTGCGCAACGCCCGCCAGGCCATCGAGCACCAGGCGGACCGCGGCGGCGCCGGCCGCGTCGAGGTCTCCATCGAGGCCGTGGGCGGCGCCAGCCTGATCCGCATCTCCGACGACGGCCCCGGCGTCCCCGAACGCCTCCGCGAACGCCTCTTCCAGCCCTTCGCCGGCTCCGGCCGCCCGGACAGCACCGGCCTGGGCCTCGCCATCGCCCGCGAACTGGCCCAGGGCCACGGCGGCGACCTGACCCTGTCGGTCACCGGCGAGCAGGGGACCGTCTTCGAGCTGCGGCTGCCAGGGGCGCCGCCGCCGAAGGCGCGGGCGCGGCGGGTCAAGGCGGAGGGGTAGGGGCGCCGACGTTGGCCGGCCCAGCGCATCCACCTCCTCTCCCCCCGAGCGCAGCGAAGAGTGGGGAGAGGGTAGGGAGAGGGGCGACGCAGGCCTTGCCGCTTGCACGACGGCCCAGCCATGACCCACCGTCGGCCCCATGGCCACGTTCAAGACCCTCAGGGACACCACGCCGCGCGATCGCGCCCGCGCGCTCCGCCGCGAGGACACTGAGGCCGAGGCGCGGCTGTGGAACGCGCTACGGGCCCGGCGCCTTGGCGGCTGGCGCTGGCGGCGTCAGGTCCCGAAAGGGCCGTTCATTGTCGATTTCCTCTGCGTCGAGGCCGGGCTCGTCGTCGAATTGGACGGCGGCCAGCATTCGGAGCAGGTCGCCTATGACGCGCGTCGCACCGCCTACCTGGAAGGTGGGTGATCCGCTTCTGGAACTCCGCGGTGCTCACGAACCGCGACGGCGTGTGCGCCACGATCCTCGACGCGTGCGGCGGCGAGCATCCGTCCACGGGTCCTGGCTGAACCCGGAGCGGCGGCGGCGAGGCCTGCGCCGCCCCTCTCCCCACCCTCTCCCCTCTCGCTTCGCGGGGGGAGAGGAGGCCGCCGCGTTCCACCCATCTCGGACCTCCGCCGCGTCGGCTTTGAGGCGGCAACCGGCGACGTTGAACAACTTTGACAACCGCCCGTGGTCATGTTCTTCTTTTGTTCATGTCCACTGCGGAACACACCGAGCGCCACGCGTCGGTCCTGGCCGAGCTGGCCGAGATCGGCATGGTGATCGCGCGCAGCCTGCGCGACGAGGTCGAGGCGGCCGAAACGCCCGAGGCCAAGGCCCGGGCCGTCGCCGCCTTTCCGAAG
>NZ_SCVD01000037.1 GCF_004297125.1 Phenylobacterium sp. | reverse complement strand
GATGCGAGAGGTCCTCCGCGAGCAGTCGCCCCAACTGGTAACACCTCTCCTTGGAGTTCCAGGCCTCTCAGTTCCAACCGGCCTGGTGAGTGGAATTCCGAGCGGCGTTCAGCTGCTTGCCCGCCGATTCCGAGAGGACCGCTGCTTTGTGGCAGCAAGCATCATCGAGCGTGCGCATCCTATGCCGACGCCGGTGGATCCTGTGTGAACATGAGGCCGCAGTCTGCATCACCTCCGGCTATGCGGTTAGCGGAGCGACTCCGCGCCCGACGGGCAAGCTCGGCTGCAGCTTGCACATGGCCTCCGATCGAGGCGCGCCCCAGTTCGCGACGCGGCGCGGACCCGCCAGGGCGCTCGCTTCGATACGATGACGACACTGAACGCCGAAAAGCAGCCAGGCGGCGATGCCTGTTTTCTCGACGGCGCCATCTACGACAGCCAAGCCAATTACGGGACATCGGTCGCGGACCCGTCTCGGGATTTCGAAGGGCGGCAGATGTACGCCGTTTCGAAGAATGGGGCAGGGGATGATCTGGTGTCCGAGGTCGCGCCCTCCGACGGACCTGACAGCGAAGGCGCGCTCGGCGTCTGGTATCTGACCAAGCTGGCCGACAAGCTCCGCATCGCAAGAGCGTTGGAATTACTGCTACAAGAATCCCGACGTCGCCATCGACCGGGCGGTGAGCCTCGAAAAGGTCAGCCAATGACGCTGCGGCTCGGCCGGGCTAGCATGAATTCCGCGAGGGCAGATGACGAAGCGCGTGAAGGTTTATCCGTTTAAGAAGTGGAGCCAGACACACGGCAACTACGTCGTTTCCGCACAACTTGCGACGCGCGAGGCGATCGAAGCGACGCAGGGCCTGGTCCTCATCCCGGAGGGCGCGCTGGAAGTCGACGTCTCGCTGCTCGACGGCAACGGCATAACCCGCCGACCATTGGAACAGCCCGATGGCGACTAGGGCCCGATCGGCCGACCGGCACTAGAGTATCCACGAGCACGAGGTCCCATGCGCCGTACGGCCAAGGCCGGAGCGGAACACATCTCACCGCCGCCGAGGACGCCGAAATCGGTCGTGAGGCCATCCGCAAAGGCGACTTCTTCGCTCACGAGAAGGTCGCGCAACTCATCGGCTTGTCTCCCGGCTATGTGCCGAAGTCCAATAGGTAGCTGCGGCCGGGAGTTCCCTAGCCACCGACGGCTACCCCCGCGCCGAACGGCTCGACCGCACGCCAGGTATCTTGGGGCCGCCTGAGATAGTCACCTCCTGCCGGAGGCAAAGGTCACCCACGTCATCGATGAGATTGGCAGTCCGCGATCACACTGAAGCTCCCCGAGGGCCATCATGCGATATATCGCTGCCAAGGTCCTGTGCGAGCTGAACCCTCTCCCGGTGACGGATGCGACAAGCTCTCGAATCCGCGCCGACTCTAGCGACCGCATTTTCGTCCTGATCAGTTCGATCAGATCGGCGTCGTGGGGGCGGTCCAAGTAGGGTGACAGTAGCTGCGCGTTCGTGAGCCAGCCGGAGTTCATTTGGAGGTCGGTGACCACTTTGAAGATCGTCGCCGGCTGCTTCCATGCCCAGACCCTCGCGGCCGCATAAGCCGCTCGCATGTCCCGTCTCGAGCGCCACAGATCTTCCAGCCGTTTCACTTCAACGACAACCCGCGTGAATGGCACGTCGGCCGAGGCTTGCAGATCAACCACGAAGTCGGGGGTGTACCGGCGCTCTGTCATGCGCGCGTGATCGAGATAGCGGATCTGCAATTGCTGCGCCCGCACCTTGCGAATGCGGGGTTCGATTCTGCACGAGACGAGAAAGTCACGCTCGAAGCTCGACTCGAACCCAACCGGCGCACCGTCGAACGGCACACGTAGCGTCCCGCGCGTCGCGCTCAGAGCTCGCGGCGTCGGGGCTGTGGAAAGCCAGTCCTCCCGCACATCCGAAACTAGACGCATTGCCTGTTGCGTTTTGCGATCCAGGCTCGCTGGCTGTTGAGCCGGGCTCATCGGCTGTTGTCCTCCTGGCGTGCAATCGGCCCCCGGAGGGTCATCGCCTTTTGCACTTTCACAGGCGGCCTGAAGGCCAAGCCGGGCGAGGTGAGCTTGGCGCACAACGGCGTCCTGTTCCTCGACGAACTCCCGGAATTCGGGACCCAGGCCCTGGACAGCCTGCGCCAACCCCTCGAAACCGGCGAGGTCGTGGTGGCCCGCGCCAACGCCCACGTCCGCTATCCCGCCCGCTTCCAGCTCGTGGCGGCCATGAACCCCTGCCGCTGCGGCCACGGCGGGGCGGGCCGCGGGGCCTGCGGGCGCGCGCCCCGCTGCCAGACCGACTACCAGGGTCGCATCTCGGGCCCGCTGATGGACCGTATCGACCTGCAGGTCGAGGTTCCGCCGGTGACGGCCGCCGACATGGCCCTGCCCCCGCCGGCGGAGGGCACCGCCGAGGCCTCCGCCCGCGTGCTGGCCGCCCGCGCGATGCAGCAGGATCGGGCGGCCGGGACCGACGGCGCGCCGCTGAACTCATTGGCCGAGGGCGATTTCCTGGAAAGCATCGTCGACCTCGATCCCCCGGCTCGCGCGCTGCTGGCCAAGGCGGCCGAACTGGGCGGCCTCTCGGCGCGCGGCTGGACCCGCACCCTGCGGCTAGCCCGCACCATCGCCGACCTGGACGGCTCCGGTCCGGTGCGCCGCGCGCATGTGGCCGAGGCGCTGATCTACCGCCGGGTCGCCCCGGGAACCTCGCTGGCGTCGCCGGCCTCGATCTCCGCGTAACGCTTCGGAGCGGTCCAGGAGCCGTAGCCGATCATGAAAAGGCAGAGGTAGTTCCAGATGCGCGCGGCGGTCCAATAGGCCCAACCGCTAATTCCGGCATCAAGGGCGTGCGCCACGTGAGTGGCCACGATGAGCAATCCGAACCCCGCCAGGAACAACGGCCAGAAGCGGCGACTTCGCATCGCTATGTAGACGTAGAGGCAGAACAAGCAGGTATCGATAATCAGGATTGGCCACTGGGTATCCTCGCTCTTCGCCCTGAAGGCGACCATCGAGATCGCCCAAGCTGCGAGCAATCCGGCCGACGCAAGCCGCTCCTCGTCGCGACCGCGCCACACCGCGAGGACGCAGACGACCATCAGCGCGGCGGGCCAGACCCAGATCGGCAATTGGTATGAGGACAAAGCTACGGCCCACGGATGTTCCGAGGGCCGTAGTCTGACAGACACTATCTTAGGTTGGAACCGCCGACCGGGCGCCTATGAGGCGATGCGAAGCGAACGCATGCGGGTACGGGTGAGCTCGACGCCTTGCGGCGGCGGCTTGTCGCCTTCGTCGCCGGCCATCTTCACCGCGCCCAGGCCGATCTGGACCTGCACGACGCTCAGTTCCTTGTGGGTCTCGACGATCGCCCGGCGGGCTTCGGCCAGGGCCATGATGGCTTGGCTCGCGCGCTCGACGGCGTCCTGGCCGATCAGGGCCGAGGCCCCGGCGGCCTTGCGCAGGCTGGGCATAACGCCTGCCAGCATCGCGGTTTTCGACAGGGCCGCGTCGATGGCAGATTCAGCTTCAAACAGGGCCCCGGCGACTTGCTCGGCGGCCATACGGCGTTCTTTGAGCATGACTTCTCTCCATGCGCGGCGTGGATCACGGCGCGCCTTGATTGTTGCGAAAACAGGGTTTCTTGGCCGTTCAGGCCTTTAGTAAACTTGCCGCCAGGTCGTTGAGGTAATGCAGCCCGGCCAACATCCCTCCGAACGCGAGGGCGGTGACGAGGGCGATCCCGACGATCGCGCCGACCCGGAGCGCGGGGCTCAGATCGTTTCTGCGGCTCCAGGCTCCGGCTCGCCCTTGAAGTTCTCGTCGAGGAGAACCCAGGTCAGGCAGAGGATCTCGCGCAGCACCATTTCCGGCGGCTTGAACGGCGCCAGTTTCCGGGTAGCCGAAACCAAGTGCCGCGCCATGTCCGCCTGCGTCGGAGTCGCCGAAAGATCGACGAGCTGCCGCTCGAGCTGCGTCCAGGAAAAGCCGGGAAGGAGTTCCTCCCGTTTCGCCAGGGCCGGCCAACGCGCTTCGAAGTCGTCGATCTCCCGGCGAAGGCGTAGCGCCCTCCCAATCACCGCTCTGTTCTCGAAGTTCGGTTGCTGACCCATCGGACGCCCCATCTGTTGCCGGCTCATCGGGCCAGCTTGGAGCGGCGCTGTCTGTCCTGATCGCGTCTTGTCCTGACGCGATCAGGACAGGATTCACCTCGACGTCGCGGAGGAGTTTCGCCGCCTTGAAGCGGTCGTCGACGCCCAGCTTGCGGCGGGCGCGGTCACAGTAGGTGTCGACGGAGGTCTTCGACATGCCCAGCTCGCGGGCGATCTGCTTCGAGCTCAAATGCTGATCGACAAGGCGCAGACAGTCGCGCTCTCGTTGCGTCAATAGCTCGACAGGGTTCATGACGCTCCCCCAAAGCGCACTACGGACCTTATGGCCTAGTAAACGACGGCTTTCGCGTTCCGTCTACTTAACCGCGTAGAAAACGCTGTTTCGCGTTGTTTTGTAGCAGCGGGGCGCCCCGGGCTTGACCGACCGTTAAGTCGTTACGCTTAAGCCTTGCGCCCCATGCGTAGACCCTCTCGTCCCCTATCCGAGCGCCGCCCGACCCGCGCCCAGATCAGCGCTGAGCAGCTCGCCTCGCTCAGCCACGAGTTCCGTACGCCCCTGAACGGCGTCCTGGGCATGGCCCGCCTGCTGGAGGGCACCAAGCTCACCGCCGAGCAGAAGGCCTATGTGTCCGCGCTCCACGACAGCGGCCAGCACCTGCTGACGCTGGTCAACGACGTGCTCGACTACGCCAAGCTGGGCGCCGGGCGCGTGGAGCTGCATCCCGCCCCGACCGACATCGAGGGCCTGCTGCGCGGCGTGGCCGAACTGCTGTCGCCCCGCGCGCGGGAAAAGGGCCTGGAAATCGTCTGGGCCGCGCCGGCCGCCCCGGCCTCGATCCAGGCCGACGAGGGCCGCCTGCGCCAAATCCTGCTCAACTTCGCCGGGAACGCCGTCAAGTTCACCGAGGACGGCGGCGTGTTGATCGCCGCCTCCGTCCCGCAACCGGGCCGCCTGCGGCTGCGGGTGGAGGACACCGGCCCGGGCGTGTCCAAACCCCACCGGGAGCGGATCTTCGAGGAATTCGCCCAGGCCGAAGCCGCCCACGCCGACCTCGGCGGCGCCGGACTTGGGCTGGCGATCGCGCGGCGGCTGGCCCGCGCCATGGGCGGCGATGTCGGGGTCGAGACCGCGCCCGGCGGCGGCGCCTGCTTCTGGTTCGAGGCCTCGTTCCCGGTGCTGCCGGCCGCCGTACCCGCCCGGGCGCTGGAGGGCCGCACCATCGGCGTGGCCTCGCCCAATCCCATGGTCCGCGAGGCCGCGCGGCTGCAGATCGAGGCCTGCGGCGGCGAGGTTGTCGTCGCCCCGGCCCTGCCCGAAGCCATCGCCCGCACCCGGCCCGGCGACGTGATTCTGGTCGACGCGAGCCTGGCGGCCGCCAACGGGGCGCTCCGCCCGCCCCTGCAGCGTCCGGCCATCGTGCTGCTGGCGCCCGACGAGCGCGACCGGATCGCCCGTTACCGCCGGTCGGGTTTCGCCGGCTACCTGATCAAGCCGCTCCGCCGCGCCTCGCTGGCGGAGCGCGTGCTGATCGCCGCCGGCGCCGCCGCCGACCCCAGCCAGCCAGCCCAGATCGACGAACGCGTGGTCACCGCCGCCGCCCCCGGTGCGCGCATCCTGCTGGTCGAGGACAATCCCATCAACGCGCTGCTGGCCCGCGCCCTGCTGACCCGCGAGGGCTGCGAGGTGGAGCATGCCACAAGCGGGGCCGAGGCCCTCGCGGCCGCCGAGGTCGAGGCCTACGACCTGATCCTGATGGACATGCGCATGCCCGGCCTCTCCGGCGAGGAGACCGCGCGCAAGCTGCGCGAGAACGGCGTCAAGACCCCGATCGTGGCCCTGACGGCCAACGCCTTCGAGGACGACCGCCACGCCTGCCTCGCGGCCGGCATGGACGATTTCCTGGTCAAGCCGCTGTCGCCGGACGCCCTGCGCGTCGCCCTCACCCGCTGGACCGGGTCCGCCTTTACGAAGCCCGCGGCGCGCGCCAAGTTCGGCTGATCCCGAGGGGCGCTTCGCCCGGAGATCAGAATGTCCGACAAGCCCGCGGCCAAGCGCAAGCGCACCGCCATGGATGTGGTCCGCTCACTGCGCCAGCCCAAGGTCGCGGTCATGCTGGCCCTGGGCTTCAGCTCGGGTCTGCCGTTCCTGCTGACCGCGGGCACGTTCGGCTACTGGCTGCGCGACGAAGGCACCACGCTCAAGGCCATCGGCTTCATCTCCTGGGTCGGGATGGCCTATGTCCTGAAGCCCGTCTGGGCGCCGATCGTCGACCGCGTGGATGTTCCGATCTTCGGCCGCCTCGGGCGCAGGCGCGGCTGGATGATGCTGTCGCAATTCGTCGTCGCGTTCGGGCTGATCGCGATGGCCGTGTCAGGCCCCGCGGACCTCACCAAGATCGGCGCCTTCGCCCTGCTGGTCGCCCTGGCTTCCGCCACCCAGGACATCGTGGTGGACGCCTGGCGGATCGAAGCCTCGTCCGACCCCGAGGAGATCGGTCTCCTCGCCTCGGCCTATTCCATGGGATACCGCGTCGCCATCATCATCGCCGACGCCGCGATCATCGCGTACGCCGCCCATCTCGGCTGGCCCCAATCCTATGTCGCCATGGCGGTGCTGATGGGAATCGGCGTGGCCGCCAGCTTCTTCGCCATGGAACCGGCGAAGGCCGACGCCGTGATGCAGGCGAAGGCGCCGCTGTGGACGCCTCGCGGCTTCTTCGATGCGGTCGTCGGCCCGTTCATCGACTTCTTCGCCACCCACAAGACGCTGGGCTTCCTGATGCTGGCGGCCATCGCGGCCTATCGGCTTCCCGACTACCTGATGGGGCCGATGTATAATCCGTTTTACCACGACCTGGGCCTGACGAAGGACACGGTGGCGGTGGTGCGGGCCGCCACCGGCCTGCCCGGCGCTTTCGTCGGCATCGCCGTCTCCGGCCTGTGCGCGGTGAGGTTCGGCCTCTTCCCGACCCTGATCGCAGGGTCGGTCCTCCAGGGCGTGGGCACGGCGGCCTTCGCCCTTCTCACCATCTCCCACGAGATACCGATCTTCACGGCGGTGATGGCGCTGGACAACTTCGCTCAGGCCTTCGCCGGCGTGGCGCTGGTGGCCTACATGTCGAGCCTCACCGGACTGGGCTACACGGCCACACAGTACGCCTTGCTGTCCTCGACCTACGCCTTCCTGGGCAAGTTCCTGAAGGGCTTCTCCGGCGCGGCGGTCGACGGCCTGGCCCAGACCCAGGGGCTGATGGGCGCGTACGCCACCTCGTGGATCGCCACCGGCCTGACGGCGATCCCGCCGATCCTGCTCTTCCTGCTGCTGGCCCGCTATCAGCGCCGCCGCGACGACGCTGCGGCGACGGCTCAGACCAGCTAGTCCAGGCAGACCACCTGGGCCACCTGCAGCTCGCGGCGCAGGTCGTCGGCGACATAGAAGTAGTTCTGGGGCGTGATGGGCTCGCCCAGGGCGGCGGTGGCGTCGGCGCGGCGATTGTTGGCCGCCAGGGTCGCGCGCACGATCTCCGGCGCGGTGGTGTAGATGCGGCCGCGGCGCGGGCTCTCGGCGATGGTCACGCCCAGCACCCGGCCCTGGGCGTCCAGCGCCGGCGCGCCCGACAGCCCACCCAGCGTACCCTCCAGCCCTTCGGTCCGTCCGGTCTCGGCCCAGACCAGCACCGGCTCGGTGCGCGCGCCGTGGCCGCGCACCACCAGGTTCTCCCGGCCCAGCAGCCGCGAGCTGGCCTCGCCCGGCTCGCCCTGCGGGAAGCCGGGGTGGAAGGCCCGCTGGCCGCGGCGCAGCGGTTCGGCCAGGCCCAGCGGCAGGGGGGCCGCCCCGCCCTCGGTGAACAGCAGCGCCGCCTCGCCGCGCGGATCGACCCGGACGTTCACCGCCACGCCGGTCCCCGGACCCACCACGATGGCGGCCCGACGGCAGCCGTCGACGACGTGGCGGGCGGTGAGCCAGACGCCCGCCCTGGCGATGGAGAAGGCCGTGCCGGCGGCCGGACCCACCTTGGCCGGCACATCGACCACCACCGAGGGGTCGAACGGCGAGGCCGGGCCCAGCGCCTCGCCCAGAGGGTCGGCGCCCTTGGGCGGCGGCGGCGGCGCGTCGGTGCGCTCGTCCCGGCCCAGGGCGGCGAACAGCAGCGCCACCACGATCGCGGCGTAGACCACCCAATCCGGCAGCCGCGGAAACTTCATGTCAGCCCAAGCCCGCCTAACTACGCGCGGCCGCGACGATCAGGGCCGTGGCGATCTTGGCGCCCACCAGCAGGGCGGCGGCCGAGATCTCGCCCTCCTGGATCCGCTTGGGCAGGCCGCGCAGGATCATGTCCACCAGCCGGAAGACCAGCAGCTGGACCACCACGGTCACCGCGCCCCACAGACCGATCTCGATGACGTTGGTCGAGGCCCGCAGCGACGCCGCCAGCGGGATCGCCAACCCCAGCAGCACCCCGCCCAGCGACACGGCCGCGGCCGTGTTGCCCTCGCGGATCAGGGTGATCTCCTTGTGCGGGGTGAGCAGCACATAGAGCGCCGCCGCCGCGAACAGGATGATGACCGTGACCCCCGCGTGGGCGAGGAACACCGGGAATCCGGCGGCGAAGGCCTGGATCTCTGGCGATGGTGTCGGCATGCAACGCGTCCCCGAAACTAGGCCGAACCGTTACCACGGAGGCGTTACTATTCCGAAACGGCAGCCTTGCGCCGGGCGCTGGCGCGCACCTTCTCGCTCTCGCTCTTCAGCTGGCCGCAGGCGGCGAGGATGTCGCGGCCGCGCGGCGTGCGGATCGGCGAGGCGTAGCCGCCCCGGTTCAGGATCGCGGCGAAGGCCTCGATCGTCGACCAGGACGAGCACTCGTAGCCGCTGCCCGGCCACGGGTTGAACGGGATCAGGTTGATCTTGGCCGGGACGCCCTTGAGCAACTGGACCAGGGCCTTGGCCTCGGCCGGGCTGTCGTTGACGCCCTTCAGCATCACATATTCGAACGTCACGCGGTTGGCGTTCGACAGGCCGGGATAGGCGCGGATGCCGGCCATCAGCTCGGCCAGCGGGTACTTCTTGTTGAGCGGCACCAGCTTCTCGCGCAGCTCGTCGTTGGTGGCGTGCAGCGAGATCGCCAGGCCCGCCCGCGTCTTCTCGCCCAGGGCCTGGAGCTGCGGCACGACGCCGGAGGTCGAGACCGTGATCCGCCGGCGCGAGATCGCGATGCCCTCGTTGTCGGAGATGATGTCGATGGCCTTGGCCACATGGTCGAGATTGTAGAGGGGCTCGCCCATGCCCATGAAGACGATGTTGGTGAGCTTGCGGTCTTCCTTCGGCGACGGCCATTCGCCCAGGTCGTCGCGAGCCACCTGCACCTGGGCCACGATCTCGGCGGCGGTCAGGTTGCGCACCAGGGCTTGGGTGCCCGTGTGGCAGAAGGTGCAGTTCAATGTGCAGCCGACCTGCGAGCTCACGCACAACGCGCCGGCCCGGCCCACGTCGGGGATGTAGACGGTCTCCACCTCGATGCCCGGACCCATGCGGATCAGGTACTTCCGCGTGCCGTCCTTGGAGACCTGGCGCTCGACGATGTGCGGGCGCGCCAGGCTGAAGGCGGCGGCGAGGGCCGCGCGGGTTTCCTTCGCGACGTCCGTCATCTCGGCGAAGTCGGTCACGCCATAGTGGTGGATCCACCGCCAAAGCTGGCTGGCCCGCATCTTGGCCTTGGCCTCGGGGACCACCCCGGCCTCGACCAGCGCGGCCGCCAGCTCCTTCCGGTCGAGACCGGTGAGGTTGGGCGGCACAAGCGCTTTGGCCGGCGCGCGGCTGAGATCGAGGGTCACGCCCAAGGAATTCGGTCCTTCTGGAGAGCGGCGAATATAGGCGACGCGGCGTCCGTCACCAAATCGCTGCCGCCGGACGCGTCGCCGCAGGCGTTGACGGGGGTCAAGGCGCTGCTCGCCCTCGGGTGGGACGAACGGGCGACGCGACAGGAGACCTCCAGATGCTCTCACGCAGAACGGTGGCGCTTGGCTTGGCTGCCGCGCCCCTGGCCGCCTGCGGGTCGAACGAGGCTTATCGCGACGCCGTCACCGCGACTTGGCGGCTGATCGATCCCGACGGGCCCGGCTTTCCGGCCCGTGCGCTCGTGCATGCCGCGACGCTGGCGGCGAACAGCCACAACACCCAGCCCTGGCGCTTCGTCGTGGCGGGTCAAACTATCGGGATCCAGCCGGATTACGCCCGACGGACCCCGGTGGTCGATCCGGACGACCATCACCTGTTCGCGAGCCTGGGCTGCGCCGCCGAGACCTTGCTGCAGGCCGCGCCGCACTACGGCTGGCAGGGACAGATCGAGAGCTTCGACGCTCGCCGCGGGGCGCGCCTCATCTTTGAACGCGTCGCGCGTCCGGAGGCGGCCCTGGCCCCCGCGATTCCCCGCAGGGCTTCGACGCGGGGCGAGTACGACGGCCAGCCAGCGCCGGTCGCCGTGCTACGGGCCCTGGAGCGAGCAGGCCAGGGCACGGTGGACACGGTGCTCGTCACCGATCGCCGGCGGCTCGAGCAGGCCACCGAGTTCATCGTTCGCGGCAACACGGCTCAGGTGCAAAGCCCCGCCTTCCGCCGCGAGCTGAAGGCCTGGATCCGCTTCGACGGCGCCGAGGCTGCGCGTCGCCGCGACGGGCTCTATGCCGCATCGTCGGGCAATCCCACGCTGCCCCGGGCGTTGGGGGCGCTGGCGTTCGACCTCGCGTTCACCGAAAAGGGCGAGACCAAAAAGATCGTAAGCCAGATGCGCAGCTCGGCCGGGCTTGCGGTGTTCTCCGCCGCCACGAACGACCCCCGCGGCTGGCTGGAGGCCGGCCGCGCCTACACTCGCTTTGCCCTGATGGCGGAAATCGCCGGCCTGCGGACCGCGTTCCTCAACCAGCCCGTGGAGGACGCGCCCACCCGCGGGCCGTTCGCCGCCTGGCTGGGAACATCGGGCCGCCGCCCGGACTTGGTCGTGCGTTTTGGCCAGGGGCCGGGCCTGCCGCGATCCCTTCGGCGGCCGGTCCGCGACGTGCTTTCCGCCTGAGCGGCGCCCCGCGGGCTTCAAACATCCGTTCGACTTGGTTAGGGTCGCGCCGCAAATCGCCAGACCAACCGGGAGAGACGTCGATGAAAGCACTGTTGAGCAAGGCCGTCGGCGGCCCGGACACGCTGGTGCTGGAGGATGTCCCCTCGCCCGAGGCCAAACCCGGCCAGGCCGTCGTCTCGGTCAAGGCCATCGGGGTCAACTTTCCCGACGTGCTGATCATCGAGGACAAGTACCAGTTCAAGCCCGAGCGCCCGTTCTCGCCCGGCGGCGAGATCAGCGGGATCGTGAAGTCGGTAGGCGAGGGCGTGACCAATGTGAAGCCGGGCGACCGGGTGCTGGGCAACACCGGCTGGGGCGGCATGGCCGAGGAGCTGGCGCTGGAAGCCACCCGGCTGGTGAAGATCCCCGACTCCATGCCCTTCGACGACGCCGCGGCCTTCATCATGACCTACGGCACCAGCTGGCATGCGCTGAAGGACCGCGCGAACCTGCAACCTGGCCAGTCCCTGCTGGTGCTGGGCGCCGCGGGCGGCGTGGGCCTGGCGGCCGTGGAGCTGGGCAAGGCCATGGGCGCCAACGTCATCGCCGCGGCTTCCAGCCAGGAGAAGATCGACCTCTGCCTCAGCCGTGGCGCGACCTCCGGCGTGGTCTATCCGAAAGGGCCCTTCGACCGCGACGGCCAGAAGGCGCTGGGCGCGCTCTTCAAGGACGCCACCGGCCCGAACGGCGCCGACGTGATCTATGACGCCATCGGCGACGCGTATGCCGAGCCCGCCCTGCGCTCCATCGCCTGGGAGGGAAAATATCTGGTGGTCGGCTTCGCGGCCGGCGAGATTCCCAAGATCCCGCTGAACCTGGCGCTGCTGAAGGGCTGCGAGATCGTGGGCGTCTTCTGGGGCGCCTGGGTCGGCAAGAACCCCAGGAAGCACCAGGAGAGCGTGGCGGAACTCCTGCAAATGTACGCCGACGGCAAGATCAAGCCTTACGTCTCCGAGCGCTTCGCCCTGGCCGACGCGTCGAAGGCCATCGCCCATCTCGCCAGCCGCAAGGCCATGGGCAAGGTCGTGGTCACGGTCTGATCCCGATGACGAGCGGCGGGGGTCACGGCGTAGGTCCGCCGCTTCCCCCGCCGAAGTCGAAGCCCGGGTCGCGGGCCTTGCCGCCGCCCAGGGTCCAGACGATGCCGATCTGGACGCCCCGCGTGTCCACGCTCTGGCTGACGCGTCGCTTCAGGATCGGCGTATCGACCACCTCCTTGTAGGAGAAGGTGTCCAGCACGTCCTGGAACGTGATCAGGCCCGAGACCCGGTCGTTGAACTTGTGGCGGTAGCCGATGTTCAGCATCCCGAACGGCTGGATGTAGCCTTGCGCGGTCAGACGCTTGGCGTTGGCGAAGCCGTTGATCTGGATCAGGTCGTCCGGCGTCATCTGCCAACTCAGGCTGGCGCGGCCTGACACGGTCACCGTCGAGCGCTTTCCGAGGTTCTGCGCCGAGCCGTCAAGTTCGTTCCAGTAGAGGTTGCTGCTGACGTTGTAGGTCAGCTTGGGCCCCAGTCGACCGTTGGCCACCAGCTCCAGCCCGCCGGCCCGGGTCTGGGCGACATTGTCCCGCGTCACCAGGAAGATCCCGCCGCCCAGGTCGCGGGTGACGTCCGACAGCACCTTGTCGTTCTCGCGGTAGTAGAGCGTCGCCAGGTAGTTCACCGGGCTCTTCCGATACTGCCAGCCCAATTCGAACGACTGCGTCTGCTGCGGCTTCAGGTTCGGATTGCCCGAGCGATAGGTGACCGGGTCCAGCAGGAACGGAAAGGGATTGTAGAAATCCGGGTCGGGCCGCTGAACTCGCTGGCTGTAGCTGGCGGTGAAGGTCTGGGTGTCGGTCGCCTTCCACGAGACGTGCAGGCTGGGATAGACCCGTGAACTGTCGTTTTCGTCCTTTCGGCCGAGCGTCGCCTGGGTCAGGTCGATCCGGGAGTCTTCCAGCCGCAGGCCCGCCAGCACGGTCACGTCGCCGATCGGCCGCTCATAAGTGACGTAGGCCTGGCTGAGCAGCTGCTCGAACTTGAACAGGCTCGTGAGCGCTGGATCGGGGACGGCGCCGGGCGCGGTGGGCCCCCGGAAGCCGAGGTTCAGTTGGCTGTTGTCGTCGCGCTGGACGTCGAAGCCCAGCTTCAGCTTCGCGCCGTCGGCGAAGGGCCGCACGTAATCGGCCTTCAGCTGGATCTGCTGGTAGTCGTTGTAGGTGGGCTGGTCGTCGAAGGCGTCCGGCAGCGCCGGCAGGCGGCTGAAGGTGGCCCCCCTTCGCTGGCGGTCGTAGTCGATGGCCTCGTAGCTCAGGCTCAGCGAAACCTCGTGGCCCTCGCCGCCCAGCTTGCGGCGTAGGCCGGTGGTGAGTTCGCGATTGAATCGTTTCTGCCGGACGCTCGTCGCGCGATCGAAAACCTCCACCAGGGCGTCGAGACTGTCGCTCCGCTCTGTATGGGTCAGGCTATCCAGGTCGAAGCGAAAGCGCTGGACCCGCAGTTCGCCGGTCAGCCGTGTATCGGCGTCCAGGTCGTAGTCGACACTGGCGCGGCCGCCGATCAAGTCGACGGTGACGTGGTTCACGCCGGCGACATCCGAGTCGGCGAACAGGCCCGTCGCGGGATCGAGGCGCGAGCGGTCCTCCCCCGTATGCTGCTTCTGCGGGTCGTGGCGGATGAAGGCGTCCGCCGAGACACTCAGTTTCTCGCCGTTGTACCCGGTGCTGGCGTTGGCGAAGACGCGCTCGCTCGTCCCGACGGTGAGCCGCGCGGAACCGGTCTGTCCGGCGCCCTTGGCCTTCTTGGTCACCAGGTTGATGATCCCGGCCGTGCCATCGGCGCGGAACTCCGCCGAGGGGTTGGTGATCACCTCCACCCGCTCGATGCGCTCGGCCGGCAGCGCCTGCAGCGCCTGGCCCTTTCCCTCGCCGCGGAACTGGCCGGAGGGTTTGCCGTCGATCAGGATGGTGACGTTCGGATCGCCGCGCAGGGCGACATTGCCGTTCACGTCGACCTCGACGGACGGCACGTTGCGCAAGGCGTCGCCGATCGACCCGCTCTGGGCCTGCAGGTCGGCGGCGACGCTGTAGCTGCGCCGGTCGATGGACGCCTGCACCGCCGGCGCCTGGCCGGTCACCACCACCTCACCCACGGTTCCGGCCGCCGGCTTAGGGGCGGGGTTCGCGGGCGGGGTCTGCGCGGCGGCTGCGGACGGGAGCACGAGTGCGGCTGACGCCAACCAAATGAGCCTGCGGTGCAAGACGCCTCTCCGAACATGAACGCAAAATCACTGGCCACGGCGGCCCGGGTCGGTGAGGATACAGATGTACTTTCATCTAAAATACACGTGTATTTTCGGTAATGCGGAGGGCCGGGTGTGGCCGTGAAGATCTCTGGAGCCGAGAGCCAGATCATGGAGGCGCTGTGGCGCTGCGGGCCGCTGACGCCCGACGGCGTCGTGGCCGAGGTCGGCGAGGCGCACGGCTGGGCGCCAGGCACGGTCAAGACCCTGATCACCCGCCTGCTACGCAAGAAGGCCATTGAGGGACGCCGTGAAGAGGGGGGCTATCTCTACCGCCCGCTCGTCAGCCGAACCGACTATGTCCAATCCGAGAGCCAGAGCCTCGTCGACCGCCTCTTCGACGGCGAGGTCGCCCCGCTGGTCGCCCATTTCGCCGAGCACCGGGCCCTGACGCCCAAGGACATCCAGCTCCTCAAGAAGCTGATCTCGGACCTCGACGATGAGTGACGCCCTGCTCATCCTCATCGCCGCGAACCTGGCGGCGGCCGTCGCCGTCGCACTCGTGCTGCTCCTGCGCACGCCGGCGCGAAAGCTGTTCGGCCCGCGGATCGCCTACGGCCTCTGGCTGCTGGTCCCGCTCGCCGCCCTGGGCATGCTGCTACCCGCCCGCGTCGAAACAGTCACCGTGCGGGCGGCCACCGTCCCCGCGGCCGACGCCCCGCCTCTCGCGGCGTACGCCGCTGCGCTGCCGGCCCCGGCCGCCGCGTCCTTCGACCCGTGGCTGCTCCTCATGGGGCTCTGGATCGCCGGCGTCCTCGTCAACGTCGCCTGGATGGCCTGGCGCCAGGCCCAGTTCGGACGCGCCATGCAGGACGGCCTGGCCGGCCCCGCCGCGGTGGGCGTGCTGGCGCCCAGGGTCGTCACCCCCGCCGACTTCGACGAGCGCTACACCCCGCGCGAGCGGTTCGCCGTCCTGGCCCACGAAGCGATGCACATCATCCGCCACGACACGCGCATCAACGCCCTGGTGGCGGCGGCGCGCTGCGTGAACTGGTTCAACCCCCTGCTCCACGTGCTCGCCCGCTGCCTGCGCATCGACCAGGAGCTGGCGTGCGACGCACAGGTGATCGCCCGCTATCCGACCGTGCGGCGCAGCTACGCCGAGGCCATGCTTAAGACCCAGCTCGCCACCCAACCCCTGCCGCTCGGCTGCTACTGGCTGCAGGCCGAGCCGCACCCGCTGGCCCAGCGGATCCGCCTGCTGGCGCGCCGGACGCCCGACCCGCGCGAGCAAGTCCTGGGCTTGGCGATGCTGACGGCGCTGGCCCTCGCCGCCACGGGCTCGGCCTGGATGGTCAAGCCCGTGCGGGTTCAGGTCGTCGAGCTTCCGTCCGCGCCGGCGTTGGCGACGCCGGTGCTGGCGCGCATCGGGGCGACGGAGGTTCCCCGCCTCGCGCCGATGTCGAGCCGCGTCGCCCCGCCCGTCCGGCCCGCGCCCGCCCCGCCGGTTCCCGCAGGCCCTGACTTCGCGCTCGCCCAGGCGCTGGCCGACACCCAGGCCACGCCGACCCTGGCAGATCGCGATCGGCCACGTTGGGCCGATGAGCGCGGCGCCGAACCGAAATCCCAGCCTCGGCCGCGGCCCGACCCGCAGCCGCGCCGCATCTATGCCGCCGCGGGCCGTTCATGGGTGGAACCGGGCACGGCCGTTCGCCTGGTGGCCTCGACCACCGATTCGGAAGGCCGGGCGCTGATGACCGACCTGACCTCCTTCGGCTCGCAGCGCTACTACCGGACCGGAACCTTCATAGCCTCGGGCAGCAAGGAACGGCTCTTCACCGCGGTCGTGCAGCGCGGCGATCGCCTCTGGGTCACCGCGAGCCTCAGCCGCAGGTTCGATCCAGCCGAGACCGCGAGCCTGGAGATGCGACCGGGCGAGACGCGCACCCTTACCCTGCCCAACGGCCGCGCTATCGTGGTCACGCCGGTCGTGCGCGCCGAGACACCGGACGAGCAGGCAGGCGGCCGTGTCGCGATCGCCATGGCGGACGAGGCCATCGCCCGCTCCGGTGACGAGGCCTGGCGGACCTACCGCGACCGCTGCCGGACCGGAGGCTGCTGATCCGGGTTGTCGCCCGCCGCCGAGGCTCCTACTGATCGCTGATAACCAACGACAGGGAAGAGATCATGGCAGGGCGTCTGGACGGCAAGGTCGCGGTGATCACGGGCGGGGTCTCGGGTATCGGCCTGGGGACCGTGGAACTGTTCGTCGCCGAGGGCGCCAAGGTGGTCGCCGCCGACATCCAGGACGAGAAGGGCGCCATGCTGGAGAAGCGCTTCCCCGGCGCCGTCCGCTACGCCCACTGCGACGTCACCAGGGAGGTCGAGATCAAGGCGGCGCTGGACCTGGCCGTGAGCGAGTTCGGCGGCCTGGACATCCTCTTCAACAACGCCGGCATCTCGGACGGCATGCGGGTGCTGGAGGAGATCGAGGCCGAGACCTGGAGCTGGATCTACGACGTCCTGGTTCGCGGCCCGGCGCTGGGCATGAAGCACGCCGCGCCCCTGATGCTGGCGCGCGGCGGCGGGGCCATCGTCAACACCGCCTCCATCGCCGGCCTGCAGGCGGGTTGGGGGCCCATCGCCTATTCGTCGGCCAAGGCCGCGGTGATCCACATGACCCGGGTCGCCGCCGCCCAGCTCTCGCCGCGAAAGATCCGCGTCAACGCCATCTGCCCCGGCCTGATCGCCACCTCGATCTTCGGCGCCTCGCTGGGGCTGCCCCGGGCGGTGGCCGACCAGATGGCGGCGCGGGTCGCCGACAACGCGGCCAAGGTCCAGCCCGTCCCGAAGGCCGGAATGCCCGACGACATCGCCCAGGCCGCGCTCTACCTGGCCTCCGACGCCTCGGCCTTCGTCACCGGCACGCACCTGGTGGTCGATGGCGGCATCACCGTGGGCTCGCGCCACGCCTGGGACCAATCCGGCCCCTCGCCCTTCGCCGAGCTGTTCGGGGAGTTCTCGACCCCGCAGCCCGCCCAAGCCCCTTCAAGCGGCTCGTGAGCGGCGCGCCCGCCCGGCCCGACAACCTGCGCGGCGCGCTGTGGATGCTGGGCTCCGCGCTCGGCTTCACGGCCATGACCGTGCTGATCAAGCTGCTGGGCGACGACTATCCGGCCTCGCTGCAAGCCTTCTACCGCCAGGCCGCGGGCCTGGTGATCCTGCTGCCGATCATCGTCCAGCGCCGGAGCGCGGCCTTCGCGACCACGCGGCCGGGCATCCTGTTCTTCCGCTCGGCGGCCGGGACGCTGGGCATGATCCTGTCGTTCTACGCCTTCCAGGAGATGCCGCTGGCCGACGCCAACGCGCTGTCGTTCACCCGCACCCTCTGGCTGGTGCCGCTGGCGGCCTTCGTGGTGCGCGAGACCGTGGGCCCTTTAAGGATCGGCGCGGCGCTTGTGGGCTTCCTGGGGGTGCTGCTGATGGTGCGGCCCGGCGCCAGCGGCGAGTTCGTCCTGGGCCTGCCGGCGCTGGCCATGCTGGCCGCCTCGTTCCTCTTCGCCCTGACCATCACGGGCATGAAGGTGATGACCCGCGACCATTCCCCGACCGTGCTGCTGGTCTGGGCCGCCACCCTGGGCTTCCTGTTCTCGATCCCCGGGGCGTTCTTCGGCTGGCGCTGGCCCGCGCCGGCGGACCTGGCCCTGCTCTGCGCCATGGGCGTGCTCGGGACCATCACCCAGGCCTGCTACATCAAGGGCATGCAGCTGGGCGACGCCGGAGCCATGGCGCCCATCGACTACACCCGGCTGGTGTTCAGCGTCGCGGCGGGCTTCCTGCTGTTCCACGAACTCCCGTCGGTCTGGACGATGGCGGGCGCCGGGATCGTGGTGGCCTCCACCCTCTTCATCACCATCCGCGAACAGCAGTTGGCGCGTTCGGCGAAGCTGAGCGCGGTGCGCGACGGCGAGGGCTAATTCTCTCCCCGAAGCCGCTCGATGTCCCGCTGGGCGGCCTGCTTGTGTTTGGGCTTCAGGTTGCGGCCGAGCAGGGCCAGCAGGGCGGTGAAGACCGCCGCGTCGTCGGTGTAGCCGAGGCCGGCGATGAAATCCGGGACCGCGTCCACCGGCATCACGAAATAGGCGAGGGCCGCCAGCATCATCCCCTTGGCGGCCAGGGGCGTGTCGTCGTCCTTGGCGCAGTACCAGACCGACAGCGCCTCCTTGGCGAAGGGAACCTTGGCCACGACGCGCCGCATCTTGGGCCAGAAGCCCTCGTCCACACGCCGTTCGTTCAGCTTCATCACCGCCGGCACGAGGGCGCGGCCGGGGGCGATCTCCGCCTCCGGATCGAAGGTGACGTCGGGTGACGCTTTTTTGCTGGCGCTCATCGGGCTAAGGCTTCGCCGAAATTACTCACGCCATCATATGGGAGCGGCGCGTCCATGGAACTCAATTCATCCGTTGCGGCGGTCGTCACCGGCGGCGCCTCGGGCCTCGGCGAGGCCACGGTCCGGGCCCTGGCGGCCAAGGGCGTCAAGGTCGCCATCTTCGACATGAACGAACAGAAGGGCGAAGCGGTCGCAAAGGACGTCGGCGGCGTCTTCTGCAAGTGCAACGTCACGTCCGAGGAAGAGGTCGACGCGGCCTTCGCCAAGGCCCGCGCGGCCCACGGCCAGGAGCGGATCCTGGTGAACTGCGCCGGCACCGGCAACGCCTTCAAGACCGCCAGCCGCGACAAGCAGACCGGCGAGACCAAGCACTTCCCGCTCGACGCGTTCAACTGGATCATCCAGATCAACCTGGTCGGCACGTTCCGCTGCATCGCCAAGTCGGCGAAGGGCATGCTGGACCTGGAGCCGATCGACGGCGAGCGCGGCGCGATCGTCAACACCGCCTCGGTGGCGGCCGAGGACGGCCAGATGGGCCAGGCGGCCTATTCGGCGTCCAAGGGCGGCGTGGTCGGCATGACCCTGCCCATCGCCCGCGACCTGGCCGGCGACGGCATCCGGGTGAACACCATCCTGCCGGGCATCTTCGAGACCCCGTTGATGGCCGGCGCCCCGCCGCAGGTGAAGGAAGCCCTGGCCGCCTCGGTGCCGTTCCCGAAGCGCCTGGGTCAGGCGCCGGAATACGCCCAGCTCGCCCTGACCATGATCACCAACGGATACTTCAACGGCGAAGACGTCCGCCTGGACGGCGCCATCCGGATGGCGCCTCGGTAGGGTTCAGCCAGGCCCGCCTTCTTCCCTCGAAGGGAGAAGGCGGGCCCGAGCCTTAGGCCAGCATTTCCTTCACGGTGTCGCGTTCGCCGACCAGTTCGTCGTTGGTGATCTTGATCTTCGACTTGGCGAAGTCGTCCATCTCATAGTTGGTCAGGACGTCGTAGCCGGTGGCGGTGGTCTTCACCGGCATGCCGGCCCAGACGCCGTCGGCGAAGCCGTAGCGGCCCTGGCTTTCCACCGCGACCGAGTGGATCGCGCCCGGGGTCACCAGGTCGCGCACGTGGTCGACCAGGGCGTTGGCGGCCGAGGCGGCCGACGACACGCCGCGGGCCTCGATGATCGCCGCGCCGCGCTTGCCCACCGCCGGCAGGAAGTCGTTCTTCAGCCAGGCTTCGTCGCCGATGACCGACGCGGCGTCCTTGCCGCCGATCTTGGCGTGAGTGAAGTCGGCGAACATGGTCGGGCTGTGGTTGCCGTAGATGAACAGGTCACTGACCTGGTCGATCGAGACGCCGGCCTTCTGCGCAAGCTGGGCGCGGCCGCGGTTCTCGTCGAGGCGAACCATGGCGGTGAAACGGTCCTTCGGCAGGCGCTTGGCCTGGCTGGCGGCGATCATCACGTTGGTGTTGCAGGGGTTGCCCACCACCGCCACGCGGCAGTCGTCGGCGGCCACCTTGTCGATGGACTGGCCCTGGGCGATGAAGATCTTGCCGTTGTCCTTCAGGAGGTCGGCGCGCTCCATGCCGGGACCACGGGGCTTGGAGCCCACCAGCAGGGCCCAGTTCGCGTCCTTGAAGGCCACGTCGGCCTCGCCGGTCAGGACCATGCTCTGGACCAGCGGAAACGCGCAGTCGTCGATCTCCATCGCCACGCCCTTCAGCGCCTTCTGCGGACCTTCGACGGGGATCTCGAGCAGTTGCAGGATCAGCGGCTGGTCGGCGCCGAACATCTGGCCCGAGGCGATCCGGAACAGCAGCGCGTAACCGATGTTGCCGGCCGCGCCGGTGACCGCCACGCGAATGGGCTGCTTCGCCATGATACTGCTCCTTGCTGATATGTCGGCGGGTGCGTAGCCGTTTGAGGCAAATGCTGCAATGCCGCACGCGCAGGGGACCATGTTCGAGCTCCATCCGGCCTTTCCCCCGACCTCCGAAGCCCTCGGCGACCTGGCGCTCAGCCACGCCCGCCTGCAGGCCGATGCCCGTTACGCCTGGATCGTCCTGATCCCGCGGATCGCCGGCGCCCGGGAGCTGGAAGACCTGTCGCCGAACGACCGGGCGGCGCTGACGGAAGAGATCGTCCGGGCCGGCCTGGCGGTGCGCGCCGTGGGATCGGCGCTCGGCCGGCGGGTCGAAAAGCTCAATGTCGGCCAGCTCGGCAACGTGACGCCGCAGCTGCATGTCCACGTCGTGGGGCGCCGGGCGGACGATGCCGCGTGGCCGGGGCCGGTGTGGGGCGTGGGGACGGCGGAGGCCTACGGAGCGGAGGACCTGGCGAGGGCCATGGCGACGGCCCGGGGCGTCCTCGGACTTTAAGGCGCCCGCCGCGTCAGGCTGACGGCTTCGCTGCGGCCACCCTCGGTGAGCCGGCCGGACCAGTGGCCGCCTTCGGGGTGCAGCACCGCGACCCCGCCGCCCTCGAAGCGGAAGGTCAGGTCGCCGCCCGTGCGCTCGACGATTTCGAAGAAGCCGGAAGCGTCGACCGCGCCGGGCCGGCGCAGGTCCCGCCAGGCGCCCTCGACCGAGCCGTTCTTGTCGACAAGCTGGAAGGCGTAGAGCGGCTGGCTGTCCGCCGCCAGGGTCCAGCCGCCGTCCATCGGTCCGAGGAAGCCCTGCACCGACGCGGCCGACGAGCGCAGGCGGCTGTCGTAGGCGGCTTCGGCGGAGGTGGGCGGCGGGTCGGGGTTCCTGCCGGTCTCGTTGACGAACACCGGCGCGGTCAGGGTCGGGTGCGGCGGGGGGACGTAGGGCCGGTAGGGTTGCGGGCCGCCGGGCAGGTCGGGGTCGGGATCCACCTTCGAGCCCGTGGCCGCGGTGTCGGGCTCCTCGACGTCGACGTCCTTGGGCGGCGGGCGCAGCAGGAGGTCGATCGCGTCGGCGGGGGCCGGTTGGGCCTGCGCCGGCGCCGCGACGAGCGCGGCCAGCATCACCGCCGCGGCCAGCCTCATGCGGCCTCCCGCGCGGCGATGGCCTCGGCCACGGAAAGCAGGCGTTTGGCCTCCGCGAAGTGCAGGCGCTCCACCATCCGGCCATCCACCTTCAGCACGCCCTTGCCGGCGTTCTCGGGCAGGCCGAACGCGCCGACCACGGTCCGGGCCCACGCCACCGCGGCCGGGTCCGGCGTGAAGGCGGCGTTGGCGGGCTCCACCTGGCTGGGATGGATCAGGCTCTTGCCGTCGAAGCCGAAGGCCGCGGCCTGGGCGCACTGCCGGGCCAGGCCATCCGCGTCGGCGATCTCGTTGAACACCCCGTCCAGGATCGCCAGCCGGTGCGCGCGCGCCGCCATCAGGCTCAGCGACAGGGCGGCCAGCAGCGGCTCCCGGCCGACGGTGAGGACGCAGCGCATCTCCTTGGCCAGGTCGTTGGAGCCGATCACCCAGGCCTCGACGCCCACGTTCACGGATTCCGCGCCCAGGGCGTCCAGCCGGAACATGGCCGCGCAGGTCTCGATCATCGCCCAGATCGGCAGGCCCTCGCCCAGCCGGGTCCGCGCCGCCGACAGGTCCGCCGGCGCCGAGACCTTCGGGACCAGGACGGCGTCCGGCTTCGCGCCCGCCGCGGCGGCCATGTCTTCGGCGCCCCAGGGGGTGTCGAGGCCGTTCACCCGGATCACCACCTCGCGCCCGCCAAAGCCGCCGGCCCTCACCGCCTCGACAGCGGCCGCCCGGGCCTCGGCCTTGGCGTCGGGGGCCACGGCGTCCTCCAGGTCCAGGATCACCACGTCGCACGGCAGGGACCGGGCCTTGTCGACCGCCCGCGCATTGGACGCCGGCAGGTAGAGGGCGCTGCGGCGGGGGCGTGCGGACGGGTTCATGTGGATTGCAGCTCCTTCGCGCATTGGCGATGCGCAAGTCTTAGCGTTTAGGATGGGCCCATGGCCACACGCCCGATCCGCTACGACGCCGGCGCCCGCAACGTTCTGGGCGAGGAACTGCTTCCCTGCTCGCTCGAACCCGTCACCGGCTTCTTCCGCAACGGCTGCTGCGAGACCGGACCGCACGATGTGGGGATGCACACGGTCTGCGCCGTGATGACCGCCGAGTTCCTCAGCTACTCCAAGAGCGTGGGCAACGACCTTTCGACCCCGCGGCCGGACCTGGGCTTCTCGGGCCTGAAGCCCGGCGACCGCTGGTGCCTTTGCGCACCGCGCTGGAAGGAGGCCCTCGACGCCGGCGCCGCGCCGCAGGTGGTGCTGGAAAGCACCCATGAGGAAACCCTGGCCATCGTGCCCCTGGGGGTCCTGAAGGACTACGCGGTGGAGGCTTAAGCTAGCGGATACTCCGCCTCGAGGCGGTAGTGCGAGCCTTCGCGGCCCAGGATGCTGGAATAGAGGCCGAAGCGGTCGATGGCGATGGGCGGCGACTTCAGCAGGTTGTTGGCCTGGATCCAGGCCGCCACCTGGCCGGGATCCGGCCGGCGCAGATAGGCCAGCGTCACGTGGGGGCGATAGTTGCGCTTCTCGGGCTTCAGGCCCACCCGCCGGGCGGCGCTCTCGCAGGCCTCGGCCAGCCGGCGCAACTCGGCGTTCTCGGTGACCCCAGCCCAGACGGCGTTGATCTCCGGCCCGTCGGCGAACGAACCGGCGCCGGCCAGACCGATCTCGAACGGCCGCCCGCCGATCCCCATCAGCTCGGAGTCCAGGTCACGGGCGACGTCCTGCCGTATCTCGCCAAAGAACCGCAGCGTCACGTGCAGCGCCTCCAGGGGCCGCCAGCGCGCGCCCTCGATTCCGGCCTGCCGCGCCAGCAGGCCGCGGCCGATCTCCGGGGGAATGGACAGGGCTGCGAAGAGGCGGATCATACATGTATCCTAACGCGTTCACCGTATCGTGCGTGATGGGCCTTGCTTCCGACACGCAGCGAAACGATATTTCACCTGCGTCCGGTTTGGGACGCGCATCATAGGGCCTTGCTCAAATGAGCGACTTCAACCGCGGCTACGCGCGCTCGATCCCGGCGGATCGCGCCGACATGTCGGTGGACGCGGGCCTCCGCAGCTTCATGCTGGGCGTCTACAACAAGGTGGCGCTGGGCCTCGTGCTCTCGGCCGCCCTGGCGTACGTCACCGGCCAATTCCCGCCCGTTCGCGACCTGCTCTACGTGCAGACGGCGCGCGGCTACGGCATGACCGTCCTGGGCATGATCGTCGCCTTCGCACCCCTGGGCGTGATCCTGTTCGGCATGTTCGCGATGAAGAACGCGACGCCTCGCAGCGCCGGCATCTTCTACTGGACCATCGTGGCCCTGATCGGCGCAGGCCTCGGCGGGCTCACCCTGGTCTATACCGGCGGCTCGATCGCCTCGACCTTCCTGATCACGGCCGTCGCCTTCGGCGGGCTCAGCCTGGTCGGCTACACCACGAAGAAGGACCTGACCGCGTTCGGCAGCTTCCTGATCGTTGGCGTGATCGGCCTGGTCATCGCCTCGGTGGTGAACATGTTCCTGCAGAATTCGATGATGCAGTTCATCATCAGCGTGCTGGGCGTGTTCATCTTCGCCGGCCTGATCGCCTACGACACCCAGCGTCTGAAGATGCAGTACTACGAGCTGGGCGGCGACCAGGCGGCCATGGGCGTGGCGACCAACTACGGCGCGCTCAGCCTCTACATCAACTTCATCAACCTGTTCCAATTCCTGCTGCAGATCTTCGGCGACCGCCGCTAGGTCTCGACGCAGCACCGCGAACGAAGGACCCCGGCGGGCGACCGCCGGGGTTTTTCTTTGGCCAGCTACTCGACGACCGAGAACCGGCCCTTGTCGAAGAACCGAAGCACCTGCTCCAGGTCGTGGCCGCGTTTCAGGATGTGGCCGCCCTGCCCCACGATCGCCCAGGCGCCCTGCTTGCGGGCCAGGGCGGGATGCTTCTCGATGCGGTAGAGGGGGGCCTCGGCGCTGCGGCGGAAGACCGAGAAGACGGCGGACTCCCGCAGGCTGTCCATGCCGTAGTCGCGCCACTCGCCTGCGGCGACCATGCGTCCATAGAGGCGGAGGAGTCGCTCCAGTTCGCGCCGCTCAAAGAACACGCCGGCCTGGCGCGGGGCCGCGGGGCTCTGTTCGAATGCCATCGCAACCGAGCCTGTATGAATTTTTTGAGTCCGGCCACCCCAGAATTGGCGGCCTAGCTCGGCCCAGAAATGACCTCAATTTGGTCCATCGCCCGCCCGATGCGCCCCCGATATTCACATCGTCGGTTGGTCAGAGACTGTTGGTCCCGGATCCTGAACAGCCCCCCCAGCCCCCCTGGATCGGCGGTTGGCCAACCGACACTCCAACTGTCTACCCCAAGCGCAAGCCCGCGCGGTGCCTCTCCAGCCGCGCGGGCTGACGCATGTCCGGAGCCGTCCCGCCCGGGAAGCCGGCCCTGGCCTCAGGACTTGCGCAGGGCCACGCTCAGCACGCGGCCGCCACGGGGCCCCTGCACCACCACCACCGTCTTCAGCCCGTCGTCGGCCGCCGCCGGCAGCCGGTAGGCCTGGGGCTTGCCGCGCCAGCTTCCCAGGCGGCGGATCTCGCGCACGACGTTCTTCTGCACCACCGTCTCGCCGCGATTGTCGCCAGCCCTGACCGCTACTTCGACAGCCCGGGGGTCGTAGCGGATCAGCCAGACTTCGGCGCCGCCCTTGGCCACCCGACCGGAACCCACGTCCACCCGGCGAGCGCCGACGAACCGGATGTCCGGCGGATTGCGCGGGGCGGCGGCGGCGGCGCGGACCAGGCGCTCGACCTCGGCGGTCTTGAGCCCTTGCGCCTCCTCATGGCCATCGACGATCACCTGCGGCGTATAGGGTTCGCGCAGCTTCAGGCGGCTGACATAGGCCTTCTGTCGCTCGGCGTACTCCGGCCGGGCGAAGGTGTCGGTCCAGCCGAGGTAGTCCCAATAATCGACGGAGTAGGTGAGCGCGAGGACGCCGGGCCGCTCGGCCAGCTTGCCGAGATAGCCGTTGGCGTCATTGCACGAGCCACAGCCCTGCGCCGTGAACAGCTCCACGAGCACCGGGGGCTTGGCCGCCGCGCCCAGGGGCCAGGCGAGCAGGAACAGGCTGATAAGCGCGGCCTTCCGCATCGCTTTGGACTTAGGGCGTGTTCCGGGGGCTGTAAATCTCAAGAAGGCGTGAGTTGGGGTCGGCGCGGGCCCTGGCGGAGGTTCGTCGGCGCGCTAAGCTGCCGACCCGCCTCGAGGAGACGCCGTGTTTCAGGCCCCGCCGCCCCCTCCGCCTCCGCCTCCGGAGATCGTCCGCACCGACGCCAGCTATCTGCAGGTCGCCCGCAAGGACGTGCCGCTGCTGCTCGCCAAGGGCAAGCAGGCCGAGAACGCCCTGATCCGCTACCAGCTCTTCGTCCGCACCGACGTCGAGGCGCGTCAGGCGCCGGCCACGCCGGAGGCGCCGCCCCCGCCCGTCTTCTGCCAATGGGTGGTGACGGTCTATCTGGAGCGCGAGCCGTGTTTCGAGTCGATCAGCGGCAAGCTGGCCTGCGGTGAGCGCTACACCGTGCGGCTTAAGGACCAGGAACGCGGAATCGAGACCCTGCCGTTGACCGCCGAGGCGGCCGTGTGCGCCGTCGGCAAGGCCGAGATCGCGGCGGCGAGCCGTCGTCTGGCGGCCGCCGGCGAGGCCAGCGCCGACGCCGAATTCGGGGCTGACCTGACACGACGCCTCACGCCGGAACTCGCCAAGGGCGGCATCAAGGCCACGATCCGGCCGCCGAAATGAAAAAGGGCGGCCGCATCGCTGCGGCCGCCCCCTTCGTCGTTCTTGATCCGAGCCTACGCCTCCGGCTTCGCCAGGCTGCGCAGCACGTAGTTCAGGACACCGCCGTGCTTGAAGTATTCCAGCTCGGTGGGCGTATCGATCCGGCAGCGGACCGGGAAGCGGGCGATGCGGCCGTCAGAGGGACGGTACATCTCGACGATCAGCTGCTTGCGGGGAGCAAGCTCGGTCAGGCCGCGGATCGTGACGATCTCCTCGCCGGTCAGGCCCAGCTTGTGCCAGCCTTCCTGCAGGAACTGCAGCGGCAGCACGCCCATGCCCACCAGGTTGGATCGGTGGATCCGCTCGAAGCTCTCGGCCACCACGGCGCGCACGCCCAGCAGCTTGGTGCCCTTGGCGGCCCAGTCTCGCGACGAGCCGGTGCCGTATTCCTTGCCGGCGAACACCACCAGCGGGCGGCCTTCGCCCTGGTAGCGCATGGCCGCGTCGTAGATCGACATCTGGTCGCCCGACGGGAAGTGCTTGGTCACCCCGCCCTCGACGTCCGGGGTGATCCGGTTGCGGATGCGGATGTTGGCGAAGGTGCCGCGCATCATGACTTCATGGTTGCCGCGACGAGAGCCGTAGCCGTTGAACTCGGACGGGGGCACCTGGCGTTCGATCAGGTACTGGCCGGCAGGTGAGCTCGCCTTGATCGAGCCGGCGGGCGAGATGTGATCGGTGGTGATGCTGTCGCCGAACACGGACAGGACCCGCGCCTCGACGATGTCCGTCACCGGCTTCGGCTCCATCTCCAGGTCCTGGAAGTAGGGCGGGTTCTGGACATAGGTGGAGCCCATGTCCCAGTCGTAGGTCTGGCCGCCCTTGACCTTGATGCCCTGCCAGTTCTTGTCGCCCTTGAAGACGTCGGCGTAGCGGGTGGCGAACATCTTGTTCGTCACGTGCTTGCGCTGCAGGGCGGCGATTTCGGCGGTGGTCGGCCAGATGTCCTTGAGGAACACCGGCTTGCCGTCCTTGCCCTCGCCCAGCGGCTCGTTGATCAGGTCGATCTGCATCGAGCCGGCCAGGGCGTAGGCCACCACCAGCGGCGGCGAGGCCAGGTAGTTGGCGCGCACGTCCGGGTTCACCCGGCCTTCGAAGTTGCGGTTGCCCGACAGCACCGAGCAGGCGACGACGTCGTTCTTCTGGATGGAGTCGGAGATCGCCTCGGGCAGCGGGCCCGAGTTGCCGATGCAGGTGGTGCAGCCATAGCCCACCAGGTTGAAGCCCAGCGCGTCCAGGCTCTTGTCCAGCTTCGCGGCCTTCAGATAGTCGGTGACCACCTGCGAACCGGGAGCCAGCGAGGTCTTCACCCAAGGCTTCACCTGCAGGCCCTTTTCGACGGCCTTCTTGGCCACCAGACCCGCGGCGATCAGCACCGAGGGGTTGGACGTGTTGGTGCAGGAGGTGATCGCGGCGATCACCACGTCGCCGTTGCCGATGTCGAAGTTCTCGCCCTCGACCTTGAAGCGCTCGGCCAGCGAGTCCGGCTTGCCGAAAGTCTCGCCGGTCAGGGCCGACTTGAACTCGGGCGCGGCGTCGGAGAGCAGCACGCGGTCCTGCGGACGCTTGGGGCCGGCCAGCGAGGGCAGCACGCCCGACATGTCCAGCTCCAGGGTGTCGGTGAACACCGGATCCGGATCGGTCGGCTCGCGCCACAGGCCCTGGGCCTTGGCGTAGGCCTCGACCAGGGCGACGCGCTCGGGCGTGCGGTTGGTGGCGGCCAGATAGTCGATAGTGGCGCGGGTCACCGGGAAGAAGCCGCAGGTGGCGCCGTATTCCGGGGCCATGTTGGCGATCGTCGCCTGGTCTTCCAGGGTCATGCTGGCCAGGCCCGGGCCGTAGAATTCGACGAACTTGCCGACCACGCCCTTCTTGCGGAGCATCTGGGTGACGGTCAGCACCAGGTCGGTGGCGGTCGCGCCTTCCGGCAGGGCGCCGTCCAGGCGGAAGCCGATGACCTCGGGGATCAGCATCGGGATCGGCTGGCCCAGCATGGCCGCCTCGGCCTCGATGCCGCCCACGCCCCAGCCCAGCACGGCCAGGCCGTTGATCATGGTGGTGTGGCTGTCGGTGCCGACGACCGTGTCGGGATAGGCGACTTCCTGGCCTTCGTCGGCGTTCGTCCAGACGGTCTGGGCCAGGTACTCGAGGTTCACCTGGTGACAGATCCCGGTGCCGGGCGGCACGACGCGGAAGTTGTTGAAGGCGGAGGAACCCCAGCGCAGGAAGTTGTAGCGCTCGATGTTGCGCTCGTATTCGCGCTCGACGTTCGAGCCGAACGCCTTGGCGGTGCCGAAGTAGTCGACCATCACCGAGTGGTCGATCACCAGGTCGACCGGGTTCAGCGGGTTGATCTTCTCGGGATTGGCGCCGAGCTTGGTCATGGCGTCGCGCATGGCGGCCAGGTCGACCACCGCCGGCACGCCGGTGAAGTCCTGCATCAGCACGCGCGCCGGGCGGAAGCTGATCTCGTGCTCGACAGAGCCCTTGTTGTCGACCCAGGCGGCGACCGCCTTGAGGTCATCCTCGCCGACGGAGACCCCGTCCTCGTTCCGAAGCAGGTTCTCGAGAAGCACCTTCATCGAGATGGGCAGGCGCGACACGCCCGAAAGTCCCGCTTCCTCCGCCGCCGGGAGGCTGTAGTAAGCGTAGGTCTTGTCACCGACCGTCAGGAGACGGCGGGTCTTGAGGGTGTCCACGGACGCCATATTGAGGAGATCCTTTCTGCTCGCTGCCGGCCTGACACCCAAAGGGGATCGCGCGCTCTTTCAGAGACGGACACACAGCGTTCGTCCCCGCGCGGCGTTGGTTCCCCCCAAGCGTCGGCGGCCGCCGCTTCATAGACCCGACCTATCGCGGCGTCCATGCGCGCGCCCAAGAACCTTCCCAAAAGCCTGGATGACAGCTTGATCACGCAGCTATCGCTGAAGGATGCTGCCGTTCGCAGAGGCGGCCGGCTGCTGTTCGAGGGCGTCTCCCTGGAGCTGGCGGCGGGCGAGGCCTGTGCGCTGACCGGCCCGAACGGCTCGGGCAAGACCAGCCTGCTGCGCGCCGTGGCCGGCCTCGTTCGCCTGGAAGCGGGCGAGATCGGGTTCGGCGCCGTCGATGCTTCCGACGCGCGGGGCGAGGGCCTGCACCTGGTAGGCCATGCGGACGGGCTGAAGGCGGCGCGGACGGCGCGGGAGGAACTCACCTTCTGGAGCCGCTGGACGGGCGGGGCCCAGGCCGCCGTGCAGGAAGCGGCCGAGGCTCTCGACCTGGTCCCGCTGCTGGACCTCGAAGTTCGACGGCTTTCGGCCGGCCAGCGCCGCCGGCTGGCGCTGGCCCGCATGCTGGCTGCGCCGCGGCCGCTGTGGCTGCTGGACGAACCGCTCAGCCCCCTCGACGCCCGCTGGCGCGAGGGGTTCGGCGCCCTCATGAAACGGCACCTGGACGGCGGCGGCCTGATCCTGGCGGCGGTGCATGACCCGTTGCCGGTGGCCACCCGAAGCCTGGAGCTGCGAGCATGAGCCGGCTTGCCGCCCTGATCGCGCGGGAGACCACCCTGGCCTGGGGCCGGGGCGGGGGCCCGCTGGTGGCGCTCGGCTTCTACGCCGGCGTCGCCACCTTCCTGCCCCTGGCCATCGGGCCGCAGCACGACCGCCTTGCCGCCATCGCCACCGGCGCCGCCTGGGTCGCCCTGGCCCTGGCCTCGCTGCTGTCGCTGGAGCGGATGTTCGAGCGCGACTACGAAGACGGGGCGCTGGACCTCCTGCTGCTGTCGCCCGTGCCACTGGAACTGACCTGCCTGGTGAAGTGCCTGGGCCAGTGGCTGGCGGCCGGCGCGCCGCTGGCGCTGGGGGCCCCGGTGGCCGCCATCGCGCTTGGCGCCAGCCCGGCGCTCGCGCCGCTGATCTTCGCCTGCGCCCTCTTGGGCGGCATCGCCTTCGCCTTCATCGGCGGGATCGGTGCGGCGCTCAGCCTGGGCGCGCGCCGGGGCGGCCTGCTGACGGCAGTGATCGTGCTGCCCCTGTTCGTGCCGCCGGTGATCTTCGGCGGCGGGGCCCTGGCCAACTTCGCGGCCGGCCTGCCCTGGACCGGCGGCTTCGCCTTCCTGGGCGCCTACGCCGCCGCCGCCGTGGCCTTCGGGCCGTTGGCCATGGCCGCGGCCTGCCGCAATGCGCTGAGCTAGGTCTTCGGCTTCGGATACCAGAGGGCGTTGACGATCACCCAGCGCTCGCCGAAGCGGCCGAGGTGGAAGTAGTCCACGAACCAGGGCGTCTCGACGCGGGCCACCGCGGCGTTGCCGGCGATGTCCAGCACGCGCACCGAACGGTTCCACTCGGCCTTGGGCGTCTTCAGCACGCCCTGTTTCGTCAGGTCGACCAGCTCCTCCTTCGACATCCGGCGCAGCGCCAGCTTCTCGTCGGGATCGGTGGTCACCGCGCGCTTCGCCAGGTCCGGGTGCAGCGAACGCGCCACGCGGGCGGGGTCGCCCTCGAGCTGGCCGTCCACATAGTCGTAGGCCACGGCTTCGATGGCCCTCACGGCGCTCGGGTCCATCGGTTGCGGGGCGCTCGCGACGACGGCGGCGGCGAACAGGGCGGCGATCATGGGCGTCTCCTCGTCTGAAGCGTGGCCGTATGCCGGCTCCGGGCGGCGAAATCACATGAAGAAAGCTTAACCCCGCCCGCCGCTTTTCGGCCGCATGCTCCGCTTGAGCTTGCCCTTCGAAGGGAACCACCAACGGGAGACGAGACCACGATGTCCAAGCCCATGACCTGGCTCCTTGCCGGAGCCGCCCTGACTCTCACCGCCGGCGCGGCCCTGGCCCAGACCAGCCAGACCGCCCGGGACCAGGCCGCCCAGGACTCCGCGGCCGCCGCCAGGGCCGACCGCGACCCGCAGCGCGAGATGCGCGCCTACCGCCACGACGATGACCATCGCCACGTCGTGCGGATGGGCCGGCCCGAACACCTGTCCGACATCCTGCAACTCCGCCCCGACCAGGAGCCGGCGCTGAAGGCCTTCCTCGAGGCGACCCGCAACGACGGCGACCATCGCGACCACATGGTGAAGTTCGAGCGCGATTCCGACCGCACCACGCTCCAGCGCCTCGACGACATGCAGGCCCGCCTGGCCGCGCAGCAGGCGGAGACCAGCCGCAAGATCGCCGCCATCAAGACCTTCTACGGCCAGCTCGACGCCAGCCAGAAGAAGGCGTTCGACGCCATGCCGATGCTGATGTTCTCCGGCCCCTCGTTCGGGCCGCAGCTGATCCCGGTCGGCCACCCGATGCCGCCCCGGCCGCCGAAGCCTCCGGCGCCGCCCAGGCTCTAGCTTCCCTTGCGGGGCGGGCGCGCTGACTCTATGCCGGACCCATGAGCTGGGCGCCCGCCTTCCTGTCGAATCCCGACCGCTTCATGGCCTTCTCGCGCTGGGCGGCGCCGATGTTCGGCCTGATCGCCCTCGCCCTGGCCGCGGCCGGCCTCTATCTCGGCTTCACCGGGCCAGAGGACTACCAGCAGGGCCAGACGGTCAGGATCATGTTCATCCATGTGCCGGCCGCCCAGATCAGCATGTTCGCCTATGTCTGCCTGGGCGTGGCGAGCTTCCTGTCGCTGATCTTCCGCCACGCGCTGGCCGACGCCGCCGCCCAGGCCGCCGCTCCCCTGGGCGCGGCCTTCACTTTCCTGGCCCTGGTCACCGGCTCCCTCTGGGGCCGGCCCATGTGGGGCACGTGGTGGGAGTGGGACGGGCGGCTGACCTCGGTCCTGGTGATGTTCTTGCTCTACATCGCCTACATGGCGCTCCGGGCCTCCATGGACGACGAGGTCAAGGCCGCCCGGGCCGCCGCGATCCTGGCTCTTGTGGGCTCGATCAACCTGCCGATCATCCATTTCAGCGTGGAGTGGTGGAACTCCATCCACCAGGGCTCGTCGCTGTTCCGCAAGGGCGGCCCGGCCATGCCGCCGGTGTTCTGGATCCCGCTGCTGCTGATGGCGCTGGCCTACATGTCGGCGTTCGGCTCACTGTGGCTGGTCCGCATCCGGGGCGAGGTATGGCGCCGCCGCGCCGAGGCCGCTGCGCTGCGGGCCGCCCGTGACTGAGGCGAAGGGGGACTGATGTTCGACTTCAAATACGCCGAGTTCATCGTTCCGGCCTTCGCCATCACGGCGATCGTCTTCGCCGGCATGATCGGGTTCTCGCTGAACCACGCCCGCCGCTGGCGCAGGCGCTACGAAGAGCTGACCCGGAAATGAGCCGCTGGCTGGCGTTTCTGCCGATCGTGGCGCTCGTGGCCCTGGGCGGGCTCTTCTATTTCTACGCCTTGAAGCGTGACCCCCAGGTCCAGCCGCAGGCCCTGGTCGGCAAGATGGCCCCCGACCTGGCCCTTCCGACGCTCGCCGAGGGCCAGCCGGTTCGCCTTCGCGCCGCCGCCGCCGAGGGCCCGATGGTGCTCAACTTCTTCGCCTCCTGGTGCGCGCCGTGCGAGATCGAGCATCCGGTGCTGATGGGCCTGAAGGGCTCGGGCGTCCGGGTGGTGGGCGTCGCCTACAAGGACGCCCCGCCCAACACCCAGGCGTTCCTGGCCCGGCTGGGCGATCCGTTCGCCACGGCGCTGGTCGACCGCGACGGCCGCGCCGGCGTGGAATTCGGCGTGACCGGCGTCCCCGAGACCTATGTCATCGGCCGCGACGGCAAGGTGTTGGCCAAGCACACCGGCCCGCTGACCGAGGCCGAGGCCCAGAAGCTGGCGAAGCTCGCGCGTTAACCCTGTGTTGAGACGGAAGCGCGAGTTTGGGCGCATCGCCCGTTAACCATATTGGCCCGCCCCGCGTGACCACGATCCGTCCGAACCTCTACCCGCAGACGCAAGCGCGCCCGCAAAACCAGGACAGCGCCAAGCTGGCCGCGCAGCGGGCGTTCTTCGACGCCCTGAGCCAGGCCCGCGCCCCCGCGCAGGCCGCCCCGTCCGCCGCCGCGGCGCCGGTCGCCGCCCCCACGGCGCAGGCCCCCGTCCAGCGCACGGCCGCCGCCGCGCCCGGCGACCCGCCGCAGAGAATTCCGCGCCCGGGCTCGCTGTTCGACATCCGCGTTTAACTGGGCCGTTGCGGCTTCCACGGCTAAGTCCCGAAATTAACTCTAATTTATTCGGAACGCCGTACCACCTCGGCGGGTTTTGTCCGTGCAACGCACAGTAGATGGACCCTATGGGACGGGATGACCGCATATACGAGGAGGCTGTCGCGCTCTGGCGCCAGCTCTACGGCGACCCGCCGCCCCGCGAGGCTGGCGGCTCCGAGATCCTTGGCATGATCGTCGGCGGCCTGGCGGATGCGGACTACAATCGCATCCAGACCCCGCACCTGCGCCCCAGCAACATCACCTTCCCGCGATAGCGGATTCCCGGGCGGCTATTCCGTCGGCGGCGGCGGCAGTTCCTCGGCCCTGACGTACTTCATCAAGAGCGGCGCGTGGGCGATGGAGAACACCACCGTCAGGATCATCATGCCCGGGAAGCGGAAGAGCACCCACGTCCCGTCGGGCTGGGTGCGCCAGACGAACTCGTTGAGGGCGGCCAGGCCCAGGAAGAGGCCGGCGTAGTTGAGGGTCAGCCGCCGCCAGACCGCCTCCGGCATGTCGAAGGCCTCGCCCAGCACCAGCTTCAGCGGATGCTTCTTCATCACCAGCCCGCCCAGCAGCAGGAGGCCGATGGCGGTGTTCACGATGGTGGGCTTCACCTTCAGGATCCGCGGATCGTGGAAGAACAGCGAGGCGCCGCCGAACACCAGGCCGGCCCCGCCCACGAACAGCGGCAGGGGCGCGATGCGCCGCTCCACGACGAAGCCCACCACGATGGCGATCACCGAGCCCACCACCAGGCCCCAGGTGGCCTTCTGGATGTCGCGGGTCACCAGGTAGGCGGCCAGGAAGGCGGCGAGCGCCGCGTAGTCGACGAAGTACCGGACCCAGTGCCGCTTGTTTTCCGCGCTCATCGGATCGGTTCCTCGAGGCCCACCAGCGAGCGGGCGAACGCGCGCGCATTGAACGGTTGCAGGTCGTCGACCCCCTCGCCCACGCCGATCAGCTTGATGGGCGAATCCGAGGCCTGGGCCACCGGGACCAGCACGCCGCCGCGGGCGGTGCCGTCCAGCTTGGTCATCACGATGCCCGAGACGCCGATCTGGTTGCCGAAGATGTTCTCCTGGGCCAGCGCGTTGCGGCCCACGGTGGCGTCCAGCACCAGCAGGGTCTCGTGGGGATAGTCGGGGTCCACCTTCTTCACCACCCGGATGATCTTCAGGAGCTCGTCCATCAGGCCCTGCTTGTTCTGCAGGCGGCCGGCGGTGTCGATGAGGACCACATCATAGCCTTCGTCCCGCGCCTTCGTCACTGCGTCGAACGCCAGGCCGGCCGCATCCGATCCCGTCGGGCGGCCCATGAAGTCGGCGTCGGCCCGCTCGGCCCAGATCTTCAGCTGTTCGACGGCGGCGGCGCGGAAGGTGTCGCCGGCCACCACCAGCACCTTGGCGCCCTGGCGGCGGAGGTCCGAGGCCACCTTGCCCAGGGTGGTGGTCTTGCCCGAGCCGTTCACGCCGATGAACAGCACCACGTAGGGCCGGGGGCCGGACAGCGGTTCGAACGACCCCTGGCGACTGGACAGCTCGTCGCCGATGGCGACCGACAGGGCCTCGCGGATCTCGGCCTCGTCCACGTCCTTGCCGAACTTCTCGGCGGCGAAGCGCTCGGTGATGCGGGCGGCCGAGTGCGGGCCCAGGTCCGCCTCGATGAGCATCTCTTCCAGCTCGTCGAGCTTGGCCTGGTCCAGGGGCTCCTTGGCCACGAAGACCTGGGCGATCTGCTCGCCCATCTGCTTCGACGACTTGGTGAGCCCTTCCGTGAGCCGGGCGAACCAGCCGCGTTTGGGTTCTGACATGGAGCCGGCTTCTAGCCGGACGCTTGCCCCGCGTCACGCCTCACCGCATCAAGGGGCGGATGGATCCGCTCGCCGCCACGCTGACCGTGCTGGACTACGCCGCCGTGGCGGTGTTCGGCGCGTCGGGGGCGCTGGCCGCGGCGCGGAACAAGCACGACATCGTCACCTTCGGCTTCTTCGCCGCCGTCACCGGTGTCGGCGGCGGCACCCTGCGCGACCTGCTGATCGGCGCGCCGGTCTTCTGGGTGGGCCGCCCGGAGTACATCCTCGTGTGCCTGGCGGGCGCCGTGGCGGTCTGGGTGCTGGGCTGGGGCCAGGGGCGCGAGCGCCTCCTGCTCTGGCTGGATGCGCTGGGCATGGCGGCCTACGCGGTGGTGGGCGCGCTGAAGGCGACCTCGCTGGGCGTTCCGCCGTTCTCCGCGGTGATCATGGGGGTGCTGACCTCGACGTTCGGCGGGGTGATCCGCGACGTCCTGGCCCACGAGCCGTCGATCCTGCTGCGTCGCGAGCTCTATGTGACCCCGGCGCTGATCGGGGCGGCGGTGTTCGTGGGGCTGCACGGCTTCGACCTGCCGCTGGCGGTCAGCGGCACGATGGGGTTCCTGTGCGCCTTCTCCGTGCGGGCCGGCGCGATTCTGTTCGGCTGGCAGATGCCGGGCTTCCCGGGGCGCGCGCCGCCGCCCTGACGCCTGTCGGTCCCTGGCCGCGGCCTCAGACCTCCTTCAGCATCTCGGCCAGCAGCTTGCCCTCGGCGCGGCGGTTCGACCCGGCGCGCCAGGCGACGACGATCTCGCGGGCGGGGTGGTCGGCGTCGATGGGGCGGACGGCGACGTTGGCGGCCTCGGCCAGGCCCGCGCTCACCGCCATCTGCGGCAGGAAGGTCACCCCCAGGCCCGAGCCCACCATCTGCACCAGGGTCGGCAGCGAGGTGGCGGCGAACGGCTCCTCGCCCGCGCCCATGCGGGGCGGGTTCAGCCGGCAGGCCGACAGGGCGTGCTCGCGCAGGCAGTGGCCGTCCTCCAGCAGGATAAGGTTCTCCTGCTCCAGGGCCTCGGGCGTCGTGGTCTTCAGCCTGGCCAGCGGGTGGTCGGCGGGCAGGGCGGCCAGCAGTTCGTCGTCCGCCACATGCGCCCATTCCAGTCCGCCCATCTCGAACGGCAGGGCGATCAGCGCGGCGTCCAGCCGGCCGGCCTTCAGCTCGGCGATCAGGCGCTGCGTCAGGTCCTCGCGCAGGAACAGCCTGAGCTTCGGGAACCGCTGGCGCAGCAGCGGCAGGGCGCCGGGCAGCAGGAACGGCGCGATCGTCGGGATCACGCCCAGCCGGAAGCGGCCGGTCAGCGGCTGGCCCGCGTTCTTGGCCGCCTCCACCAGTTCCTCGGCCTCGTTGAGGATCACCGTGGCGCGGCGCAGCGCCTCCTCGCCCACGGGAGTCAGGATCACCCCCGTCCGCGCCCGATCCACCACCGGCGCGCCCAGGGTCCGCTCCAGCTCCTGGATGCCGGCCGACAGGGTGGGCTGGGTGACGTGCGCGGCCTCGGCCGCCTTCCCGAACGCGCCGTGCTCGGCGAGGAGCTTCAGATACTGCAATTGGCGGATCGTCGGGAGCATGGGGCACACCTTGGGAGAGGTGAGAATAGATCGCATCTATACCAAACGCAAAAACAATCGATTGGAATTGTGGGTCGCGACCCCCTATCTCCCCCTCACGGCGCTCGCCTCCCCGCGGCGCCGGCAAGCTTTTAAGGAGAGAATTGTATGCTGGGTGTTGGCCAGACGCTGCCCGACTTCAAGATCGTGGGTGTGAAGCCCAAGTTCATGCGCCACGAGGAGAACGGCGAGAGCGCGTTCGAGACCGTCACCAAGGAAAGCTTCCCCGGGAAGTGGAAGGTCATCTTCTTCTATCCGAAGGACTTCACCTTCGTTTGCCCGACCGAGATCGCCGAGTTCGCCCGCCTGAACCGCGAGTTCGCCGACCGCGACGCCGTCGTCCTGGGCGGCTCGACCGACAACGAGCACTCCAAGCTCGGCTGGCGCCGCGAGCACCCGGATCTGCACGAGCTGCCGATCTGGAACTTCGCGGACAACTCCGGGAAGTTCGCCCGCGACCTGGGCGTTCTGAACGAGGAAGAGGGCGTGGCCCTGCGCGCCACCTACATCGTCGACCCCGACAATGTGGTGCAGCACGTCTACGTCACGAACCTGAACGTGGGCCGCAACCCGCAGGACACCCTTCGCGTCCTCGATGCGCTCCAGACCGATGAGCTCTGCCCGTGCAACCGCTCGGTTGGCGGCGAGACCCTGAAGGCCGCGTAAGCACACCACGCGGACTTTAGAGCTAGCCGGGGGCGCTCCCCCTTCTCCCCCAAGAGCGCCCCCGGCCTTTTCTTTCTCAAGACATCTTGGAGCTACCCATGTCCCTCGACGCCCTGCGCGATGGCCTGCCCGCCTATGCCAAGGATATCAGCCTGAACCTCGGCAGCCTGGCCTCCGAGACGGTCCTGACCGACCAGCAGAAGTGGGGCGCGTTCGTCGCGTCCGCCCACGCCGTCGGCGTCCCGGCCGTGGTGAAGACCGTGGAAGCGGCCGCCGACGCGGCCGGCCTCTCCGCCGAGGCCAAGACCGCCGCCAAGGCCGCGGCCGCCATCATGGGCATGAACAACGTCTACTACCGCTCGCTGCACCTGCTTTCGAACGGCGAGTACAAGACCCTGCCCGCCCGGCTGCGGATGAACGTCCTGGCCAACCCGGGCGTCGAGAAGGCCGATTTCGAACTCTGGTCCACCGCGGTATCGGCCGTGAACGGCTGCGGCATGTGCCTGGACTCGCACGAGGCCGAGCTGAAGAAGCACGGCGTGCCGACCCAGAGCATCCAGGCGGCGCTCCGCATCGCTGCGGTGGTGAACGCCGCCAGCCGCGTGATCGCGGCGGAAGCGGCGCTCGCCGCCTAGGCCTCCAGCGCCGCCGCCAGCCGCCCCACGCCCGCGTCCATGGCCTTCGCCGGGAAGCCGGTGAAGCCCAGGAGCAGACCCTGGCGGGGCGGGGCGTCGTGGTAGAGGGGGCTGATCGCGCGGGCGAGCACGCCCTTCGCCGCGGCCCGCGCCTCGACCTCCCGGTCCGAGCGGCCGTCCTTCAGATAGGCGATCAGATGCATGCCCTGGTCCGGTACGTCCGGCTCCAGGACATGGTCCAGCCTTCGCCGCAGCGCCTCGACCAGGGCGTCCCGCTGCGCCCTGTAGGCCAGCCTCCGGCGGCGGATGTGGGCGGCGAACTGGCCGCTCTCCATGAAGTCCAGGGCGATGGCCTGGGTCAGGGTCGGCGGCTGGCGGTCCGCCAGGCGGCGCAGCGCGGCGAACGACGCCATCAGCGGCTTGGGCGCCACCAGGTAGCCCAGGCGCAGGCCCGGGAAGAGAGACTTGTTGAAGGTGCCCACGTAGATCACCCGCTCGCCGCCATCCAGGCCCTGCAGCGAGGCCAGCGGCGCGCCGGCGTAGCGGAACTCCGAGGCGTAGTCGTCCTCCACGATCCAGGCTCCGGCCGAGCGCGCCCAGGCGATCAGCTCCAGCCTGCGGCCCATCGACATCGCCACCCCCAGCGGGAACTGGTGCGAGGGCGTGACGAAGACTGCGCGCGCGTCCGGCGCCGCCGCGATCCCGGCCTGGACGACCAGGCCCGAGCGGTCCACCGGCACGGCGTGGCCCTCGGCGCCCGCCGCCAGCAGAGCCTGCCAGGTGTTGGCGTAGCCGGGATCTTCCAGCCACACCCGGTCGCCCGGCTTGAGCAGCAGGCGCGCCGCCAGGTCCACGGCATGCTGCGCGCCGGCGGTGACGATCACCTGCTCGGCCTCGCACACGACGCCGCGGGCCGCGCGCAGATAGTCGGCGATGGCCGCCCGCAGCTGCGGCTCGCCCGCCGGTTCCGAATAGCCGAAGTGCGCGGGACCCAGGGTCCGCAGCGCGCGGCGGGTCGAGACCGACCAGGCGTCCTGCGCGCGGGCGTCCATGAGGGTGCGGCCGTTCGAGAAGGTCTGCGGCTCGATCGACGGCGTCGGGAAGGCCGCCAGCTCGCGCGCCCGCTGGGGCACTACCGGCGGGGCGGCGGCGGGCGCAGGCGTCGGGGCTGCCACGTCCAGCACGCCGGAGAGGTCCTGGGAGACATAGGTGCCGGAGCCGGTCCGCCCCTGGGCGTAGCCTTCCGCCAGCAGCTGGTCGTAGGCCGCCACCACCGAGGCCCGCGCCACGCCCAGCCTGAGCGCCAGGTCGCGGCTGGACGGCAGGCGTCCGCCGGGCCGCAGCGCGCCCGCGTGGATCGCGCTTCGCACCTGGTCATAGACCTGCCGGATCACCGGCCGTCCGGCCTCGGGCGCGGACCAGGGATAGAGTTCGGCCCAGCTCATGGCGCCCCCAAGCGGTCTGTCCAGATTGTTCAAAGTGGATCTATCTAGCAGACCACACAAGGCTTAGCTCGCCAACCTGAAAGGAGGCGGCCATGCCCACGACCCCGAACGAACACACCCTCGAAAGCCTGCGTCGCCTCGCCGTAAGGACGCTGACCTATGCCCTCGCCGTGGCGCTGGTCGCCCTGGCCGCGCCGTCCGTCCTCACCCCCATGCCGGCGGTGACGCTGCTCCCCAAGCCGCCGCCAGTCGTGGCGCGGGTTTCCGTCGCCTCCCCACCGATGGAGCCCGCGCCCAATCTCTCGAAGGCCCGCTCATGAGCCCGCCCGCCGACGGAACCGCCGCCTTCGCCGCGACCAGCCGCTCCAGGGTCCGCCGCCGGCCCCAGCGCGCGAGCTACGACGAGGCCGCCGTCTATGAGGTCCTGGACGCCGGGATCATGGCCCACGTGGGCTACGTCATCGACGGCCAGCCCTTCGTGACCCCAACCGCCTACTGGCGCGAGGGCCGCAAGCTCTATTGGCATGGCGCGGCGGCCAGCCGGATGCTGGCGACGGTGGCGGAGGGCGCGCCGGTCTGCGTGACGGTCAGCTTCCTGGACGGCTTCGTCGTTGGCCGCTCCGGCATCATGCATTCGCTGAACTACCGCTCGGTGATGGCCTTCGGCCGCGCGCGGCTGATCGACGGCCTCGGCGAAAAGCGCGAGGCGATGGCCAGCTTCATCGACCGGCTCTACGCGGGCCGGCCGCTGAAGCTGCGGCCCACCACCGACAATGAGCTCCGGCAGATCGCCCTCGTCGAGATGGAGATCGAGGAGGCCTCGGCGAAGGCGCGCAACACCGGCGTCGGCGACCTGCCCGCGGACGAGGGCTGGCCCGCCTGGTGCGGCGTGTTCCCGGTGGAGACCCGGATTGGCGCGGCCCTGCCCCAGCCCGGCATGGGGACCGGCGGCCCGCCCACGCCCGACCTGGCGCCCTACGCCGAGGGCGCGCGCCTGGACGAGACGCTCAGCGTCGCGGCCAAGGCCTACGGCTTGCCGGTCTCGACGTAGGCCTTCAACCGCTTCACCGCCGCCCCAAGCACGCCGTCGACAGCCGGGGCGATGGAGACGACGAAGTCCCGCGCGCCGCCGACGTTGTAGGTGGTGACGAGCTCGGTCCCGCCGTCCTTGGCCTTGAGGTTGAAGGCGAGCGCCGCCGAGACGCCCTCGTCCTGCAGCGGACCCAGCGCCGCATCGACGCGGATGAGGCTGTTCGGGATCACCGCCTCCACAACGCCGTGGCGAACACCGCCGTTCATGACCGCCTCGCAGAAACAGCCGTTGGCCGTCAGCGGGAGGGTCATGTTCGAGGCGTTGCCGGAATAGGTGTGGGCGCCGTCCCACCACTGGCCGACCTCGCCGATGGCCTTGAAGACCTTCGACGGCGGCGCGGCGATCTGCTGCGTGAACTTGAGCCGGAAGTGCGAGGGGCCCTTGTCGACCACCTCGGCGCGGGCCGCGCCCGCCAAACTCAGGGCGGCCAGAGCCGCCAAAGCCGCAATCCTCATCGTCTCGTCCCCCGCCAGGTTCAGGCCGGTTCGAAGCTTAGAGGCCCTCCCCAGAAAGTCTCAACCAGACTGTTCTGCGCGCCGGGCTCGCCGGTGGTGAGAAAGCGACGAACGGCGCCGGTTCCCATCCGGAATTCGGGATGGCGGGCGAAATAGCGGTCCAGGGCGTCGGCCGTGGCGTCAGGCTGGCGGATCAACGGCGTGCCCGGCGGCAGGGCGGCCTGGAACAGGTCGGCGACGATCTCGTAGTGCGTGCAGCCCAGGATCGCCCGGTCGGGCGCGCGGCCGATGCGCAGGCTGAGCGCCTTCACATGGCCCTGGATCACCGCGGCCAGCTCGTCGCGCGGCGCATTGGCCTCGATCATCCGCGCCAGCTCCGGGCAGGGCTCGGAGAAGACGGCCACGTCCTGGCGGCGCTTGTCGATCTCGATCTCGTAGACCCGGCTTCGGGCGGTCGCCGGGGTCGAGAAGACGCCCAGGATCTCGAGCTTCTCGGCCTTCTCCTCGCGCCACTGGGCCTCGTGCTCCCAGGGCAGGCCGGTGGCCGCCTCGATGGTCGGCACCACGATGCCCAGCACGTTCACCGGCCGGCCCAGCTCGCGCCGGTAGCCGGGCAGCCAGGTCTGCTGCAGGCGGCGCAGCGCCACGCTGGCGGCGGTGTTGCAGGCCAGGACCACCAGGTCGCAGCCCTCGTCGAACAGGCGGATGCAGCCGGCCTTGGTCAGCTCGACGATCTCCTCGCCGGCGCGGCCGCCGTAGGGCGCGTTGGCCTGGTCGGCCAGGTAGATGAAGTCCGCGTCCGGAAACCGCTCCACCAGCCGGTGATGGACGGTCAGGCCGCCGACCCCGGAATCGAACACGCCGATGCTCATGCCCCGGTGTTAGCGAGCGCCGCGGGGCCTGTCACCGGCGGCGTGCCGGGCGGCGCCGGAGCGTGACACCTTCCAAGTCACATCTGCACGGCCGATTGCGGACGGCGCAGCAGCCGGCCCGCCGCCCACCACACCGCCGCCACCGTCAGGGCCGAGGCGTAGCCGTCGATGGCGTAGTGCCAGCCGAGGTGGACCGAGCCCGCCGCGATGGCCACGGCGAAGGCCGCATAGGCGAGGCCCAGCCCCCAGTGGATGTGTCGCGCGGCCAGGGCGAACAGCGTCGCCATCGCCACATGCAGGCTGGGGAACGCCGAGATGCCGCTGCCGAGGCTGGCGGCGTTGTTCGCATAGGCCGACCACAGCATGGCCTGGACGTCGACGCTGGACAGGGGCAGGCCGCGGCTGAAGTCCAGGTAGGACAGCAAGGGCGCGAAACGGGCCGTGTCGCCGGTCAGGTGGCCGTAATAGACCGGGCCGCCGGTCATCACCACGGCGGCCATCACATTGCCCAGCACGATCCAGGCGACCAGGAACGTCCAGTAGAACCGCGTGCGCAGGTGCGCCAGCCGCCGCGACGTCGCCAGCGCCGCCGTGAGCGCGCACAGGGAGGTCGTCCAGACCGGCAGGTACAGGAACTGAATGGCCCGGGTGACGGCGTGATGGCCCAGGACCGGCTGGAGCAGCCGCCACGGGTCGTGGCCGCCGTGCAGGGCCGCATCCAGGTGGGCCGCCCACGGGTCCAGGCCGAACGGCGCCAGGCTGGGCAGCAGCGTCTTGATGGTGGTGAAGGCGCCGTAGAACAGCGAGACCGCGGTGAACAGCACCAGGCCGGCGATCAGGCGCGGGGTCACCCGCCGCCCGGCCTGTACGGCCAGCTGGCGCAGCGGCCCACCCGGCGCGGCCGCGATCGCCCGCGGAACCTCGATCACCAGCAGGGCCACGAGGCCGGCCGCCAACGCGGAGCGCAGCAGCCGCGGCGCATAGCTCAGGGCGAGCAGATGTTCCCCCTTGCCCAGCGCGTACGCCAGGCCCGCGGCCGTCGCGATATAGGCGGCCATCGCGAGATACAGCGCCCGGTCGTGGCGCAGCTCGTCGATCACCTCGCCGAGGCCGGGCAGGCTGAGGCTCAGGCGTTCCTGGACGTTTCCCTGACTCTGGACGGACATGGATCCCCCGCGGCTTCGGCGGGACCCTAGGCAAGTGGCGTTAGGCTATCGTGAATCCGGGCCGCCGATCTCAGGCGAACAGGTCGGTCTGGGCCGCGGCCTGGGCGCCCTCGATGCCGAGCAGCTTCAGCTTGGTGTTCACGCCGCCCCGGGCCGAGAAGCCGCCGGGCTTGCCGCCCGCCGCCGTCACCCGATGGCACGGGACCACGATGGGCCAGGGGTTCTTGCCCAGCGCCTGGCCGACGTCACGGGCCAGGAGCTTGTCGCCCAGCTTCACGGCGATCTCGCCATAGGTCAGGGTCTCGCCGGGCGGGATGGCGCGGGCGATCTCATAGACCTTGGCGTGGAACTCCGGCGTCTGGGACATGTCGACCGGCGCGTCCAGGAGGTCGGGCTTCTCGCCCCGCATCAGCGCGCGGATGTCCTCGACGGTCTTGGCGAGATCGGTCGGGACGGCGCCCTCGGTCGCATCGGGAAATCGCCGAAGGAACGACCGGCGCGCGGTCTCCGGATCGCGTTCCGGCAGGTGGACGCCGACCAGGCCCTGGTCGCTCCAGGCGATGCCGGCCCAGCCGATGGCGGTGTCGAAGAGTGCGTATCGGGTCATGGAGAGAAGATAGTCCCGGCCGCCGATAACCGCTGGCGGCTTTCGGACATCAATCGCGCCTATTCGGCGGGGATGGCCACGGCCCGGGCCGGCTGCAACGGCATGCGCAGGGTGAAGCGGGTCTCTTTGCTGTCCGAGGTCACCTCCAGGGTCCCGTCGTGGGCCCGCGCGATCTCCGCGGCGATCCAGAGCCCCAGGCCAAGCCCCTGCTGCTTCGGCCGCACGATGGCGCGCGAGAAGGGCTGGAACAGGCGCGCCCGCGCCGCCTCCGGGATCGGCTCGCCGGCGTTGGCCACCGACAGCTCCAGCACGTCGCCGACGATCAGCCCCAGGACCTTCACCGGCGCGCTTTCCGACCCGTGCGTCAGGGCGTTGGCGATCAGGTTGGACAGCAGCTGCGCAAGGCGCCGGCCGTCCGCATTGACCACCCGGTCCAGCCGGATGTCGGCGTCGATCCGCCGGTCGGGATAGGCCATCCTGAGTTCGGTCACCACCAGGTCCAGCGACCGCGCCAGCTCCGGCTCGTCCCGGCGCTCCGCCACGAACCCGCCCCCCAGGCGGCCGCGGGCCAGGTCCAGGACGTTGTCGATCAGCCCGGCCATGCGCCCGACGCTCTCGTGCATCATGTCGACCAGGGCGACCGCGCGCTCGTTCAGCGGGGTCTTCTTCAGCAGCCGGCCCGCCGCGTCGATGGAGGCCAGCGGGTTGCGCAGGTCGTGGCCCAGCACGGCGATGAACTGCTCGCGCAGCTCGGCGGCCTCGCGCTGGTCCAGCAGCGCCGCCTCGCTCCGCGCCAGCCGCTGCTCGGCGTCGAGCTGCGAGGCGATCAGGTCGGCGAACAGCCCGAACATCGCCGCGACCTGACCGTCCTTCAGCCGCGCCGGCCTCGGATCTATGGCGCACAGCGTTCCGAAGAACTCGCCGTGCAGCAGGATCGGGACCGAGATGTAGCTCTGGAAGCCGTACAGGGCCGGCGTGTGGTGGCCACGGAACGCGCCGTCCTCGTCGACGTGGTCGATCACCACCGCCTCGCCGGAGGCGCGGATCTCGCCGCAGATGGTGGACTCGACGTTGAGCTCACCGCCGGCCTTCAGGCCGAAGTCGATCTCGTCGCGCACCGCGCAGGCGATCCAGCGGTCCTCGGTGACCCGCGCCACGGCGGCGAAGCCCATCCCGGTGGTCCGGCAGACGACCTCGAGGATGCGCGGGATGGCGCCGATCCTGGCTATGGCCGCGACATCGTCTTCGATCGAGGGCGGTATCGGCGTTCTCCTTGAGGCCCCGCGGCCCGGCGCGGAACCTAGGCCCTTGTGACGGTCGGAGTCACTGAAATTACTGAGATTTGTCGGGTATCGGACAGTTCTACTCGCCGCCTTCTCCCTTCTTAGTCCCCGGCCTGGCAGGAAGGTGACAAAGGACCGGCGACGGCGAAGCCGCGCTGCGTGACGGCCCGGCCGGATCGTCCACCGACGCGATTTCTTGACCTTCACCCCCTCTTGAGCGCATAAGCGCGCCCTTCCGGCGCAACCTCGGTCAGCGCCCTCTACCGCCACGACCCCCAGACCTTATCTGGGACGAGGGCGGCGAGGCCCCCCGTCCACGCAATCGTGCACGGGGGTCGACTGCGTTTGGGCCCCCGTGATTTCGCCTCGGCGAAACACAGGGAAGCGGACGGTCTGCAATTCGCCTCCGCGAATTGCTTGGGAGATTTGCGTTTGTTCGACGCGCTGACAGATCGGCTGACAGGGGTTTTCGACCGGCTTTCCGGGCGCGGCGTGCTGTCCGAGAAGGACGTCGACGAGGTGATGCGCGAGATCCGCGTCGCCCTGCTCGAGGCCGACGTGGCCCTGCCGGTCGTCCGGGACTTCATCGCCAAGGCCAAGGAAGCCGCGACGGGCGAAGCGGTGATCCGCTCGGTCCGGCCCGCCGACCAGGTGGTCAAGATCACCTACGACGGCCTGGTGGAGATGCTGGGCGGCGAGGGCGAGGCCGAGGGCCTGAACCTTTCGCTGAACCCGCCCACCGTGATCCTGATGGCCGGCCTGCAGGGCTCGGGCAAGACCACCACCGCCGGCAAGCTGGCGCTGCGCCTGGTCCGGGAGCGCAAGAAGGTGCTGCTGGCCTCGCTCGACACCCGCCGCCCCGCCGCCATGGAACAGCTCGGCATGCTGGCCGAGCAGGCAGGTGCGAGCTTCCTGCCCATCGTCGCCGGCCAGGCCGCCCCGGACATCGCGCGGCGCGCCATGCAGTCGGCCCGCCTCCAGGGCTTCGACATCCTGATCCTCGACACCGCCGGCCGCACGACGATCGACGAGGCGATGATGAGCGAGGCGGCCGAGATCGCGAAGATCTCGAACCCCTCCGAGACCCTGCTGGTCGCCGACGCCCTGACCGGCCAGGACGCGGTGCGCACCGCCAAGGCCTTCCACGAGCGCCTGCCGCTGACCGGCCTGGTGCTGACCCGCGCCGACGGCGACGGCCGCGGCGGCGCGGCGCTCTCGATGCGCGCGGTCACCGGCCTGCCCATCAAGTTCCTGGGCGTGTCCGAAAAGATCGACGGCCTGGACGTGTTCGACGCCCAGCGCATCGCCGGCCGGATCCTGGGCCGCGGCGACGTCGTCGCCCTGGTCGAGAAGGCCGCGCAGGAACTGGACATGGCCAAGGCGGAAGCCACGGCCAAGAAGCTCGCCAAGGGGCAGTTCGACCTCGACATGATGGCCGACCAGCTGGCGCAGATGAAGCGCATGGGCGGCATGGAAGGCATGATGGGCCTGCTGCCTGGCGTGCGGAACATGAAGAAGCAGATCGCCGAGAGCGGTCTGACCGACAAGACCTTCGACCGCCAGGTGGCGATCATCTCGTCGATGACCAAGCAGGAGCGCAAGAAGCCGGACATCCTGGCCGCCTCGCGCAAGCGCCGCATCGCCGCCGGCTCGGGCGTCGACGTGGCCGAGGTCAACCGGCTGCTGAAGCAGCACCGCCAGATGGCCGACGCCTTCAAGTCGCTGAGCAAGAACGGCGGCAAGGGCTTCGGCCAGATGGCCAAGATGCTGGGCGGCGGTGGCGGCATGGACATGGCCAAGATCGCCCAGATGACCGGCGGCCAGGCGCCCACGCCCGAACAGATGGAAGAGATGGCGGCCAAGCTGAAGAGCATGCCCGGCGGCCTTCCGAAACTCCCCGGCCTCGGCGGCCTACCGCCGGGCTTCAATCCCTTCAAGAAATAGCCTGAAAGACCAAGGACCTATCCAATGCTGAAGATCCGTCTCGCCCGTGGCGGCGCCAAGAAGCGCCCCTACTACTCGATCGTCGTCGCCGACAGCCACTCGCCCCGCGACGGCCGCTTCATCGAGAAGGTGGGTTCGTACAACCCGCTGCTGAAGAAGGACGACCCGAACCGCGTCGTCCTGAAGGTCGAGCGCATCCAGGAGTGGATGTCCAAGGGCGCCCAGCCCACCGACCGCGTCGCCCGCGAGCTCGGCAAGCTGGACATCGTGAAGTGGGAAGCCGGCAACAACCCGACCAAGGGCACGCCGGGCAAGAAGGCCAACGAACGCGCCGAGGAAAAGGCCCAGAAGGAAGCCGACCGCGCCGCCGCGGCCGCTGAACTGGCCGCCAACCCGCCGCCGGTCGAAGAGCCGGTCGCCGAGGAGGCTCCTGCCGAAGTCGCCGCCGAGGCCGCTCCGGAAGCCGCTGCTGAAGAAGCGCCCGCTGCTGAAGCTCCCGCCGCCGAAGAGGCTCCGGCCGCTGAAGCCGCCCCCGAGGCTCCCGCCGAGGAAGCTCCCGCCGCCGAGGCCGCCGCCGAAGCTGCGCCCGAAGGCGAAGACAAGGCCTAAGGGCTTCCACGGGTGAGCTCGGATCTCATCCAGGTGGGCCGGGTCGCGGGCGCCTTCGGGGTCCGCGGCGAGGTCCGCATCACCAGCTTCACGGCCGATCCCGTGGCGCTGGTGGACTACAGGGACCTGAAGCGTGAGGACGGCTCGGCCGGCCTCACGCTGACCTCCGGGCGCGCCGTCAAGGGCGGCGTCATCGTCCGCGCCAGGGAAGTCGAGACCCGCGAACAGGCCGAAGCCCTGCGCGGCCTCAAGCTCTACATCCCCCGCGATCGCCTCCCCGAGCCCGAGGAGGACGAGTTCTACGTCACCGACCTGATCGGCCTGAAGGTCGAGACGGCGGAGGGCGACGCGCTGGGCCGCGTGAAGTCCGTCCAGGACTTCGGCGCCGGCGACCTGCTTGAGATCGCGCCCGCCGAAGGCGGCGCCACCTGGTACCTCCCCTTCACCCGCGAAGCCGTGCCCGAGGTGCGGATCGCCGAGGGCGTGGTGGTGGTGGTGAAGCCGGAAGAGGTGGAGTGATTTCTCCCTCCCTTAATGGGGAGGGTCGACGCGCCGCAGGCGCGCGGGGTGGGGTTCTTAGGGCTCAAGCGCGAAGCCCGGTCGTGACTTCCCCACCCTGGCCGCTTCGCGGCCTGTCCCTCCCCATTAAGGGAGGGACTTCTTCTTCCGCATCCGCATGAGCCCTTCCTGGGCGCAGCTCGCCACCAGGGCGCCGTCCGAGGCGCGGTAGATGTAGCCCAGGTTGAAGCCGCGGCCGCCCGACGCCGAGGGGCTCTCCTGCACGTACAGGTGCCATTCGTTGAAGTCGGTTTCCCGGTGGAACCACATGGCGTGGTCCAGGCTGGCCGACTGGAAGCCCGGCGTGCGCCAGCTGACCCCATGCGGCCGGATCGCGGTGCCCAGCAGGCTCATGTCCGAGGCATAGGCCAGGATCACCTGGTGCATGTGCTGGTCGTCGCCGATCGGGTGGCGCGCCCGGAACCAGACCTGCTGGCGCGGCTCGCGGCGTTCCGGCGCGGCCACGTCGAACCGCCCGCCCACGGTGCGCATCTCGATCGGCTGTTCGCGATCGATCCAGTCGAGGTCTTCGGGGGGCGCTTCGGCGCGCAGGCGGCGGCGGACCTCGGAATCGTCCTCGACCTCAGCCCAATCCGGCCCGTCCGGCTGCTCCGACTGATGCTCGTAGCCGTCTTCCGCCACCTGAAACGAGGCGGCCAGGTTGAAGATCTGCTGCCCATGCTGGACGGCGATCACCCGGCGCGTCGTGAAGCTGCCGCCGTCGCGGCTGCGGTCGACCTCGAAGATGATCGGCACGGTGGGGTCGCCCGGCCGGATGAAGTAGCAGTGCAGCGAGTGGCAGACCCGGTCCTCGACCGTCTCGTAGGCCGCCAGCAAGGATTGGGCGATCACCTGGCCGCCATAGATCCGCTGGCGCTGTTCCTTGTCCGGCGTCGTGCCGCGGAACAGGTTCACCTCCAGCCGCTCGAGCTTGAGCGTTTCGGCGAGCGTCTGGCCGGTCATGGCGTCCCCCGGATGCTGCAGTTGCGAAGGCGGCTGCCTTACGCCCCGGAAGCTTCAGCGGCAACCTCCTCTCCCCCCGAGCGCAGCGAGAGAGGGGAGAGGGCGTTTCACTTCGCCGGCTTCATCCGCAGCAGGCCTTCCTGGGCCACCGAGGCCACGAGGGTCCCGTCCTCGGCGAAGATCTGGCCGCGGATGAAGCCACGTCCGTCCGAGGCCGAGGGACTGTCGTGGACGTAGAGGTGCCACTGGTTGAAGTCGGTCGGCTTGTGGAACCACATGGCGTGGTCCAGGCTGGCCGACTGGAAGCCCGGCGTCTGCCAATGGACCCCGTGGGGCCGCATCGCCGTCGACAGCAGGTTCATGTCCGAGGCGTAGGCCAGGATCACCTGGTGCATGTGGGCGTCGTCGCCGATGGGCGTGCGACAGCGGAACCAGTTCTGCGACACCGGGTCCTGCGGCTGGCCGCTCAGCCAGTAGGTGCGGGCGTCCTTGGAGCGCATCTCGATGGGCGGGCTGCGGCTCATCCACCGCTTCGCCTCCTCGGGCGCGTCCTTCATCAGCTCGCGCATGACCTCCATCTGGTCCTTGAGCTCGCTCCAGTGCGGGCCCTCGGGCATCGCCGCCTGGTGGTTGAACCCCTCCTCCGGATCCTTGAACGAGGCGGCCAGGTTGAAGATCTGCTTGCCGTGCTGGACGGCCACCACGCGCCGGGTCGTGAAGCTGCCGCCGTCGCGCGACCGGTCCACCTCGAAGACGATCGGCACGGTCGGGTCGCCGGGGCGGATGAAATAGCAGTGCAGCGAGTGGCAGACCCGCGCCTCGACCGTCTCGTAGGCGGCCAGCAGCGACTGGGCGATCACCTGGCCGCCGAAGATTCGGCCCGGCGAATTGTCCGGGGAGGTTCCCCGGAACAGGTTCATCTCGATCCGCTCGAGCTGCAGGGTCTCGACCAGGGTCTCGTCCTGGCCTTCGCTATGGGGGGCGTCCGTCTCGCTCATGCCGCGGCGATTACGCTCCGGACCGCCGGGGGGCAAGGCGCACGGATCAGACGGCGCCTTGCGCACGCTTGGCGAGCGCCCTCTTCTACGCGCAATGGGAGAGACGCCGTACATACGGCCCGTGTGGCGCACAGGGCTGGCCGCCGCCCTGGCGGCCTGGATGGCGCTGGTGCTCGGGGCGACCCTCGGCGCCGCCCGGCTGATGGAGGTGACGCCCCCCGTGGTGGCGCCGTTCCTGATCGGGGCGCTGTATGTCGTGGCGCCGCTGATCCTGCTGGTCTGGGGCTTCTGGACCATGCTGCGCGAGCCGATGACCGGCTGGCTGGCCCCCACCATCCTGATGGCCTTCGCCGGCGCCTTCGTGCCCCTGGCGACCCCGCTGTACGAGGCCGGCGTCCACATGAATTTCGAGGCCCGCCGTCCGGCCTACGAGGCCATCGCCGCCGAGGTGCGCGACGGCCGGATCGGCGGCCTCCCCAACCCCCGCGGCTGGATCGTCGGCGAGCGCGACGGCGTGCGCTTCCGGTTCCGGCCCACGGACCGCGGCATGATCGACTTCGCCTGGGCCCAGGCCTACGGCTTCAAGGCGGGCGTCCGCTATGACGACACCCCCTGCGTCAGCCGCCCCGGCGCGCTCTGCATCGACCGCGGCGAGGCGCTGGCCGAGCGCTTCACCTACTACGCGCGGTTCTTCTGAGGCTTGACGGCGCGCCCCTGAGCAGCGCCTTCACCCGCCATGCCCTTCGACTGCACCGTCCTGACCATGTTTCCGGAGGCGTTTCCGGGCCCGCTGGGCGTCTCCCTGATCGGGACGGCGTGGCGAGAGGCCGCGCTCTGGTCCCTGGAAACAGTGGACATTCGGGGCTTTTCCACAGATAAGCGCGGCTTCCTCGACGACACCCCCGCGGGTGGCGGTCCTGGACAGGTGATGAGAGCGGACGTCATCGCCTCTGCGCTGGACAGCGTGGAGCGGCGGGGACGGCCGCTTTTATACATGAGCGCCCGGGGTCGGCCCCTGACCCAGGCGCGGGTTCGTGAATGGGCGGCCGGCCCGGGACTGATCGTCCTGTGCGGGCGGTTCGAGGGGGTGGACCAGCGGGTGCTCGACAGCCGCGGGTTCGAGGAGGTCGCCGTCGGCGACGCGGTCCTCGCCGGTGGCGAGGCGGCGGCGATGGTGGCGATCGAGGCTTGCGTAAGGCTGGTGCCCGGCGTGCTGGGACAGGCCGAAAGCCTCAGTGAAGAGAGCTTCGAGGACGGACTCCTCGAGCATCCGCAGTACACCAGGCCGCGGACGTTCGAAGGCGTCGACATCCCCGAGGTCCTGCTGAGCGGCCACCACGCCGAGATCCGGAAGTGGCGGGCGGCCCAGCGGGAAGAGACGACGCGCAAGCAGCGGCCCGACCTGTGGGCCAAGGCGAGCGCCAATCAACAGGCAAAGGGCGATAAAGCCCAGTAAGGACAAGACTATGGCTGCGAACATCATTGAGACCCTCCGCAAGGAAGAGTCCGACCGCCTGCTGGCCGTGCGCCAGATCCCCGAGTTCCGTCCGGGCGACACCGTCCGCGTGAACGTGAAGATCAAGGAAGGCGAGCGCGAGCGCGTCCAGGCCTACGAAGGCGTCTGCATCGCCCGCGCCGGCCAAGGCGTCGACGAGAACTTCACCGTCCGCAAGATCTCCTTCGGCGAAGGCGTGGAACGCGTGTTCCCGATCCTGTCGCCGAACATCGAATCCATCGAAGTGAAGCGTCGCGGCGTCGTCCGGCGCGCCAAGCTGTACTACCTGCGCGATCGCCGCGGGAAGTCGGCCCGCATCGCCGAGCGCCAGATGGGCGCCAAGGTGGTCGCGGACGCGGCCCCTGCCGAAGAAGCCTGAACCGCTTCGGACTTCTGAGATTCAAGACGGCGGCTGGAGCGATCCAGCCGCCGTTTTTCGTGCGTCCGGCCGCGAGTGGCTAGCAGGGGTCGGGGGCCTCTGTCGGATGCGAGGTCGGCGCGAAGCCCTGCGCGTGCCGCGGCAGCCCGTCGTCCAGCGCCAGCCACGCCACCTTCTCGCTGACCCAGATGTGGGCGGTGGGTTGAACGGCGTTGCGGTCGTCGAAGGTCGCGAGCGATACGCCCAGCCGGGCCGGCGCGTCCTTGGGCTCGGCGAACAGTGGGGTTCCGCAACGGGCGCAGGACAGGCGATCGACCCGCGGCGAGGTGGCCCAACGGGTGACCTCACCCGACCATTCAAAGATGCTCTCCAGGAAGATCGCCCGCGCGAAGAACGGGCCGCCGACCGCCCGCTGGCAGAGACGGCAATGGCAGAACCGCACGTTCGCCGGCTCGCCCCCCGCGCGCCATCGGACCTGCCCGCACAGGCAACCGCCTTGGTAGATCGGATCGCTCATGGCCTTCAGTGAACCCGCCGCACAGGCCGGACGCAACGTTCAGAGGCGCAGGACGTCGCCGTAGATCTTGACTTCCATTTCCGCCCAGGTCGGGTTGGCGGCGTAGAGTCCCTCCAGTTCGGCGGCCGTGAAGTAGAAGTCGAGCGACTTCACATAGTCGAGGGTCGTGGGGTTCACGACCTTCTTCAGCTTGTGGGCGGCCGAGCGCACGCGGGGGCCCAGCAGGCCTTCGAACTGGTCGACGAAGTCGTCGGCCAGATGCTCCAGCCGCACCCAGCCGTGGATCGCCTGGCCGCGCAGCCGGCCCACCTGGGCGTCCGCATGGTTCACGCTGCCGTCCCGCTCGTAGAACTGCCCGCGGCACAGCATCTCGCGCGTGGCGCAGCGATGCGGCGGCCGGGCGGCCTCGTAGTGGATTCGGCTCAGCACCCACCAGGGCAGCCGCCGGATGCCCGAGATGACGCGCTTGTCCTTCGGATCGAAGCTGCGCTCGGTCAGGCGTCGCTCCTCGATGGAGTCGTGCCAGCGGTGGTCGTCCGCCCCGGGCACGTCGAAGACCACGTCGTCGCGCCCACGGCCGGCGTCGCGGATCGCCGCCGCCACGGCATGTCCCCCGGTCTTGGGGAAATGCATCCACACGAAATTGCGCCCGACGATCACGCTCGCAGGCTAGGGATGGAATGCGAATGCCGGTACCGGGCGTCCATCGACTAGGGCGTTCGACCGCGTCGAACAGTGGCGCGGTCAGGCCGCTGCCGGCTGGCGTGCGCGGCCGGCGATCAGATCCAGCACCTCGGGCCGCCGCACGAACTCGGCGAAGGCGCGCAGGGGCCCGGTCATGTTGCGGCGGCTGGGATAGTAGAAGTGCCAGCCGTCGAACGGCAGGGCGTAGGGCTCCAGCACGATCCGCAGGCGTCCCGCCTCCAGGTGCGGTCGGGCATGGGCCTCGTTCGTGTAGGCGATGCCGACGCCGTCCACGGCGGCGCGCAGCACGAAGTCCATGCTGTCGGTGGCCACCGCGCCGGGTGTCTGCACCTCGATCCTGCGGCCCTCGTCCAGGAACTCCCATCGATAGATCGCCCCCGACCCGAGCCGCAGTTGCACGCAGCGGTGGTGGGCGAGGTCGGCGGGAGTCGTGGGCGTCCCGTGGCGGCGCAGGTAGTCGGGCGAGGCGATCGCCACCTGCCGGCCCGGCGGGCTGACGCGCAGCGTGATCATGTCCTGCGGGATCAGGCTCCGGCCCCGAACCCCGGCGTCCTCGCGGCCTTCCCTCAGCTCGCCGGTCTCGTTGTCGACCACCGCCTCCAGCGTAACCTCGGGATAGGCCTTGGCGAAGGCGGGCAGGATGCGCGCCACCACCATCTCCAGCCCGAGGCTGGACACCGACAGCCGCAGGCGGCCGCGCGGCTCGTCGCGGAAATCGTCCAGCGAGCCCAGGGCGTCGCCCAGGTCGCTGAGGATCGGCCGCACGCGGGTCAGCAGCCGCTCGCCGGCCTCGGTCAGGGTGACGCTGCGCGTGGTGCGGTTCAGCAGGCGGATCTGCAGTTCGCCTTCCAGCGCCTTGATGGCGTGGCTGACGGTGGACGTCGTGCGGCCCAGGTCGCCGGCGGCGCGGGCGAAGCTGCCACGCTCGGCCACGGCGACGAAGGCGGTCAGGCGGCTCAGGTCGGCGGAAATCATGAGCCTGGCGTCCCGGTCAGGTTCCGACCCCGTCGCGGAACGACGCCGTGACGGGCGATTACAACCCTAGCGACGTCACGCTTCCGCAATGTTGCAGATCGCCGTTAGGCGGCGCCCTTCATTCGCCTTGAACCGCGTAGGCTCCGAGCTCCTGGGCCAGATGGTCGAACATCAGGCGGATGCGGGGGCTGCCGCGCAGGGTCTCGTGCATGCAGATCCAGATATCCAGCTTGAACGAGAAGACGTCGGCCATGATCGGAACCAGCCCGAACCGCTCCCCGATCTGGCGCTGGCAGGCGCCGATGCCGAAGCCGGCCCGCATCGCGGCCAGCTGGGCCACATCGTTGTCCGTGCGCAGGGCGAACAGCTCCCGCGTGATCGGGCGGCCGATCGCGAGTTCGTTCACCAGGTCGGGAAAATCCCGGTCGAAGCCGATCAGGGTGTGCGCGGCCAGCTCGTCGAAGTCCTTGGGCAGCCCCTTGCGCGCGACGTATTCAGCCGTGGCGTGGAAGCCGATGGTCAGTTCGCCCACCTTCTTGGCCACCAGGCTGTTCTGAGTGGGTCGCGACATCCGCACCGCCACGTCGGCGTCGCGGCGGGTCAGGTCCTCGTTCTTGTTGGAGAGCACCATCTCCACGTCGATGCCGGGGTTGGCCTGCCGGAAGCTCGTGAGGATGTTCGGCAGCACCTCGATCCCGACGATCTCGCTGGCGGCGATGCGCACGACCCCACCCTCGCCGCTGGCGACGCCTGTCGCGTCGCGACCCGCCGCCTCGGCCGCTGCGGCCATGTCGGCCAGGTGTGGCCGGAACGCCAGGGCCAGGTCCGTGGGCTGCAGCCCCCGCGGGCTGCGCAGGAACAGCGGCGCGCCCAGTTGTCGCTCGAGCTGGTCGATGTGACGGCCCAGGGTCGGCTGGGTCAGGCGGCGGATCCGCGCCGCCGCCGAGAAGCTGCCGGCCTGCAGCACCGCGTGCAGGCTCTGCAGAAGATCCCAATCGGCCGGTCCGGGCATACGTCCATGAATAGCGGTTTCCGCCGCCGCGGCAAATTCAGGGTTCGTCGTAGACGATCAGCCCGCATCCGTAGCGCCGGGCGTTGGCCATCGCGGAACTGAAGTCGGCGGGCATCGCGGCCGCGTCGATCACCTCGGCGGTCCGCAGCACGCGGGCTTCGGAGAACCCGTCGCGGCCGACCTCCAGGATCGCGGTCGCTTCCGCCTCGCCTTCCGCACCCGCCCGCACGAAGGCCAGGATCGTAAGCGCCGGCGGCCGGCCGCCCTCCAGCGCCTGCAGGGTGACCACATATACACCGGCCGGCGCCTCATCCATGCGTCCGGTATCCCGCAATCCGCACCTGCGCCAAAGGGGCAAATTCACCGATATTGGTTAGTATTCTAATGTTTTGACGCATCGCAGCACTAGACGCGCCCGCCTCGGGAGACCTACATGCAGCCCATGTCCGGCAAGACCCTTTACGACAAGATCTGGGACGCGCACGTCGTCGATACGCAAGACGGCGAGGCGATCCTCTACATCGACCTGCACCTCATCCACGAGGTGACGACGCCCCAGGCCTTCGCCGGGCTTCGCGTCAATCGCCGCCCGGTGCGCCGGCCCGACCGCACGCTCGCGGTCGCCGACCACAATGTGCCGACCGAGGGCCAGGCCCTGGGCGTCGACGCCGTCGCCGACGAAGAGGCGCGCCTGCAGCTCCAGACGCTGGGCCGGAACGTCGCGGAGTACGGGATCGAGTACTTCCCGATGGGCGACATCCGCAACGGCATCGTCCACGTGGTGGGTCCGGAACAGGGCCGCACCCAGCCCGGCATGACCATCGTCTGCGGCGACAGCCACACCTCCACGCATGGCGCGTTCGGGGCCCTGGCTCACGGCATCGGCACGTCCGAGGTCGAGCACGTCCTGGCCACCCAGACCCTGCGCCAGAAGAAGGCGAAGAACTTCCGCGTCCGCATCGAGGGCGAGCCGGCGCCCGGCGTCGGCGCCAAGGACTACGCCCTGGCCGTGATCGGGCAGATCGGCACCGCCGGCGGCACGGGCTACGTCATCGAATACGCCGGCTCCGCCGTCCGCGCCCTGTCGATGGAGGGCCGGATGACCCTCTGCAACCTGACCATCGAAGGCGGCGCCCGCGCCGGCCTGGTCGCGCCCGACGACACCACCTTCGACTATCTCAAGGGGCGACCGGCCACGCCGAAGGGCGGCGCCTGGGAGATGGCGCTCGGCTATTGGAAGACCTTCTTCACCGACGACGACGCCGTCTTCGACCGCGAGATCGTGCTGGACGCCGCCCAGATCGCGCCGACCGTCACCTGGGGCACCAGCCCCGAGGACGTGGTGGCCATCACCGGCCATGTCCCGGACCCGGCCAGCTTCGAAACCCCCGACAAGCGCGCCTCGGCCGAACGGGCGCTGGAGTACATGGGCCTGACCCCCGGCCAGCCGATCACCGAGGCCAAGGTCGACGTGGTGTTCATCGGCTCCTGCACCAACAGCCGCATCGAGGACCTGCGCTCGGCGGCGAAGATCGCGGCCAAGGCCCTGGAGGGGGGCCGCAAGGTCGCCGAGGGCGTCCGCGCCATGGTGGTCCCGGGCTCCGGCCTGGTCAGCGCCCAGGCCGAGGAAGAGGGCCTGGACGAGATCTTCAAGGCCGCGGGCTTCGAATGGCGCGAGCCGGGCTGCTCCATGTGCCTGGGCATGAACCCCGACAAGCTGACCAGCGGCCAGCGCTGCGCCTCCACCTCGAACCGCAACTTCGAGGGCCGCCAGGGCCGCGGCGGCCGCACCCACCTGATGAGCCCCGCCATGGCCGCCGCCGCCGCCATCGCCGGCCACATCGCCGACGTGCGGGACTTCCTGTGATCACCGGCCTGGACCACGTCGCGATCGCGGTCCGGGACGTGGACGCGGCGGCCGACGCCTATCGCCGCCTGCTGGGCGTGGAGCCCGACCGCGAGGACGACGACGGCGCCGCGCGCGCCTGGTTCCGCTTCCCCAACATGGCGCTGGAGATCATCGGAGCTCAGGGCGAAGGGGCCGCGGGCGAGCGCGTCCGCGCCCAGCTCGACGCCAACGGGGAAGGCGTCTGGCTCCTGGCCTTCGCGGTCGCCGACCTCGACGCGGCCGCCAAGCTGGTCGAGCGACGCGGCGTCGGCGTCGAGCGCATCGGCGGCCACGTCCGTCTGGATCGTTCGCAGACCGGCGGCCTGCAGATGTTCCTGCGCCAGGCCACCCCGATCCGGCCCTCCGCGCCCATCGCCCCCGAGCCGATCACCCGGCTCGACCACGTCGTGGTCTGGACCGCCAACGTCGACCGCGCCCTGGCGATCTACGGCGCCAAGCTGGGCCTGGACCTGCGTCTGGACCGCGAGAACCCCAAGTGGAACGCCCGCCAGCTCTTCTTCCGGGTGGGCGGAACGGTCATCGAGATGGGCGCCAGGATCGGCGCGCCCGCGACGGATGAACCTGACCGCTCGGGCGGCCTCGCCTGGCGCGTGGCCGATCCCGACGCCGCCCGGGCCCGGATGGCCGCCGCCAGCTTCGACGTCTCCGAGGTCCGCGCCGGCCGCAAGCCGGGCACCAAGGTCTTCACCGTCCGCGACGCCCCCGCCGGCGTCCCCACCCTGATGCTCAGCGCCGAGCCCGCTCTGGAAACCGCCTGATGGAAGCCTTCACCCGCCTCGACGCCCCCGCCGCGCCGCTGCCGCTGTCCAACATCGACACCGACCAGATCATCCCGAAGCAGTTCCTCAAGACCGTGGAGCGCGCCGGCCTGGCCAAGGGGCTGTTCTACGAATACCGCTTCGACGAGCAGGGCCGGGAGAAGCCCGACTTCGTGCTGAACCAGCCGGCCTACAAGGGCGCCGGCGTCCTGATCACCGGCGACAACTTCGGCTGCGGCTCGTCGCGCGAGCACGCCCCCTGGGCGCTGATGGACTTCGGCATCAAGGCCGTCATCTCCACCAGCTTCGCGGACATTTTCTACAACAACTGCTTCCAGAATGGCCTCTTGCCCGTGGTGCTGAAGGCCGAGCAGGTCGCCCAGCTCATGGACGAGGCGCGCGGCGGCAACCACGTGGTCTCCATCGACCTGGAGGCCCAGACGGTGACCTCGCCGTCCGGCGCCAGCTTCACCTTCGAGATCGACGCCCAGCGCAAGCAGAAGATGCTGCAGGGCCTGGACGCCATCGGCGAGACCCTGCAGGCCGCGCCGTCCATCGACCTCTACGAGCAGAAGCGCGCCCTGGACCGGCCCTGGCTGGAGCGCGCGTGACCGTCCTCGTGGCCGGAACGGTGCGCGTGCCGCCTGAGAACCTGACCGCCTTCAAGCCGCACATGGACGCTATGCTGGCGGGCAGCCGGGCCGAGGACGGGTGCCTCACCTATTCCTATGCGATCGACGTGCAGGACCCCGGCCTGATCCGGGTGTTCGAGGCCTGGCGCGACCAGGCGGCCCTCGACGCGCATTTTCAGACGGCCCATATGGCCGAATGGCGAAGCCAGTGGCCGCAGTTCGGGGTTTCCGATCGCCGCCTCTCGCTCTACGAGGTCGCCGCGGAACGCGCGCTCTAGCTCTCGGGGAATTCCATGACCGACCTGCTGCTCCTGCCCGGCGACGGGATCGGGCCCGAAGTGACGGCGCAGGTGCGCCGCGTGGCCGAGAAGCTGACCCCGGACCTCAGCATCGAGGAGCGGCTGTTCGGCGGCTGCAGCTACGACGCCCATGGCGTGCCGCTGACCGACGAGACCCTGGCCGCCGCCAAGGCCGCCAAGGCGGTGCTGATGGGCGCCGTCGGCGGGCCGAAGTGGGTGGACGCGCCGCGCGACAAGCGCCCCGAGGCGGGCCTCCTGAACCTGCGCGCCGGCATGGGCGTGTTCGCCAACCTGCGCCCCGCGCTCTGCTTCCAGCCCCTGGCCGACGCCTCCAGCCTGAAGCGCGAGCTGGTCGAGGGCCTGGACTTCATGATCGTCCGCGAGCTGACCGGCGGCATCTACTTCGGGAGCCCCCGGTTCATCGAGGACCTGCCGGGCGGCGGCCAGCGGGCCGTGGACACCCAGGTCTACACCACCGCCGAGATCGAGCGGGTGGCGCGCGTGGCCTTCGAACTGGCCCGCGGCCGGCGCAACAAGGTGCATTCGGCCGAGAAATCCAACGTGATGGATTCCGGCCTGCTCTGGCGGCGCGTGGTCACCGCCCTGCACAGCAGAGAGTACCCCGACGTCGAGCTGGAGCACATCCTGGCCGACAACGCCGCCATGCAGATCGTCAAGAACCCCAAGCAGTTCGACGTCATGGTCACCGACAACCTGTTCGGCGACATCCTCTCGGACGCCGCGGCCCAGCTCACCGGCTCGCTGGGGATGCTGCCGTCGGCCGCGCTGGGCCTGCCGGGGACGCCCGGCCTCTACGAACCGATCCACGGCTCGGCGCCGGATATCGCCGGCCAGGGCGTCGCCAATCCGCTGGCCGCGATCCTGTCGTTCGAGATGGCGCTGCGCTGGTCGCTGGATCGCCCGGCCGAAGCCGACCGCCTGTTCGCCGCCGTGGAAAAGGCCCTGGAAAACGGCGCCCGCACCCGCGACCTGGGCGGCGCGCTCTCCACCGCCCAGATGGGCGACGCGGTGCTGGCGGCGCTGTAGTCTTCCTTTCCCGCGCAGCGGGAAGGGAAGGTCAAAGCGCCAGTCGCCACGTCTCCGACACCTCGGGCTTGCCGAACTCGTCGTGGGTCCAGGTCTTCTCGAGCTTGAAGCCCACCGAGGCGTAGATCGCGCGGGCCGCCGTCAGCTTTTCGTGGGTCCAGAGCACGATCTCGCGATAGCCGGCGGCGCGGGCGAAGTCGATGCACGCCTCCACCAGGCGGCGGCCCAGGCCGGTCCCCCGCGCCTCGGGCTCCAGCAGCAGCAGGCGCAGGCGCGCCACGTCTTCGCCCTCCTTGACCATGAACACCGAGCCCAGCCGCTCGCCGTCGCGCTCGGCGATCCAGCAGCGCTCGCGCTCTGTATCGAAGCTGTCCAGGAAGTCGGCGACGATGCGCGCCGTCACGCCTTCGATGTTCCAGCCGTACTCCCGGCCGTAGAGCGCGGCGTGGCGCTCGACGACCCAGCCCATGTCGCCGGGGCGGTGTTCGCGCAGGACGATCGGCCCGGGCGGCGCGGCGCTCATCAGCTGCTCCACCTGGGCCATCGCGCCGGTCAGCCGGTCGCGGGCCGGACCCGAGAGCCCGCCGATCAGGCCCTCGACCAGCTCGGCGGAACGGCGGTCGAACGGGGCGAACACGTCCTCGCCATGCGGGGTGAGCCTCAGGACGGCGCTGCGGCCGTCGGTGGCCGAGCGCTCGCGGGCCACCACCCCATCGCGCTCGAACCGGCCCACGATCCGGCTGAGATAGCCGGCGTCCAGGCCGGTGATCTCGCCGACCGCCTTGGCGGTGATCCCGTCGCCCTTGGCGATCTCATAGAGCACCCGGCCCTCCGCCAGGGTGTAGGGCGTGCCGAGGTAGCCCCGGTCCAGGACGCCGATCGCCCGGGTGTAGAAGCGGTTGAATCGGCGGACGGCCGCCACGGTGTCGGTCTCGGTCATAGCCCGATTGAGCGGCCGATAGTTGACACAGTCAAGTATATTCGTGGGTCGGGGCCGCCTAGGCGGCGTCGCCCCGGCCGTGGCATGGTCGCCGCCTCAAACAGCGAGGAGCCGCCCATGGGATCCTATTGGCTCGTGAAGTCCGAGCCCGCGAAGTACGCCTTCGCCGACCTGCAGCGCGACGGCAGGACCGTCTGGGACGGCGTCCGCAACAACGCCGCGGCCCTGCACCTGAAGGCGATGAAGGTGGGCGACGAGGTGCTCTACTACCACTCCCAGGAAGGGCTGGCCGTGGTGGGGATCGCCAAGGTGGCCAAGGAGGCCTTCCCCGACCAGACCGACCCCGCCGGCCGCTTCGTGGCCGTGGAGCTGACGCCGGTGCGCGCGCTGAAGCGGCCGGTCACGCTCCAGGAGATGAAGGCCACGCCGGCGCTGTCGGCCCTGGAGATGATCCGCCAGGGCCGCCTCTCGGTCTCGCCCGTGCGGCCCGAGGAATGGAAGACGATCCTGAAACTGGCGGAGGGCTAGACGCATGCTCGGTCTACGTATCGCGGCCGCGACGGCCCTGCTCTGCCTCGCCGGCCCGGCCTGCGCGCAGAAGCCCGAAGACACCGAACAGGCCGGGCCGATCCCGCCCGTCGTCACGCCCGCCGCCCAGCCCGGCGGCCCGCCGTCGGACGCCGTCGTGCTGTTCGACGGCAAGGACGTCAGCCAGTGGGTGTCGACCAAGGACAAGGGCCCGATCGGCTGGACGGTCGAGGACGGCGCCCTGGTCGTGAAGCTGTCGGCCGGCAACATCGAGACCCGGCGCACCTTCGGCAGCTACCAGCTGCACATCGAGTGGAAGGTCCCGGCGGGCGTCACCGGCTCGGGCCAGCTTCGCGGCAACAGCGGCGTCTTCCTGGCGGGCGTCGGCCCCGGCGACGGCGGCTATGAGCTGCAGATCCTCGATTCCTACCGGAACTCGACCTACGTGAACGGCCAGGCCGCCAGCATCTACAAGCAGGCCCCGCCGCTCGCCAACGCCATGCGCCCGCCCGGCGAATGGCAGGTCTACGACGTCGTCTGGACCGCGCCGACGTTCGGCGCCGACGGGGCCATGAAGACCCCGGCCAAGGTCACCGCCTTCCACAACGGCGTCCTGGTGCAGAACGACTTCGTCCTGGCCGGCCCCACCCGCTACATCGGCAAGCCGGCCTACGCTCCCCACGGACCCGCGCCGATCAAGCTGCAGGCCCACGCCGGCGGCGGCCCCGTCAGCTTCCGCAACATCTGGGTGCGGCCGCTGGACTAGGTGTCGTTGCCCGCCAGGAAGCCGACGTCCCCGAAGGGCCGCGACGGGGGAACCGGACTCTGATCTCCTCCCCCCTCTCGCTTCGCGGGGGGAGAGGAGATTCGCGCCAGCATCCGCTAAGGATCCGAGAGCGGGCGCCCCCCGGCGCATCCCGCGGCTCAAATCCACGGCAGCCCACAAGCGCCGCCGTCCGGGCGGGTCAAGGATCGCGCGCCAGCGCGGCCGCGCCAGCGGCTCGTCCTTGAGGCGTCCGGGCGGCGGCGCACGCTCGACGCCCGGACTTTGACCCCCCGCCTTCACCTCCCCCGCGAAGCGGCGGGAGGGGGACCGCGCGCCGAGCGTAGCGAAGAGGGCGTGGTGGAGGGGGCGAGCGACCGCTCAGACGCTTCGATCACGCCTCAGCGCCGCCACCGTCAGCAAAACCTCGTCCATGACCCCGTCGATGTCACGGTAAACCCGCGACGCCGGAAAGCGGACGACCTGGACGCCCTGTCCCGCGAGCCACCGATCTCGCGCCGCGTCTCGATCCTGAGCCTCGTCGTCCCAGTGCGTCGCGCCGTCGATCTCGACAGCGAGCTTCACCGCCGGACAGTAGAAGTCGAGAATGATCGACCCGAAGGGGTGTTGCCGGCGGAAGGTCGGGCGCTCCCCGCCCCGTCCGCGCAGGCGGCTCCAGAGGATGACCTCCGGCTCGGTCATCGCCTTGCGCATGGCGCGGGCGCGGTTGGTGATCAATGTGCGTCGCAAGGCTGTGCCGGCCGCTCGCCCCCTCCACCCCACGCTCTTCGCTGCGCTCGGCGCGCGGTCCCCCTCCCGCCGCTTCACGGGGGTGGTGAAGAACATAGTGCGAACAAGTGAGAGCGCCAACGTCCCTAGCGCGTTGAAGCCGGAAGGCGCGAAAGAAAACCACAAACAACTTTGACTTCCGTCCACGCCTCATGTTCTCGTTATGTTCATGTCGCAGGCCGCGCACATCGCCGAACGGCGCCAGCAGATGCTGGCGCGGCTGGCCGAGCTGGATCTCGTGGCCGCCGAGGCCGCGCACGCCAGCTACCTGGCCGCCATCGACACGCCCGAGGAG
>NZ_SCVD01000036.1 GCF_004297125.1 Phenylobacterium sp. | reverse complement strand
CGCGCTGGTGAAGGCGTTCCACACCATCTCGCGCTCGGTGCGCCAGACCGTGGCGCTGGAGGCCAGGCTGGCGCGCCAGCAGGCGCTGGACGCCCGCGAGGCCGAGCGGGTCGCGGCGGCCGCGCCGCCCCGCAAGCCCAGCGGCGCGGACCTGGCGCGCCGGATCGACACCGTGCGCGACGCGGTCACCCGGGTGATCTGGCACGAGACCGAAACGGACGACACCATCGCCTGGCTGGAAGAGATGATGGACGAGGCGATTGCCGAGGGCTGCCTGCGCGACGACTTCTGCGCCGAGCCGCTGGACGACCACACCGCCCGCCTCTGCCAGGAGATGGGCCTGTCCGAGGAAGCCGCCCTCAACTGGCGCGACCTGCCCGATCCGTTCGACCTGTCGGATGCGGAGGCCCAAGCCCCGCCGCCCGACCCCGGCTCCCCCGATCCCGGCGGTCCGGAGCCCCAGCCCCAAAGCTCGGCCTGACCGCCTGCGCGGCGCGCAGCGCCGAAAAGGCCGACCACGGACCACACGAACCCCACGAACCCGCTCGGGACTGCGAGGCCTCGCCGGCGTCGCAGCCGTCCGTGTGGTTCGTGTGGTCCGTGGTCAAAAACAGCAGCGCCTTCGACTTCGGTGCGCACCAGCTCACGGAGGAGGCGGTGTTCGTGGCCCGGCCCGGCGGCTCGGAATGGGCTCTAGGGAGCGGCCGCCGCCCCGGCCGCGGGCATGACCGTCAGCTTGTAGGCGGCCTCGGGCTTCAGCCAGGTCTGGGCCGCACGCTTCACGTCGGCGGCGGTGACCTTCTCGGTGCCGGGGATGATCTCGCGGATCGATTCCAGGCGGCGCGGATCGGCCTGGGCGCCGCTGAGTTCGCCCAGCCAGTAGCCGTTGGTCACCCGCGCCCGCTGGATGCCCTCGATCCGGGGCTTCTTGGCCCGGCTCAGCTCGTCGGCGCCGATTTCGGTGGTGCGCAGGTCGGCGGCGATCTTCTGGGTGTCGGCGAAGAAGCCGGGCAGCTTCTCGGGCGGCACCTCGACATTGGCGGCGATGTAGCCCCAGCCGGTCCAGACCAGGCTGTGCTGCGAGTTCACGTCGGGCGAATAGGTCGCCCCCTGCGCCTCCCGGAGCTGGTCGGTCAGGCGCAGCTTCATCACCTCGCGCAGGACCGCCGTGTCGCGGGCCCGCTGGGGGTCGGCGAAGTAGTCGGTTGTCGGCCAGGCGATGAAGCCGATGGCCTGGTCGGCCCGGCCCTTGTGGGTCAGCGTCAGGGTCTGCGGACTGGCCGCCGGGAAGCGGACGACCCGCTCGGCGGCCGGAACCGGCTTGGCCTCGGCGCGCGGGGGCAGGGCGCCGAAGGTGGCGGCGGTGGCGGCGATCGCCTGCTCGACGGTGATGTCGCCCACGATCACCACCTCGACCGGTCCCGTCGACAGGTCGGGCATGATCGCGCCCCTGATGTCCTCCAGCTTCGCAGTCGCCATCTCGTCGCGGCTCGGGAAGGTCCAGCGCCGGTCGCCGGAGTGCAGCAGGCCGGGCAGGTCGCGGGCCATGACGCCGTTGTCGGTGGCCTCGTACTGGTCGTGGATGGTCCGGGACGCGGCCTTGATCCGCGCCAGCGCCGCCTCGCGCCAGGCGGGTTCGGTCATGTAGGCGGCCAGCACCTGCAACTGGGTCGGCAGGTCGCCGGTGCGCGTGGCGCCCGTCAGGACGAAGGCGTCGTCGGTGATGCCGAACCGGCCGCCATAGACCTTGGAGGCGAGCACGCGCTCCATGTCCTCCACGCCGATCTTGGCGAGCCCGCCCTCGATGATGGCGTTCGAGGCCCAGAACGGGCTCTGACGGTCGGCGGGCAGGCTCAGCATGCCGCGCCCGGCGTTGACGCGAACCAGCACCTCGTCGTCGCGGAACGTGGTCGGCTTTACGGTGAGGCGGACGCCGTTCTCGAACCGGACGAAGGTGGTCCCCAGGTCGGTCACCTCCCGCCGCTCGGCCACCTTGCCGGTCGGGCCGAAGCGCTCGTAGGGCCAGGCGATCTGCCGGGTCTGGGCCGGTGGCGTCACGGCCACCTGCTGCGACGAGTTGAGGGCGGCCAGCAGCGTCGCCTCACCGCCCTCGATGGGCGTGGGCGAGGCCATGAACACCAGCGGCCCCTGGCCCTGGAAGACACCCTTCAGCGCCGCGTTCACGGTGGCGGCCGTCAGGCCCTTCACGTCGGCCTCGAAATAGACCTGGTCGTCCGCCGGCGAGGTGACCACGGTGTGGTCGGCCAGCGAGCCCACGATCTCTCCCGCCAGGTCCGCGGGGCGGCGGGTGGCGGCGCCGGCGACGGCCGCCTTCAGGGTGGCGCGGATCTCCTCGATCTCGCGGTCCAGCTCGTCCTGGCGCACCCCGTACTGGACGATGCGCCGCTGTTCCTGCTCGGCGGCGGTCAGGGCCTCGCGCCAGCGGCCCGACTCGGCGTTGACCGCGATGGTCGCCACCTCGGCGGCGTCGTCCTGTTCGCCCTTGTAGGCGCCCGCGCCGAGGAAGGGCGGGTCGGGGGCGCGGGAGATGGCCGAATAGCGGCGGTTCAGCACCGCCAGGCCCAGGTTCTCGACCAGGTCGCGCCGCCGCTTGGCGGTGGTGTCCAGCGTCAGGTCCGGCGGGCTGATCCAGGTGACCTGCAGCGACTGGGTCACGCCGGGGTCGACCACCAGCCTGGCCTCGGCCTTGCGCGGCGCGACGGGCCCCTGGTCGGGTTCGGGCAGGGCGGGCGCCTTGGCCTGCCATCCGCCGAACGCCGTCTTGATCCTGGCTTCCATCGCGTCGAGGTCGAAGTCGCCGACGGCCACGAAGACGGCGCGCTCGGGCCGGTACCAGTGGTCATAGTAGTCGGCGATCAGGCTGGCGGGCGCCTTCCTGAGCACCTCCACCTTGCCGATCGGCAGCCGCGTGGGCAGCCGCTGCCCCTTCAGCAGGAAGTTCAGCCGCTGGATCACCACGCGATAGCCGGGGGTGTCGCGGGCGCGCTCCTCCGACAGCACGATCCCGCGCTCGCGGTCCACCGCCGCCGGGTCGATGGTCAGGTTGAAGGCCGCTTCGCGCAGGAGCTTGACCGAGGTGTCGATCGTCTCGGCGTCGGTGCGCGGGAGGTCCAGCTTGTAGACGGTCTCCGAGAAGCTGGTCGAGGCGTTCGTGTCGGCGCCGAACGCCAGGCCCAGGCGCTCGAGAATCCGCACCATCTCGCCCTCCTTCACTTCCTTCGAGCCGTTGAAGGCCATGTGCTCCAGGAAGTGGGCGAGGCCGGCCTGCTGGTCGGTCTCCATCAACGAGCCCGAGGCGAACCACAGGCGGAAGGCGGCCTGGCCGGCGGGGACCGTCTGCTTGCGGATCGCATATCGCATGCCGTTGGGCAGGGCGCCGAAGCGGATCGCCGGGTCGGGCTTCAGGTCCGAGACCGCCTGGGGCCATTGGCCGGGCGCCAGTTTCGCAGGCGCCAGCGTTGCCGCGGGTGGAGGCGCCTGGCCTGCGGCTGGCTGGGCGAAGGCGAAGGCGAGGGCGAGCGCGGCGGCAAGTGCGGGGCCTGCGCCCGGAAGACGGATCATCAATACTGCCTGGAAAGGTCCATATAACGGCGCGCAACATCGCCAAGCCGGATGGCCGCGGCAAGGCGGGAAAGCGGCGCGCTCGCGCTCCGCGCCGACACGCCTTACATACGGTGGCGATGAGCACCGCCTATTTCGAAGCGCCCGCGCCGGGCGGATCGCGTCCGCCCCATCCGGGCGATCCGGATTTCCGGCCCGCGCCCGAGCCCATCGTCAACGCCCCATGGCCGGTGGTGGCGCTGACGGTCGGCATCGTGCTGGCGTATCTGGTCCAGAGCCGCTTTCCTCTGCCGCTCGTCGAGGAAGCCTTCGCCTTCTCGCCGGCGCTGATGCTGCAGGGACATCCTGAGCGGCTGATCAGCTCGCTCTTCGTGCACGGCAGCTGGTCCCACGCGCTGTTCAACGCGGCCTTCGGCTTGGCGTTCGGAGCGCCCGTGGCGCGATTCTTCGGCCCGAGGATGAGCGGGGCGGTGCTGTTCTTCCTCTTCTACGTCGCCGCGGGGGTGCTGGCGTGCCTGGGCTTTGCGGCGCTGCACTGGGGGCAGGAAGCCTCTCTGCTCGGGGCCTCCGGCGCCGTCTCCGGCCTGATGGGCGCGGCGGCACGGCTGATCGGCGGAGAAGGGCGGGTCGGGCCACTGTTCTCGCGGCCGGTCGTGTCGATGGGCGCCGCCTGGCTGGTCGTCAACATGATCATGGCTCTCGCGCCTGGAGCCCTCATCCCCGGGGTCGGCGCAGGCGCCGCCGTCGGCTGGGAGGCGCACCTGGCCGGTTTCGCCGCCGGCGCCTTGCTGATCGGTCCGTTCGGCTGGCTGGCCGGGCGGCGCTAAGCGTCACGGCGCTCACGCGTGCGTGAAGCCAGGCGCATTGTGTCCCGGATGAAACTGGGCGACGGTGTTCTTCCAGAGAACGGGAACAGGAGGCCTCATGCTGGTCTCACAGATTCTCCGCACCAAGGGAGATACGGTCTTCACCATCAAGCCGGCCGATACGGTCGGCTCGGTCGCTGAACTGCTGCATTCCCGGGGAATTGGCGCCTTGGTCGTCATGGACGCCGAGCGGGTGGCGGGCATCGTCTCCGAGCGGGACGTGGTGCGGGCCATCGCTTCGCAGGGCGCAGCCGCGATGAAGCGGCCGGTGGCGGACTTCATGACCGTCAACGTGCTCTTCGCCGATCCTGGCGAGACCGTCGATTCCCTGCTGTCGCGGATGACCGATCGCCGTATCCGCCACCTGCCGGTCTGCAAGGCCGAGCGGCTGGTGGGCATCGTTTCCATCGGCGACCTGGTGAAATGGAAGATCTCCGAGGTGGAGGCCGAGGCCGACGGCCTGAAGGCCTACATCGCTGCGAGCTGATTTCGACGAGACCCCCCTCCTTAAGAGGAGGGCTGAAAGCCGGCGGTGCGTCGGTGACGGGCGGGGAAGGGGGCAGACCCCATCCCCGCCCGGTTTCTGTTCAGGCTACATCGCCGTCGAGAGCGGGACGCCGGAGACGGCGGCGTCGGCCAGGGTATAGGCCTCGAGCACCTCGGCGGTGGCGTCACGGGCGCGCAGCAGGGCCTCGCGCAAGGTGCAGGTGGCTAGGTCTGGGCAGTCGGCGCATTTGCGGAAGCCCAGCCGCGGGCTGACGCACGGCGCCAGGGCCAACGGCCCGTCGATGATGCGGATGACCTCCGCGAAGGTGATCTCCGCGGCCGGGCGCGCCAGGACGTAGCCGCCGAACTTTCCGCGGCGGCTCAGCACCACCTGGCTGCGCGATAGCTCCAGAAGAATCGCTTCGAGGAACTTGCGGGGCGCGCCCGCGCGCACGGACAGCTCGCCGGCGCTCACCTGGGCGCCGTCGGCGCGCGCCAGCTCCACCAGCGCCCGCAATCCGTACTTGGCCTTCTGCGACAGCATCCGCGTCTCCCCCGTGAAGTTGTGGCGGGCGCATGACACGGGCGCAAGGCGGCTCCCGCCTCGCGGGAGTGCGGCATTCTCAACATGCGCGCAGCGGCCGGCCGTGATCCGGCGTTTCTCCGGCACGTCTGTGCCCGAGCAGGCGCGCGCCCGCGGGAAACCATTCCCTGACCCCGCGGAACGCCGGCGGCGGCGTGCGGCATTCCGCCGGTTTGTGAGATTCTTTGCGAGTCCCTGTTGACGCCGGGCGGGGGCCCAAATAGATAGCCGCCTCCGCTCGGAAACGGGCGGCGACGAACGGATCGACAGGGGCTTAAGTCCTTGATAATCCTGACGAAGCCGCATCTGTCCCGAGAGGTCGACTGTCCCGCCGAGGACGCCCGGAGAGCTCGCTTTCCACGGCTGACGAAGCGGGGCTTGGCCAGAAGATCCGGGTTTCCCGGGGATCGGCCAGGGTCCTCAAAAGGACCGGTTGACACCCAGGAGGTCGGCCACTAGATAGCCGCCTCCGCTCGGGGCGGGGCTGACGACGAAGAGTTTGATGGGACGCAAGTCCTTGAAAAACTTCTCGAAGTCACCATGTTCCGAGACGTCGGCAGCCTCGCAGGGGCGGCTTGGTCGGTTCGCCTTCCAAGCCATCGAAGCGGGGCCTGGCTCGAAGATCCGGATCTTCCGGAGATCGGCCAGGGTCCTGAAAAGGATCGGTTGACACCCAGGGAGACGGCCACTAGATAGCCGCCTCCCGCTCGGGGCGGGGCTCACATCGATACGAACGGCGGGCGTCGAATAAGGCGCTTGATATTCGCTTCGAAATGAGTATTTTCCCGAGCTCCAATCGAATCGCTACGGACCTAGAGGGAAGCCCCTCGGCAGCCCGCGGTGATTTTTGCGGCCAAATCCGGGGGTTCTCGGAATTGTCGCAAAGCCTCAAAAAGGCCGGTTGACACTAAAGAGGCCGGTCACTAGATAGCCGCCTCCGCCGACCACCGGCGCTAAACAGTGGGCTCGGCGAAAGCCGGTGCGGGTCTTTGACATCGTTGATTTGGAAAGAGAAACGCAGGCGGCGGCGTCCTGGCGATAGTCCTAACCAGACTATCTCGACGCTGATCGGATTGCGGTCTTTTTTGAAGACACCATGAATATGGTCGAACTTCGGTTCGGCTATGATTTGTGGGAACTCGTCAAAGAATACGCAAACTATAGCCAGCCGGTTCCTTCGGGGATCGGTAGCGCTGAAGGTCAGAAGTCAACTCAACCTGAGAGTTTGATCCTGGCTCAGAGCGAACGCTGGCGGCAGGCCTAATACATGCAAGTCGAGCGGCCCTTCGGGGCAGCGGCGGACGGGTGAGTAACGCGTGGGAATATGCCCTTTGGTACGGAACAACTGAGGGAAACTTCAGCTAATACCGTATGTGCCCTTCGGGGGAAAGATTTATCGCCATTGGAGTAGCCCGCGTTGGATTAGGTAGTTGGTGAGGTAAAGGCTCACCAAGCCGACGATCCATAGCTGGTCTGAGAGGATGATCAGCCACACTGGGACTGAGACACGGCCCAGACTCCTACGGGAGGCAGCAGTAGGGAATCTTGCGCAATGGGCGAAAGCCTGACGCAGCCATGCCGCGTGAATGATGAAGGTCTTAGGATT
>NZ_SCVD01000035.1 GCF_004297125.1 Phenylobacterium sp. | reverse complement strand
CATGATCTCGCGGTCGAACCGCTCCTCGGCATAGGCCGACACCACGCGCGGCAACAGCTTTTCGCGGGCGTACTGGCGCGCCGCGTCCCACACCATCCGCTCCTCTTCCGAGAGCCGCGAGGAGAGGTCCAGGGGGTCGTCCCAGCGGTAGGTCTTCTGGGGCGCGCCAGCGTCGAGCGGCATGGGAGGTCTCCTCGCGATCAGTCGGCGCGGGATATCGGGTTTTCCCTGAGACCGGTAGTCGCCTTTGCGTTTCCGGTACGCAACTCCGCTCAGAGTTCGGCCCACATCCTCAGCAGGTTCTGGTAGGTCCCTGTCAGCGAGACGATCGCCGGCGCGCCGAGGCCCGCCTCCTGGGCCAGGGTCTGGATCGCGACGTCCATGTCGAACAGCAGGGCGCGCTTCGCGTCGTCGCGGATCAGGCTCTGGATCCAGAAGAAGCTGGCCACCCGCTCGCCGCGCGTCACGGGCATGACCCGATGCAGGCTGGACGCGGGGTAGAGGATCAGGTCGCCGGCGGGCAGCTTCACCTCGTGCGAGCCGTAGTTGTCCTCGACCACCAGTTCGCCGCCCTCGTAGTCGTCGGGGCCGGAGAGGAACAGCGTCGCCGACAGGTCGGTGCGCACCCGGATGTTCTGGTCGCGCTGGAAGCGCATCGCATTGTCGACGTGGTCGCCGAAGGTCTGGCCGGGCCCGTACCGGTTGAACAGCGGCGGATAGACCGTGTGGGGCAGGGCGGCGGCCATGAAGAGCGCGCTGCGGGTGGCGGCCTCGCGGACCTGGGCGCCGGCCCGGCGGGCGGCGTCGGACGCCTCGGGCAGTTGCCGGTTCACCTTCGCCAGCGCCGACTGCTTGCCGGACGTGGCGTTGCCGTCCTCCCACGGGGCGGCGTCGATGAGGGCGCGCAACTCGGCCACCTGGGCCGGGGCGAGCACGCCCGGAACGTGAAGCATCATGGCGGCACCCTAAACGAATTCGCCCCCCGCCCGCGAGCAGCGGAGGCGGGGGGCGGCTAGCCGGTTCCTAGGGGGGAGGTCAGAACCGGTAGTTCGCGGTGAGCGTCGCATTGCGGCGATCACCCGGCGTGGCCCAGCCGTTGTTGCGGCCACGCTGGTAGTATTCCTTGTCGAAGACGTTGTTCACGTTCAGCCGCAGCTCGATGTCCGGGCGAGGGGTCCAGGCGACGGTGACGCGATGGACGAAATAGTCCTGCGTCTTCACCAGCGGGATGGTCGTCCGCGTGTTCGTCGAGCCGGCCACGAGGCCATGCTGGGTCAGGTAGTATTCGCCCTGGTAGGTGACGCCGTACCCAACCTGCAGGTTCAGGTCGGTCAGGTCGTAGGTGGTGAACAGGCTGAACGCGTGATCCGGAACGTTGGTGAGCGCATCGCCCTTGGTGAAGTCCAGCCCTTGCGCGGCCAGGAACTTCGACACCCCGCGCCTCACCTCGGTATCGAGGTAGGTGTAGTTCGCGAAGATCGACCAAGCGTCGGTGATCCGGCCCGAGGCGCCCAGCGCCACGCCTTCCACCCGGGCCGCGCCGTCCAGCTGCTGGTCCGGCACGGTGGGGTCGCCCGAGGCCACCTTGTAGTTGGTGCGGTCGTTCCGGAAGATCGCCGCGGTCAGCGACAGCCGGCCCATCACGTCCCACTTGCCGCCGACCTCGAAGCTCTCGGCCTCCTCGGGATCGACCGTGCAGCTGACCAGGGTGCAGGCGCCCGAGCCGTTCACCGTCGCCTGGCTCGGCGTCTGGGAGTTGGCGTAGGCGACGTAGAGGCTGGCGTTCGGGATCGGCTTGTAGACGACGCCCACCCGGTAGGTGAGCAGGTTGTCGTCCGATCGGAACTTCGGTCCGGGCGTCACCACGCCCAGCGTCGGTCCGACGACGGTGGAATAGGTGTCGGTCGAATTGACGCCTTCGTTGTGTTCCCAGCGGATGCCGGCGTTGATCGACCACTGCTCGTTCAGGACGATGTTGTCGAAGGCGTAGACCGCCTGGTTCTTGCGGTGGCCGTCCTGGGCGCTGGCCTGGGTGAAGTTGATCGGGCCCGCGTAGGTGTTGCTCGGGCTCGCGATGCTCATCGGCGGCAGGGCCACGGCGGCGCCCGTCGCGGTGCGGAAAACGTTGCCGGTGTCGAGGTGGAAGTCCTCCTCGAAGAACGCCGCGCCGACCACCAGGGTGTGGCGCACGCCGCCCAGCTCGCCGTCCCAGGTCAGGTCGGTCTGGTTGTGCAGCAGGGTGTTCTCGGTGTCGCGCAGGTTCCCGCGCGGGCCGCTCGGCTGGTAGAAGCCGGGCGCCGGATCGGTGGCTAGGCAGGCGGTGAAGCCGGTGATGTTGGTGGCCGTCGTCGATTGGCTCCAGGCCACCGGCTTCTGGCCGCCCGGCAGGCAGAACACGCCCTGCGGCGGGTCCACGACGGTGAGCTGGGTGACCTTCTGATAGCGCGACAGGTTGCGCAGCTTCAGACCGTTGCCGAAATCGTGGTCGATGATGCCGGTCAGGACGTCGACGTCCTGGTCCTGCTTATCGACGTTGGCGTAGCCGTAGTAGGCGCCCGGATCGACGCCCGGCACGGCCCGGCCATTGTAGAACGGCACGCCGTACTGTGGCGTGTTCCGGTCTTCCTGGTGGACGTACATGGCTGTGAACTGGGTCGGGCCGTTCAGTCCCACGGTGATCGAGGGCGCGACGCCCCAGCGCTTGAACTCTTCCACGTCGCGGCCCGGCGCGTCGTTGCGGTGGACCATGGCGTTCAGCCGCACGGCCACGCTGTCGTTCAGCTTGTGGTTCGCGTCGAGGGCGGCGCGGTAGTAATTCTCGGTCCCGACGCCGGCGGTGAGCACGCTGGAATTGCGCGCCGTGGGACGCTTGGAGACGATGTTGATCGTCCCGCCCACCGAGCCCGCGCCGGAATAGACCGAGTTCGAGCCGTTGGTGATCTCGATCTGCTCGACGTTGAACGGATCGGAGCGGCTGTACTGGGCGCTGTCGCGCACGCCGTCGTAGGTGATGTCGTTGTTGGCCGAGTAGCCGCGCAGGTTGATGGAATCGCCGAAGCCGCCGCCGCCTTCGCCGGCGCCGAAGGTGATCCCCGGCACGGTCGACAGGATGTCGCGCAGCGACAGCAGGTTCTGCGCCTCGATCGTCCCGCGGCCGACCACGGTCACGGTCTGCGGATTGTCCAGCGGCCGGGCGGTGACCTTCGGGTTGTTCTGCTTCATGACCTGGCCCTCGACGTCGATCCCCGAGATCGTGCCCGTCTGGTCCGCGTCGGCGGTGGCGATCGCCGCGCCGTCGGCCGCCGCGCCATCGGCGGCTTGCGCCACGCCGCCCAGCGAGAGACCGGACAGGCCCGCGACGGCGCAGGTCATCGCAAGTTTCTTCCTGGCCGAAACGCCACTCGTCACTTTCACCATATCCCCCGCGCCCCTCGGCGTATTGCGACTAAGAATGCGAGGCGTTCTTAGTTCGGACACATGGGCGACGCAATGAGAATCATTCGCAACTTCTAAATAGCTTTGCCTTGATCTCCGGCGGAGCCGCAGACGGCCGGTCCGCGGGGCGCTAGCATGGCTGCCCGGCGGCAAGGCGAGGCGCGCTATGCAGATGACCTGGCAGGGTTGGGCCCTCCTCTCCGCGGTTTTCGCGGCCCTGACCGCCCTCTTCGCCAAGATCGGCGTCGACGAACTGGCGCCCAGCTACGCCACGCTGATCCGCACGGTCGTTATCCTGTTGATCGTCGCCGGCCTCTGGGCCGCCTCGGGCGCGCCGGCAGCCAATCTCTTCCAGTCCGGCAAGGTGGTCGGGGCGCTGGTGCTGTCGGGGGCGGCGACCGGCCTGTCGTGGCTCTGCTACTTCCAGGCGCTGAAGCTGGGCGACGCCAGTCGCGTGGCCCCGCTCGACAAGCTGAGCGTGGTCTTCGTCGCCGTGCTGGGCGCCGTCTTCCTGGGCGAGCGCCTGGACGTGAAGGGCTGGGCCGGCGTCGGCCTGATCGCCGCCGGCGCCGTTCTCATCGCGGTCCGCCGCTAGGCCGGCCGGCGCAGCGCCTTCTGCCGGGCCTGCCGGCGCAGCCACATCACCACGCCCGAGACTCCCAGCAGCGCCGGCGCGAGGCCGCCCACGAAGATGATCGCCTGCCAGAGGATCCCCATTTCGGCGCCATCGTGGATCCTGCGCATCAGCGGCGAGATCTTGTCGGCCTGTCCGCCGCCGGCGCCACGATCCGCCTCGCGCCCGGCCTTCACCTGGCCCGTGGCGTCCACCACCTGCACGGTCTTCGGTCGCTCGGCGCCGGGCGCCTTCAGCCCCACGCGCCAGGTCGGCTCCTTGCCGCGGGTCGGCAGGTTCACCTCGACCACGGCCGCGTCGGGCGCCGTGGCCCGGGCGGCCGCCACGGCCTGGGCGATGGTCAGCTTCGGCTGGGGGACCGGCGGGGCGAAGCGGCCTGGCCCCTGCTGCCGGGGCGGCGGCTGCGGCAGGCCGAACAGCGCCCGGCTAGTCTGCGGGAACGAGATGTAGACCCCGGTCAGCGACAGTACCGCCAGCGGGATACAGACCCAGAAGCCGACCAGGTGGTGCAGGTTGAACAGGGTCGAGGCGCCCCGATGCCATCTCAACCCCTTGAGGAACCCCGCGTGCCTCGGCCACCACAGCCACAGGCCCGTGACGCACGAGACGAACATCGCCCACCCCAGCCAGCCCACGACCTTACGGCCGATGTCCGGGATCAGCAGCGAGCCGTGCAGGCGGTGCATCACCATGGTGAAACCCCTGGCCGTCTCGGCGGTGTCCAGCACCCTGGCGGTCGGCGGATCGATCCAGGCGTTGAGGGTGCGCGGGCGCCCGCCCGGCCCCGGTTCGCCCTTGATCCGCCCCACCGCGACCACGGGATCGCCCGCCTCCTGCGGCAGACGGATCTGGGTCAATTGCGCCCGTTCCCCGAAGGCCGCCCGGGCGGCTTGAGAATAGTCATGGATGGGACGTGAAACCGATGGCCCCGTGGTCTCGTACCTCTGGGCATAGAGCGCACGGTCAAGCTGGTCGTGCCAGACGAGGATGGAGCCGGTGACGCTCAACGGTATCAGCGCGACCAACAGCCCGACGCCGAGCCACAGGTGTACGTCGAGCCAGAAGCGGCGAAGCCTCGCGAGCGGCGTCATCGGTGCACGGTCCCCCAATCGCGGCGCGACGGCCACATCTATCGCTAATGCGAGGTGTTTGCAGAAACAAGGTCCTAGGGCGCCGCAACCCTCCCCATGGGCGTCCGTTGATCAACCGGTAACCGGCGCGCCAAAGGTTGCGGTCAGCGAGATGAACCAGGTCCTGAAACCCTATTTCCTTCTGGCGTGCGTGGCCTTCTTCGTGGGCTTTGCGAGCTACCTGGCCCTCGGAAGCGCCCTGGCGCCGCCGGCCGCCGGCCACGACGACTGGCAGGCCTCCATCTCGACTCCAGCCGTGATCGACGCGCCGCTCGCGCGCGCCAGGCGGATCTAGCTCCACGGCCGACGCCGAAGGCGCGGGAACGGGTTCCGGCATTCGCGGTCAGCCGGGGCCCGAAAACCCACAACGTCCCGCGCCTTCAGCCCCGGCCATGGTCTCGATAGCGCTGAAACGAAGGCGGCCCCGGCAGCCATCTAAGGCGCCAGGGCCGCACACCCGTCACTCGAGGTCCGAAGGGGGAAACGGACGCGAGTGCGATCGGAACTGATGTAGGTCGCAAGCGCCGCGATTCAAGAGCCGCTAGCGGCCCAGCGCCATGGTCGCGGCGGCTTCCTCCAGCTTCGGCCGCTCCAGCCGATAGGCGGCTTCGGCGGCCTGATAGCGGCCCGTCACCGCCGCGACGTTCTGCGCGAGCAGCGCCTGTTCCGCCGGCAGCGCCAGGCAACCCTCGTAGGCGGCCAGCGCGGCCGTATCGACCCCAGCGATCGCTGGGGCCGGCGCTGGCGTGGCGGCCGGCGTGGCGGGTTTCGCCGGCGCGGGCGCTCCAGGGGCGGGCGCGCCCGGCGCCGGGGCCGGCGTCGCGACCGGCAGGCCGCACATGGTTGCGGCCATGTCCAACGCCACCTGCTGTTCCGCCGCCGCCGTCTGGAAGGCGGCCTGTCCGTCCACGAGGCTCTTGTGCGCCGCCTCCGCGGCGGTCCGGGCGGCGGTCACCCGCGCGCCGTCCCCGCGCCGCGCCGCCTCCAGCGCCCGGTTCGCCTGGTCGCGGACGCGCTTCTCGGCGCTCTCGACGCCGGCCAGGTCGGTCAGCGCCTTGGCGTTGAAATCCTTCGCCGCGGTCAGGGCGGCGTCCACCGCGTCGGAGCCCACCGGCTTGGTGGGCGCCAGCGGGGCCACGGGCGTGGCCGCCGGAGCCGGACCCACGGGCGCGACCGCCGTGGTCTCGGAACGCTTCTCGCCGGAGCACGAAGCCAGCAGCAGCGCCAGCGCGATCCCCGGCCACCGCCCGTCGGTCATGGTCCCCATGGCTCCAGCCTCCTTCGCGACTGTCCCCGATTGATTGCGGGAACGCGGAGCCCGGCGCAAGCGGCTCGAACCGTCAGGCCGCGCCGGCCGGTCGTTCGTAGACCCGCACCGCGCAGCCGTGGGCCATGGCGTGCTCGGCCGGCGCCCGGTCCTCGGCGCTCAGGTGCGGCCCCAGCTCGATGATGCCGACCTTCTGGAACGCGGGCTCGCCCCAGCCCTGCGCGGCCAGGCCCGCCGTCCCCACGGCCAGGGCCTCGTCGTGCGACCCGGCCTGGGCGAACACCAGCACCGCATGCCGCGAGCCTACCGGATAGCGGCTCGTCGGCCCGGCCTCTGCCGTCGCCAGGATGAGATAGAGGTCTTGGTCCGCTTCGCTCATCAGCGCCTCCCGCCCTTCCGCCGGCCCAGCGCGAACGGCGCAAGCGCCGCCGCGACGCCGCCCGTGTTCGCGACCAGGTCCTTCCACTGGAACGTGCCCGACACCAGGCCCGCGGTCTGCAGCCCCTCGAAGCCCGCGCCCACGGCCAGGAACGCCGCGCCGATCAGCCAGGGGTTCACCCGCGGCAGGGCGGCGATGCTCAGCACGGTCAGCAGGAAGCCATAGGCCACATGCTCCACCACATCGGCGGGCGGGACATGGCGGGCGGCGTCGTGGCGCGGGTCCAGCGCGCCCACCAGCGCGACGGCGAGGACGGCCAGCAGGCCGGCGCGGCCGGCCCAGGTGATGAACGTCTGCATGGCCCGCTCATAGGCGATCGGGGCGGCTGCGCGCTACGCCCTTCGGCCCTCGGTCACACCGCCTCCGCCACGAACCGCCGCCGCGCCGGCGGGTCCAGGCGACCGGTTCCGGCCAGCCGCACGATGCGGCGGAAGTGCTCGCACTCCATGGGGCTGGGCGCCGGGCAGGCGGCGGCGTGGCGCAGGCCGTCGCGCATGGCGCTGAGGCGCTGGATCCTGCCGTCCAGCTCCTCGGCCTTGGCGGTCAGCCGGTCGCGTTCGATGCGCGGCCCTCCGTCGGGGCTGAACATCTCGCCGATCTCGTCCAGCGAGAACCCCGCCGCCTGGCCCAGCGCGATCAGCGCCAGCCGCTCCAGCACGTCGTCTGTGAACAGCCGGCGCATCCCGCGCCGGCCGATCGAGGCGATCAGCCCCTTCTCCTCGTAATATCGCAGGGTCGAGGCGGGCACGCCCGAGCCCCGGGCGACCTGCGCGATATCGAGGAACTTCATCGCTTGACCTCAAGTTGACTTGAACTTGCAGAGTGCCGCCGCTGACCCCTGAACGCAACCCGCGGAGCCTCCGATGACCGATGTCCATACCCACCCCAACCGCGGCCAGGCGGCCCTCTGGAACGACGCCAGCGGGCGCACCTGGGTCGAGATGCAGGGCCTGCTCGACCGCATGCTGGCCCCGTTCGGCGAGCGGCTGCTGGAGGCCGGGTTCCCGGGGGAGGGCCGGCGTGTCCTCGACATCGGCTGCGGCGCCGGGGCGACCACCCTGGGCATGGCGCGGCGGCTGGGGCCGGACGGCCTCTGCCTGGGCGTGGACATCTCCGGCCCGCTGGTGGCCGCCGCCAAGGCCCGCGTCGAGGCCGAGGGCGTCAGGTCCGCCGCCTTCGTCCAGGCCGACGCCCAGACCCACCGTTTCGACGGCGGCGAGTTCGACGCGGTGGTCTCGCGCTTCGGGGTGATGTTCTTCGACGACCCTGAGGCCGCCTTCGCCAACATCCGCCACGCCGCCCGGCCGGGGGCGAAGCTGGCCTTCCTCGCTTGGCGCAGCCCCGCCGAGAACCCGTTCATGACCACCGCCGCGCGCGCCGCCGCGCCCTTCCTGCCGCCCATGCCGACGCCCGAGCCGAACGCGCCGGGCCAGTTCGGCTTCGCGGACGGGGACCGGGTGCGGCGGATCCTGGCGGCCAGCGGTTGGAGCGACGTGGACGTCAGCCCGGTGGATGTCGCGACCGAGATCGCCGAAGCCGACCTGCTGTCCTACGTCACCCGCCTCGGGCCGGCCGGCCTCGCCCTGCGCGACATGGAGGAGAGCGCCCGAGCCCGCGCCATCGACGCGATCCGTGCGGCGTTCGAGCCGCTGGTGCAGGACGGCGCGGCGCGGTTCACCGGCGCGTGCTGGCTGGGCACGGCACGGGCTTAGATGCGCTCATTGCCTCCCGCCGCTTCGCGGGGAGGTGAAGGAGGAGGCGCATCCCAACGGGATGCTTCCCGGCCATGGATTCTCCGGCCATGGATTCTCCGGCCATGGATTCTAAGGCTCAGAGTGGCCGCCCAGCCAAATGCCGCCTTCGACCCCATTGCGGATTTTAGGGCTGCGAACGACAGTCGATACGGCGAAGAGACCAAGCCAGCGATGGAGTTGGCGGATGAGCGGGTTAGCATTCTGGCTGGTCGTTGCGGGTGTGGCTCTCGCGGCGATAACCGCGGCTACGGCTGCTAGCCTTGATGCCGCGATGAATCGCGTAAGGCCGCGGCTGTCGATCCTCCTGGCGGCTGTATTGCTTCCGGCCGCCGGCATGATTCTGATCAATCTCTTGCGGGGCAGCGATCCGCACGGTTTCGGCTTCGTGGCGATGATCTTCTTCGGCGCGGCGAGCCTGCCGGTGTCTTTCGCCGCGAGCGCGGCAACGATCTGGCTGACACGTCGAACTTTGTCGTCGAGTCCGCGAACAGAGCGGGTTCGCTAACCATCCGTGGACATTCGGCGAGTCCGCTCTGCGACGGTCGTCTTGGTCGTATCCGCGTCGCGACTAGCCTCGACCCCCACCCCGCCGTTGACTCACCGACTTCGCGCTGTATAACCGCCCACCTCTCGCCCGCGGGCTTTCCTGCGGGCGCATTCCGTTTTGCATATCTACTCCGAAGGCGCGAACGATGTACGCGGTGATCAAGACCGGCGGCAAGCAGTACCGGGTTCAGCCCGGTGACATCCTTGTTGTCGAAAAGCTCGATGGCGAGCCCGGCGCGGCCGTGGCGTTCGGCGACGTGCTGATGCTGGGCGACGGCGATGCCGTCACCGTCGGCGCCCCCACCGTGGACGGCGCCTCGGTCGCCGCGACCCTGATCGAGACCCGCAAGGGCGAGAAGGTGAAGATCTTCAAGAAGATCCGTCGCCAGGGCTATCGCCGCACCCGCGGTCACCGCCAGCACGAGACGGTCCTTCAGGTTGTCGGCATCACCGCCGGCGGCAAGGAGACCAAGTGGGACGGCACGGTCAGCATGACCACCAAGGCCGAGCTCGACGCCCGCGCCCGTGGCCTGGACTTCGCGACCCTCAACGTCTCGAAGAAGAGCCTGAAGGCCGCCGCGGCCGCCCCGGCCGCCGCCAAGCCGGCCGCCAAGGCCAAGGCCCCCAAGGTGACCGACACGGTCGTCGAGGAAGCCGCCGCCGCGCAGGTGAACGCTCCGGTCGAGACCGAAGCCGCGAAGCCGGCCAAGAAGGCCGCCGCTCCGAAGGCTGAGGCCGGCGAAACCAAAGCCGCGGCGCCGAAGAAGGCCGCCGCCCCCAAGAAGGACAAGTCGGCCGAGTAATCGGGCCGGCTTTTAAGGACAGGAGCGACCCATGGCTCACAAGAAATCAGGCGGTTCCTCGCGCAACGGGCGCGACTCGGCGGGCCGTCGTCTCGGCGTGAAGAAGTTCGGCGGCGAAGCGATCAACGCCGGCTCGATCATCGTGCGCCAGCGCGGCACCAAGTTCTGGCCGGGCGAGAACGTGGGCATCGGCAAGGACCACACCCTTTTCGCGCTCGTCACCGGTGCGGTGAAGTTCGTGACCAAGGCGAAGGACCGAACCTACGCCACGGTGGTGCCGGCCGAGAAGGTAGTCGCAGCCGAATAGGCGGACCCCACCTCTCTTCCGGGTCCGCCGCACCAGATTAAGGCGGACCGGAAACAAGACGACCTTTCGCGGGGAGTCCGGTCAGCCGGGCTCCCCGCTGTCGTTTCAGGGCCTCCGCGAGAGGGGCCGGGAGGTAGTGAACATGTGTGCGCTTGACGTTAGACCCGCGGTCGCCACCGAGCGGCTGATCCTGCGCGGTCCCGTGGCCGCCGACGTGGCCCCGATCGCCGAACTGGCGAACGACCTGGGCGTGGCTGGAATGACCACGCACCTGCCGTACCCCTATCGGCAGGCCGACGCCGAGGCGTTCGTGGGCTCGGTGGCCCGGATGAACCCGCGCACCGAGACGGTGTTCGCCGTCGAGCATCGGCAGTTCGGCTTCATCGGCATGCTGGGCATCCACGAGCGGGAACCGCGCCGTCCGGAGCTCGGCTACTGGTTCGGTCGACCGTTCTGGGGCCGCGGCTATGCGACCGAGGCGGTGACTGCGGCCCTGCGCTGGGCCAAGGGCGACTGGCGCCGGAATGTGGTGTGGGCCGGCCACTTCGCCGACAACCCCGCCTCGGGCCAGGTGCTGTGCAAGGCCGGCTTCCTCTATACCGGCGACGTCGAGCCGCGCGTCAGCGCCGGCCGCGGCGGCTCGCCGGCGCCGACCCGCATGATGGTCTGGCTGGCCTAGTGCTGATAAGCGAACGCGCATGACCGCCGCCTCGTCCCGTCGTTCCTCGTCGCCCGCGTCGCTGCCGTTCCAGGCGGCGGCCGTGGTGGCGGGCGTGGTGGCGCTGGCGGCGGCGTCGCGGGCGTCGATTCCGATCGGTCCCGTGCCGATCACGCTGCAGACCTACGCCCTGTTCGTGGTGGCGGGGCTGTTCGGCGGCCGGCTGGCGCTGATCGCGGTCGGCTGCTGGCTGGCCTGCGCGGCGTTCGGCCTGCCGGTGCTGGCGGGCGGCGCGGCCGGGTGGAAGGCCATCGTCGGCCACACGGCGGGCTTCCTCGTCGGCATGGCGGCCGCGGCCTGGGTGTGCGGGCGTGGCGCGGAGAAGGCCAAGGGCTGGATCGCGCTCACCGCCCTCTTCGCCGCCGGCCACGCCATCGTGCTCGCCGTGGGCTGGGCCGGGCTCGCCAGCTTCATGAGCCCCGGCCCCGCCTTCGAGAGCGGCATCCTCCCCTTCCTGCCCGGCGCCGCGATCAAGTCGCTGGCCGCCGCGCTCACCGTACGGCTGCTTTCCCGATGAAGTTCCTCGACCAGGTCAAAGTCTATGTGCGCAGCGGCAACGGAGGCGGCGGCGCCGTCTCGTTCCGCCGCGAGAAGTTCATCGAGTACGGCGGCCCCGACGGCGGCGACGGCGGCCGCGGCGGCGACGTCTGGATCGAGGCGGTGGAGGGGCTGAACACCCTGATCGACTACCGCTACCAGCAGCATTTCAGGGCCGGCACCGGTGTCCACGGGATGGGGCGCAACCGTCACGGCGCCAACGGCGAGGACGTGGTGCTGAAGGTTCCGGTCGGCACCGAGGTGCTGGACGAGGACAAGCAGCTGATCGTCGACATGGACCACGCCGGCCAGCGGGTCCTGCTGGCCAAGGGCGGCAACGGCGGCTTCGGCAACACCCACTTCAAGGGCCCGGTGAACCAGGCCCCCAAGCACGCCAACCCCGGCCTCGACGGCCAGGAACTCGCCATCTGGCTCCGGCTGAAGCTGATCGCGGACGTCGGGCTCGTAGGCCTGCCCAACGCAGGCAAGAGCACTTTCCTCGCCGCCGCCAGCGCCGCCCGGCCGAAGATCGCCGACTATCCGTTCACGACGCTCGCGCCGAACCTCGGCATGGTCGATCTGTCGCTGGGCGAGCGGTTCATCCTCGCCGACATCCCCGGCCTGATCGAGGGCGCCCACGAAGGCGCCGGGATCGGCACGCGGTTCCTCGGCCACGTGGAGCGGACTGCGGTGCTGATCCACCTGGTGGACGGGACGCAGGAGGATGTGGCCCAGGCCTGGCGCACCGTCCGCCACGAGCTGGAGGCCTATGGCGAGGGCCTGGAGGACAAGTCCGAGATCCTCGCACTCAACAAGATCGACGCCCTGGACGAGGAGACCATCGCGGAGAAGGCGGCCGAGCTGGAAGCCGCGGCGGGCGTGAAGGTCCGGCTGGTCTCGGGCTTCGCCGGGCAGGGGGTCACCGAGCTGCTGCGCGAGGCCTACGCCCTCGTCCAGAAGCACAAGGGCGAGATCGCCGCCGAGGAAGCCGGCCCCGAGGACTGGCGGCCTTGAGCGAGCTGCCCGTCTTGAATGAGCTTGGAGCCGCGCGACGCATCGTCATCAAGGTCGGCTCCGCCCTGCTGGTGGGCCCCGACGGCGCGGCGCACGGCGCGTGGCTGGCCGACTTCGCCGCCGACCTGGCCCGGCTGCGGGCGCGGGGCCAGCAGGTGCTGGTGGTCTCGTCCGGCGCCGTGGCCCTGGGCCGCCGCCGCCTGGGCCTGGGCAAGCGGGCGCTGAGCCTGCCGGAAAAGCAGGCCGCCGCCGCGGCCGGACAGTCCGCGCTGATGCGGGCCTGGGAGGAGGCGCTGGGACCGCACGGCTTCGCCTGCGCCCAGGTGCTGCTGACCCGCGACGACACCGAGACCCGCCGCCGCTGGCTGAACGCGCGGGCCACCGTCGAGACCCTGCTGAGCTTGGGCGTGATCCCCGTGGTCAACGAGAACGACACCGTGGTCACCGAGGAGATCCGGGTGGGCGACAACGACCGCCTTTCCGCGCGCGTCGCCCAGCTGGTCGGCGCCGAGGCCCTGGTGCTGCTATCGGACGTGGAGGGCCTCTACACCGCCGATCCGCGCCGCGACCCGACCGCGACCCTGATCCCCCGCGTGGCGCGCCTGACGCCGCAGATCGAAGCCATGGCCGGCGGAGCTAACGCCGCCGCCGGGGTGGGCACCGGCGGCATGGCCACCAAGCTGGAGGCCGCGCGCATCGCCAGTCAGGCGGGTTGCGCCACCGTCATCACGCTCGGGACCCGCTCAGGGCCGCTGGCCGCCATCGAGGCGGGCGCTCCGGCCACCGTGATCGAGCCGGCCACCACGCCGCGCGCCGCCTACAAGGCCTGGATCGGCGGCTCGCTCTCGCCCGCCGGCGCCCTGACGGTGGACGCCGGCGCCGCGGCGGCGGTCGCCAGGGGCAAGAGCCTGCTCGCCGCTGGTGTTCGGTCCGTGGACGGCCGCTTCGACAAGGGCGAGTGCGTCCGCGTGCTGGATCCGGACGGCCGCGAGATCGCCCGCGGCCTAGTCCGCTACGAGTCCGGCCACGCCGCACGGATCTGCGGGCTGAAGTCGGCGGCCATTGAGGCGGCGATCGGCTACACCTCCGGGCCCCTGGTCCATGCCGACGACCTCGCACTGGCGGCCCACGCGGCGATCTCGGGCTAGCGGCCTGCGGCCTGGGCGCGTAGGGAGTAAGGCTCAGTCTGAGCAAATGGGGTCGTGAGTGGACGGCAGCTCGTCAGGCAAGGAAGCTTCACCCGTCCGGACCGGACGGCTGGAAGCGCTCGCGCCTGGCCAAGCCATTCCTTTCGCAGGTGACCGTGTCGCCCATGTGACGCCGGAGCTGGCCGCCGCCTTCCGCCCCGGCGATCGCCTCGTGGTCGTGCAGGACTCCGGCGACCTGCTGCACATCCCGGCCCGCGAGCACGCCGCCGCCGAGGCCGCGGTGGGCCGCGCGGCGAACGCCTTCGCCCGGATGGGCGAGGTCTCCGACGCCGCGATCACCGCCTTCTTCGAGGCCTTCGCGCGGAAGCTGGAGGACGAGGCGGTCTGGGCCGCCATCGCCGCCGCCAACGCCGCCGATGTCGAAAGCGCCAAGGCCCGCGGCCGCTCGACCACCCGCCTGGCCGCCTCCGCCGCCATGCGCGCCGACATGGTGGCCGGCCTGCGCGCCTGGCGCGACGCCCAGCCGCCGCGCGGCCGGGTGCTGGAGACCGTCCGCCACGAGGGCTGGTCGGTGGAACAGGTCGTGGCGCCGCTGGGCGTCACGGGCTTCGTCTTCGAGGGCCGTCCCAATGTCTTCGCCGACGCCACCGGGGTGATCCGGGCCGGCAACACGGTGGTCTTCCGCATCGGTTCGGACGCCCTGGGCACCGCGCGCGCCATCGTCGCCGAGGCGCTGGATCCGGCCCTGGCCGAGGCCGGCCTGCCGGAGGGCGCGGCGGTGCTGGTCGACAGCGCGGCCCATGCCGCCGGCTGGGCGATGTTCGCCGACGCCCGCCTGGCGCTGGCCGTGGCGCGGGGGTCGGGCCCGGCGGTGTCGCAGCTGGGCGCCATCGCGCGTCAGGCCGGGACGCCGGTCAGCCTGCACGGCACGGGCGGCGCCTGGATGGTGGCCGACGCCACCGCCGACGCCGACCGGCTCTACGCCGCCGTCTTCCATTCGCTGGACCGCAAGGTCTGCAACACGCTCAACGTCTGCTGCATCGTCCGCGAGCGGGCCGACGAGCTGGTTCCCGTGTTCCTGGAGGCGCTCGAACGCGCCGGGGGGCGCCGCCAGGGCTGCAAGCTGCACGTCGCCGAGACCGACCTCGCCCGGCTGCCGGAGCATTGGCGCACGGCGCGCGCGATGGTCGTCCGCGCGGAAGGGCCCGTGGAAGAGGCCCTGGCCGAACCCATCGCCGACGCCGACCTGGGCCGCGAGTGGGAGTGGGAGGAGACCCCGGAGGTCAGCCTGAAGATCGTGGAAGACGTGGCCGAGGCCGTGGCCCTGTTCAATGCCTTGAGTCCCCGTTTCGCCGCCGCCCTGATCTCCCAGGACGCGACGGCCCAGGAGCGGTTCTACGCCACCATCGACGCCCCGTTCGTTGGCGACGGCTTCACCCGCTGGGTGGACGGGCAGTACGCGCTGAACCGGCCCGAGCTCGGCCTGTCCAACTGGGAGAACGGCCGGCTGTTCGCTCGCGGCGGCGTGCTGGCCGGCGACGGGGTGTTCACCGTCCGCGCCCGGGTGCGCCAGTCCGACATCGACCTCGACCGCGGGGGCGCGCCCACCCCGCCGCGCGCGGGCTGACGCGCGGCATGTGGTTCGCAGGCCCGGCGCGCCGCGCGCCCCTCGCCGGCCGGCCCGGCGCCCAGCGCCTCGGCTTCAACCTCACGCCGGGGATGAAGGTCGGGCTGTACGGCGGCTCGTTCAACCCCGCCCACGATGGCCACGCCCACGTCGCCGAGACGGCCAAGCGGCGCCTGGGCCTGGACCGGGTGATCTGGCTGGTCTCGCCGCAGAACCCGCTGAAGTCGCACCACGAGACCGCCGACCTTGCCGAGCGCATCGCCGGCGCCAAGGCCCTGGCCCAGGGGCCGGGCATGATCGTCTCCGCCGTCGAGACCCAGCTGGGCTCGAACTACACCATCGACACCATCCGGGCGCTGAAGGCGCGGTTCCCGGGCGTCCATTTCGTCTGGATCATGGGCGCCGACAGCCTGGCCACCTTCCACCGCTGGAAGGGCTGGACCCAGATCATGCACGAGGTGCCGGTGGCGGTGGTCTCGCGGCCCTGGATCTCGCTGAAGAGCCGCTTCTCGCCGGCCGCGCACCGCTTCGCCCGCTTCCGCCTGCCCACCCAGGCCGCCTTCCGCTTGCCGGGGTCGAAAACCCCGGCCTGGGTCTTCCTGTACGGGCGCTTCAACTTCCAGTCCTCGACGGCGCTCAGGGCCCGCAAGCCACGCTGAGTGCGCCCCGGGGAACACGGTCGGCGCCTTGCGGCTTGATGTCCGGTGACAGCGGCTGACCGGGCCTCAGTCCTGTGATAGGGTCGGCCAGCGAGGACAAAAGGAGTTACCCCGCTGAACGCTGAATCTGCGCCGCGTGCGCAAGAGGCCCCGGCCCACGCCGCGACCTCATTGGACGACCAGGGCCGCAACAGCGGGATCGAGGAATTGATCCTCAGCCGCTTGGAAGACGACAAGGCCCAGGACGTCGTTTTCATCGACATCAAAGGCAAGAGTCCCGTCGCCGACGGCCTGATCGTGGCCTCCGGCCGTTCGGGCCGACACGTCGGCGCCATGGCCGATCACCTGCTGCGCGCGCTGAAGGACGCCGGCTACGGAAAGTGCCGGATCGAAGGCATGCCCAGCGCCGACTGGGTGCTGATCGACGCCGGCGACGTAATCGTCCACCTGTTCCGGCCCGAAGTGCGCAGCTTCTATAATATCGAGAAGATCTGGTCGATCGACTCGGCCCACCGGGGCGTCGCCGCCAACTAGTCGCACTTTACAGTCTCGCTCGCGCCCGCTACAGGCGCGGCGATGACCACTGTCATGACCATTGCGATTACCCTGAAAACGACCTGCTTCGGCGGGGCGTCGACGGGTGCGCGCGGGGTCTAGAGCCAGCGGCACGACCCGAAGAGCCCCGCCGATGCGCGGGGCAGCTTCTCTTCAGAGCCATCCCCCGCGCCTCCGCCAACCAGGAGACGCTAGACCATGCCTTCCCTTCCCGATGTCGCCCCCAATGTCGCGATCGTCGGCGCCACCGGCGCCGTGGGCGTCGAACTCGTGCGTTGCCTCGAAGAGCGCAACTTCCCCCTGGCCAGCCTCAAGCTGCTGGCCTCCTCCCGCTCCGCGGGCCGCCAGGTGAACTTCCGCGGCCAGGCGCTCACCGTCGAGACCCTGGGCGACGACAGCTTCGCCGGCGTCGACCTGGCCCTGTTCTCGGCCGGCAGCGGCCTGTCCAAGGTCTATGGTCCCAAGGCGGTCGCCGCCGGCGCGGTGGTGGTCGACAATTCGTCGGCCTTCCGGATGGACCCCGACTGCCCACTGGTGGTGCCGGAGGTGAACGCCGGGACCCTGGCGAACCATCGCGGCATTGTCGCCAACCCCAACTGCGTGGCGATCATCGCCGTCGTGCCGGTGGCGCCCCTGGCGCGGGCCTTCGGGCTGAAGCGCCTGCAGATGGCCACCTACCAGGCCGCTTCCGGCGCCGGGGCCGCGGCGATGGAAGAGCTGCGCGCCTCCACCCAGGCCCAGTTGGAGGGGCGGCCCTTCTCGCCCCAGGTCCTGCCGCACCCCTACGCCTTCAACCTGTTCAGCCACAACGCCGAGGTCGACGCCGAGAGCGGCTACAACGGCGAGGAGCTGAAGGTGATCGAGGAGTGCCGCCGCATCCTGGACACCCCGGAGCTGCCGATCGGCGTGACCTGCATCCGCGTGCCGGTGCTCCGCGCCCATGCGATCGCCATGACCCTGGAGTTCGACCGGGTCGTGACACCGGAGGAGGTCCGCGAGGTTCTGGCCGCCGCGCCGGGTGTCCGCGTGGTCGACGACCGCGCCCGCAACCACTTCCCGATGCCCAGCGAGGCCGAGGGGCAGGGCGACGTCCTGGCGGGCCGCGTCCGTCGCGACCTGGGCGATCCTTCCGGCCGCTCCATCGCCCTCTTCGTGGCCGGCGACCAGCTGCTGAAGGGCGCGGCCCTGAACGCGGTGCAGATCGCCGAGCGCCTGGTCCCGGCGGCCAAGCCGCAATTGCGGTCAGGCGAGCTCGTCGGAGCCTCCTAAGGCTGGGGACCTCGCCGGGCTGGACTTGCCCCGGCCCGGCGGGTCACGATCCGTGCGCCGTCAGGCGAAGTGGATGCCGGTTCGACGCCCGGACGGCGCGCTCCTCAAGAGTGGAGCGCGGGCCGGGCGCAAGACCGGTTCCCACTCTTGCTGCCCGCGCTCTGAGGAGAAGCAAATGTCCGAGACCCTGAGCCGCGACCTGCTGGACCAGACCGCCGGTGAGCTCGTCGAAGCCCTGGCGACCCGCAAGGTCGGTGCGCTGGAGCTGACCGACGCCGCCATCGCCCGCATCGAGGATCGCGACCGGGCGATCAACGCCGTGGTGGTCCGCGACTTCGATCGGGCCCGCGACGCCGCCAAGGCGGCCGACGCGGCCCTGGCCCGCGGCGAGCGGCGCCCGCTGCTTGGCCTGCCGATGACCGTGAAGGAGAGCAACGAGGTCGAAGGCTTGCCGTCCACCTGGGGCAGTCCGGCCTTCAGCGGCTGGGTCGCCTCCAAGGACGCCGTCGCCGTTGCGCGGCTGAAGGCGGCCGGCGCGGTGATCCTGGGCAAGACCAATGTCCCGCCATTCCTGGCCGACTGGCAGAGCGCCAACCCGGTCTACGGCCGCACGAAGAACCCCTGGGACCTGTCGCGCTCACCGGGCGGCTCGTCGGGCGGCAGCGCCGCGGCGCTGGCGGCGGGCATGACCCCGCTGGAACTGGGGTCGGACATCGGCGGCTCGATCCGCGTGCCGGCCGCCTTCTGCGGCGTCTATGGCCACAAGCCGAGCTATGGGCTGGTCCCGACGCGCGGGCATTCCCCGCCCGGCCTGGACGGAGGGCCGATCGCCCTGGCGGTCGTGGGCCCGCTGGCCCGCAGCGCCGCCGACCTGGACCTGGCGCTGGGGGTGGTGGCGGGTCCCGAGCCGCACGAGGCCGTGGGCTACGCACTGAAGCTGCCGCCGCCGCGCCACGCCGACCTCGCGGACCACCGCGTGCTCATCGTCGACAGCCACCCCGCCGTCGCCACCGACAGCGAGATCCGCGGCGCGCTGGACGGCCTGGCCGCCCGGCTGGACGCCCTGGGTTGCCCGGTGGCCGGCGCCAGCGACCTGCTACCGGACCTGGCCGGCCAGCACGCCGTCTTCCTGGCGATGGTCGGCGCGGCCATGTCGCGGGGCTCGCCCGGCGGCACGACCATGACCGCCCACGAGTGGATGAACCTGCAGGACGCCCAGACGCTGATCCGCCGGCAGTGGGCGGCCCTGTTCGAGGCTTTCGACGTGGTGATCATGCCCGCCTTCGGCACGGCGGCGTTCCCCCACGACGACGAGCCCGACGGGCAGAAGCGGATCCTGACCATCGACGGCCAGGCGACGCCGTACTTCGCCCAGATCGCCTGGCCGGGGGTGGCGCTGCTACCCCACCTGCCCGCCACGGCCGCCCCGATCGGCTTCACCCGCGGCGGCCTGCCCATCGGCGCCCAGGTCGTCGGGCCATACTTGGAAGACCGCACCACCATCGCCTTCGCCGGCCTGCTGGAGCGCGAGTTCGGCGGGTTCAAGCCGCCGCCGTCGTTGACCTGACGGGTGAAGATCGCCGTCGTCGCCATCGGCCGGCTCGCCCGGTCGCCCGAGACCGAGCTCACGAAGCTCTATGTCGACCGCGCCACGGCGGCCGGCCGCTCGCTGGGCTTGGGCCCCGTCGAGGTGGTGGAGGTGGAGAGCCGCAAGCCCGGCAAGGCCGCGGAGGCCGAGGCGCTCCGGCCCCATCTGGTCGACAGCCACGTCATCGCCTGCGACGAGCGGGGGAAGGCCCGCGCCAGCCGCGCCTTCGCCGAGGAGATCGGGAGCTTGCGCGACCGCGGCGTGCGCCGGCTGGTGTTCCTGATCGGCGGCGCCGACGGGCTGGACCCGGACCTCGTGAAGGCGGTGCAAGGGACGCTGGCGTTCGGACCGCAGACCTGGCCGCATGCGTTGGCCCGGGCGATGCTGTGCGAACAGATCTATCGGTCTGTCTCCATTCTGGCCGGATCACCGTATCATCGGGACTGATGCGGCGGATTCTTCTCCTCGGGACCCTTGGGGCCATGGTCGTGGGCGCGGCGGCCTGGGCCGCCACGACGGAGAGGCTGGAGCGGCTGAACGCCGCCGAGACCGAGCTCACGGTCGATCAGGGCGCCAACCTTCACCGCCTCTCGCGCCTGCTGTCGGTGCTGGAGCAGCTCAAGCGCGATCCGCCGCCGGCCCTGCTGGTCTCGCCCGACGACGCCAAGGACGCCGTGCGCGCCGCCATCCTGGTCAAGGCCCTGACACCCGACCTGCAGGCCCGCGCCCGGGGCTATGCCCAGGGCGCCACCGAGGTGATGCGCCAGCGCCGCCTGGCCGCGGTGCAGAGCGAGGCCCTGTTCGAGCGCGACAGCCTGGCCGCCGAAGCTCTGCCGGCCCCTGATTCCACGGCCGAGCTGCGGCTAAGGGGCACGGTCAGGGGCGATGCGGGCGATGTCACCCCGCCCACCCGGCTGGTCTTCCCGACCGCGGGAACCGTCGTCCGCCGCTTCGGGGATCCGCTCGCGGGCGGCGGCCGTTCGAACGGCATGACGCTCGCCGCGCTCAAGGGCGCCCGCGCTGTGAGCCCCGCCGCGGGGCTTGTCCAATACGTGGGCCCCGTAAAAGGCTGGGGCGTCATCGTGATATTAAGACTAGCCGGGGGATATCATCTCGTGCTTGCTGGTCTCGAGAGAACGTCGGTTCAGGTCGGACAATCCGTCACGGAGGGTCAGCCTGTCGGATGGGCTAACGATGGTCGCCAAGCGACCTCGGAGCTTTATCTGGAGGTCCGTGAGCAGGGTTCGCCCGTGGATCCAGCCAAATGGCTGGTGAAAAGCCGGGGTTGAACAAGAAAGCGGGCTGGTACGGCCTCAAAACCGTCGTTTCGGCCTGCTCCATAAAGGACGGACACTCGTCCAAGGGAGTCAGAGCCTGGCTATGAAGAAGTATCTCCTGATCGGCGCATCGGCTTTCGTTCTCGGCGCCGGCTCGATGGCTTACGTGAGCCAGCAGGCCTCGGCGACGGCCCAGCCCCGCGCCAAGACCTATCGGATGCTCGGCCTCTTCGGCGACGTGCTGAACACCGTCGAGAACCAGTACGTGACCGAGGTGGACGACACCAAGCTGATCCAGGCGGCCATCGACGGCATGCTGACCTCGCTGGATCCTCACTCCGGCTACCTCGACCCCGAGAGCTTCGACGACATGCGCGACCAGACGCGCGGCGAGTACGGCGGCCTGGGCATCGAGGTCACCAGCGAGGACGGCGTGGTCAAGGTGATCTCGCCCATGGACGACTCCCCGGCGTTCAAGGCCGGGATCAAGGCCGGCGACTACATCACCGCCGTCAACGGCGAGAGCGTGCTGGGCCTGACCGTCACCGAGGCGGTGAAGCAGATGCGCGGCCGCCCCGGCGAGACCGTCAGCCTGACCATCGCCCGCGAGAAGTCCGACCCGTTCGACGTGAAGCTGGTCCGCGAGGTCATCAAGCCGAAGTCGGCCACGGCCCGGCTGGATGGCGACAACATCATCCTGCGCGTCGCCAGCTTCAACGAGAAGACCACGGACGAGGCCGAGGCGGCCTTCGCCGCGATGCGCGCCAAGAACCCCAAGGCCAAGGGCCTGATTCTGGACCTGCGGAACAACCCCGGCGGCCTGCTCGACCAGGCCGTGGGCGTGTCCGACCTGTTCCTGGAAGGCGGCGAGATCGTCTCCCAGCGCGGCCGCGATCCCCGCGACGTCGAGCGCTACAATGCCCGCACCGGCGACATCACCGACGGCATGCCCATGGTGGTGCTGATCAATTCCGGCTCGGCCTCGGCCGCCGAGATCGTCGCCGGGGCCCTGCAGGACCGCAAGCGCGCCGAGCTCGTCGGCACCACCAGCTTCGGCAAGGGCTCGGTGCAGACCGTGATCCCGCTGCGCGGCGGCATCGACGGAGCGCTGAAGCTGACCACGGCGCGATACTTCACGCCGTCGGGCCGCTCGATCCAGAAGACGGGCATCGAGCCGGACCTCGAGGTGGCCCTGACCCGCGAAGAGGCGCAGATCATCGCCAACCGCAGCTACCAGTTCTCGGAAGCCAGCTTCAAGAACGCGCTCAACGCTGACGAAGGCAAGGTGCGCCGCGGCGCCCACGAGCCCGCCGAGGCGCCGCCGGAGAACTTCGACGAGAAGAAGGACTTCCAGATCGCCCGCGCCGAGGACGTGCTGAAGTACGGCTCGGTCGCCGCGACGCCGAAACTGCCCAAGCCCACCGCCCGCTTGGCCGAGATCGTCTCGAAGGCCAAGGTCGCCTCGGTGAAGCCGCCGGAAACCACCCAGAAGTAGGCTCCGGCCCACGTCACGACATGAAGGGCGGTCCCTCGGGCCGCCCTTTTTCGTGTCCGCCGGCGACCGCCTGACGCAGGCCCCCACGCATGCGGCGCAGGTTGAGGCGCTGTTAACCATGTTGGACGACGCTCCACCCTGAGGAGCCCTCCGCCTTGCCCACCATCGCGCTTCCCCAGTTCAAGATGCCCCGGGTCGATCCGGGCGCGGTCCTGAAGAGCCCGGCCGCCGGCCTGACGGCCGCGGGGCTGCTGTTCGCGGGCGCGGTCGTGGCTCTCGTCAACCTGCTGGGCCCTATGGGCGGCGGGGCCACCCATGTGCGCATCCCGCTCGACGAGCCGCTGCGGTCCGCCCCGGCCGGCTGGCGCGAGGCGCTGAAACCCGCCCACGGCGAGGCGCACATCTACAAGGACGTGGTCCGCCTCTCGGAGCGCCCGCTGGCGCCCGGCGCGGCGGCCAACTTCGGCGGCGCGAGCCCGCCGACGCCCTCACCCTTGGCGGGGGTCGGCCTGCCGGTGGCCCCCATCGCCGGCTTCTACGCCCCCGGTCCCGGTGGCCCGCTGCCCATCATCGCCCAGGACGGCCGTACGCCGGCCCAGGTCTACGCCCGGCCCTTCACCCCCAACGGCCGGCCCAAGGTGTCGCTGGTGATCGGCGGCCTGGGCCTGAACCAGCGCGCCACCCGCCAGGCCATCGAGACGCTGCGGCCGGAGATCACCCTGTCGTTCGTGGTCTATGCCGAAGGCCTGCAGGGCTGGATCGACATGGCCCGCGCCCACGGCCACGAGGTGCTGCTCGAAACCCCGATGGAGCCGCTGGACTACCCGGACAACGACCCCGGCCCCTATACGCTGATGGCCGACGGCCAGCCGCCCGAGACGGTCAAGAAGCTGGAATGGATCCTGTCGCGGGCCACCGGGTATTTCGGCCTGACCAACTACCTGGGCTCCCGCTTCCTTGGCGTGGACACCGCCTACAACGCCTTCGCGAGCTCCGTGAAGGGGCGCGGCCTGGCCTTCATCGACGATGGGGCGGCGGCGCGGCGCGGCGGCGGCATGGCGCGCGCCACGGCCGAGCGGGTGATCGACGACAAGCTCTCCGGCCCCGCCATCGACCAGCAGCTCATGGCCCTGGAGGGCGGGGCCTTGCAGCGCGGCCAGGCGCTGGGATCCGGCTTCGCCTATCCGATCACCCTGGAAAAGGTTGCGGCGTGGGCCAATGAGGTGGAACAGCGAGGCTACCAGCTCGCGCCCGCCTCCGCCCTCACCGTCCGTAAATGACCGATCTCGCCGACTACCGCCCCAACGTGGGCGTCGTCCTGTTCCATCCCGACGGCCGTGTCTGGCTGGGCCGGCGTGCGGGGACGCACGGGCCGCACAACTGGCAGTTTCCCCAGGGCGGCGTGGACGAGGGCGAGGCGCTGGAAGAGGCCGCGCGCCGCGAGCTCCAGGAAGAGACCGGCGTGACCAGCGTCACCTACCTGGGCCGCACCGAGGGTTGGCTCACCTACGACTTTCCCCCGTTGGTCGCGCGCGAGCTGGCGCGGGGCTGGAAGGGGCAGAAGCAGGTCTGGTTCGCCTTCCGCTTCGACGGGTCTGAGACGGAGATAGACCTGGACGCCCACGAGCAGCCCGAGTTCGACGAGTGGCGCTGGGATTATCTGGCCGAGGCGCCCAAACTGATCGTGCCCTTCAAACGGCAAGCCTATGAGGCGGTCGCCGCCGCTTTCGCCGCCTTCGCTGCGACCAAGAGCGCGGCGGTCTGAATCGTACCCCGTCGTTAGCACGTTCGGTCTACACTGGGCGTTTGGGGCGAGGCTTCCGGAGGAGCAGGTTTTCGATGCCGACGGTGGTGATGACCCACGGCGCCTTCTGCGGCGGCTGGGCTTTCGAGGTCTTCCGCGCGCCCTTCGAGGCGCGGGGCTGGACGGTGCTGGCCCCGGACCTGCCTGGCCATGAACCGGGCGGCTCGGTGGCCGGCCTGTCCATGTCGGACTATGCCAAGAGCCTGGTGACGCTCTGCGCGGACCTGCCCGAGCCACCGGTGCTGCTGGGCCACTCCATGGGCGGCCTAGTCTCCCAGATGGCGGCGCGGCGGGTCAACCCGTCGGCGCTGGTGCTGCTGGCGCCGTCGCCGCCCTGGGGGATCACCGGCTCGTCGATCGAGGAAGCGGTCACCGCGTTCGGCGTCCACCTGTCCGACCCGTTCTGGACCGGAGCCCTGACGCCAGACCGACACCTGATGCGCCATCACAGCCTGGACCGGACGCCGAAGGTGCTGCGCGACGCCATCCTGGACCGTCTGCGGCCCGAGAGCGGGCGGGCGGTGCGCGAGGTGCTGAACTGGTGGCTGGACCCCTTCATGACCACCAGCGTGGGCGTCGGCGCCCTGCCCATGCCCGCCCTGGCGATCGCCGGGGACCGCGACGTGGTGCATCCGGCCGCCACCGTGCGCCAGACCGCCGAGCGGATCGGGGCGCAGTTCCACGTGATGCCCGGGATGAGCCACTGGCTGATCGGCGAGGAAGGCTGGGAAGAAGTCGCCGAGATCGCGCTCAGCTGGCTGGAGAGCCACGTGAAGGTCGAGGCCTGACGCTCGCGGCTATTGTCCGGTCCGGCGCCTCAGGGCCCAGCGGACAAGGCCCACGCCGGCCACCAGCGCCCAGGCGCCTTCCATGACCGTGGCGGACAGGTTGAAGTCCTGGGTCAGCAGGCCCCAGAGGATCAGGCAGGCGCCGATCAGGTTGCAAAGAAGGGCGACTGGTTTTTCGGCGTCGAGCTTGCCGAGCGCGGCCCCGGCGTAGGCGACCAGGATGATGAGGACGCCGAGGAGGCCCGCGGCGTCCGTCAGCGTCATCAGAACGTGCGTTCCTGGTACTGCATCGTCCCCATGTCGTATTTCGCGTTCACCTGGCTGTCGTCCGGCTTGCGCACCGTCGAGAAGTTCAGGCCGATCGACTGCTTGTCCGTCAGGTACTCCCACGACCGGCGTACGCGCTTCAGGCCGTCGGGATCCTGGGGCTGGGTGTAGTTGGCGGTGGGGTCCAGCGGCGGCTGGTGGACGAAGGACCACACGTTCAGCGCCTTGGCGACATCCGCGTCCGCGCCGGTGGGATAGCGCAGCTCGACGTTGCAGACCGACTTGTTCGAGCCCGAGGGGGCCACGATGACCTGGTAGACCTTGTTCTCGGTCCCGAACGGCTTGGCCCAGGTCTGGTCGCGGCGGTTCAGCTTGAAGCCGTTGGCCTTGGCCACGGCGTCGACGCCTTGGCCCTGGACGGCGGGGACGCAGACCTTCTCGATGACCTGGATGGCCTCGAAGCCGTAGCCGCTGGTCGGCAGGGTGGGCGGCGGGGCGGCTTCGGCCGGAGCCGGAGCCGGGGCGGGGGCCTCGGTCGCCGGAGCGGCCGGCGCAGGCTGCGCGGCCTCGGTGGCGGGCGCTGGCGCCGGAGCGGCGGGCTGGGCGGCCGGGTCCTGGGCCTGCGCGGCGGTCGCGATGCCGGCGGCGAGGATCAGGCTGGAGAGGGCGATACGCATTGAAGTTCCCCTGACTTTTCGGCCGGCATGAAACTTGAGCAAGGCGCCATAGGCAAGGCCTGACGGCGTCTAATTTACGGCAGTGAATTCGATGCTTGTCTAGGCGGCTTCCACAGCGTGCTCTGCCAGGATCGTGAGCCCGTCCGGCGTCACGTCGGCGAAACCGCCGCGGACCTCATAGACTTTCACGTTCCCGTCGTTGTGCACGCGCACGGACCCTTCCTTGAGCGCCGTCATGAACGGCGCGTGGCCAGCCAGGACGCCGAAGCCGCCCTCGGTGCCCTCGGCGTCGACCTGGTCCACCGAACCCGAGAACAGTTCCCGTTCCGGCGAGACCAGGGAGAAGTGCAGCTTCTCGGCCATGGCCCTTAAGCTTCCGCGGCGAGGGCTTCGGCCTTGCGGACCGCGTCCTCAATGTTGCCGACGTTGTAGAAGGCCGGCTCGGGCAGGTGGTCGTACTCGCCGTCCACCAGCGCCTTGAACGAGCGGATGGTGTCTTCCAGGCTGACCAGCACACCGGGCGTGTTGGTGAACTGCTCGGCCACGTGGAAGGGCTGCGACAGGAAGCGTTGGATCTTCCGGGCGCGGGCCACGATCAGCTTGTCCTCTTCGGACAGCTCATCCATGCCGAGGATGGCAATGATGTCCTTGAGCTGCTTGTAGGTCTGCAGGGTCTCCTGCACGCGACGGGCGACCTGGTAGTGCTCTTCGCCGATCACCAGCGGGTCCATGATCCGCGAGGTGGAGTCCAGCGGGTCCACGGCGGGGAAGATGGCCTGGGCGGCGATGTCGCGGCTCAGCACGGTCGTGGCGTCCAGGTGGGCGAACGAGGCGGCCGGCGCCGGGTCGGTCAGGTCGTCGGCGGGCACGTAGATGGCCTGCACCGAGGTGATCGAGCCCTTGGAGGTCGAGGTGATCCGCTCCTGCAGGTTGCCCATCTCGGTGGCCAGGGTGGGCTGGTAGCCCACGGCCGAGGGGATGCGGCCCAGCAGCGCCGACACTTCCGAGCCGGCTTGGGTGAAGCGGAAGATGTTGTCGATGAACAACAGCACGTCCTTGCCTTCCACGTCGCGGAAGTACTCGGCTTGCGCCAGCCCGGTCAGGGCGACCCGGGCGCGGGCGCCGGGGGGCTCGTTCATCTGGCCGTAGACGAGGGCGCACTTGGAGCCTTCGGTCGAGCCGTTGTTCGCCTTCGGGTCCACGTTCACGTTGGACTCGATCATCTCGTGGTAGAGGTCGTTCCCCTCACGGGTCCGCTCGCCCACGCCGGCCAGCACGGAATAGCCGCCGTAGGCCTTGGCGATGTTGTTGATCAGCTCCTGCATCGTCACGGTCTTGCCGACGCCGGCGCCGCCGAACAGGCCGATCTTGCCGCCCTTGGTGTAGGGGCAGAGCAGGTCGATCACCTTGATGCCCGTGACCAGCACTTCGGCCGAGGTCGACTGCTCGGCGAACGAGGGCGCTTCCCGGTGGATCGGGCTCATGAAGGTCGTGGCGATCGGGCCAGCCTCGTCGATCGGCTCGCCGATGACGTTCATGATGCGGCCGAGGCAGGCCGGGCCAACCGGAACGGTGATCGGCTTGCCGGTATCGACCACCGGCTGGCCGCGGGTCAGGCCCTCGGTGGTGTCCATGGCGATGGCGCGGACGGTGTTCTCGCCCAGGTGCTGGGCCACTTCCAGCACCAAGCGGAAGGGCTGGCCCGTCCGTTGGTCGGTGTTGGTGGTTTCCAGGGCGTTCTGGATCGCGGGCAGGGCGCCCTCGAACTCGACGTCGACGACGGCGCCGATGATCTGCACCAGCTTGCCGGTGGCGACGCCCTTCGCGGCGGTGGCCTTCGGGGTCGCGGCGGCCTTGGCGGGCGCGCGCTTGGCGGGCGCCTTGGCGGCGGCGGGCTTCTTGGCGGCGGTGGTGGTGGCCATGTCCAACTCTCTCGTTCGGCTCTAGATCGCTTCGGCGCCGGAGATGATCTCGATCAGCTCCTTGGTGATCTGCGCTTGGCGGGCTCGGTTCATTTGCAGGGTCAGGCTGGCGATCATATCGCCGGCGTTACGGGTGGCGTTGTCCATCGCCGTCATCTGGGCGGCGAAGAACCCGGCCTGGTTCTCCAGCATGGCGGAGAAGATCTGGGTGGTGATGTTGCGCGGCAGCAGCTCGGCCAGGATTGTCTCCTCGTCGGGCTCGTACTCGTAGGACGCGCCCTTGAGGTCGATCGGCTTGGCCCCGGCGACGACTTCGGCCGGGATCAGCTGCTTGCCGGTCGGCGTCTGGGTGACCACCGACTGGAACTTCGAGAAGAACAGCGTGACCACGTCGGTCTCGCCGGCCTCGAACATCGCCTGGATCCTGGTGGAGACCTCTTCGGCGACCGCCAGGGACGGGCTGCCGCCCACTTCGAACGTCTCGATCAGGCGCTGGGCGTGCAGGCGGCGAAGCTGATCGCGCGCCTTGCGGCCCACGGTGATCACTTTCACGTCCTTGCCTTCGGCCAGCAGCGCGTCGATGCGCAGGCGCGCGGCGCGGACGATGGACGAGTTGAACCCGCCCGCCAGCCCGCGGTCCGAGGTGGCGATCACCACCAGGTGGCGCTGGGCCGAGCCGGTGCCGACCAGCAGCTTCGGCGCGCCGTCGCCCGAGACGCCGGACGCCAGGTTGGCGATAACCGCCGCCATGCGCTCGGCATACGGACGCGAGTTCTGGGCGGCGTTCTGCGCACGGCGCAGCTTCGCAGCCGCGACCATCTGCATCGCCTTCGTGATCTTCTGGGTGGACTTCACCGCAGAGATCCGGGTCCGCATTTCCTTGACGGTGGCCATCGAGGGCTACTCGCTCCTGTCCGTCAGGCTTTAAGCGAAGGTTTCGGCGAAGCCGGCGAGGACGGTCTTCAGATCGTCTTCGATGTTCTTCAGATCCTTCTCGATCCGGATCTTGTCCAGCATGGGCTGGTGCTTGGCGTGCAGATGCGCCAGCAGCTCACGCTCGAAACGGCCGACCTGGTTGGTGGCGATCTTGTCGAGATAGCCGCGGGTCCCGGCGTAGATCACCGCCACCTGTTCTTCCACCGACAGCGGCGAGTACTGGGGCTGCTTCAGCAGTTCGGTCAGGCGTTCGCCGCGGGCCAGCATCCGTTGGGTGGCGGCGTCCAGGTCGGAGCCGAACTTCGCGAAGGCGGCCATTTCCCGATACTGGGCGAGCTCGCCCTTGATCGGCCCGGACGCGGTCTTCATCGCCTTGATCTGGGCCGAGGACCCCACGCGGCTAACCGAGATACCCACGTTCACGGCGGGGCGGATGCCCTGGAAGAAAAGGTCGGTCTCGAGGAAGATCTGGCCGTCGGTGATCGAGATCACGTTGGTCGGGATATAGGCCGACACGTCGTTGGCCTGGGTCTCGATCAGCGGCAGGGCGGTCAGCGAGCCCGAACCGTTGTCCTCGTTCAGCTTCGCGGCGCGCTCCAGCAGGCGGCTGTGCAGATAGAACACGTCGCCCGGATAGGCTTCGCGGCCCGGCGGACGGCGCAGCAGCAGCGACATCTGGCGATAGGCCACGGCCTGCTTGGAAAGGTCGTCGTAGATGATGACGGCGTGCATGCCGTTGTCGCGGAACCACTCGCCCATGGCGCAACCCGCGAACGGGGCCAGGAACTGCAGCGGCGCCGGCTCGGAGGCCGTGGCCGACACGACGATGGTGTAGTCCAGGGCGCCGCGCTCCTCGAGCGTCTTGACGATCTGGGCCACGGTCGAGCGCTTCTGGCCGATGGCGACGTAGATGCAGTAGAGCTTGGCGCTCTCGTCGTCGCCGGCGTTGATCGACTTCTGGTTCAGGATGGTGTCGATCGCCACGGCGGTCTTGCCGGTCTGGCGGTCGCCGATGATCAGCTCGCGCTGGCCGCGGCCGACGGGGATCAGG
>NZ_SCVD01000034.1 GCF_004297125.1 Phenylobacterium sp. | reverse complement strand
CGAACCCGACAGGCCCACCCTCGTGCGCATGCACCGCGTCGACCTGGCCACCGACATGCTGGGCGCGGTGGAGACCCGCCGCGAATACGTCCCCAAGGCGCTGAAGGCGCTTTCGGAATATGACGGCGCCTCGGTGGCGGTGTTCATCCGCGACTCGAACCCGCACTGGCTCAGCGAACGCTACGGCCAGCCCCAGGCCGACCACACCGACAACGTGCTGCGGGACTACGGGATCGGCGCCCAGATCCTCTCCGACCTCGGCGTGCGCGACATGCTGCTCCTGACCTCGTCGCAGACGGTCCTGCCGGGCTCGGCGGGCTATGGCCTGAAGATCGTCGGCCGAGCGCCGCTGGAGTAGCAACCCGACGCCGGCGCTCCAGCGGCGAACGCCTGACCGATCTGCGCAAACTGCGGCGCCCATGCCGCAGCCGGCGGGGCTCTCCGCGCGTACAATCCGTGCGCGCAGAAGCCGCGTGGTTTCCGCGTTGTGCGGATTCACCCCTTCCCTTAAGAAAATAGTGGGGACGGGTTTTGCTAGAGTGCAAAGATGCCCGTCGACACTTCCCCCCTTTCCGCAGACGCGACGTCGCTCGCTTCCCGCCCCTTCGACGCGACGGGGAATTCGGTCCCTTGCGCGTGCCCGCTTTGCACCGGGGCGGCGACGGTGTCCGAGGCGGACGCCGCCACGGGCCAGTCCTACCTGAACGCCGACCAGCGGGCCGGGACGGTGGTGAACGGCAAGGAGAGCTTCACCATCGACCGGGCGGGCCTGCAGCTCACCGGCTTCGATGAACAGACCATGGCGCCGGCTCCAGGCTGGGGTGGCGTGGCGGGGCGGTCGTTCACCGTCACCTACGCCTTCCGGTCGACCGAGCCGGCCAGCATGCCCGGCGATACCGAGGGCTTCCAGCGCTTCAACGCCCAGCAGATCTACCAGGCCGAGCAGGCCATGCAGGCCTGGGCCGACGTGGCCAACATCCGCTTCGTGCGCGTGGGCATCGGGACCGCCGGGGAAGGCGCCTATTCCAACGACGCCGCGATCCTGTTCGGCAACTACACGTCGGGTGAGAGCGGCTCTTCCGCCTTCGCCAATTTCCCCGGCAGCACCAGCTCGACCAGCACGGCCGGGGACGTCTGGATCAATGTCACGGCGGGGACCAACAGCCTGCCCAGCATGGGCAACTACGGGGCCCAGGTCCTGATCCACGAGATCGGCCACGCCATCGGCCTGGCGCACCCGGGCGACTACAACGCCGGCGACGGCGACAGCCCGATCACCTACGCCAGCTCCGCCGAGTACTACGAGGACAGCCGCCAATATACGGTGATGAGCTACTTCTCGGAGAGCAACACGGGGGGCAGCTATGGCGGCCGCTACGCCGCCGCGCCGCAGCTCGACGACATCCGCGCCGCCCAGATCGAGTACGGCGCGAACATGAGCACCCGGACCGGCGACACGGTCTACGGCTTCAACTCGACCGCCGGCCGCGACTGGTTCGCCGCGGCCAACAGCTCGAGCCGCGTGATCTTCGCCGTGTGGGACGCCGGCGGCCGCGACACCTTCGACTTCTCCGGCTATTCGCAGAACCAGGTCATCGACCTGCGCGAGGGCTTCTTCTCCAACGTCGGCGGCCTGACCGGCAACGTGGCGGTGGCCCAGGGCGCCAAGATCGAGAACGCCATCGGCGGGTTCGGCGCCGACACCATCAATGGCAACGCCCTCGACAACGCCATCGACGGCGGCGCCGGCTTCGACAGCGTCTTCTCCGGGGCCGGCAACGACACCATCGCTGGCGGCGCGGGGACCAGCTATCTGCGGGGCGAGGACGGCAACGACTCGATCGCCGGCGGGGCCGTCTTCGACGACATCCAGGGCAATACCGGCAACGACACCGAGCGCGGCGGCGACGGCGACGACTTCGTCGTGGGCGGCAAGGACAACGACGTGCTGTTCGGCGAGAACGGCGCGGACCTGGTCTATGGCAACATCGGTTCCGACACCTGCGACGGCGGCACGGGCGACGACATCGTGCGTGGCGGACAGGACAACGACTCCATCTCCGGCGGCGACGGCGCGGATTTCATGTCCGGCGATCGGGGTTCGGACACGGTCAGCGGCGGCGCCGGGGCGGACATCTTCCACATCTCGTCCGACGCGGGCAGTGACCGGGTGCTGGATTTCAACCTGGCGGAAGGCGACCGGGTCCAGCTGGATCCCGGCGCGACGTTCAGCGTGGCCCAGGTCGGCGAGGACACCGTAATCACCCTGGCGTCGCCCAGCGACCAGATGATCCTGGTCGGCGTGCAGATGGGCGCGCTGACCCCGGGCTGGATCTTCGGGGCCTAAGACCGAGAATCCCGTTTTCAGGCCGACGTAACCGGCCTATATGAAAAACCTCACCGCCCGGCCGAAAGGCCGGGCGCCTTCGTTTTCGGGACTACGCCCATGACCCAGATCCTCATGCCCAAGGCGACCGCCGTTTGGCTCGTGGACAATACCTCGCTGACCTTCGACCAGATCGCCGATTTCTGCGAACTGCACCCGCTGGAAGTGAAGGGCATCGCCGACGGCGAGGTGGCGCGCGACATCCGCGGCGCTGACCCGATCGCCAACGGCCAGCTCAGCCGCGACGAGCTGGATGCCGCCGAGAAGAACGAAAAGTACCGCATGAAGGCGCAGAAGAGCCGGCACGCCGAGCTGCTGAAGCCGGTGAAGAAAGCCCCGCGCTATACGCCGGTGTCGCGCCGCCAGGACCGCCCGGACGCCATCGCCTGGTTCATCCGCAACCACCCGGAAGTCGCCGACAGCCAGGTCGCGCGCCTGCTGGGCACCACCAAGGCCACCATCGACCAGGTGCGCAACCGCCAGCACTGGAACTCGGCGCAGATCAAGCCGGTCGACCCGGTGACCCTGGGCCTCGCCACCCAGCTCGAGCTGGACGCGGTGGTGAAGAAGGCGGCCGAAAAGAAGGCCAAGGACGACGCCCGCCGCGGCATCGTCGAGCCGGAGGGCGCCACGCTGCGCCCGGCGTCCGAAGCCGGTGTGGTCGAGGATGAGCCCGAGCACGAGACCGACCTCGACGCCGTGTTCGCCAACGAGCCGGAACTCGAACCCGAGCTCGACGAAGACGACGAGGACTAGAAAAGCCGTCCCTCCCCTGAAGAGGAGGGACGGGCGTGGAGATCAGTGCAGCTGGCCGCGGAGAGTTTCGATCTCTTCCTTCAGCCTGAGCTTCTGCCGCTTGAGTTCCTTGAGTCTGATGTCATCGGCCGAGGGCCTGCGCATTTCGTCCTGGATCGCTTGTTCCAGGGACTGGTGACGGGATCCGAGTTCACGGATCCGGGCATCTAGCGCCATGGCGGATGACCTCCTGAGCTGTTGGGACAGCCCGGGAGTGAACACCCGCTTCCTCCGGCTGTCAGATCACATATGTTTGCAGTCGGTCCGTTGAACCGGATCGTGTTTGGGGGCGTGCGCATGGCCAGGACGGACAAGCCGCGGCTGATCGTCGGCATCTCCGGCGCCTCGGGGATCGCCTACGGCCTGCGCGCCCTGGACGCCTGCCGCGATCTGGGCGTCGAAAGCCACCTGGTGATGAGCCGCTCCTCCGCCCTGACGCTGGCGCAGGAGACCGAGCTCTCGCCGGCCGACGTCCAGGCCCGGGCGGACGTGGTCCACAAGGTGGGCGACGTCGGCGCGGCGATCTCGTCGGGCTCGTTCCAGACCCTGGGGATGATCGTCGCCCCCTGTTCCGTGCGCACCATGAGCGAGATCGCCACCGGGGTGACCTCCTCGCTGCTGACACGGGCCGCGGACGTCACCCTGAAGGAACGCCGGCCGCTCGTCCTGATGATCCGCGAGACGCCGCTGCACCTGGGTCACCTGCGCACCATGGTGCGGCTGGCCGAGATGGGCGCCGTGATCGCTCCGCCCTTGCCGGCGTTCTACGCCAAGCCGAACAGCCTGGAGGAGATGGTCGATCAATCCGTGGGCCGGGCGCTGGACCTCTTCGGCCTCGATTGGAAGCCCGTGAAGCGCTGGGGCGAGGACATCCCGCCCATCCGGGGCGAGATCTGAGCATGGCGATCTGGGAGTGGGCGCTGGAGGCTTACGCCCGGCCGGGCGTGCCCGAGGCGTGCCTGAGGCTGCAGGACGTCCATGGCCAGAACACCTCGCTGCTGCTGTGGGCCGTCTATGCCGAGGCGAAGGACCCCGAGCTGCTGGCGCGGGCGGCTGAGGCCACCCGGGCGTGGGACCGTACGGCGCTGGTCCCGCTGCGCGACGTGCGCCGCGCGCTCAAGGCGCCGCTGCCGCCGGTGGACGACCACGCCCGCCTGGCGCTTCGCGAAGAGGTGAAGGGGCTGGAGCTGGCCGCCGAGCGCCTGCTGCTCGAGACGCTGGACGGCATGTCGCGGGGTCGCGGCGGGGCTCACGCGCTGGAGGCTCTGGAAGCGGCGTCGAAGGCGTGGGACAAGCCCGCGCCTGCAGGCGCCCTGGCTGAACTGGCCGCGGCCCTCGCTTGAGAGATGGACCATTCGTCGTACGGGAATTGAACCAGGCTGGTAGACGAATGGCCTGGGGTAGGGTGTCGGGGCCGATGATCGACTATTCCAACTTCTCGGACGAGGCCCTGGAGGCCCGGCTCACCGAACTGCGCCAGGATCACTCCGACCTGGACGCCGCCATCCACGCGCTGTCGAACACCGGCGTCCCGGATCTCATCGTCATCGGCCGCCTGAAGCGGAAGAAGCTGGCGCTGAAGGACGAGATCGCCAGGATCGAGGACTTCCTCAACCCCGACATCATCGCCTGACCTATCCCGCCCGGCGCTGGCGCTTGGCCGCGAACATCGCCGCGTCGGCCGCGGCGATCAGAGCTTCGGGGTCGGTGTCGGCGCTGATTTCGCGCACCCCGTAGCTGACGCGCAGGCGCGCCGCCTCGGCGCCGGGGATGCCCAGGTCCCGCTCGATGGCCTCGGCCAGGGCCGCGGCCTTGGCTTCGGCGGTCGCCTGGTCCGCCTGGACCAGCACCACGGCGAACTCGTCGCCGCCCATCCGCCCCACCACGTCGCTGTCGCGCACATTGGCGGCGAGCCGCTCGGCCACCGCCCGCAGGGCCGCGTCGCCGGCCGCATGGCCCAGGCGGTCGTTCAAGGCCTTGAAGCCGTCGAGGTCGAAATAGACCAGGCTCAGCGGGAAACCGTAGCGCTGGGCGGCGGTGCGGGCGCGACCCATCTCGCGCACGAAGGCCCGGCGGTTGAGCAGCGGGGTGAGGGGATCGCGGTCGGCCAGTCCCTCAGCGTCGTCGAGGCGCGCCTTCAGCCGGTCGACCTCGGCCTTCAGCCCGTCCAGTTCGCCCAGCAGGGTCTGGATGGCGGCCTGCACCGCCGGCGTCATCTCGGCGCGGGTGATCCCCAGGAAGGTGGCGCTGTCGACCCGCTGCGCCGCGATCGGCGCGGCCAGGGATCCCGGCGCGGCGACGCCACGGCGGTTGGCCGCAAGGGGTTCGCTACGTACGCCGCCGATCTTCATCGCCATCCCTGAAGGGTAACGCCATTCGACTTCACCACGGTTAAGGGAATCTAACCGTCCCGAGTTGTAAGCGCAAAGCCGGCGCCTATACTCCGCCGCCTTTCGGGAACCCCCGTACCAGGAATCCAGCACGCATGAGCGCGCCCGTCGCCATCATCATGGGCAGCCGATCCGACTGGCCCGTGCTCCGCCATGCCGCCGAGATGCTGGACGGGCTGGGCGTCGCCTACGAGGCCAAGGTGGTCTCGGCGCACCGCACGCCCGAGCGCATGTACAGCTTCGCCAAGGGCGCCAAGGCCGCGGGCTTCAAGGTGATCATCGCCGGCGCGGGCGGGGCGGCCCATCTGCCGGGCATGACCGCTTCGCTCACCGACCTGCCGGTGCTGGGCGTGCCGATCGAAAGCAAGGCGCTGAAGGGCATGGACAGCCTGCTCTCCATCGTTCAGATGCCGGGCGGCATTCCCGTCGGCACGCTCGCCATCGGGGAAGCGGGGGCCAAGAACGCCGGCCTCATGGCGGCGCGGATCCTGGCCCTGTCGGACGACGGCGTCGCCCAGCGCGTCGCCGACTTCGCCGCGAACCAGACCGCCAGCGTGTCCGAGGCGGTCGAGTAGAGACGAGACAGATGCCCGAGCTTCCGCTCCCGCCCGGTTCCACCCTCGGCATCCTGGGGGGTGGGCAGCTCGGCCGCATGCTGGCCCTGGCCGCCGCTCGCCTGGGCTTCGACGTGGCCGTGCTGGAGCGCGATGCCGATTCCCCCGCGGGCCGGGTGGCCGCCCACACCATCGTCGGCGCCTATGACGACCCCGCCGCGCTGGAGGCCCTGGCCGCCGTGGCGCAGGTGGTGACCTTCGAGTTCGAGAACGTGCCGGCCGCCTCGGTGCTGAAGCTGCAGGCGCTGGGCGTTGAAGTGGCGCCTGGCCCCGAGGCCCTGGCCGTCGCCCAGGACCGGGTGGCCGAGAAGCAGTTCCTGAACGCCAGCGGCGCGCCGACCGTGGCCTTCGCCGCGGCCGACACGGCGGAGGAGGCGGTGGCCGCCACCATGGAGATGGGCGCGCCCGTGCTCATGAAGACCCGCCGCGAGGGCTATGACGGCAAGGGCCAGCGCTGGGTGGAGCACGCCTCCGACGCCGCGGCGATCTTCGCCGAACTGGGCTCGGCGCCGGTGATCCTGGAGGCGCCCGCCGACTTCGTGCGCGAGCTGTCGATCATCGCGGCCCGGGGCCGCGACGGCGCCACCGCAATCTATCCCCTGGCCGAGAACCACCACGAAGGCGGCATCCTGCGCCGCAGCATGGCGCCCGCCCTGGTGAACGCCGACCTGGCCTTCCAGGCCGAGAAGATCGCCGCCCGGGTGCTGCAGGGCCTGGACTATGTGGGCGTGGTCGGCATCGAGCTCTTCGAGCTGAAGGACGGGACGCTGCTGGTCAACGAGATCGCGCCTCGGGTCCACAACACCGGCCACTGGACCCAGGACGGCTGCTCGGTGGACCAGTTCGAGCAACATGTCCGCGCCGTCGCCGGCTGGCCGCTGGGGCCGACCACGCCGCACGCGCGGGTGGAGATGCTGAACCTGCTGGGCGGCGAAGCCGACGCCTGGGCCAGGCTGGCCCACGAACCCGAGACCCGCCTCCACCTCTACGGCAAGCGCGAGGCCAAGCCCGGCCGCAAGATGGGCCACGTGAACAAGCTGAAGGCGCTATAGGCCGCGTGTAAGGTTAACCTTACATGTGTCGAAGGTCCGGCGCGGCCATGGCGATCGCCAGCGCCTGGGGGTTCGTGGAGAGCTACGCCCACGCGCCGCATATCCCCGGCTGGATGATCTATCGGCTGTTCTGGCTGTGCTTCGCCGTCGTTTCGCCCTTCGTGCGGACCACCCGGTGAGGAACCGTCTGAAGGCGCTGCGCGTCGCCCGCGGCTGGACTCAGGCGGACCTCGGCGACCGGCTGGGCGTCTCGCGCCAGGCGATCATCGCGCTGGAGAGCGACAGGCACGACCCGTCCCTGGACCTCGCCTACCGGATCGCCGCCCTGTTCGGAGAGCCCGTCGAGGCGATCTTCCAGAACCCGCACGCCTAGGGTCCGCTCCCCGAGCCGAATGCTTAGACGGGGGAGAGGATGTCTAGATTCCCGCGTACCACTGGTAGCCACGGTCGGGCCAGAAGCCGCCCTGGCCGCGGCCCAGGCCGTCCAGCGAGGCCACCGCCTCGACGCGCATGACGTACTTGGCGTGCTTGTACCCGAGCTGGCGCTCGACCCGCAGGCGCAGCGGGGCGCCGTGGCGCACCGGCAGGGTGGCGTCGTTCATCTGGTAGGCCAGGATCGTCTGCGGATGGTAGGCGTCGATCAGGTCGATGCTCTCGTAGTAGACGCCCGCCCCGTCCGTCGCCGACGGATCCAGGGTGTCGGCGCAGTGGAAGACGATGTAGCGCGCCTCGGGCTTCAGCTTCGCCCGGTCCAGCAGCGCCGACAGGCGAGCGCCCTTCCACTTGCCGATCGACGACCAGCCCTCGACGCAGTCGTGGCGGGTGATCTGGGTTCGGGACGGGGCGGCGCGGACCTCGGCCAGGCTGAGCGCCAGCGGGTGCTCCACCAGCCCGTCGACCACCAGCCGGTAGCCGGCGAAGTTCTCGCCCAGCAGCCGCAGGTACTCCGGATCCTGCGGCCGCATGGTGCCGTTGGGCTTGAAGTCCTTCGAGATGTCCGCCGCGGTGAACTCCCGCGCCAGCGCCTTTCGGTCCGTGACCGCCCGCTGGGCGTGCTTGGTCCACTTCTCGGCGACCTTCAGCACGCCGGTGAAGGTCGGGTTCGTGGCGAGCCTGTCGCAGCCCGCCAGCCATAGCGATCCCAGGGTGGCCCCGGCGGCGGCCAGCCAGCGGCGGCGGTCGAGGCTCATGGCCGCTTCCCTTCGACTTCGCCCGAGACTTCGATGGCGTAGCGTCCGGTGATCATGGAGCGGATGTTGTTCCAGAGTCCCGACACGACCACCAGCGCCAGGTGGACCACGATGAAGAGCACGATGCCGCTGGCCGAGAGGAAGTGGATGGTCCGCGCCGACTGCCGCCCGCCGAACAGGTCGATCAGCCCGGGGACCGTGGCGTTGAAGCCCGGCGACATGCACAGCCCGGTCAGGACCATCAGCGGCAGCAGGACGACGATGACCAGCAGGTAGGTCAGCTTCTGGATCACGTTGTAGGTCCGCGCCGCCTCGCCCCTGGGGAACTGCAGCCGCGCGTGTGTGGCGATCTCGTGCAGGATATTGCGCGGCCTGAGTTGGGCGCGGGTGGGCAGCAGGTCCCTGGCCACGTGGCCGCCGATTAGGCCCCAGGCCCAGTAGACCAGGCCGTTCAGCACGAAGACCCAGGCGAAGAAGAAGTGCCAGCTTCGCCCGGCGCCCAGGTCGCGCCAGCTCGGCACGGTGGCCCAGGCCGGGAAGCCGCGTTGCTCGCGCGCGCCTTCAGCCCCCGACCAGCCGAACAGGCCCGTCGTGTCGAAGGTGAGGTCGCCCACGGTGGTGATCCCCCGCGGCTGGCCGGCCACCTCCACCTTCCGCATCGAGACCCACGGGTCGGCGAAGGTGGATTTGGCGCCCCAGTAGAGCGCCGGATGGGCGTTGAAGATCTGCAGGCCGCTCATCAGCAGCAGGCTGACCGCCAGCACATTGAGCCAGTGGGTGATCCGCGTGACGCCCGAGTGGCGGCGGACCAGCACCTTGGCGGGCTTATCGGCCATGGGTTCCTCCGATCCACAGTGTGGCGCCGGTCGCCTCCGGGCGCGACCCCGCGAAAGGTATCGGAACGATACCCCGGCCGACCGCGCTACCGAGATGGACGATATTCAAGGGAGCTTCGCCATGGGCGCCGAGAAAACCCCGAACGATGACAAGATTCAGTCCGAGGGCCGCAAGGACAACGCCGCCCAGCACCTGAACGCCGCCGAGCCCAACGCCGGGGCGGAACGCTATCCGCCGGTGAGCAAGGATGACGGCGTCGAGAGCCCGGCCGGAGAGCGACGCTCCTTCGAAGGCGCGGACAACCCGCGGCCGCGGCAGGGCGCCGGCGACGGCGGTCCGGATCCTTCGCTGAACCAGAGCGCGGCGAAGCGGGGCGCGGACACGCCTCCCGCCGAAGAGGGCAAGCGCTAGCCCCGGACCGCGCGCACCCCTAATCTCCCGCCTCGAACGGGGAGCTTGGGCGTGGCGGAAGTGGAAGTGTGGCGCGGCGGTGTGGGCAGCTGGGAATGCGACCAGATGGGCCACCTCAACGTCGGCTTCTACGTCGCCAAGTCGATGGAGGCGCTGGCGGGGCTGGCGGCCGAGCTCGGAATGCCGGGCGCCTTCGCCGCCAACGCCGAGGCCACCTTGGTCGTCCGCGAGCAGCACATCCGCTTCATCAAGGAGGCCCGCCCCGGCGCCCCGCTGACCATGACCGCCGGCGTGATCGAGCTGGGCGAGGCCGACGCCCGCCTCATGCTGCTGATGCGCCACCAGGACGGGGAGCTGGCGGCCAGCTTCCAGACCCTGGCCGCCCACGCCACCGCCCGCGACGGCCGCGCCTTCCCCTGGCCCGACCGCATCCGGGCGCACGCCGAGGCGTTGAAGGTCGAGATTCCGGCGAACGCCGCCCCCCGCTCCATCGGCCTGGCCCCCGTCGAGACCCAGGCCAGCCTGGCGCGGGCCGAGGCGCTGGGGCTGGTCCGCACCGGCCTGCGGGTGGTCGACGCCCAGGACTGCGACGCCTTCGGCCGGATGCGCACCGAGACCTTCATGCACCGCCTGTCGGACGGCATTCCGCACCTCTTCGCCGGCCGGCGCCCTGGGGCCGCGGACACCGGACGGAAGGTGGGCGGCGCGGCGCTGGAGTATCGCCTGATCCACCACGCCTGGCCCCGGGCCGGCGACCGGCTGGAGCTGCGATCGGGTTTGGCCGGCGGCGACGCGCGCTTCCGGCGGATGATTCACTGGCTGCTGGACCCCGACACCGGCCGCCCGTGGGGCAGCGCCGAGGCCATCGCCGTCTCCTTCGACCTGGAGACGAGGAAGCTGATCACCCTGTCGGACGAGGAACTGGCCCGGGTGGAAGGGGATGCGGTGAAGGGCCTGGGGCTTTAGGCCGCGACGTCCAGCAGCGCCTCGCGCACCAGGTCCGGGCGTTCCATCGGCAGGAAATGGCTCGTGCCGGGAACCACCTCGATGCGGAAGCGGCCGGTCGCCTCGAGCTCGGCCTGGCCGCCGTCCAGCCGCGCCGTCGAGCCGTTCTCCGCCCGCAGGATGCGGATCGGGCAGCGCGTCGCGCGGAAGGCGGCCCAGGGATCGTAGTTGTGGGTGCGGAAGTTGGACGACTCCCAGGCGGGCGCGCAGGTCAGCGTCACCTGGCCGTCGGCGGTGTCGCGGAACCCGGCCTCGACATAGTCGGCGAGCTGCGCCGGGCTCCAGGTGCGGAAGGCGCCCCGGCCCGTATAGGCTTCGAGCGCGGCCGCCTTGCTCGGGAACACGGCCCGCCGCCGCAGCGCGCCGTCGGCCAGCGGATTGTCGGTCATGCCGGCGTGGGGCATGCCCAGCCCGAAGATCACCGGGTCGAACAGGGCCAGGGCCTTCACCCGCTCGGGCCGGGCGGCGGCGGCCAGCAGGCTGGACGTGCCGCCCATCGAGTGGCCCGCCAGCACGACCGGGCCGCTCGTCTCCGCGGCCAGCAGGGCCAGCAGGTCCTCGCGGAACTCGGTCCAGCCGTCGCGGCCCTCGATCACCGTGGGCAGGCTGGAGGCGCCGTGGCCACGCATGTCGACCGCCAGGATCCGCAGCGAGCCCCCCAGCGGCGCCAGGATGGTGCGGTAGGTGCGGGCGTTGAAGCCGTTGGCGTGGGAGAAGACGATGTCCACGGGCCGGTCGGCGGGACCGAAGTCCAGCACCGCCATCTCGCCGCCCCGCGCGGGCAGCGCCACCCGCCGCGCCCGCGGCTCGAATTCGACCATCGCGTTCATGGACGCTTCCTATCGCGGTGACGCGGCGACAGGAAAGCTCATCCCGCGGGAACCGGCGTCGCGGCGGGCCCGTCGCCCTCGCGCCGGATCATCAGGGCGGCGCAGGCCGCGACGATCCCCAGGCAGCCGGCGATCACGAAGGCCCCCAGGTAATTGCCCTGGATGTCGCGCAGCACGCCCGCCCCGAAGGCCGCGGTCGCCGCGCCCACCTGATGGCCGAAGGCGACCCAGCCGAACACGATGGGCCCCTCCCGCTCGCCGAAGTTCTCGGTGGCGAGGCGGACGGTCGGCGGCACCGTGGCCAGCCAGTCCAGGCCGTAGAACACCGCGAAGATCGACAGGCTGACCACGTCGAAGCTGAGGAACGGCAGCGCCATCAGCGAGAGGCCGCGCAGGGCGTAGTAGATGAACAGCAGCTTGCGAGGGTCGTAGCGGTCGGTAAGCCAGCCGGAGGCGGTGGTGCCGACGATGTCGAACGCGCCCATGGCCGCCAGCAGCGCGCCGGCCTGGACCAGCAGCAGGCCCTTGTCGCCGCAGAACGAGATCAGGTGCGTGCCCACCAGGCCGTTGGTGGTGAACCCGCAGACGAAGAAGGTGGCGAACAGCAGCCAGAAGGCCGGGTTGCGGCCCGCCTTCACCAGCACCGACAGCGCCAGGGCCACGGCGTCGCGGGCCCGGCCCGACGGCGGCGGGGGCTCGACCTCGGTCGCGCCATAGGCGGGCTGTCCGATGTCGGACGGCCGTTCCGGCAGCAGGAAGAAGACCAGCGGAACCAGCAGGGCGGCGACCACCGACACGGCGATCACCACCGGCCGCCAGCCGCCGGTCTCGGCCAGGGCCGCCATGCCGGGCAGGAAGATCAGCGAGCCCGTGGCGGTCGAGGCGCTGAGCAGGCCCATGACCAGCCCGCGCCGGGCCACGAACCAGCGGTTCACGACCGTCGCCCCCATGGCCAGCGCCACCGCGCCGCTGCCGAAGCCGGACAGCACGCCCCAGGTGAGGACATAGTGCCAGGGCGCCGTCATGAAGAGGCTGAGCGCCGTGGAGACGCTCATCAGCACCAAACCTCCGAGCAGCGTGCGCTTCACGCCCAGCGTCTGCATCAGGGCCGCGGCGAACGGGCCGACCAGGCCGTACAGGAAGATGCCGATGGCCGCGGCGGCCGAAAGCTGCCCCCGCTCCCAGCCGAAGGCCTGGTGCAGCGGCGTCAGCAGCACGCCCGGCGCCGAGCGCAGGCCGGCGGCGGCCAGCAGGCTCAGGAAAGTGACCGCGGCCACCACCCAGGCGTAGTTCTGGCCGAAGGGCCGCCTCTGTGCTATGCTCATGTGACTGACCGGTACGGAAATTCTTGCCTCCATTTCCATACGTACCGGTCTGTAACATTGTCAAGGCTCGCCATGACCCACCCCCCCAAAGACCTGCCCAAGGCGCCCAAGGCCTCGGAACGCATCCTGACGACGGCGAACGAACTGTTCTACCGCGAGGGCACCCGCGCCGTCGGCGTGGACGAGATCGTCTCCCGCGCTGGCGCCACCAAACCGACGCTCTATCGCGCCTTTCCCTCCAAGGACCACCTGATCGCCGCCTACCTCGAGGCGCAGGGCGACGGCTTCTGGGCCTATTTCGAGGAGGCCGTGCAGGGCCATCCGGACGATCCCAAGGCGCAGATCCTGGCCTTCTTCGACGCCCTGGGCGAGCGGGCTACCCGGCCGGGCTACCGCGGCTGCGCGCTCACCAACGCCGCGGTGGAATATCCCGCCGCCGACCACCCCGGCCGGCTGGTCTCGGTGGAGCACAAGCAGGGCCTGCGCGAGCGACTGCGGGAGATGACCAAGGCGATGGACGCCCGCAAGCCGAAGAAGCTGGCCGACTCGCTGCTCCTGCTGATCGAGGGCGTCTATGTCTCCAGCCAGCTGTTCGGAAAGGACGGTCCGGCGGCTGCAGCCCGAGGGGCCGCCGAGGCGTTGATCGAAGCCCATACCAAAGAGGGCCACGCCAAGGAGGCCTGATGCCGACCCCGCCCGAGAGCTTTCCATTGGCGACTATCGGCTACGAATCCGCGCCCCAGGCCAAGGTCATTGACGCCTTGAAGGCCGCCGGCGTCGAAGTCCTGATCGACGTGCGGGCCGTCGCCGCCTCGCGCCGCGCCGGCTTCTCCAAGGGCCTGCTGTCGTCCAGCCTCGAGGACGCCGGCATCGAGTACATCCACCTGCGGGCGCTGGGCACGCCCAAGGAAGGCCGCATGGCGGCGCGCAAAGGCCGGACCGCCGAGATGCGCGAGATCTTCGAGGCCCATCTGGCCGAGCCCGAGGCCCAGCTTCAGCTCGCCAAGGCCATCGAGATCGCCAAGACCCGGAAAGCCGCCCTGCTCTGCTACGAGGCCGACCACCGCGGCTGCCACCGCTCCATCGTCGTCGAACGGATGCAGGAGGCCGCCGACTTCCGGGTCGAGAACCTGGAACCGTCTACACTGTAAACTTGCCCCCTGAGCAATCGGCGGTTCACTTGAACAGCCGATTGCTCAGGACCTTTGCTTGGAAAAATAGACCATTCGTCGTGCCGGGATCGAACCAACCTGAGCGCCGAATGGTCTGGCCTTCCCCGACGTCCTGGCGCGATGATCCCCCCAAAGCCAGGGAGGACGCCATGAACGCGCCGGCCGCCATCGACATCACCACCACCGACTGGACCTGTTTCGACGTCTCGATCCAGGACCATGTCGCCCACATCAAGCTGAAGCGCCCCGAGGCCATGAACACCATGGTCCGCGACTTCTGGAACGAGCTGCCGCAGATCGTCCGCGACATCGACGAGAATGCGCGGGCCCGTTGCATCGTGATCTCGTCCACCGGCAAGCACTTCTGCGCGGGCATGGACCTGGCCGTGTTCCAGGGCGGCGGCTCCACCTCGGCGCCGGCCTCGCAGGACCGCCACGTCAACGCCGAGGCCATGCGCTATCACGTCAAGCAGCTCCAGGACGCCTTCTCCTGCCTGGACGAGGCGCGGATGCCGGTGATCGCCGCGATCCAGGGCGGCTGCGTCGGCGGGGCGGTGGACATGACCAGCGCCTGCGACATCCGCTACTGCACGGCCGACGCCTTCTTCGTGATCCAGGAGATCAACATCGGCATGACCGCCGACGTCGGCACCTTCCCACGGCTGTGCAAGCTGATCCCGGAGGGCTGGGTGCGCGAGCTGGCCTATACGGGACGCCGCCTACCCGCGCACCGCGCCCGCGAGATCGGCCTGGTCAACGAGGTGCTCGACACCCACGAGCAGGTCGTCGACCACGCCCTGGCCACGGCCCGCGAGATCGCCGGCAAGGCGCCGCTGGCCGTCACCGGCTCGAAGGTGATGATCAACTACGCCCGCGACCACACCATCAAGGACGGCCTGGACTACATCGCCGTCTGGCAGACCGCGATGTTCTCAGGCCCCCATATGGCCGAAGCCTTCAAGGCCAAGGCCGAGAAGCGCCCCGGCGACTTCCCCGACCTGGCCCCGCTCCGCAAGGGGATGTGAGGGGCGCGCCAGCGCCACAAGACCACCGCCAAGGGGCCACGGACGCCAAGGGGCCTCGGCGGCCGAGGTGCCTTGGCGAACTTGGCGTCTTGGCGTCTTGGCGTCTTGGCGGTGATCTTTAACCTGCCTGCGGCGGGCTCTTCCGGCAGAGATTGCTACACTTCCAGCTCGGCGCCGGTGAGGTCGCAGCCGGCGATGCGGGCGCCGTCCATCTCGGCCTCGAGGAAGCGCGCGCGCGGCGCGTGGGCCCCGCGCAGGTCGGCCCCGCGCAACGAGGCGCGAGTGAAGTCGGTGCGCACGAAGCGGTCGTCGCCGATGGCCAGCGGCCCCATCTTGGCGCCGCGCATGTCCGCCCGGGCGAGCTGGGCGCCGGTGAAACGCGCGCCCCGCAGGTCGGCCTCGCGCAGGTTGGTCCCGCGGAAATCGCAGCCCGACAGGTCCGCGCCCTGCAGCTGGCAGCCCTCCAGGTCCATGCCGAAGAAGATCGACCGGGGCGCCGAGAGGCCCGACAGCCGCCGCTTCTTCAGTGACTTCATCGGCCGGAAGTCCACCTCGGACATCTTCAGCACCTGGCCCTTGCGGCCGGCGCTGTCGCAGAACTGCTCGTGCTCGGCCATCACCTCGCCCAGCGACTTGTCGTCGATGTAGAAGATCGGCGGCGGCGCGCGCAGCACGTCGGTCAGGTCGGCGTCGTCCAGCCGCGCCTGGCTCAGATTCACATTGGTCAGGACGGCGCGCTTCATCGAGCAACCGGTGAGGTCGGCCCCGCCCAGGTCGGCGCCCGACAGGTCGGCCCCGTCCAGCACCGCGCGCATCAGCTTCGCGCCGGTCAGGGTCGCGCCGGACAGATTGGCGTCCGTGAAGTCGCTGGTCATCGCCACGGCGCCGCTCATCTGGGCGCCCGCCAGGTTCGCGCCCGCCAGCACCGCGTAGTTCAGCTCGCCCGGCCGGTGCTCGTGGCGCAGGATCCGGAAGCCGTCCAGCTTGTCCTGCAGCGCGATGCGGCCCTCGCGCAGGTCGCACCCGGCCAGCTCCGCGCCCGCCAGGTTGGCGCCCCGCATGCAGGCGCCGCGCAGGTCGGCCCGCTTCAGGTTCACGTGCCGCATGTCGGCTTCGCGCAGGTCGGCGCCGAACAGGATCGCGCGGCTGAGGTTGGCCCGCGCCAGGGTCGCGCCCGACAGCTTCGCGCCGGTCAGGTCGGCGTCGCGCAGGTCGACGCCTTCGAGGCTGCAGTTGGCCAGGTCGGCATAGGTGAGGTTCAGCCGTCGACCGCCCGCACGGCCCGCCAGGTAGCGCTGGTGGGCGTCGAGCGCCTCGCGGAGCGCTTGGGCGTCGAGCGCCGTATGATGCTGTTGCGGTAAGGTGGACATGAGGCCTTCGCGTTCACCATGGCGCAAACGTCTTTAAGGATGAGTTGCGCGACAGCCTTAAGCGAACTTTGAACGCAACTTTCAGTGGCGAGGCTTCAAAGCCACCCGCGCCTCTTGAACCACAGCACCGGAAGCGCCGCGGCGATCAGCATGGCGAGCAGCGCCATGGGGTAGCCGCCCCGCCAGTGCAGCTCTGGCAGCACGTCGAAATTCATCCCGTAGATCGAGGCGATCAGGGTGGGGGGCATGAACACCACCGCCACCACCGAGAAGAACTTGATGATGCCGTTCTGCTCGATGTTGATTAGCCCCAGCGCCGCGTCCAGCAGGAAGGCGATGTGCGACGACTGGTAGCCGGCGTGCTCGGTCAGGGACTGGACGTCGCGCTGCAGGGTCTCCAGGTGCGCCCGGCACTCGGGATCGCTCGAGATCTCGGCCGCCAGGCTGGCGTAGCCCAGGGCGCGGGCCAGGCTGGCCAGGCTGTTGCGCGTGAGCGAGGTCACCGACTGGGCCTGCGACAGATCCGTCAGCAGCGGCCTGAAGTTGCCCCCTTGCGGCCGCTTGAAGATGGCGCCGGAGGCCTGCTCCACCTTGTCGCCCATGTCCTCGAGGGTCTTGGCCAGGCGTTCGACGACGGCGTCCAGCAGGCCCAGGAGGGCGGCGGACCCGCTCCGAAGGTCGCCTTCCGGCGCGCGCTCGGAGAAGACGCTGAAGGCGCGCAGGGGCTCGTAGCGCAGGGTGACCAGCAGGCCCTTGGCCAGGACGAAGGTCACCGGCGTGGCGAACGGCGCATCCTCGTGGCTGCGGGCCAGCAGGGTGGCGGTCATGAAGGTGCCGCCGGATTCCTGATAGAGGCGGCTGGAGGGCTCTAGGGCCTGCATCTCCTCGACCGTGGGCAGTTGCAGGCCGAGCGCGGCCTCGACGGCCAGCTCTTCGTCACGCGTCGGCTTCAGGAGGTCGATCCAGAGCACGTCGGGGCCGGGCCGCCAGGCCTCGCCCACCTGTTCCACCTGGGCGGCGCGCTGCCCGCGCCGAAGGACATTGAGCATGGCCGCGCCTCCGCCCGCACCTTGTGGGGGTGCGTCGGGAGCAGCGTCAACCGCGCTGGACTACTTGTTGGTGTCGCCGCCGCCGGTGGCTGCCGCGATCAGGGCCGCGATGCGGTCCGTCGAGTCCGCGGCCTGGCTCAGCACGCTGAGCGCGCCCTGGCCGGGACGGACGGCGCCGGCCATCTGCGATGCGGCCGACTGGGCCACGGCGATGGCGCCGTTCTGGACCTTGGACATGCCCGACGCCGCCATCACCCGGGCGCTCATATCCGGATAGATGAAACCGTGCGTGGAATAGGTCGAGCCGCCGAGGTCGCGGTTCGGGTCGTACCAGACCTTCACCTGGCTCCAGTCGCCGGAGGGTGAAACGTCGATGACCGTGACGTCCTTCTCCACCTTGCCGCGCGAACCCTCGATCGGGCTCCAGTTGGCATGGGTGATCTGGACGACGCGATCGGTCAGCACCTGGCTGACCACGGCCACGTGGCCGAGGCGCATGCGCGCCGTGGGCTTGAAACAGAGGACCGCGCCCGCGCGCGGCTGGAATCCGGTCTCGTACTTGCCCGCCGCCTGGTTCCACCAGGTCCAGGCGTCGCCGAAGATCTGGATGCCGGAAATCAGGCGCGCGAACGGCACGCACTGCCAATAGGTGTCGGCGACCGCCCCAGCGGGCGTGAAGGCGACGAAGGCCGCGGCGGCCAGGGAACCCAGGAGGGCCCGCGTCCGTTTGAGCATCTTCGGTGTACTCCCCGACACTACGAGTGAAGGGGTAACCGTATCCGCCTTGAGTGAAAAGAGGGTTTACGCCGCGTGGCGGGTTGTCGCGGGCGGTTTATCCACAGCTCGACTCAGGCATGAGGCCGAACGTATGGTCGAGTTCGCCAGTGAAACTCAGAAGTAACCCAGTGAAAAATCCGGATTGAAGAAAACTATTGCGGCACGCTTGCGGAACATCTCGTATTTGAGCTGCGGTTAACTTGAATTCGAACCCCTCGTTAACGGTCTGTAATTTTTTCTAGTCTTCCACTCACACTCTCGTAACAAGCCGAAACAAGAGCTCGGCGCCGCGGCGGCGACGTCTCCCAAGACTCGCCTAAGAGGAGAAATCCCCCGTTCACGAGCCCGTGAGCACCGGCGTTATGCACAAAAAACCGGCGCTGCAGAAAATCGCGCCGCACCCTGGCCATACGCGTACGCGCCGACTAGATACACGTACGGAATTCGCCGGAGGGATTGATGGATATCGCCGCGCTTGTCAGCGACCCCGCCGCCTGGGCCGCGCTCGTCACCTTGATCGTGATGGAGGTGGTGCTCGGCATCGACAACCTGATCTTCATCTCGATCCTCTCGAACAAGCTGCCCGAACACCAGCGGGCGCGGACGCGGCGCATCGGCATCGCGCTGGCGCTGGTGATGCGGCTGGCGCTGCTCTCGACCCTGGCCTTCATCGTCGGCCTGACCCAGCCGGTGTTCGCCCTGCCCTGGCAGGGCCCGATCGGCGAGCATGGCGAACCGCTCTTCGAACTGGCGTTCTCGTGGCGCGACCTGATCCTGATCGCCGGCGGCCTGTTCCTGGTCTGGAAGGCCACCACCGAGATCCACGAGAAGATGGAGCCCAGCGACGGCCACGGCGTCATGGACACCAAGGGCAAGGTGATCACCAACGCGGGCGCCGCGATCTTCCAGATCATCCTGCTGGACCTGGTGTTCTCGATCGACTCGATCCTGACCGCCGTAGGCATGACCGATCACCTGGCGATCATGATCACGGCCGTCGTGGTCACCGTGGGCGTGATGCTGCTGGCCGCCGATCCGCTGGCCAACTTCATCAACCGCAACCCGACCGTGGTGATGCTGGCCCTGGGCTTCCTGCTGATGATCGGGGCGGTGCTGATCGCCGACGGCTTCGGCGTCCACGTGCCGAAGGGCTACATCTACGCCGCCATGGCCTTCTCCGCCGGCGTCGAGACACTGAACATGCTGGCCAGGCGCAAGAAGCCCACGGTCATCGACAAGACCCTGCACTGACCTGCCGCACACCCCGGGGGGAAAGCTAGGCCCCGACCGTCACGCCCGACGTGAGGGATACGAACACATCTTCCAGGTCCGGGTCCTCGGTGGAGATGTCCTTGATGTGCAGGCCAGCGGCGCGGATGGCGGCCAGCACCTGTTCGACGCTGGACTGGCCGGTGCGGTAGGTCACCGAAAAACCTCCGGACTTCAGCAGCCTGGTCTCGAACCCCGGCAGCGCGGGGGCGGCCGGCAACGGCTCCTCCGGCGTCACCAGCACCATGCGGGTGTCCATCCGGCGCAGCAGGGTGGTCGTGGGCTCGCAGGCCACCACCTGGCCGCGGTTGATGATGGCGATCTGGTCGCAGAGTTCCTGGGCTTCCTCCAGGTAGTGGGTCGTGAGCACGATGGTCACGCCCTTGCGGTTCAGCTCCAGCACATAGTTCCAGAGCTGCTTGCGCAGCTCCACGTCCACCCCGGCCGTGGGCTCGTCCAGGATCAGCACCGGCGGATTGTGGACCATGGCCTTGGCCACCATCAGCCGGCGCTTCATGCCGCCCGACAGCTGGCGGACATAGGCCTTGGACTTGTCCGCCAGGCCCAGGGCGGCCAGCAGCTCGTCGGTCCGGCGCTCGGATTTCGGCACGGCGTACATGCCGGCGGCGACTTCCAGCGCCTCCCGCGGCGTGAAGAACGGGTCGGCGGCGATCTCCTGGGGCACGACGCCGATGGCGGCGCGGGCGTCGCGAGGGGTCTTGTCGATGTCGCGGCCCCAGATCGACACCGTCCCCGACGTCTTCTGGCAGAGGCCGGCCAGGATGTTGATGAAGGTGGACTTCCCCGCTCCGTTCGGACCCAGCAGCCCGAAGATCGACCCGCGCGGGATCGCCAGGTCCAGGCCCTTCAGCGCCTGCATCTCGGGCGTGGTCTTGGTGGCGGCGTAGGTCTTGACGAGATTCTTCGCCTCGATCGCGTATTCCGGAAGATCCATGGGGTCCTAAACTTTAGAAGGGCGGTCGTTGACGACGAAACCCACGCTCGCATACCTAGGCGCGCGTCGCCGCTCAGCCAAGCCGGGCGGCCTCAAAGGTATCGAAGAACATGGCCCGTAAGCCCGCCGCGAAGACCAAGGCCGAACCGGCCCCCGCCAAGCCGGCGCTCATCGTCGACCCGAACCCGCCCGAGGTGATCGTGGTGCGTACGGGCCGCATCGCCTGCGACGGCGTCGGCGGCGCCCTGGGCCATCCGCGGGTCTGGCTGGAGATGGGCGAGGCGACCTTCGTCGAGTGCCCCTACTGCGACCGGCGCTTCGTGCTGGCCGCCGGCAGCGAGGGTCCCGAGGACGAGTACCTGGCCCCCGGCGTCTACGAAGGCCCGCACGGGCACTGAGTTCGACCGGATCCGGCGCGCGGGCGCTTCGCCCGCCAAACGCGATTGACGAACGATGTTCGATATATGACGGTGGTCGCCGTCGGAAGGGGGCTCCTCCAACTCTAGGGGCTCTAATGAGATTGAAAACTGTAGCGGCTGGCCTTGCAGCCAGCTTGGCGCTGTCGGCTCCCGCGCATGCGCTGGTCGGTTACGCGGACGTCGTCCTGAATTTCTTCGACTCCGGAGCGGGGCCGATGGCGGGGCCGTACGGCGGCACGCTGCTGGGAGCTTACCCGGTTCCGGTCTCGACGTCAGTCGTGCTGGGGACGGACAGCGTCTCCGATCCTGACTTCCTGTCCCTGCCCACCGGCAGCTTCGTCACGGTCGGCTTCACGGACGAGATCGTGCTCGACGGCGTCGGCGACGACCTGTTCGTCGGCGAGACCGGAGGCAATGGCGAACAGGCCGACATCTTCGTCTCCTCGGACTTCATCAACTTCATCCTTCTGGGCACGGCCACAGACAACGCGCTGACGGGCTTCGACCTGGCCGACATCGGCTGGGTCGGTCAGGTCAAGGCGGTGAAGATCGTGGGTCTCGACAACCTCGGCGCGTCGCCGGGCTTCGACGTTACTTACATCCAGGCGCTGCCGGGCGCCTTCCAGGGCGTCCCCGAACCGGCGACCTGGGCCTTGATGATCATGGGCTTCGGCCTGGCTGGGAGCGCCGTCCGGCGTCGGAGAACGACCACCGCCTAGTCTGGCAGCGGCGCGCCTCACGGCGCGTCGCCTCGCCCTACACCCGCAGCGGCATCAGGATGTACTGGACGTCCGCGTCGCCCGGATCGAGCACCAGGGCCGGGTCGTTGGGGCCGCCGAAGCGCAGTTCCATCGCGCCGCCCGAGATCTGGTCGGTGATGTCCAGCAGGTAGCGGGCGTTGAACGACAGTTCGAAGGGCTCGCCGTCGTAATCGATCTCCAGCTCTTCCACCGCCTGGCCCGCCTCCATGTTGCGGACGGTGAGGACGACGCGGCCGGACTCGATGGCCATGCGCACCGAGCGGCTCTTCTCGGCCGAGATGGTGGCCACGCGGTCGACGGCCTGGGCGAAGACCTTGGCGTCGACCATCACCGTGCGGTCGTTGTCCTTGGGGATGACGCGGGCGTAGTCGGGGAAGTTGCCGTCGATGACCTTCGAGGTCAGGGCGGCGCCCCCCAGCTCCAGGCGCACCTTCTGGGGGCTGATCTGCAGGTCGACGTTCTCGCCGGCGTCCTCGAGCAGGCGGCGGATCTCGCCGATGGTCTTGCGGGGCACGATGACGCCCGGCGTCCCGGCCGCCCCCTCGGGCGCCGGCATGTCCGCCAGGGCCAGGCGCGAACCGTCGGTGGCCACGGCGCGCAGGCGCGGGGCGCCGTCGACGATCACCGTGTGGACGTACAGGCCGTTCAGGTAGTAGCGCGTCTCCTCGGCCGAGATCGCGAACCGGGTCTTGTCGATCAGCCGGATCAGGTCGTTGACGTCGACGGTCATCTTGCCGGCGAAGCCCTCGGCCGACATCACCGGGAAGTCGCCCGCCGGCAGGACCGGCAGGTTGAAGCGCGAGCGCCCGGCGGCCACGGTCAGGCGCGGATCCTCGCCCGTGAAGCTCAGCGAGACGTCGGCGCCCTCGGGCAGCTTTCGGACGATCTCGTAGAGGGTGTGGGCCGGCGCGGTGATCTGGCCGGGCTGGTCCACCTGGGCCAGGGCCTCGTCGATGATCTCCATGTCGAGATCGGTGGCCGAGAACGTCAGCCGATCCCGTTCCGCCGACAACAGGACGTTCGACAGGATCGGGATCGTGTTGCGGCGCTCCACGGCGCTCTGCACATGTCCCAGCGCGCGGAGCAGCGCGGCGCGTTCGATCGTAAGCTTCATATCGGTCCCGGCTCGCCAATCGTACGCGGTCGGCGAATCACCCGAGCCGGCGCACGCCCCGAAAAGAGGGGACTTGCGACATTAGCGAAATCGTAAGGCTGCGAAAGAGCGCCGCGGCGTCACCCACAGCAAAACGCCCCGCGGAGGCCGCGGGGCGTCTCACAAACGCATGTCCGACCGCCGATCAGGCGCGCGTGTCGACCGATCCGCCGCCGGAGTCGCCACCGCCGTCTCCGTCGGCGTAAGGGTTGGCCGCCGGAGCCGCGGCGGCGGTCTTCGCGGCCACAACCACCATGGCGGGGCGCACCAGCCGGCCCAGCAGCTCGTAGCCGGGCTGCATCACCTGGACGACGCCGCCGGGCGTCACGTCGGTGTCGGCCTGTTCCATCATCGCCTGGTGCTTGTGCGGGTCGAACTTCTCGCCCTTGGCGGGTTCGATGCGCTTAAGGCCATTGCGGTCGAAGGCGCCTTGCAGCTCCTTGGCGGTCATCTCGACGCCGACGATGAAATTCTTCATCGGGCCTTCGACTTCGGTGGGCGCTGCGGCCAGCGCGCGATCGAAGATGTCGGCGGCGCCCAGGAGGTCGCGGGCGAATTTGGTGATGGCGTAGGCCCGCGCGTCGTTCATCTCGCGCTCGGCGCGGCGCTTGGTGTTCTCCGCTTCGGCGGCGTAGCGGAGCACCTGCTCCTTGAGGCCTTGAATCTCGGCCAGCAGGGCGTCGATGTTGGCGTTGCCTTCGTCGCCATCCGCGTCGAAGTCGGCGGGCGTGTTGTCTTCGGACATCTCTTCTCTAGGACCTTTAAGCGTTCATCACCTGACCAAGCACGCGGGCAGTATAGTCCACCAACGGAATGATCCGGGCATAGTTCAGTCGGGCGGGCCCGATCACGCCGATCGCACCCACCACCTTCTGCGAGCCCGTCATATAGGGCGCCGCGATCACAGCGGAACCCGAAAGCGAGAAGAGTCGCGTCTCGGCGCCGATGAAGATCCGCACGCCCTGGCCGTCGCGGACCCCGTCCAGCAGGGTGATGAGCTGTTCCTTCTGCTCCAGGTCCTCGAACAGGGAGCGTACGCGTTCCAGGTCCTGGGTGGCCTGGGTGTCCTCCAGCAGGTTCGCCCGGCCCCGCACGATCAGGGCGCGCTCTTCCGCCTCGCCGCCGCCCCAGGCGGCCAGGCCGTCCTCCACCAGGCGCGCCGCCGTGACGTCGAGGTCGCGCCGCGCGAGGTCCAGTTCGGCGCGCAGGTCGCTCTTGGTCTCGCCCAGGGTGCGGCCGCGCATGCGCGCGTTGAGGAAGTTGGACGCCTCCTGCAGCGCCGAGGGCGTCACCCCCATCGGCAGCCGGATGAGCCGATTCTCCACGACCCCGTCGTCGAACACCATGATGGCCAGGGTTCGGTCGCCCGACAGCGGCACGAATTCCACGTGGCTGACCCCCGCGTCGCGGATCGGCGTCACCACCACGCCCGCGCCGCCGGCCAGGCCGGACAGGATCTTGGAGGCCTCGTTCAGCGCGTCCTCGTAGTTGCGGCCATGGGCCAGCAGCCGCGATTCGATCGCGCGCCGCTCCTCGTCGCCGACGTCGCCCACCTCCATCAGGCCGTCGACGAAGAGCCGCAGGCCCGCATGCGTCGGCAGGCGGCCGGCGCTGACGTGCGGCGCGCCCAGCAGGCCGAGCTGGGTCAGGTCCTGCATGGTGTTGCGGATCGAGGCGGGCGACAGCGACAGGCCGCCCTTGGAAAGGGTGCGCGAGCCCACCGGCTCGCCGGTCTCCAGATAGCTTTCGACGATGCGGCGGAAGATTTCCCGCGCCCGGGAGTCCATGTCGGTGAGCGTCGGCCCACGGGAGAAGAGGGGTGGCGTCACGGCGTGCGGCAGGGGGCCATGGACGGGATCATCGCTATCTAGGATAAGCCCGGGCTCCCGCGGCGCAAGCTGCCCTTCCGAGTTCTCGACATGCGCCCCTCCGAACGCACCCCCGACCTGCTGCGCCCGATCACCCTGGAGACCGGAGTCACGCGCTACGCCGAGGGCTCGTGCCTGATCACCGCCGGCCACACCAAGGTGCTGGTGACAGCAAGCCTGGAGGAGGGGGTTCCCGGTTTCCTGCGCGGCAAGGGCCAGGGCTGGGTGACCGCCGAGTACGGCATGCTGCCCCGCGCCACCCACACCCGGGGCCGGCGCGAGGCCGCGGCCGGCAAGCAGTCGGGCCGCACCCAGGAGATCCAGCGCCTGATCGGCCGCTCCCTGCGCGCCGTCACCGACATGAAGGCCCTGGGCGAGCGCCAGATCACCGTCGACTGCGACGTGATCCAGGCCGACGGCGGCACCCGCACGGCCTCGATCACCGGCGCCTGGGTCGCCCTTCGCCTGGCCACGAAGTACCTGCTGGACGAGGGCCTGATCACCACCGACCCGATCCTGGACCAGGTGGCGGCGGTGAGCTGCGGGATTTTCAACGGCACGCCGGTGCTGGACCTCGACTACGAGGAGGATTCCAACGCCGAGGCGGACTCCAACTTCGTGCTCACCGGGACCGGCGACATCGTCGAGGTCCAGGCGACCGGCGAAAAGCGCGGCTTCAGCCAGGCGGAGTTCGACGCCCTCTTCTCGCTCGCCCGCAAGGGCATCGGCGAACTGTGCGCGATCCAGCGGGCGGCGACGGGCGGCTAAGCCGCCGACCCTGACGATTGCCATCCCGGTTTCGCATCGCGAAGACCGGGATGGCGCTCTACTTCAGATCAGAAGAAGACGTTGAAGCGCAGGGCCGAGGGCGGCAGGCGCTCAAGCTCGCGCGCCAGCGGGGCGAACATCGCGTCGAGGAACTTTTCGATCAGGGCGGACATCTGCGTCACTCCATTGTGCAGTGCAGCGTAGCTCTGCATATGGGCGTTGCTCTCGGCGCAATCAAGGATTTCTACGCCTGGTGAAATAATCTGCGCTGCAATGCCGCACGATCTGCACGGCCGCACGACGAAGGCTCCTATCCGTCCTCGTCCTCCTCGAGGAAGCCGTCGTCTGGGCCCGCCTCGTAGACCAGCAGGTCGCCCGGCTGGCAGTCGAGTTCTCGGCAGAGCGCGGCGAGGGTCGAAAACCGCACGGCGCGCGCCTTGCCGGTCTTCAGGATCGACAGGTTGGCGATGGTCACGCCCACGCGGTCGGCCAGCTCGGTGAGCGACATGCGCCGCTCCAGGAGGACGCGGTCGAGGCTTACGCGGATCGGCATCGGCGGCCCTAGATGGTCAGTTCGGCTTCGCGACGCAGGCGCGCGCCCTCGCGGAACACCTCCGCGAGCACGAAGACCACGAGGACGGAGAACCAGGCGGTGAGGCTCATGCTGGGCTCGATCCGGCCCACGCCGGGGAGGAGCCACGCGCTCACCGCCCAGAAGGCGTAGCGTCCCAGCTCGAGGCCAGCCAGCATCAGGCCGATCAGGCGCAGCCGCGCCACATTGTCGGGATGGAAGGGGTCGCCGGCGGTGAGCGTCGTGAAGATCCGGCGCAGCGAACCCACGATCACCAGGATGCCGGCTAGGTAGAGGGCGGCGGCCAGCAGGCCGCTGGTGATGGAGGAGCCGTTGGACGCCAGCTCGCCCAGCGCGGTGTCCCGCGCGACGGCCCCGGCGTCGGTGGCCTTGGTGAGGTTGGCGAGGAGGTCGGGATTGAAGCTCAGCAGCAGCGCCGCGAGCGTGATCAGGGAGAGGGCGACGACGCCGATCCAGAGGGCTGCGAAGACGACATCCAGGATGATCTTCAGAAAGCTCGATACCGAGCCCGGTCCCAAGGCGCGCATGCCTGACTGCTCCCCCGTCTGCTCGTCTGGATCCGCCGCGGCGTCGGCTACTCGCCGAGGGCCGGGGCGGATCGGACGAACCTCATGACTCAGGTTGAGTCTTAGAGGAAGGCGGCGCGGGCGGCGATGCTCAGGATCGGCATGGCGGCCAGGACGACGACGAAGAGCATCGCGGCGCGATCGAGGTGGTTCATGGCTTGGGCGAACATTTCGTATCTCCGGTCTGGTTATGCTGCAGTGCAGCGGTGGGTGGGTCAGAACCTCATGTCCTGATGTGATTATCGATACGCCCACATCGATTTTCGATCACGTGAATATCGAGTAACGATATTAAACTTTTGCAATGCAACAGGACCGCCGGGCGCTATGTTCCGCCGGCTGCGGAGCATGGAGTCGACCTGATGGCCTTGAAGCTGGAGCCCGGGACCCGCCTCGTCGTCGCCACCCACAACCCCGGCAAGGCCCGCGAGCTGGCCGAGATCCTGGACGGCCGGTTCGAGCTGGTGGCCGCCGGCGAGCTGGGCCTGGCCGAGCCGGACGAGACCGAGACCACCTTCGCGGGTAATGCGCTGTTGAAGGCCCGCGCTGCTGCGGACGCCTCGGGCATGATCGCCCTGGCCGACGACTCCGGCCTGTCCGTCAAGGCGCTGGACGGCGCGCCGGGCATCTTCTCCGCCCGCTGGGCCGGGCCGGACAAGGATTTCGCCATGGCGATGCGGAAGGTCGAGGAGCGGCTGGATGAAGTCGGCGCCGACGATCTCGCCGCCTGGTTCACCTCGGCGCTCGCGGTCGCCTGGCCGCACGGGCCGGCGGTCGTCGTCGAGGGGCGCGTGGACGGGACGCTGACCTTCCCGCCCCGCGGCGACAAGGGTTTCGGCTACGACCCGATCTTCATGCCCGAGGGCCACGAGATCACCTTCGGCGAGATGGCGCCCCTGACCAAGGACGGGATGAGCCACCGGGCGCGGGCGTTCGTGAAGCTGAAAGCCGCCCTGCTTTGACCGACGCACCCCCATTGGGCGTCTACGTCCACTGGCCCTACTGCGCGAAGATCTGCCCCTACTGCGACTTCAACGTCTTCAAGGCCAGGGGCCGCGACGCCGAGGCCGCCGGCCTGGCCCGCGCCATCGTCGCCGACCTGGAGGCGCAACGGGCGCTGACCGGGTCGCGCGACCTGGTCTCGGTGTTCTTCGGCGGCGGCACGCCCTCGCTGATGGAGCCGGAATGGGCGGCGCAGATCGTGGCGGCGGCGCGCAGGTTATGGACGCCGGCGCCCGACCTCGAAGTCAGCCTGGAGGCCAATCCCACCGACGCGGAGGCCGGCCGGTTCGCCGCCCTGGCCGACGCCGGGGTCACCCGCCTCTCCCTAGGGCTGCAGGCGCTGGACGACGCGGCGCTGAGATTCCTGGGCCGCAACCACGACGCCGCCGAGGGCCGGCGGGCGGCCGAGGCGGCGGGCCGGGCCTTCCCGCGCCTGTCGCTGGACCTGATCTACGCCCTGCCCGGCCAGGCGCCGGCCGCCTGGGCCAGGGAGCTCGAGGCCGCCATCGACCTCGGCGCGGAGCACGTCTCGCCCTACCAGCTCACCATCGAGGCGGGCACCGCTTTCGACCGCGCCGTCCGCCGGGGCGCCTTCAAGCCCCCCGGCGAGGACCTGGGCGCCGAGCTTTACGACACCACCCAGGCCACGCTGGAGGCCCAGGGCTTCGAGGCCTACGAGGTTTCCAACCACGCCCGCGGCGAGGCCGCCCGCTCGCGCCACAACCTGGTCTACTGGAAGGGCTGGGACTATGTCGGCGCGGGGCCGGGCGCGCATGGCCGCCTGACGCTCGACGGCGCCCGCGTGGCCACCAAGGCCGCCGATCGCCCGGCCGACTACGTCCGCCAGGTGGCCGAGGCCGGCGTGGGATTCTCGGAACGGGAGCGGCTCAGCCCCGTCGAGGCCGCCGAGGAGCGCCTGCTCAGCGGGCTGCGGATCGCCGAGGGGACGCCGTTCGAGGACGTGGCGGCGCTGGAGCTCCGGCCCGACCACCCGACGGTGCGCCGGATGATCGAGCTGGGCCTCGTGGCCGACGATCCGGAGCGCCTGCGGGCGACGCGCGAAGGCCGGCGGGTGCTGGACCGGCTGACGATGGAGCTGGCCACCGCCTAGGGCGCCGAAACGTGGATCTCCGCCAGCCTGCGCAACCTTAGCCGCTCGACCGCTGTTGCACTCGCTATGGTCGCTGCGCTTGCCTTTGCCCGCCGGAGCGGCGAACCCTCCCCCCATGGCCCGCCACCTGCCCATCCCCATACTCGACGACGCCCCGCTGGCGCCGGGGCTTTATGTGGTGGCGACGCCCATCGGCAATCTGCGCGACATCACCCTGCGTGCGCTGGACGTGCTGAACCAGGCCGACCTCATCCTGGCGGAGGACACCCGCGTGTCGGGCAAGCTGCTCGCCGCCTTCGGGATCAAGGGCAGGATGGAGCGGCACGACGAGCACGCCGCCGAACGGGTCCGGCCGAAGGTGCTGGCGGCCCTGGCGGCGGGCCAGCGGGTGGCGATCGTGTCCGACGCGGGCACGCCGCTGATCTCCGACCCCGGCTACCGGCTGGTGCGCGAGGCCGCCGAGGCCGGGCACAAGGTCTTCCCGATCCCCGGCGCCTCCGCCCTCCTGGCCGGGCTGTCCGCCGCCGGCCTGCCCACCGACCGCTTCCTGTTCGTGGGGTTTCCGCCGCCGAAGAGCGCGGCGCGGCGCACCTTCCTGGCCGAGTTCGCCGGCGTGCGCGCCACCCTGGTGTTTTTCGAGGGCGGCTCGCGGCTGGCCGACAGCCTGGCCGACATGGCCGCCGTGCTGGGCGATCGCGAGGCGGTGGTCTGCCGCGAGCTGACCAAGCTGTACGAAACCTTCTACCGGGGGCCGCTCGCGACCCTGGCCGCCGACCCCAGGCTGGACGCGCCCAAGGGCGAGATCGTGATCCTGGTGGCGCCTGGCCGCGAGACCGAGGCGACCGCCGCCGACGCCGACGCCGCGCTCACCGACGCGCTCAGCCGGCTGAAGCCCGCCGATGCGGCCGCCGAGGTGGCCAAGGCCCTGGGCCTGCCGCGCCGCGACCTCTACCGCCGGGCGATGGAGCTCAAGCAGGATGGGGAGCCGAGGCGGTGAGCGCACGGTCCGCCCGAGGCGCGGCGGCGCGGCTTTCCGGCCGGCGCGCCGAGGCCTGGGCCGCCGCCTGGCTGATGGCCAAGGGCTACCGCATCCTGGGCTTCCGGCTGAAGACGCCCCAGGCCGAGATCGACCTGCTGGCCAAGCGCGGCGAGGTGCTGGCGGTGATCGAGGTCAAGAGGCGGTCCAGCCTGGAGGCCGCCCTGGAAACCGTCACCTTCGACCAGCGCGACCGGCTGCGCCGGGCTGGCGCCGCGCTTGCAGCCAATCGGCCGGGCCTTTCGAGGTGCGTGGTCCGGCTCGATCTGCTGGCTCTCGCGCCCGGGCGGCTTCCTAGGCATATTCCGGACGCCTGGAAGGGCGGTTGAGGGACGGATGAACCGCGACGAGGCCGAAAGCATCCTGTCGGAGGCGGGGAGCCTCCCCGAAGGCGACTTCCCGTTGCTGGAGGCCGCGATCGCCTGCGCGATCCATGAGGATCCGGCGCGTGACCCGGGCTCGGCGCGCGAGATCGCCGCCATCGCGGTCGAGCGCCTCTCGGAGCGACTGAAGCGTGAAAGTCCCGAGGAGGCCATCGCCGAGACCATGGCCGGCGACCTGGGCCTGTCCGGCGACCTCTTCACCCTGGAAGACCCCGACAACGCCGACGTCATCTCCGTCGCGGGCCGGCGCAAGGGCCTGGCCGTCACCGTCGGCCTCTTCTACCTGCACGCGGCGCGCAAGTGCGGCCTGACTCTGCAGGGCGTCGACTTCCCCGGCCACTTCCTGCTGCGGATCGAGACCGACGAGGGGCCACTGGCCCTGGACCCGTTCTCCGAGGGCCGCGTCGTGCTGCCTTCCGAACTGACCCGGCGCGCGCTGCACGCCGGCCTGACCCCCAACGTCGCCGACCGGCTGGACCGGCTGATGGCGCCGGTGAGCGACCGGGCCGTCCTGCTGCGCCTGCAGAACATCGTCTACGCCAACGCCACCGCCTACGGCGACTTCGCCCGCGCCGAGCGCGCCGCCATGCGCCGCGCCCTGCTGGACCCCACCGACCACCGGCCCTGGCTGGACGTCGCCGCCGCCCGCGAAGGCCAGGGCGCCCTGGCCGGCGCGCTGGAGGCCCTGCAGCGCGCCACCGCTCTCGACGGGGGCGCGGCCCTGGCCGCCCGGGCGCAGCGCGAGCGGGTGAGATTGCGCCTGAACTGACGACGAGCCGGACACGCGCGGGTTGCGCACCCGCGCCTTCGCCGCTCAGATGGCGGCGCGAATCAGGGGCGGAGCGCGCGGCGGCGGAAGATGGTCTTCAGTTCGATCATCTTCATCTTCTACTTCCTGCCGGTCTTCCTGCTCGGCTACTACCTGTCCGGCTGGCGAACGGCCGCGCTGCTGGCGGGCAGCGCGGCCTTCTACGTCTGGGGCGAAGGCCCCTACATCTTCCTCCTGGCGGCCCTGATCCTGGCCAACTACGCGGGATCCCGCGTGCTGGCCGCCGCCGGGGGCCAGGGGCGACGGCGGGCCATCCTGACCGGCCTGATCGTCCTCGACCTGGGGGTGCTGGGCGTCTTCAAGTACGCGGGCTTCCTCGCGCACAACCTGAACCTCCTCATACCCGGCGCGCCGCTTCCCGAGCTAAACCTGACCCTGCCGCTGGGCATCTCGTTCTTCACCTTCCAGCTGATCAGCTACGTGGCCGACGTCTACTGGCGGCGCGTGGAGGTCGAGCCCAGCCTGACCCGGTTCGCCGCCTACATCCTGATGTTCCCGCACCTGATCGCGGGGCCGATCGTGCGCTTCGCCAACATCGCCGAGGAGCTGCACGCCGACCGCCGCAAGACCGGCCGCATCGGCCTGGGTGTCCAGTATTTCATCGTCGGCCTATGCCAGAAGGTGCTGGTCGCCAACAGCGTGGCCCCGCTGGCCGACCACGCGTTCGGCCTGGGCGGGGCGCTGGATCCGGCCACCGCCTGGCTGGGCGCCCTGGCCTACGCCCTGCAGATCTATTTCGACTTCTGCGGCTATTCGAATATGGCGATCGGCCTGGCCTTCATGCTGGGCTTCACCTTCCCGAAGAACTTCGACCACCCTTACGCCAGCCGCTCGATTACCGAGTTCTGGCGGCGCTGGCACATCTCGCTGTCGTCGTGGTTCCGCGACTACGTCTACATCCCGCTGGGCGGCAATCGGGCCGGCGCGGCCAAGACGGTGCGCAACCTGTTGGTGGTCTTCCTGCTCACCGGCGTCTGGCACGGGGCGGCGTGGACCTTCGTCGTCTGGGGCCTCTATCACGGCGCCTTCCTGCTGATCGAACGCTTCGGCCTGTCGCGGCTGCTGGCGGCGGCCCCTCGGTTCGTCGGTCACGCCTACGCCCTGCTGGTCGTGCTGGTCGGCTGGGTGCTGTTCCGGGCCGAAACCCTGCCACAGGCGCTGGACTACCTGGCGGTCATGGCGAACCCCGCCGCGATCGTCGCGCCGCCGGTCGGCACGACGATCCTGTTGAACGCCGAGACCCTGGCCGCCATCGCCGCGGGCCTGGTCTTCGCGGTTCCCACCCTACCGTGGCTGCTGGACCGTCTCGGCGCCCCGAAGCTGGATCCCGCGCATACGCTGGAGCTCCGGCTGGACACCCAGGGCGTCCACGTCCTGGCCACCCCGGCGCTGATCGCCGGCCTGGTGCTGAGCGTCGCCATCCTGGCGGGCTCGACCCTCAACCCCTTCCTGTACTTCCGGTTCTGATGGCGGACATCCGGCGCGGACATTGGGGACGGCTGATCGGCGCCGCGGTCGCGGTGATCGCCGGCGCCTTCGTGGCGCCGCGGATCATGGGGCGGCCCGACATCCAGGAGAACCGGGTCCTGGCCGCGCCGCCGGAACCACCCCGCAGCGCCGCCGACCTGACGGCCTTTCGCAAGGCGACCGACGCCTGGGTGGCCGACCACTTTCCGCCGCGCATCCAGCTCATCGGCGCCCTGAACGCGCTTCGCATGCAGTTTGGGGTCAGCGGCTCGAGCCGGGTGATCGTGGGGCGCGACGGATGGCTGTTCCACGACGACTCCACCCATCTGGGCGCCGGGCGCGGGGATCCGCCGCTGGCGGACGCCGCCGCCCAGGCCTGGCTGGAGGGTCTTGCCGGCCGGACGGAAGCCCTGCGGGCGGAAGGGCGCGCCTACGTCGTGCTGGCGCCTCCCCTGAAGGAGACCGTCTATCCCGAATTCGCGCCCGGCTGGTTTCACCTGGACCCGAACCGCACCGCGGTCCGGCTGAGCCGTCTCGCGCGGCTGTCGGGCGCCGGGGACGTGGTCTATCCGTACGCCGAGATCGCGCGGCAGGCCCGCTGGGGGCTCAAGACCTACAGCCGGCACGACACCCACTGGACCGACCTGGGCGCCTATCACGGCTACGCGGCCTTCATGCGAAACCTCCAGGCCCGCGGGCTGGCCGAGGGGCCGCGCGGCCTAGAGGACTTCTCGCCTCTCACGGCGCCCGGCGAAGGCGGATCGCCCCGGGACCTGGCGCGGATGCTGGGGGTCGCGAGCTTCGTGAAGGTCGACTATCCGATGGTCGAGGAGACCGTGCCTCCACAGAATCTGAGGATCACCTATCTCAGCCCGAAGCTCGACTGGACCGGCCCGCGGCTGATCGAGACGGGACAGGTCGGCAAGCCCACCCTGCTGATGACGGTGGATTCCTTTTCGAACGCGCTGCTGCCGTTCCTCTACGCGCACTTCAGCCGCATCGTCACGGCGCACAACCAGGATGGCGTGTGGCGCCCCGACCTCATCGCGCGCTTCCAACCCGACATCGTGGCCCTCGAGGTCGTCGAGGGCAGCCTGCCGATCGTCATGGCTGGCGGCCCGCCGGCGCCGCCCGAGGCGCAGGCTCGCATCCGGCAGAACATCGCCAACCGGAAGAGTTACCTCATCTATCCGTCCACCGGTCCGCGCCCGCGCAAGGGCAAGCTGATCGAGGGCGGGCCGGGCGACGACCTCCTCGAAGGCACGCCCCGGTCCGACGTCATCCAGGGTCGGCCGGGCGACGACACGCTGAACGGCGGAGCCGGCAACGACACCCTGCCGGCGGGCCAGGGCCGCGACGTCGTCTATGGCGGCGATGGCGACGACTTCATCGCCGGAGGCCGGGACGACGATGTCCTCCACGGCGGCAAGGGCGGCGACACCTTCAGCTTCGCCGTCGGCTCGGGCGTGGACCAGATCATGGATTTCAACGCCGGCGAGGGCGACCGAATCCAGGTCACCCGGGGCACGGGCTACGCCGCCCGCCAGGTGGGCGCGGACACTGTGGTCGAGTTCCAGGGCGCGCGGCTGATCCTGCGGGGCGTGGCCATGGCCGATCTGCCGCGGGGTTGGATCGCGAACCGGTAGCCGGCTGGCGCTCCGCGCCCCGACCCCCTATGTCGGCTGAGCTTGATGCCGAGGAACGCCCGCATGTCCCTGAAGGTCGCCGTCCAGATGGATCCCATCGAGGGGATCAATATCGAGGCCGACACCACCTTCCTGATGATGGAGACCGCCCAGGCGCGGGGCCATTCCCTGTTCGTCTACCTGACCAACAGCCTCAGCCTGGAAGACGGCCGGGTCTTCGCGCGCGGCCGCGACGTCGCCGTCCAGCGGGTGAAGGGGGACCACGCCCAGCTGGGCGACCTCCGCAAGGTCGAGCTGTCGGACTTCGACGTCGTCCTGATGCGCCAGGACCCGCCGTTCGACATGCACTACATCGACGCCACCTTCTTCCTGGAGGCGATCCATCCGAAGACCCTGGTGGTGAACAACCCCGCCGAGGTGCGCAGCGCGCCCGAGAAGATCTTCGTCACCAAGTTCCCCCACCTGCAGCCGCCGACGCTGATCACCTGGGACCGCGAGGCGATCCGCGAGTTCCGGGCGAAGCATGGCGACGTGGTCCTGAAGCCCCTCAACGGCCGCGGCGGCTCGGGCGTGACCCGCCACCTCGTCGACGACCCCAACCTGGACGCCCTGCTGGAGATCCATGCCGAGCTTGGCCGCGAGCCGGTGATCGTCCAGAAGTTCCTGCCGTCGGTGACCAAGGGCGACAAGCGCATCCTGATCGTCGACGGCGAGCCGGTCGGCGCGATCAACCGGGTGCCCGCCAAGGGCCAGATCCGCTCGAACATGGCCGTGGGCGGCCTGCCCGAGCCCGTGGAGCTGTCGGCGCGCGACCGCGAGATCTGCGCGGCGATCGGCCCCGAACTGAAGGCCCGCGGCCTGATCTTCGTGGGCATCGACGTCATCGGAGAGTCGCTCACCGAGATCAATGTGACCTCGCCGACCGGCGCGGTGGCGCTCAAGCGCTTCACCGGAATCGACGCCACGGACGTGATGTGGCAGCGGATTGAAGGGCTTCGGGCCGGGGCCTAGAATGTTGTCGAAAAGACGTCCGGAAGTTACGGAACTGTCTTACTTTCCCCCTAAGTTCGGTTTTTGTTCTTGATCTGAGCCGAGGTCCATGCTCGGTTGTGGATAACTTCGAACGAGCCACAAGGGGTTGAGGGGATGTCGGCGCGTGTGGTGACCCTGGCCTTCCGGGGGGTGGAGGCCGTCCGCGTCGACGTCCAGGTCCAGTTCACCCGCGGCGAGCAGAAATTCTTCCTCGTCGGCATGGGCGACAAGGCGGTTTCCGAAAGCCGGGAGCGCGTGCGGGGCGCCTTCCAGGGGATGGGCCTGGCGCTGCCGTCGCGGCGGATCATCGCCAACCTGGCCCCCGCCGACCTGCCCAAGGAAGGCAGCCACTACGACCTGCCCATCGCGCTGGCGATCATGGCCGGGATGGGGATCATCCCGCCCGATGCGCTGGAGGGCTGGGCGGCCGTCGGCGAGCTGGCGTTGGACGGGCGGATCACCCCGGTGGCCGGGGCGCTTCCGGCCGCCGTCGCCGCGGGCGGGTTGGGGCTGGGCCTGATCTGCCCCGAGGCCTGCGGCCCGGAGGCGGCCTGGGCGGGGGAGACGCGGGTGCTGGCGGCGCCGTCGCTGATCGCCCTGGTGAACCACTTCCGCGGGACCCAGATCCTGTCGCAGCCCCAGGCCGGCGACATGCTGGACGGCGAGCGGGTCCCCGACCTGCGCGACGTGAAGGGCCAGGAGAACGCCAAGCGCGCCCTGGAGATCGCCGCGGCCGGCGGCCACAACCTCTGCTTCGTCGGCCCGCCCGGCTCGGGCAAGTCGATGATGGCGGCCCGCCTGCCCGGCCTGCTGCCGCCGCTGACGCCGGGCGAGCTGCTCGAGACCTCAATGATCCATTCGGTGGCCGGCCTGATCGCCAGGGGCCAGCTCAGCCGCGCACGCCCGTTCCGCACCCCGCACCACTCGGCCAGCATGGCGGCCCTCACGGGCGGCGGTGTGAAAACGCAACAGGCGATGCGCCGCGGAAACAGTCGATGAGCCTGAAGGGGACCTAAGCAGTACGACGAACCGCGTCTCTTTGAGACTCCAGGCGGTCTGCGCCAGAAAACGCCCTCGCAACTGGAAAGAAGTAGTCCGGTAGCTCTATCGAAACGATTACTTGGCAACGTGGAGTTGTGTCCCCATCGCCCTCCCAGCCGATTGTACCGCTCGCTGAGCATGCACTGAGTCTCCCGTGGCTGCCGGGGGATGATCGCTATGTGTTGATCAGCCACAGCCGGATACGAGCGAGCACGGCGCGCACCGACGGCTACGAGATCGAGTGCAGCCTAGGCGTTCTGGAAGGCGAAGGCGGCGGGAGCCGCGTTTCTGTGTGGGCTCCCATAGAGCAGCTGTCGATCCTGCGGCCGGGAACGATCTTCCAGAATCGAGTGATCTCCGGGACGGCAAAAGCGTTGGTCGAGCGGCAAGCAACGCGGCTTCAGGCCAATCAGCTATGCCAGCTTTCCGACAACGGGCTGAGCGCGTACGCCGCTATCGGACATCGTCCCCTCGGAAGCGCGGTCACGCCTCGGCCGATACAGGATTATCCGATCGCGACGGTATGTGAACATGCCGGAAGGCGCATCTACATCAGGGCAGGCGAATTGCTTCGCTTCTATTTCGGTCCGGTCAGTTGGTTGGCCGACGGCTTCATGTCGGCGGCCCATAGCCCTCCGGGAACGGGGCTCGTCGATCTCGATGCCTCGGGCATGGTCGAACCGGAGGTGATGCAGATCGCACCTGTCGCCGGTCTCACGGATAGATCGTCCGCCTTGCACCTCGCCATGTTGCTCAACTCACCCGACCTGATGACGATGTGGCAGGCCGCCGCCGCAGATATGCTTGGCTCTTTTGATGCAAGTGGAGAGGGCCCTCTACCGCCAGCCGTGCTCGCGGCCGGACAGCACTCCTACGCCTTGCTCGGCCACACGGTGCCGGTTGATCTTGATCACTACGGCGAGCGACAGGAACGCGCGTTCGTGGCCGCTGCAATCTTGAGCGACTTTCGACCCGCGCCGTTCAAACGCTTAATTGTCAAGCTTCCGCACGGGACAGATGAGTTGGACGTTGACGATCCGGATGCGGGCGAGCCTGAGACTTCCAGCCGCTATCGCACGATCATCTCACGGGATGCCGCGTTGGAGAGTCACCGCCGCCCCGGGCTTTCTGTCGGCGGGCTCTCACCGTTTCCTGAGTCACTGCGGAGGGCCTTCCCCCGACTAGGGCGGATCGAGATCAAGTACGAGATTGCTCGACGATATCGCCGCGGCGGCTCGCGTCAGACAAGCTGGAATGAACGCACGGTCGACAGTCTGTCAGCCCTGAGCCCCGGGAGCGACGCCAGCGTTGGGGGCGTGATCCTTCGACCAGGCCCCTCCTACCGCGCAGCACCGGCGGAGCCCGGTCCGCCACCTTCGGACAGATTACTGGAGCGACAGGCCGGAGAGGTCGGTCAATTTGCACCTTACGACCGTCAGGCGCTCAGCTATCCGCTCTCTGTGTTCGCGAGTGCGATCGGCAAGTTAGGGCGCCACCAAAGTGGAGGACTCGTGGGCCAAGATCCCCTTCGAGGCGCCGCGGGCAAAGTCATGTTGTTGCAGGCTCATCCAAGCTGGGGCAGCGCTTGGCGTGACCGCCAGTTTGCCGTCGGCCACATCCAGGTTTCTGGCAGAAGGGTCTACGCGTTCGAGGTGTCCCGCCGCCGCAAGACTGAACGGATCAGCCTTGGGTTGGTCGCTCGTCACGACGGCGGCCTTATGTCCGTGCGCGAGCTATCGGCGATTGCAGAGCACGCTATCTCCAAGCTGTCGTCGCGCCCCTCGACGCGAGAGGCTACATGGCGGGGGGTCTGGCCCGTCTCTTACAGCGACGTGAGGGCTCGCATCGTACCCCACACCGCGCGCCGCCGGCTCGCAGCCCTGCTGGCGGAAGATTTGGAGGCGCTGGCGAGAACACTCTTCGATCCGCCGGTTGCGCTGCCCGAGACCATACAGGCGATAGGCTGATGCTCAGCGACGTCGTCGCTGACGCCTATAAGAAGATGCGTGAGATGTGAGCGGCACCAGATCGACGACGTTAAGCTGCTCGAGCGGTTCGCTGAGTGACGCGCGGGTCTCCACAGGGACGCTTCTCCACCGTTACCGTTGCTTAGCGCCCGCGTCCGATGCGCTTTGGGCTGTACTCTTGACCGCTTCTTCGGCGACTTTCCGTTGCGCGTCGCCGGCCGCGCCATCTGGAGCAGCGTAACATCGCTGCAGAGCGTCGACGCCCTAGCCCCCCCACCGCGCCAGCGACGCCACGTCGCCAGGATGCTAAAGGGCCCATATGGCCGAGCACCCGGACGATTTCAGTGAGACGCCTTGGTGGCGCCTCGCCATGTACCCGCTAGGCGGCGCGATAGCAGTTCTAGCCATCATCGGAGCCTGGGTCGCGCTCACCTAGTTGAAAACCCGCCAGGCTGCGACGCCAACCGGAACCTCATGCACGGCACGCTCTCGCAAATTCGCTCGGCCCGTCTCGCTTGACGAAACGACGAGGTGGACGCGCTCACATCCTGCTGAGCCCCTGATGTCCGAGGCCGGGACGCAGCGCGTGGCTTCAAATGGGTTGGGAGCCCGGGCCCTCCGGCGGTTTCAGCGAGAGCTTCAGCTCCGCGCCTCTTTCCCGATGCTTCTACCCCACAGGCTCGCGCAGGAGGAACTCAGCCGGCCCGGAGATTTCGGGAGGTGCGTTCGCCCAAGGCTCGCGCAGCGCATGAAGACGTTCCGGTGTCATGGTCTCGACCATCCCGACCAGTGTCTCGAGCGCGATGGACGCCAGGTCAGCCATTCGTCCAGCATGGGGCTTCCCGTGCCCCGCGAAGATCGTGGACCCCTCCACGAAGCTCGAGATGAAGACTGCGACAGTCTCGGCGTCAGCCTCATCCAGCGTCGGGTTCAAGCGTCGGATGCGCGCGATGACCGGAAGATGCAGGCGGCGGTAAAAGTTGTGCAGCAGCGACGAAATCTCTTCGTCGTGGTTAGCGAGCGACCAGAGCTCGGGAAACAGATGCGTCGTCTGGAAGCTCTGCACGTCGCGCAGGACGTTGAACAGGCCGGCCTTCAAAGCGGTGCGGTCGTCCAGCTTGAACTCCTAAGCCCCTTGCCTCGCCCGATCCGCATAGGCTTCCAGAACCGCTTCCAACAGTTCTTTGAGCAGAGCGGCCTTGTTCGGGAAATGGTAGGTCAGGTTGCCGATCGCGACGCCGCAGTCGCCAGCCACCCGGCGAATGCTCAAAGCCGAATAGCCATCGGTCATGAGTATCTTGAGCGTAGACCTCAGGATCTGCTCGACCGTATCCGCGGTCCTCGGGTAGGCACCGGCTCGAATCTTGATCTTCAAGGATGCGGGTTCGTTCATCGCTCCTCCGGCGCTATGCGGCTGCGAGGCCTCGTCCGCCCCCCCCCCAGCGTACCCGCTGAGCTGCGATAAGTAGGCTCCTCGGGCGGCGGAGCACAGAATCTCTCGCGAGCCTCGAAACATTGCCGTCGATCCTTCGTGAGGGCGCTGGTCCAGAACAAGCCGTCCGGACCTTGGTCTTGTATCACGAACGGCGCCGTGTTTAGGTCGATCGTACTAAATTGGCTTGGGGGTACGATCTTATGGGTAAGCTAAGGCCCGCGGCCCTGGCCCTGACCTTGCTGCTGGGGGCCTGCGCCTCGAGCGCGTCGCTGTCGGCGGAATCGAGACCGAATCTTCTGACCTTGTCCCCCGAGCAGCAGAGGATCCTCTACGGGTCGATGGAGACCGCCTATCCGGTCGAGACGATCCGGAAGGGAACCTATGTGCGTCCGCTGCCGCTCGCAGTTCGACAGATTTCCCCCCGTTGGACCTTCGATGGCCGCGAGCAGGGCGTCGAGGATTACATGGCCGAAAACCGGCTGTCCGGCGTCCTCGTGTTGAAGGACGGCAAAATCCTGCTGGAGCGCTATGGGCTCGGACGTAAGCCGGAAGACCGCTGGACATCCTTCTCGGTTGCAAAGTCGGTCACCTCGACCCTCGTGGGGGCGGCGATCCAGGACGGTAAGATCAAGAGCCTCGACGATGTGGTCACGAACTACATCCCGGCGCTCAAGGGATCGGCATACGAAGGGGTCACGATCCGGCAACTCCTGACGATGAGTTCCGGCGTCCGGTGGAACGAAGATTACACCGATCCCAACTCGGATGTGGCGAGGGCCGGAACGGCCTTTCGTGAGCCCGGTCAGAACCCGATCGTGAGCTACATGAGCCGCCTGCCGCGCGCGAACACTCCCGGCGCTAAGTTCACCTACAACACCGGTGAAACCGACCTTGTTGGCGTGTTGGTGTCTACAGCAGTGGGCAAGTCGCTTGCCGAATATGCTTCAGAGAAGATCTGGGGCCCCTTCGGGATGGAACGGGACGGAATCTGGCTGACAGACACCAGCGGTCATGAGCGTGGCGGCTGCTGCATGTCGATGACCCTGCGAGATTACGCAAGGTTCGGCCTCTTTGTGCTCGAGGACGGGGTCGCAAGGGGACAGCGGATCCTGCCGGAAGGCTGGGTCAAACAGGCGACGACGCCGCAGATCAAGAATGGGGCGCCCCCGCCCGGCTATGGCTACTTCTGGTGGATGCGCGACGACGGCGGATACGAAGCCGTGGGCATCTTCGGCCAGTCGATCACGACCTTCCCCGAAGATGGTCTGATCATTGTGACGAACGCGGCCTGGCCGACGGCTGGCGGTGCGAATCTCTACCGAGCGAGGGACGCGTTCGTGCGGGCGGCGCACGCCGCCGCGAAAGGTATGTAGCGCGCCATGAGCCCAATCCGTCCCGCCAAGGCCCCGATCCGCCGCCGCGGCGGGTCGTCTGTGGCAGGGCTTGCTATTCTTTCCAGATGAAGGGCCCTGCGATGCGTGACGCCGACAAACGCCCTGGCGCGCTGACGCTGGTCGGCGCACGTCGCGAGACACCGCTCGATGATCGCCGGGCCGTGCCTCCCTTTGCAGCGCTGCGGGCGTTCGAAGCGGTGGGACGACTGCGCGGGATACGCGGGGCTGCCCAGGCGCTGAGCATAGACCATACAGTGGTGAGCCGGCATGTCAGGAGTCTCGAATCTTGGCTGGGGGTCCCGCTGCTCGACCGACTTCGAGGCGGCAGCCAACTCACCGACGACGGACGCGTTTATCACGCCCGAATCTCGAGAGCGATCAATGAGATCGCGGAATCGACGGCCGAGCTCATCCGCCGGGGCAACGACAACCTGCTCAGCATTTCCTGCGTGCCGGGGTTCGCATCCGAGTGGCTGGCGGGTCGGCTGATCACCTTTCAGGATCAGCATCCCGATATAGAACTTGAGCTGCAGCCCACAGACCAGCAGCCCAACTTCACCGCGCGCGGCACCGACGTGGACATCCGGTTCGTCCCCGATCCCGCGCCCGCGCCGGACCCGTTCCTAAAGACCTTCGAGATCGCGCGCCCTCCGGTCCTGGCCCTCGCCAGCCCGTCCCTGGCCGACACTCTGGAATCGATCGCCGCCCCTGAGGACTTCCTGAAGGCGCCTTTGCTCCACGAGGAGAGCGCCGATCAGTGGATCGCGTGGCTCGGGCGCCAGGGAGTCGACGTCCCGTCCGGGCTTCCCGGCCCAAGGCTATGGCATGCGCACATCGCCCTTGAAGCGGCGCGCAGCGGTCGAGGGGTGGTGTTGGCCAACCCGTTCCTGCTGAGGGACGACCTTCAGGCTGGACGGCTCGTGGTGGTGGGCCCCCAGAGCAGCCGCGAGACGATCCTCGGAGCTTACGTCCTCACGTGTCGCGCGGACCGCGGCAACGCCCCCCTCGTCGCGAGCTTCAGGCGCTGGCTGCAATGCGCGATCGAATGCCATAGTCAGGCGCAGTCGCCAGGTGTCCGCGCGGCGTCATAGTGGAAGCCACGGCACAGGTTTGGCGGTGGCGACCATGAGGCGGACGGGCGGCGAAGCCCCCGTGCGGTGCTCATTTCACACCGGCGGGAGCACCCTTGGATGCATTACCAGCCGGTAGGGTGACGCGAGCCGCGCCGCAGCGCCTGGCGCGTCGCGACCAGCGGAACGGCCTTACAGAGGCCGGCGCAGAACGGAGGGGACATGACGAAGACATCAATCTGGCAGTGGACGGCGGTGGAAACCGCGCGCGCGGTCCGGGAGGGTCAAGTCAGTGCGGTCGAGGTCGTGCAGGCGCACTTGGCCCGGATGTCTATCGCCAACCCGCCCCTGAACGCTGTGGTCGTGCCGCTTGCGGCCGACGCTCTTAGTGCGGCCAAGGCTGCGGACGCGCACCAGGCGAGCGGAGCCGAACTGGGGCCGCTGCACGGCGTGCCGATCACCATCAAGATCAATGTGGACGTGGCCGGCCAGGCGAATTCGAACGGCGTCGTCGCCTTCAAAGACAATATTGCGCAGGAGGACGCGCCGGTCGTCGCGAACCTCAGACGCGCGGGCGCCATTCTACTTGGACTGACCAATACACCCGAGTTCTCGCTTCGCGCCTTCACCGACAATCCGCTGCACGGCATGACCTTCAACCCCTGGGACGCCGGCATCACCTGCGGGGGCTCCTCGGGCGGCGCGGCCGCGGCCGTCGCAGCGGGCATCGGGGCGATCGCCCATGGCAACGATATCGGCGGGTCGCTTCGCTGGCCGGCTCATTGCAACGGCGTCGTGACGATCAAGCCGACCCAGGGACGGATCGCTGCCTACAACCCGACCGCCATGGAAGAGCGGGCCCTCGTGTCCCAGCTGATGTCGGCCCAGGGGCCCCTGACGCGTACGGTTGAGGATGCGCGCGTCGCGCTCGAAGTGATGTCGGCGCAGGACCGTCGAGATCCGTGGTACGCGCCTGCGCCACTGGACGGGGATTCCGTCCCTCGGCGCGCGGCCATCGCCAGGATCCCGGACGACATGGATTGCGACCCCGCAGTGGTTGCGCTCTATCGCCAGGCCGGCGAGCACCTGGCGGCGGCTGGCTACGAACTCGAAGAGGTCGAGGTTCCTGAGCTTTCGGCCGTGTGGGGGCTCTGGCGGGACCTCCTGTTCGCGGAGTTCGCCGTGATGCAGGCGCCGCTGATGCGGAAAGTCGGGAGCGACGCTTTCAAGCGCCTGATCGAAGCCTCGCTTGCGTCATCGACGGTGACGGACCTCGAGGGTTACATGCGCGGGATCGCCCGTCGCACAGGCTTTATCCGAACCTGGATGGAATTCCTCGAACGGCACCCGGTGCTGTTGACGCCGGTCTCCGTGCAGCGGACCCCTGGGCCAAACGCGGATGTCGACGGCAGCGCCCGAAACCTGTTCTGGAAAGGCTTGCGCTTCGTCGGCCCCGTGAACCTACTCGGCCTGCCGGCTGCGGTCGTTCCCGTCGGATTGGTGGATGGCGCCCCGATCGGCGTTCAGCTCATCGCCACGCGGTTCCGGGAAGACCTCTGCCTCCAGGCGGCGGCTGCGATCGAAAGCCGGGCCGGCCCTGTTGTGCCGAGACTGTGGGCGAGGGAGGAGCGGTCGGCGGACGGCGTTCAATGCCGGACACATGGCGGAGAGCATACCGGTCGAGAATGAGATGCGCGACCCGACACGCACGCGAGCGTTAACGGCCAGAGCTCATCGAGGCCTCTTCGGCTAGGTGCAGGCGGCGCACCATCCCCGTCCAAAATCGCAACTTCCTCATCTCCGGAGCGAGGGCAAAGCTTCGGGTCCTGGAACGGTGACGGGCGCGCAACGGCGTGCGCTCACAATCGCGGGAGGGGCGCATGAGGCTGACCGGACGTGGAGGTCTGCTGATCTCGATCGCGGCGTTGCTGGCGGCGAGCGCGGGCGGCGCACAGAGTGCAGAGCCCGCCGACATTCTTCTCTACAACGGGAAGGTCCTCACCGTAGATCGGGAGTTCTCGATCCGCAAAGCCGTCGCCGTGCGGGATGGCCGCATCGTGGAGCTGGGAGGAGACGAACTCGCGGCGAAATACGACGCGAAGTCGAAGATCGATCTCGGCGGGCGCACGCTGATGCCCGGCTTCATCGATACGCACCTGCACATCTATAGTCTCGCGCGGCGGCAAGTGGTCATCGAGCCTGCGCGCTCGATCAAGGAGGTCCAGGAGATTGTCCGGGCTAAGGCCGCTGAGCTTGGGCCAGGCGAATGGATCACCGGCTATGGCTGGGACGAGGCGCTGTTCGCGGAACGCCGCAACCTCAATCGTGCAGATCTCGATGCCGCGGCGCCGAATAATCCGGTCGCCCTGACCCGGGCGGGCGGACATTCGGCCGTTGGAAACAGCCTTGCGCTGAAGATGGCGGGCATCGACCGCAAGACGCCTGATCCACCCACCGGGCTCATCGAGCATGACGCTGGCGGCGAACCGAACGGCGTCGTGCGCGAGCGGATCGACCTCTTCCTTCGGCACGTGCCGCCCGCCCCTTGGGAAGAGCTCAAGCCCGGCTACGTCGCGGCGATGAGACGGCTTCTCGAGCTGGGCATCACGAGCTTCCATTCGGCTTCGACGACCATTGACGACGAGCCCGTCGGGGCCGGCGGCTCCGGCAAGACGACGAGCGGCCTGACGCCGCGCCGGCTGGCGCTGCTGCACTCTGAAACAGGCCACGCCATCCCTCGCGTGACCACCTACATCGACTTCCCCGGCCCGGAACGCCTCAAGGCGTACGGGAAGAAGAGCGGCGAAGGCGACGAATGGGTGCGTCTCGGCGGCATCGGCGAGAACCCGGTCGACGGCGGCTTCACCGGGCCCACCGCTTGGACACTGGCCGACTACAAGAACCTCCCAGGATTCCGGGGCAAGGGCCGTTACACCGACGCCGAGCTGCAGACCCTAGTGGACGCCTCTGCGGCCAACGGGTGGCAGCTTGCCCTGCATGCCATCGGCGACGCTGCCATCGTGCAGACCGTCGACGCCTATGCGCGCGCTCTCGACCGCTATCCCCAGATCAAGGATAGCGACCACAGATGGTTCCTCGACCATTTCACCGTCATGCCGCCCGAGGCCACGATGGTGAAAATGGCGAAGTACCGGATCCTGATCTCGCAACAGCCGAACTTCGCCTACAACCTGGACGGACGGTACCGGGAGACGCTCGACGCCACCCGCTATCGTCACAACAACGCCGTGGCGACGCCTTGGAAGAAGTTTGGGCTGCACGTCGCCTTCGGTTCGGACAACCTGCCGATCGGGCCGATGGTGGGCCTCTATTCGGCGGTCACCCGCAAGAACCCGTCCGGCGAGGTCGTGGGGCCGGAGGAGCGGGTTTCCATCGAGGAAGCCATTCGCGGATACACTGAGAAGGCCGCTTACCTGTCCTGGGAGGAGCGGTCGAAGGGCACCCTCGAGGCGGGGAAGCTTGCAGACATGATCGTGCTGAGCGCGGATCCGCTCACCGTCGATCCCGAGGCCATCTTAGGCATCAAGGTGGACATGACCATCCTCGGCGGAAAGCTCGTCTACGAGCGCGGCCGTCCATGAGGGGACTTCGAGGCGGGCCTATCGGGATTCCGATGCAGATCAGATTTGGGGAAATTTCGTGGTGACGGAACCTGTCGGCCAGGTGCCTGCGCCGCAACTCGCGCGCACGTTGAAGCCCCGACACGTGACGATGATCTCGATCGGAGGGATCATCGGGGCTGGTCTGTTCGTCGGCAGCAGCGCGGCCATCGCCGCGGTCGGGCCCGCTGCGGTGGTCAGCTACGCACTCGCGGGCCTGCTCGTCCTTGTTGTGATGCGGATGCTGGGTGAGATGGCCGTCGCCCATCCGCACGTCGGGTCCTTTACGGAGTTCCCACGTCTGGCGCTGGGAAACTGGGCGGGCTTCATCGCAGGCTGGCTCTACTGGTACTTCTGGGTGGTGGTCGTGGCCATCGAGGCCATCGCCGGGGCCAACATTGTCGCCAGTTGGATTCCGCTGCCCGCATGGCAGATCGGATTGGCGCTCATGGTGGTGCTGACAGGCGCCAACCTCCTGTCCACGCGCTCCTATGGGGAGTTCGAGTTCTGGTTCTCCTCGATCAAGGTGGCGGCGATCATCGCCTTCATCGTTGTGGCCGCGGCCTATGCCTTCGGCCTGCCCCCAGGGACTGACGCCACCTGGGGCAATCTGGTCGACCATGGCGGCTTCGCGCCGCGCGGCTGGTGGGCGGTCGCCGCCGGCACGACGAGCGTGATCTTCGCGCTGGTGGGTGCCGAGATCGTCACCGTCGCAGCGGCCGAGGCGGAGGATTCGGCCGAGCTTGTCGCCAAGCTTACCACCACGCTCGTGGCGCGCATCGTCGTGTTCTATGTGGGCGCAGTGGGCCTGATCGTGGCGGTAATGCCCTGGGTCCAGGTCCAGCCCGGTCAGTCGCCCTTCACCGCCGCGCTGACGGTCATCGGCATTCCCGGCGCCGCCATCCTCATGCAAATGGTTGTCCTCGTCGCGGTGCTGTCGTGCCTGAATTCCGGCATATACGTGGCCTCCCGGGTGCTCTTCACCCTCGCGGGCCGCAACGACGCGCCGCAGTGGCTCGTCGGGCTCAGCAGCTGGGGCGTACCCGCGCGCGCCATCATCTTCTGCACCCTGTTCGGCTTCGTCGGCGTGGGCGTTTCAGCCGTCTCGCCGGGGGGGGTCTTCGCGTTCCTCGTGAACGCCTCGGGTGCCATCATTCTGTTCGTCTATCTGCTGATCGCTGGCTCACAGATGGTCCTGCGGCGGCGCGCTCAGGCGGAAGGGCGACCTCTGACCCTGAAGCTTTGGTTCTTCCCATGGACAGCCTATGCCGCCGTCGTCGCGATGATGGGCGTCCTGGCCGCGATGGCCTTCACGCCAGACCTCGCCAGTCAGCTGCACGCCAGCCTGCTCAGCCTTGCAGTGGTGCTCGCGGCCTACGGGTTGGTCGATCGACTCCGTCGGAAGGGTATCCGGGCGCAGACTGGCGCCGACTTGCGAGAGACATGACGCGCAGATCGTCGAGGGGCGCCGCCGCGCTGCGCGGCATCTCCTGACAAGGAGCCCAAGCCGCCCGCTCACCTCCCTGGCGTGGGCAGCATCCTGCCGCGGGCCCAGCCGGGCCCGCGGCTTTTTTCTCGAGCCTCAGTGAGGGCATACCCTGACCGCGGCTGGCGAACCGGCCGCGACCAGAAGCAATTCTCAGGCTAGCCGGAGCGGCCCCCAGGATCGGGCGCCAAGCCTAGGCACATGAGCTTGTAGTCGAGATAATCGTCCAGCCCTTGCCGCGCCCCTTCGCGGCCGAGGCCGGACTCACGGACGCCGCCGAACGGAGCAACCTCTGTCGAGATGAGCCCGGTATTGACGCCGACCATCCCGTAGCGAAGGGCCTCGGTGACGCGGAAGGCGCGGTCGAGGTCCCGCGTGTAGAGATAGCTGGCGAGCCCGGCGGTGCCCTCATTGGCGAGGCCGATGGCCTCGGCCTCGGTCTCGAACCGGACCAGACCCGCCACGGGCCCGAACGTCTCTTCACGGCACAGGAGAGCATCCGGTGCCACGTCGACCAGGACTGTCGGCGCGTAGAAGCAGCCTTCGCCGGGGAGCGCATGGCCTCCGGTCAAAGCCGAGGCTCCGCCGGCCCTGGCGTCCTCTACGTGGCGTTCAACCTTCCGCAGGGCGGCTTCGTTGATGAGCGGGCCCTGATCCATCTGCCCCTTCAGCCCGTCGCCGACCGCCAGCTCTGAAACGCGCTCGGCCAGGTGCTCGGCGAACGCTGAATAGACGCCGGACTGCACCAGCAGGCGATTGGCGCAGACGCAGGTTTGTCCAGTGTTGCGAAACTTGGAAGCGATGGCGCCTTCGACGGCCTGGCCGAGGTCGGCATCGTCGAACACGATGAACGGCGCGTTGCCGCCGAGCTCAAGCGACACCCGCTTGACGGTGCTCATGCAACGCGCTCCGAGCATCTTGCCGACCGCTGTGGAGCCGGTGAAAGAGAATTTCCGCACCCGGGGGTCCTGCGTGAGCACGGCACCGATCGGCTCGGCCTCTCCGACAACCACGTTGAAGACGCCTGGCGGGATCAGCGCTGATTCGACCGCCAAGCGCGCCAGAGCCAGTGCGGTATAAGGTGTCAGCTCCGAAGGCTTTAGGACCATAGTGCAGCCAACGGCGAGGGCAGGCCCCACCTTCCGGGTGATCATTGCTGCCGGGAAGTTCCACGGGGTGATCGCGCCAACGACGCCCACGGGCTCCCTCAGGACCAGCAGACGCTTGTCAGGCTGATGTCCCGGGATGATGTCGCCGTAGGCCCGCTTGGCTTCCTCTGCGAACCACTCGAGAAAACTCGCCGCGTAGTGGATCTCGCCGCGAGCCTCGACCAGCGGCTTGCCCTGCTCGGCGGTCAGGATGCGGGCCAGGTCTTCGGCGTTCGCGAGGATCAACTCGCGCCAGCGCAGCAGGGCGGCCTGCCGCGTCCTCGGCGCGATGGCGCGCCAGCCCGGCAGGGCGCGGCTGGCTGCGGCCACCGCCCGCTCGGCATCGTGCGCGCCGCAGTCCCCGACATCTCCGATCTTCCGGCCCGTGGCCGGGTTGATCACAGGGATGACGCGCTCGCAATCGGTCCACGCGCCATCGATGAGGCTCTGGCCCGAGAGGAGCTCCGGACGCGCTAGATCGAGGCCATCAAGCATCGGCGGGACGATCCGCGGAGATGTCGACCATGGCTTGCTCGAGGCGCGTCAGACCCTCTTCCAGGACCTCGTCGGTGATCGTCAGAGGCGGGAGGAAGCGGATGGTCTCGCCCTGCATGCCGGCCGAGAGCACGAGCAGGCCGTGCTGAACGGCTGCCGCGACGATCCGCTTGGCGGCTCCCGGGTCGGGTTCCTTCGCGCCGTGCGCTTTGAGGACGTCGAAACCGATCATCGCCCCGAGGCCTCGGACGTTGGCGATCGCAGGCATATCATTGCGCGCCGACACCTTCTCGGTCCAGGCACGGAGACGCGCGCCGATCGCATCGGCGCGGGTGAGCAGTTGTTCCTCGGCGATGATGTCGAGAACGGCCAGCGCCGCCGCGCAGCCGAGCGGAGAGCCGCCGAAGGTGCCGCCCAGGCCGCCGGGCTCGGCGGCGTCCATAACGGACGAGCGCCCGATGACGCCGGCGAGCGGGAGGCCGCCGGCCAGCGACTTCGCGATCGTGACGAGATCGGGCTCGATGCCTGAATGCTCGATCGCGAACATCTTGCCGGTCCGGGCGAAGCCGGTCTGCACCTCGTCGGCCACGAGCAGAATCCCGTGGTGATCACAGATCTTGCGTAGCGCGGCGAGCAGGCTCGGCGGAGCGACGTGGAAGCCGCCTTCGCCTTGCACGGGCTCCAGCACGATCGCCGCCACCTGAGATGGGGGAACGTCGGCGGCGAACAGGAAGTCCAGTGCCTGAAGCGACTGCTCCTCGGTCACGCCAGCGTAAGGCGCCGGGAAGGGGAGGTGGTAGACCGGCCCGGGGAGCGGGCCGAACTCGCGCTTGTAAGGCGCCACCTTGCCGGTGAGCGCGAGGCCCAGCATGGAGCGGCCGTGGAACCCACCGACGAATGAGATCACCGCTGGACGCTTCGTCGCGGCGCGCGCGATCTTCACTGCGTTCTCCACCGCTTCGGCTCCGGTGGTGAACAGGATCGTCTTCGCCTCGCCGGTGAATGGCGCAAGCGCGTTCAGGCGCTCGGCGAGCTCCACATAGGGTTCGTACCCACAGACCTGGAAGGCCGTGTGGGTATAGCACTCCAGCTGATCACGCACCGCTGAAACGACCCGCGGGTGGCGGTGGCCGACGCCGAGAACGGCGATGCCGCCGACGAAGTCGATGTAGCGTCGCCCGTCTACGTCCCACAGTTCCGCGTTCTCGGCGCGCGCGGCGAAGATGGGAGTGGCCGTGCTGATACCGCGCGGGAGGGCGTGTTCACGTCGGGCGAGGAGCTGGGCGTTTGTCATGGCGCATCATCACGTCGTTTGAGATGCCGGCACCGTAGCTGTCGCGTGGCGGTCGGCTGGAGTGTGAAAGGCGCCCCGCACGGTGGCTTTCCAGCACCGCAGCGGCGGCTAACGGCGCGCAGGTTCGTCAGAGGCGCGCGGGCCCGATCGCCCGCCAACGGCGAGATGTGCGCCTGAGGACTCGTGGTGGCCGCGCAGCACCGAAAGGCGCCTTCTAAGCGCCTGCCGCGGCCCGGGGTGCTGAGGTAACGCAAAGCCTGTGCGATCGCTATCCAGCGGTCCGCGATGCGCGCGGTGCAGCAGGAGTCGAGTCGATGAGGCGTTACCTTGGAGAGGCCGTGGTGGCGGGTGTCGCCCTAGTCATGGCTGGGAGCGCGGCCGCCGCAACCACTGGAAAGGCGGCGGAAGGCGCCAAGCTCTTTCAGCAACGCTGCGTGTCGTGCCACACCGTCAAGGGCAATGCCGGCATAGGCCCTGATTTGCGCGGCGTCGTCGGTCGCAAGGCTGGCGCGGGATCGTTTGCGCGGTATACGCCAGCGCTCAAGAAGACGAACCTAACCTTCGATGTCGCTGAGCTCGACCGTTTCCTCGCTGCGCCGCAACGCGTCGCGCCGGGCTCAGCCATGATGATCTCGACGCCGAGACAAGAGGACCGCGCGCATCTGATCGCCTTTCTGGCGACCCTGAAGAAGTAAGCGTCGCTGACGGTGGCCGCTGGCTCAGCGGCCGTCCGCCTCTTCGCTTCCAAGTGCTCGCATCGGCCGCCCTGCGGCGACCGGCTTAAGCAACTCGAACTTGCACGAGCCAGGATCAGCTTGAGGCCGGAAGCCGGCCGTCCCGAGCGCAGCTTGGTGACCTGCGCACACGCTACCGCGCACTTTACGCACCTACCCCTCCCCGACGGTCCGCCCAGAATTGCGCCCTGAGAGACAAAAGATCTCCAGATCGGAACAGGGGAATTCCATGTCGCACATGCAACGTCGCAGACACCTCGTCGCGCGAGCCAGCCTCCTCGCGCTGGGGGCCTGCGGCGCCGCCGGTGTCGCGCGCGCCCAGGACGTGGCCGCCCCCGGCAGCACCGAGCTTCAGGAGATCGTCGTCACTGCGACGCGTTCTGCTCAGTCGCTGTCGCGCGTGCCGATCAGCGTGGCCGCAATGACTCAGGAGCAGATGGACGACCGCGGCGTGAAGCAGTTCGGGGACGTCGTCCGCTTCACGCCTGGTCTGAGCTTCAATCCCACGGTGACGGGCAGCAGCGACGTGGCCGTCCGCGGCGTGTCGTCCAACGCGGGAGCCTCAACCACCGGGATCTATGTCGACGATGTTCCGATCCAAGTTCGGCAGGTCGGCTTCGGTGCGGGCGCTTCTCTCCCGGTCATCTTCGACCTTGAGCGCGTCGAAGTTCTGCGGGGGCCACAGGGCACCTTGTTCGGCGCAGGCTCCGAAGGCGGCACAGTCCGCTTCATCCAGCCGAACCCGAGCCTTACGGACTTCGCTGCCCATGTGCGCGTCGAGGGGTCGTCCACCCACAGCGCCGCTGAGAGCTACGAAGCTGGCGTCGCTGTCGGGGGGCCTCTGCTTCAGGATCGTCTGGGCTTCAGACTGAGCGCGCTCTACCGCAAGGAGGGCGGCTGGATCGACAGAGTGCCGGCCACCCTGACCGTCGTGGATCCCACCGGCGCCTCATACGGCGAGGGCCTGCGGTTCGAGCCGACTGGCGAGGGGGACAAGAACTTCAATGACGTGACCACCAAAGTCGTGCGACTCGCCGTGGCGGCGGCCCCGGCCGAAAATCTCACCATCACTCCGTCGGTCTTTTACCAGGTGCAGAATGTCGGCGTCGGTGCCGACTCCTATTGGCTGTCGGGTTCAGACCCGAGCGCCGGACGGTTCGTCGTTCCGGACTTCTCGCCCGGCGCGCCTTCGGCGGCCAACGGGCTGACCGCTCTGACGCTCCCGGACACCAGCAAAGGCCGTCGTGAGCTCTTCGTCTCGGCCCTGAATGTGGAATGGGACGCCGGCCCCGTCACGGTCTACTCGACGACATCGTTCGTCGAGCAAGACAAGCGTCAGTACATGGACTTCACCATCCCGTACGCGCTCCAGTACTACGTGCTGGACGTGCCTCTCGCAGGCGAGAAGGGCATCACCGCCTACGACGACGAGCAACAGGCGTACACCCAGGAAATCCGGATCCAGTCGAACGCTGACGAGGACAGCCGGCTGAAGTGGGTTGCCGGCTTCTTCTACTCGAAGACGCGGCAGGTGTCCGAACAGCTCCTCGAGGAGAACGCCTTCTACCACGCCAAGAGCTACTTCGGCATTCCCGACCTGACCGGCGCAGATCCGTTCGGGCCTGGTTATCTCAATTTCCACAACGTCTGGGGCGCGCCGATGATCGGCGAGTCCGGCAGTTACTTCGCCTACGCCCGCACCAATGAGCGTCAGGCCGCCTTGTTCGGACAGATCGACTTCCGACTGACGGAACAGCTATCGGTCACAGCCGGCGCCCGTTATTCAAAGAACAAACTTCGCTATACGCTCGATACGGTCGGCCCGGAGAACAACCTCAACGCCCCGTTTGGTATTCCCTGTCCAACGGGGCCGACCTGCCCGTTCGGTTCGGGCGTTCTGGAGCCGGTATACGCCAACGGCTCCCTCAAGACCTCGGAAACCGCGTTCACACCGAAGGTCAGCGTCAACTACCGTATCGACGACCAGAACCTACTTTATGCCTCGGTGTCGAAAGGCTTCCGACCGGGCGGAGCGCAGCTTCCGCTCCCCGCGGCCTGTGACGCAGACCTGATCGGCTACGGCTACACAGACGCGTCGGGTCGCCCGGACACGCCCGCCACGTACCGCTCCGACTCCGTGTGGAGCTATGAGGTCGGATCGAAGAACAAGTTCTTCGGCGGCAAGTTGGCGGTCGCGGGCAGCGCCTATGCGATCAAGTGGAAGAACATCCAGACCAGCCTGTTGCTTCCCACTTGCCTGCTCTCCTTCACGGACAACCTCGGCTCGGCCACCGTCAAGGGCTTCGACCTTCAGCTGGACGCTTCGCCGGCCCGTGGCCTCGTCCTCAGCGCCTCGGTCGGCTACACAGACGCCACGCTTGATGAAGGGCTCGTCTCGCAGGACGGCGCCGTAGTCCTGGCCAAAGGTTCTGCGATCTCAGGCGCGGGCGCGCCGTGGCGGGTGGTGCTGAGCGGTCAGTACGAGCGCCCTCTAACGGCGACGCTGGACGGCTATGTACGCGCCGACGTGACCTATTCCAGCCGGCCAGGCGTGAGCGGAACGCGTGACCCCGACGTGTTCAACTACGATCCGCTGATCCCGCGTATCGAGGCCAGCACCATCGTCAATGCGCGGCTGGGCGTCACCCGCGGTGGCACAGACCTCTCCGTGTTCGCGACTAACCTGTTCGACACCCACCCGCTCACGGGTGCCGGCAGGACGCTCTACGTGTGGAGCGCCTCGACCATCCGCCCGCGGACCGTCGGGGTGACGCTGACGCACCGCTACTGATTCAGCGCGGCCGATCGGTCCGAAGAGAAAAGGCAACCAGCATGTCCAGAGCGCTCGCCGAGACCCTGTCGGAGCCATCGGCCGCGGCCACGCCGCTCCTCTCTGTGGGGAGCCTACGTTCAAGCCGGCGCGGACCGGGCGCTGCGGGCGCTGCCGTCAAGTGGCTCGTCACCACCCTTGGCGGTGGCGTCCTGCCCGCGGCCATCGCTTTCGCGAGCGGCCCGGTCGTCGCACAGGAGCCGCTGCCCCCGGAGCAGCTTACGGTCGAATCTGCCCTGAAGCCTGGACCCAATGTGCTGATCAACCACGGCAGCTGGAACGGGGCTGGGTCCGTCAACATCTATTCCGCCGACGACTTGAGCTACAAAGCCAACATCACGGTCGGCTTGAACGGCCAGGTGGTGGTCGCCCGCGGAGGCGGCGCGGCCTATGTGGTTTCGACCTATCCAAAGCGGATCATGTCCGGTCCAGCTGAGGTGGTGTTCCGTCGCTACGATCTCGCAACGCTAAAGCCGGGCGCCGAAATCCTCGTCTCGGAAAAGTATGCCCTCACCCAGACTGCGAGGGGCATCGTCGAACTGACCGCCAGCAACCGCTTCGCGCTGGTCCAGAACGCGACGCCCGCGACCTCGGTGACGGTGATCGATCTGAATGCGGGCAAGTCTGTCGCCGAGGCGCCGACCCCCGGGTGCTGGTCTATCATTCCTTCCGCCTCCGGCGATCGGTTCTCGACCCTCTGCGGCGACGGCACCCTGATGACGGTCAAGCTCGGCCCCAACGGGAGACCATCCGGGCAGGCGTACAGCGAGCAGATCTTCGACGCCCAGAAGGACCCGCTGTTCACCCATGTCCAGCGCGATAGCGCCGGCAACCTGATCTTCGTGTCCTACTCGGGTGTCGTCTACCGGGTGTCTGACGCGGGCGATGCGCCGCGACTCATCGAAAGCTTCAAGATGACGTCTGGCGGACCCCGGGACTGGGCGCCGGGCGGTTACGAGATCACCGCCTACAATGCGGCGAACGATGTGCTCTTCGTCTTAATGCACAGCGGAGCGACGGACGGTAGCCACAAGCATGGCTCCGAGGAGATCTGGGCCGTCGATATGAAGTCCAGGCAAGTGCTGTACCGGTCGCCCGCCGCGTCGTTCACCCATCTCGCGGTCACAGCCGACAAGACGCCGACACTGTTCGCTGTGTCGCGTTTCCAAGGTCGGATCGTTCGCTTCGAGGTCGATCCGACCGCGAAGTTTGCCGCCAAGCCGACCCACAGCATCGTCGCCGAAGACGCCGCCTATGTGACGGTCCCGTGAGATGGCGACTGCGACAGATCTCCTGATTTGGACGCTCGCGGTGTTCACCGCGCTTTTGCTGTTCCACGCAGCCGCCCACAAACTTTTGGACACGGCACGCTTCGAAGGCATCCTCTGGGACTACCGGCTCGCGCCGGAATTGGCCATCCCAGCCGTCGCGCTACTCCTTCCGCTCGCCGAATTCGCCGTCGGCTCCGCGCTCCTCATCCCGACATTTCAAGACCAGGCGTTCATGGCTGCGGCGGCACTTCTCGCCCTCTACGCCGTGGCGATGGGCGTCAACCTTGTGCGGGGCCGCTCGGAGATCAGCTGCGGTTGCGGGGGCCCGCCCACACCGATCAGTCTCGCCCTGGTGCTGCGGAACCTGGCGCTCTGCACATGCCTGCTCAGCTCCGCAGCGCTGGCGTCGAGCCAGCCATCCTGGTTGGTGATCCTCGCCGGCGCGGCGGCCGGCTGCCTCGCGTTCGTTTGCGTCGCGGCTGCAGGCCAGGCGCTCGCCAATCGACGGCGGATGGTGGCCCGCGGCGGCGTGGCTCTGGTGAGCGGGGGGCGCATCTAATGGCGCAGAGCACGATACTCGTCCTGTTGGGCGCCCTTTGGCTGTGCTTCCTCGTCCTGGCGGCCGTGGTTTGGGCCATGCTGCGTCAGATCGGCGTGCTCTACGAACGTGTCGCCCCGGTCGGAGCTTTGATGGACAGCGGCGGACCCAAAGTCGGCGAGGCGAGCCCAACAATGCGTCTGCCGAGCCTCAACGGCGGGGGGGTGGTGGTCGGGCCCGGCCGCGGGCGTGCTCAGCTGCTCTTCTTCTTGTCCACCTCATGTCCCGTCTGCAAACAGCTTCTGCCGGTCCTGGATAGCGTCCGAAAGGATGAGGGCCACTGGCTCGATGTCGTCCTCGCCAGCGACGGTGAGGAAGCGACCCACCAGGCATTCATCTCAAGACGCCGTCTGGGGGATTTCGCCTATGTGCTTTCGACGGAACTTGGAATGGCATACCGCGTGCAGCGCCTGCCTTTTGGGGTCGTGCTCGATGGCGATGGCGTGGTTCGCGCGAAGGGGCTGATCAACAATCGCGAACAGCTTGAGAGCCTATTTCACGCGCTAGAGGCGGGCGCCGCCTCCGTTCAGCAGCTCGCGAAACAGCGTGCGCTGGCATTCGTCTGATGATGCAACAACCGAGCCAGGAGCAAGGAACATGAGCAGCACGCCCCGCGGTTGGAAGCACGCGCTGTCGCGCGCACCTCGTGTTCTTGGCGAGGCGCTGGAGGGTCTATTGGTCACCAGCGCTCGCCGGAGCGCGCGCACGCATGGTCGGCGCAGCGCGTTAGCCCAGTTGGGAGGGCTATTGCTCGGCGGCGCCGTTACGACGTTGCCATTCGACCGCGCGTTCGGCGCCCCGGCGCCCGAGGATGACGAGACCTGCACCTATTGGCGGTACTGCGCGCTCGATGGCTTCCTGTGCACAACCGCTGGGGGAAGCAAATCGACCTGCCCAATGGGCTCGGAAGCGTCCCAGGTCTCATGGGTCGGCACGTGTCATAACCCCGCTGACAAGCGCGACTACCTGGTCTCCTACTACGACTGCTGCGGAAACACGCCCTTCACCGGCGCAAAGTTCTGCCTGGGCAGCAAGGGCGAGCGCCCGCCGTACACCATGGGGCTGAACAACGACGTCAACTGGTGCATGGCGAACGCGAACAAGGGCTACCACTGCACGGTCGCGATCGTTGTGGGAACGGCGGGCTGATGCCGCCCGCCAGAGGCGTCACCGGTCTCGGCCTGGGCGCGGTTGTTGCCGCCGCGGCGGCGGCCATTGCGTTTGCATGGGGCGCGCGCGCCGAGCCGCTCCACGGCATGACTTCGCCACAAGCAATGTACCTGCTGCGTTGCTCCGGTTGCCATGTGAGTGATGGGCGGGGTGCCGTTTCGGCCGGCATCCCGCCTTTCGAAACGTCAATCGGACATTTGGCCGGCGACGCCGAAGGTCGCCTTTACATGGTAAGCGTGCCTGGCGTGGCCGGCTCTGGCTTGAGCCCAGAGCAAAAGGCGTCGGTCCTGAACTACATCGTCGAACGCTGGCGGGGCGAAGCGGCGCAGCCCGAGCGCTTCACGTCCGCTGAAGTGGCGCGTTTGGCGCAGGTTCGTCCGGCCGACGTGGTGAGCCTGCGCCGAAGAATCGTTGATCGTTTCGCTTCGCGTGGCGTCAGACTAGCCGATTACCCGTGGCGCTAATCGCCCGCCGCTCGCGCATGCGCGCTTTTCAGCCGGCATGCGAGGGTTTCAGCCGTCCTTGTTCGCTGCTCCGTATGCGGTCGCTGCATCTCCCAGTCCCGGACTAGGCGGAGAGCCCGTGAGCGGGGCGGCCCTGGTACATGCTCGCCGGCAGACCTCCTCCGCCGCCCCGCTGCCTCGATTGAAGCGGCGGCGCTCAATCCGTATGGGGCTTTCTCCCCGCTGACACGCACTACCAGCGCCGTCTTTGCCGCACATCCTGAACCCTCTCCTGCTTGGGCGAAGTTCCCTGCGGATTTGCTCGGGGCATGGATGACGGACAGCGGAGCCCGGCGAAGGTTCAACGACTGCCGCTAAGCTGAGTTCGGTGGCTGAAAGCCTGGTGTTCGCTTCCCACCCGCTCCCGGAACGGGAGTTTATGGTGCCTTCCGACCCAGCACTTGAAGTCCAGCCGCTCGCAATTCGCCTTGTGGCCCAACATGTCGGTAGAGGGTCTGCCGCGATACGCCTATTTCCCTACAGAGCGCGCTGACCCGAGTCTCAGGTTTCCCCATTGCTGCCTGCGCAAGGCGCACCTTGGCCGCAGTCATTTTGGGCTTGCGTCCGCCGGCGCGGCCCCGCGCTCGCGCAGCGGCAAGACCGGCTCGGGTTCGTTCAGAGATCAGCTCGCGCTCGAACTCCGCGAGTGCAGCGAATATTCCGAACACCAGCTTTCCGGCCGGGGTCGTCGTATCGATGGCTGCACCTTGGCCTGTAAGCACGCGCAAGCCGATGCCTTCAGCCTGAAGGTCCTGCACGGTATTGACGAGGTGTCGAAGATTGCGGCCCAGCCGATCCAATTTCCACACCACGAGAGTGTCCCCGCCGCGCAAAGCCTTGATGCACGCCGCCAAGCCTGGCCTGTCGTCGTTTCGACCAGAGGCGTGGTCCTCGTAGATGTTCTTAGCCGTGATGCCTGCTGCCAGCAGGGCATCCCGTTGGAGGTCCAAGGTCTGACGGCCGTCTGATTTCGACACCCGCGCATAGCCAACTAAGACGCCGCGCAGTCCTACCGACCGCGTTGACGCCAGGGCTTTGGGCTTGCTTGGGTGGACGGTTGACCTCGCGGGCTGGGACATACGTGTTCCACAAACGGTCGATTTAGTGACAACAGCTACGGGCATCGTCCGTTGGCCATTTTCCGTCACTATATCCCATCCCATTTTCTATGTACCGCGACGTCCCGATTTGGGTTTTGGAACGATATGCGAGCGCGTGGGTGGCTGGCGCGGGCGTAAAAGGGTTAAGTCGAGGCCTAACCAGATGGGCGCGGCATGCTTCAAGGTTTGATGAACTTCGCCATGACGACGCCGGCGGCGGCGTTCGTTTTCACAGTCGCTTTTCTGCTCTCACGGCGCCTTGAGCGCGCAGCAGCCCGGTGCGGCAGACCCTGAGAATTCATTTTGCTTTGAATAGTTGAAAGTCGGCTTGCAGCCGAGCTTCGATCGCTTTTGCTTCGGCCGGGCTCAGGTCTACGACTTCACCCGGGAGGTGTCCGCACAGGCCGTACTCCACCGCAACGATCTGGCGGTGGAAGAAGCCGAGAGCGCGGAGCGGCCGCCCCGCCTCGTCGCTGACATCCCAATCGAGGGCTGCCCAATCAGCTCCTGGGTCTGGCTGATTGTTCTCGACATAGCCGCGGAAGTGGCTTTCCCACCACCCTCCTTCGTTGTCGTTGTCCTCGCGGGAACGCTTGGGGTCATCGACATGTCGTGTGTCCGCCTCGGCGATGCCGAAGGCTTGGCGCGAGACCCGCTCCGCCAGCGCTTTGGCCTCATCGTATTCGTCACACCACTGCCAGTTCTTGCCTCGGGCGGCCACGGCGCGCGCTAGCAGCGCCTCGATCTCCCGAACGCCAGGGAGATCCAGCAGGCGGATCAGCAGATGTCCTTCTTCTTCGTCCACGAGGGTGGTGCTCACTCCGGTGGCCACCGCGACAGCGAAGACAGGCGAAACTCAGAACGCGAGACCAGATCGGCCAAGTTAGGCTCCTTTGGTTCGAAATGCGCGAGAAAGGCAGGAATAAAGATAGAACGATTCCCGCTGATGGGCATGTTTGCGCTGAGCAGCGGCGCTTTCGGCGATCAACATCCCGGAAAGGGGCGCTCAACCCTGCTGGAAGAAAACTCTGTCTTCAGAGTTGATGTCTTGAGTGGCGGCATACGTGTGATGATGCTGCCTATTGCATCGGATCATGAGCGCATCCATCTGGTTGAGGGTTAGCTCAACGGAATGGAACAAGGCTTTCCGGTTCATCGTTGACACTTCGGCAAGGCACGGCCTATAGGCTGTCCTTGCAAAACAGGTCGTTCGCCCGTCACCCTTAATAAGTGCGGACCGAAAGGGACGCCACGGGCGGACGGCCGTTTTGCCGAATCCCGAAAAATGTTAGCTGTAGTGGGTGTTCAAGCCTCGATTCGCGATTTGCGTCGACGGCGGGTTCATCCAGAAGGTCCTCTGGGCCCGGCATCGTCGCTTTCCGACGGCGAAAGACATCCTGGATGAATGCGACCGGATAGTCGCCCATGAGGCCGTGAAGGACTGCGACCTCCTGCGCATCTATTACTACGACGCGCCAGCCGCCCAAGGTGTGCTGATCAATCCCATCGATGCATCTGAGCTGGACTTGCAAGCGAGCGATCGCACGCAGGCGGCAATGCGGCTGCAAAACGAACTGGCGAGCGCCCCCAACCTGGCGCTCCGCATGGGTGACGTCAGGATCGGGGGGTGGCAAGTCCGCGAGTCAGCGATGGACAAGTTGACCCGGGCTCCAAGGGCGCTGACGGCCAACGACCTCAAACCCAACCTGCGCCAGAAGGGCGTTGATATCCGGATCGGCCTCGACATCGCGCGACTGTCTCTCAACGACACCGTGAGGTCGCTCGTTGTTGTGACGGCCGACACAGACTTCGTGCCGGCGTTCAAGTTCGCTCGGCGTGAGGGGATCAAGGTTTACCTGGACTCCCTGGGAAAACGTGTCCTGCCGGCGTTGATCGAGCACAGCGACCTTCGTCTTTCCGAGATCCCGACGCACGATGAAGTGAAACGCGAACGGCAGCGTAGACGTCGCCAAAGGGTGCGTGAACGTCGCGAGACAAGCGCAACAGAGGCTGAATAGGACTCGAGATTGATCTGCGGTCACGTGCCGCAGGCTTCGCTTCCGTGGTCCAGCTGGTTGTTCTGTGTGCAGTCGTCTTGACTTCAAGCCGCCGCTAGGCCACCTCTGATGGTGGCGCTCGTCGCTTTTTTTCCACTCCGCACTCCCTGGCCAACTACGTGGCGCATGGGGCGCACGGAGTCTCCGGGCTCAAACCCGGAGAAGGAGGAAAAGGCGATATGCGTATTGCTTGTTCTTACCCGAGAGCGGTGAGCGTTTGCTCTTATATCCGCTATCGGTTCGGCCGTTGGGAGACTGTTGTCTCTCACTGCCGTAGTTATCCCGTTCGGTAGCACGGCGGGGACGTGAACTGCGACGAGCGCCACCCGAACTTAGGAATCATTTTCAGCTGTGTCTACAGCGCGTGTGCATTTTCCCGCGCTGCGTTGGTAAGCGCCACTACGCTGCTTCCTGTTCGATCGCGCCAGTGATGAGAGCCGATCTTTCGATCACATTGCCCGGCGGTGAGAAGTCATAGACGCTGCGGATCTGCCTTCCATCCCACACAAATCTGTAGTGCGCGGCCTGCTCGGTCGTCCCTACAACACGATTGTCGAAGACAGCCAGGCAGGTCGCGTCTGGACGCTCTGCGCACTTGAATAGCACCCCGCAGCCGTCGGCGTTGTAAACCTCCAGTCCGATACGGCGTCGATCTCTTTGCGAAGCGTCGCGCGGCAGACCCGTCAGGTCGGCGAACTCGCCGTTGATCCGCGTCACCAGCATTCGCATGTCGAGATTCGTCGGCGGCTCGTCCGTGCGGCTCAGGAAAATTTCGCGACGTCGGATGGCGATCGCCAACGCCGCTTCCACGCTGTCCGCGACCTCCATGACTCCGAAGGCCTTATCGAGGAATGTGCTGCCTTCGGGGTTCTTGTAGGCGAACGGCGCGTGATTCCAGTTCTGTAAGCGCGGGGAGCGGGCATCGACGCGGGGGGAACCCTCGACGAGCCACTCCCGCGCCAACAGGCGGGGATTGGTTCGATTCTCCGAATCAATCGCCGCGCGCGCGAGCTCGGGTGAGCCCAGGCGCTCGTAGATGTCGATTGGCGGAAAGCGGGACGGAATTAAACGCCGCCACTTCTGATCCACTGAGCGCGTGGGATAACGCAATCTACCCTCCGCGTTGCGCGTCTACATACGAACGGACTGCATAGATGTCGGTGAGTTTACCATCGAGCATCTTGTCCAACGCCGTACGTCCATCAAAGAATCGGTTCGGTCGCTTCAGCCATGTATCCGAGTTGACGGGCTCGGGAACGATGATCTGAAGCGACTTGTAGATCGATACGAGATGCGAAATTCGCTCTTCTGTATCTGGTGACATCTCCCCGCCGTCTTTCTTCCACTTGAAAAATGTGGAACGGGAGGGACTGCCCAGCAGAATTATTTGTTGATCTGTGGTGAGGCCCCAGAGTTCAGCGATCCTGAAAAACGCCCGCAGCCTCTCGCTGCTGCTGGGCTGTGACGAGGGCTGCTCGAGTGTGTCTGTGGCATGTGGCAAACGGCTCCTCCTGGTGTCTCAGAAAAAACTTGATCTGAGGTTTAGGTCCGATTATGCACTGTACGAAATCGGACCGATTTGGCTGTTGTAGTCCAATTCGACCTTTCGTCAATGCCGCCCGCCGACGGTCCGTGTCGGTTCGCGCGCCCTGGAGACCCTGATGGGAACGCTGAAAGACACCGAAAACCCCAGCGCCGGCGCGAAGTCGGCGGCCACCCTGCAGATCGAAGTGCAGGTCGAAGACCGTGGCCAGGTCGTGAACTTGGCGGTCACAGAAGACCAGGCGAACCGCGAAGGCGTCCGTGCCGCCCTGGGCCTGGATGACGACTACGAGCTGTTTGAACGCGACGCGGACGAAGCGATGGCCGCGCTCGCCGGCCGCAAGGCGGTTCGCCTGGTGGCGCATCGCAACAAGAAGATCACCGTCCAGGTGCGCTACGAACACTTGACGAAGGAGAAGGTGTTCGGGCCGGCGAAGACGGTCTTCAAGGTGCTGCAGTGGGCGGTCGGCAAACAGGGGTTCAAACTGGAGCCCCAGGCCGCGGCCCGCGCCAACCTGATCCTGCCGGGTGCGGAGAACCCCCTGCCCAAGGACGACGTCATCGGCAAGTACTCCCCGCAAGGGCAAGACACGCTGGTGCTCGATCTGACGCTGCGGGACTTCACCAATGGAGTGTTCTGAGCCCTCGGCGGCCGAGCAAACGCTCGCCGCCCAGCTGGAGTCCGTCCTGTTTCAGGCCGGGGTGGAGGAGGGCCGCTGGGCGGTCCTCCGAAACCAATTTCCCCACATTGAGGTGCGGGTCACCGGGTCTGATGCGGACGGCGCGTTCAAAACCAGCATGGAGTTTCAGCTCCTGTGCGACGATTTTCCCGCACAGGGACCTTACGTGCAGCTGTGGGATCACGCCCGCGGGGTCAGGCCACCGGCACCGACCGAGAGTACGCCAGGTGTCGTGGACGCTCTGAAGGACTGGAATGAGTCCGGGACGGGTTACGGCGGAATCTACCGCGGCTGGCAGCGTGGCGCCGCTAATCACAACAACTGGGCCGTTAGCCGGCCGGATCAGGCTTGGCGGCGCGACCGGCACATAACCTTCATCATGGAGCACCTCTATGCGCTCGTTTCTGAACACGCTGCTTGGTTGGCTGATCGGCAGTCGGCCACGGCTGCTGTGTGATACCGCCGTCTGGCGGGTAGGCGTGGGGGAGCTCGCTCGGCGCACCCTGGGTGGGCGGCGCGAAAGCGGCGCCTACCTGCTCGGGGTCGAGCTTCCCAACGGGGCAAAACGCATCCAGGAGTTCGTCTTTTACGACGACATCGATCCGCTGGCACTGGCCACTGGTGAGGTGACGATCCGCCAAGTCGCGCTGCCGCGCCTGTGGGAGCACTGCCGTTCTCGCGGCTACGGCGTTGTCGCTGACGTGCATGTTCATCCGGCAGGTTACGGCCAAAGTCCCTCGGACCGGGCCAACCCCGTCATGCCGCGTGCGGGTCACATCGCAATGATCCTGCCGAACTTCGCGCGGGGCGCTCCGGCTCCAGGGAACATCGGCATCTACGAGTACCACGGCGACGGCGCCTGGACCGATCACTCCGCGGCTGGGTCGAAGTTCGTGAAACTGGAGAAGACGTCATGACCGACCACATTCGCCGCTCGCGCATCACCAAGGCGCTCACCGACGCCAGCTTGGTGTCCTCGTTCCCCGAGGCGGAGGCTCGGCTTGACGCAGTCAGCATCTGCGTTGTCGTCGCGGGGGACCAGAGCCGTACAGCGGCCGGCCAAGCGGCGACGCTGACCGTGCTGGCGACTGCCTTCAAGTGCTTCGGCCGCGTGAACCTGGTCCTCGGAGAGGACGCCGATCTCCTCGTGCCGCAGCTCATGGGCCGTACGCTGCTTGGGGCCGCAGCCTATCTAGGCGCCACAACGGTCACTGCACCGCCGGACGACACCACGCACGCGATCTACGTCGGGCGCGGCCCGGAGCTTGAGGCCTGGGGCGTGAGTTGCTGGTGGGATGGTTGGCTGTCGGGTCTGCGTCCGGAAGGCGACCATACTACTGGGGACGGTCGACTTGCGCTCGCCGGTGTCTTCGCAGGCGCGCTCGCGGTGCGCGATGTGTTCGCAAACATCCGCGGTAAGCAAGGATACCGCCTTGAGCCGTTGACGATCTCCCTTTGGGCGCCCTGGAGTGTCGACGCCCCCCTACAAGGTCCCGCAGCCTTCGACGTGCCGAATTCCTTCTGGATTCTCGGCCTTGGGCATCTAGGCCAAGCCTTCATCTGGAATCTGGGATTCCTGCCGTTCAAGGGGCCTCGTAGGGTGATCTTGCAGGACAACCAGCGGATCGGGCCGGAGAACGAGCCCACGAGCTTGCTGGTCACGAGCAAGGACATCGGGTGGAAGAAGGCGCGCATCGGAGAGCGCTGGCTGGAAGCGCTGGGATGGGATGTTGATATCGTCGAGCGCAGGAACTTCGGCGACGTGCAGGTGCAGGACAGTGACCCCCAGATGCTGATCGCGGGATTGGACAGTCTGCCTGCCCGCCGCGCCGTCGCCGGCGCCGGCTTCCCCTACATGATCGACGCCGGCATTGGACACGGTCCTGTCGACTTCGAGGGTCTCCAGGTCCGAGTCATCCCCGCCGGCGCGAACCTGGACGGCCTTTGGACCAAGCCCGTCGCGGATGATCGTCGGGCCAAAAATCTCGCCACCGAGCCCTATGAGGCGCTTGCTCAAACATCGGGTGCGTGCGGCGTGGTGCCCCTTGCCGACGCCTCTGTGTCGGTGCCGTTCGTCGGTGCGGCTACTGGCGCTCTGGTGCTGGCACAAGCAATACGACTAGCAAGCCTGAAGCCCGCTGCGGCCGTCCTGCAGATGGACCTGAACGCGCCCCACATGATGATGGACGGAGGGCAAGTTCCCAAGCCGGAAGCCAACTTCGGTAGCGAGCGAATTCTCCTCTGAGCCTTCGGAGGTGCGGCGCACCCGCACGAGCCGCACCTCCGCGTTGGTCACTCGCACTGCCGGCTTAGGCTGCGGTGAGAAACCGGATCACGGGGTCTGCGTATGCGAATGGCGAGCGGCCGTAGCGCCGCTCACCGAACGCCCAGGATTTCCACACACCGGCATCGGCGCAGTGAGCCACGAAAAGCCAGGGCCAGCCACGCATGAGGCGGGCGGAGAGAGCCGAGATGCGGTGACGGTCGGCCGTCACCATGAACTCCAGCTGTTTCTCGGAGGGCGGCGCCGGGTCGCCCCCCCAGTGCCGGGCGATCTCATCTCGAAGGCCCTGGGACCGCTCACCCGCCCCAACAACGGTCATGACCTGTCGTACTACCCCGAAGAACGACAAGGGGTGCAGCGCCTCAAGTTGGGTCCAGGCCCGGGCATCGGCCGACAAGAGTTCAGCGAGGCGGTGCTCGAACTGTAGCGCCTGTGAATCCGCAGGCTCGACCGGGCATTCGCGGCGATCTGCTTGGCAGACGTCACAGAGCGGATCCTGGCCACGATGCGGCGATGCCGGTCGCCGGCAGTCATGGCAGCGATCAGCCAGGACCACACCATGGCGCGGACAGGTGCTGGCCAGCGCAAGGCGCCAGCGGCGGCGATAGTAGGGCTCCTCGTCGGCGCTGAGGCACATGGGACACCACTGCAGACCGGGACGCCGGCGCGTGCGGTGATAGATGCCGACCGGCAGGATCCAGTCGGTGTGTGCTGTTCGCCCCCGAAGATCCTCGAATAGGACGCCCGTGAACGGCCGCAGCGTCGTGACTTCGACGTCCGCCGCCGCAATACCTGTACGTTCCGCCATCACCGTTGCGAGGACGGCCGGCGCCGACGCGTCGATGTCGCGGTTCCAAATCTGCAGGCCAGGCCATACGGCGTGGCAGAAGCTATGAACCTTGGGCGTGTGCGCGAGCGCGATCCGGCGCAGCCACGAAGAGAGCAGTTCGTCCGGCTGAGGACGCGGTCTGATCGGCCAGAGCTGGAATTGGCTCAACCCAACACCTGGCGGCCCGCCTTCAGCGCAGCCTGGGATTCGGCGAGGCGACGGGAGGGACGGATCCACCCAAGGGACTTGAGGGTCTTCAGCGTGATGCGTTCCTCCTTGGTCTTGATGGCGGTGACCGCGGCGCGGCGCGCGATCCGGACGATGTCACCGGTCAGGCCCTCGCTCTCCGCGAGAATCCAACGCATGAGCGGCTCTTCGGACAGATCGGAAGCGTGCTGCAGGGGCAAGGTGGCTTCGATGCTGTTCAGGAAGCCGGCCGTCGCATCAGCGAATTGCCAGTGGTTCAACGCAATCGGGTCGAAACGGCGGGCCATCTGAGGATCGAGCTGGACGGCGCGAAGCGCAGTGTCGATTCCCGAGGCGACGATTGTAATGCCCAGGTCATTGCCGAGCAGCTTGAGCACGCTCAGCATTTCGAGCTGGCGATCCTTGGGGCCTGCAAGGACGTGATGCACCTCGTCCACAATCAGCAGCTTGACGCCGATCCTCCGGAGCAATCGCAAAGCCAGAGGATAGAGCACCTCGGCGCTCGCGCTGGCGCTGTACGGTGCGTTCGTCCGCTCGAAGATGCGGCCCAGGAAGCCCTTGGCCGAGGCCGTGATCGAACAACTGATGTAGAGTACGGGGACATTAGCAGCGGTCAGCTTACCGTCCTCCGGACAGCCGTGAATTGCTGCGAACCGCTTCAGGATCTTGCTCTTACCCATTCCGCTATCGCCCACCACCAGCAGATGGGTGTCCCCCTCCGTTGGGTAGTCCTCCAGGGCCTCGTCGCACAGTGTATGGATGGTGGCGGCGGTAGCGTGGAGGATGAAGGGCTTGCGCCGGATTTGACGAAGCCGAGCGGTGTCGTCCGCCTCCAGGGCCGCTCGAGCCCCCGCCGTCAGCTTGCGGCCGTCAAATGAGGGTTTCATCATCCACCATGAAGAAGATGTCGCGGTTGTAGGGCTTGGCTGGTGGCGCGGGTGCGTGGGGCCTCGAAGTTACGTCGCCGAGAATCTCGCGCGTCACCTCGGCACCCTTTGCCCGCCGCTCCGCATTCAATCGGCGCCGGTGGGCGGCAGTCTTGTTGCGGGCATCTTTTTCGAGGTCGCGCTGGCGCTGAACCGACGCGTCGATCGAGGCGACGTCAGTGGAGTCGCCAGCCGCTCGGCGTTTGCGCCGCTCCTGCTGCCACTCCCAAAGCGCCACGTTTTCGGTCGTGATCTCGTTGGTGCGAAGCTCGTAGTAGAGGCCGTCCTCCGGTCTCCGGAACCAGGCGCGCGTGAGGTCATAGGGGTTGCGACGGATCACAAAGCGGCGCTTGTCCCCGGCGTCGAGGTACGGCTGTAGGACGTCGCCCCAGTACGGCACGTCCCAAAGGACGCCATACCGCTGGACGGTCCGATATTCGATCGGCGCAAAATCGAGGAAGAGCTTCAGCTTGTCTGCGATTTTCTCTGGCTCGCCGCGGCCAGGGCGCCTTTCGGTGCCGTAGATGCCCCTTGCCCACGCATAGTCGGGGCGCTGGCCGTCGTTACCGCTATGTTTCTTGCGATGATATTGCTCGCAAATTGCCTCAATCATCCAGAGCTCGAGCTCGGGCAAGCTCATCTCGGCGGTCTCGTTAGGATTGCGCGTTCGCTCCTTGCCGAACCCACGCGCGTGGGCGGTCGAACCTTTGAGCAGCTTCATCTCACCCATGGCGGTCCCGATGAAGCGTTCGATCATCCCTCCGAAATGCGGCATGCCGGGCGGGCGGGTCTCAGGCTTGGGGATTTGCCACTCCCGACAGCCGAAGATGACGGCTTCGGAGCTGAACTCGTTCGCGTTGTCGACATAGATCGCTTCGGGCTTGCCGTGCATAGGCCAGCTCGCGGATGAGCCCAGGCGCTTCAGCCATTCCTCCTTGGGCGTCATGATCCGCGTGATCAGAAGGGCGACCGTTGCCGCGTTCGGGTATTCCCAGGAAAGCACGAAGGCCAGTACGGCCCGCGTGTGTTCATCGAGGGCGACGGTGATCCAGGGTCGGCCGATGTGGCTGCGGTCGTGGACGCCCGTGCAAACCACATCGACGAGAGTGTGGTCGATCTGAATGCGTTGCAGCGGAAAGTCGGTCTTTGGCGTAGCACCCACCAGGGCGTTGTGGTGCTCCCGGGCAATTTTCTTACCGTACTTGCGCTCCTTGCGTTGGCGGATCGGCACACCAATGAAGCGGCTTCGGAGCGTGTTGTGCGCTGGCTCGGGTAGGTTTCGCGCGCGAGCGCGCCTGCGGATTTCCGCGAAGGCGTGGTTGTCTGGCGCATTGGGCTTGTCCCGATCGAACTCCTCCCGAACCTCGACGATTAGCGCCTCCACCTCCGGGTGAAGGCGAACGGCGCCACGGCCGCCGTTGCTGCCTTGAGGGAGTAGGCATGTGAGAGTCTTGAGTTCGCGGTATTTGCGGCGATAGCGGTTGAACTGCGACTTCGAGGCGCCGAACTCGTCAGCCGCCGCGCGCACAGTAGCGCCGTCGAAGCGGCCCCCAGCTTCCAGATCCTCGATGATCTTGCATCGCCGTTCTGCCTCCCTTGTCCTTTCCTCATCGAGGAAGCGGATGTCGAGCGGAGCGCCTGGCCCGGGATGGGCTATCTTGGATTCGTAGTCGCTTCTGCGCTGCAAGGGCTGACCCTATGAACTGGACAACCGGGTTCGCGCCCAGGCCGGTCAGCCGAGCGCCGTTCTCCGATCACACCGCCAGTTACAGCAATAGAATTAAAGTGTTGTTGGACCCCGGACTCGCTGTCACCGGGGCGATGCTTGCTGGGCCACCACCTGTGCGCTAGGCATTCCCCATATCCGCCCCTGGACGTCGATGGAGGAGCCGGACTGCCAGCGTCTGGATGTCAGCCCGAAGTAAGCGGCCACGTCGCGGGACGCCGGAAGCGTGCCGGACCGTCGATGGCGGCGGCGAAGCTCAGCGCGCAGACCGGGCCCACGCCCGGCAGTTAAAGCTGCCCTTCTGTGGAGTAGATCTCCGCCTCACCAAGTGGACGTGCTGCTCTACGCCCCCCTTTAAACGATGGGGACGGCTGTCGCCTGCTGGTATTGGTCTACGAGCGATCGAAGCGACGCACTATCAGGCGACCGAGCATGATGGAGAACTGCATCCATGGCGTACGCCGCTAAAATCGGCATATGTCTAGCATGTCTGTGGCCATTGTTGCCGAAGAGCATGAGGCCCTCCATGATCGAAATTGCAAATATTGACAAGGTATCCATCGCCTCGTCGCTGAGCTCGGGATTGAGGCGGGCTAGCATCCGGCGCACGCGCGCTTCACCATGAGCATAGTATTGGTCAAGGTGGGCCCTGACTTCCGAGTCGTTGTTCGCCATTGACCAAATTTCTACGTAGATGCGCGCGACGCGGCTCTCTTCGTTGAACTTCATCCAACCGCTCAGATATTTAACGAGCCCATCGTTCGGATAGTCGGCTGCCCATCGTTCGAGCTCGTCCATCGGGGCCGCCAAATCGGCAACGATGGAATCGAGCATCGCCTTGATCAATTGCTGCTTGGCAGGAAAATAGTACGAGACGTTGCCGATCGGCAGGCCACACTCTTGAGCAACCCTGCGCAAGCTGAGAGCGGCGTGACCTTGCTCGGCAAGTACCCGCTCAGCTGCACGGATGATATTGGAGATCGTGGCGCGGCCGCTCGTGTATCGCGTCTTAGTAATTCTACGCTCGACCATGTGGCACCCTCGAATTTCCATATCCACGGTCCATGAGACAGTATTCTGATAGAGTAGAAGCAGAGAATCTGCGGATAGACGAGAAGACTCGTCTCCAGTGACTTTCCGGCGGCAGGGCGGCTGACCGCAGGCGGAGACCGCATCACCACGTCGGCCCGTGAGCGAGCGCAACACGATCTTCGGTGACCCTGTCAAAGGCCGGATTTAAAGCCGGCCGGAAAGTGAGGGGAAGGGCGAAGTGTCGCAGCCGACGATGGGGTTGCGAGAATTTGGACATCCGTCTATCTTTCGCGCGGCAATTAGCTGCAGCGTAAGCGAAGCCGTGTGTGCGGCAGCAGCGCAGCGGCAAAGAGGGGGCAAACTATGAAGAGGCATTCTCGCAACCTGGCGCTTGGCACGGCTGCAGCCGTGGCCATGGCCGCGGCGTCGCAAGCGGCGCACGCGCAGAGTGCAAGCCTCGGAGGCGGTCTGC
>NZ_SCVD01000033.1 GCF_004297125.1 Phenylobacterium sp. | reverse complement strand
AGATCTCTGCTCGCTGGAGCAGCACGCCTGTCCGTCGGACGGCGCCTGCGGCGGCCAGTTCACCGCCAACACCATGGCCTGCGTGTCGGAAGCCATCGGCCTGGCCCTGCCGCTCTCGGCGTCGCTGCCCGCACCCTATCTGACCCGCGACGCCTACGCCGTCGCCTCGGGCGAGACGGTGGTGCGGCTGATCGCCGAGCAACTGCGTCCGCGCGACATCGTCACCCGCAAGTCCTTCGAGAACGCCGCGGTCGTGGTGGCCGCCACCGGCGGCTCGACGAACGGCGGCCTGCACCTGCCGGCCATGGCGCATGAGTGCGGGATCGAGTTCACCCTGCGCGACTTCGCCGAAATCGCCCAGCGCACGCCCTACATCGCCGACCTGAAGCCCGGCGGCCGCTTCGTGGCCAAGGACATGGGCGAGGCGGGCGGCATGCCGATGCTGATGAAGACCCTGCTGGAAGGCGGGTACATCCACGGCGACTGCATGACGGTGACCGGCAAGACGATCGCCGAGAACCTGAAGGACGTGAAGTGGCGCGACGACCAGGTGGTCATCCGCCCGGTCTCCAACCCGCTTTCGCCCACCGGCGGCGTGGTCGGCCTGTGGGGCTCGCTGGCCCCCGACGGCGCCATCGTCAAGGTCGCGGGAATGCAGAGCCATCGCAGCCATCGCGGCCCCGCCCGGGTGTTCGACGGCGAGCAGGCCTGTTTCGATGCAGTCGAGGCCGGCGACTACAAGGACGGTGACGTCCTGGTCATCCGCTACGAAGGCGCCAAGGGCGGGCCCGGCATGCGCGAGATGCTCTCGACGACCGCGGCGATCTCCGGTCAGGGCCGCGGCGACAAGGTGGCCCTGGTCACCGACGGGCGCTTCTCCGGCGGCACGCGTGGGCTCTGCATCGGCCACGTGGGCCCCGAGGCCCAGATGGGCGGCCCCATCGCGCTGGTGAGGGACGGCGACATCATCGCCATCGACGCCGACGCCGGGACCCTGGACCTGGAGGTCGATCCCATCGAGCTCGAGCATCGGGCCAGGATGTGGAAGCCTAAGGTGACCAACTATCAGTCCGGGGCGCTCTGGAAGTACGCTCAGCTGGTCGGGCCGGCCCACCTCGGCGCGCTCACCCATCCGGGCGCGGCGGAAGAGACCCACGTCTACGCGGATCTCTGAAGATGAAGACCATTGGCGTGCTGGGCGGGATGAGCGCGGAGTCGACCGCCCTCTATTATCGCGAGCTGAACCGCCTGGTCCGCGAGCGGCTGGGCGGCCTGCACTCTGCCGAGCTGCTCATCCGCTCGGTGGACTTCGCGCCCATCGCCGCGCTGCAGGCTGCGGACAAGTGGGACGAGACCGGTGCGATCCTGGCGGAGGCGGCGCGGCGGCTGGAGGCGGCAGGCGCGGACCTGATCGTGCTGGCCACCAACACCATGCACCTGAACGCCGACGCCATCCGCGGCGGGATCACGGTTCCCTTCCTGCACATCGGGGACGCGACCGCCACGGCGCTGAAGGCGAAGGGGGTGACCCGCCCGCTTCTGCTGGCCACCCGGTTCACGATGGAGAAGGCGTTCTACAAGGACCGCCTGATCGCCGCCGGCCTCGACCCGCGGGTTCCCGACCAGGCGGGCCGCGACCGCCTGCAGGCGATCATCTACGACGAGCTGTGCCAGGGCGTCGTGCGGCCGGAATCGAAGGCCGCGGCCCTGGAGATGATCGCCCGGGGCCGGGCCGGCGGCGCGGACGGCGTGATCTTCGGCTGCACGGAAGTAGGCCTGCTGCTGTCGCCTGACGACGTCGACCTGCCGGTCGTCGACACGACCTTCGTCCATTGCGAAGCCGCCGTGGACGTCGCGCTCGGTTAGGGCAGGGCGCTCACCCCGAACAGGAACGGGTGCGCCCAGGCGAGAACCGCCCAGACCGCAACGGCCAGCACGATCCGCTGCCAACCGATCTCGCCAAGCTTCAGTTTCTGGCGGCCGCCGAGGATCGCGCCGAACGGCAGGTTGGACGTCTGGTCGGCGAAGGCGTCCCACTTTGGACCCAGCGCCCGCTTGCGCTTGGCGTCGATGCTGGCGGTCCCGAACAGGCCCAGGACGAACATCGATCCGAACAGCACGATGGCGGCCCGCTCGCCGTTCACGAGCAGGTGGCCCAGCGCCCAGAGAGCCACGCCCCACAGGAACGGGTGCCGGGTGATGCGCAGCATGCCCTTCACCGCGTCCGGCCGGTCCAGCACGCCTTCCTGGCGAACGCTGGTGGGATTGGGCGTCATCAGCCCCGGCAGGATCAGCAGCATGGCCAGGAGCTGCAGGCCGAGCTGGATCTGGCGGGTCGCGGGCGTGGCGGTCCAGTAGGCGGCGTTCCAGGCCTCGTGCCGCGCGTGGGCGAAGGCGAAGCCCAGCCAGGCGAGTCCCGCGATGGAGGCCAGCGAGAAGAGGCCCATGTACGGCCCCTGGCCGATTCGGCCGGTGAGCGCATCGCGCACGCGCGTGCCGGACACGAGCAGATGGAGCAGGACGAAGAAGGTGGCGGCGGCGAGCAGGTACGACATGGGCGGCCCTCGGCTCTTTAATTTACACCGTCAACGAATAGCATCCTCGGCATCGTCTTCAAACGCTTCGTCGCCGAAAAGGGGGCCGACGGGCTGCTGCAACGGAGGTTGCTGGCGCGGCGCGGGCGGCGACTGCTGGGTGGGCGCGGGCTGGACGGCGGGAGGCGTAGGCTTGGCGACGGGGCGGCGGAGCAGGGATTCCATCCGGGCCATCCAGCGATTGGCCTCGTGCAGGGCTTCTCCCGCGTCGAGCCGGCCACGCCGCGCCTCGTCCCCGGGGATCCAGAGATCCATCTCGAAATCGGGATGGGCAGGGTCGTCGAAGACGAAGCGCAGCCGCACGCGCTCTTCGGGATCTATGAGCTGGTCCAGCGCCCGGCGCGGCTCGCCGCGGAAGGCGCGGGCAGCCACCTGACGGTCCAGGATCAGCTCGACGCCGGTCAGTTCGTCCAGGCGATAGGTGAGCTGCCAGCCGCCCCGGTCCCAGGTGACGGCCAGCAGGTTCCGGGTCAGGTCGAACCCGATGCCGACGCCGCGGCCGCGCGCGACCAGCATCGGCTGGGGGGTGGCGCCCAGCGCCTGGCCAAGGGTGCGCCGGATCCGCCGGCCTTCGTCGAGGAACCAGACGCAGGCGCCGCCCAGCAGCGTCAGCGCCCCCCCTAGGAGCGCGAGCAACGTCAGGAGCCGCGCGACCTCGTCCATGGCGAACGAGGCTACGCCATTCCGCTGAGTCGGCTAAGCGCGAGGCTAGACGTCCAGTTCGACGACCAGGGGCACGTGGTCCGAAGGTTTCTCCCAGGCGCGCACGTCCCGGTGGATCGAGACGCCCGCCAGACGGTCCGCCGCCTGGGGCGAGAGCAGGGCGTGGTCGATGCGGATGCCGTTATTCCGCTGCCAGGCGCCGGCCTGGTAGTCCCAGAAGGTATAGGCGCCCGGCGCGCCGTCCGCCTGCAGGTAGGCTTCGGTGAGGCCCAGGTTCTTCAGCGCCCGGAACGCCGCGCGGCTCTCGGGCTGGAAGAGGGCGTCGCCCAGCCAGTTGTTGGGGAACTCCGCATCGCGCGGCTCGGGGATGACGTTGAAGTCGCCGGTGAGGACGAACGGTTCTTCCAACGCCAGCAACCGGCGGGCGTGGGCGTTGAGCCGCCCCATCCAGTTCAGCTTGTAGGCGAACTTCTCGGTGGCGATCGGATTGCCGTTGGGCAGGTAGAGGCAACCGACGCGCACCGGTTCGGGGCCGGAGACCAGCGCCTCGATGTAGCGGGCCTGTTCGTCGGCTTCGTCCCCGGGCAGGCCCCTGCGGACGTCCTCCAGCGGGGTCTTCGAGAGCAGGGCCACGCCGTTGTAGGTCTTCTGGCCGTGGACGGCGGCGTTATAGCCAAGCCGCTCAAAGGCTTCGGCGGGAAACTTCTCGTCGACGCACTTGATCTCCTGCAGGCAGGCGACGTCCGGCTTGGCCTCCTCGAACCAGCGGACCACCGTCTCCAGTCGCGCGTTGACCGAATTTACGTTCCAGGTGGCGATGCGCATCGAGGGCTCCGGGGAAGGTGAGGGGAAGCTAGAGGGGCGGGGGCCGTCGCTCAACGCCTTTGGACGCCGGCTTGACCGTCGTCGCGGCGCGTGGCCCCTGGTGGGGGCCATGTCGATCCTCATACGTCTCGCGATCCTCGGTGCGTTCGCTGCGGGGCCGGCCTTCGCGCAGGCGCCGCCGCCTGCGCCGGAGGTTCCGCCCTGCCGGCCGCAGTCGATCGTCGGCATGACTGTGCGCAATATCACGCCCGGCCTGGCGGCGTCCGACCCGCGGGCTCAGCCGAAGCGTCTGTGGCGGCTGGGCGCGAAGTTCCTCCGCAGCCTGGAATCGCCGGTGGCGCCGGGGGGCGACCAGGCGCTGGTCATCGTCGCCGAGCCCGATATCTGGACCATCAACACCGCCAACGGGATCGCCCGGCACAGCGTCGATCCCGGGCCGGTCCTGGAGGTGAGGGCGCCGATCCCGCCGCCGGGCGCGCCCACGGAGTTCATGGCCCTGGAGTATGGCTGCGAGCTGGAGTTCGTCACCGTCCGCGCGCCGGTCGCCCAGCGGACCATCCGATGGGGCGGGGTCAACGCCGGCGTTCACACCTATTCCATCGCGGAGCACAGCCTGGCGATCCTGATGGACGACCAGCGGGGCGAACCGCTGATGATCAGCTACATTCGCCAGGGAAAGCCGGTCCTCGTGCTTCGCTACGATGGCTATCGGCGCGGCCTGTCCGACCAGCTCGATCTGTTCCGCCCGCCTCCGGGCGTCACGATCTCGGAGGGGAAGGACCCGCCGCCACGCCAGCCGACGCCGCTGGACTGAGGGTCGTCAGATCGAGAAGCTGACGCCGCAGCCGCAGCTGGACTTGGCGTTGGGGTTGCGGATGCGGAACTCCGCCCCGGCCAGTTCGTCGACGAAATCGATCTCCGACCCCTTCAGCAGGGCCAGAGACACTACGTCCACCAGGGCCGCGGCGCCGTCGCGTTCGACCTTCAGGTCGTCGGGTTCGGCGGCGTCGACCAGGTCGAACTGGTACTGGAAGCCCGAACAGCCGCCGCCCTCGACGGCGACGCGCAGCATAATCGGACGGCCTTCCTCGGCGCCGATAGCCTGGATGCGCTTCGCCGCGGCGGGCGACAGGGTCAGGTCTGTGGTGGTCATGCTGTTAGACGAATGTCCTCGTACGCCTATATGAGGGCCTGAGCGGCTTCGACCAAGGGGCCATGAGTCAGAACGGTTACATGGCCTCGATTATCCCGGCGCGTGCGCCCTTCGCCGAAGATCCCTCCGCGTCCCGCGGCCGCAAGGTCCCGGAGGCGCACAGCCGCACCCGCACCGACTTCGCCCGCGACCGGGACCGGATCATCCACGCCACGGCTTTCCGTCGCCTGAAGGAGAAGACCCAGGTCTTCGTGGCGCACGAGGGCGACCATTTCCGCACCCGCCTGACCCACAGCCTCGAGGTGGCGCAGATCGCCCGGTCCCTGGCGACGGCGATGGGCCTGGACCCCGACCTGGCCGAGACCATCGCGCTCGCCCACGACCTGGGCCACCCGCCATTCGGTCATGCGGGCGAGGACGAGCTGCAGGTCCAGATGCAGGGCTACGGCGGCTTCGACCACAACGTCCAGACCTTCCGGGTGGTCACCAAACTGGAGCGCCGCTATCCGCGCTTCGACGGCCTGAACCTCTGCTGGGAGACCCTGGAAGGGGTGATCAAGCACAACGGCCCGGTGATCGACCAGCTTGCCAAGCCGTCCTGGAGCGCCATCTCGGAGTTCGACGCCCAGTACGCCCTGCGGCTCGACACCTGGGCTTCGGCCGAGGCGCAGGTCGCCGCCCTGGCCGACGATATCGCCTACAACAACCACGACGTGGACGACGGCGTACTGGCCGGCCTGTTCAACCTGGACGAACTGGCCGAGGTGCCGCTGATCGGGCCGCATGTGATCAGCGCCCGCAAGGACTACCCGGACTGCGAGGACGGCATCCTGCGGCTGGAAGCGGTCCGCCGGATGATCGGGGCCATGGTCGACGATGTCCTGGACGAGACGGCCCGCCGCGCGAAGGCCGGGAACGTCGGTTCGCCCGAGGCGGTGCGCGTGCTGGGGCACGCCCTGGTCGCCTTCTCGCGCGACATGGTCGAGGACCTGGGCGCGCTGCGCGCCTTCCTGATGGAGCGGATGTATCGCCACTGGAAGGTCAACCGCACCCGCAGCCAGGCCCGCCGGATCCTGGCCGAGATGTTCCAGCTGTTCATGGCCGAGCCCGACGTCCTGCCGGCCGAATGGTTCGGCCGCGCCCACGGCCGTGACGAGGCGGGGCGGGCGAGGGTGGTCTGCGACTACATCGCCGGCATGACCGACCGCTACGCGATCGAGGAACACAAGAAGCTGTTCCACCTCGACATCTGGAACTGAGGATGACGGTGCTCTCGGTCCGTGGGCCGATCTTCCATTCGCCTGGAGACGAAGGCGCTTTCTTCTGGTGGCTGAAGAAGATCGCGGCCGTGCAACGCGCGTCGAACCGTGGCCGCAATGTCGAGATCCAGCTGCGTCCCGGCAAGGCGTCGAGCGACGAACTTCGCGAGCTGCGTTCCCTGTTCCACCGCTACGGCATGGACACCTCGGACCTCGAGGAACTGGGACGCTAGCCGCCCACAGAAATCGGCATCGCGCCACACTGCGGTCCTCGCGACCTTCGATAGACTGTCTCGGAACGCGTGCGATTCGCGCGCGAGACGCCTCTCGGAGCTTCCGCGATGTCCGACCATGAGCGCGGCGCCTACACGCCCCCGACCGCCGACGCCCCGCTGAGCTTCGACCCGCGCCAGCCGGTGCGCGGCGCACGGCCGATCCCGTTCACCCTGATCCTGAGCGTGCTGGTGCTGGCGGCGCTGGTGGCGGCGATCTTCGTCTTCTACCAGTCGGGCGTGCGCCAGGCCGGCGAGGCCCCGCAGGCGGTGGGCGAGCCCGTGGGCGGCATCAAGTCGGCCGCGCCGGCCGAGGCCCAGCCCCAGGACCCCGCCGCTGGCCTGCAGATCTACCGATCGGACGAGGGCGCGCCGATGGAGACCGTGGCGCCCACCTTCACGCCCGAGCCCGAGCAGCCCCAGGCGCGTCCGACGCCGAAGGTGGTTGTGACCCAGGCGCCGCCGATCCAGGCCGCTCCGTCCGCCGCTACGTCGCAGGCGCTGAAGCCCGCCATTCCCGCGGCCCCAGCGCCCGTGCAGAAGGCCGCGCCGCCGCCCGCGCCGGTCCAGAAGGTCGCCGCCGCGCCGCCTGCGCCGAAGCCGGTCCCCCCACCCGTCCAGAAGGCCGCGCCAGCGCCCGAGCCCAAGGCGGCGTCGGGCGGCGCCGCCGTGCAGATCGGCGCGGTGTCCTCCACCGCCCTGGCCGACAAGGCCTGGAACGACGCGGTCGCCGCGGCTCCGGGTCTGGCCGCCGGCAAGGGCAAGAGCGTCCAGAAGATCGAGAAGAACGGCGGCACGCTGTACCGCACCGCCGTCACGGGCTTCGCGTCGAAGGCCGACGCCCAGGCGTTCTGCGCCAAGCTCCAGGCCAGCGGGAAGAGCTGCTTCGTCCGGTGAGCCTCAGCGCCTGCATCCTGGGCTGCGCCGGGCCCGACCTGACCAAGACGGAGAAAGCCTTCTTCGCCGAGGTCCGCCCCTGGGGCTTCATCCTCTTTGCCCGGAATGTCGAGACGCCGGATCAGGTGCGGGCGCTGACCGCGGCGTTGCGCGAGACGGTGGGCCGCGATGACGCGCCGATCCTGATCGACCAGGAGGGCGGGCGCGTGCAGCGCCTGGGACGGCCGCATTGGCGCCGCTATCCGCCCGGCCGCGCCTACGGCCAGCTCACGGGGCAGGATCGTCGGGAGATCGCGCGCCTGGGCGGGCGGTTGATCGCCCACGACCTCGCCGCCGTCGGCGTCAACGTGGACTGCGCCCCGCTCCTGGACGCGCCGGCGCCGGACGGCCATGCGGTGATCAGCGACCGGGCCTACGGCGACGCTCCCGCGGACGTCGCGCTGCTGGGCCGGGCCATGGCCGAGGGCCTGATCGCGGGCGGCGTACTGCCGGTGGTCAAGCATATCCCCGGCCACGGCCGCGCCCGGGTCGACAGCCATCTGGAACTGCCGGTGGTGGAGGCCGGCTGGGACGACCTGGACGCCCGCGATTTCGCGCCGTTCAAGACGCTGTCCGACATGCCCATGGCGATGACGGCCCACGTGATCTACGCCGCCGTGGACCGCAAGCGGCCGGCCACCACCTCCAGGAAGGTCATCCGCAAGGTGGTCCGCGGCGCCATCGGCTTTGATGGCCTGGTGATGAGCGACGACCTGTCCATGAAGGCGCTCGAAGGCGGCTTCCGCGAGCGCGCCGAGGCCGCGCTCAAGGCCGGGTGCGACGTGGTCCTCCACTGCAACGGCGACATGGCCGAGATGAAGGCCGTGGCGTCCGGGACCGCCGCCTTGAAGGGTGATGCGAAGCGGCGGGCGCTGGCGGCGCTGGCGCGGCTGCCCAAGGCCGTCGAGCCGTTCGACGCTGCGGAGGGGCGGGCTCGCTTCGACGCCGCGTTCGAGGGAAGGTTCGCGGCATGAGCGGCGGCTTCCAACCCTCTCTCGACTTTGCCGCGGCGGACAATGCGGCCGAGGACGGCGAGGCGCTGATCGTCGACATCGAGGGCTACGAAGGCCCGCTGCATGTCCTGCTGGCCCTGGCCCGGACCCAGAAGGTCGATCTGCTGCAACTCTCGATCCTGAAGCTGGCCGAACAGTATCTGGCCTTCGTTCAGGAGGCGCGCCGCCGGCGGTTCAGTCTCGCGGCGGACTATCTGGTGATGGCCTCGTGGCTGGCCTACCTGAAGTCGCGCCTGCTGCTGCCGAAGCCCGACCAGCCCAAGGCCGAGGAGCCGCCGGCCGAGGAGATGGCCCAGCGCCTGGCGTTCCGTCTGGCCAAGCTGGAAGCCATGCGCGAGGCCGCCGACCGCCTGCTGACCGGCCCGCAGCTCGGCCGCGACGTGTTCGGCCGCGGCGACCCGGAGGCCATCCGGATCGTCCCGTCCGGCCGGATCGAGGGCGACCTCTACAGCCTGATGAGCGCCTACATCGGCCAGCGCCAGAAGGAGTCGCAGCGCAGCTACAAGCCGCAGATTCCCACGACCTATGCGCTGGAGGACGCCCGCGACCGCCTGCGTCGCCTGCTGCCGGACCTGGAACGCTGGACGCCGCTGACCGGCGTCGCGCCGATGGGGACCCCGACCGCCGGCCCCAGTCGCGCCTCCTATGTCGCCTCCACGCTCTCGGCCAGCCTGGAACTGGTGAAGGAAGGCGCGCTCGAAGCCCGCCAGCTCGAGGCCTTCGCCGACATCTACCTGCGGGCCCGCAGGAGCGGGGCCGCGGCATGAGCGACGCCGCCCGCGAGATCGAGGCCCTGCTGTTCGCCGCCGCCGGCCCGCTGACGGCGGAGGACCTGGCCAAGCGCCTGCCGGAAGGCGCCGACATCGAGGCCGGCCTGGCCGAACTCTCGGCGCTCTACGAGGGGAGGGGGGTCGTGCTGGCCAATGTCGCCGGTGGCTGGCGCTTCCAGACCGCAGCCGACCTGGCCTGGCTGATGACCGAGGAGCGGGACGAGCCGCGGCGGCTCTCCAAGGCCGCCCAGGAGACCCTGGCGATCATCGCGTACCACCAGCCGGTGACGCGGGCCGAGATCGAGGCCGTGCGCGGGGTGCAGGCCAGCCGCGGCACCCTCGACGTGCTCCTGGAGCTGGGCCTGGTGCGGATGCGCGGTCGCCGCCGCACGCCGGGCCGCCCCGTCACCTTCGGCACCACCGACGCCTTCCTGGAGCACTACGGCCTGGCCGCGCTCGCCGACCTGCCGGGCCTGGCGGAGATGAAGGCCGCGGGCCTGCTGTCGCTGGACCTGCCGCCGGATTTCGCGGTGCCGGACCCCAACGCGCTCGCCGCCGACGAGGACCCGCTGGAGGCCGACGCGCCCGAATTCCATGTGGATTTCCTGGGCGAGGACGAGCCGGCCAACTAAGGCGCTCATGCCGCGTTGGCTTGCCGACCCCGGACGGACTATATAGCGGGCTCAAGACAACGGGCGTGCGGCATCGGGGCCGCGTTCACCGCCCAAGGAGAGTTCCGCGCATGGGCGCACTCAGCATCTGGCATATCCTTCTGATCGTCGTCGTGGCGGCGCTGCTGTTCGGCGGCCGCGGCAAGATCTCGGGGCTCATGGGCGACACTGCCAAGGGCATCCGCGCCTTCCGCGACGGCCTGAAGGGCGAAGACAGTTCCGAAGACGCGGCCGCCAAGCCGCTTCCGAAGGACGAGAAGGACAGCGCGCGCGGCTAAAGCCGACGGCTCCACTGCAATTCGCGCCGGCCGCCTTGATCGTGGCCGGCGCTTCTGTTTAGGCCACGGCCATGCTTCCCGAAGTCGGCGCGTCTGAGCTCATCGTCATCGCCATCGTGGCGTTGATCGTCGTGGGCCCGAAGGACCTGCCCATCCTGTTGCGACGGTTCGGCCAGTTCATGGCCAAGCTTCGCGGGATGGCGTCCGAGTTCCGCGCCAGCTTCGACGAGATGGCGCGCCAGTCCGAGCTGGACGACCTGCGCAAGGAGGTCGAGGCCATGCGCCGGGGCCAATTCGGCGATCTGGCCGACCATAACCAGGAGATGCGCTCGACCATCGGCGACATCGAGCAGAGCATGTCGGACGTGGGCGTTCAGCTGCACCCCCCGATGAGCTACCAGTACGACACCACCGAGGCTCCGCCGCCGCCCCTGGAGATCTCCGAGGCGCCCGCCAAGCCGGCCCGCAAGCCGAGGGCCAAGAAGGCGGTCGCCGCGGCTGAACCGGTCGCCAAGGGGCCCGCCGCGAAGAAGACCGCGCCAAAGGCCAAGTCCGTCGCGACGGTCGAGGGCGGACCCAAGCCGCGCAAGCGCGCCAGCAAGATCGTCGAGGGCGGCGCGTGAGCTACGAACACGACGAAGCCGAGATCGAGGCCTCCCGCGCGCCGCTGCTCGACCACCTCGTCGAGCTGCGCAAACGGCTGATCATCTGCGTGGTGGCGATCATCCTCGGCTTCGCGGTCTGCTTCGCCTTCTCCCCGCAAATCTATTACTTCCTGCTGCACCCCTTCAAAATGGCCGCGGCGATGTACGCAGCCTCGAAGCAGGGCCATGCCGCGGGGCCGTTCGACCTCCTGTTCGTACTGCTGGGGCTGAAGGAGGCGCCGATCCCGACCGGCGACCTGCGCCTGATGTTCACCGCGCCGCTGGAATTCTTCTTCACCAAGCTGAAGCTGGCCGGCTTTGGGGCCGTGGTGCTGACCTTCCCGGTCCTGGCCTGGCAGGTCTACGCCTTCGTGGCGCCTGGGCTCTACAAGCGCGAGCGCTATGCGTTCCTGCCGTTCCTGGTGGCCGCCCCGATCCTGTTCATGATGGGCGCGGCGCTGGTCTACTACATCATCCTGCCCTTTGTGCTCTGGTTCTCCCTGAGCCAGCAGATCATGGGGGCGGGGATCGCGGTGGAGCTGCTGCCCAAGGTCTCGGACTATCTGACCCTGGTCACGACCCTGCTGTTGGCCTTCGGCCTCTGCTTCCAGCTGCCGGTGGTGCTGAGCCTGCTGGGCCTGGCCGGCATCGTGAACTCAGCCATGTTGTGGAAAGGCTGGCGCTATGCGGTGTTCGCCGTGGTGGTGGTGGCCGCCATCGTCACGCCGCCGGATCCGATCAGCCAGCTGATGTTGGCGACGCCGATCGTCCTGCTCTACTTCGTCTCCATCGGCTGCGTGAAGCTGATCGAACTGCGGCGGAAGAAGGAAGACGCGTCCGCCGGAACGGACATCGTCGCCACCTAAGCTTGGCGCCCCTTCCGACGCGCTCTAGAGAGTGCGGCTTCCCAATCCCGTTGCGGCGCCCATGCACGACATCCGAGCCATCCGCGAGACTCCCGAGCTTTACGAGAAGGCCTGGGCGGCGAAGGGCTCGTCCGGAAAGGTCGCCGCGATCCTGGACTTCGATGCCCGCCTGCGCGCCGCGCAGACCGCGGGGCAAGTGACCCAGGCCGCCCGCAACGAGGCCTCCAAGAAGATCGGCCAGGCCAAGGCCCAGAAGGACGAGGCCGAGGTCCAACGGCTGATGGCCGAGGTCGAGGCGCTGAAGACCGACCTGGCCAACCACGCGGAGATGGAGCGCTTGGCCGGTGAGAGCCTGCACGAGATCCTGGCCTCGCTGCCCAACATCCCGCTTCCGGACGTGCCGGTCGGCGCGGACGAGCACGATAACGTCGAGGTCCGCCGCTGGGGCGAGCCCTTCGCGATCTCCAATCCCAGGGACCACGTCGACATCGGCGAGGGCCTGGGGATGCTGGACTTCGAGGCCGCCAGCCGGATGAGCGGCGCGCGGTTCACCGTGCTGAAGGGCCAGCTGGCGCGGCTGGAGCGGGCCATCGGCCAGTTCATGCTGGATCTTCAGACCCAGGAGCACGGCTACCTCGAGGTGGCCCCGCCGCTGTTGGTCAATGACGCGGCCGCCTATGGCACCGACAAGCTGCCCAAGTTCGCCGACGACCTTTTCCGGACCACCGACGGCCGCTGGCTGATCCCCACGGCCGAAGTGCCGCTGACCAGCCTGGTGATGGGGCAGATCGTGGCCGAGGAAGAGCTGCCGCTGCGCTTCACGGCGCTGACGCCGTGCTTCCGCTCCGAGGCCGGCGCCTCGGGCCGCGACACCCGTGGCATGATCCGCCAGCACCAGTTCAACAAGGTCGAGCTGGTCTCCATCGTGGCGCCGGAAAAGTCCGAGGAAGAGCACGAGCGGATGGTGGGTTGCGCCGAGGCGGTGCTGAAGCGCCTGGAGCTGCCATTCCGCACCATGCTGCTCTGCACGGGCGACATGGGCTTCGGCGCGCGCAAGACCTTCGACCTGGAAGTGTGGCTGCCCAGCCAGGGCAAGTACCGCGAGATCAGCTCCTGCTCGAACTGCGGGGACTTCCAGGCCCGGCGCATGGACGCGCGGAGCAAGCAAGCCGGCGCGAAGGGCACGCGCTTCGTCCACACCCTGAACGGCTCGGGCCTGGCCGTGGGCCGGACCCTGGTCGCCGTCATGGAGAACTACCAGGACGAGGACGGCCGGATCGCCATCCCGCAGGCGCTGCGTTCGTACCTGCCGGGCCTGACCCATATCGGAGGGAAGGCTTGAGGATCCTGATCACCAACGACGACGGCATCCACGCGGATGGGCTGGAGGCGCTGGAGCGGATCGCGGCGAAGCTCAGTGACGACGTCTGGGTGGTGGCGCCGGAGTACGAGCAGTCCGGCGCCAGCCGGGCGCTGACCCTGGCCGAGCCGATCCGCGTGCGCCAGCTCTCCGAGCGCCGTTTCGCCGCCACCGGCACCCCGACCGATTGCGTGATGCTGGGCGTCAACGATCTGGTCCCGGGCAAGCGGCCCGACCTGGTACTCTCCGGCGTCAACCGCGGCGCGAACCTCGCCGAGGACGTGACCATGTCCGGCACGGTGGCCGGCGCCATCGAGGGCATGGCCCTCGGCGTGCCATCCATGGCCCTGTCGCAGATGGGCTTCTACGAGGCCGGCCAGAGCTTCGAGGCGGCGGAGACGTTCGGCCCGGGCATCATCAAGCGGCTGATGGAGATCGGCTGGCCCAAGGATGTCGTTCTGAACATCAACTTCCCCAACGGGGAGGTCGCCGACATCAAGGAGGTGGAGGTCACCCGCCAGGGCTTCCGCGACTTCCACGTCCGTCACAACGAGAAGCGCACCGACCTGCGTGGCCGCGACTACTATTGGGTGGGTTTCCGGCAGATCCCCTCCAGCCCGCCCGAGGGCACCGACCTGCGGGCTCTCTACGACGGCAAGATTTCGGTGACGCCGCTGCACATCGACCTGACCCATCTCGCCACCGTCCACGACCTGAAGGGTCAGCTGGGCGGCGTGCCGCCGAAGGCCTGACGCATGTCGGAACCGGACGACGACACGCCCGAGACGCGGATGGCCCGCCTGATCCTGGCGTTGCGCTCCCAGGGCGTGACCGAGCCCAAGGTGCTGTCGGCCATCGAGACCACGCCGCGCCCGTTGTTCACCCAGGAGCTGTTCCGGGACCGCGCGTTCGAGGATTCGGCCCTGCCCATCGCCTGTGGCCAGACCATCAGCCAGCCGTTCGTGGTGGGCCTGATGACCCAGGCGCTGAAGATCGACCGGCGCGACCGGGTGCTCGAGATCGGCACCGGCAGTGGCTACCAGACAACGATCCTCTCCAAGATCGCCCGGCTGGTCTACACGGTGGAGCGCTACCGGACCCTGATGAAGGAGGCGGAGAGCCGCTTCCGGGAACTGGGCCTGACCAACGTCATCACGCGGTTCGGCGATGGTGGCGAAGGCTGGCCGGAGCAGGCGCCTTTTGACCGCATTATGGTCACAGCCGCGGCGCCAGGTGAGCCGAAGGCTTTGCTTTCGCAACTGAAACCCACCGGGGTTCTGGTGGCGCCGATCGGGAAGGGGCCGGTCCAGGTCCTGCGGCGGTATACCGGCGACGGGCAGGGCGGGTTCCAGGTGGAGGACCTGATCGATGTCCGCTTCGTGCCGCTGCTCGACGGCGTGGCCAAGGAACTCTGACCTTTTCGTGTTGCGAGGCTTTTGAGTTGGCGGGGGCGTCGGCTCGCCGCCATCATCCCACCTCACGCCCCGAATGATTCTTGTTCGAGCTACTCCGGAGCGGCGATGACGCATCTCTTCGAACGTACGGCCTTGATCCTGCTCGCGGGGACGGCGCTGACGGCTTGCGGCACGCCGCGCTACGCCGTGAATCCGCCCCTGCTTCCGCTGCCGCCCGCCGTTACTCCGCAGGCCCCGCCGCCGCAGCTTGCCGCCGCGCAGCCCGATCCCACGCCCAAGGCCGCGCCGTCCATGGCGAGCGTCGAGTCCCGTCAACTTGCGCCCCTCGCTCCGGCCGCGGCCGTCCCCGGGGCTGCGCCGCCCCAATCGGCGCTGGCCCGCGCGTCCGAGCCGCCGTTGCTGGCGATCGCGCCCCCGGCCGAGGACGCCGCCGCCCGCGCCCGGTCGCGCACTCCGGCGGCGACATACACGGTCAAGCGAGGCGACACGCTCGCCGTGATCGCCGACCGCCTGGGCTCCGACATCGAGACGGTGGCCAAGGCCAACGGCCTGAAGAAGCCCTATCGCCTGCAGCCCGGCCAGGTGCTGAAGAACCCCAAGGCGTCGAACGCGGCCGCCCGGAGCGCCAAGCCGGCCGCACCGGCCGAGCCGACGACCTACACCGTGCGCTCCGGCGACACCCTCTACGCCATCGCCCAGCGCAACGGGACGACGGTAGAGGCCCTGCGCGAAGCCAACGGCCTGGGCCGCGGCGCCTCGCTCATCCCCGGCCGCAAGCTGAAGCTGCCGGGCGGCCCGGCCGAGGAGCGCGCCGAGGCGGCCGAGGACGACGCCGCACCCGCCGAACGGCCGGCGCCCCGCCGCCCGCAGACCGAGGCGCCGTCGCCCGCGCCGCGAGAGCAGGACGGCCGCGGCGTCACCAGCCGCGAGGTCACCGGCCGGGTGGTCGACGTCTCGATCCCGGGCAAGTCCTACAAGGTCAAGAAGGGCGACAACCTGGAGCGCGTCGCCGGGCGCCTCGATAGCAACGTCTCCGAACTCGCCAAGCTCAACAAGCTGAAGAAGCCCTACCGCCTGCAGCCAGGCCAGACGATCCGCGGGCCCGGGAGTTCGGCCAAGGCCTATGTGGTCGGGCGCGGCGACACCCTGTCCGAAATCGCGCGGCGGTTCAGCGTGACCGAGGCGGAGCTGCGCAGCGCCAACGGCCTGCGGCGCGGCGCCAGCGTCGCGCCGGGGCGCAGGCTGCGGCTGCCGGCCGGCTACCGCGATCGCGGCCCGATCACCACCACGACCCGGACGCCGGAACGGACGGAGTCCCCGCCCGCCGCCCTGCCGTCAACGCCCCGGCCCTACGAACCGACGCCGCGGCCGCCGTCGTCATTCGACACGCCGCCGCCCGTAGGCCAGGTGCTGCCGCCGCCGCGTTCGGCGCCGCGTCCGCCCGCCGTGGTCATGCCCGACCAGCCGCAGTCGTATCGCGCGCCGCCGGGCGGGGTGCCCGGTGCGCCGACCGCGACGCCGCCGCCGTCCGACGCCCAGATCAGCCAGATGGGCAGCGGGCTGTTCGCGTGGCCGATCCGCGGCCAGATCCTCTCCGGCTTCGGCGGCCGCGGCACGGGCCCGCGCAATGACGGCCTCAACATCCGCGCCAACGCCGGCGACCCCGTGCGGGCCGCGGCGGCGGGCGATGTGGTCTACGCGGGCGATCAGGTGCCGGGCTTCGGCAACTTGGTGCTGATCAAGCATGCGGACGGCTGGGTCACGGCCTACGGCCACCTGGGCCGGGTCGGGGTGCGGATGCAGCAGCGGGTGGAGCAGGGCCAGGAGATCGGCCAGGCCGGCTCGAGCGGCGGCGTGTCGGAGCCGCAGCTGCACTTCGAGATCCGCTACGCGCCGAGCCCGCAGGAACGCGCGAGACCCGTGGATCCCGCGCTGGTCCTGCCGAAATAGAAGCGGGGCTCTAGGCCCCGCGGTCGAGCACGCTCTCGGTGACGCCGCCGTGCTCCACCTTCACGCCCAGGTAGCGCATGACGCCGTCCCGGAAGTTGATGTCGGACACGGGCACCGACTGGTCGCGCTTGAGCTTGGTGAGGTCGGTCAGGGTCAGTCGCAGCGTCATGTCGCTGAGGTTGACCCCGTCGGCGATGGCCGCCTCGATCTGGGTGCGGAAGCGCGGGGCTGGGGGACCGGCGGGGCGCGGGGCGGAGGACTGGGCTGCGCGGCTCATTCCCGTCAGGCCGCGTTGAAGAAGCCGTGCTCGCCGACGATGCGGACGAGGCAGGGCTTACCGGCGTCTTGCGCCGCGCGGGCGCGCTTGTTGGCGGCGGCCTTGGCCACTTCCTTGTCCGGGCTCATGTCGGAGAACTCGCCGTCATGCTCTACGGCCCAGCCGGTCTCGTGGCGAACTACCGTGAAGATCGCGCGGTCGGGGGCGTTACGCATGTGAAGGTGCTCCAGTGAAGCCTTTGCGCCGCAGTTCTTGGGGCCGCGATTTCGTGCAAGGGCGTAAACCCCCATACTACAGGTAAATGAGGGATTTGTCGCGGTGGTCCCCAAATTATTAAGGGCTCAGCTTGCGCGACAGGCGAAATAAATTATGTTGAAGCTATCGAATATCGCACTGGATCGCGAGCTTTCCGCGCCGGGTTTTTCGAAATCCACCACCGCGGATCTACCCCGACCTCTCCGAGAATTTGATGCAAGCGTCGATCGTCGGCGCGAAATATTTGCACCCGGAAAGGGAACAAAATGGCTGTAGGTACTGTGAAGTGGTTCAACGCCACCAAGGGTTTCGGTTTTATCCAGCCCGATGACGGCGGCGCGGACGTGTTCGTGCACATCTCGGCCGTGGAACGCGCGGGCATGTCGGGCCTGAACGAAGGCCAGAAGGTCAGCTTCGAGATGGAGCGCGACAAGCGCAGCGGCAAGAACTCGGCCGGCCAGCTGCAGGCCGTCTAAGGCTCCAGAGCCCAGGATTGCGAAGGCCGGCGTTCAAGCGCCGGCCTTTCTCGTTTGAGCCGGGCCTCTGGCCCAGCCTAGAGCGGCAGGGGCTTGCCCAGTTCGCCCGCCAGGTCGCGGATGAACTGCCAGGCGACCCGCCCCGAGCGCGAACCGCGGAGCTGCGCCCATTGCAGGGCGCGGCGGTCCAGGTCGGCGACGCTCAGCTCGAAGCGCTGGGCATAGGCGGCGACCGCCGCCAGATAGGTCGGCTGGTCCATCGGCGGGAAACCCACCCAGAGGCCGAAGCGGTCCGACACGCTGACCTCCTCCTCGGCGTCTTCGTGGGCCGCGACCAGGCCGCGGTCCTCCTGGTGGCCGCGCGGCATCAGGTGGCGGCGGTTGGACGTGGCCACGAACATCACATTGGCCGGCGGGCCCGACACGCCGCCCTCCAGCGCCGACTTCAGCGCCTTGGCCGCCGCGGCGCCTTCTTCGAACGACAGGTCGTCGCACAGCACCACGAACGACTCGGGTCGGCCGCGCAGGCCGTCGAACAGGGCGGGGAGGGCGGTGACCTGGTCGCGGTCCACCTCGATCAGCTTCAGGTGCGGCGCCTTGGCCGCCACCGCCATGAACGCCGCCTTGGCCAGCGAGCTCTTGCCGGTGCCGCGCACGCCCCAGAGCAAGGCGTGGTTGTAAGGCAGGCCGCCCGCGAACCGCTCCAGGTTCTCCAGGAACCGCGCCTTCTGGCGGTCGACGCCCACCAGGCTCTCCAGGCTCAGCGGATAGTCGGGTGCGGCATGGAAGGCGCCGGTCTGCGGATCGTGCCGGAAGAGCCGCCCGCCGTCGAACGCCGCCGCCACGCCGGCGGGCGGGGCCAGCCGTTCCAGGGCTTCGGCGATGCGGGTGAGGAGGGGCGTAAGGTCGCGGTCCATACGGCGCAGGCCATACACGTAGGCGTTCCATTGCAAAAGCAGGCCCGTCCGCATAGCTTCCGCCGACTTTGGCGGGCCCCCACATGCGAGGGCGCTCGCTCGCGCATTTTTCGGAGAGGCTATGTTCGCCACCCCTGCCTACGCCCAAGCCGCCGGCGGCGCCGCTGGAGGCGGCCCTGAAGCGATGCTGCTGCAGTTCCTGCCGCTCGTCGCCCTGGTCGTGCTGTTCTACTTCCTGATGATCCGTCCGCAGCAGCGGCGGATGAAGCAGCACCAGGCCATGCTGAGCGCGCTGAAGCGCAACGACGTGGTGGTGCTCTCCTCGGGCATGATCGGCAAGATCGTGCGCGTCGAGGACAAGGAAGTGGGCGTCGAGATCGCCACGGGCGTCACCGTGAAGGTGGTCAAGACCATGATTTCCGACGTCCGGGCCCGCGGCGAACCGGCGCCGGCCAACGACTCCAAGGCGTAAAGCACACCGTCGATGATCACCGTCTCCCGTTGGAGGGTCATCCTCGTCGTCCTGGCGGCGCTGTATGGCATTCTCTTCACGCTGCCCAACGTGCTGCCGGCGTCGGTGCGCGACAGCCTGCCCGGCTTCCTGCCGAAGCAGACGCTGAACCTCGGCCTCGACTTGCAGGGCGGGTCCTACCTGCTCTACGAGGTGGACACCGCGGCCCTGCGCACCGAGTTGCTCACCAACCTGGTCGAAGACAGCCGCACCACGCTGCGTGAGGCGGAGATCGACTTCACCGGCCTGGGCGTGGTGAACGGCGAGGTGAACGTCCGCATCAACAACCCGGCCCAGGTCGACCAGGCGCTGAAGCTGCTGCGCGAACAGCTGGGTTCGGCGATGGCCACGGGCGCGCGCGACGTGACGGTGAGCTCGGCCCCCGATCAGCGTATCCGGGTCGCCTTCGTACCCCAGGCGCTCGACGCCCAGGCGGCCAAGGCGGTCGACCAGTCCATCGAGGTGATCCGCCGCCGGATCGACGAACTGGGCACCAAGGAGCCGGACATCCGGCGCCAGGGCTCCAACCGGATCTCCATCGCCGCCCCCGGCGAGAGCGACCCCAAGAAGCTGCAGGCCATCGTCGGCCAGACCGCCAAGCTGACCTTCCAGATGGTCGACGAGACGGCCGACCTGGCCCAGGCGCAGGCCGGCCGCGTGCCGCCCGGCACGATGCTGATCCCGGGCGACGATGTTCAACCCTTCTATGTCGTGAAGCGCCGCGCCCTGGTCACCGGCGAGATGCTGACCGACTCCCAGGCCAGTTTTGACCAACAGACCGGCCGGCCGGTGGTGACCTTCCGTTTCAACGGCCTGGGCGCCCGGCGCTTCGCCGACGCCACGGCCCAGAACGTCGGCAAGCGCTTCGCCATCGTGCTGGACAACAAGGTCATCTCGGCCCCCAACATCAACGAACCGATCAATGGCGGTTCCGGCCAGATCAGCGGCAATTTCACCACCGAAAGCGCCAACAACCTGGCGATCCTGCTGCGGGCGGGCGCGCTGCCCGCGCCCCTGACCATCCAGGAACAGCAGACCGTCAGCGCCGAGCTGGGCGCCGACGCCATCCGGGCCGGCGCGATCTCGCTGATGATCGGCGGCGTGGCGATCATCGTCTTCATCATCCTCGCCTACGGCCTGTTCGGGGTCTTCGCGGCCGTGGCGCTGATCGTGAACGTGCTGCTGATCCTCGGCATCATGTCGATGACCCAGGCGACGCTGACCTTCCCGGGCATCGCCGGCCTGATCCTCACGCTAGCCGTGGCGGTCGACGCCAACGTGCTGATCTACGAACGGGTCCGCGACGAGGCGCACGCCGGGCGAACGCCGATCATGGCCCTGGAACACGGCTACAGCCGCGCCCTGGTCTCGATCCTGGACGCCAACATCACCAGCGCCATTTCCGCCATCATCATGTTCCAGTTCGGCTCCGGTCCGATCCGCGGGTTCGCCTGGACCCTGCTGATCGGCGTCGTCACATCGGTGTTCACGGCCGTGGTCATCACCCAGGTCCTGATCGGCTTCTGGTTCCGCGCCACGAAGCCCAAAGCCCTGCCGATCGAGTAGAGACAGATCATGCCCTGGCCCCTCATCCGTCTCCTGCCGCGCGAGTTCCACGTCGATTTCGTCCGTGGCGCGCCCATGGCGGCGGTCATCTCCGCCCTCCTCATCGCGGGCTCCATCGGCTCCTTCGTCGTGCAAGGCCTGAACTTCGGCATCGACTTCGTCGGCGGCACCGCCATCGAGGTGCGCACCAAGGGCCCGGTGCCCCTGGGCGAGCTGCGCGCGGCCGTTCCGGCCGCGGGCGGCCACGACGCGCAGGTCCAGGGTTTCGGCCGTCCCGACACGGCGATCGTCCGGTTCCGCACCGAGGGCTCCAACACCTTCGTCGCCGCCGAGCAGGTGAAGCAGAAGCTCGCCGTCAGGTTCCCCGGGATGGAGTTCAAGCCGCCGGTGGTGGTCGGGCCGAAGGTTTCCAGCGAGCTGATGTCCGGCGGTTTCATGGCGTTGGGCATCGCGATGGTGCTGATGCTCGGCTACATCTGGTTCCGCTTCCAGCTTCAGTTCGGCCTCGGCGCCGTGGTCGCGGTGCTGCACGACGTGGTCCTGACGCTGGGCTTGCTGTCGCTCACGCAGATCGAGTTCTCCATGACTTCGATCGCGGCCCTGCTGACGGTCATCGGCTATTCGATGAACGAGAAGGTCATCACCTTCGACCGGCTCCGCGAGAACCTGCGTAAATACAAGACCACGCCGCTGCGCGATGTGATCAACAAGTCCGAGAACGAGCGTCTCTCGCGCACGCTGATTACCGGTTCGACGGCGATCCTGGCGCTGTCCGGCGCCCTCTTCCTGGGCGGCCCGGTGCTGTTCCCGCTGGTTTCGACCATGGTGTTCGGCGTCATCATCGGCACCTATTCGTCGGTCTACGTCGCCCTGCCGATCATCCTGCTGTGGGGCGTGAAGCGGAACGACGATCCGGCCGAGCCGCTGAGGCCGGCGACGGCGCGCCCCTGAGGCGCGCCTATCGTGGCCCGCGACGCGCCCACGATCGACGCCTATGGGGACGGCGGCTTCCGGCTGGCCGGCGTGCGGCACGAGGGCTCGGTGCTGATCCTGGCCGACGAGGCGCGGAGCTGGGACGTGGCGGCCATGGCCGACCTCAAGCTCTCCGACTTCCGGGCGGTGCTGGATGCAGGCGTCGCGGATGTCGAATTCGTCCTGCTGGGCACCGGCGCGCGCAACGCCTTACCCCCGCGCGAGGTGCGTGACGGCCTGCGCGCCGCCGGCCTGGGCCTGGAGTTCATGGACACCGCCGCGGCCGCCAAGCTCTACAACCTTCTGACCTCCGAGGGCCGCAGGCTGGCGGCGGCGCTGATCGCGATCTGAGCGTCACCTTCCAGCCCGTGACGAAACGCCCTATACCTCCGGCAAGGGCAGGGACTCAGAGGGTTAGTTACATGGCTGGACTACTCGCCAATTTCCGCAACACGATCATCGTCAGCTTCATCCTGGCGCTGGTCATCGTCGGCGCCTACGCCGCCGGTCCGCAAGGGACCGGTCCGGCCTACTGGCAGGCCGTCTTCCGCTGGCTACACGTCTTCTTCGGCATCCTTTGGATCGGGCTGCTGTACTATTTCAACTTCGTCCAGATCCGGAAAATGCCGGACATTCCCGCCGAGCTGAAGCCTGCGGTCTCCAAGTACATCGCCCCCGAGGCGCTGTTCTGGTTCCGCTGGGCGGCGCTCGCGACGGTTGTCATGGGCTTGGCGATCGCCGGTGTCCGCGGCTACTCGGGCGAGACGCTCTCGCTGGGCCTGGCCGGCGGCTACGACCCCGCGCTGGACCGGCAGTACACCCTGCTGGGCCTGGGCATGTGGCTGGGCATCATCATGATGCTGAACGTCTGGGGCATCATCTGGCCGAACCAGAAGCGCGCCCTGGGCATCGTCGAGGCGGACGCCGACACCAAGGCCAAGGCGGCGCGCATGGCCATGCTGGGCTCGCGCACGAACCTCCTGCTGTCGATCCCGATGCTGGCGTCCATGACGATGTCGCAGACCATCTTCAACTAGGGCCGCGAATCCCTGCGAGAAGGCCCGCCGACCGGCGGGCCTTTTTCGTTTTGGACGACCATGAGCGACGACCTCGACGACCTGATCCGCCGCGTGGACCCCGACCGCTGGCTCTCCAGCCGGTTCGTCGGCGATCCGGCCCTGCGCGCCGCCCTGATCGCCATCTACGCCTACGATCACGAACTCGCGCGAGCGCCCAGAGTCGCCTCCAATTCGCTGCTGGGCGAGATCCGCCTGACCTGGTGGCGCGAGATGCTGGACGAGGCCTACGAGGGCCGCCACGTCCGCCACCACCCGACCGCCCAGGCCCTGGCCGAGGTGATCCGGCGCCACGGCCTGCCGCGCGAGCCGCTAGAGGCGATGATCGACGCCCGTTACCGCGAGCTGGACGCGACGCCGATGCAGGCGAAGGAGGCTCTCGCCTGGGCGCGCGACACCGGCGGGCGGGCCGCCGAGCTCGCGGCGTCGATCCTGGCGCCCGACGCCGATCCCGGGCCCGCCCGCGCCGGCGGCGCCGCATGGGCCTTGGCGCGCCTCGCCGCGCAGGAGCCCGGATTGGCCGACATATCGAGGAGGACCACGGAAGGCGCGCGCAAGGCGGTCCGAACCCTGACGGAGCCGGCCTTTCCCGCCGTCGCGCACGCCGCGCTAGTCGGCCGCAGGCGTTCCCCCATCATCGATCGGCTGAGAGTGATCCTCGCCGTCGCCCGCGGCAGAATCTGATCTATTCCGCCGCCTCCAGAGCCGGGGCGCCCTCGGCCCAGGCCTTGAGGTCGGCCAGGGCGCGCTCGCCCATCAGCCGCTTCTTGATCCGGGTCTTCTCCTTCGACCCCAGCCGGTTGCCCTCGGCGTCGCGCTTCGGCGGCTCCATGGGGGGCAGCAGGCCGTAGTTGATGTTCATGGGCTGGAACGAGCCCTTGCCGCCTTCCAGGTGCCCGCCGGTGATGTGGCCCACCAGCCCGCCCAGGGCCGTGGTCTCCGGCGGGGCTTCGATCGGCCGGCCCAGACGCTCGGCGGCGGCGAAGCGGCCGGCCAGCAGGCCCACCGCCGCGCTCTCCACATAGCCCTCGACGCCCGTCACCTGGCCCGCGAACCGCAGGCGCGGCTGAGCCTTCAGGCGCAGGCTCTTGTCCAGCAGGCGGGGCGAGTTGATGAAGGTGTTGCGGTGCAGCCCGCCCAGCCGCGCGAACACGGCCTTCTCCAGGCCCGGGATCATCCGGAAGATCTCGCTCTGGGCGCCGTGCTTCAGCTTGGTCTGGAAGCCGACCATGTTCCAGAGTGTGCCCAGAGCGTTGTCCTGGCGCAGCTGGACGATGGCGTGGGCCTTCACCAGCGGGTCGCGCGGGTTGGTCAGGCCCACCGGCTTCATCGGCCCATGGCGCAGGGTCTCGCGGCCGCGTTCGGCCATCACCTCGATGGGCAGGCAGCCGTCGAAATAGGGGACGTTCTCCCAGTCCTTGAACTCGGACTTCGGCCCCGCCAGCAGGGCGTCGATGAACGCCTCGTACTGGTCCTTGGTCATGGGGCAGTTGATGTAGGCCGCCGCGTCGCCCCCCGGGCCTTCCTTGTCGTAGCGGGACTGGCGCCACGCCACGTCCATGTCGATCGAGTCCAGGTTGACGATCGGCGCGATGGCATCGAAGAACGAGAGCTGGCCTTCGCCGGTCAGCTCCAGGATCGCCGCCGACAGCGCCGGCGAGGTGAGGGGGCCGGTGGCCAGGATCACGCTGTCCCACTCGGCGGGCGGCAGGCCGGCGACTTCCTCGCGGGCGATGGTGATCAGCGGATGAGCCTCGAGCCGCGCGGTGACAGCCTCGGAGAAGCCCTCGCGGTCGACGGCCAACGCGCCGCCGGCCGGCACCTGGTGGGCGTCGCCTGCGCTCATGATGATCGAGCCCAGCGTGCGCATCTCGGCGTGCAGCAGTCCCACGGCGTTGCCCGTCCAGTCATCGGCCCGGAACGAGTTGGAGCAGACCAGTTCGGCCAGCTTGTCGGTCTGGTGGGCGTCGGTGCCGCGGACGGGGCGCATTTCGTGCAGCACCGCCGGCACACCGGCCTGGGCGATCTGCCAGGCGGCCTCCGAGCCGGCCAGGCCGCCGCCGACCACGTGGATAGGGTTCTTTGTCATGCGTGGCGTACTAGCAACGAACGACAAGGATCGCGAGCGGGGCCTTGCACGCTTAAGAGCGCACACGGCAAGGTTCTCCCCGAAGGGGCTGGCCGAGTCGCACTCGGACCAAGCAGGACGGATGACCAAGTTTTCTCCCAGTGATGCGGCCATGGAAGGCTTCCGCCTGACCAAGGAACACCCCGGCGTGATGCTGGCGTGGAGCGCGGTCTACTTCGGCGGCATCCTGCTGATCGCGCTGGTGATGATGGCCACGCTCGGTCCGCAGTTCATCACCCTGGCGCGCAAGGGCCAGCTGACCCCCAACGATCTGGAGGAGGTGGCCAACCTGCTGGCCGCGTCCTGGCCGGCGTTCCTGCTGGTGCTGCTGATGACGGCGCTGCTGATGTCGATCATCACCGCGGGCGTCATGCGCCTGGTGCTGCGGCCGACGGAGCACGGCTTCGCCCACCTGAAGGTCGGGCGGACCGAGCTGAAGCTCACCGCGGCCAACCTGCTCTGCATCGGCCTCTACGCCGTCTCGGTGGTGCTGGGTCTGGTGTTCACCGCCGGCGCGTCTCAATTCGGTTCGTTCGGCGCGGTGCTGGCCGTCGGGCTGGTCGCGAGCTTCGGCATCTGGATCGGCGTGCGCCTGTCCCTGCTGCTGCCGACGGTGTTCGAAACCGGCCAGATCTCGCTGCGGCTGGCCTGGTCGCGCACCAAGGGCCACTTCTGGCCGCTGCTGGGCATGATCGTCCTGGCGGTGATCTTCTACGTGATCGTCTGGATCCTGTTCAGCATCATCAGCTTCGCCGTCGTCGAGCTCTCCGGCGGAGAGGCGGCGATGCAGGACATCGGCCGCCTCACGCCCCTCACCGCCATCGCGGCCGTGGTCACTCTGATCATGCAGCTGCTGCTGCAGGTCCTGCAGATCGTGATGATCTACGCGCCGTTCGCCGTGGCGCACCGCGAGCTGGTGCTGGAAGACGCCCCGCCCGCGGCCGAGGCCTTCTAGGCCGCTGAGCTGGGCCGGGCGCCGACGCGCTCGTGCCAGGCCTTGAGGTTCGCGAACCCATCGTCCAGCGGCAGGCCGATCCAACCGGCGAAGTCCACCGTGGACAGGAGGCAGATGTCGGCCATGGAGTAATGGTCGCCGGCCACGAACGCCTTGCCGTCCAGCTCGCGGTCCAGCCACTTCTGGGCGCCCTGGTAAGTGGCGGCGTTGGACTCGCCGAAGTCCTTGTACTGGGTCAGCAGCGCGGCGGTGCGCGGGTGGGCGTGGCGCCAGTACATGCCCACGGGAGTCATCACCGTGAACTCGATCCGGCGGATCCACATGTCCACCAGCGCCTGTTCGACCGGCGTGGTGCCGAACAGCGGCGGCTCGGGTTTCGTCGCTTCGAAATAGCGGCAGATCGAGACGGTCTCGGAGATGCAGGTCCCGTCGTCCAGCTCCAGGGTGGGCACCTGGCCCATCGAGTTCTTCGCCTTGAACTCCGGGCTCTTGTGCTCGCGCTGCATCAGGCTCACCGGCGTCTCGGCAAGCTCGATCCCCTTCTCGGCCAGGAAAATGCGCACGCGCCGCGGGTTCGGCGCCGGATTCGGCGCGCCATACAGGATCATTGCTGTTCCATCCCCTTGTTGTTGGGGAAGGCTATTTCAAACGCCTGTTCGCGGCTACCCGTCTTGGAAGAGGAGGGATGGCTAGGCCCCGACGAGCTTCTTCACGCGCTCGCCGCGACGCTGGCGGTGGCGTTCCAGGAGCTCGCCGAGGTAGCGGCCGGTCCAGCTCTTGGGTTCGGCGGCCACGTCCTCAGGCGAGCCCTGGGCCACGATCTGGCCGCCGCCGTCGCCGCCCTCGGGCCCGAAGTCGACGATCCAGTCGGCGGTTTTCACGACGTCGAGGTTGTGCTCGATGACGACCACGGTGTTGCCCTGGTCGGCCAGCTCGTGCAGCACCTCCAGCAGCTTCTTGGTGTCCTCGAAGTGCAGGCCGGTGGTGGGCTCGTCCAGGATGTAGAGGGTCTTGCCGGTGGCGCGGCGCGACAGCTCCTTGCTGAGCTTCACGCGTTGCGCTTCCCCACCGGACAGCGTCGTCGACGACTGGCCGACCTTCACGTAGCCCAGGCCCACGCGCTTCAGGGTCTGCATCTTCTCGCGCAGGACCGGCACCGCCTTGAAGAACTCGGCGGCCTCCTCGACGGTCATGTCCAGCACGTCGGAGATGCTCTTGCCCTTGAACAGGATCTCCAGCGTCTCGCGGTTGTAGCGCTTGCCGTGACAGACATCGCAGGTGACGTAGACGTCCGGCAGGAAGTGCATTTCGATCTTGATCAGGCCGTCGCCCTGGCAGGCCTCGCAGCGTCCGCCCTTGACGTTGAAGCTGAAGCGGCCGGGACCGTAGCCCCGGGCCTTGGCCTCGGGCAGGCCGGCGAACCAGTCGCGGATGGGCTGGAAAGCGCCGGTATAGGTGGCCGGGTTCGACCGCGGCGTGCGCCCGATCGGCGACTGGTCGATGTCGATGACCTTGTCAAAGTTCTCCAGTCCCTCGATCCGCTCGTGCGGCGCGGGCGCGTCTGCGGCGTTGTGCAGCCGCCGCGCGGCGGCCTTGTAGAGCGTCTCGATGGTGAAGGTGGACTTGCCGCCGCCGCTGACGCCGGTGATGCAGGTGAAGGTGCCCACCGGGATCTCGGCGGTCACGTTCTTCAGGTTGTTGCCGGTCGCGCCCACGACCCGGATCACCTTCTTCTTCGAGATCGGGCGGCGGTCGTCCGGCACGGCGATCTCGCGCGTACCCACCAGGTACTGGCCGGTGAGGCTGTTGGGGTTGGCCATGATGTCCTGGGCGGTGCCCTGGGCGATGATCTCGCCACCGTGGACGCCGGCCGCCGGACCCATGTCGATGACGTAGTCGGCGGTGAGGATCGCCTCTTCGTCATGCTCCACGACCAGGACGGAATTGCCGAGGTCGCGCAGGCCCTTCAGCGAGACCAGCAGGCGGGCGTTGTCGCGCTGGTGCAGGCCGATGGACGGCTCGTCCAGTACGTACAGCACGCCGGTCAGGCCTGAGCCGATCTGGCTGGCCAGGCGGATCCGCTGGCTCTCGCCGCCGGACAGGGTTCCGGAATTGCGGCTGAGGTTGAGGTAGTCCAAGCCGACGTTGACCAGGAACCGCAGCCGGTCGTTGATCTCCTTCAGGATTCGGCGGCCGATCTCCATCTGCTTGTCGCTGAGCTGGCCTTCCAGGCTCTCGAACCAGGCCTGGGCGCTCTTGATCGCGAGCCGGGAGACCTGGCCGATGTGCTGGCCGGCGATCTTGACCGCCAGGCTCTCGGGTTTCAGGCGATAGCCCTCGCAGGCCAGGCAGGGGGTCTCGGACTGGTAGCGGCCCAACTCCTCGCGCACCCAGGCGCTGTCGGTCTCGCGCCAGCGGCGTTCCAGGTTCGGCAGCACGCCTTCGAAGGTCTTGTTGACCTCGTACTTCCGCGCGTTGTCGTCGTAGACGAAGCGGATCTTCTCCGCGCCGGAGCCGTAAAGGATCACGTTCTTGGCCGGCTCGGGCAGCTTCCAGAACGGCTCGTCCATCGAGAAGTCGTAGTGCCGCGACAGCGCCTGCAGGGTCTGGGTGTAGAGCGGCGAGGGGCCCTTGGCCCAGGGCGCGATCGCCCCCTTGTGCAGGCTCTTGTCCTTGTCGGGCACGACCATGTCGGCGTCGAAGGCCAGCTTCGCGCCCAGGCCGTCGCAGACCGGGCAGGCGCCGTAGGGGTTGTTGAACGAGAACAGCCGGGGCTCGATCTCGCTGATGGTGAAGCCGGAGACCGGGCAGGCGAACTTCTCGGAGAACAGCAGCCGCCTGGGTTCCTTCTGACCTTCGGCGAGGTCCGCCCACTCGGCCACGGCGATGCCGTCGGCCAGCTTCAGCGCGGTCTCCAGGCTGTCGGCGTAGCGCGCCTCCTGGCCGGCCTTGGTGACGATCCGGTCCACGACGATGTCGATGTCGTGCTTGAACTTCTTGTCGAGGACAGGCGCGTCCTCGATCAGCATCAGCTCGCCGTTGACCTTCACCCGCTGGAAGCCGGCCTTCTGCCATTCGGCGAATTCCTTGCGGTACTCGCCCTTGCGCCCGCGCACGACGGGGGCCAGCAGGTTCAGGCGGGTCCCGTCGGGCAGGGCGTTCAGCTTGTCGACCATCATCGAGATGGTCTGGCTCTCGATCGGCAGGCCGGTGGCCGGCGAATAGGGCACGCCCACCCGCGCCCACAGGAGGCGCATGTAGTCGTGGATCTCGGTCACCGTGCCCACGGTGGAGCGCGGGTTGCGGCTGGTGGTCTTCTGTTCGATGGAGATGGCCGGCGACAGGCCCTCGATCAGGTCCACGTCCGGCTTGCTCATCAGTTCCAGGAACTGGCGCGCATAGGCCGACAGGCTCTCGACGTAGCGGCGCTGGCCCTCGGCGTAGATGGTGTCGAAGGCGAGCGAGCTCTTGCCGGACCCCGACAGGCCCGTGATCACGACGAGTTCGCCGCGCGGGATGTCGACGTTGACGTCCTTGAGATTGTGCTCGCGCGCGCCGCGCACGCGGATGAGGTTGTGCTGGTCGGCCATACTGTCCCGGAAACACGGAGGGCCCGCGAAAGGGTCCTTCCGCGAGACCGCCTAATGTAGGTGACGGGACTCAGGGATAACACAGGAACGTATAGCGAACAAATCGCCTGCGACCATGCGCGCGCGAGGTCTGCTGACACCACGGTGGCAGCAGCGGCGCGAGGCTGGCCGCGTCGCTTGAAGCTGCTACCCTGCAGCGGGGCGACGGCAGAAGGGTCGGCATGGCGGAGACGGCGCGGGTTGTGCCGCTGAGGGCGCAGGCGACGCCGCACCGGGCCAAGGTGCTCGGCGGGTTCCGGCTGACGCTGCCCGACGGGGCCGACGCCACGCCCAGGGCACGCAAGACCCGGGCGCTGCTGGCCTTCCTGCTGGTCACCCGACAGGCCTGGACGCGCGAGCGGCTTGCCAACCTGCTGTGGAGCGACCGGGCCGACGAGCAGGCCAAGGCCAGCCTGCGCCAGGCGCTCTACGAACTGCGCGACCTGACGGCCGGCCCCGACCCGCTGCTGGTGGTGAAGCGCGACGAGGTGGCGGCGCGGAGCGACGCCTGTCAACTCGACCTGGACCGGCTGCTCGACCTGGCGCGGGCGGGCGAGGTCGGCCTGCTGGCGCAAGGGCTCACGGGGGCCCAGCTGACCCTGCTGGCGGACCTGGACGGCGCGGGCCGAGACTTCGACGAGTGGCTGACCTGGGAACGGTTCCAGGCCCGCGAGAAGCTGCTGGGGGCGTCCGTCGAGGCTGGCCAGGCGGCGCTGGCGGGCGGGCGGTTCGCCGAGGTCCGCAAGCTGGCGGAGACCCTCGAGGGCCTCGATCCCCTGAGCGAGCCCGCGGCGCGGCTGGGCCTGGCCGCCGACCGCGCCGCGGGCGACCTGTCGGCGCTCCACCGCCGCTACGACCGCTTCGCCAGACGGCTGAAGGCGGACCTGGCCGTGGAGCCGTCCGCCGAGACCCAGGCGTTGCTGAAGCGCGCCGCGCCGCGTCCGGCCGCCAGCGAGGCGGAGCCGGCCGCCAACCCCGGCCTGACGCGCCGCCGCATCTGGCCCTGGCTCGCCGCGGCGGCGCTGGTGCTGGTCCTCGCGGCGGCCTGGGGCTGGAGTCGCTGGACCGCCCTGCCGGCGTCGCCCTCGGTGGCCGTGCTGCCGTTCAAGGCCGCGGGTGTGGGCCCCCAGGACGTCTACTTCGGGACGGGGGTGGCCGAAGCCGTGCTCGACCTGCTGGGCCGCGATGCCGACCTGAAAGTTGTGGGCAGCGGGTCGGCGCGCCTCCTGGCGTCCGCCGCCGATCCGCTCCAGGCCGCCCGGCGGCTGGGCGTGGACTATCTGCTGCGCGGCGAGACGCGCGCCGGCGGCGGCCGGACCTCGGTGAGCGCGCATCTGGTGCGGGTCCGCGACGGGCGCACGGTCTGGCACGGCCTCTATCAGCGGCCGGCCGAGGACATCTTCGCCGTCCAGAACGCAATCGCTGCGGCGGCGGCCCAGGCCCTGGGCGCCCGCGTCGCGCCGCGCGCCAACCCACACCTGACCACGCGGCCCGAGGTCTACGACCGCTACCTGCAGGCCCGCAGCCTGGCCCGCGAGCGGCGCACGGCGCCCCTACTGGAGGCGCACCGCCTGCTGCTGGAGGCCGCCGCGCTGGATCCCGACTATGCGCCGGCCTTCGCCAACCTGGCGCAGGTGACGATGCTGCTGGCCGACCATCCGACCTCGTATGGCGACATCCCGATCCCGCAAGCCCAGGCCGAGGCGCGGCGCTATGCCAGGCGCGCCCTGGAGCTCGCGCCGGACCTGGGGGACGCCTACGCCGCCTATGGGCTCATTTCGCTGAGCGACGCCCAGTCGCTGCCGTTCTACGCCCGCGCCGTGGCGCTGGAGCCACAACGGCCCGACTACCACCGCTGGCTCGCCCAGGCCTACAGCGCCGTGGGCCGGGAGGCCGACGCCCTGGCGGAGTACCAGCGCGCCGCGGCCCTCGATCCGCTGCTCTGGCTCTCCATGGACCATCTGGTGGGCCAGTTGTCGTTCATGGGCCGGACGGACGAGGCCGCCGCCGTGGTCGAGCGCTTCGCCCGCGTGTCCAACGACCCGCACGGGGTTGCGCGCGTGCAGGCCGCCCTGGCCGGCCAGCAGGGGCGGCTCGCCGCCTTCCTGCGTCTCACCGAGGCGGCTTCGAAGCGTTGGCCCGCGGAGCGCACGCTCACCGCCGACCTCGCCAAGGCCTGGCTGATCCTGGGCGAGCGGGAACGGGCCGCCAGGGTGCTGCCGCAGCGCGAGGTGATCGGCCGCCTGGCGCTGCTGGGAGACACCGAAGGGCTGGCGCGCGAAGCCCGGCGCATGGGCCCCACCTTCTGGCAGACCGAGCCGGGCTATTGGGACTTCGCGGACGGGCTGGTGCAGGGCGGCCATGGCGCGGTGCTGCTGCAGCTCTACGACGCCGAGTTCGACAGCGTGGCCGACTTCTACGCCCGGGCGCCTTCCAAGGCCCTGCCGACCGGACCCGCCCTGATCGCGGCCCTGAACGAAGCCGGCCGCAGGGCGGAGGCGACGGCCCTGGCGTCCCAGCTGCTGAAGCGGCTGGACGAAGACGTCCGCGCGGGCATGGATCCGGGTCACGCCGCCTACGACCGCGCCGCAGTCCTGGCGCTCACCGGACGTCCCGACGACGCGGTGGCGCAACTGGAGGCGGCGGTGCGGGGGAGCTGGGTCAACATGGCCTGGATGCCATCGAGGCTCTCGGATCGCCTGGCGTTTCGCGGCCTGCGCGGCGACCGCCGGCTGGCCGCCGTCCAGGGTGAGTTGGACGCCAAGGTGAATCAGCAGCGGGGGCTGCTCGGCCTGCCCGCCCTGCCGAAATGACCTTTCCAGGTCGCTTTTGACGCGGCTTTGACGATCGTTTGCGCCGCCGGATGATGGGCGTCCGCCAGACCTGACCGCACGAAGCGATCAGGGAAGCCTCAGACAATGCGTATCCTATTCGCCGCGATGGCCGCGGCGCTGGCGAGCTCTCCCGCGTGGGCCCAGCGGGCCGACGACAATGCGGTGAAGTCCGCCGACGACGCCTTCGGGACCAGCGTCGGCAATGAGGACATTGGCCTCTACCGGCCCGTCGAGGTTCGCGGTTTCAGCGCGGTGGATGCGGGCAACGTCCGCATCGACGGTCTCTACTTCGACCGCCAGACCGACCTGTCGGCGCTGATCGCGCCGGGACAGACCATCCGGGTGGGCATCTCGGCCCAGGGCTACCCGCTGCCGGCCCCCACCGGCATCGTCGACAGCGAACTGGTCCGGGTCGGCGACAAGCGGGTCGTGAGCCTGGTCGCCAGCCGGGGCCCGTTCGACGGCTACCTGGCCGAGGTCAACGCCAAGCTCCCGCTCGTCGAGGGCCGCTTCGGCCTGGCCCTGGGCGCCAGTGTCTCGAAGTACGCCTACGAGTACGGCAACAGCGAACGCGACGTCTCGCTGTCGGCCGCGGCCCAATGGCGGCCCGTCGACGGCCTGGAGATCGTCCCGTTCTACGACCGCTATGCGGTGACCCGCGCCGAGGCCCTGCCGCTGATCTTCGTGGACGGACCGCACCTGCCGCCGCGGTTCAAGCGCGGACGGTTCTTCGGCCAGGCTTGGACCGACGGCGAGAACGTGGGGACCAACTATGGTGTGGTGGCGACTGCGGCCCTGGCCGCCGGCTGGACCGTGAAGGGCGGCCTCTTCCGATCGGTGTTCAAGTCCGAGCGGAGCTTCGCGGACCTCTATCTGAACACCACGGCGGCGGGCGTCGCGGACCACCTGATCATCGCGGACCCTGCGCAGTCGTTCGCGTCCACCTCAGGCGAGCTGCGGCTGTCCCGAAGCTTCGAGGAAGGGCCGCGCCGGCACACCGTTCACCTGATCGTCCGGGGGCGCGACCAGGATCGCCGCTATGGGGGTTCGGACGTCTTCGAGGCCGGCAAGGCCGTGGTCGGCGTTCCGGTCGACCTGCCGGAGCCCGCCTTCATCTTCGGCCCGCGGACCCGCGACAAGGTGAGCCAGTGGACCGGCGCGGCGGCCTACCAAGGCCGCTGGGACGCCTTCGAGCTCAGCGGCGGCCTGCAGCGCACCCGCTACCGCAAGACCGTCCGCGAGCCCGCCGCCCAGCCGCAGGAGGGCCGCGACGACGCCTGGCTCTACAACCTCGCCGGCGCCTGGAAGGCGACCGACCGCCTGGCCTTCTACGCCAGCTACACGACCGGGCTGGAGGAGGGTGGCGTGGCGCCCGAGAACGCCAGCAACAAGAACGCCGCGCCGCCGGCGATCCGCACGAAGCAGGTGGACGCCGGCCTGCGCTACGCTCTGACGTCCGAGCTGAAGGTCGTCGCGGGCGTCTTCGACGTCAGGAAACCCTACTACAACCTCGATCGGGCGAACCTCTATCGGGAACTCGGCGAGGAGCGGCACAAGGGCGTCGAGGTCTCGCTGTCGGGCCAGCTGGCCAGCGGCCTGACGGTGGTCGCCGGCGTCGTGCTGATGCGGCCGCGGGTCACCGGCGAGGAGGTGGACGCCGGCCGGATCGGCAAGATCCCGGTCGCCCAGGTGAAGCGCCTGGCCATCGTGGGCCTGGACTACCAACTCCCATGGGTCGAGCGGCTCTCGGTGAGCGCCACCGTCACCAGCCTAAGCGCCCGCGAGGTCAGCCGCGACAACCAGTTGCAGATCCCGGCGCGCACCACGCTGGACCTCGGCGCCCGCTACCGGTTCAAGGTCGGCGACGCGCCGGCCACGGTGCGGGTCTCGGTCGCCAACGTCTTCGACAAGTACGGCTTCCGCACCAACACCTCGGGCGTATTCACCCCGTTGGCCCAGCGGCGCTACAGCATCACCCTGGCGGCGGACTTCTAGGTCCGCCGGCGGCCCGCCCAGGCGTAGAGGCTCGCCATGATCCCCGCATAGGCGACCAGGGCCAGGATCGGCGCGGGTGGGAAGTCCTCCGGCACGATCGCCAGGGGCGCGCCGGAGTTGGTGGCGACGATCAGGCCGGACAGGGCGACGTTGAACAGGCTCTCGCCGACGATCAGGCCCGAGACGACGAGAACGCCCAGCCGCTTCGCCGCCTCGCCGTCGGGGCGCTTCTCGACCCGCTTGTCGTAGAGCCAGCCGCTGACCGCCCCAAGCACCACCGGGATGGTCAGGGTGGCGGGCAGGTAGATCGCCATGCCCACGGCCAGCGGCGGCAGGCTGTAGCGCTTGGTCCGGCGCAGGGCCTCATCGATCAGGATCAAGCCTATGCCCACCAGGGCGCCTATGCCGATCAGGCCCCAATCGAGCTGGCCGCCCACCACGCCCTTGGCGATGGTTGAGATCAGGGTGGCCTGCGGGGCGGGCAGGGGATCGTCGGCGATGGCGTTGATGTTGGGCGCGCCAGCGAAGCCGTTGGAGCGGTTCAGCAGGTCCAGGATCGGCGGGATCATGGCCGAGCCGGCGACCACACCCACCACCAGGGCCGCCTGCTGGCGCCACGGCGTGGCGTCGACCAGCTGGCCGGTCTTGAGGTCCTGCAGGTTGTCGTTGGCCGCCACCGCCACGGCCAGCAGGGCGCTGGTGACCAGCAGCGCGAAGGCCACCAGAGGCATGGGATCGCCCATGGCCGCGCCCGCGCCGATCGCCGCCACGATCAGGGAGGCGCCGAGCACGGCCAGGATGGCCAGGCCGGACACCGGGCTGTTCGACGAGCCGATCAGGCCGGCCATGTAGCCGCAGACCCCGGCCACGGCGAACCCGGCCACGGCGATGTAGGCCAGCGAGGCGGCGGTCAGCGGGATGGCCACGGGCGCGAGTTCGCCCGCCCGCAGGAAGTTGAAGATCAGTACGCCCAGGGGGATCAGGCAGAGGGCCGACACCGCGGCCACGATGCCGATGGGGATGTCCTGTTCCGTACGGTCTACGCCGGCGCCGGCGGCGCGCAGGCTCTGGGCGCTGAGGGCGCCGGAGAGGCCCTTCCAGACCGGCGCGGCCAGCTTGGCCAGGGTCCAGATGGCCGAGATGCCGATGGCGCCGGCGCCGATGAAGCGCACCTTGGTCGTCCAGATCGCCCGCGCGGCGTCGGCGGTGGAGGCCGTGGCGTCGGGGTAGAGGCCGGTGAGGACGGGGACGGCGATCCCCCAGGCGATGACGATCCCGGCGAGCATGGCCATGCCCACGGCGACGCCCATCAGGTGGCCCGCGCCGAACAGGGCCAGGGACATGGAGGCCCCGATCCCCGTCGCCCCTGCGCCTACCCGGAAGAAGCCCGCGACCTCGCCGGCCAGCGCCCGCGTGCCCACGGCCAGAGCGAACAGCGCCGAGCCCGCGCTGCCCAGCAGGATCGCGGTGAGACCCCGCTTGCCGTCGGCGGCGGCCTCGGCGCTGTCGCCGCGCATGCCCGAGCCGACCTTCAGCACCTCGGCGGCGGCGACGCCCTCGGGGTAGGGGAGCGGCGAGTTGGTCACCAGCGCCCGGCGCAGCGGCACGGTGTACATCACCCCCAGAACCCCGCCGATCGCGCAGAGGCCGAAGGTGGTCCAGAACGGGAAGCCGCTCCACGCGCCGACGATCACCAGGCCCGGTAGCACGAATATCACCGAGGCCATGGCGCCCGCCGCCGAAGCCACGGTCTGGACGATGTTGTTCTCCCAGATCGTCGCGTCCTTGAACGCGCGCAGCAGCGCCATGGAGATGATCGCCGCCGGGATCGAGGTGGCGACCGTCAGCCCGACCTTCAGGCCGAGGTAGACATTGGCCGCGGTGAACACGAGGCAGATCAGGATCCCCAGCAGGATCCCCCGGAACGTCAGCTCCACGCGCCGGGCTTCAGCCCCTGCCGCCACTGTCATGCGAACTTCCCCACTCTCCAGCGCAGTTAGAGCCCGAGCCGAGGCCCGGCTCAAGCGGCTAGCGGGTGCGGCGCAGCTCCAGGATGTCCAGCTTCGACTCGTACGCCGGCCAGGGGAACGCGATCCGCCAGCGGTTCTCGCCGATGCGCCGGACCTCGCCGATCAGGTCGCGATCCGGCTCGGACCCGTACCGGGGCGTTCGGGCCTCGTCGCCCAGCTCCAGCACGCCGACGAAACGGGCCTTGTACCGGTCGTCGGGGCAGACCAGGCCCACAGGGCGCTGGGAGCCGTTGGTCTTCTCCAGGATCAGGTCGCCGCCCGGCGTCAGCGTCACCCGGCACCTGAACCAGCCGTAGGCGACGTAGGGCAGCATGCCTTCGCGCGCGGCGCCCAGCTTGATGGTCCGGCACTGATAGGCCCCGGGCGTCGGCTGCGGGCGGTTGAGCCTGATGCGCGGGTCGGCGGTCGGGCCCAGGCGGCGCAAGGCCTCGGCGGCGCCGCCCTTGATGGCGTCGCCGCGCCCGTCGCGCCACGCCTGTTCCAGGCGCGACAGGCGCTCGGTGTCCGCGCGGGTGGGCGTGCAGGTCGTGGGCTGGGCCGATGCGGCCGCGGCCATCGCGGTCAGGACGAAGGCGATCGGAAGCGCTTTGAACATCTGCCGGGACCGGCGCAGGCGGTCAGAACCTGCTCTTGTAGGCTACCCGCGTGGGACCCACCCGCAAGCCCTGGTCGTCGCTCCATTCCGCCTTTGCGCGCACCTCGATCTCGGGGATGTCGCCGGCATCGTCGCCGTCGTCGAGCTTCAGCGCCCGGCGTTCGGCTTGCGTGGACGGCGCGCCGACCGGACTAGGTGCGATCATGTCGCGGCGCATGATGAGCGCCGGAACGCGGGACGGGGTGGTGAGCCGCGGGGCGGAGGCCACGACGGCGGTGGGCCAAGCCTGAGCGAGGGCGGGAAGCGGGGCCGACGCGATCGCCGCGGCGGCGATCAGCAGATACAGCGCGCGGTGCAATTCAAGCTCTCCAACGTGTGACCGCCCGCAGAACCCTCTCAGATCACTTTGGTTTCACTTTGTTACGATCACCTGAATGTCAGGCCCGTTCGATACGCGCCGCGTAGCAGCCGGCGCCCGCATAGTGGGCGTGCAGGTAGGCCACCTGGGGATCCGCCAGCAGCCGCGGGATGGCGGCCTCCAGCTCCGGCGTCGGGACCAGGTCGGCGTCGATCATCATCCCGCTCGCGTCGAAGGCGCGCAGCGACAGGAACTTCCGTGCGCGGAACACGGGCGGGAGCTCGCCCGGCGCGAAGGAGGTGTCGGCCGCGTTCTCGCGGACGAAGATCGCGTGGCGCGAGCGGAATGGCGTCTCCGCCGGCTGGTGCTCGTAGTTGAGCAGCAGGACGCTCTCGCCCGGTTCGGCGTCGGCCAGGGTCACCCGGCAGGGCGCGCCGGGGCCATCGACGGTGCGGCGGAGGATGCCGCGCCCGGCGAGTTCGGTGTCGGACAGGGTGAAGAGAGGCTGGAAGGGCGCCACGGGCAGGGCGCTGACGACGAACGACATTTGGGGTCTCCTGTACTCGCCAGGAAGATCGGACCGCCGCTGTGCGGAGCCAATGTGGCGATCCCAACACATGGCCGAAAGCCGCGATCGGCTGGCGCCGGCCCGCGGATTGCGCCGGCCGCCTTCCGCCCCTAGATAGCCGACTTCGCCGAAGGAGCAGGCCGATGCGGCTCACGCTGGACAACCCGACCACCCGATGTGTCCACGCCGCCGAGATCCGCCATGTCTTCGACCTTCGTCACCCTGGACAGCCTCAGCTATTCGACGCCTGACGGCCGTTCGCTCTTCGAGAATCTGACCCTCACCTTCGGGGCCGAACGCACCGGCCTCGTAGGCCGCAACGGCGTGGGCAAGTCCACCCTGGCGCGGCTGATCCTGGGCGAACTCCAGCCGTCGGCCGGAGCGATCACGGTGCGCGGCCGCGTGGGCGTGCTGCGCCAGGCGCTGGTCCCGCCGCGGGGCGCCAGCGTGGCGGACCTGATGGGTGTGGCCGAACCCCTGGCGCGGCTCGCGCGGATCGAGGCGGGCGCGGGGTCCGAGGACGACTTCGCCGACGCGGACTGGACGCTGGAGGCGCGGCTGGCCGTCGCGCTGGCGGATGTCGGCCTGGATGGCCTGGACCTCGCCCGTCCGGCCGCCAGCCTGAGCGGCGGGCAGGTGACCCGGGCCAGTCTCGCCGGCCTGCTCGCCGTCGAGCCCGACCTGGTGATCCTGGACGAACCCACCAACAACCTGGACGCCGCCGCCCGCGAGATGGTGGCGCAGGCGCTGGGCCACTGGAAGGGCGGGGCCATCGTGATCAGCCATGACCGGGCGCTGCTGCGGCAGGTCGACCGGATCGTCGAGCTCTCGGGCCTCGGCGCCCAGGTGTTCGGCGGCGGCTACGACCTCTATGCCGAGCGCAAGGCCGAAGCCGAGGCCGCCGCCGCGCGGGACCTGGCCGATGCGGAGAAGCAGGCTGCCCGTGTCGCCCGCGAGGTGCAGGCTGTCGCCGAGCGCAAGGCGCGGAAGGATGCAGCCGGCAAGCGGGCGCGGGCCCGGAACGACGCCCCGAAGATCCTGCTGGACGCCCGCGCCGAGCGCGCCGAGGTCAGCGGCGGGCGGGAGCGGGCCGTCGCCGAACGCCTGAGGGCCGAGGCCGCCGAGACCCTGGCCGCCGCCGACGCCCGGCTGGAGCGCGTGAGGCGGCTGGCCTTCGACCTGCCGCCGTCCGGACTGGCCGCGGGCAGGACGGTGCTGGCCTTCCTGGACGCGGCCTTTGCCTATCCTGGCGGGCGGCCGCTCTTGCAGGGCCAGACCCTGCGTATCGTCGGGCCGGAGCGGGTGGCGGTCTCAGGCCCGAACGGCTCGGGTAAGACCACGCTGATCCGGCTGGCGGCCGGCGAACTCGAGCCGACGAGCGGCAAGGTCGTGCGCGGGGTGAAGGCGGCCTTCCTCGACCAGCAGACGGCGCTGCTGGGCGACGATCCGACCCTCGTGGCCGCCTTCCGGCGCCTGAATCCCGCGTCCGGCGAGAACGCCGCCCGCGCCGCCCTGGCCCGCTTCCTGTTCCGCAACACCGCCGCCGAGAAGCCGGTGGCGGCGCTGAGCGGCGGCGAGCGTCTGCGGGCGGCCCTGGCCTCGGTGCTGCTGGGCGACGAGCCTCCCCAGCTCCTGATCCTGGACGAGCCGACCAACCACCTTGACCTGGACTCCATCGGCGCCGTCGAAGCCGCGCTCGCGGGCTACAACGGCGCCTTGCTGGTGGTGAGCCACGACCGCGACTTCCTGGCCGCGATCGGGGTCGAGCGGGAGATCTCGCTGGCTTAAGCCGCGGCCTTCCGCACCACCCGGAACACCGCGTTGGCCCGGGCGCAGGGCTGGCCGTCGGCGGTGACGAAGGCCTGGGTGAAGCACAGCGTGCCGCCCGGCTTTACGAACACCGTGTCGAACTCCAGCCACTGGCCGGTCAGCGCCGAGCCCAGGAAGTCGATGGTGAGGTTCACCGTCACCAGGCTGGCCAGGTCGCCCAGCCTGCGCGCGCAGGACAGGCCCATGGCGTTGTCCGCCAGGGCCGAGATCAGTCCGCCGTGGACGAAGCCGCGGCTATTGGTGTGGGCCGTCCCGGAGCGCAGGCCCAGGACGACGGTGTCGCCGGAGAGCCGACGGTACAGCGGCTCCCACGGGTCGGTGACGGGGCTCTTGCGGTCGTGCCGCTCGAAGCCCTCGGGGACGTCCAGGATCGCTTCCATGGCGTCACGCCGCCGCCAGCCGTGCGAGGCTCTCCAGCGTGCCGTGGCACGCCCGCGCGGCCTCGGCGCCCTTCACCCGGAAGTGGGCGTGGAAGAAGGCGTTGTGGGCCTCGGTCTCCTGGTAATTGTGCGGCGTCAGCACCACCGAGAACACCGGCGTCTCGGTGGCGAGCTGCACCTGCATCAAGCCCTGGACCACCGTCTGGGCGACGAACTCGTGGCGGTAGATGCCGCCATCGACCACGAAGGCCGCGCCGACGATGGCGGCGTAGCGGCCGGTGCGGGCTAGGGTCTGGGCGTGCAGCGGGATCTCGAACGCGCCGGGAGTTTCGAAGCGTTCGACGGTTTCGGGCGGAAAGCCCAGCTTGGCCATCTCGTCCATGAAGCCGGCATACGACTCGCGGACGATGTCGGCGTGCCAGAGCGCGTGGACGAAGGCGATGCGGCCGGCGCGGAAGGCGCCGTTGGCGGTGGGGAACTCCAGCGTAGGCTTGGAGGCAGATTGGGTCATGGTCTTCTCCCTGACCGGGTTCAAAGGACCACGACTCAGGGGCGGGCCGTCCGCGCGCAGACGGTATCCCGCCGGCGACGCGTTCGACCGTTCTCATAACCGGACTATGACCGTCGGCCCCGGGATCGCACCGGAATCTGCTCGTCCTTTCCAGCCGAAGCCGGAAAGCGCCCGCGGGCTCGTCCCTCCGAAAAGGGCATTACCGCCGGTGGGGAGTTTCACCCCGCCCTGAGAACGTAGGCCGCCGGAACATCCGACGGCGTTCCCAAGATAGGCACGTTCCCTAGCGTCAAACAAGCGTTTGAAATGGCGGGCGACCTTGTCCGGCGCCAGCGCCATGCACAGCTAAGGTGGAGTTTGGAGGAGGCTTCACATGTTCGACCACCTGTCCCTCGGCGTCCGCGACCTCGACGCCGCGCGCGAGTTCTACGACGCCTTCTTCGCGCCCCTGGGCGCGGCGGTGAGTTCGGCGACGGCCAAGGAGCTGGCGTACGGGCCGGGCGGGCAGGCGGGCCTGCTCTATCTCTATCCCGTGGACGGCGAGCAGGTGGCGGGCCTGGGCGCCCACCTGGCCTTCACGGCCGACAGCCACGGGGCGGTGGATGCGGCCTATGAATCGGCGATGGAGCGTGGCGCGACGACGATCCGCGCGGCCGGCCCGCACCCCGATATCGCACCCGGCTACTACGGCTGCGTGATCCTGGATCCGGACGGCAACAAGCTGGAGATCGTCGCCGGCACGATGCACTAGGCGATCAGGCGGCGACCTTCTCGCGGCCCAGCACGTCGTCGCGGACGCTTTCGGCGATCTTCGCCACCTCGGCGATCGCGGCCGAGCCCACGCCCAGTTCGCGGAGCGTCAGCGCCAGGTTCTCGACCACGGCGTCGAAATGGCCGTCGTTCAGCCCGCGCGCCACCAGGTGCGCGTGGCCTCGGCGCATGTCCTCGCCCGTGTAGGTGTTGGGGCCGCCGAAGGCCATGACCAGGAACGCGCGTTGCTTGCCGACCTGGCGCTGCATGTCGACGCCGTCGAAGAAGTGGGCGATCCGCACGTCCGCCAGCACCTTGGCATAGAAGATGTCGACCGCGGCCTTCACCGCCGGCGCGCCGCCGATCCGTTCGTAGAGCGAGCTCATTCAGTCCCCCTTAAAGTGGTATATAAGATGCTTGTTTGGAAAGTGGCGCTCGATATACCACTTTAAACGAGGCGCCAAGAGCGCCCCGTCAGAATGAGCCGATGCGTCTGAGCCTGCATACCGACTACGCCCTGCGCGCCCTGATCTATCTGGCGACCATGCAGGAGGAGGCGACCACCGCGGCGGCGATCGCGGCGTCGTACCGGATCTCCAAGAACCATCTCGTGAAGGTGCTGCAGCGCCTGCGCGACCTGGGCTACGTCGACACCGTGCGCGGGCGGGGCGGCGGCGTGAGACTGGTCGGCGACCCGGCGCAGATCCGGCTGGGCGACGTCGTGCGGCGAACGGAGGAGCTGGACGAACTCGTCGAGTGCTTCAACCCGGAGACCAACACCTGCCCGATCGCATCGGTCTGCCTGTTGCCCCGTCGGCTGAGCGAGGCGACGCAGGCGTTCCTGGCGGTGCTCGATCGCTACACCGTGGCGGACGTCTCGACGAACCGCGCCCGGCTGGGCGCAATCCTCGGCAACTAGAGCGCTTTCCGACGAAGTGGATACCGGTTCGCCGCCAGAAAGCGCGACAAAGCAAAGACCTGGAGCGCAGCTCCGATTCAATCGGAGCGAATAGCGGTCTAGGCCCGCTTGTTCAGGGTGATGGCGGTGGCCGTGGCGGCGGCGGTCTGCGTGCCGCCGGCGCCGTAGACGCTGGCCTGGCTGCGCTGGCTGGCGACCTCCTCGGCGATGCACCGCACGAGGCCCTCGGTCACGGTCCTGGCGGCCTCGATGGCGCGGCCCTGCCGGGCGAGCACCGCGTCGAAGGCCTCCGTGGCGCGGACCAGCCGCGTGCGGGCCTCCAGCGGCGCGGACTCGACCATGCGCGGGTCGGCGCGCACGCGGGCGCTCTCGTGACGATAGAGGTTTGCGAGGCGCGAGGTCTCTTCCAGCATGGCCGCGGCGTCCTGCGGGCGGCGCTGTTCGAAGGCCTGGCATTGGTTGGCGATCAGCTCGGTCAGGCGCTCCGTGAGGATGACGAGCTGCTCGACCCGGTCGGCGGCGTCGGTCGCGGCGATGGCCATTTACTGGAGTCCCTGCAACTTCAGGATTTCACGCTGGACGGTGTCGGCTAGGCCGATGCCGCCGGACCTAGCGACCTGCTTGCCCATGGCCTCGGTCATCAGCGAGCGGAACATCTCCTCGCCCGCGCCCCCGCCGAAGGGGCCGTCGGTCTCGAGGCCCTGGAACATGTGCTGGAACATGGTCGACAGGAACTGGGCTTCGAACTTCTGCCCGGCGTCCTTGGCCTTGCCGCGCGCCAGGTCGGCGGTGGTGGTCTGGGCCGTGGGCGTGAGCAGGGCGGGTGAGATCAGGTCGGCCATCACATCACCTCGATTTCGGCCTGGAGGGCGCCCGCGGCCTTGATGGTCTGCAGGATGGAGATCATGTCGCGGGGGGTGACGCCCAGGGCGTTGAGGCCGGCGACCAGGTTGGACAGCGCCGCGCCCGACCTTACCGTCATGAACTGCTTGCCCTTCTCCTCCTCGACCGAGACGTCCGACTGCGGGACCACGGTGGTCTCGCCGCCGCGGGAGAAGGCGTTGGGCTGGCTCACCGCCGGTTGCTCGCGCACCGTGATGGTCAGGTTGCCTTGCTGGATCGCCACGGTGGAGACGCGGACAGCGTCGCCCATGACGATCACCCCGGCCACCTCGTCGATGACCACCTTGGCGCCGTTATCGGGCTCGACGGTCAGGTTCTCGACCTGGGCCAGGAAGCCGACCATGTCCTGGCCGGACGGCGGGCGGATGGCGACGATGGTGGGGTTCTCGGCGACGGCCGAGCCCGGATAGGCGCCGTTGACCACGTCGGCGATGCGCCGGGCGGTGGTGAAGTCGGGGTTGCGCAGGGTCATGCGCATCTGGGCCATGTTGGCGAGGCGGAAGCCGATCTCGCGTTCCACGCTGGCCCCGCCGGCGATGCGGCCGGCCGTGGGCACGCCCTTCAGGACGGTGGAGCCGGAGGCGCCGCCGGCGCTGACCGAGCCGGTCTGCACGGTGCCCTGGGCCACGGCGTAGGCCTGGCCGTCGGCGCCCAGCAGCGGCGTCACCAGCAGCGTGCCGCCCAGCAGGCTCTTGGCGTCGCCCAGGGCCGAGACGGAGGCGTCGATCTGCGCGCCCGGCGCGGCGAACGGCGGCAGCTTGGCGGTGACCATCACCGCGGCCACGTTCTTGGTGTTGAGGTTGGCGTCGCGGACGTTGACGCCCAGCCGCTCCAGCATCGCCTCGAGGCTCTGCTTGGTGAAGGGCGCATTGCGCAGGGCGTCGCCGGTGCCGTTCAGGCCGACCACGATGCCATAGCCCACGAGCTGGTTCTCACGCACGCCCTCGAACTCGACGATGTCCTTGATGCGGGACTTCGCCAGCGCCGGCTGGGCCCCGAGGGCCGCGGCGGCGAGGATGAGGGCGGAGAGGAGACGGACCGGACGCATATGGACCTTCGGGCGGCAATGTTCGCAAGCGTTGAAGCGAGAACCGTGCCAGTCGGAAAGCTCAATGAAATCAGTGCTAGAGCCGCGGGGGTCGGCAAGTTCGACTAGGCAGAAAAAGCCGCCCGTTAACCATGCTTCAAGCTTGCGGGTGGTAGTCGTCCGCTGAGCGTAAAAGGACCAGCGTCCATCCCATGAAAGTCTCCGGAACAGGCGGTCTGTCGCAGACGTCGGGCGCCAAGCCCACGCGTGGCGCCGGCGGGGGCGGCGGATTCCAGGTCGCCGGCGCTTCGGCGCCCGCCTCGCCGACTCAAGTGTCGGGCGCATCGGGCGTCTCCAGCGTCATGGGCGTGGAAGCCCTGTTGGCGCTGCAGGACGTCGAATCGCCCACCGAACGCAAGCGCCGCTCGGTCCGCCGGGCGGGGCGCCTGCTGGACGAGCTCGACGGCCTGAAGGTGGCGCTGCTGGGCGGCGAGCTTTCCAAGGGGCAGCTGGACAATCTGGCCCGCGCCGTTCGCGAGCAGCGTTCGTCCACCGATGATCCCAAGCTGGAAGCGGTTCTTGACGAGATAGAAACCCGCGCGGCTGTAGAGCTCGCCAAGCTGGAATCTGCGAGTCGTGTCGGCTGAGTTCCCGTGGCGCGTGAGCGGCGTTGAAACCGCCGGTCTTTTTGCTATACAGCCGGCGCGTGTCTCAAGGGTCCTTAGGGGCGTGAGGTTTCCATGAAAGCAGCCGCTGTACTGGCTGAGGTTACCGACTATCGTCCGTCGGAAGACGAAGAGTTCATGAACGAGCGTCAGCTTGAGTATTTCAAGCAGAAGCTCAACGCGTGGAAAGAGGACATCCTCCGCGAATCTCGCGAGACGCTGTCCCATCTCCAGAAGGAAACTGAGAACCACCCGGACATTGCTGACCGGGCGTCCTCGGAGACCGATCGCGCTCTTGAACTTCGTACTCGCGATAGGCAGCGTAAGCTCATCTCCAAGATCGACGACGCGTTACGCCGCATCGAGGACAACTCGTACGGCTATTGCGAAGAGACCGGCGAGCCGATCGGCTTGGCCCGCCTCGACGCCCGTCCGATCGCCACGTTGAGCCTGGAAGCGCAGGAGCGGCACGAGCGCCGCGAGCGCGTCCACCGCGACGACTGATCCCTTTTTCGTGAAGGGGTAGCGCGCCCGGCGGCTGCAGTCGTCGGACGGCTAGGTGTGCGTCTTCGGCAGCGTCACGGTCTCCCAGGCCGCGACGACGATGAGCGCGGCCGTGGCCGCCGCCGACAGCATCAGCGGCGTGAGGTGCGGGGCCGCCAACGCCGTCAAGCCCAGCAGGGCCAGGCCTCCGGCCCGCGAGGCCGAGATCACCTTGAACACCGCGTGCTTGAACCAGAGCCCACCGGCCAGGAACAACGCCGGTCCGCCCAGGATCAGCCAGATGGCGGCGGTCTCCACGTGGCCCACCGGGTGGGCCAGGGCCAGCTCGTCGCCCGCCGCCGTGACGATGATCCCCGCGACGATCGGGATGTGCGCATAGGTGTAGGCGATCCGCGCTATGCGGCCGGGATCGTCCGACTCGGCGATGGCGTGTGCGGCCGCCTCGGCGTGAGCGTTGAAATAGATCCACCACATGGCGATGGCGGCGGTCAGCGCCGCCAGGAACGCGCCGATGCTGGCCAGGTCCGCCGGATGTTCGCCGAACGTCGCCCCCGTCACCAGGATCGATTCGCCCAGGCAGATGATGATGAAGAGGCCGCAGCGCTCGGCCATATGGGCGCCTTCCACGGTCCATTCCGTCGTGCTGGCGCGACCGAGGCCGGGCGTCCAGAACCCAGAAGCCGGCCCCGCATACTCGATCCCGAGGGCCAGCGCCCAGAGCGGAAGCCCCAGCTTGGGCTGCAAGGCTCCGGTTACCCAGAAGATGGCGGCCGTGGCCATCCAGGCCGTGATCCGCACAAAGTTCCGGCACAGCGATCCGTCGTCGCGGGACGCCCACACCATGAAGAGGGATCGCCCTACCTGCATGCCGGCGTAGGCCAGGGCGAACGGGAGCGCGCGGCCGCCAAACGCCTCCGGCAGTGAGGTGGTCATCACCAGCCCCACGGCCATCAGGACGAACAGCATGCTCCGGACGCTGACGCGGTCCGGATCGAGCCAGTTGGTGATCCAGGCGGTGAACACCCAAACCCACCAGACCGCGAGCATGAGCATGCCGGTATGGATGGCGCCTTCCAGGTTCAGGTGCGCCAGCAGGCCGTGGCTGAGCTGGGTGATCGCGAAGACGAACACCAGGTCGAAGAACAGCTCTACGTAGGTGACCCTGGCATGACGCCCCTGGATCCGCTCGCGCAGCATCGTTCGTCTGGTCATGGCGCCTCCCTATGCGATGCTAGGCGTTCAGGCCCCGGCAGGACAACAGGAGCAGGTCATGGTGAAGGTCGTCGGCATCGACCACCTCGCGATCCGCGTCAGCGATTTCGCCGCCTCGAAGGACTTCTACGGCAGGCTGTTCCCCTTCATGGGATTCGAGATCCTGGACGAGTTCGAGAACGCGATAGGCTGGACCAACGGCAAGACGCGGTTCTGGATCAGCCAGTCGGAGCGAGGCCGCAATCACCGCCATCGCACTGGCGACGTGGGCTTCCACCACTATGCCTTCGAGTTGCGGAGCCGGGCCGAGGTCGATGAGCTGCAGGCCTTCGTGAAGACCCTGGGCGCGACCATCGTCGATCCGGCCGGCGAGTACTACGAAGACTACTACGCCGTGTTCTTCCTCGATCCGGATGGCCTCAAGCTCGAGGGCATGAAATACGGCGAACTGACCGCGAAGGCGGGGAAGGACGCTTGAGGTTTTGCTCAGACGTTCCTGCGAAGCTATATATGCTCAAAATGAGCATTAGTCCGGACGGGAGCTGTCGGTGACGAAGGCGTTCCACTCGATCCACACGCACGGCTTTGTCCGCGCGGCGGTCTGCACGCCGGCCGTCCTGCCGGGCGATCCCGGCTTCAACGCCGCCGAGACCCTGCGCATGGCGCGGCAGGGCGACGTGCAGAGCTGCGACCTGATGCTGTTCCCGGAGTTGGGGCTGTCGGCCTATGCCGTCGACGACCTGTTCCTCCAGGACGCGCTTCTGAAGCGGGTGGAGGCCGAGATCGCCGCCCTGGCCGAGGCCAGCAAGGGGATGAAGCCGGTGCTGATCGTGGGCGCGCCGGTGGTCTGCAACGGGCGGCTCTACAACTGCGCCATCGCCATCTCGCGCGGCCGGATCCTGGGCGTCACGCCGAAAAGCTTCCTCCCCAACTATCGGGAATATTACGAGAAGCGCTGGTTCGCCCCGGGCGCGGGCGTCACCGGCCTGGAGACCCGGCTGGCGGGCCAGACGGTCCCGTTCGGCACGGACCTGTTGTTCGAGGCCGAGGACCTGGCCGACTTCGTCTTCCACCTGGAGGTCTGCGAGGACTTCTGGGCGCCGCTGCCCCCCTCGACGGCGGGGGCCATGGCCGGGGCGTTGATCCTCTGCAACCTGTCGGCCTCCAACATCGTGGTCGGCAAGGCCGACGACCGCGAAGTGCTGTGCGCCTCGCAATCCATGCGCTGTCAGGCGGCCTACCTCTATTCGGCCGCCGGGCCGGGCGAGAGCACCACCGACCTGGCCTGGGACGGCCAAGCCTCGATCCATGAGCTGGGCCGCCGCCTGGCCCAGACAGACCGGTTCCCCAGCGAGTCCGAGATGGCGGTGGCCGACATCGACGTCGGCCGGCTGCGCCTGGAACGGATGCGCACGCCCACCTTCAACGACGGCGCGGCCGCCGCGGGCCACCCAGAGAAGAGCTTCCGCCGGATCCGCTTCGTCCACCAGCCGTCGTTCGAAGACGTGGGCCTGATCCGGCCGCTTGACCGCTTTCCCTTCGTGCCCGACGATCCGGCGCGGCTCGACAAGGACTGCTACGAGGCCTTCAACATCCAGGTCCAGGGCCTGGTGAAGCGCATCCAGGCCACCAAGTCCCAGCACATCGTCATCGGCGTCTCAGGCGGCCTCGACAGCACCCACGCCCTGATCGTCGCCGCCAAGGCCTTCGACGCCGTCGGCCTGCCGCGGGCCAACATCCTGGGTTTCACGATGCCCGGCTTCGCCACCAGCGAGGGGACCAAGGCCAACGCGTGGGCGCTGATGAAGGGCCTGGGCGTCACCGGCGAAGAGATCGACATCCGGCCGACGGCCCGGCTGATGCTTGAGGAGATGGGCCATCCGTTCGCGAACGGCGAGCCGGTCTACGACATCACCTTCGAGAACGTGCAGGCGGGCCTGCGCACCGACTACCTGTTCCGCTTGGCCAACCAGCGGGCGGGCTTCGTCCTGGGCACCGGCGACCTGTCGGAACTGGCGCTGGGCTGGTGTACCTACGGCGTCGGCGACCAGATGAGCCACTACAACGTCAATGGCGGCGTGGCGAAGACCCTGATCCAGCACCTGATCCGCTGGGTGGTGAAGACCGGCCAGTTCGACGAGGGCGCCAACGCCACCCTGCTGTCGATCCTGGGGACCGAGATCTCGCCCGAGCTGGTGCCGGCCGACGCCACGGGCGCGATCCAGAGCACCCAGGCCAAGGTCGGGCCCTACGAGCTGCAGGACTTCAACCTGTTCCACATCACCCGCTTCGGGCTTGCGCCATCCAAGGTGGCGTTCCTGGCCTGGCATGCGTGGCGCGACGTGGCCCTGGGCCAGTGGCCGGAGAATTTCCCGGACGAGGCGCGCAACGCCTACGACCTGGCGACCATCAAGCGATGGCTGGGGGTCTTCCTGTTCCGCTTCTTCGAGATCAGCCAGTTCAAGCGCTCGGCCATGCCGAACGGTCCGAAGGTGATCTCGGGCGGGGCGCTGAGCCCCCGCGGCGACTGGCGGGCGCCCAGCGACGGGACGGCGCGGGTGTGGCTGGACGAGCTGGAGGCGGGGGTTCCTTAGACTCCATCGCTCCTCTTAGGGGAGGGAAGGCGTCTAACGCGACGACGACAGCCGGCTCAGCTCCGACGCCAGGGCGCGCGCGTCGCGGCGCTGGAGCCACTTCCGCGTCAGCCAGCGATAGGCGGGGACCACGTAGTCGATCCAGTAGCCGAACGGAACGTCCTTATGGATGCGATGCAGTTCTTCCATAACCATCTCCCGGCTCGGGCCTATCTCTCATGAGGAAAATGGTCGCCTGCACGCTGTTGTTCAAAGCGGTTCTCCTGCTGTATCCATAAATCAGCCTTATGTCTGATCCGCTCGCCAACATCGCTCTCAGCGCCATCCGGGTGTTCGAGGCCGCCGCGCGCCTGGGCAGCTTCACGCGCGCCGCGGAAGAGCTGGGCATCACCCAGGCCGCGGTCAGCTGGCAGGTGAAAGCCCTGGAGAAACGGCTGGATCAGCCGCTGTTCCGCCGCTTGCCGCGCGAGGTGGCGCTGACCTCGGCCGGCGAGCGTCTGGCCCGCGCCGCCACCGAAGCGATGGGGGCGCTGCGCAGCGCGGTCGGCGACATCACCGACAGCGGAACCGGAGTCTTGTCGATCACCGTCCTGCAGACCTTCGCCACCCAGTGGCTGGCGCCTCGGCTCGGCGCCTTCCAGGTGGAACACCCGGAGATCGCAGTGCGGCTGGATTCCGCCCAACGGCTGGCCGATCTGATGCGCGAGGAATTTGACGTCGGGATCCGCGCCAGCCAGGTGGGCGAGTGGCCGGGGCTGGAGTCGGTGTTCCTGTTTCCGTCCGCCCAGACGGTGCTGGCGACGCCACAGGCCCTCGCCGCGATGGGCCCCGATCCACGGCCGGAGGATCTCCTTAAGGTCGAGTGCGTCGGATCGGATGCGGAGTGGAACGCCTGGTACGCCAACGCTGGCGTCGTGCGGCCCGCCGCGACGCCCGGCGGTGGGCCCCGGGTCACCGCCGACACCCAGGTTCTGGAGGTGGCGACCGCCGTCGCCCGAGGCGCCGTGGCCATCGGCTCGCCGGTGATGTTCGGGACCGATATCGCCGCGGGCCGCCTCAGCCAGCCGTTCGAGGTCTACATCGGAGATTCAGGCGGCTACTGGCTGGCCTATCCGCAGGACCGCCGGCGCACGCGCAAGATCGCGGCCTTCCGCGAGTGGCTGCTGGATCATGTGCGCGCCGACCCCGCGGCCCGGCGCCAGCTCGACCGGCGCGCGGCGGCGACCTAGCCCCGGCGGCCGACAGCGGCTTCGGACGGGAAGGGCTCGCGGCCCTGGCCCAGCAGGGCCGGGACCACCTCGTCGATGGTTTCCACGGAGGTCCAGGCGGCCATGAACCCGGGCGGCGTCAGCTTCTCGTCAACGGTGTGCTGGAACAGCTTGAACAAGGGCTCCCAGAAGCCGCGCGGATTGTAGAAGACCACCGGCTTGGCGTGCAGGTCGAGGCGGCGCCAGGAGAGCAGCTCGACCACCTCCTCCAGCGTGCCGATACCGCCCGGCAGGATCACGAAGCTGTCCGATCGCTGGAACATGAGCATTTTCCGCTCGTGCATGTTGTCGACGATGATGTGTTCGACCATCTCGAGCGCCCGTTCCTTGCCGACCAGGAACGTCGGGATGATGCCCAGGACATCGCCGCCGGCCCCATGCGCGCCACGCGCCACGGCGCCCATCAGGCCCACGCCGCCGCCGCCGTAGACCAGCCTGATCCCGGCGTCGGCCAGAGCCTTGCCCAGGGCGCCGGCCGCGCGCAGGAATTCAGGGTCCGCCTCGTCGGAGGATCCGCAGAACACACAGGCCGATGCCAGGCGTTGGCTCTCACGCCGCATTACGCTCACTCCCAGACGCAGAACTCGGGGGAAAACTCATTGGGCCGCTTGCTTACGGCGCGCGCAAGCCCAACTAGCTATGGCCAGGGTTAAGGAGTTTCGAGCAAGCCGTGAAGAGGGCGTCGGTTTTCATCACCAAGTGCTTGTCAGACGCCCTGTCGCCGGGGGTCTGACGGTTGGTCCACGCCCACATGGCCCACGCCCGGTTCAGCGGACCGGGCTCCGTCGAGCCCAAGGAAGCCAGGTTCGACTTCTGGCGCTCCATGGCCGACCTCGGCGCCCTGGTCATGCGCTCGGGCGCGCCGCAGCTTCGGCTGCGGATCGCCGCGGCGCTCGTCCTGGTGTTCGTGGGCAAGCTCTGCGGCGTGCTGGCCCCGGTCATGCTGGGGGACGCCATCAACACCCTGACGCCGGCCCAGCAGGGCGGCGTGGTGCTGGGCGCCAGCTTCATCGGCGGCGCCGTGGCCTTCGCGGCCCTGCGGCTGGTGGCGGCCTGCGCGCCGTTCGCCCGTGACGCCGTCTTCACGCGGGTTTCCCAGTCCACCATGGCTCGGGCGGCGGTGGAGAGCTTCGGTCACGCCCTGTCGCTCTCGCTGGACTTCCACCAGACCAAGCAGAGCGGGACGCTGTCGCGGATCATCGACCGCGGTGCGCGCTCCACCGACTTCCTGATCCGCAGCCTGATCTTCAGCCTGGGCCCGACCTTCGTGGAGCTGATCCTGGCGATCGCGGTGATGGTGGTGCGGCTGGACTGGCGGTTCGCGACCACCGCCTTCGCCACGCTCGTCATCTACGCGGTCGTGACGTTCAAGATCACCGACTGGCGGCTGTCGCACCGGCGCGACCTCAACGAGGCCGAGAACCGCGCGGCCGGCCTCTCGGCCGACGCCCTGATCAACTACGAGACCCTGAAGGCCTTCGGCGCCGAGACCCGGCTGGTGGACAGCTACGGCCAGGCGATGAGCCGCTACGTGGACGCCAGCTCCAAGGCCACGGGCTCGCTCAACATGCTGAACGCGGCCCAGTCGCTGATCCTGAACGTCGGCCTGGCCGCCCTGACGGTGATGGCCGGCTACGAGGTCTCGGGCGGGCGGCTGCAGGTGGGCGACATCACCATGGCCATCCTGCTGCTGTCGGGCCTCTACGCGCCCCTGGGCATGCTGGGATTCCAGTACCGCGAGATCCGCCAGGGCCTGATCGACATGGAGCAGATGGTCGATCTGCAGAAGATCGCGCCGGAGATCGTGGACACGGACGCGGCCAGGCCGCTGCCGCCGGCCAGCGGGCAGGGCGCCGCCATCGCCTTCGAGGACGTCAGCTTCCGCCACGACGCCCGCTCGTCGGGCCTGCTGGGGGTCAGTTTCGTCGCCGAGCCCGGCCAGACCGTGGCCCTGGTCGGCCCGTCGGGCGCCGGCAAGACCACCGCCGTGCGCCTGGCCATGCGCCTGCTGGACCCGCAGGAGGGCCGGGTCACCATCGACGGCGTCGACATGCGCGAGGTGCGCCAGGCCGAGCTGCGCCGGGCCGTGGCCCTGGTGCCGCAGGACGTGGCCCTGTTCAACGACACCCTGGCCGCCAACATCGGCTTCGCCCGGCCCGAGGCCAGCGCGGAAGAGGTGAGGGCGGCCGCCGACGCCGCCGAGCTGGGGCCGTTCATCGATGGCCTGCCCAGCGGCATGCTCACGCGCGTGGGAGAACGCGGCCTCAAGCTCTCGGGCGGTGAGCGCCAGCGGGTCGGCATCGCGCGCGCCCTGCTGGCCAACCCGCGCCTGCTGATCCTGGACGAGGCCACCAGCGCCCTGGACGGCCCCACCGAGGCGGCGATCCAGGAGACCCTGCGCAAGGTGAAGGCCGGCCGCACCACCCTGGTGATCGCCCACCGGCTCTCCACCATCGTTGACGCCGACCAGATCCTGGTGCTGCGCCGCGGCCGCATCGTCGAGCGCGGGACCCACGCCGACCTGCTGGCCAACCAGGGCGAGTACGCGGCCCTGTGGCGGCGCCAGACGCGGGAAGCCTAGGCTAGATCGCCTTGCCCATGCGCACCAGCGGCACCGCCGCCCCGCCGCGGTCGTCCTCTATCCCCTCGATGTCCTGGTAGCCGCACTGGCTGTAGAGCGCGCGGCCCGAGAGGGTGGCCATCAGCTCCACGCGCCTGAAGCCCTCGGCGCGGGCGGCGGCCTCGCAAAGGTCCAGGGTCAGCCGGCCGACGCCGCGCCGGGCGAAGTCGGGGTGGGTGTACATGGCCCGCACACGGGCGGCCTCGGTCGCGGGGTCCAGCAGGGCCGCGTCGCGCCCCGGGGTGTGGTCGCCGCCATAGAGCGTGGCGCGCCGGCTCCAGCCGCCGCAGCCGGCGATGCGGCCGTCCGCCTCGACCACGAAATAGGTCCCGTCGATCAGAAGCTGGCGGTCCAGTCCCATGATCATCCGGCTGGAGGCGATCTGCGCCGGGTCGAGGAACCCGCGCTGCAGCTCCGCGATGGCGGCCTCCATCACCTCGGCCAGGGCCGGGGCGTCTTCGAGGTCGGCGATGCGATGCGTCAGCCCGTCCGCCACGGCCTATTCCGCGGCCCGGGGCACGTCGTCGTTGCCGATCTCGGGCAGGGCCCGGGCCGGCCTCGGCTTGGGCTTGCCCACCGTGTGGTCGCGGATCCAGCCGAAGCGGCGCGAGTAGACCTTGGGCGCCGCCAGCATCACCGGCGTCAGCACCAGAGTCAGCAGGGTCGCGAACGATAGCCCCCACACCACCGAGGCCGAGAGCTGCACCCACCAGGTGGAGCCCGGGGCCTTGTACTCGATGTGGCCGGTGTGGAAGTTCGGGTGGATCTGGAACATCAGCGGCAGCAGGCCGACCACCGTCACAAGCGTCGTCAGCACCACCGGCCGGAACCGCTGGGCGGCTGCGCGGATCGCCGCCTCGTCGGCCGAATAGCCCTCGTGGCGCAGGTGGTAGAAGGTATCGACCAGCACGATGTTGTGGCCCACGACAACGCCGAACAGCGCCACCACCCCTGTCCCCATCATGATCACCGAGATGTACGGAAAGGTGTTGCCCAGGTTGACCTGCACGCCCAGCAGAACCCCCACCGTCGAGAGGATCACCGCCGAAAGCGTCACCAGCACGCCGTAGAAGCTGTTGAACTGCCAGAGCAGGATCACGAACATCATGAACAGCGAGGCCGCCATCGCGGCCATGAAGAACTGAGCCGCCTCGGCGCCTTCCTCGTCGGCGCCGGTGAATTTCCAGCGGACGGAACTGTCGATCGGCGCCTTCTCCAGCCAGGGGCGGAGCTCGCTGATCTTGAGGTTGGAGGCGACGCCCTCGATGGTGTTGGCCTGCACGATCACCAGGCGCTGGGAGTCCCTGCGCTGGATCTGGGTCACCTGCTGGGCCGGAACGCGCTTGATGAAATAGCTGGCCGGCACCGGACCCGTGGGCGTGGTGATCTTGAGCTGCTCCAGGGCCGCGACGTTCCGGGCCTCGGCCGGAAAGCGGACGCGGATGTCCAGCTCGTCCTCGGCGTCGTCGGGGCGATAGCGGCCCATCAGTACGCCGCCGGTCAGGAACTGGATCGTCTGACCCACCGACAGCACGTCGACGCCGTAGCGGCCGGCGGCCTCGCGATCCACCGCGAGGTTCCACTCGATGCCGGGCGAGGTGCGGTTGTCCTCCAGCTCGATGAGCTGGCGATCGGCCGCGAACTTGGCCTTCACGAGGTCCGCGGCGCGGTTCAGGGCGACGGGGTCGTTGCTCTGGAACTGGACCTGGATGTCCTTGCCCACCGGCGGCCCGTTCTGCGGCCCGCGCACTTCGAGTTGCAGCCCGGCCACTTCGCCCAGCCGCCGCTTGATGGTGTTCTCGATGTCGCGGCCCTCGAGCCCAAGCTTCACGCGCTCCTCGTAGTCGACGAAGTCGATGCGGATGCGGCCGACGGTGTCATTCGGCGCGGAGTTCGGGCCGCCGTTCGAGGTGAAGCCGCCGGCCCGGACGTAGAAGGACTCCACGCCCTTGATACCGGCCAGGCGGTTTTCCACCTGGCGGACCAGTCCGTCCTGCGCCTCGGGCGAGAGGTTGCCGCGCGCCTTCACGTAGACGTCCACGGACTCCGGGTCGTCCGAGAAGAAGAACTCGGTCTTGTGCTTGGTCGCGCCGAACCAGAAGACGATGGCGAGGATGATGACGATCGCGCCGGCGAAGGTCCGCGTGGGGTGGGCGCCGAGGTAGGTAAGCGACCGGGCGTACCAGCCCATGAAGCCCTTCATCTCGCGGGGATCGCCGTGTTCGGACTTGGCGATCTCGGCCAGGTGTTCCTGGTCGATCGCCGCCTTGCGCGCGAAGATCGATCCGAAGGCGGGCGTGAAGATCAGCGCGACGAAGATCGAGGCGCCCAGCACGAAGAACAGGGTCAGCGGCAGGAAGCTCATGAACTTCCCGGCGATCGAGTTCCAGAACATGAAGGGCACGAAGGCGCACAGGGTCGTCAGCGTGCCGTTGGCCACCGGCCAGAACATCCGCTTGCCCGCGGCGGCGAAAGCCTGGGCCTTGGGCAGGCCCTCGGCCATGCGCCGGTCGGCGTACTCCACCACGACGATGCCGCCGTCGACCAGGATGCCGACCGCCAGCACCAGGCCGAACATGACCATCATGTTCAAGGTCACGCCCATTCCGCTCATCATCAGGAAGGACAGCAGGAAGCAGATCGGGATCGAGGCGCCGACCATCAGCCCTTGCCGGATGCCCAGGCTGGCCACGATGATCATCATCACCAGCAGGCTGGCCATGATCAGGCCGCTCTCCAGCACCACCAGGGTGCGGCCGATGAAGTCGCTTTCGTCGTAGGTGAAGTTCAGCTTGATGGTCGCTGGCCATTTCTTGGCCTCGGTTTCGGTCACCTTGCGGATGGTCTTCACCGTCTCGAGGATGTTGGCGCCGCCGCGCTTGGAAACCTCGAGGATGAAAGCCGGCTGGCCGTTGAAGCGGCTGATCGAGCTGGATTCCTTGAACGTGCGGCGCACGTCGCCGATGTCGCCCATGGTGACCAGCCGGTCGCCGTTCTTCTTGATCGGCAGGGCCAGGATGTCGGACGGCTCCTCGACCACGCCCGGCACCTTCACCGCGAACTGGCCGGAGCCTGACCGCAGCGAACCGGCCGGGACGAGCTGGTTGTTGCGGCCAATCACCTGGGCGATCTCGCCGGTGGTGACGTTGTAGGCCTCCATCCGCAAAGGATCGACGTTGACCTCGAGGACCTCTTCGCGCGCCCCGCTCATATAGACCTCAAGGACGCCCTCGGTGCCCTCGAGGCGTTCCTTGAGCGCATTGGCCACGCGGAACAGTTCGCGCTCGGGCGCGGAGCCCGAGATGACGATGCCGATCACCGGCTCGCCCGAGAAGTTCTGCTCCTGGATGATCGGTTCTTCGGCGTCGGGCGGGAACTTGCCGCGCGCCAGGTCGACCTTGGCGCGGACGTCCTCGAGCGCCTTGTCCTTGTCGAAGTCGGCCTCGAACTCCAGGGTCACCACAGCCACGCCCTGGCGGGCGACGCCGTTCATGGACTCGATGCCTTCCATGGTCTGGAGCTCCAGCTCCAGCGGCTTGACCAGCAGGCGCTCCGCATCTTCGGGCGACACGCCGGGGTAGGGGACCACCACCGAGATGTAGGGCAGGTCGATATCGGGCTCGGATTCCCGCGGCATGTTCAGATAGGCGAACAGGCCGAACAGCGCGGCGATCAGAGTCACGCCGAGCACGACCTTGCGTCGCTTGATAGCTCCGTCGATCAGCGGACCGATCATCTTGCTTCCCCCTGGTCTGCCGAGGTCCTAGCGGACCTGGGCGACCCGAACCTTCTGACCGTCGGCCACGAACGACTGGCCCACGGTGATCACATTGACCGACCCCTTGAGGCCGCTGACCCACATGCCGTCGCGGGTCTCTTCCAGCACGGTGACCGGCGAGAAGGCGACGCGACCGTCGGGCAGGACATAGCGGACGCCCTGGCGCCCGGCCGTATCCAGCACCAGCGCGGAGATCGGCACCAGGTGCGCGGCGCCCGCGCCGGCCGCGATCCGCAGGTCGGCCGAGAGGCCCGAACGCACGCTGTTGCCGGGATTCGGGACCGTCACCTCGAGGTGGTAGGTCCGCGTCTGGGGGTCGGCGTCGCGGGCCACGTAGCGGACGCGGCCGCTCAGCAACTTGCCGTCGACCAGCCGCGCGGTCGCGGGCGCTCCGGCGCGCAGGCGGGCGGCCTCGGTTTCGGGCGCGTCGCCCACCACCAGCAGCGGGTTCAGCTCGATCATCGTGCCGCAGGCCTGGCCCGGCGACAGATAGGTCCCGATCTCGGCGTCGCGCTTGTCGAACACGCCGGAGAAGGGCGCGCGGATCTCGACCTGCCGGAGCGCGATTTCCGCGGCTCGCACGGCGGCGGTGGCCTGGTCCAGGTTGGCCTGGGCCTCCAGCACCTGGGTCTCGGAGCGATAGCCCTTCGCGGCAAGCTCGGTCGCCGCCTTGCGCTGGAGCTGGCGCGATTTCTGGGCGGCGCGGGCCTGGTCCAGGCTGGCCTGGCGGGCGTCGACGGACAGGCGGCACAGCACCTGGCCCTGTTTCACGAAGCTGCCTTCCGTCGCCGGAGTCGCGGCCACCACGCCGGCGGTTTCGGAGCGGACGACGACGGAGCGGGCGGCCTCGGTGCGGCCACGCATCACCACTTCGACCTCGCGGACGGTTTCCGGAGTCAGCTTGGCTTGGACGCTGGGGATCGGATTAGGCGGCGTGGCCTTGGCCTCCGCCTTCTCCGGGCCGCCGCCGAACAACGACCGAACCGCAAAGAAGAGGACCACCACGCCCGCCAGGACGATGATGAAGACATACTGTGACTTCAAACGCATAGAGCTGTATCCCCGATCTCAGCTACGTGCGCGATACGCCCAGTCACACACGGTTGCCGACTTTGCGCGGCTTGCCCTGCTTTTGATGCCGCCGTTATGCCAGCGCAAATGAATTTGCGGTCACGAACCGGGGCGGGTCTAATCTGACGCAGCGTGCCTAGATTGCAACGCAACTTGGATTCGCGCGAGACGCGAGTTCATGTCGATTATTTTACGCGGTAAGGCGTTGAATCGCCAGCCGCGACCTGACCTGAGGACGACCTGCTCGTGAAATACCTGCACACAATGGTCCGCGTGACCGACCTCGCCGCTTCGCTCGCATTCTACTGTGACAAGCTTGGGCTTAAGGAAGTCTCTCGCGTGGAGAACGAAGCCGGCCGTTTCACCCTGGTGTTCCTCTGCGCGCCCGGCGACGAAGAGGCGGCGCGCGAGAAGAAGGCGCCCACGGTGGAGCTCACCTACAACTGGGACCCCGAGGCCTATCAGGGCGGCCGCAACTTCGGTCACCTGGCCTATGCCGTGGACGACATCTACGCGGCCTGCCAGCGGCTGAAGGACGGCGGCGTGGTCATCAACCGGCCGCCGCGGGACGGGCGCATGGCCTTTGTCCGGTCGCCGGACAACATCTCGATCGAACTGCTGCAGGCCGGTCCCGCCTTGCCGCCGGCCGAACCCTGGGCCTCGATGCCGAACACTGGCGTCTGGTAGCTAGGCCGACAGCCAGCGCGCCACGTTCGCGAAGTATCGCAACGCTTCGTGCTGGGCGGCGGGATCGCGGGTCATGCCGTCGCCCGGCGGCTCGTCGACGAAGCTGGGGCAGCCGTGGCGCGGGTCGAGGTTGTAGTCGCAGTAGTGGTGGAAGGTGCTCTCGGCCAGGGCGCGGCCGCCGTCAGGTCCAGCCTCGAACGCCACGGCGATGTTGAACGGCCGCCCGGTGACCTTGCTGGTCCCGCGCGCGATCACCCGGGCCGACGGATCGTCCGGCGGTGCGCCGACCGCGCCTTCGTGCGGATGGGAGGGCAGGCGGGAGACGCCGTCGAACAGCGGATGCGGCGGGCCGACCAGTTCGACGGCCTGGAAGTCGCCGTTGGCGCCGGAGTGGTAGTTCGGCCAGTCGATATTGGTGGTGTACGGATCGTCGCGGCTGTGGCGGCTCTGATCCGGGTCCTGGTTCTTCGAGTGGAAGTAGTGCGCGGCCCCAACGCCGCCCAGCGTGCAGACCGAAACGCCGAGGTCCATGTGGTCGCGGGTGACCATCAGGCCGCCCCCGGCCTTGCGGAACCGGCCGATCGCCGCGCATTCGTCGCCGTTCAGGCCGTCGCCCACGTCCACCGCGAACAGCCAGAGCTGGTCGAAGTCCGAGCGGTCCAGGCCGCCCAGCACGGGGTCGATCTCGCCGGGCGGCGCCTCGCGGTCGCGCGCCACGACCTCGACGCCGTCCAGCGAGGCCAGGTGGTCCCGTAGCCGCGAAAAGCGACCGATGTGCCAGTCGTCCGGCGTGGGGAGGATGGTGGTCTGGAGGAGGATCCTGGTGGGCATCGGCAGAAGTTAGCACCACATCCCGGGGGGCGTCAGGGGGCCGTGCGGGCGACCCAGACCCGCCAGCGCCAGAACGCCAGCCCGGCGACGGCGGCGGCCACGGCGACTCCCGCCGCGATCGGCGCGGCGTGGGCGAAGATCCCTTCCAGCAACCTCAGGACGGCTGGACCGAAGGCGTAGCCCAGGGCGACGAACGCCCCGGCCCAGATGCCGGCGGCGACGGCGTTCAGCACCGCGAACTTCCGCGTCGATACGGCCGAGACGCCGACGGCCACCGGCCCGGCGGCGCGTAGGCCGTAGAGGAACCGGAAGCTCAGGATGAAACCGGCCGGATAGCGCTCGATCAGCACCAGGGCCCTGTCGAAGGCGGGCTTGGCGGCGACCTTCTTGACCCATTTGGTGTGCCGGAAGCTGCGCCCCAGGACGAACAACAGGTAGTCGACGATCCCCGACCCCAGGGCGGCGGCCAGCACGACCACCACCGGCGACAGGATCTGCGAGCGCGCCATCACGCCGCCGGCGATCACGGCGGTCTGCCCTTCGAACGCCGCGCCCAGGGCGATGGCGAACGGGCCGAACGCGGCCAGGTGTTGGGTCAATTCGGTCATGGCGCCGGTCGGGGAGGAAGGGCAGGGCTCATATGGGCCCGCAACGCCCCCACGGCCAGATGCGATGCGTGCGACAAACGCAGCGACCCGTCGGCGTTTCGGCGCGCGCAAGGCTTCATCATGTCTGGCTAGGGTCTCGATGGCTCCCGGAGCAGGACTCGAACCTGCGACAAGTCGGTTAACAGCCGACTGCTCTACCAGCTGAGCTATCCGGGATCAGGCCGTCGAGAGGGCGGGCGTATAGACCGCTCTCACGGGTTGCGCAAGCCGCCTGACGGCATGTCGCAGCGGGACGTTTTGTTCGTCGTACGCGCGGGTCAGGACGCCGGATTCCCGGCGGAGACCGCCTCTGACGCGGCGCCCAAGAAAAAAGCCCGGCGCGGACGCCGGGCTGAAAAGTTCGGTGATGGTGGGTGTCTTCGAAGAAGACGATGTGAGCCTCCGCTGCTGTGGTTAAGGGGTGATTAATCGCCCCGGCGCGTGCGAACCTTCTCTTAAGCGCACGGCCAAGCTGGCCTCGCCTACGGTCAAGCGTTCCATTGTCGCGCGGGGCTGGACGAAGGCCGCGGATCGGTGGATCACCTGACCTAAGGCCTTGAGAAGAGAGACGATGCGCATCCATTTCACCGGCATCGCGGGCGCGGGCATGGCCGCGGCGGCGCTGATGATGCGTGAGGCCGGGCACGCGATCACCGGTTCCGACCAGGACGTCTTCCCGCCCATGTCCACCTATGTGGAGGGCCTGGGGTTTCCGATCGCCTGGCGATTCGATTCGGCCAACCTGTCGCCGGACCTCGACCTGCTGGTCCTGGGCGCCAGCGCCAAGCTCGGCGGCGAATCGAACGTCGAGGTGCAGGAGGCGCGCCGCCGCGGCGTGCGGGTCACCACCTTCCCGGAGCTGGTGGGGGAATCGACGGCGCTCCGGCGCAACACCGTCGTGGCCGGCTCGTTCGGCAAGTCCACCTGCACGGCGTTGATGGCGCACATCCTGCGCGCCTCCGGCGTCGACGCCGGCTGGATGATCGGGGCGATCTCGCCGTCGCTGCCCGACACCGGCCATTGGGGCGCGGCGCCCGAGGTGGTGCTGGAGGGTGATGAGTACATCGTGGGGCCCGGCGACCGGCGCTCGAAGTTCGTGCTTTACCACCCGCGCGACGTGCTGCTGACCTCGCTGATCCACGACCACGTCAACGTCTTCCCGACCTTCGAGGATTATGTCCGGCCGTTCGGCGAGCTCATGCGGCTGCTCCCGGCGGACGGGCTGCTGACAGCCCGCGAGCATCCCGCCATCCGCGCCATCGCCGGCGAGGCCGCCTCGCGGATCGTCTGGTACGACACCCGCCCCTGCGACGGCTGGCATCCCGAGGATGTGACCTTCGGCGAGACCTCGCGCTTCACCCTGGTCGGGCCGGACGGCCGGCGCGTGGCGCTGGCGACGACCCTGCTGGGCGAGCACAACGTCGAGAACATCGTGGGGGTCTCGGCCTATCTCCTGGAACGCGGCCTGGTGGACCAGGCCCAGCTCGCCCGCGCCGTCGAGAGCTTCGGCGGCATCCGCCGGCGGCTGGACCGGCTGACCAAGCGCTCCGCCGTGCCGGTGATCGAAGGTTTCGGTTCTTCCTACGAGAAGGCGCGCTCGGCCATCGAGGCCATGCTGCTGCACTATCCGCACCGGCCGCTGACCGTGGTGTTCGAGCCGCACACCTTCTCGTGGCGCAGCCGCGATGCGCTGTCCTGGTACGACACGGTGTTCGAAGGCGTGGCCAAGGCGCTGATCGTGCCGCCGCCGCACCACGGCGAGGCCAGCCACAACCAGTCCGGTTTCGACGAGATCCTCGCACGCGTGGCCGCGGCCGGGGTTCCGGTCGAGGGCGTCGAGACAGCCGAGGCCGCCACGGCGGCGCTCACCCGCCTGGCCGGCGACGAGGTGGTCTTGCTGTTGTCCTCAGGGCCGCTGCTGGGGCTGCCCGACAGCCTGCCGGCGGTGTTCGACGAGCGCTACGGCCCCCGCGAGGCGGCCGCCTAGGGCTGCGGCCTCAGCGCGTAGATCTGCGCCCGCACGGTGTAGGTCCCCAGGTCGACGTCCACCGGCACGCGCTCGTATTCCCCGCCCTCGAAGGCGTCCAACCGCTCCCAATGGTCCGGCAGGTCTTCCGAGGTGAAGAGCTGCACCGTCACCTCCGGCCCCATCGGGTCGGGGCGCAGCCCGGGGTAGCCCTGCGCCGCTCCCCAGCCGGACTCCACCAGATGGCCGCGGACGATCCCCGGCTGCCAGCCGCCCGCCAGCCCGTCGAGCTGGCGGTGGTTGGCCTGGCCCGGGGCCAGCGACCCGTACACCGCAAGGCGGTGGTCCTGGTTCACCTCAGCGGGACGCGTTGTGGTGCGCGGGGATGGGCTGGACATACTCGCCCTTGGCGGCCTTCTCGGCGGCGTTCAGCTCCTTGAACTCCTCGCGCTTGGGCCCGAGGTAGCCGAACAGGTAGGCGGCGACCTTGCGCATCTGGATCTCCTCCGAGCCCTCGGTGATCCGGTAGCGGCGGTGGTGGCGGTAGATGTGCTCGAACGGCGTGTGGCGCGAATAGCCCATCCCGCCGTGGACCTGCATGGCGCGGTCGGCCGCCTCGCAGACCAGCCGGTTGCCCCAGTAGTTGCACATGGAGACTTTGTCCGAGATCGTCTTCTCGATCTCCTTGTGCTCCATCCCGTCCATCTGCCAGGCGGTCTTGCGGATCAGCAGCCGCAGCATCTCGCACTGGGTCTGCAGCTCCACCAGCGGCCACTGGATGGCCTGGTTCTCGGCCAGCGCCTTGCCGAACGGCTTGCGCTTGCGGGCGTACTTGACGCTCTCGTTGATGCAGAACTGCGCCGCGCCGAGGCTCGAGGCCGCCTGGCGGATGCGGTTCTGATGCACGAAGCTCTGGCCCAGGCCCAGCCCGCGGTCGATCTGGCCCCAGTAGCTGTCCTCCGGGATCCAGACGTCGGTGAAGCTGACCCGCGGGTGGTCCGTGGGCATGTTGAAGGTCCACATGTACTCCTCGACCTTCACGCCGGGCGTGTCGGCCGGGACGATGAAGCAGGTGATGCCGGTGGCGTCCCCGTCCTTGCCGGAAGTCCTAGCGAAAACCATGACATGCGTGGCGACGTGCATCCCCGTCGTCCACATTTTTTCGCCGTTTATCAGCCAGCCGGGCTTGCCGTCCTTCTCGTGGCGGACGCCGCGGGTCTCCATGAAGGTGGCGTCCGAGCCATGGTTCGGCTCGGTCAGGCCGAAGCCCGTGCGCATGCCGCCGTTCAGCAGCTTGTCGGCGTCGCGCTCGTACTGGGCGTTGGTGGCGAACTCCTTGAACATCAGGATGAAGGGGTTGTTGCCGACGATCGAGTGCTCGGTCTGCAGGTCGTTGAACAGGCCCAGGCCCTTGGCGGCCAGGTGCTCGCGGATCACCGCCATGGCCAGCTGGCTGCCGCCCTTGCCGCCCATCTCCGGGGGCCAGGCGTAGCGCAGGTGGCCGGCGTCGTCGGCCAGCTTCCGGGCCTTGGCCAGCAACTCCTCCCACTCCTTGCGCGGCAGGCCCTGGTTGTCCCAGTCGGTGCGGGCGTGTTCGCGGCGGTGGTCGAAGAACCGCTCGTTGTCGTCCTGCGCCTGCAGGGGCGCGATCACCTCTTCGATGAAGCGATCCAGCTCCGCCAGATAGTCCACCAGGTCCTGGGGCAGGTCGAAGTTCATGGCCGATGTCTCCCAACGCGTTCTTGGGCGGGATTGACGTCGGGAGAGGCGTTTACAAGCCGTCCGATCGCCCGCCAGATCATGGGCAGCACTAGACCAAGGTTCCGTCAGGTCATGGAATTGGATGTTCGCGCAGGCCTCGAGAAGCTTGCCGGAAGACTGGGCGGCGAGGGCGCCAAGCTCACCGAAGCCGGCCGGCTTTCAGGGGGCGCGAGCATGGAAACCTGGGCCTTCGCGTTCGAGGGCGAGAACGGGCCCGAGCGTCTGATCCTGCGCCGGCGCAGCGCGCCGTTCGACGAGGAGACCGCCCGTTCGGTCAGCCTGGCCACCGAGGCCAAGCTGATCCAGGCGACCGGCGCGAACGGCGCCCGCGTGCCCAAGGTGCGCCACGTCTGCGACGACGCCGATGGCCTGGGCGAGGCCTATGTGATGGTCCGGGTCGACGGCGAGACCCTGGGTAAGAAGATCGTCGGCGATCCGCGCTTCGACGCGGTGCGGCCGGGCCTGGCCCGCCAGTGCGGCGAATCCCTGGTGGCCATCCACAAGACCCCCCCGCCGCCCGGCTTGAACCTGAAGACCGTCGATGGCGTGGCCGAACTCGACCGCTACGAGGAGGTCTACCGCGCCACCGGCGCCGAACGGCCGATCCTGGAGCTGGCGTTCCAGTACCTGCGCCGCCATGTCCCCGAGCCCGTCGAGCCGACCCTGCTGCACGGCGACTTCCGGAACGGGAACATCATGTTCGACCCGCAGTCCGGCGTGGCGGCGATCCTCGACTGGGAGCTGGCCCACATCGGCGACCCGGCCGAGGACATGGGCTGGATCTGCACCAACTCCTGGCGGTTCGGCCGGCCCGACCGGCCGGTGGGCGGCTTCGGCGACTACGCGGACCTGCTGGCCGGCTATGCGGCCGCGGGCGGGCGATCCATCGAACTCAGCCGCGTGCGGTTCTGGCAGATGCTGGGGTCGCTGCGCTGGGGCGTCATGTGCCTGACCATGTATCTGAGCTGGCGGGACGGGATCACCAGGTCGGTCGAACGCCCGATGATCGGCCGCCGCGTCTCCGAGACCGAAGCCGACCTGGTCGTGCTGTTGGAGGAAGGCCTGTGATCACCCATCCGCGCACGGAAGAACTGGTGGAGTCGGTCCGCCTGTGGATCGACGAGATCCGCCCGACGCTGGACCCGCGCAACGCCTTTCTGGCCCGCGTCGCGGCCAACGCCCTGGCGACGGTCTCTCGCGAGATCACCGAGGGCCCGGCCGCCGAAGCCGCCGCCGTGGCGGGCATGGCGGGGGTCCTGGGACACGCCGGCGACCATGCCACGCTGAACGCGGAGCTCTGCGCCCGCATCCGCTCGGGCGAGCTCACGGTCGAGACGCCCGGCCTGCTGACCGCGCTCCAGGTCATGGCCCGCGACCAGATCGCCATCGACCAGCCGAGCTACAAGCCGGAAGGCTCGTTTTAGGCCGCGATCCGCGCGTCGTTACCTTCTAGCACGCGGATGATCTCGCTCTCCCGCTCGTTCCACAGGATGGCGATGTTGGCGGCGCGGCGGGCGTCGGCGCCCAGGGCGGCCGCGACCTGAGGCTCGCGCAGCGCGCGCTCCGAGAGCCGGAGCAGGGTGCGTTGCCCGCCCTGATCCACTTCCACGTCATGGAAGCGCAGCACGGCGTCGATCACCGCCGCCGGCGGCAGCGGCGGGCGGATCGGCTGCGGCGCCTGGACGGGGCGGGGACTGAAGCGCGCCGGGCTGAACCGGTCGGGACGGCGGCGGGGCTGGAAGCGGGTGGCCATCGATTTGGTCCTTGCGGGGTTTCGATGGTTCTGGTTTTGTCTGATCGATACGACAAAAACGGACGCAGGAAATCATGCGGCACGAAAAAGGGGCCCGGCTGCTCGAACTGGCGCGGATGCTGGCCGGCAGCGCCGAGGGCTTGACGCTGGACGAGATGGCCGACCGCCTCCTCGTGGGCCGGCGCACCGCCGAGCGGATGCGCGACGCCGTCTGGGAGATGTTCCCGCAGATGGAGGTGGTGGACGATCCGCCTACCCGGCGCTTCCGCATTCCGTCCGGCCTCGACGGCCTCTTCCAGGCGCCGACGCCGGAGGAGCTGGTCGCGCTTTCCGCCGCCGCGGAGCTGATGGATCGCCAAGGCCTGGCCGGCCGCGCCGCGGCCCTGCGGTCGCTGGAGCAGAAGGTCATGTCGGCCACCCGCGCGGCCGCGCGGCGCAGGCTGGCGCCCGACCTGGAGGCGCTGCTGCAGGCCGAGACGATCGCCGTCACCGCCGGCCCCAGGCCGTTCGAGGAGGAAAGCGTGCTGGCCGCCGTGCGGGGCGCGCTGAAGGCGATGTCCACCCTGCGCTTCCGCTACGAGGGCGGCTCGACGCCTGGCCGGACGCGGGAGGTCACGCCCTACGGTATCCTGTTCGGCCGCTCGAACTATCTGGTGGCCGAGGAGGTCGGCGCCGGCACCGGCCCCCGCAACTGGCGCCTGGACCGCATCTCCGAGGTCGAGGTCACCGGCGCGCCGGGCGCCCCGCCCGAGGATTTCTCGCTGCAGGCCTACGCCGACGAAAGCTTCGGCATCTACCAGGACGACACCGAGGACGTGGTGCTCCGGGTCCTGCCGCAGGGCCGGGACGACGGGCTGCGCTGGCGCTTCCATGCCCGCCAGAAGGTCGAGGAGCAGGCGGACGGCGGGGTCATCGTCCGCTTCCGGGCCAGCGGCATGCGCGAACTGGCGTGGCACCTCTTCACCTGGGGCGACAAGATCGAGATCGTCGCGCCGCCGGCCCTGAAGGCGATGATGGCCGGAGAGCTGGCTGTTGCCGTGAAGGCCCACGTCCGGAACTGACGTACCCAGGGGCGAAAGGTCTCTCCATCAGATCAGGAGAGCCGCCGTGACCACCTTCGACTACGCCCAGGTCTTCGAAAACGAGTACCGCCCGAGCCGCCGCATCCGCCGCGCCGTGGCCCGCGTCGTCTGGGCCGGGCTGTTCCTCGTACGGCCTGCGCTTGCGCAGCGCATTTGGCGCGAACGGCGCGGTTGACAGCGTCGCCGTCGCGAACCCTATTTGCATACCGAGTGCAAATAGGAAGCGGGTAATGAACGGTGGCCGGAACCTGGCTCTAGGCGTGCTGCTGGCGTCGGCCCTCATCGGTGGGTGCGCGGCCACGCCCCCGGCCTACGGGCCGGGTTGGTCGGCGGTGCACGCGGATGCGGCGAACAGCGACTTTTCTCCGGTGTCGGTGGGCGACGACCTCGCCCTGGCCTGGAGCCGCGACTTTCCGGGCGCCATCAACCTGGGCGTCACCGCGGGGCCGGATGGCCGCCTGTATGTCACCACGGGTGGAGCGGACTGCCGGCTGCACGTTCTGGACCCTCATACCGGCAAGACCCTTTGGTGCGACCGCGAGCTGGACGCCTACGCCATCGCCTCGTCGCCCCTGATCGACGGGCAGGGGCGGGCTTTCCTGGCGGACGGAACCGCCATGCGCGCCTACGCGCCGGATGGAAAGCTCCTCTGGAAGACGCCGATCGTAGGCTTTCCACTGTCCGCCCAGTTCACGCCGAAGGGCCGGCTGGTGTTCATCACCCACATCGGCCGCATCTACGTCCTGCGACGCGACACCGGGGAGCCGGTGATGACGCCGGTCGAGCTGACCCCGGGGGCCGGCTTCGACCCTTCGAAGGGCGGGCGGGCGTGCATGCGTGGCCTGCCGGAGTGCCCGAGCGCGAACACACCGGCCATCGACCTCTCCACGGGCCGCCTGTTCTTCACCTACTGGACTCCCGGCGCCGCCAGCGCCGGCATCCGCGCCATGCGGATCGAGGAGGGGGTCGTCACGACGATCACCCCGCTCTGGGTCAACGAAAGCCTGCCTAGCGGCAGCGCGTCCAGCCCGGACATCTCGGCGGACGGCTCGCGCGTCTATCTGACCGACAACGCGGGCGGCCTGCACGCTCTGGACGCCGCCACGGGCCGTGACATCTGGAGCTTCCCGATCGGCTTCGAGTCCGGCGGCAGCCCGTCGACATCGCCGGATGGGATCATCATGCCTTCGGGCGGCGGACGGGGCGGCCTGTTGGCCGTGAAGGACCAGGGCGCCTCGGCCGAGCTTCTCTGGCGCAACGACGCCCTGGTGAATCGCGGCGTGCCGACGCAGGCCGCAGGCGGGCGGGCCTACGCCGCGGTCGACGCCGGGGGGCGCGCGAACGACCTGCTGGTGGTCGATACGCGGACCGGCGCGATCCTCGACCGCGAGCGCCTGCCCGGGACCACCGTCTTCACCGTGGGCACGACGGTGGGGCAGGACGGCACGGTCTATGTCCCCACCATACGGGGCCAGCTGTTCGCGTTCCGCGCCGGGCCGAAGCGCGCTAGATGAGGGTGTGGCCCGCACCGCCGTCACCAGCACCGACCTGCCGCCCGACGGTCGGGCGGCCCGCTCCCGGCGCACCCGCGAGCGGCTGGTGGGGGCGTTGTACGGCCTGATCCGGGAGGGCGACGCGGAGCCCAGCGCCGCGGACATCGCGGCGCGGGCGGGCGTCTCGCTGCGATCGTTCTATGTCCATTTCCCGAGCCGGGAGGACCTGCATCGGGATATGGCCCGGCGGGCGACGGCCCGGGTGGTCGGGCTGCTCACGCCGATCGATCTGGGCGGTGACTTCGCCGCCCGCGTCCGGGACTTCGCCATCCAGCGCGAACTGGCCAACGAAGAGCTGGCCCCGTTGCGCCGCGCCGCCGCGCTGCAACCGGCCTCGGCCGCCCTGATGCTGGCCCGGGACTATGGACGTCAGGCCTCGCGCGACCAGATCGCGCGGGTGTTCGCCGTCGAGCTCGATCGGTTCGAGTCGGGGGCGCGTCGTCGGCGCGTCGCCGCCCTCGACGCCGTGGCGAGCGGAGAGGGGTGGGACCTCCTGCGGACGGGCCACGGGCTGTCGCCCGCCGAAGCGAGGCAAGTGGTCGCCGAAGCCGCCGCCCGTCTGCTGGCGATCCAGGAAACCGCTTGAGGTCGGCGCAGGGTTCGCTCTCTATCGCGACCTGGTTCAGTCGGGGTGCAAGACCATGAAGATGCGCTTAGTGGCGACCCTCTTGGCGGGAGTGTTTCTGATGGGGGCCACGGCGCCTGACGACGATCCGTACGCGTGGATGGAGGAGATCGAGGGCGCCCGGGCGCTGGATTGGGCCAAGGCCGAGAACGCCCGCTCGCTGCCTCAGCTCCAGAACGATCCACGCTATGCCGGCCTCTATGCCGACGCCCTGAAGATCGCCACGGCCAAGGACCGCATCCCGAACGTCGACTTCGGCGGCGACGGCGCCCTGCGCGACTACTGGCAGGACGCCGAGCACGTCCGCGGGATCTGGCGCACCGCCAGCCTGGACAGCTATCGCACCGGCGCTCCCGAGTGGCGGACGATCCTGGACATCGACGCCCTGTCGAAGGCCGAGAACGCCAACTGGGTCTGGAAGGGCGCCGACTGCCTACGGCCCGACGAACGCTACTGCCTGGTCAGCCTGTCCAACGGCGGCAAGGACGCCGTCGAGGTCCGCGAGTTCGACACGGCCACCGGCAAGTTCGTCGAGGGCGGCTTCAAGCTATCCGAAGGCAAGCACCGGTTCGACTGGATCGACAAGGACACCCTGTTCTTGGTCACCGACTGGACCAAGGCCGACGTCACCACCTCGGGCTATCCCTTCATCGCGAAGATCCTGAAGCGCGGCCAGCCGCTGTCGGCGGCGAAGCAGGTGTTCAGCGGGACCAGGGAGGACGGCGGCTACGGCGTCCAGCCGATCGTGCTGCGCGATGCGGCCGGCAAGGTGCAGGCCGTGGTGATCCAGCGGCCCTTGGACACCTTCAACGCCGAATACTACCTGCTGGCCGGCGACCGGCCGCTGCGGCTGGACCTGCCGAAAAAGTCCTCGATCCAAGGCTACCTCGACGGCCGGCTGATCGTCAGCCTCGAGGAGGATTGGGCGGCCCGGGGGATGAAGGAGGGCGACCTCGTCGACTTCGACCTGGCCGCCGTCAGGGCCAAGCCGGACGCCCTGGCGCCCAGCCTGGTCCTGCGGCCCACCGAGACCCAGAGTGTCGAACAGGTGGCGACGACGAAGACCCGGCTGGTCGTCTCGCTGCTCGACAACGTGAAGGGCCAGGTCCTCAGCTTCCAGCGCAAGGGCGGGACCTGGACCTCGGCCAGGCTGGACCTGCCGAAGGATTCCACCATCGGCATCGCCTCGGCCTCCGACGCTGATGACAGGCTGATCGTCAATGTGGCGAGCTTCCTGACGCCGAACAGCCAGTGGCTGGCCGACGCATCCAGCGGCAAGTCCGACCAGCTCCGCACCCTGCCGGACCGCTTCGACGCCTCGAAGTTCGCCGTCGAACAGCACTGGGCCGTCTCCAAGGACGGAACCAAGGTCCCGTACTTCGTGGTCCACGCGAAGGGCATGAAGCTGGACGGGACCAACCCGACCTTGCTCAACGCCTACGGTGGTTTCCTGGTCAGCCAGTCGCCCGCCTATTCCGGCGCGATCGGCAAGCTGTGGCTGGAGAAGGGCGGCGTCTTCGTGGTCGCCAACATCCGCGGCGGCGGCGAGTTCGGGCCGCGCTGGCACAACGCCGGCCTGAAGCTGAACCGCATGCGCGTCTATGACGACTTCTTCGCGGTCTCCGAGGACCTGATCGCCCGGAAGATCACCAACCCGAAGAAGCTCGGGATCATGGGCGGCTCCAACGGCGGCCTGCTGATGGGCGTGGCGCTGACCAAGCATCCGGAGCTCTACAACGCCATCGTCATCCAGGTGCCGCTGTTCGACATGATCGGCTACGACCACATCGGCGCGGGCGCCTCCTGGATCGGCGAGTACGGCGACCCCAAGGTCCCGGAGGAACGCGCGATGCTGATGACCTATTCGCCGTACCAGAATCTGAAGCCCGGCCAGCCCTATCCGCGGGTGTTCATCGAGACGTCCACCAAGGACGACCGGGTGCATCCGGCCCACGCCCGCAAGGCGGCCGCGCGTATGAAGGAATACGGCTACGACTTCCTCTATTACGAGAACATCGACGGCGGCCATGCGGCCGCGGCCAACCTCAACGAGCGGGCCATGCGCCAGGCGTTGGAGTACACCTACCTGCAGCAGCGGCTGATGGACTGAGGGCGTCCGTCGAAGGGGGAGGGGCGGATGAGCCTGATCCAGAACCTCGAGGATCTGGTCGGTCCCCGCTCGGGCCTGCTCTACGCCTATCGGTTCGACGCGGGCCGTGCGGTGCCAGAGCCCGAACCGCAATTCGCCCGGGAGGCGGACGGCGCCTGGACCTGGCTGCACCTGGCGCTGGGCGACCTGCGCTCCAAGCTGCTGCTGGACAAGGTGCCCGGCCTCCCGGTCGACGCCCGCGAGCTGTTCGTCCAGCGCGAGACCCGCGTGCATATCGAACAGGCAGGCGGCTGGGTGTTCGGCGTCCTGCCCGACCTGGAGCGGGACCTGGCCGGACAGGCGCAGGGCGAAGGGCGCTTGGTCTTCGCCCTGGACGGTTCGCGGCTGATCACCGGCCGGCTGCACGCGCTTCGGGCCGTCGACGACTTGCGCCGCGAGGTGGACGGCCATGTCGCCTTCGAGAGCCCGGCCGCCGCCCTGGCGCGGCTGATCGAGCACTATGTCGACCGCCTGGAGACGATGTTCGAGGGCCTGGCGATCACCCTGGCCGAGGTCGAGGACTATGTCCTGACCGAGCCGCAGGACCTGGCCGACACCGGCCTCACGCCTGTCCGCCGCAGCCTGTCGCGCCACCGCCGCGAGGTGCAGGCCCTGAAGAGCGCGCTCACCCGCGTCCACGTCGGCCGCGGTTCGCGCCGCGCGGCTCTGCTGGCCGAGTGGCTGCCCGACCTGATCTCCGCCGTCGAGGACCTGGACCGCGAGGCTGGCGCCCTGCAGGAGCGGGGGCGGCTGCTGCACGAAGAGGTCGACACCCTGATCACCAGCGCCACCAACCGCAGCATGCGGACGCTGACCGTGATCTCCACCCTGCTGATCCCGCCGACCCTGGTGGCCAGCGCCTTCGGCATGAACGTCGAGGGCATCCCGTTCGCCCATTCGCCCACGGGGTTCGTCACGGTCGGCGTGCTGTGCGTGGCGATCGTGGCCGCCGCGCTCTGGATGCTGCGGCGCATGGGGATGCTCCCCTGATGGCGGTGGCCAGCGCGGGCGTGCTGGCCTGGCGGCCGCGGCCCGGCGGACCCGAGTTCCTGCTGGTCCATCCGGGCGGGCCCTACTGGGCGAAGAAGGACGCCGAGGGCTGGTCGATCCCCAAGGGCCTGGTGGAGGCGGACGAAGACGGCTGGGCCGCCGCGCGCCGCGAGTTCCGCGAGGAGCTGGGCCTGGAGATCGACGGCGAGCCCGAGCCCCTGACGCCCTGTGCAGCCAGCGGCAAGGTGGTCCACGCCTGGCTGGTCGAGGCCGATCTCGACGTCTCCCGGATCGCCAGCAACACCTTCGAGATCGAGTGGCCGCCGCACACCGGCCGCCGGCAGGCCTTCCCGGAGATCGACCGCGCCGACTGGTTCGACGCCGCCACGGCCGCGGTCAAGATCCACAAGGGCCAGCGGGCGATCCTGGCGGAGGCGATTGAGCGCTTGGCTCTACGCCGGTAAGCCTGCGCGATGTTCTGCGAGATCCCCGACCTGCTGACCCCCGCCGAGGTGGCCGAGCTGCGCCAGCTGGCCACGCGCCTGCGCTTCGTCGACGGCAAGGTCACCAATCCCGACAGCCAGGTGAAGAACAACCTGCAGGGCGATCTCTCCGACCCCCAACACGAGCGCGCCTCCGGCCTCCTGCGCGCAGCCCTGAGCCGCAATCCGCGCTTCGTGGCCTTCGCCTTCCCGAAGCTGATGGCCCCCCCGGCGCTGTCGCTCTACCGGCCGGGGATGAACTACGGCGCCCACGCCGACGCCGCCTTCCTGCCCATCGGCGGGCGGCCGATCCGGGCGGACCTATCCTGCACAATCTTCCTCAACGAGCCCGGCGACTACGACGGCGGCGAGCTGTCGGTGCGGCTCGGCACCCGCGAGGTGGATTTCAAGCCGGCGCCCGGCGGGGCGGTGGTCTATCCCTCGACCACCATCCATCAGGTCCGCCCGGTGACCCGCGGCGAGCGCCTGTGCGGCATCACCTTCATCGAGAGCGACATCGTCGACCGCAACGGCCGCGAGCTGCTGTTCGAGCTGAACGATATCCTCGCCGCGGAGGGCGAGCGGCTGACGTGGGAGGCGCGCACGCGGCTGAGCCACGTGGCGACCTCCCTGCACCGTCAGTGGGGCGACGCGGGTTAGGCCGCCGCGAAGCTATGACGCCGCCGGCGCAGCGTCGCGCCGACGCCGCCGAAGCCCAGGATCATGAGGGCCCAGGCGCCGGGTTCGGGGACGGCGCCGGTCGGGGGCGGCGCGAGGGCGGTGGACCGGAACGCGACTTCGCCGAGCCCGCAGCCGTTGTGAGCGAAGCCCGCGCGGTTGCAGCCGTAGATGTCGAAGGTCACGTACCGCGCCTTGATGGCCTGGTGGCGCCAGACCGTGGCGCCATAGGCCGAGCCGATGCTGTCGACGGTGTCGTTCAGACCCAGTCCGGCGTAGCTGCCGCCGAGCGGAATGCTGGCGATGATGCTGCCGATCCCGGAGGCGTCTTCGTTCCAGATGGCGGCGCCGGTGAACTCGATTGTCTCACCCAGGTCGAACGTCACCCGGGCCATGCTGAGCGGACCGGTGCTCAGCCATTCGCCGGCGCTCGCCGAATGGATCGGGTTCAACGCCAGGTAGGCGTCGAAGTCGGTCACGCCGCTCTCGTAGGTCTTCGACAGGCCTGACTGGTTGATCATGTTGATCGCCGCGAAATCCAGCAGCTCGCCGCCGATGTTCACGGTGACGCCCTTCGGCTGGATGATCACGCCCGCATCGGAGGTCGACGCCGCAGCGAGGGCGGAGGTGGCGGCCAGCGCCGCAAGCAAACTCTTCATTGAAACACCCATCTACTTTTTCACTTGAGACGGGTGGTCTGCGGCGGGAACGGTGGAGCTTCAAACACCCGCCGACCAACGCCCGGATTCGTCGTCGAACGGCGCTATCGCTTGTCCAGCAGGCGGCGGACGTCGGCGACATAGGTCTTGCCGACCCGCAGCTCCTCGCCGGACGTCATCAGGATGCGGAAGTCGCCGTAGCCGCGGTTGCGGATCGACTTGATCCGATCGGTGCGCACCAGGGCTGAGCGGCGGATGCGTATGAACTGGTTCGGGTCCAGTTCCTCCTGGATCGTGCTCAACGGCCCGCGCATCAGGAACGGGCCGTCGCGGGTGTGCAAGCGCACATAGTCGCGGTCGGCCTCCATCCACTCGATGTGCTGGACCGACGTGCGGATGTGCTCGCCCTTCCGTTCGACCCAGAACCCGGTGGCGTAGGCGGGCTCCTCCGACATCTCGCCCCGCAGCGAGCGCACCAGGGTCCGCAACTCGCCGGCGCGGCGCGCCTGGTCGGCCACGGCCAGGGTGTCCCGGGCGCGGACGAGCGCGGCGCGCAGGCGGTCGAACTCGAGCGGCTTCAGCACATAGTCCACGGCGCCGACCTCGAAGGCGCGGAGGGCGAAGTTCTCGTGGGCCGTGACGAAGATGACGAGGGGGGCCGTATCGCCCTCCAACTGCTCGATCAGTTCGAAGCCGTCCAGGTTCGACATCTGGATGTCCAGCAACAGGACGTCGGGGCGGTGGGCCCGGACCAGCTCCAGGCCCCCGCGGCCGCTGCGGGCCTGGCCGACGAGGATCACGTCGACCATCTCGGCCACGGCGATCTCCACGCGCCGCAGCGCGAGGGGTTCGTCATCGACGGCCAGGACGCGGAGCGCGGGCATGCCATTCCGAGGCGCAGTTTCGGCGGACGGCGGTTTTCCCTGTGGCTCGTCGAAATGTCCATGTCGCCCGTCGATGGAACGGCGCCGTTCGTCGTAACGTGGCGCCCGCGATCGAAGCGCCGCGCCTAAGCAGTCGGGTGGGGCAGGGGGACGGACGAAGGCATGGGGACCGCATCATCCGGCGCGCGCCGGGAGTGGCTTCAGACGGCCGCCATAGCCCTGGTCTTCTGGACCGGCATGGAGCTCTGGACCCTGATCCTGACCGCCATGCGGGGCTCGCCGCTGCCTATGCGCTATGCGGCAGGGCATGTGATCGGCGTGATGATCGCCTGCGGCCTCAGCCTGGCCGGCTTCGCCGCGCTCCGGGCCGTCCGCGACCGGTCGTCGACGGTGCGGGGCGCGGTCGCGGTCGCGGCGCTGCTCACCTCGGCGCCGCTGTTCGCCGCCGCCATGCCCGCCATCCACGTTTTCACGCCCATGCTGCGCGGCGACAACGGCTACGGCCTGCGGCTTCTGCTGTGGGAGAGCCTCTACTGGCTGGTGCCCTTCGCGCTGTGGCTGCTGCTGGTCCTGGTGCTGGAGAGCGGGCGCAAGGCGCGGGTGCGCGAGGCGAACCTGTCGGCGGCCCTGATCGCGGCGAAGGAGGCCGAAATCCGGGCGCTGCACTACCAGGTCAATCCGCACTTCCTCTACAATGCGCTCAACGCCATCGCGACGCTCATCCTGGACGGCCGCAACGCCCAGGCCGAGCGCATGGTGCTCCGGCTTTCCAGCTTCTTCCGCTCCAGCCTGGCGCGCGATCCGCTGAGCGAGGTGAAGCTCGCCGACGAGGTGGCCCAACAGCGGCTGTACCTGGAGCTGGAGGAGCTGAGGTATCCCGATTGCCTCGAGATCGTGGTCGACCTGCCGCCTGACCTCGAGGCCGCGGAGGTGCCCAGCCTGATCCTCCAGCCCCTGGTGGAGAATGCGGTCAAGCACGGGGTGCATGCGCCGGGCCAGCAGACCCGGATCGAGATCGCTGCGCGGGCCAGCGGCGAGCTCCTCGTCATCCAGGTCGTCGACAACGGGCCGGGCGGCGGCGGGCCGGCCGGAACCGGCGTGGGCATCGCCAACGTCCGCAAGCGGCTGGAGGCCAGGTTCGGCTCCGCGGCGGGCGTCGACGCCGGCCCCCACCCGGAGCGCGGCTATGTGGCCGCGATCTCGCTCCCGCTGCGGTTCGCGGGCTAGTTTCCTTCGCCCGCCGAGCGTGCGTCCGCCGCGGCGCGGACCAGCTGCACGAACTCGGCGCGCTCGCCGAAGGGATCGGCGCCGCGGCCGGCCTGGGCCAGGTCGACGATGTCGTCCCAGCCGAAGGCGTCGGAGACCCGCGCGTCGTGCTTCAGCTTCTGGCCGAAGCCAGCCACCGCCACGGCCCAGCGGGTGGGCTCGGGGGCGGCCCGCAGGCTGGAGGCGGCGTCGGCACGGGTGATCGGGCGCTCGATCAGCCGCGAGCGGCCCTCGCCGGGCAGCTTGTAGCGGATCTTCAGGAAGGCCAGCTCGCCGGCCGGCGAGGCCGCCGGGGCGCGCCCGCCATAGCGCAGCGGGTCGGCCGAGGGCGTCGCGCCCGCCGGGGTGATCTCATAGAGCGCCGTCACCGAGGCCCCGGCCCCGACCTCGCCCGCGTCGACCTGGTCGTTGTTGAAGTCCTCGCGGTTCAGCATCCGCGTCTCGTAGCCGATCAGGCGGTACTCGGAGACCTGGGCGGGATTGAACTCGACCTGGATCTTCACGTCGTCGGCGATCGGGAACAGCGACTTGGTGAAGTCCTCCCGGAACAGCTTGCGCGCCTCCTGCAGGCTGTCGACGTAGGCGGCGGTCCCGTTCCCGTTCTGCGCCAGCGCCTGCATCATGGTGTCGTTGTAGTTGCCCCGGCCGTAGCCGTAGACCGACAGATAGACGCCGCCCTTGCGCTTCTCGGCCACGAAGTCCTTCAGCTTGGACGGATCAGCGACACCGACGTTGAAGTCGCCGTCGGTGACCAGGATCACCCGGTTCACCGCCCTGGGATCGAAGTTCTCCTTCGCCAGCGCATAGGCCAGGCTCAGCCCCTGGCCGCCAGCGGTCGATCCGCCGGAGTGGAGCGCGTTCAGCGCGCAGCGCATCTTCAGCTTCTGGCGGCCGTCGGTGGGGCCCAGCACCGCCCCGGCCGAGCCGGCATAGGCCACCATGGCCACCCGATCCTGCGGCCTGAGCTGGTCGATCAGCAGGCCCAGCGACTTTTGCGCCAGCGGCAGCCGGTCCGGCGACGCCATCGAGCCCGAGGTATCGATCAGGAACACCAGGTTCAGCGGCGGCTGCTCGCCCTTGGGCAGGGCGAACCCCTGGATGCCGATGTGCAGGATCTGGCGCTCGGCCGACCACGGCGAGGGCGCCAGCGAGACGTAGGAGCTGAAGGGCGTGGCCCGGTCCCTGGGCTGCGCGTAGCCGTAGTCGAAATAGTTGACCATCTCCTCGACCCGCACCGCGTCGGTGGGCGGGCGCACGCCGTCGTTCAGGAACCGGCGGACGTTGGCGTAGGCGGCGGTGTCCACGTCCACCGAGAAGGTGGAGACCGGGTCGGTCGCGGTCTGGCGGATCGGGTTGGTGACCGCGTTGGGATAGCGCTCGGTGTCCAGCGGTTGCGAGGGGAAGCGCTGGTAGCGGCTGCCGGTCACCACGACCGACTCCGCCAGGCTGGAGGCCCCGGCGGGCGGCGTGGGCTCGCCGATGCGGCGCTCGACCGGAGGCAGGGGCAGGGGTGGGATGGCCGGCGCGGACTTCACCATCGGCGGGGCGGGCGGCGGCGGGGGCGGCGGGTAGCTCGGCATGGGCCGCGTCATCCCGACCATGCGACCGTACTGCCGGGGCGGCGCGACCTTGAATCCCAGTTCCGCGCAGGCGTCGGCCGATGGCGTCCCGTCGACCGCGCGGCGCGGCTGCGCGGCGAGCGGCGAGCCGGAGGTCGCGGCGGTCAGGCCGGCCAAGGCCGCGACAGAGATCCGATGTACCCTCATCCGTTGTCCTCCCGATGCCGCCCCTCGACCCAAACTACGCGTGTGGATCGTGGCTGCCGCAAGGCGAAGCTCCGGCAAACAGATGACAAATGTAAATTATCTCACGAAGCTGGCCCCGTTGATGTCGATCACCGCCCCGGTCATCGAGGGCGGCGCCTCCAGCGCCAGATAGGCCGCCGCGCTGGCCACCTCGGCCGGGTCGGCCACCCGGCCCAGGGGGATGTCGGCCAGCAGCTTGTCGCCGCCGCGGCTGGCCAGATAGTCCTCGGCCATGCCGGTCATGGTGAAGCCGGGGCAGATCGCGAAGGCCAGGATCTGTTCGCGGGCGAAGCCCCGGGCGATGGACTTGGTCATGCCGACCATGCCCGCCTTCGACGCCGCATAGTGCCAGTGCGCCGGGCTGTCGCCGCGATAGGCCGCGCGGCTGGCGATATTGACGATCCGCCCCCCGGCGCCTCGCTCGCGCCAGTGCAGGATCGCGCGCCGGCAGAGGTCGGCCGAGGCCTGCAGGTTGATCTGCATCGTCCGGCTCCAGCCGGCGTGCCAGTCGTCCAGGCCGGCGTCGACCGCGATCGGCTCGAACACCCCGGCGTTGTTGATCAGCACGTCCACCCGGCCGAGCCGGGTGATCGCTGCCTCCCACAGGCGCTCGGCGCCCGCGGGGTCCGACAGGTCGGCGTCGGCGCTGCCGTGGCCCATGACGTGGGCGCGGCCCTTCAGGGCGTCCACGATGGCGGCGCCTATGCCGCGGGTGGACCCGGTAACCAGAACGTATGGGAGATCATCGGACATGCTTCCGGTTAAGGTGCCCGCATCGGACGTTCAAGTATTGGGGACCTTGCCATGACCTTCTATCTCGCCGCCCTGCTGCTGGGCGTGATCGCGGGACTCCGGGCCGTGACGCCGGTGGCGGCGGTGAGCTGGGCCGCCTCGCTGGGCGTCCTGAAGCTGACGGGCACGCCGCTGGCCTTCCTGGGCGCGGCGATCACGCCGTGGGTCGTCACCCTGATCGCGGCCGGCGAGCTCCTGAACGACAAGCTGCCCAAGACCCCCAGCCGCAAGGTCCCGATCCAGTTCGGCGGCCGGATCGTCTCCGGCGGGCTGGCGGGAGCGGCGGTGGGCCTGTCGGCCGGCGCGCTGGTTCCCGGCATCGTGCTGGGCGCGCTCGGCGCGGTGGTCGGAACCCTGGGCGGCGCCTGGGCGCGCGGCAGGCTCGCGGGAGCGTTCGGGCGGGACCTGCCCGCGGCGCTGATCGAGGACGTGGTCGCGGTCGGCGGCGCGGCCCTCGTCGTGGCATGCCTGCTGTGACCCGGGCCTTCGACGCCATCGTGATCGGCGCGGGGCAGGCGGGGCCGGCCCTGGCCGGGCGGCTGTCCGCGGCGGGCCAGACGGTCGCCGTGATCGAGCGCAAGTTCCTGGGCGGCACCTGCGTCAACACCGGCTGCATGCCCACCAAGGCCCTGGTGGCCAGCGCCAAGGCCGCCCAGGTCGCGCGCCGGGCCGCGGACTACGGCGTCGTCCTGGCCGGGCCGGTGGCGGTCGACATGCCCAGGGTCCGCGCCCGCGCCCACAAGGTGACCCTGGACGCCCGCAATGGCCTGGAGGCCTGGATCGGCGGCATGAAGGGCTGCACCTTGATCCGCGGCCAGGCGACCTTCGTCGGGCCGCACGAGGTCGAGGTGGACGGCGAGCGGCTGACCGCACCCAGGATCTTCATCAACGTCGGCGGTCGCGCGGTGGTCCCGGACTTCCCGGGCGTCCACGACGTCCCGTCCCTGAACAACACCTCGATCCTCGAGCTGGACACCCTGCCGCGCCACCTGGTGGTCGTGGGCGGCAGCTACATCGGCCTGGAGTTCGCCCAGATGTACCGCCGCTTCGGCGCCCGGGTGACCGTCGTGGAGAAGGGCCCGCGCCTGGTCGGCCGCGAGGACGATGACGTCTCCGACGCCATCCAGCGGATCCTGGAAGGCGAGGGGATCACGGTGCGCACCGGCGCCGAGTGCATCAGCTTCGCGCCCCATGCCGATGGCGTCGAGGTGGGCGTCGACTGCAACTCGGGCGAGCCGACCGTCGTGGGCTCCCACGTCCTGCTGGCGGTGGGCCGCCGGCCCAACACCGACGACCTGGGCCTAGCCGCGGCCGGCATCGAGGCGGACGCCCGCGGCTACATCAAGGTGGACGACCAGCTACGGACCAGCGTCGACGGCGTCTGGGCCCTGGGCGACTGCAACGGCAGGGGCGCCTTCACCCACACCTCCTGGAACGACTACGAGATCGTGGCGGCCAACCTGCTGGACGACGACCCGCGCCGGGTCAGCGACCGCATCGAGACCTACGCTCTCTACATCGACCCGCCGCTGGGCCGCTGCGGCATGACCGAGGCCGCCGCCCGCGCCGCCGGCAAGTCCGTCCGTGTCGGCGTGCGCCCGATGACCCGCGTCGGCCGCGCGGTCGAGAAGGGCGAGACCCAGGGGTTCATGAAGGTGGTCGTCGACGCCGACACCGACGTCATCCTGGGCGCGGCGATCCTGGGCGTGGAGGGCGACGAGGCGATCCACGCCATCCTCGACACCATGGCCGCGAAACAGCCCTACACCACCCTGATGCGCACCATGCACATCCACCCCACGGTCTCGGAGCTGATCCCGACGGTGCTGGGGGAGCTGAAGCCCTGAGGAAGGAAGCTTGGAGGCCCGACCGAGAATCGAACTCGGGTGCACGGATTTGCAGTCCGCTGCGTCACCACTCCGCCATCGGGCCAACCGGAAGCGAGGCGCGGTGCTATCAGAACGACCCATAGGCCGCAATTGCCTTCCAGGCCCGCCAGCCTATAACCCGGCCCACGTAACCGACCCGCCCTCAAGGATTCCCGATGGCTGACCTCGCCTCCGCCCGCCTCAACATGGTGGAAAGCCAGGTGCGAACCGCCGACGTGACCGACGTCCGCATCCACGACGCGATGCGGGCCGTGCGGCGCGAGGCGTTCCTGCCCGAAGGCAAGGCGCACCTGGCCTATGCGGACATCGAGGCCGAGTACGCGCCGGGCCGCTGGCTGCTGAAGCCGCGCGACGTGGCCAAGCTGCTGCAGGCGCTGCGGCCGATGCCGGGCGACCGGGCCCTGGCGATCGGCGCGCCCTATGCTGCGGCGGTGATCGAGGAACTGGGCGTGCCGGTGGTGCGCGCCGAGCCGGGCGGCCCCCTGCCCGAGGGCCGGTTCGACATCGTGGTCTGCGAAGGCGGCGTCAGCCGCGTGCCCGAGGCCTGGCTCGCGGCCCTCGCGACCAACGGCCGCCTGGGCGTGGTCGAGCGGGACGGCCCGGTCGGCAAGGCCTGCCTCTATGTCCGCGCCGACGACGGGATCGGCCGCCGCGACCTCTTCGATTCGTTCCCGCCGGTGCTGGCGGGCTTCGAAGCGAGCCACGGTTTCGCCTTCTAGGCAGGTGTGGCTGAAACACCCTCGAAACGGGGGCGTGAAAAAAGCTTAAGGTGACGCGGCTTGGCCCAGGCGGCAGACGAAAGCATATAAGGGCTGCGTCTCTCGCGAGATCGGGGAATACGAATGTCGATGAAACTCCGTGGCCGCCTGTTGGCCGCGACTGTGTGTGCAGGCGTGCTCGCGGGTGTCGCGGTCCCGGCCTCCGCCGAGACCCTGGCCGACGCCATCGCGCTCGCCTACCAGAACAACCCGACCCTCCAGGCCCAGCGGTCGACGCAGCGGGCGCTCGACGAGAACTATGTCCAGGCCCGTTCCGGCTGGCGGCCGACGCTGAGCGCTAGCGCCAGCGCAACCTACACCGAATCCCGCACGCCCAAGGCGGCCGCCGGCGTCGATTCCAATGGGGATGGGCAAGCCGACACGTTCGGCAATTTCGGGATTCGAGAGGCCAACAGCGGACGGGTCGGACTGACGTTCAATCAGCCGATCTGGACAGGCGGGCGTGTCGCAGCGGCGGTGAACGCTGCCAACGCGGACGTCCTAGCTGGCCGCGAAAACTTGCGCCGGATCGAGGCCCAGGTGCTGACCTCGGTGATCCAGGCCTATTCGGACACCCGCCGAGACCAGGAGTCGCTCCGCATCCGTCAGGAGAACGTCAACGTCCTGACCCGGCAGCTCCAGGAGTCCAACGCCCGCTTCGACGTGGGGGAAGTGACGCGCACCGACGTCGCGCAGTCGCAGGCCCGCCTGTCGCAGGCCCAGGCCCAGCTGCAGTCGGCGGTGGCCCAGTTGGCCATCACCCGGGCCGGCTACGCCACGCTGGTCGGCCAGAACCCCGGCGAACTCGCGCCCGAGCCGTCGCTGGCCTTCCTGCTGCCGACCGATCCCGACGAGGCCTACAAGGTCGCCGAGCAGTTCAACCCCCAACTGCGCGCTCAGCAGTTCGCGGAGCAGGCCAGCCGCGCCCGGGTCGCCGGAGCCCACGCCGAACGCATGCCGAGCGTCAGCGGTCAGGTGTCATTCGGCTTCGACCGAGGTCCGGTGAGGCCGTTCGATTCGGATCTCTACACGCGCGGCACCACCGCCACCGTTACCGCAAGCGTCCCGCTCTTCTCTGGCGGCCTGACCAGCTCGCGGGTCCGCCAGGCGGTGGAGCGCAACAACACCGACCGGATCACCATCGAGGCTGTCCGCCGCAACGTGTTCCAGGGGGTCACCCAGTTCTGGAGCCAGCTGATCGCGGCCCGCGCCAACATCAGCTCCAGCGACGAGCAGGTGCGCGCCGCCCGCATCGCCGCCGAGGGCACGCGCCAGGAGCAGCAGGTGGGCCTGCGCACCACCATCGACGTGCTGAACGCCGAGAACGAGCTGCGGACGGCCGAGCTGAACGCGGTGACCTCGCGGCGCGACGAATATGTCGCCGCCGCCAACGTCCTGGCCGTCATGGGCCGCCTGGAAAGCAAGAACCTGGTCCCCAGCGCGCCGCAGTACGACGCGGCCAAGAACTTCCGGAAGCTGCGGATCACCTGGGGCTGGGTGCCGTGGGAAGAGGCCGTGGGCGCCGTCGATAGCGTGGCGACTCCCTGGCCGTCCAAGGTTCCCGCGGAAAAGATTGATGAAAAGCCGATCGGGCCGGGTCTGGAACCTGCCCCGGCGGTGACCCCTCCGGCGACGCGTTGACGCGTCGTTAGCGGGGAAATTGCAGGATCGGTCCCACGCGCTTAGGGTCTAAGGCGCAGATTCAACCGCGGCGGCCGATTCATGTCCGAACAGACGTCCCAAGAACCGACGATGGAGGAGATTCTCGCCTCCATCCGCCGCATCATCTCGGAGGACGAGGCGCCGGCCGAGGGCGCGGCCGCCGTCCCGCCCGAGCCGGAGCCGGCGCCAGTCGCCGCCGAGGCGCCGCTGCCGATTCCCGAGCCGGAGCCCGAATCGGCCCCGGCCGCGGCGTTCACGCCTGAACCGCAGGAAGAGGACGACGACGGCGACCTGGAACTGACCCAGAAGGTCGAGACCCACGGCGACCTCGATTTCGTCGCCGCCGACCCCGAACCCGCGGAGGCCCCGGCGCCTCCGCCGCCGATGTTCGAGGCGCCCGAGCCGGCGCCCGCGGCCAACCTGGTCAGCGACCACATCGCCGCCGCCGCCGCCGCGACCTTCGGCCAGCTCTCCTCCAGCATCCTGATGCCGGCCGAGGGGCGCACGCTGGAAGACGTGGTCCGCGAGATGCTCCGCCCGATGCTGCAGCAGTGGCTCGACACCAACCTGCCCGGCATCGTGCAGGAGGCCGTCCAGGCCGAGGTCGAGCGGATCGCCCGCGGTCGAGTACGTTAAGGCGACATAGCGCGGGGTCCGCTCCGCGCCAGCCGCTTCGCGTTCGTCAACAACCCCTGTAAGACGCCGGCGGCGCCCGCTTTGGGCGCGCGTCCCGTATGGCCATGCTCGACAAGAACTTCGATCCCAAGACCGCCGAACCGCGCCTCTACGAGGCCTGGGAGAGATCGGGCGGATTCGCGCCCATCGACGACCCGAACGCCGAGCCGTTCTCGATCGTCATCCCGCCGCCGAACGTCACCGGCTCGCTGCACATCGGCCACGCGCTGAACAACACCCTGCAGGACGTGCTGATCCGCTTCGAGCGCATGCGCGGCAAGGCGGCCCTGTGGCTGCCCGGCACCGACCACGCCGGCATCGCCACCCAGATGGTCGTCGAGCGCCAGCTCGCCGAGGCCGGCAACCGCAGCCGTCGCGACATGGGCCGCGAGGAGTTCGTGGCCAAGGTCTGGGAGTGGAAGGCCCAGTCCGGCGGGACTATCGTCAACCAGCTCAAACGCCTGGGCGCGAGCTGCGACTGGTCCCGTGAGCGCTTCACCCTGGACGAGGGCCTGAGCGCCGCCGTCCGCAAGGTGTTCGTCACCCTCTACAAACAGAAGCTGATCTACCGCGACAAGCGGCTGGTGAACTGGGACCCGCATTTCCAGACCGCCATCTCCGACCTCGAGGTCGAACAGCGCGAGGTCGACGGCCACTACTGGCACTTCGCCTACCCGCTGGAGGACGGCTCCGGCGAGATCGTCGTGGCCACCACCCGGCCCGAGACCATGCTGGCCGACACCGCCGTCGCCGTTCACCCCGGCGACGAGCGCTACACGGCCATGGTCGGCAAGGCCGTGCGCCTGCCCATCGTGAACCGTCCGATCCCGATCATCGCCGACGAATATCCGGATCCCGAGAAGGGCTCGGGCGCGGTGAAGATCACCCCGGCCCACGACTTCAACGACTTCATGGTCGGCAAGCGCCACAACCTGCCGGTCATCAACATCTTCGACGATTTCGCCCGCCTCAACGACAACGCCCCGCCGGAGTATCGTGGCCTGGACCGGTTCGCGGCCCGCAAGAAGGTGGTCGAGGCGTTCGAGGCCCTGGGCCTGCTGCGCGAGATCGAGAAGACCCGCCATACCGTGCCGCACGGCGACCGCTCCGGCGTCGTGGTCGAGCCCTATCTGACCGACCAGTGGTACGTCGCGGCCGACGTCCTCGCCAAGCCCGCCATCAAGGCGGTGGAGGAGGGCGACACCGTCTTCGTGCCGAAGAACTGGGAGAAGACCTACTTCGAGTGGATGCGGAACATCCAGCCGTGGTGCGTCAGCCGCCAGCTCTGGTGGGGTCACCGCATCCCGGCCTGGTACGGCCCGGACGGCAGGCCGTTCGTCGAGGAGACCGAGGCCGAGGCCCTGCGCCAGGCCGAGGAGCACTATGGCCGCCCCACCGAGTTGCGCCAGGACGAGGACGTCCTCGACACCTGGTTCTCGTCGGGCCTGTGGCCGTTCTCGACCCTGGGCTGGCCGGAGAAGACCGCCGACCTGGCGCGCTTCTACCCGACCCACACCCTGATCACCGGCTTCGACATCATCTTCTTCTGGGTGGCCCGGATGATGATGCAGGGCCTCCACTTCACCGGCGAGGTCCCGTTCAAGCGGGTGTTCATCAACGCCCTGGTGCGCGACGCCACCGGCGCCAAGATGTCCAAGTCCAAGGGCAACGTCATGGACCCGCTGGAGCTGGTCGACGACTACGGCGCCGACGCGCTCCGTTTCACGCTCACCGCCATGTCGGGCCAGGCCCGCGACATCAAGCTCAGCCGCCAGCGGATCGAGGGCTACCGCAACTTCGGCACCAAGCTGTGGAACGCCACCCGCTTCACCCAGATGAACGGCTGCGCCCGCGCCGAAGGGTTCGATCCCTCGGCCGTGAAGCTGACCCTGAACCGCTGGATCGTCGGCGAGACCACACGCACCGCCCAGGCGGTGACGGCCGCGCTGGCCGACTGCGGCTTCGCGGAGGGGACCGAGCAGCTCTACCGCTTCATCTGGAACCAATTCTGCGACTGGTACGTGGAGCTGGCCAAGCCGCTGCTGACCGGCGACGACCCGGCCGCCAAGGCCGAGACCCAGGCCACCGCCGCCTGGGTGCTGGACGTGATCCTGACCCTGCTGCACCCGGTCATGCCGTTCATCACGGAAGAGCTCTGGGCCCAGACCCAGGACCTGGGCGCCAAGCGCGCCCACGGCGGCTTCCTGATGACCGCCCGCTGGCCCGACCTGCCGTCCAGCCTGATCGACCCGGCCGCCGACGCCGAGATCGGCCTGGTCATCGAGGCGATCTCCGAGGGCCGTTCGGTCCGTTCGGGCCTGAACGTGCCGCTGTCGGCCAAGCCGCCGCTGCTGGTGGTCGAGGCCAGCGACGCCCAGCGCGCGACCCTCAAGGCCAACGCCGCCCAGATCGCCCAGCTCCTGCGGGTCTCCGAGGTCCAGACGGTGGACGCAGCGCCTCCGGGCTCGATCCCCTTCGTCGTCCACGGCGCCACCTTCGCTCTGCCGGTCGCCGAGTTCATCGATCTCACCGCCGAACGCGCGCGGCTGGCCAAGGAAGTCGGGAGCCTGACCGGCGAGATCGCCAAGATCTCCGGCAAGCTCGGCAACGCCGACTTCGTCTCCCGCGCGCCCGAGGAGGTGGTGGAGGAGAACCGCGAGCGCCTCGCCGAGGCCCAGACGGCGAAGGCGAAGCTGGAAAGCGCCCTGTCCAGGCTCAGCGGCGCGTCCTAGGGCGTCAGGCCCTGAGGGTGTCTGGCGTAACGTTCCTTGTGCGCCAGTAGTCCGTAAGGCCTATGCCTTCGCACAAGGCCGGATAGCGGGGGTCGGCTCGGAACGGTGCGGTGGCCGGCGTGTAGAGCCACTGCGTCTTTCGCCAGCCCCGGTCGTTCGCGAGGAGCGGCCCGCCCGTTCCAGGCGCGCTCACGAGCGGACCTCGCTGCAGCAGGAAGCCCTCGGCGACCGCGAACGCCGCATCGACTTCCTCAAGGGCCGAGAGCACCATGATGGCGTCGGCGGCGGCCCCCGGGTTCCGCGGGGCCGCGCTCAGGTTCGCCACGCGGGCCTGCTCGATGTCGCGCGGCGCGCGCGTCTCCAAGGCCCGGAGGGAGGTGCGCCAGACGTCGAGGGCGCCGGGGGCGAACCGGGGCGGTCGGGTCGCATCGTCATCGACCATCGCCAGGGCCGCGCGGGGTCGATCGGAGAACGCCAGAATCAGCAGTCGGGCGTGCCAGACCATGGCGTGGTCAGACCAGAGCTGGCGCGCTCGATCGATGACCTGATCGGCCTCCCGCACCCGACCGAAGATCCAGTGCTTCAAGGCCCGGCGGAACTGGTGGGACGGCGAGAGCGGCTCCAGCGTGATCGCGCGCTCGTTCCAGACCCAGGACTCGCGGCAGAGCCCGACGGACTGCAACAGCAGGACGAGCGCGCTGATGGCCGCCACATTGTCGGGGGCGAGGGCGAGGATGTCTCGCAGCTTCGTCTCTGTCGTCGACACGTCGTCCAGATCGCGCCCGAGCAGCACCAGGGCGCTGAGCGCATTGGGCTCCCGCGGATCCCGTGCGAGGGCGTGCTTGGCCGTCTGCTCGCTCTCGGCGACCACGGCCGGCGCCGTCTGTGGCGGCGCGTACTCCGCCACATTGCGGAGCGCCAGCGCGAGCCAACCCAGCACCGCCGGGTCGCGCGGCGCCATCTCGGCGGCTTCGCGGAACAGCCCTGCGGCCTGGGCGCTCCGCTGCGGCGTTCCATACCGCAGGGCCTGTCGCCCCTGGTCCACCAACTGGGTCACGCGGGCGTCCGTCCGCTGACGCGTCCAGACCCACGCCCCGAGACCACCGCCCGCGGCGACGGCCAGTCCGCCGCCGGCGACCCATCGGCGGGTGGGGCTCGCTGAAGACGTCCTTTCGGCCTGGGCGGTGACCGGGCCGGTCGGCGCGGCGTCGGTCAGGCGATAGCCGATGCGCGGGATCGTCTCGACGCCAAACCCGGCCTGGGTCGCGCCGGCGACGCGCCGCACCTGGGCGATCGCGCGATTGACCGAATCCTCGCCGACCAGCGTCCCGTTCCAGCAGATGCGCAGCAGGTCGTCGCGGGTCAGCACCGCGCCCCCGGCATCTACGAGCGCGATCAGCACCTGCATCACCCGCGGCTCCACCGCGGCGCTCCCTCCGGGGCCTTCGACGGTGCGGACCGATGGGCGAACAACGGCCGCACCCAGCGGGAAATCCGGCCGCCGCGCCAATGGGATCGCGTCGGCCGCGCGCTGTCCCTCCGCGTCCGCCTTGCCCTCCATCGGCAAAACATCAGGCAAAAATCGGTGATCCTTCATTCACCCGCCCCAACGAAGCGGCCACAACCTTTGAGGGTCTGCCGCTTGCCCAGCATACCAGCGATCCCACGCAACGGCACTGGGCGCGGCCGAGGTGGTGAACAGGAGCAGTCGTGGCGGGTTTCACGGTTTCCGGTCCGGTCGGCGTCGATATCGGCGCCCTCAACCTCATCAACTACTGGGACGGGGACGTCCGCGACTCGACGGCCTTCGAGATGGCCAACGGTCTCGAGACCCTCAACCTCTACGGCTCGGGCTTCACCCGAGCCGAGCGCGGGTGGTTTCCGGCCTCCGGCACGGTGGAGCGCATGGTCTATGCGAACGGAGGGGAAAGGTGGGAGGCGACCGGCCTCTCCCTTCCGGTCGCCCAGTTCCTCCCGGCGTCCTGGGACGAGGCGGGCCTCGCCGGCGTGAGAAAGGCCTTCACCGCCGCCCTTGCCGGACGGGACGCGATCACCGGCGGGGCCGGAGCGGACAGCCTGAGCGGCGACGGCGGCGACGACACGATCGAAGGCGGTGCGGGTTCGGACTATCTCCGCGGGAACGCCGGGGCCGACCTCGTTCTCGGCGGCGCCCACTTCGACGATATCAACGGCAACGAGGGGAACGACACGGCCCGCGGCGGCGACGGCGACGACTGGGTGGTCGGCGGCAAGGACGACGATCTGCTTTATGGCGATGCGGGCGGCGACCTTGTCTACGGCAACCTCGGGAACGACACCTGCGAGGGCGGGGAGGGCGCCGACACGCTCCGCGGCGGTCAGCGGGAAGACGTCGTGAACGGCGGCGCGGGGGACGATTGGATCGCCGGTGATCGCGGCGACGACATCCTGTCCGGCGGCGCCGGCGCCGACGTCTTCCATTCCTTTGGTGAAGCCGGCCTCGACCGCGTCACCGACTTCAGTGCGGCGGAGGGCGACCGGGTCCGGTTGGATCCGGGAACCGTCTACACCGTGGCGCAGGTCGGGGCCGACACGGTGATCTCCATGGCCGGCGGTGGGCGAATGGTGCTGGTCGGAGTCGAGTCCAGCCGCCTGACGCCCGGGTGGATCGACAGCGGCCTGGGCGGTCGGGTGCTGACCGCCGCCGGCCCCGGGTCGGTGCTGGCGGGCGGCGAGGGCGCCGACACGATCGTCGCCAGCGAAGGCGCCGACACGCTCAGCGGCGGCGCCGGTCCTGATGTGTTCGTCATTCCGCGGTTCCCGATGCGAGGCGCCCACCACATCACCGACTTCACGCCGGGCGAGGACCGGCTCGACCTTCGCGGGCTGGCCCACGACCAGGGCTATCCGGGCTCCGGCTCGTCGTTCAACGTCTACATCTACGTCGACGACGACGGACGCGGCGGCGCGGTGGTCGCGACGGGGGTCAATGTCGGCGCCGACCTGATCCACCTGGACGCCGCGGATTCCGCCGGGCTCAGCATGAGCAACTGGATCATCAGCTAGCGGCGGCGGCCGCGTCGGTCGCAGGACGCCTCGGCCGCCGCTTGGCCACCGACTTGCGCTTCCGCGCCCAGATCACCACCCCGGTGGCGCTCAACCCTGCCACGGCCAGGCCCAGGACCGACACGAAGATGCGGCCCGGCAGGCCGATGATCCGTCCCGAGTGCAGCGGGAACTGCGCCTGCAGGAAGATGTCGCCCGCGGTTCCCTTGCCGGGCGTAAGCGCGCCGGCCGGCTTTCCGGTCCTGCCGTCGAAGTAGAGCCAGGGGTTGCCCAGGCCGCCGTCGCCGTGGTCCTCGCCGGGCCGGTAGAAGCCCACGCCGTAGATGTCGTAGAGCGGCGAGTAGAAGATGCCGCCGGGCGGCGCGGTCCAGCCCCGCGCCTTCGCCTCGGCCGTGGCGATCACCAGCATCCGTTCGCGGGACAGGCCGGGCAGGGCGGGTTCGTCGAGCGCGCGCGGCGTTCGGGTCGAGAACGGATCCTCCGCGAGCGGCGACACCAGGCTCACCAGCGGCCGCACGATCTCGCGCTCCAGGTTCATCGACACCGACGTCACCGCCAGCGTCAGCAGCAGCAGCCAGATCCAGACCCCGCCCGACCGGTGGCTGTCGAACAGCAGGCGATAGCCGCGCTCCCGCCAGCGGAACGCGAAGGACTTGCGCCAGCTCCTGAGGTTCGGGAACGAGATCCACAGCGCCACGAGGCAGTCGATGGTCCAGGCCATGCCGACCACGCCCATCAGCAGCAGGCCCACATCGACGCCCGAGACCAGCGGCAGGGTCAGGCTGTAGTGCAGCCGGTACAGGAACGGCAGCAGGTTTTCGCGGGTGAGGGAGGGCTGTCCCCAGAACCGCTGGCCCAGCGGCTCGCCGGTGGCGGGGTTCAGCGCGAGCTGGTTGAAGTCGAGCCCTTCGGCCTTGCCGGTCTTCGGATCGGGCCGCGCTTCCACCCCCAGCAGCAGCGTGCCGCCGGGGTCCACCGAAAGCGGCAGGAACGTCACCTGCATCCGCGGATCGGCGCGCTCCGCCTGGTTGGCGAGCTCCGGCGGCGCGCGCGGTTCGTCGGCGGTCGGCGCCTGGAACAGCGTCGGGTTCAGCCAGGCGTCCAACTCGTGGTCCCACGAGATGAAGGCCCCGGTCAGCCCCGCGACGAACAGGAAGCCGGCGATCGCCAGCCCCACCCATCGATGCACGAGAACGAGCGCGCCGCGCATCGCCGGGGTCCTCAGAACTGCCGACGGATCGTCGCGACGACCGCGCGCCGCACGCCCAGGAAGCAATCCCCGCGCGCCAGGCAGGTGCTGTAGTAGCGCTTGTCCGTGAGGTTGGTGGCGTTCACGCTGAACAGCCACTCGCGGTAGCCGACCGCCGCATAGGCGTCGCCCAGCGTGAAGCCGGGCGTGCGCAGGTCGCCGGAGTAACTGGCCCCGACATAGCGCACGCCCCCACCCAGCCGCAGGCTCACTTCGTCGGTGAGCGGGAAGGTGCGGGCGACGAACACCGACGCCTGGCGCTCGGGCGCGCTGTCCAGTTGCTGGCCGATCTCGGCGGGCGTGTTGCTCTCGCTGATCTTGGTCTCGGCGATGGTGAGGGCGCCGGTGACGTCGAAGCCCCGGACCCTGACCTGCGCCTCGGCCTCCACGCCCTTCAGCTTCGCCTCGCCGGTCTGGACCGAGAAGAACGGATTGGCGGGGTCGTTGGTCAGGCGGTTCTTTTCGGTGATGTCATAGGCCGCCAGGGTCACCAGGCTGTCGGGGGTCACCTGCCATTTCACCCCGACTTCCCACTGCTTGCCCTCGGTCGGCTTGAAGGCCTCGCCGGCGAAGGTCGTGCCGGTCACGGGCTGGAAGCTCTCGGAGTAGCTGACGTACGGCTTCACCGTCTCGCTGAGGTCCGCCATCACGGCGGCGCGATAGGTGGTGGCCTTGTAGACCTCGCCGTCGATCTTGGCCCGGTCGCGCCGCACGCCCAGCAGCACCGAGACCGGCCCGTAGCTCATGGTGTCCTGTAGATAGGCCCCCACCTGGCTCTGGCGCTCGGTGGGGTTGGGCGTGCGCGGCAGCACGCTGTAGTTGCCGTAGACCGGGTTGTAGGCGTCGATCGGCGTCGTGAGCGCCGAGAAGCCCTCGCTCCTCTGGCGATAGTGCTGGTAGTCCCCGCCCACTAGTAGGTCGTGCTTGAGCGCCCCCGTCGCGAACCTGGCCTGCACGTGGTTGTCCGTCGTGAAGGTCCGCGTCTCGGGATAGTTGGCGTAGATGTAGCGGTTCAGCACCCGCCGCTCCGGGTCGATGAACGGTTGCGCGGGGTTCGAATAGCCGTCCGGATACATCGACTGATAGTTCAGGTCGGAGTCCAGCCAGCGGCTGTTGGTGCGCAGCGTGACGGCCTCGCTCAGCTTGTGCTCGCCCAGCAGGCTCAGGGTCACCGTGCGGGTGTCGTACTTTTCGAAGTCGGGCTCGCTCAGGAAGCGCGAGGTGGGCAGCCGCCGGCCGGGCTCGGCGAAGATGCTCGCGGCCCAGGGCACGAAGGTCGAGATCGTGCCGGCCTTGTCCTTCTGGTAGCGGCCGATCAGGGTGAGGGTGGTGGCCTCCGTCGGCTTCCAGGTCAGCGACGGGGCGATCAGGATCCGGTCGTCGTCCACATGGTCCGTCTGGGTCCCGGAATCCCGCATCACGGCGACGATGCGGCCCGCCAGCGTGCCGGCCTCGTTCAGCGGCCCCGTGAAGTCCAGGGTCCCCTCGACGCGGTCGAACGTGCCGTACGACAGCGAGATCTCGCCCGACCGCATGAACTCGGGCCGCTTGCTGGTCTGGTTGATCAGGCCGCCCAGCACGCCCGCGCCATACAGCGACCCGGCCGGACCCTTGAGCACCTCCACCTGCTCGAGCATGTGGATGTCGGTGCGCGGCGTGTAGTAGCCGAAGGTCTGGCGCAGGCCGTCCAGGTAGATCGGCGCCTCGACGCCGCGGACGAAGCTGTCGTCGTTGCGCCCGTCGTTGCCATAGGCCTCGGCCGAGACCCCGGCCATGTAGCGCAGGGTCTCCTGCAGGTTCTGCGCGCCGCGCTCCAGGAACTGGGCGCTGCTCACCACGCTGATGGCCTGGGGCGTGTCGATCACCGCCGCTTCCGTCTTGCCGGCCGCCGTCCTGACGATCTCGCCCTGGACCTCGACGCCTTCGAGATAGGCGGGGGCGCTCGCCGCCCCGTCAGCCTCGCCGGCCAGGGCCGGCGCGGCGACGAGCAGGGCGAGGGGAGAGACGACGGTCAGCAGGCGGCGCACGCGGGGAACTCCTTGAACGAATAGTGCGAAGGAGTCGCAGTCGCGTCTTAGCGACGCCCAAGGGCCGGGGCAAGTTGTTGCGAACTATTCGCAAATTCTGGATATGTGCGGTCTGGCGCGCCCGTGGCGGCTCCGGCCCCTCCGTCCCTCCCTTCTTGGGGAGGGGCAGCCCGCCGAAGGCGCGCAGGGTGGGGAAGTCGGGGCGTTCTCCGGCCGCCCTCCCTCTAGCGCAAAGGCGGCACGGGGCTTGGCGAGCAGACAATTGACGCTCGCCTCTAGATGTTCTATATTTGTTCTCATGATCGGCGCCGATCCCCGCAGTGAGATGCTCTTCGAGATGGGCCAGTGCGCCTATCGGCTGGGGAAGGTGTTTGGCGCGGAGGCGGAGCGGGCGGAGACGCATGAGCGGCGGATGGAATTCTTCCATCTGTTCGACCGCTGCTTCTTCGCCGCCAGGATGTCCGTCGCCCTGGAACTGCGTCTACGGCGTGAGGCGCGGGCCGAGGGGCGCGCCCAGGCGCACGAGCGCGAGACGGGCGAGCACGAAGCCGCTGATCCGATCGAACGCGACGCGCCCGAGACCGAGAGGTTCATCGAGACCGAGGCCGACCGGGAGCGCGACCGCGAGCCGGTCAGCCTGCCAATGCTCCTGGCCACCCTGAACGGCGTCGCCGCCGACGCCTCGGCCCTGCCGGGGCCGGAGCCGGCCGCCTTACCCAGCCTGCGCGAACTGCTCGCCCGGGTGAAAGCTGAACCCGCTCCGCCCGGGAGGCCGTCGCCCGGCGGCGCGCTGCGGGCGCGGCTTGCGGGATCCGCGACGACGCCGGCCTTCGCCCTGGCATCGCCCCCGCATCCGTCGGGACGTCGCGGCGCCTTGTCCCTCCGGCGCGCGACCGGCCCGCCGCGCTGAACGCGGCCACCGAAGCTTTCCACCCCCCCAACGCGCTGCGACTGACGGGACCCGCGCCCCGGCAGCCCAAAGCCATGCCGATCCGGCAGCTCTCCTGGCGCGTCAGCGCCGATAAGATCGTGGTCAGATAAGACAGCGCCTGCGGCGCCCTGACAGGAACGCCGATTGGCCCTAGCGTCTCCGCGGAATCGGGAGGCGTACGCATGCATCGGCGTGGAGTTCTGGCGGCGGCGCTCGCCGTGGGTGTCGGCGCGGCCGTCCCGGCCCTGGCGCAGGACCCCAAGTCCGACCCGCCCAAGCTGGATCTCGCCAAGATCGACCTGCCGAAATTCCCGGCCGACGCCTCGGTGAAGCAGGTCACCCGCGTGGCCGGCAAGACCCTGAACTATACCGCCACCGTCGGCGTGATCCCGGTCCGCGACGAGAAGGGCAAGGTGGTCGCCGAGGTGGTGTTCACCGCCTACGTCCTGGACGGCGCGAACCGCCCGAACCGCCCGATCACCTTCGCCTTCAACGGCGGGCCGGGCGCGGCCTCGGTCTATCTGAACCTGGGCGCCATCGGGCCCAAGCGCCTGCAGTTCGGCGCCCAGGGCGACAGCCCGTCCGATCCGCCGACCCTCACGGACAATTCGGCCACCTGGCTCGACTTCACCGACCTGGTGTTCATCGATCCGGTCGGCACCGGCTTCTCCCGTTCGCTGGTCCCGCTGGACGAGACCAAGAAGCGGTTCTTCGGGGTGAAGGAGGACGTGGCCTACCTCAGCCGCGTGGTCTACGACTGGCTGCTCAAGAACCAGCGGATGGCCTCGCCCAAGTATGTGGTCGGCGAGAGCTACGGCGGCCTGCGCGCGCCGGCCGTCGGCCACTACCTCCAGCGCACCCTGGGCGTGGCGCCCGCCGGGATCGTGATGGTCTCGCCGGTGATCGACTACCGCGCCCGCGGCCACACCGACCTGTCGCCGCTCTCCTACATGATCACCCTGCCGTCGATGGCGGCCGCCAAGTATGAGCGCGAGGGCAGGCCGCTCAACGCCGAGACCCTGGCCGAGGTCGAGGCCTACGCCCGCGGCGAGTTCGTCACCGACATGCTGAAGGGCCAGTCCGACCCGGCGGCGGTGAACCGCATCGTCGAGCGTGTCACCCGCTACACCGGCCTGGATCCGGCGCTGGTGCGGCGCATGGGCGGGCGGATCGACACCCAGACCTTCCTGCGCGAGCTCTACCGCGACCAGGGCCGCATCGCCTCGATCTACGACGCAAACGTCACCGCCTACGATCCCTTCCCCTGGTCGCAGACCAAGCGGGCCGGGGACCCGATCCTCGATTCGATCGTCGCCTCCACCACCACCGCCATGGTCGACTTCACCACCCGCGTCGTCGGCTGGAAGGTGGACGGCCGCTACAACGCCCTCTCCGACGAGGTGAACGACAACTGGGCCAACCGCAGCCAGGCCGAGTCGGTCGAGGACCTGCGCCAGGCGCTGGCGGCCGATCCGAAGCTGAAGGTGCTGATCGCCCACGGCTATGGCGACCTGTCGTGCCCGTTCTTCGCCTCGCGCCTGATCGTCGACCAGATGCCGCGCGAGGCGGGGGCGGCGCGCACCACGCTGGCGCTCTATCCCGGCGGGCACATGTTCTACAGCCGCTCGGGCAGCATGGGTTCGTTCCGCGGTGACGTCATGCGGCTGTACGGCGCGGGCGGATAACGCCGTCGCGCGTTTGCCTCTTACTCTAGGTTATGGTTGTTCACTTGGGCGACGGCCGGGCGGGGACTCGGGGCGCGCGTATAGGGAGAAGTGTTGATGTCCGAGGCCGTTCTGCCGCCTGGTTGGCCTGCCATGTCGATCCAGCAGGCCCACGCCTTGTTGGGGGCGCCGGGAACGCCGACCGAGATTGAGGAGGTGGACATCCGCGGTGTCCGCCTGAAGACCTGGAAGAACCAGCCGCCGACGCTCCGCGCCGTGGCCGAGATGACCAAGACGCACGGCGACAAAGTCTTCCTCGTCTACGAGGACGAGCGGGTCACCTACGACGCCTTCCACCGGGCCGTCGCCGCCTTCGCGGTCGAGCTGCAGGCCCAGGGCGTGGAGAAGGGCGACCGCGTCGCCGTGATCATGCGCAACGTGCCCGAGTGGGTTGTGGCCTTCTACGCCGCCGCCTCGATCGGGGCGATCGTCACGCCGCTGAACGCCTGGTGGACGGGCCCGGAGCTGGAGTACGGCCTCACCGATTCCGGGACCAAGGTCGCGGTGATGGACGCCGAGCGCTTCCAGCGCATGGCCGAGCACTTCGCCAATTGCCCGGACCTGAAGCGGGTCTACGTCAGCCGCGAGGTCGACGAGATCGCGCACCCCTACGTGACCAAGCTGGAGAGCGTGCTGGGCGCGCCGGACGCCTGGGCGTCGCTGCCGGACCAGCCGATCCCGCCGGTCGATATCGCGCCCGACGATGACGCCACCATCTTCTACACCTCCGGCACGACCGGAAAGCCCAAGGGCGCGCTGGCCACCCATCGGGCGGTGAACTGCAACATCTTCACGGCCGGCGCGGCCAGCGCCCGCACGTTCCTGCGCAAGGGCGAGGCGCCGCCCGCGCCGGATCCGGATGCGCCGCAGCGCTCCAGCCTGCTGTCGGTGCCGTTCTTCCACGTCACCGGGTGCTTCGCAGTCCTGAACCCTAGCATCTTCGCCGGCGCCAAGCTGGTCCTGATGTTCAAGTGGGACACCATCCGCGCCTTCGAACTGATCGAGCGCGAGAAGATCCAGTCCGCGGGCGGCGTGCCCACCATCGCCTGGCAGTTGCTGGAGCACCCGGCCCGCGCCAACTACGACCTGTCCTCGCTGGAGGCGGTGTCCTACGGCGGCGCGCCCTCAGCGCCCGAGCTTGTCCGACGGTTGAAGGAGACCTTCCCCAAGTCGCAGTCCGGCCAGGGCTGGGGCATGACCGAGACCTGCGCCACCGTCACCTCGAACAGCGGCGAGGATTACCAGAACCGGCCCGAGAGCTGCGGGCCCGCCGCCGCCGTGGCCGAGCTGCAGATTCGCGATCCCGCCGACGGCGTGACCGTGCTGCCGGCCGGCCAGCTTGGCGAGCTGTGGTCCAAGGGTCCGATGAACGCCAAGCTCTACTGGAACAAGCCGGAGCCGACGGCGCAGACCTTCGTCGACGGCTGGGTGCGGACGGGCGACCTGGCCAAGCTGGACGAGGAGGGGTTCTGCTACATCCTCGACCGGGCCAAGGACATGCTGATCCGCGGCGGCGAGAACATCTACTGCGTCGAGATCGAGAACGTCCTCTACGACCATCCGGCGGTGATGGACGCCGCCGTGGTGGGAATCCCCCACCGGATCCTGGGCGAGGAGCCCGGCGCCGTGGTCACCCTCAAGCCCGGCTCGGAAGCTACCGAGCAGGAGTTGCGGGCCCACGTCGCCGAACGGCTCGCGGCCTTCAAGGTGCCGGTGTCGGTGAAGTTCTGGCACGAGACCCTGCCGCGCAATCCGAACGGCAAGATCCTCAAGAGCGAACTCAAGAAGCTGTTCCAGGACGCGCCCGCCTGAAGACCCGCGCCGACCTCCTGCTGGTCGCGCGCGGTCTCTTCGAAAGCCGCGCCAAGGCCCGCGCCGCCATCGAGGCCGGCGGCGTCACGGCCGATGGCCGGGTCGTCGCCAAGGCCTCGGAACTGATCGCCGACGACGCTGTGGTCGAGGCGGCGCCGGCCCATCCGTGGGTCGGGCGCGGCGCGCTCAAGTTGGTCCACGCCCTGGACCTCTGGCGGATGGCTGTCGAAGGCCGTGTCGTGCTGGACGTGGGCGCCTCTACCGGCGGCTTCACGGAGGTCTGCCTGAGCCGCGGGGCAGGGCGGGTCTATGCGGTCGACGTCGGCAGGGGCCAGCTCCATCCGAGGGTCGCGGCCGACACGCGCGTGGTCGGCCTGGAGGCCACCGACGCCCGCGACCTGACGCCCGCGCTGATCCCCGAGCCGCCCGGCCTGATCGTTACCGACGTCAGCTTCATCTCGCTGGAGAAGGCGATGCCCACGGCCCTGGCGCTGGCCGGGCCGGGCGCGGATCTGGTGGCCCTGGTGAAGCCGCAGTTCGAGGTGGGCCGCGAGAACGTCGGCAAGGGCGGCATCGTCACCGACCCGGCGGCGCGGCTCGCCGCGCTGGAGGCGGTGAAGGCCTTCCTGGCGGCCTCCGGCTGGACCGTCCGCGCGACCGCCGACAGCCCGATCGCAGGTGGCGACGGCAATCGCGAGTTCCTGCTCTGGGCGACCCGCACATAAAGAAGCGGCCGCCCCGAAGGGCGGCCGAGGCAGACACTCGACTTGGAGCTTGCTCAGTCGACGACGGCGTACTTGCCGTTCGCGTCGCGGCAGACGCGCACGAAGCGGGTCTGGGTACGGCCGTCGGGCATGTAGATCGGGCTTTCGGCCAGGGTGCAGCCGTCCGGCTCGGGCGGGCGCTCGGCGGCCCGGTAACGGTCGGCCCGCGCCTCGTCGCGCCAGGCGTCCTCGCGGGCCTGGGCGGCAGCGGAGTCGGCGTAGGCGTCGCGCTCGTAGTAGCTGGAGCCGGCCGCGGGCGGCGGAGGCGGCGGCAAGGCCGCGGTGTCGTAGCGCGACGGGCCCTGCGTGCAGGCGGCGGTCTTGTTGCCGACCACGCCGCCGGCGATGGCGCCCAGCAGGCCGCCCAGCAGGGCGCCTTCGGTCCGGGCGTTGCGCGCCGCGGCGTTGGAGCCGATCACCGCGCCCATGCCGCCGCCGATGAGGGCGCCGGCCGTGCCGCGCTGGTTGGCGTCGCGGCGGCAGGGATCGTAGTTGTAGCTGTTGGAGCCCATGGTGGTGTAGGACCCCGCGGGTTGGGCGAGCGCCGGAGCGCACGCGCCCAGCGCGATCACGCCGGCGAGCGCGGCGGCTGCGGCCTTGGCGATGGTGACCTGCGTGGACATTCGGTATCCCTCGATTTCGATGCTCTCGGCCGCTTTACGGCGACGCTTGGCGGCAAGATGCGGCGGCGAACCTGAACGGTCGTTGAGAAACTCGTTCATGTTCGTTCATTTTGACTTAACCAAGACCCGCGCCATGGGGCGCGCATGAGATATCCCAAACGCCGGCCGCAGAGCCGTCCCGAGCCCAGGCCGCCGCCCGGCCCGCCAGCGGAGTTTTCCATTGAGTCGGTGGGAGGAGAGGGCGACGGCGTCTCCCCCGGTCCGGTCTTCGTGCCCTTCACCCTGCCGGGCGAGCGCGTGCGGGCGCAGGGCTCCGGCGAGCGCCGCGAACTGCTGGAGGTGCTGGAGGCGAGCCCCCAGCGGGTCGAGCCCGTCTGTCCGCATTTCGGTGTCTGCGGCGGTTGCGCGCTGCAGCACTGGGCGCATGAGCCCTATCTGGCCTGGAAGGTCGAGCGCCTGGTCCGCACCCTGGCCCGAGAGCGGATCGAGACCGAGATCCTGCCGGCCTTCGCCGCCGGCCCCGGAACCCGTCGCCGTGTGGCGCTGCACGCCCGGAAGGGCGGTCGCGAGGCCGCGAAGCTAGGCTACAAGGCGCGCAAGTCCTGGGACCTGGTCGACATCGCCGTCTGCCCGATCGCCGATCCGCAGCTCCAGGCGGCGATCCCGGCGCTGAAGCGCTTGGCCGCGCCGCTGTTCGAGCATCCGAAGTCGGCGCCGACCCTGCACGTCACCCTCACCGACACCGGCCTCGACATCGACATCAGCGGGGTGGAAGCCCGGAGCGGCGGCCTCTCCGCCGACGCCTGCATGCAGCTGGCCGAACGGGCCGCCGAGGCGGACTTCGCCCGCGTCACCCTGGGCGGCGAGATGGCCTACATGGCCCGCATGCCGCAGGTGCGGCTGGGACCGGCCCGCGTCAGCCTGCCGCCGGGCGCCTTCCTCCAGGCCACGGCGGGCGCGGAGGCGGCGATGACCGCCTTCGTGGGCCAGGCCGCCGCCGGCGCGCACCGGATCGTCGACCTCTTCTGTGGCGTCGGCACCTTCACCTTCCGCCTGGCCGAGGTTGCGCCCGTACATGCGGCCGACTTCAGCGCCGAGGCGGTGGGCGCGCTCGCCTCCGCCCTGGCGGGCGCGCCGGGGTTGAAGGGGGTGACCACCGAGGCCCGCGACCTGGCGCGCCGGCCGCTGTTGGTCCACGACCTGCGGCATACCGACGTGGCTGTCTTCGATCCGCCCCGCGCCGGCGCTGCCGAGCAGACGACCGAACTGGCGAACTCCGGCGTGTCCCGCGTGATCGCCGTGTCCTGCAACCCCGCCACCTTCGCCCGCGACGCGCGCACCCTGATCGACGCCGGCTTCGTCCTGGAGCGCCTCCTGCCGGTCGACCAATTCCTCTGGTCGCCGCACGTGGAGCTGGTCGGGGTGTTCAACCGCTAAGCTGCCCGTCACGCTCCGAACAGGTCCAACTGGCCGCCGGGCCTGGGGGGCACGCGGAACTTGCCGGCGTCCAGGGCCCCCCAGTTCTGGTCCAGGCCGTAGCGGGCCTTGGCGGCCTTGAAGCGCGCGGCCATCAGGGCGGCGAGGGGGCCTTCGCCCTTCATGCGGCTGCCCCATTGGGCGTCGTAGTCCTTGCCGCCGCGCATCTGGCGGACCAGGGACATGACGCGACGCGCCCGGTCCGGGTGATCGGTCTCCAGCCACTCGCGGAAGAGGTCCTTGATCTCGTGGGGCAGCCGCAGGGCCACATAGCCCGCGCCGGACGCGCCCGCCTGGGCGGCGCGCTCCAGCACCGCCTCCATTTCGTGGTCGTTCAGGCCGGGGATGCAGGGGGCGAACATCACCGTCACCGGCACGCCCGCGCCGGTGAGTTTCCGCACGGCGTCGATCCGCTTCTCTGGCGTCGCCGCGCGCGGCTCCATCGAGCGGGCCAGCTTGCGGTCGAGGCTGGTGATCGAGATCGCCACCCGGGTCAGGCCCAGGGCCGCCGCCTCGGCCAGCAGGTCCAGGTCGCGCAGGATCAGCGCCGACTTGGTGATCACCGAGAAGGAGTGGCGGAAGCGGACCAGCACCTCGATCACGCCGCGGGTGACGCGCAGGGTCCTTTCCTGCGGCTGATAGGGATCGGTGTTGCCGCCGATGTGGATGAATTCGGGCTTGTAGCTGGCCTTGGAGAGCTCCTTCTCCAGCAGCTCGGCGGCGTGCGGCTTGAAGAACAGCTTGGATTCGAAATCCAGGCCCGGCGAAAGGCCCATGTAGGCGTGGGCCGGACGGGCGTAGCAGTAGATGCAGCCATGCTCGCAACCCCGGTAGGGATTGATCGAGGCCGAGAAGCCTACGTCCGGGCTGTCGTTGTGGCTGATGATGACCTTGGCCTTCTCCGGCGTGACCGTGGTCTCGATCTGCCCAGGTTCGGGGTCCTCCAGCGTCCAGCCGTCGTCGAAGGCCTCGCGGGCCTGGGATTCGAACCGGCCGCTGGCGTTGGAGCGGGCGCCGCGGCCGCGGACGGTCTTGGGCTGCTGGGTGAAGGTCGACACCCGCGCAGCCTAATGTCTCGATAGGAACAAAACAAGAACTCTTGACCTACACTGGGGAACCAATGTCTGTCGGGGACATGCTCTCAGTGATCATCGATGCGCGCGGCGAGGCCGAGGGGCTGCCGGGGCTGCTGGCGCAGCTGACGGCCGGCGCCGTGGACGGCCTGGTGCGTCAGGTGCTGATCGTGGCGGCCGCGGATCAGCCGGGGATCGACCACCTTTGCGAGGACATGGGCGCGGAGGCCCACCCGACCATCGAGGCGGCGGGGGCGGCGGCGCGGGCGGACCAGCTGCTGATCCTGCCGGCGGACTTCCGGCTGCGGGATGGGTGGATACGATCCCTGGGCGGCCATCTGACGCGCGGGGCGGAGCCGGCGGTGGTGACGGGCCTGGCGGAAGGCGGCCTGTTCGGCCGCCGGCCCTTCGGCGTGCTAGTCGAACGCGGCCGCCTGGAGGGTCGCCGCGGCGCCGACCTGCAGCGTCTCAGACGCGACCTGGGGCTGCGCGCCCGGCGGATTGGCTAGGTCCAGGCGCACGTCGATGCGGCGCGCGCCGCCGGCCAAGGCGTCCAGGGTGCGGGTCTCCTCGCCGAACATCCGCTTGTAGGTCCAGTAGGCCGTCATGACCTTCTCGACGTAGTTGCGGGTCTCCAGCGCCGGCAGGCACTCGATGGTCAGCAGCGGATCGTCCTGGCCGACCATGGCGGTGGTCTTCAGCACCGCGCCGGGGCCGGCGTTGTAGGCCGCGACCACGTGCAGGATGTCGCCGCCGACGCCGCGGTCCATCAGGTAGCTCAGGTAGTCCTGGCCGGCCCGCAGGTTGGTCGACGCGTTGAAGAGCACCTTGGGCCGCTTGCGATAGGTGTTGTCGCCGGTCGCCAGGGCGGCCGAGGCGGGCATGAGCTGCATCAGGCCCATCGCGCCCACCGGCGAGACCGCCATGGGGTTGAAGGCGCTTTCCTGGCGCACGATCGCGTAGACCAGGGCCTTATCGACCGTGAAGCCGTCCTTGGGCTCGAGCGGCGGGGCCTGGTAGTCGCCCAGCGAGAGGTATTGCGGGCGCTGGGCGCCGGGGCCGGCCGCGGGGCCCAGCGAGGTGAGCAGGGCGGTCCAGGCCTTGCGCTCGTCGCCGGTGCGGGCCAGGGCGAGGCCGGCGCGAAGTTCCTGACGCGCCTCGTCCAGGCGGCCGATCTGGGCCAGGGCCGAGGCGCGGTGGGCGCGCGGCTCATTGTCGAGGAGACGTGGGGCCGCCGGTTCCGGCGCCCGGAAGGCGGCCAGGGTCATGAGGCCGGCGCCGGCCTGGGCCGAGGTCATCAGCACCTGGCGCTCGGCGATCATGCCGTAGAAGGTCTGCGGGGCCTGGGCCGCGAGGCGCAGGAAGGCCTGGGCGGTGGCCGTGTCGCCCATGGCGACGGCGGAGCGGGCGGCCCAGTAGGCGCCGGCCGAACGCAGCCAGGGGTCCTGTTCCTCGTCGCGGGCGACCTGGGCGAAATAGTCGTGGGCCTGACCGTAGTCCTGCAGGCGCCAAGCGGCGAGGCCGGCGATCCAGCGCTCGCCCACGTTCACGGCGAGCTGGAAGGCGGTGCGCGCATCGCCGGAATAGAAGGCCTCACGGGCCGGGCGGGTGATTTCGCTGCGGGCGGTGTCCTGCAGGGCCACTTCGGGGCGGGGCAGGGTCACGGCCTCGGCGGGCTGGCGCTTGGCGGCCAGCGAGAAGACACGGTCGGCCAGCGGCAGGTCGCGGAACTTGGCCAGCCAGCTCGACAGCTCCTGGAAACTGGCCTTGTGCGCCGTCGGGTGCATCAGGGCGCGGAACGACAGGTAGCCGTCCAGCGACCGATCCTGGATCGGCGCGGCCTCGATCTGGGCGCCCAGGAAATCGCCCTGCTCAACGGCCTGGAAGGCGGCGGCATAGGCGCGTGCGTCGGTATCGGAGAGGGCCTTCGGCGATCCGGCCGCAGCAGAGCTGGCGACCGAGGCGGCGGCGACGAGGGACAATACCCCGACGCGCAGGCGCTGTTCGAGCGTCATGCCGTCTATATCCGCGGACAGAACTAACGTCTGTTGAACGCGGACCCCTTTTTCTCTGAGTCCCAGCCAGCGAAGCTAGAGGGGCCTGTCCGGACGATCAAGCCTTTCCGTGAGCGTCAGCAGGTCGTTCCACGCCCGCTTCTTCGCAGCGGGCTGCCGCAGCAGGAAGGCAGGGTGCAGGGTGGGCATGGCGGGCAGCTCCAGCGAACCGTCCGCAGAGCGCCATTCGAACCAGCGCCCGCGCAGGGACAGGATGCCTTCCTCGCGCTTCAGGATCGACTTCGCCGACGCGCCGCCGGCCAGCAGCAGCATCTTGGGTTGGACGAGTTGGATGATCCGCTCGAGGAACGGCGCGCAGATCGCCTGCTCGGCGGGGGTGGGCGTGCGGTTGCCGGGGGGCCGCCAGAAGACGGTGTTGGTGATGAGCACCCGGTCGGTCAGGCCGGCGGCGGCCAGCATCCGGTCCAGCAGCTTTCCCGCCCGGCCGACGAAGGGTTCGCCGCGGGCGTCCTCGTCGGCGCCGGGGCCTTCGCCGATGACCAGCAGCGGCGCCTTCGGGTCGCCGCGATAGACCACGGCCTTGGTGGCGGCGCCCTCGAAGCGCAGCGGGCAGCCCTCGAAAGCGGCGATCGCGGCGACCAGGGCCTCGAGGCCCTGAGCGGCCGCGGCCAGCTGCTGGGCCTGGGCCACGGCGGCCGAGATGTCGGCTTGGCCAGCCCCCAAGCGCGGCGAGGCGACGGCGGCGAGGGGGGCGACCGGCGCGGCGGGCCGCACGGGCGGCATCACCTTGCCGGCCTCGATCCGGTCGACGGCCTCGTCCAGCAGCATGGCGTCCACGCCCGCGTCGGCCCAGAAGGCCAGCAGGCTCTCGGCGACAGCGGCGTTGGTGGCTTCGGCGGCCGCCGACATTCCCCGGTTCACTCCAAATGAGGCTTGGTCCACTCTTGGCGCGTCGGCGCGGGCTTGTCAGCCCGGAATGGGGAGAGATGCGATGAAGGGGTTCGCCCTGGCCGCGGCGCTGGCGCTCTCCGCCGCGCCTGCCTTGGCCCAGCCCGCCCGCGAACACCGCCAGATGGTCGCCGAGCTGGGCGGGACCTACCTCGGGCCCCAGGCCGACTATGTGCAGCGGATCGGCGAGCGGATGGCCCAGGCCGCCGGCCTGCGCCAGTCCTGCGTCTTCACCGTCGTGAACTCGGAGGTGGTGAACGCCTTCACCGCGCCGCCGGGCTGCTACGTCTACGTGACCCGCGGCCTGCTGGGAATCGTCAACTCCGAGGCCGAGCTGGCCGCGGTGCTGGGCCACGAGCTGGGGCATGTGGCCGCCAACCACGCCCTCCGCCAGCAGAACACGGAGACGATGGGCAGCCTGGCCGCGGCGCTGGTGGGCGTGGCCACCAAGTCCGACATCGCCGGCAAGGTCGCCGGCCGCGTCGCGAAGCTGGGCGCGCTCGGCTATTCGCGGAGCCAGGAGTACGAGGCCGACAGCCTGGCGCTGGGGTACCTGCCGGCCGCCGGCTACGCGCCCGAGGGCCTGACGCGTGTGCTGGACGACCTGCAGAGGGAAGGGGCGTTCACCGCCCGCGAAGCCGGCAAGCCCGAGGGTAACGCGGCCCCCTGGGCCAGCACCCACCCGCTGACCTCCGACCGCATCCGGCGGGCGGCGGCCCAGGCCGCGACGTCGCCGGCCTGGGATGGCCTGACGCTGGACCAGCAAGGCTACCTGACCGCGATCGACGGGCTGCCGTATGGCGACGACGGCGTGCAAGGCTTCGTGCGCGGCGGGTCCTACATTCATCCCCAGCTCGGCATCCGTTTCGATGCGCCGCGCGGATTCCAGATGTCGAATGAGCCCGAGGCGGTGAAGATCGTCGGCGCGGGCGGCGCGCTGGCTGAGTTCGCCGGCGGGCGGGCGACCGCGACGCAGCTCGACGGCTACGCCCGGGAGGTCCTGAAGGGCGTGGTCCGCAACGGCCGCTACGAGCCGGGCCAGGCGGAACGCACGAAGATCAACGGCCTGGAGGCGGTGGTGCTGCCGGCGCGGGCGTTTTCGGGCGGGCGGCCGGTGGACCTGACGGTCGTGGCCTATTCCCTGGGCGGCGACGAGGCCTACAGCTTCATCGCCATGACGCCGGCGGGCCAGGCCGGCCTGTTCGACCCGATGTTCGACTCGTTCCGGCGCCTCTCGGACCGCGAGGCCGACGGGGCCTCCAGCCGCCGGATCGCCGTCATCGAGGTGCGCCCCGGCGACACGGCGGAGTCGCTGGCCGCCCGCATGGCCCCCGACAGCGACCGGATCGGCCGCTTCCGGATGCTGAACGCCCTGGACCCCGGCGAGGCGCTGCGCCCCGGGGCGCGGGTCAAGCTGGTGGTCGAGGGCCGCCACTGAGCGAACGCCGCGACGCCTTCGCGCTTGACCGCCCCGGCGTGACGTCCCGATAAGACCCCGACAACGCGAGCATCGGTCGGCGAGGGGGCTGGCCGACGACGGGCTTAAGGGGAATGCGATGAGCGAGGACGTCGGCCAGGAAGCGATCCAACGCGAGGCCATGGAGTACGACGTCGTCATCGTGGGCGCCGGCCCGTCCGGCCTGGCCGCCGCGATCCGGCTGAAGCAGCTCTCGCCCGACATCACCGTGGCGGTGGTGGAGAAGGGCGCCGAGGTGGGCGCGCACATCCTTTCGGGCGCGGTGATCGACCCCAAGGGCCTCGCCGAACTGCTGCCCAACTGGAAGGAGCTGGGCGCGCCGCTGGAGACGCCGGTCACCAAGGACCAGTTCATCCTGCTGGGTCCGCAGGGCAGCCTGGAGCTGCCGATGTGGGCGATGCCGCCCTTCATGAACAACCACGGCAACTACATCGCCTCGCTGGGCAACGTCTGCCGCTGGCTGGCCGGCCAGGCCGAGGGCCTGGGCGTCGAGGTCTATCCGGGCATGGCGGCCTCGGCCCCGGTGTTCGAGGGCGAGACGCTGGTCGGCGTGGTCGCCGGCGAGTTCGGCCTGGGCAAGGACGGCAAGCCGGGCCCCAGTTACGAGCCCGGCATGGAGTTGCGCGGCAAGTACGTGTTCATCGGCGAGGGCGTGCGCGGTTCGCTGGCCAAGGTGCTGCGCAAGAAATACGCGCTCGGCAAGGACGCCGACGTCGAGAAGTACGGCCTGGGCATCAAGGAGCTGTGGCAGGTCCCGGACGCCGTGTTCACACCCGGCCTCGCCACCCACACCACCGGCTGGCCACTGGACGACAAGTCGGGCGGCGGCAGCTTCATGTACCACTTCGGCGACAACCTGGTGGCCATCGGGTACGTGACGCACCTGGGCTACAAGAACCCCTGGCTGTCGCCCTTCGACGAGTTCCAGCGCTTCAAGCACCACCCGGAGGTGGCCAAGCACCTCGAGGGCGGCAAGCGCATCGCCTATGGCGCCCGCGCCATCAGCGAAGGCGGCCTGCAGTCGATCCCGAAGCTCTACTTCCCCGGCGGCGTGCTGCTGGGCGACAGCGCGGGGTTCGTGAACGTACCCCGGATCAAGGGCAGCCACGCGGCGATCAAAAGCGGCATCATGGCCGCCGAGGCGGCGTTCCACGCCATCCAAGCCGGCCGCTCGGGGGACGAGCTCAGCGAATACAAGGACGCCTTCGACAAGTCGTGGCTCCGGAAGGAGCTGCATGTCGTCCGCAACGCCAAGCCGCTCCTGTCGAAGCTGGGCACCAAGCTGGGCGGGGCCGTCGGCATGTTCGAGATGTGGACCACCCACCTGCTGGGCGGCTTCTCGTTCTTCGGCACCCTGAAGCACGGCAAGAGCGACGCCGAGGCCACCGGCGGCGCCAAGGACTACCAGCCGATCGTCTATCCGAAGCCGGACGGCGTGCTGAGCTTCGACAAGCTCTCCAGCGTCTTCCTGTCCTCGACCAACCACGACGAGAGCCAGCCGGCGCACCTGCACCTGCGCGACGCCTCGATCCCGATCTCTGTGAACCTTCCCAAGTATGGCGAGCCCGCGCGGCTTTACTGCCCGGCGGGGGTCTACGAGGTGCTGTACGACGAGGCCGGCCAGAACCCGAAGTTCCAGATCAACTTCCAGAACTGCGTCCACTGCAAGACCTGCGACATCAAGGATCCGTCGCAGAACATCGACTGGACGACGCCGCAGGGCGGAGACGGGCCGAACTACCCGAACATGTAGCGCCTGGCGTCCGCATTCGACCGGCAAATTCCCCTCTGTGACGATGGGGCGCTTGCGGCAGCGGCCTTGCGCCCCCAGAGTCCGGGGATGCGTCGTTCCCTCCTGCTCGCCTTCGCCGCCCCGCTGATCCTGCTGGGCGGCTGCGCCGTCAACCGGACCGCCGAACAGGAGCCGCTCGGCGCGCCGGTCGCCGCCGACAGCGCCTACGGGATGTTCCTGGCCGGCAGCGCCGCGCTCGAGGAAGGCCGCAACAGCGACGCGGCGCGGTTCCTGGAACTGGCCCGCACCCAGAGCGGCGACGATCCGGCCGTGGCCGAGAGCGCCTTCACCGCGGCCCTGAGGGCCGGCGACATCCAGAAGGCCGCCTTGCTCGCCCCCGACGGCCCCACGGCTTCCGAGGCCGGCAAGCGCCTGGGCCGACTGGTCAAGGTCGTGGCGGCCCTGGGCGAAGGCAAGGGCAAGGTCGCCAAGGCCGAGCTCGCCAGCGACGGCATCGGCTTTCCGCACCGAGCCGCCGCGGCCCTGCTGGGCCCGTGGGTGGCCGCCGCGGCCGGGGACGTCGAGGGCTCGACGGTGCGGCCGCAGCTGCGCGGCGACGCCGGCGTCGACTACTTCGGCCAGATCGGCCAGGCGCACCTGTTCGAGCGCGCCCGGCGCTACGACGAGGCCGAGACCGACTTCAAGGCCGTGACCTCCAGCGCCAGCCCCAGCGAGATCGCGGTGCTGGCCTATGGCGCCTTCCTGGAGCGCCGCGGCCGGCGGCCGGAAGCCCAGGCCCTCTACGACGCCGCGCTGGCGCGCAACCCGTCGAACCTGGGGCTGAAGGCGGCCCGGGCGCGGGTCGCGGGCGGCAAGTCCGCCCCGCCGATGCCGACGATCAAGGAAGGCGCAGCGTTCGCGCTGCTGGCGCCGGCCGCCACGATGATCAGCGCCAAGCAGGAGCCGTTCGGCCTGTCCTACCTGCGCCTGGCCCTGTCCCTGGATCCCCAGCGCAACGACGCCTGGCTGATGCTGGGCGACGTCCTGCAGCTGAAAGGCGACGTCGAGGGCGCGCGGCTCGCCTACATGAAGCCGAAGCCCAATACCGCGGAGTTCCCGGCCGCCCAGGCCAAGCTGGCCTGGAGCCACCAGAGCGCCGGCGACAAGGAAGGCGCGCTGAAGCTGGCGCGGACCGCGGCGGCCACCGGCGACACCGAAGCGCGGATCACCCTCTCGGATCTGCTCCGCGCCAACGAGAACTATCCGGAGGCGATCACCCTGCTGGATACGCTGATCCGCGAAGCCAAGACTCCGGACTGGCAGCTCTACTACGCCCGCGGCCAAGCCTATGAGCGCACGGGGCATTGGAAGGAGGCGGAAGCCGACCTGACCCAGGCCCTGAAGCTGCGTCCCGACGAGGCCGAACTGCTGAACTACCTGGGCTACGCCTGGATCGACCGCGGAGAGCGGCTGGAAGAGGCCATGGGGATGGTCGAAAAGGCCGTGGCCGCCAACCCGCGGTCCGGCGCCATCGTCGACAGCCTGGGCTGGGCCCACTACCGGCTGGGCGACTACAAGAAGGCCGTCGAGGTGCTGGAGCAGGCGGTGGAGCTGGAAGCCGGCGACCCTGAGATCAACAACCACCTGGGCGACGCCTACTGGATGGTCGGGCGCAAGGACGAGGCCGTGTTCCAATGGCGCCGCGTGCTGACGCTGAAGCCGGACGACAAGATCAAGGCCAACGTCGACCAGAAATTGGCCTCGGGCCTGGGCCCGCAGCCGAAACTCGCCGGGCAGTAACATGGCTGCGCGCCTGGCGCCGGCCAAGGTCAACCTGTTCCTGCACGTCGGCGCGCCGGGCGCCGACGGCTATCATCCGATCTGCAGCCTCATGGCCTTCGCCGATATCGGCGACCGGGTCTCCGTGCAGTTGGGCGAGGGTCGGCTGACGGCCAGCGGGCCGTTCGCGGTCGGGCTGGGACGCGAGTCCGACAACCTGATCATCCGCGCCGTGCGCGCCTTCGTCGCCGAGCTCGGCCGGCCGATGGCCGAGCTGAGCTTTTCGCTGGATAAGCACCTGCCGGTGGCCAGCGGCCTGGGCGGTGGCTCCAGCGACGCCGGCGCCGCCCTGCGCCTGATCCGCGACATGTTCGCGCCGGCCTTCGACGACGCCCGCCTCGAGAAGGTCGCCGCCAGCCTGGGCGCGGACGGGGCCGCGTGCCTGTGGGGGCGGCCGGTGGTGGCTGAGGGCAGGGGAGAGCGCCTCGGTGCGGCGCCCGTCCTGCCGGTGCTGGACGCCGTGCTGGTGAACCCCGGCGTGGCGGTGTCGACTCCCGACGTCTACCGCCGCCTGGACGCCGGGGGCGTCTTCGGCGACGTCGCCCCGCCCCCGATGCCCGACGCTTTCGAGAACGCGCGGGAGATGGCCGCCTGGCTCGCCACGTTGTCCAACGACCTGGAGGCCCCTGCGGTGGCCGCCGCGCCGGAGGTCGGCGCCGTGCTGGCCACCTTGCGCGACGAACCCGAGGTGCTGCTGGCGCGCGTGTCCGGCTCGGGTGGGACCTGCTTCGCCCTCTGCGCCGACGACATGGCCGCCGAGACCCTGGCCGAACGCATCGAGGCCATGGCCCCGCACTGGTGGGTCCGGCGCTGCCGCCTGGGCGGCCCCTGGGACTGACCCAAACGAAAACGGGAGCCCCGAAGGGCCCCCGTCTCTACCCCTAACCGACGTCCGCCGAGTGTGCGCGGCGGACGTCTCTCCCCCGAGCGATTAGGAGTGGTAGGCGCGTTCGCCGTGCTCGACGATGTCCAGGCCTTCTTCCTCGGCTTCCGGCGAGGCGCGGAGGCCGACCGTGTACTTGATGATGAAGAACACGATGCTGGAGGCCACCGCCGACCAGACGACCGCCACCGCCACAGCCTTGAGCTGGGTGATGAACTGGCCCGCCATGGTATAGCTGGCCAGCGCGTCGCAGGTGGAGATGTCGCCGTCCGCCGCGCAGGTCGTGTAGTCCACGATGCCCGCGCCGCCGAGGCTGGCCGAGACCAGGATGCCGGTGCCCAGCGCGCCGACGATGCCGCCGATGGCGTGGATGCCGAAGGCGTCCAGGCTGTCGTCGTACTTCAGCGCGTTCTTCACGACCGAGCAGAAGAACACACAGATCGGCGAGACCACGAGGCCCAGGACCAGGGCGCCCATCGGGCCGGCGAAGCCGGCGGCCGGGGTGACGGCCACGAGGCCGGCGACCAGGCCCGAGGCCATGCCGAGCAGCGAAGCCTTCTTGCGCGTCACCCACTCCGTCATCGCCCACGAGAAGCCCGCCGCGGCGGTGGCGATGAAGGTGTTGAGCAGGGCCAGGGCCGCGTAGCCGTTGGCTTCCAGGTTCGAACCGGCGTTGAAGCCGAACCAGCCCACCCACAGCAGGCCGGCGCCGACCAGGGTCAGGGTCAGGGAGTGCGGCTGCATCGGCTCGGAGCGATAGCCCTTGCGGGGGCCGAGGATCAGGGCGCCCATCAGGGCCGCGATGCCGGCGTTGATGTGGACGACGGTGCCGCCCGCGAAGTCCAGCGCGCCCCAGCCCCAGAGCAGGCCGGACTTCACCGGCGCGGTCGGCGCGGTCGCGATGCCGTCCGGACCCGGCCACCACCAGACCATGTGGGCCATCGGGTAGTAGGACAGCAGCGGCCAGAGGACCGCGAAGATCACGCAGGCCGCGAACTTCATCCGCTCGGCCACGCCGCCCAGCACCAGGCAGGCGGTGATGGCCGCGAAGGTCATCTGGAAGGCGATGAAGGTCAGCTCGGGGATGTAGATCCCCGTGGAGAACGTCGCCACGTTCGAGGCGGGCGTCACGTCCTTCAGGAAGAGCCGCGAGGCTCCGCCCACGAAGGTGTCGAGGCCGCCGCCGTCGGTGAAGGCGAGGCTGTAGCCGTAGGTGACCCAGGCGATCATGCCGATGACGCAGACGGTGGCCGTCTGCATCAGCATCGACAGCATGTTCTTCTGGCGGACCAGGCCGCCGTAGAACAGCGCCAGGCCGGGAATGATCATCAGCAGCACGAGCACCGCCGAGATCATCATCCAGGTGGTGTCGCCCTTGTCGACCGTCTGCGCCGGCGCGGCCGGAGCGGCGGCGGGCGCAGCCTCGGCGGCGGCCGGAGCGGGAGCGGGCGCTGCGGCCTCGGCGGCGGGCGCCGCGGCTTCCGGCGTGGCGGCAGGCGCAGCGGCGGCGGGCGCCGGAGCCTCCTGGGCGAAGGCCGCGGACGCCAGCGGCGCCCCGGCCATCACGGCGGCGAGCGCGAGCCCTGCCAGCCGCTGTTTTCCAAAGAATGTCATAAGCATAAGTCCCCTTGTCCCGTTCGCTAGAGCGCCGCGGCGCCCGTCTCGCCCGTCCGGATGCGCACGGCCTCCGAGACGTCGAGGACGAAGATCTTTCCGTCGCCGATCTTGCCGGTTGCGGCTGCGGCCTTGATGGCCTCCACAGCCTTGGCGGCGGCCGCGTCGTCGACGACGGCCTCCAGCTTCACCTTGGGCAGGAAGTTGATCTGGTACTCCGCCCCCCGATAGATCTCGGTCTGGCCCTTCTGCCGGCCATATCCCTTGACCTCCGAGACCGTCAGACCCTCCACGCCGGCCCCAACGAGCGCTTCGCGCACGTCGTCCAGCTTGAACGGTTTGACGATCGCCATGATGAGTTTCATCCGCTCGCTCCCGCGTCCGGCCCTGAGGGCGGGCCCAACCCCTCTCGTTCGTTCGAAGACCGCCGCGCCGTTATCCCCTTGGCGGCGATCGGAGCGACGCTATGTCGGGGCGCGGCGCGGGCGGACCGCTGGGGTGACGCTTTGATGAAGAAGCCGGAGGGCGCCCGTTTCTTGAGCGTATCGGCGTCTGGGCGCCTGCCATTTCGGCAAATATGGGGGTCGGGAAGGGACAACCGGTCCTTGACGCGCCCGGTCACCGTCGTAAATCCGGCGCTTTCCGCGCCTAGTCTCACGAACGCGTGTGGCTGGAACCGCTCGACGCCTTCAGCGTAAGTCACCCGCGGCCAGCCCAGGCCAAGCCACTCGAAGCCACAAGGACCCAGTATGTCGCCGACCCGCCTCCTTCTCGCCGCCGTCGCCGTCGCCGCCCTCAGCGCCGCGCCGTTCGCCGCCTCGGCCCAGACGCCCGCGCCGGCCGCCGCCGCTGCCCCCGTGGCCGTCCAGGGCGACCTCGTCGACACGCTGAAGCTCTCGGGCCAGTTCACGACCTTCGTGGGCGGCATCGACGCCACGAACCTGGCGGGCCTGCTGAAGACCAACAAGAACCTGACGGTGTTCGCGCCGACCGACGCGGCCTTCGCCGCCATGCCGGCCGCCGACCTGGCCAAGCTGAAGAGCGACAAGACCGCGATGCAGAAGTTCGTCCTGCACCACGTGGTCAACGCCCCGATCGACTCCACCAAGATCAAGGGCGCCAAGGGTCCGATCCCGTCGGGCGCCGGCGACACCATCCTGCTGGACGGCAGCGATGAAGCCGGCGCCATGAAGGTCGACGGCGCCACGATCGTCCAGGCGGACCTGCGCACCGGCAGCGGCCTGCTGCACGTGGTCGACCATGTGCTGGTCTCGGGTCAGGGCGCCGTCGATCCGCCCGCGGCCGCCGCGCCCGCCGCCGACGCCTCGGCCTCAGCGCCCGCCAACCGGTAATTCGGGTAAAACCTGGGGCTGGGCGGGAACCAACCACCCGCCTGAGCCGTACAGCGTCAGCACGTCGAGGATGGGGTGAAGATCGCGCCATCAACCGGAGTTCTGACGATGAAGATTGCCCTTTTCGCCACCGCCACGGCCGCCGTCGCCCTCCTGGGCGGCGCGGCCTATGCGCAGGATCCTGCCCCCAAGCCGCCGACCCCGGGGTCTGTGACCGGCGACTGGAACGGCGCCCACTCGCCCACGGACGACAAACAGTACACGTCGAAGGTGACCGTGCCGGTCGGCTCGACCCCATCCGAGACCGTCGCCGCGCCGCCGGTGGACACTGGCGTGACGACCACGACGGAGACGACGGCCGCGACCGACGTGGCCGCGCCGGCCTCGACCCAGGCCGCCACGGTCACGACGTCGACGGTGACCAACGGTCCGGTGCCGGACACCGCCGAGAACCGCGCCAAGTATGGCCAGCCGATGTCGCGGGCCGGCAAGCGCACCGCGGCCAAGGGCAACTGATCGCCCTCTGAAATACCCACCGCTTCGGCGGTTGAAGCGAAGGTCGGTGGGCCCTATGGTCCGCCGACTTTTTTTGCGCCTGCGAACATCCCATTCCCGATGCCTGATCAACCACTGTCTTTTCAGGGCCTTATCCTGAAACTCCATGATTATTGGAGCCGTCAGGGCTGCGCGATTCTGCAGCCCTACGACGTGGAAGTGGGGGCGGGGACGCTCTCGCCGATGACCGTCTTGCGCACGCTGGGGCCGAAACCCTGGAAAGTCGCCTACGTGCAGCCCTCGCGCCGTCCCGCCGATGGCCGCTACGGGGAGAACCCCAATCGCCTGCACCAGCACCACCAGTACCAGGTCATCCTGAAGCCCAACCCGGAGAACCTGCAGGAGCTGTATCTCGGCTGCCTGGAGGCGATCGGCATCGATCCCAAGGTCCACGACATCCGCTTCGTCGAGGACGACTGGGAGAATCCCACGGTTGGAGCCTGGGGGCTTGGATGGGAGGTCTGGTGCGACGGGATGGAGATCACCCAGTACACCTACTTCCAGCAGGTGGGCGGCCTGGACGTGTTCCCGGTGGCGGGTGAGCTGACCATCGGGCTGGAGCGTCTCAGTCTCTATCTGCAGAACAAGGACAGCGTCTACGACCTCAGGTTCAACGACGAGTTCAGCTACGGCGACATCTACCTGCCGAACGAGCAGCAGTTCTCAGCCTTCGAGCTGGAGGTCGCCGACGTGGCGACCCTGAAGCGCCAGTTCGAGGACATGGAGCGTGAGGTCCCACGCATCCTCGACCACAGGGGCCGCCAGGGCCAGCCCCTCGCGCTGCCCGCCTACGACCACGTGCTGAAGGCCAGCCACCTGTTCAACATCATGGACGCCCGCGGCGCGATCGCGGTCGCCGAACGTCAGGCCTACATCGGCCGCATCCGCGACCTCTGTAAGATGTGCGCCGAGGCCTGGGTGGCCTCGGAAGGTGGGAACGGCGCGCCCCTTCCGGTGGCTCTGGCGGAAAAAGTCTAGCCATGCCCCAGCTGCTGCTCGAACTGCTCTCGGAAGAGATCCCCGCCCGCATGCAGGCGAACGCCGCGCGCGACCTGGAGCGCATGGCGCGCGAGCGCCTGGCCGCCGAGGGCCTGCTGCCGGAGGCGCTGAAGACCTTCTGCGGGGCGCGCCGTCTGACGCTGGTGGCCGAGGGGTTGCCCGAGGCCCAGAAGGACCGCCATGAGGACGTCAAGGGTCCGCGCACCAGCGCGCCGGACCAGGCCCTCGAGGGCTTCCTGCGCAAGACCGGCCTCAAGAAGTCCGACCTGGTCGATCGCGATGGGGTCTGGGTCGCGCACATCCACAAGGCGGGCCGCCCGACGCCCGAGATCGTGGCCGAGATGGTCCAGGGGATCGTCCGCGACTTCCCCTGGCCCAAGTCGATGGTCTCAGGCGTCAGCAAGCTGCGCTGGGTGCGCCCGCTGCGCCGCATCCTCTGCGTCTTCGACGGCGAGGTCGTGCCCTTCGAGATCGACGGCATCCCCAGCGGCGACACCACCCTGGGGCACCGTTTCATGGGCTCGGGCCAGTCGTTCAAGGCCAAGGACTTCGACGCCTACGCCGAGAAGCTGGAGAAGCACTTCGTGGTCCTGGACCCCGAGGAGCGGAAGGACCGCATCGTCGACGCGGCCAAGACCCTCTGCTTCGCCCGTAACCTGGAACTGGTCGAGGATCAGGGGCTGCTGGACGAGGTGGCCGGCCTGGTCGAATGGCCCGTGCCCGTGCTGGGTGACATGGACCCGGCGTTCCTGGATCTGCCGCCCGAGGTGATCCGCACCTCCATGCGGGTTCACCAGCGCTATTTCGCCGTGCGCGACCCCAAGACCGGCAAGCTGGCGCCGCACTTCGTGACGGTGGCCAACATCGACGCCACGGACGGCGGCAAGACCATCGCGCTGGGCAACGCCAAGGTGCTGTCGGCGCGTCTGTCCGACGCCCGGTTCTTCTGGAACGAGGACCGCAAGACCAGGCTGGAAGACCGGCTGGAGAAGCTGAAGGGCGTCACCTTCCACGCCAAGCTGGGCGCCATGTACGAGCGCGTCGAGCGCCTGGAGATGATGGCCGCCGCGCTCGCGCCCCGCGTCGGGGCCGAGGTCGCCAAGGCGGTCCAGGCCGCGCGTCTGGCCAAGGCCGACCTGGGCACGGGCGTGGTGGGCGAGTTCCCCGAACTGCAGGGCATCATGGGCGGCTACTACGCCCAGGCCGAAGGCCTCTCGCCCTTGGTCGCCGAGGCGATCCGCGACCACTACAAGCCGGCGGGGCCCAGCGACGAGGTTCCCGACCGTCCCGTGACCATGGCGGTGGCCCTGGCCGATAAGCTGGACACCCTGACGGGCTTCTTTGCCGTGGGCGAGAAGCCGACCGGCTCGCGCGACCCGTTCGCCCTCCGCCGCTCGGCCCTGGGCGTGATCCGGGTGGTCCTGGGCTCGGAGCTGCGTCTCCCGCTGCGCCAGGTCGTGGCCGACTGGTATCGGTCGCTCCGCTGCTTCGTCGATCCGGGCCGGGCGCTGTGGGTGTCGACGCCCAAGCTGACCGTACACTTGGGCGCCGGCGGCCGTGCGAAGTCGCAGGAGTTCGAGGTCTACCTGCGCGAGTTCGACGAGGCGCTGCTGGATGGGGCGCCGCAGGTGGTGGCCATGGACCGCGAGGTCGACATCGTGTTCGACCGTCTCGAGCGCGAGAAGCCGACGGGCAGGGTGCTGTTCGAGTTCCGGCGCTACGACGAGGTGGCGGACGAGATCGTCGCCTTCTTCGCCGACCGCCTGGAGGTCTGGCTGCGCGACCGCGGCCAGCGGCACGACCTGGTGGCCGCGATCTTCGCCCTGGGCGACGACGACCTCGTCCGCATCGTGGCTCGGGTAAACGCGCTGGACGCCTTCCTCAAGACCGAGGACGGGACGAACCTGCTCGCGGGCTACAAGCGCGCGGTGAACATCCTCAAGGCCGAGGAGAAGAAGGGCGCGCTGCCCACCGGCGGCCCGATGCGGATGCCGGCGTCCTCGCCCGAGGAACTGGCGCTGATCTCCGCCGTCGGCGAGCTGGACGCCAAGCTGGACGCCGCCCTCGACGCCGAAGATTTCGCGGGCGCCATGCGCGAACTTTCCAAGCTTCGTGCGCCGGTCGACGCGTTCTTCGACAAGGTGTTAGTAAATTCGGACGTATCCGAGGAACGCGACAACCGGCTGCGCCTTCTGGCGAAAGTCCGGGACGCCATGGGACAAGTGGCGGATTTCTCCCAGGTTACGGGTTAGCTCTTAGGGGATTGAAGATGGCCGATACGATGGTGAAGACGCGCTGGGTCTATGCCTTCGGCGGCGGCTCCGCGGACGGCGACGCCTCCATGAAAAACCTGCTGGGGGGCAAGGGCGCCAACCTGGCGGAGATGTCGTCGCTGGGCCTGCCGGTGCCTCCGGGCTTCACCATCACCACCGAGGCCTGCGTCCACTACTATTCGAACGACAAGGCCTACCCGCCGAACCTGAAGGAACAGGTGGCCGAAGGCCTGAAGACGGTGGAGCAGCTCACCGGCAAGATGTTCGGCGACGCCGCCAACCCGCTGCTGGTCTCGGTGCGCTCCGGCGCGCGGGCCTCGATGCCGGGGATGATGGACACCGTCCTGAACCTGGGCCTCAACGACCAGACGGTGGAAGGGCTGGCCCGGCTTTCGGGCGACCGCCGCTTCGCCTTCGACAGCTACCGCCGCTTCATCCAGATGTACTCGAACGTGGTCCTCGACCTGGACCACCACATGTTCGAGGAGATCCTCGACGACCATAAGGACCGGCTGGATGTCCATGTGGACACCGGCCTGACGGCTGAGGACTGGGAGGCCGTGGTCGCCGACTACAAGGCCGCCGTCGAGCGCGATCTCGGCAAGCCGTTCCCGCAGGACCCCGCCGAACAGCTCTGGGGCGCGGTCGGCGCCGTGTTCGCGAGCTGGATGAACGACCGGGCCAAGTTCTACCGGCGCATGCACGACATCCCCGAGAGCTGGGGCACGGCCGTGAACATCCAGTCGATGGTGTTCGGCAACATGGGTGATGGCTCGGCCACGGGCGTGGCCTTCACCCGCAACCCCTCGACGGGCGACAACCGCCTGTACGGCGAGTTCCTGATCAACGCCCAGGGCGAGGACGTGGTCGCCGGCATCCGCACGCCGCAGCCGCTGACCAAGATCGCGCGCGAGGAGATGGGCGACGTCAACCCGTCGATGGAAGAAGCGCTTCCCGAGGTCTTCACCCAGTTCAAGGCGGTGGTGGAGAAGCTCGAGACCCACTACCGCGACATGCAGGACATCGAGTTCACGGTCGAGCAGGGCCGGCTCTACATGCTGCAGACCCGCAACGGGAAGCGCACGGCAAAGGCCGCGCTGCGCATCGCGGTGGACCTGGCCAGCGAAGGCCTGATCACCAAGGCCGAGGCGGTGATGCGGGTCGAACCCGCCTCGCTGGACCAACTGCTTCACCCCACCATCGACCCCTCCAGCCCGCGCGACGTGATCGCCTCGGGCCTGCCGGCCTCGCCCGGTGCGGCCACCGGCAAGGTGGTGTTCACGGCGGAGGAGGCCGAGAAGCTGGGCGGTTCCGGCGAGGCCGTGATCCTGGTGCGGGAGGAGACCTCGCCTGAGGACATCCGCGGCATGGACGCCGCGCGCGGCATCGTCACGGCCCGCGGCGGCATGACCAGCCACGCCGCGGTGGTGGCGCGCGGCATGGGCCGTCCCTGTGTCTCCGGCGCCGGCGAGATCCACATCGACGCCCGCGCCGGCGAGTTCCGGGCGCGGGGCAAGACCATCCGCGCCTATGACATCGTCACGATCGACGGCTCGACCGGCGAGGTTCTGCAGGGCGCGGTGAAGATGGTCGAGCCTGAGCTCAGCGGCGATTTCGCCGCCCTGATGGGCTGGGCCGACGAGGTGCGCCGGCTGAAGGTGCGCGCCAACGCCGAGACCGCGCTGGACGCCCAGACCGCCCGCCAGTTCGGCGCCGAAGGCATCGGCCTCTGCCGCACCGAGCACATGTTCTTCGACCCGGCCCGGATCGCCGCCGTGCGCGAGATGATCCTGGCCGACGACGTGGCCGGCCGGAAGCAGGCTCTGGCCAAGATCCTGCCCATGCAGCGCCAGGACTTCGTCGAACTGTTCAAGATCATGGAAGGCCTGCCGGTCACCATCCGCCTGCTGGACCCGCCACTGCACGAGTTCCTGCCGCACACCGAGGAGGACGTGCAGGCGGTGGCCGAGGCGACCGGTCTCGACGCGGCCAAGCTGATGCGCCGCGCGCAGGAGATGCACGAGGTGAACCCGATGCTGGGCCACCGCGGCTGCCGCCTGGGGGTGTCGTACCCCGAGATCTACGAGATGCAGGTTCGCGCCATCATTGAGGCCGCCTGCGAAGTGGCCGCCGAGGGCCGGCCGCAGCCGATCCCGGAGATCATGCACCCCCTGGTCGCCAAGGGCGAGGAGATGAAGTTCCTCCGCGAACTGACGGACCGCACGGCCAAGGAAGTGATCGCGGAAAAGGGCGTCGCCATCAAATACATGGTCGGCACCATGGTCGAGCTGCCCCGCGCCGCCCTGCGCGCCGGCGACCTGGCCGAGTACGCCGAGTTCTTCTCCTTCGGCACCAACGACCTGACCCAGACCACCTTCGGCATCAGCCGCGACGACTCCGGCCGGTTCCTGAACGCCTATATCGAGAAGGGGATCTTCGAGAAGGACCCCTTCGTCAGCCTGGACCAGGAGGGCGTCGGCGACCTGATCCGCATCGCCGCCGAGCGCGGCCGCGCGGTGCGGCCGGACGTGAAGCTGGGCATCTGTGGCGAGCACGGCGGCGACCCCGCCTCGATCCAGTTCTGCGAGAGCGTCGGCCTGGATTACGTCAGCTGCTCGCCCTACCGCGTGCCGATCGCCCGCCTGGCCGCGGCGCAGGCGGCGATCGGGGAACGCGAGAAGGACCGCTAAAGCCCGAGGGTCCGCCAGGTCAGGGGGCCGACGAAGCCGTCGGCCACCAGTCCCTTGGACTTCTGGAACTTGATCACGGAGGCTTTCGTCGCCGGACCGAAGTCGCCGTCGGGATTCAGGCCGAGGGCACGCTGAAGGGTCACGACATCGGGCCCGTCGTCGCCCATGCGCAGGTTCGGGCGTCCGCCGTCGGCCCTCGCTTCGCCGAGATTGAACATGTGGTAGGCCGCCGCCAACTTCTCGTCGTAGCGGTTCGCCTTGTAGCCCGCCCCGTTGTATCCGCGGGCGAAGCCGGCCCAGTCGTGTCGGCGTAGCTCGTCGTCCAGCCTGTTGAACTTCACGAAGGCCACGAAGGCCTCTAGGTGCCGGTCCTCGGACTCGCACATCCCCTGTACGAAGGCTTCCGGCGTTGCGTAGCCGAGCCGCTTGTAGTGGTCGCCCATCACTTGGAACGCGCCCCAGCTCGCCGAGCGGATCGCGGCTCGCAGGTCCAGCCTGGCGGCGCGGACCAGGCGGTCGTATTCTGCGGCTCCGCCGACATAGCCGCCGGATCGGGTCGAGCAGATGTCCGGATGCTCGTGATCGTAGGCGCCGTTCACGAGCCGCGAGAAATAGTGCCGCTCGAAGAGGATGCGCGGACGCCCGTCCGGCAGGAATCCGCCGCGGCTCTCCACCTGCATCACGGCGCGCACTGCGGCGACCTCGCAGGCCAGCTTGGCGGCCGCCGCGGCGACGGCGCCCTCGCTGAAGGGCTTGGCCTCGCCCTTGAAGCTTGGGATGGCAGGCATTGGCGACTCCCTGGCGACGCCGCATCGCTCAGCGGCGGGGCGTCCGCGAAGGCTCAACTCTCAGTGGAAGATGGTCAAGCCGCGCGATGCTGCATTGTGGTCACCAGCGCCAGTCCCTGGCGCTGGGCTTGCAGCCGCCGTCCTTCCAGCCGGTCCAGCCGCGGCCGCGCACGACCTTTCCGGGACGCGCGGCCGTGGGCTCGCCGTTCGCGAGCGCGAGCTGACCGTTGACCACCACTTCGCTGACGCCCGTCGAGAACTGGTGCGGCTTCTCGAAGGTGGCGTGGTCCTGGATCTTCGCGGGATCGAAGACCACCACGTCGGCGTAGTTCCCAACCTTCAGCTCGCCGCGCTCATGGAGGCCGAGGTTGTGGGCGGGCAGGGCCGACAGCTTGCGCACCGCCTCGCCGAGGCTCAGGCGCTTCTCGTCGCGCACGTACTTCGCCAGCAGCCGGGCGAAGTTGCCGTAGGCCCGCGGGTGGGTCGACGAGAGGGTGAAAGGGTCCTCGGGCGCCTGGGCCTCCGCGTCCGAGCCGAAGCTCATGTAGGGCAGGGTGACCTGGCGCGCCACGTTCGCCTCGGACATCGAGAAGTAGACCACCTGCACCCTGGAGCCGTCCTCGATCACCAGATCGATGGCGGCGTCCTCCGGGCTGACCCCACGGTCCTTGGCCACCTGGGCCAGGGTCTTGCCCGTGAGCGGCTTCAGCTTCGGGTTCTTGAAGCCCACCAGCAAGGTGCCGTCCGCGCCCGCGCCGCGCTGTAGGTTTTCGAACGTCGGCGAGCCGGACCGCATCTCCTCGATCACCCGGGCGCGGGTGGCGGGGTCCTTGAGGCGGCCGATCCAGGCCTCCACGCCGCCGGCCTGGACCCAGGTGGGCATGGCGGCGTCCAGGCCGGTGGAGCTGGCCGGGTAGGTGTACATGTCGGCGGTGATCCGCAGGCCGGACGCGCGGGCGGCCTCGATCCGGCCGATCGCCGCATCCATCTTGCCCCAGTTGTCGCGGCCGGCGGCCTTGAGGTGGTAGATTTCGGCCGGAGCGCCTGAGCGCCGCGAGATGTCGATCACCTCATCGGTGGCCTCCAACAGCCGCGCGCCTTCCGAACGCATGTGGCTGATGTACATGCCGCCACAGCGGCCGGCTTCGGTGACCAGGGCGACCAGCTCATCGGTCTCGGCGAAGGTTCCGGGCGCGTAGATCAGCGAGGAGCCCACGCCCAGGGCGCCGTCCTCCATGGCCTTGACCACCAGCCCGCGCATCTGGGCGAGCTGGGCGGGTGTCGGATCGACGTCGCTCTCGCCCAGCACGTTCACACGCACTGTCGCCGCGCCGACGAAGGACGCCACGTTCACCGAGACCCCCTTCTTCTCGAGCACGCGCAGGTACTCGTCGAGGGTGGTCCAGGTGATCGGGTACTTGATATCGCCCTGGCGCTGGGCCTCCAGCCGCTTCATCTCGGGCGTCAGCGGGCCCATGGACGTACCCTCGCCCATGACTTCGAGCGTAACGCCCTGGCGCAGTTCGGACTGGCCGCGGCCGTCCTGCATCAAGCTGTCGTTGGACCAGGACAGCATGTTGATGAAGCCCGGCGCGACGGCCTTGCCATGGGCGTCCACGGTCTTCGCCGCCGTGCCGGGGCAGGCTCCGACGCAGACGATCCGGTCCCCGTTGATCGCCACGTCGCCCTTGACCGGCGCGCCGCCCGACCCGTCGTAGATCTCGCCGCCGCGGACCATGAGGTCGTAGGTCGGCGCAGAGCCCGCCTGCGAGGCGGTCAGGCAAAGCGCCACGGCGGTGGCGGCGAGCAGCTTGTTGTTCATGGAGACTCCCTTGGCGAAGAGAGCCTAGCCTCACCGCTTCCTGACGAACACCGTCCCGGCCGAATACCCCGCGCCGAAGGAGCAGATCAGGCCGGTCTCGCCCGCCGAGAAGTCGTCGTTGGCCTTGTGGAAGGCGATGATCGATCCGGCCGAGGAGGTGTTGGCGTACTCGTCCAGGATGATGACGTTCTCGGCCGTGCTGGGCTCGCGGCCCAGGACGCGCTTCCCGATCATTTCGTTCATGTTGATGTTGGCCTGGTGGAGCCACATCCGCTTGAGGCCGTGCGGATCGATGCCCAACTCGCCCGCGTGGTCGATGATCATCTCCGAGACCATCGGCACCACCTCGCGGAAGACCTTGCGGCCCTCCTGGACGAACAGCTTATCCGGGGCGCCGACGCCCTCCGGAGCGGCCCGGTTCAGGAAGCCGAAGTTGTTGCGGATGTTGTTCGAGAACTGGGTCTTCAGCCGCGTGCCCAGGATGTCCCAGCCGCCGGTCGCATCTTCCGCCCGCTCGACGATCACCGCGGTGGCCACGTCGCCGAAGATGAAATGGCTGTCGCGGTCGCGGAAGTTCAGGTGGCCCGAGCAGATCTCAGGATTGACCATCAGCACCGCCCGCGCCGAGCCGGAGGTCACGAAATCGGAGGCGGTCTTGATGCCGAACGTGGCGGACGAGCAGGCGACGTTCATGTCGAAGGCGAACCCTTCGATACCCAGGGCCTGCTGCACCTCGATCGCCATGGCGGGATAGGCGCGCTGCATGTTCGAGGCGGCGCAGATCACCGCGTCGATCCGGCTGACGTCCTTGCCCCAGCGGGCGATCGCCTCTCTGGCGGCTTCCACGGCGATCTCGGCCAGGATCGAGATCTGGTCGTTCGGGCGTTCGGGGATATTGGGGACCATCCGGTCGGGATCGACCAGGCCGGTCTTGTCCACGACGAAGCGGGCCTTGATGCCCGAGGCCTTCTCGATGAACTCGGCGGAGGAGGGGGTCAGGGCCTGGACATCGCCCGCCTCGATCGCCGCGGCGTTGGCCGCGTTGAAGCGCTCGACGTAGGCGTTGAAGGTCTCGACGAGCTCGGCGTTCGAGAGGCTGTTGGGCGGCGTGTAGAGCCCAGTGGCGGCGATCACCGCGTCGGTCATTCGTGTTCCTTCCCGAACTTTGCCGCCTGATTAGCACGCCCATCGGCGGCGTCACGGGCGATGTGGCCGGAAGGACACAGACATGCACTGAACAAACCTTCGACAAAGAACCGTCTGCGGCGGGCCGCGTTTGGCGTCGATCGGTAGACGGACTGGGCGGGCTGTTCAGTACGAGTACGGAGTTCCTCCCCAAAAATGAAAAACGCTCTCATCGCCGCGGCCTCGCTGGCCGCGATCGCCACCGTCGTCCCCGCCGCCGCCCAGGCCCAGGACGCCGCCGCCAGCAACGTCGGCGCCTATGTGAACCTGGGCCTGGCCCACGCCGACGCGGGCACGCCGAACTACGAGATCGCCGGCGCCCGCCTGGGCTACCGCTTCACGCCCTATCTCGGCGTGGAGGGCGAGGCGGCCACCGGCCTGCAAGGCTACACGTTCCACGACGTCGGCGGCACGCCGGGCCTGGATGTGAAGACCAAGCTCGAGCACCAGTTCGCCGCCTACGGCGTCGGTTTCCTGCCGATCAGCCCCAACACCGACCTGTTCGCCCGCGTCGGCTACGGCACCACCAAGATCAGCGGCAAGGCGCTGGGGGTCTCGGCGGCCGACGACGGTGAGTCCTGGAACTTCGGCGTCGGCGCCCAGCACTCCTTCGATGGGCTGAACGGCATCCGCGTCGACTACACGCGCCAGGAATTCACCAACAGCAGCGCCCACGCCAACGTGTTCGGCGCCTCCTACGTCCGCAAATTCTAGCGGGAAGGGCTTCGGGCGCCGGCGCGTTCCCAGTCCCTCCCAGGGACGCCTGCGCCTGAAGGAAGGCCGCTCTGTCGCAGGAGCGGCCTTTTCCTTGACCGGCTGTCGGCGCGCGCCCACGCTCCGCGTCTGGACAGCATGGGAGCCACCGCGATGAACGAGGCCTTCTTCGTTCAACTTGCCCTTTCGGCGGCGGCGGTCGGCGTGCTGGTCGCCATCGCCGCCTGGGCGAAGATCGCCAAGCCCGCGGGCCCGCTGGACGACTACAAGGCGCGCGGGCTCTTCGAATACGAGTTCCCCGGCCGTAAGCTGGACGCCGTCTGGGTGGCCTCGGACGGAGCCGGAGCCCTGGCCAAGTCCGGTGGCCTGGCGCTGGTGATCTGCCAGGTGGGCGACGGATTCGCGGCCCGCCAGATCCCGTGGGCCCAGGCGATCTCGGCCAGCTTCAAGAACGGCAAGCTGTGCGTCGACCTGGCCGACATCGCCGCGCCGCGCGCGACCCTGTCGCTGCCGTCCTGGCCGCCCAAGAACCTGACCAAGGACCTTGCTGCATGATGAAGGCGGCGATCGATCCGGTCACGCTTGCGACGCCGTTCTTCATCCTCTCGGTCATCCTCGAGATCGTTCTGGCCCGGATGGGCAAGGCCGACGCGCGCTACGAGACGAAGGACACCGCGGTGTCGCTGGGCATGGGCCTGATCTCCAGCGTCGCGGGGCTGCTGACCGCGGGCGCCGTCTTCGCCGCGACCCTGTGGGTCTACGAGCACCGGCTGTTCACGATCCCGATGACGGCGATCTGGGCCTGGGTGGCGATCTTTCTGCTGGAGGACCTGACCTACTACGTGTTCCATCGCGTCAGCCACGAGCGGCGGTTCTGGTGGGCGGCGCACGTCAACCACCACTCGTCCCAACACTACAACCTGTCCACTGCGCTCCGGCAGACCTGGACGGGCGGAGTGGCCGGGACCTGGGCGCTGTGGCTGCCCCTGGCCTTCCTGGGCTTCCCCCCGGCGATGATCGCCATCCAGAAGGGGGTCAGCCTGGTCTACCAGTACTGGATCCACACCGAGGCGATCAAAAAGACGCCACGCTGGTTCGAGGCGGTGTTCAACACGCCGTCGCACCATCGGGTCCACCACGCCCGCAACGCCATCTACCTGGACCGCAACTACGCCGGGATCCTGATCGTGTGGGACAGGATGTTCGGCACTTTCCAGCCCGAACTGGACGCCGAGCCCTGCCGCTACGGCCTGGTCAAGAACGTAGCCACCTTCAACATCCTGCGGGTGGTCTTCCACGAATGGATCGGGATCGTCCAGGACGTGGTCCGGAACCCGCGCCACGCGCTGGGCTACATCTTCGGCCCGCCGGGCTGGAGCCACGACGGCAGCCGCGAGACGAGCACGATGATCAAGGCGCGAGTCGGGGCGGAGCCCGCGAAGGCGGCGGCGGAGGACGCGCGCGAGGCGGCCTAGTCCCGCAGTAGCGGCAGCGACAGCCCGCTCACCGGCCGTGCCCCCAGGATCTCGCGGCGGAAGCGGAACAGCTCGGCGGGGCGGCCGCCGGTGTCGGCGTCGAGGCGGCCCAGGCCCTCCACCAGTTCGGCCCGTTCGAGGGCGCGTCGAAAATTCTGCTTGTGCAGGGGGACGCCGGCGATGGCCTCCACGGTGCGCTGCAGGGCCGAGAGGGTGAAGGCGTCCGGCATCAGCTCGAACACCACCGGGCGGTACTTAAGCTTGCCGCGCAGGCGGCCGAGCGCCGTGGCCAGGATCCGCCGGTGGTCGGAGATCATCGCCTCGCCCAGCGCCGCCACCAGGGCGTCGGGGCGGGCAGGGGCGGCCTCGTCGCGGTCGCGGGCCGCCTCCTGGACCAGGCCGGCCTCGTAGAGCAGCTCGTAGCGCTCCAGCACCCGTTCCTCGTTCCACGGCGCGCCATCCAGGGCGAACAGCAGGCGGGCGCGGGCGAGCTTCTGGGCGTCGTTGCCGGCCCAGGTGCGTAGCGCCGTCTCGATGGCGTCGAAGGCGCGCGGGCGCCCGGCGCGCCAGTCCTCCCAGGGAAAGATCTGCGACCAGGGCCGCCATTCGCTGCCCGCGAAGTGGGTGTCGACCGCCGCGGGCGCCAGGGCCAGGTAGCCTACGGAGATCACCCGCGCTGCCGCGTCGCCGCCGCCGCCCAGGTCGGCGAGGGGCGCGTCGCGGCCCTTGTCGCCGAAGGTGTAGAGTTGTTCCACATAGCCCAGGTCGAAACGGGTCTGCTCGGTCACGAACGCCCGGAGCGCCAGTTCGAACGTGCGGTGGCCGTCGGGGTCGAACGGGCCGAAGGGCAGGCTGGTCAGGTCGCCCGCCTGGCCCTTCTGGCGAACGATAAGGGCCACGGCCTCGCCGTCCTTGATGGCGACCACCACCGCCGACAGCCCGATGACGAGGGAGCTGCTCATTCGGTGTCGAACGCCTGGGCGTGGGGCGTGTAGCCCGCGGCCTCGGACAGCACCTCGAAGCGGCGCACATAGTGAGCCTGGGCGTCGAAGGGCGCCTGTGGCTCGATCTTCAGGCTGTAGCCCGTTGGCGGGGCGCCGAAGATCTCCAGCGCCTCGGCGTGGCCGAACCCCGCGAGCTGGGTCGCCTCGAAGAAGGCGCAGGCCCGGTCGGCCTGCTTGATCAATTTCTTGATCGCCGTCGGCGTCTTGGCCGGGATGCCGAAGCGCACGTGGATGGCGTTCTCCAGCCGCTCCTCGAAGACCTTGTAGTCGACGCCCAGCGCGGCCTTGAACGGGCTGATCATGTCGCCGATCACATATTCCGAGGCGTCGTGCAGCAGGGCGGCCAGCCGCCAGCGGGGTTCGACGTCGGGCTGGATGTGGGCCACGATCTCCTCGACCACCACCGAATGCTGGGCGACCGAGAAGGCGTGCTGGCCCACCGTCTGGCCGTTCCAGCGGGCCACACGGGCCAGGCCGTGGGCGATATCCTCGATCTCGATGTCCATGGGCGAGGGGTCGAGCAGGTCCAACCGGCGGCCCGAAAGCATACGCTGCCAGGCCCGGGGCGCCTCATTCGTGCGACGCAGCCCTTTCCTCACCCGTGCATTCCTTCCACTGTCGAGGTCGTGAACTGGCCCAGGGACTGACAAAGATCAATCCGGCGCGGTTCAGGATAGAAGATGGTGGGGCGTGAAGAGGATGCATACATGAGCTGGGCCCGCATCATGGCGCCGCTGTCGGGCGGCCAGGGCGACGCCGCCACCGTCGCCGCCGCGGCGATGCTCGCCGAGCCGTTCGGGGCGGAGCTCGCCTGCGTCTACACCCCGGCCGACGTGGCCGACGTCATGCCCTGGATGGGCGAAGGCTTCCTGGGCGGGGTCCAGACGACCGCGCTCGAGTCCCTGAAGGAGGCCACCGCGGCCGGCGAGGCCAACGCCCGCAAGGCCGCGGCCGGCGCCAAATACGCCAAGAGTCAGTTCGTGGCCCTGCAGACGCCGGTCTGGGCGGGGCTGTCGGCCGAGAGCCGCCTATCGGACGTGGTGGTGTTCACCAGCGATCCCGCGCGGGGGCGGGGACCCCTGGCCGAGGCTTTCCAGCAGATGGTGGCCGACGAACAGCGCCCGGTGCTGATCGCTCGCGAAGGCCTGAAGGTCGGGGGCGTGGTCGCCGTGGCCTGGGACGGCGGCAAGGAGGCCTCGCGCGCCGCGCGCCTCGCCACGCCACTGCTGGAGAAGGCGTCGAAGGTGGTGATCATCGCCGCCCCCAAGGCCAGCTCCCGCACCTTCGACCCCGCCCGGCTGCAGAGCTATTACGCAGCGCGCGGCGTGGCTTCGGAGGTGCAGCTGCTCACCGACAGCGGCGACGCCGCGCCAGCGATCCTGCATGCCGCGGCCTCGGCCGGGGCCGATATTCTGGTGGCCGGCGCGTTCGGTCACCCGCGGCTGCAGGAGTTCATCTTCGGCGGCACCACCCGGACGCTGTTGAACTCGGACAGCCCGAGCCTGTTTCTCTCTCACTAGAATCCTTATCTGACCTGCCAGGAGGTGACTTCATGTCCTTGTCGCGCATCGTGATGCGGCTCGCCCGCAACCCCGGGACGGAATTCGCCGGCGGAGACGACCACCGCGGCTATTCGCTGACCGCGCCGCTGACGCCGGACGGGATGCTGGACGAGGCGGCCTACGGCAAGGCGCGCGACGCCTGCACCGTGCGCCGGTTCGCGCCGGACGAGGATCCCGTCGACGGCCGTCTGGCGCGCAAGGGCCAGCGCTGGTTCTTCGACTACGACGAGGATGACGCCGCCGACGACGAGCCGGTCCACCGCCTGGGCCAGCACAAGTTCGCGGTTGGCGAATACGTGACGGTCACCGACGAGGATGGCCGGCCGCTGACCTACAAGGTCGTCGAGGTGCAGCCGGCCGCCTGACCGGCCTCTGCCTTCGCGCGGCGCGCACGGGTCGGCCCGAGCCGACCCGGCGTCCCGGCGGATGCTTCAGGCCCTTGAGATTCAGACTCCGCCGTTCTTGCGGACCAGTTTCTTCACGTCGGGATACAGCTCGCCGCCGTCGGGGCCTTCGGTCTTCGACTTCACGACGGCGACCGTGATCGGGCCGCGCTTGGGGCCGCCGGCCTCGTAGCCGACGAACCGGTAGCCTTCGGGCAGGTCGTCGCCCGTATAGATGAACATGGCGCGCAGGCCGCGCTTTTCCCGGCTCAGCGCCTCCCCCCGCAGGCGCACGTCGCGGCGCATTCGCACTGTCGCGCCGTCGTCGCCGGCGTCGATGGTGAGCGGGCCCACGCGCACATTGGCGGTGTCGTCGTTGTCGTTGGCGACGACATGGATGCCGGGCAGGTTCACGCGGGTGGTCCCGCCGTCCTCGGTGACGACACCGGATTTGCCGTGCGGGTCGATCCTGACCTGGACGGAGACGCCCTTGGTGTCGTCCGCGGCTTCCTTGGCCGCCTTCTCTGCGTCCGTGGCGGCCTGGGGGCTGGCCTTGGCCGGCTCCTCCTTGGTCCCGTCCTTCGCATCTTCGGCGACGGGCGCCGTGCGGTTGGCGAGCAGGGTGGTCTCAATGCCCGCCAGCGTGGCGTCGGGGCTGCCGGTCACGTTGACGAGCTGCAGCGTCACTTCGGCGCCGCCGTCGTTGGTGTAGGTGCAGGCCTTGCCGTCCGGCGACGCCGAGGTGCGGGTGAGGTCCCCCTGAGTCTGGGGGCAGTCCAGCGCGGCGCGCGCGGCGGGAACCTTGGGGCCGCAGGCCGCGGCGGTCAGGGCCAGGGCCGAGGCGGCGACGAGGTACAGCGGCTTCATGAAAAAGGGCTCCGTCCGTTCCCTTGGAGGGTGGTCGGAGCCCTTCGAAAAGGCGAGTGAATTCGCCGTAACGGCCGAGTGCCGGGGCGTTACTGCTGGCCGGGCCGCGCCGCGCCCTCGCGCCGGGCCAGGAAGGCCAGGCGTTCGAACAGATGCACGTCCTGCTCGTTCTTGAGCAGGGCGCCGTGCAGCGGCGGGATCAGCTTGGTGGGATCCTTCTCGGCCAGCGCATCGGCGTCGATGTCTTCGACCATCAGAAGCTTCAGCCAGTCCAGCAGTTCGGACGTGGACGGCTTCTTCTTCAGGCCCGGCACCTTGCGCATGTCGTAGAAGATGCGCAGCGCCTCGGCGACCAGCTTGGCCTTGATCCCCGGATAGTGGACGTCGACGATTTCCTGCATCGTCTCGCTGTCGGGGAAGCGGATGTAGTGGAAGAAGCAGCGGCGCAGGAAGGCGTCGGGCAGCTCCTTCTCGTTGTTCGACGTGATGATCACGATCGGGCGGACGGCCGCCTTGATCGTCTCGTTGGTCTCGTAGACGTAGAATTCCATCCGATCGAGCTCCTGCAGGAGGTCGTTGGGGAACTCGATGTCGGCCTTGTCGATCTCGTCGATCAGCAGCACGGGCCGGCCGGCGTGCTCGAAGGCCTCCCAGAGCTTGCCCTTCTTGATGTAGTTCTTGACGTCCTTCACCCGCTCGTCGCCGAGTTGGCTGTCGCGCAGGCGGGTCACGGCGTCGTACTCGTAAAGGCCCATGGTGGCCTTGGTGGTCGACTTGATGTGCCAGGTGATCAGGTCCGACCCCAGCGCCTTGGCGATCTCCTCCGCCAGCACCGTCTTGCCGGTGCCGGGCTCGCCCTTGATCAGGAGCGGACGTTCCAGGGCGATGGCGGCGTTGACCGCCACCTTAAGGTCTTCGGTCGCGACGTAGTTGTCGGTCCCCTCGAAACGCTGACGGCTCATCTAGGCTCCCCGCGCGGGCGCCAAGCCCACGTTCGAACAGTTGTTTGTCTAAGGGCAACCTATAGTCCTGTACCGGATGTTCAAGGGCGATCAGGCTTCCGCAAGGGCGGGGGCCGCCCCATTGCCCGGAGGAGAGACGCGGAATAGTCGTGGGTGCAGCTGTTGCGATCACGGGACCGAATGCCTTGAACCTGGCGATCCTTCAGGCGCGGATGACCTCCAGCCGGCTGCCCGGCAAGGTCATGGCGCCGGTGCTGGGCGAGCCGATGATCGGCCGGCAGCTCGAGCGCCTGGGCCGCTCCGCGCGCATCGGCCGCATCGTGGTGGCCACCAGCACCGACGCGTCCGACGATCCTCTGGCCGACTATGTGGCGGGCCTGGGCCACCTGGTGTTTCGCGGCTCGCTGACCGACGTGCTGGACAGGTTCGGAGGGGCGATGGCCCTGGTCCCGGAGGCCGACACGGTGGTGCGGCTGACCGCCGACTGCCCGCTGGCCGACTGGACGGTGATCGACGCCACCATCGACAGCCGGCGGGAGGCCGGGGCGGACTACGCCAGCAACACGCCCGCCGTGCGCACCTATCCGCACGGCTTGGACGTCGAGGTGATGAGCCGCGAGGCGCTGGCGCGCGCCTGCCGCGAGGCCGCCGACCCGTACGAACGGGAGCATGTGACGCCCTTCATCTACCGGCGGCCCGACGAATTCCGGCTGGCCTACCTCTCGCAGCCAGTGTCGCTGGCGCATCTGCGGTGGACGGTCGACCTGCCGGAGGATCTGGCGTTCGTCCGCGACGTCTACGAGCGGCTCTATCCGGGTAAGCCGGACTTCACCACGGCTGACGTGGTCGCCCTCGAACGCAACAGCTCCGGAGCCGCCGCATGAGCGCGCCAGACATCGTCCTGCGGCCCGTCGAGGGGTCCGACATGAGCCGGCTCCGCACATGGCGGAACCTGCCCGACATCCGCGCCTGGATGTACAGCGACCATGAGATATCGGAGGTCGAGCACGAGCACTGGTTCAACGCCGCCATGGCGGACCCGGCGCGGAAGTACTGGATCATCCAGGTGGACGACAGGCCCGTCGGCCTAGCCAATCTCTATGACATCGCGCCGGCGCACCGGAGATGCTCGTGGGCCTATTACCTCGCCGACGGTTCGACCCGCGGGAAGGGCGTGGGGGCCTTCGTCGAGTTCAAGGTCATCGAGCATGTATTCGCGGACCACGGCCTCAACAAGCTGTGCTGCGAGGTGCTGATTGGCAACGAGGCGGTGTGGAAGCTGCACGAATCGTTCGGCTTCCGGCGCGAGGCGCTGCTGCGCGCCCACGTTTGGAAAAACGGTCAGCCGGCCGACGTGGTTGGCCTGGGCCTGCTGGCCGAGGATTGGGCGGCGCAGCGGCCCGAGAGCCTGCGGCGCCTGCGCGAAAAGGGCTTCGAGCTCTCCTAGCCCTTCGCCGTTCCGTCCGGCTTGGCATAGCCCAGGTCTTCCAGGTCCGCGTCGTCGATTTTCCTCGCCTCGAAATTGGTGAAGTCATCCTCGCCGCCGTCGACCGTGAGCGCGTCGCCCGTCTCCTCCAGGCCGTCGATGTCGTCGGGGGCGACGCGGGCCTCGTTGAAGCCGTCCTCCGGCCCCTGGCCATCCAGGTCGTCCTCGCGCTCGGCGGTGGCGGCGCGGTAGTCGAGTTCATCGTCTTCTTCGGTGTCGGCGTCATCCACGGCGTCGGGATCGAATTCGTCGGCGTCGAGCGCCAAGGCCTCGTCGTCGTCGCGGTCGCCGTCCACCTGGGTCAGGTCCTCGACCTGCGGGAGCTCCTCGAAGGTGCGCTCCTCGCCGAGGCCGGTTCCATCGTCGTCGAGCAAGGCGTCATACGCCTCGGCGCCTTCCTGGCCATCCAGGTCGGGGGATTCGGACATCTTCGGGCTCCTCGCGTCTGGCGCCGTCCTGGCGCCTGCCCGATCAATCCCTGGGCGCGGTCAGCGTTCCGCCGCGAAGGCCTCGACCGCCTCGCCGACCGCCTCCATCACCGGGGTCCAGTTGCCGAACGCCGGCGTGGTGAAGGTGCGTACCTGCGGGTACCAGGGGTAGCGGGCCGTCCCCAGGCGGGTCCAGGCGCCGGGCACCGAGATCAGCCAGGTCGGCGCGCCACAGCCGGCGGCCAGGTTCATCGTGGCGTTCGAGAAGCCCACGACCAGGTCCACCGCGCAGCAGAGCGCCGCAACATCGTCCAGGTCCTGCTTCAGGTCGATACCCGGCGGCGTCCAGATGCTGACGCCGTAGTCACGCTCGGCCTGGGCGATCTCTTCCGAGCAGTCGCCGTATTGCAGGTTGATAAGGGTGACGCCCCTGGCCCTGAGCACAGGCGCCCAATCCGCGAACGGCGAGAAGAAGCGGCGACGCGCGCCTGTGCGGATGTTGCTCTTCCAGAGGAGCCCCACCTTCACGCCGGCCGGCGCCGTGTCCAGCTCGCGGCGCCAGTGCGCCACCCGGACCGGATCGGGGGTCAGGAAGCCCGCGCGGTCCGGGAAAGCTCCGATGCTGCGGCGGAACTCCCGCAGCAGCGAGCCGAACGGCGTCCAGTAGTCGTAGTCCTTGAAGTTCGTGACGAAGGGCAGCGTTCGGTAGGTGCGGCCGGTCTTCAGATAGGTGGCGTGCGCGCCGACCGTGGCCTGCGGGAAGCTCCGCTGGAACAGCGAAACCAGCCGGGGCTCGACCGCGAGGGTCAACCGGCCTTCGGGCCCCACGGCCTCCAGTGCGTTCGGCAGGACGTTGCCGAACAGGATCTCGTCCCCCAGACCTTGCTCGGCGATGGCCAGCAGGGACTTGCCCTCGAGGCCGGCCCCGGCCGGATAGCGCTCCACATCCACGAGGAAGTGAGTCGTGTCGGCATAGGACGGGTGGAGGCGGGCCTCGTAGGCGTCCCAGCCCTCGCCAATGCGGCCCAGCGTCAACAGGATGGTCGAGCGTGAAAGGTGCATCATCTGCCGCTCGTCCTCGGCCAGGACGTGGGCGAGGGCTTCGTCGCAGAGAACCAGGGCCTCGTCGGGATCGCCCTGGGACAGTCGCGCGCTGCTCAGATTGTAGAGCGCCTTTGGAAACGTCGGCTCAAGCCGCACGGCCTCGCGGAAGAAGATCTCGGCATTGGGATAGTCGCCCAGCTCCGCCATGACGGTGCCCATCGTGTTCCAGAGCATGGCGACGTCGGGCCGCGCGAGGATCGCCGGGCGCAGGAGCTCGACGGCCTCATCGTACCGCTGGTCGTCTCGCAGCACGCAGGCGAGGTTGTTGGCGCCTTCGTGGTGACCCGGGTAGCGGACGAGGAAGTGCCGGAACAGCTTCTCGGCATGGGATTTCATGCCGAGGCGGTACGCCAGGCGGCCAAGATCGTTGGCGACCTCCGCATGATCCGGCAGCAGGCGAAGGGCCGTCTCGTACGCTGTGATCGCCGAACCGAAATCGCCCGCCCGCTCGCGGCTGATCGCCAGCAGATACCAGCCGAAGCCGTTGGTCTCATCCTTGTCGAGAGCCTTCAGCGCCCACTCGCCGCCCTCCTGGTTTCGTTCGGCGTTCAGCGCCTGGACCGCACGGTCCAGCAACGGCTTGACGGCGATCGCCTTCAGCTCGGACATGGCCGAGGTCAGCCGCGCAAGGGCCTCCTTGGATCCGGCCTCCCCCATGGGGCCGCCCGTCGCCTTCGGCGTGGCTGCGGCCGGCCCCGCGGCGGTGTCGAGCGCTAGGGCGGACACGAAGGTGGTCGGGGCCTTGGCGGGCATGAACAGGCTCTCCAGCAGATAGCCTGCCAATTGGCCTCCTTATGCTTAATCCGCGCTTAAAAGGGCCTAAGAATCCCGCCCGGCAATCGCGTGTTAACGGGTCCCTCGTAAGCCTAGGGTGCGTTCGGGCCTGAGGAGGGCGATTATGGTTCATTCGAATCACATCGCTGGTTCGCAGGCTCCGAGATCAGGGGGCGGGCTTTGCCGCTGAAGCTATCGCTGAGACCCGGTGAGAAGTTCGTGCTGAACGGCGCTGTCGTTCAGAATGGCGACCGCCGGGCCGTGCTTGTCCTCCAGAACAAGGCGTCCGTCCTTCGCGAGAAGGATATCCTGCAGCCGGACGATGTGCAGACCCCAGCGCGGCGGATCTATTTCCCCGTGATGATGATGTACCTCGACGAGGGCAACGCCGAACGCTTCTACGACGAATTCGTTCGTCGGCTGACCGAGTTCATGGGGGTCATCCAGAACCCTTCGGTGCTGGCCGACTGCGTGAACATCTCGAAGCACTGCATGGCGCGCGAGTACTACAAGGCGCTGATGCTCTGCCGGAAACTCATCGAGTACGAAGACGAAAGGCTGGGGAATGTCCCTTCAGGCGTATCAACAGGCGGCCACGCGGGCTGAGAATCCCCGCGACATGGAATACCGTCTGTTCGCGCAGGTCACCCGCGCGCTGATGGACGCCGCCACTCTCGATCGGACGGAGGTCGCCAGGCGGGTCGATGCGCTCGACTGGAACCGCCGCATGTGGTCGACGCTGGCGGCCGACTGCTCGAACCCGAAGAACGGGCTGCCGCCCGCCCTGCGGGCCTCGTTCATTTCGCTCAGCATCTGGGTCGGCAAGCACACGACCCTGGTGATCCGGAACCAGGAGGAGATCGAGCCCCTGATCGAGATCAACCGCATGATCATGCAGGGCCTCGCCAGCCAAGGGGCCCAGGCCGCGGCCTGATCCTCCAGGCGCTCCCGATTTTCGAAGGCCGCGGCGTCCCCGCGGCCTTTTTGATTTTTGCCGGGCCGGTCTCGGCACGATCTGCCGGGCTGCAGGAAATGGCTGGTGGGGCGGGAGTCCTGGCGACCCGAGTTCTCCAAAAAATCCAATAAAATCATGCGGAAAAGACCTGGCGCGGCGTGGTTAATCCTGGCCCGCGCCTTGCGTGGTCGTGCATGAGCGAAAAATCGCTCGCCGGCAGAAGTCCGGACCACTCCCTCCAGAATGGAAGGCACTACCCATGGCCAATTCGGTCAACACCAACGTCAGCGCCATGATCGCGCTGCAAAACCTGAATTCGACCAACGCGGACCTGAACGTCACCCAGGGGAGGATCAACACCGGCAAGAGGATCAACAACGCGAAGGACAACGGCGCCGTCTGGGCTATCGCCCAGAACCAGCGTGCGACGTCCCAGTCGTTGAATGCCGTTCGCGAGTCGCTGCAGCGCGGCCAATCCACGGTGGACGT
>NZ_SCVD01000032.1 GCF_004297125.1 Phenylobacterium sp. | reverse complement strand
AACCAGCACGGCATGGAGGGCGTCCGCTTCTACACCAAGACCAAGACCATCACCGCCCGCTGGCCCGAAGGCGCCGTCGAGGACTCCGCCTTCGTCATCCCCACGATGCAGTAGCGTCCGTGCTGATCCTGGCCACGAGTTCCTTCAGGAGCTTGGCGGCCAGGACGGCGGTCATGCCATTCACGTCGCGGTCCGGGTTCAGCTCGACGATGTCGCCGCCGACCACCGGGCCGGGCGTCTTCCAGATCACCTCCAGCACCTCGCGGGTGGTCAGCCCGCCCGGCTCGTGGTGCGACACCCCCGGCGCGAAGGCCGGGTCCAGGCCGTCCAGGTCGATGGAGATGTAGGTCGGTCCGGTCGGCAGGGCGGCCAGCCCCGCCTCGTGCTCATGCGGCGCGAACACCTTCACCCCATAGCGCTTGGCCTGGGCGGTCAGATGAGCGTTGGGGGTGCGGATGCCCAGCTGGACGATCCCGGCCGCCAGCCCGTTCTCCATGATCCGGGCGAAGGGCGAGGCGTGGCTTAGGGGATCGCCCTCGAAGTCCTCGTAGAGGTCCGAGTGGGCGTCGATATGCACAATCTGCGGCGGCGCGATCCCGGCGGCGGCGACCCCGACGAGGATCGGATAGGTCACCGCATGGTCGCCCCCCAGCATCACCGCCGGACCGGCCGCGAAAGCCTGGCCCGCCGCCTCCACCATCCGCTCGAAGTCCTCGACGTCCTCGCGCAGCGGCGCATCGCCCAGGTCTCTCAGGCTCTCCGCGTCCAGCATGAGGCCGTTGGTCGCCGTCAGGTGGCTGTGGCTGGAGTACAGCGCCTCGCGGATCGCGGGCGGCGCCTTGGCCGCTCCCCGGAGGAACGATGAGTGCTGATCGGTGGGCAGGCCCAGCAGGGAGACGCGGCGCATCCGGCGAGGCTAGCCGCCCCGCGCCGGCGAAATAAGAGGCGCTGACGCCCGCGAACGCTTTTCCACATCGCGAACAGCGCCGAAGCTGTGATGTTGATGGCGGACGGAGAGCTCCACATGACCCGAACCCGCGCCCTGGTCGCCCTTGTCCTGGTCCTGATCGCCGCCGCCGTGGGCGGTTGGGCCTTCTGGCATTACGAGGCGCGCTGGTGGCCCAAGACGGTCACCCGCCACCAGGCGCAGATCGTCCGCATCCTGGAGAGCTCGGGCTGGGCCTCGCCGGGACTGCAGGGCAAGCGGCTCTACATGGTGTCGTTCCGCACCTGCCCCGACTGCATCCGCTTCACCGAGGAGGAATTCCCCAAGCTGCACGCCAAGGGGGTGGACACCCGCGTCATCGAGATCGCGCGCCGCGACCGCAACGGCGTGTCGAAGTCCACGCCGGCCGAGCGCGCCACCGTTGCCCAGCTCTGGCTCACCCATGACTGGAAACTGCTGCAGGCCTGGGAGGCCGCGCCCGCCGACGCCTGGAAGGCCCAGGGCATCCCGCCCGCCGACGGTGACATGGCCCGCACGGCCGTTATCGAGGCCGGCCGCAAGATGGTCGATGACCTCACGCCGCTGATGAAGGCCAACGGCGTGAAGTTCGCCTACCCCCTGCTGGTCTGGTGGGACGACAAGGGCCGGATGCGGGCCTGCGCCTGCGAGAAGCGCGAGACCTATCGCTTCGTGCGCCGCGAGCTCGACATCTAGGTCCGCCGGCTGATCTGGTCCTTGGTGGCCTGGCGGGTCTTGGAGCCCTGCCCGCGGTCGAGTTCCGGACGATCCTCGCGCGCGAGATGATTGGCGCCCGACTGCGCCTCGCCTTCCAGGGGTTCGCCCCAGTCCGCTTCGGGCGTGTCGGGTTGGCCCAGCTTGGCCGGATCCACCTTGGCGAGCGGATCGTTATCGGGGTCGGGCTGGAAACTGCGGTCTTCTTGATCGGCCATGCGCGTCTCCCTGGGGTTGGACACCTTCAACCCGCCGCGCGGCCGCCCGTTCCTTGCGCTCCGCCGTCGGCGCGGCTAGGCGGGACCGATGGCCTCCGCCCTGCAAGCCGCCTACGACGCGCGTATCCGCGAAGGCTCGATCCAACCGGACCCGGCGCAGGCGGCTGCGCTCCAGCGGCTCGTCCGGCTGGAGGCCGACCTGGCCGCCGACCCACCCAGGACCGGGCTCAAGAAGCTGTTCCACAAGCCCGAGGGCCAGCGCGGGGTCTACCTCGTCGGGCCCGTGGGACGCGGCAAGTCCATGCTGATGGACCTGTTCTTCGAGACCTCGAAGGAGACGTCGAAGCGGCGCACCCACTTCCACGTCTTCATGGGCGAGATTCACCGGCTGATCGACGCCTGGCGCAAGGGCGACGCCGCGGCGCGCAAGGCGAAGTTCGGCCAGCACAAGGGCGACGACCCCATCCCGCCCGTCGCCGACGTCGTGGCCGGCCAGGCGCGCTTGCTGTGCTTCGACGAGTTCCAGGTCACCGACATCGCCGACGCCATGATCCTGGGGCGGCTGTTCTCGGCGCTGTTCGCGCGCGGGGTGACGCTGGTCGCCACCTCCAACCGCCTGCCCGACGAGCTCTACAAGAACGGCATCAACCGCCAGCTCTTCACGCCCTTCATCGAGCTGCTCAAGAGCAAGGTGGACGTGGTCACGCTTGCCGGTCCCCATGATTACAGGCTGGACCGCATCCGCGCGGCGGGCGCCTGGTTCTCGCCCATCGACCCGGACAACGACCGTTCCTTCGACGCCCTGTGGCGCGAGATGCTGGGGCCGGAGGAGGAAAGCGGCGAGACCCTCGAGGTGCTGGGCCGCAAGGTCCACTTTCCCCACGCCGCCGGCGGCCTGTTGCGGGCCAGCTTCGCCAGCCTCTGCGCCGTGGCGCTGGGACCGAACGACTATGTCGCCATCGCCGAGCGCTTCCACACCGTGTTCCTCGACGGCGTGCCGACGCTCGGCTCCAACCGGCGCGAGGAAGCCCGGCGCCTGGTGATCCTGATCGACGAGCTCTACGAGGCCCGAACCCACCTGATCGTCCTGGCCGACGCCGAACCCACGAAGCTCTATCCCGAAGGCGACGGCGCCTTCGAGTTCGAGCGCACAGCCTCGCGCCTGCAGGAGATGCGCTCGGCCGATTGGCTGGAGGATCGATAAGGGCCGCCGAAGCTTCGCCGCGCCCGCGTCCTTAAGGCTTCGTTCGGGTCCGCCACCTAGGGTCGCGCCGCGTCAATACGCTTCAGGAAAGCTTTCGTGTCCGAGACAGACAGGCGTCGTGCTCCGGCGATCGTCGCCGCCCTGCTGTGCTGCGGCTACAGCCTCAACCTGTGGCTGACGAACGTCCTTCGCGTGGAAGTGGGCGGCGTCGACACGATCTGGACGGCCAACGCCTTCGTCATCGGCGCCATCCTGCTGCTGCCGCGCCGCTGGACGCCGGCCTGCCTCTCCGCCGGCTTCGCGATCCAGACCGCCTGTGTGCTGGCCTTCAGTCATTCCTGGTTCGACTCGGTCGGCTTCTCTCTGCTGAATTCGGTCGAAGCGGTGGTGGTGGCGACGCTGGCCCGCCGGCTGAACGCCGTGCGCCTCACGACGCCGGGCCGGTTCGCGCGGCTGATCTTCCTGGCCCTGCTGCCGATGCTGGTGGTGGGCACGGTTCTGCTCGGCCTTGTCGTCATGGCGATGAAAGGCGAGTTCCCGCTGACCATGGTCGCGAGCCGGCTATCGGCGAAGTTCCTCGGCATGTCGGTCGTGCTTCCCGCGATCCTGCTGCTGGGCCAGAGGAGCGCGGCGGCGACGAAGCGGACCTGGGAGGTCGCCGCCGGCGCGCTGCTGGTCTGCGGAATGACCGGCCTTGTCTTCACGCCGTTCGGAGCCGTGGCCCTGCTCGGCATGTTCCCGGCGATGACCCTGCTGGGCCTTCGTCTCGGACCGCGGGCGCTGACCCTGGCCATGGCCCTCATCTGCGCCGTCATGCTGTCCCTGGCCACGGCCTTCGGGGCGCCGGGCCTGCTCGCGGGCTACGAGGACATCAACCGGAAGGTGGCGATCACCCAGGTCTATCTGGCGATGGTGTTCGCCACCGGCATCATCACCGCCCTGATGGCGACGCACCAGCAGCGGCTTCGCGCCCTGCTCACCAGCCGGGCCCGCGCCGATCGACGCGCGCGTGACCGCGCCAACGCCGCATCGGTCGCCAAGACCGATTTCCTGGCGACGATGAGCCACGAGATCCGCACGCCGCTGAACTCGATCATCGGCTTCGCCCAGGTCCTCGAGCGCGCGTCGCTGCCGGACGCCGCGCGAGACCAGATCGGCGTGATCCGCCGTTCCGGGGCCGCACTGCTGACCGTCGTCAACGACATCCTGGATTTCTCCAAGGTCGAGGCCGGCCGGCTCGAGCTCGATCCCAAGCCGGTGGACCTCGCCCAGGTCTGTCGCGACGTCCTGGCGATCGTGAACGAGACGGCGGAACGCAAGGGCCTCGCGCTCGACATGACCGTCACCGGAGAGCTGGCGGCGGCCTACGTGTGCGACGATCACCGGCTCTGCCAGGTGCTGCTCAACTTCCTCAACAATGCCGTGAAGTTCACGGATGCCGGAGGCGTGACGCTGGCCCTGGGCGTGACGGCCGGCGACGCCGGCGACCGCGTCCGCATCTCGGTGGTCGACACGGGCGTCGGCATTCCGCCGGAGGTGCAGCCCTTCCTATTCGACCGCTTCCGACAGGTCGACAGCTCGATCAGCCGGAACTATGGCGGCACGGGCCTCGGCCTGGCCATCGCGAAGGGTCTGGTCGAGGCGATGGGCGGCCGCGTGGGCGTAACGTCGGCGCCGGGCTCGGGGTCTGAGTTCTGGATGGAGGTCGTGCTCATGCGCGCCGAGCAGGCGACGGGCGCCGGCGCTGAGGACCAGGACGCGGACGAACTCTCCGCCCACGTCTTGCTGGTCGACGACCATCCCGTGAACCGGGACCTGGGCGTGGCGCTGCTGGGCCTGCTCGGATGCACAGCGGAGGTCGCCTGTGATGGGCATGAGGCCGTCGAGGCCGCGCGCCTTCGCCGCTTCGACCTCATCCTCATGGACGTCCACATGCCGGGGATGGACGGCCTCTCGGCGACGCGCACCATCCGCGCTCTCAATGGCCCGGCCGCCCGCACGCCCATCATCGCCATGAGCGCCGATGTGCTTCCCGAGCAGGTCGCGCGCATGCGCGCAGCCGGCATGGTCGACAGCGTCGAAAAACCGATCGACCTCGAGAACCTTCACGCCTGCCTGTTGCGCTGGGTCGGGCGTGACGCCGAAGGCCGGGCGATCGCCGCAGCCTAGGCCGCGCATGACGCGTGAAGCTTCGCCCACAACATGATAGAGTAGCTCTGCAGTAGCTTCGACAGCTTCACTGTAAGAACTCCACTTTGTCCACGAAGGAAATCTGAAACACGAAGGAAGAGGGAGCGTGTCATGAGTAACGCGTTGCATGTGCTTCTTGCGTCTGCCGCCGCGCTGACCGCGCCCCTCGTCTCCATTGCGCCCGCCCAGGCGGCCTCGACGCCCATCGCGGGTCCGGGCAGCTATGGCGTGGGAGCGACGACGTCGGCCGAGGAACCCGATCTGGCGGGCGTCGTGCTCGAAGATCGCCTCCAGCCGTTCACCATCAACGGCGCGGCCGGAGGCGTCGTGAGCGGAACCATCCAGGAGCGCGTCGTCCGGTCGAACGACACCGGCTTCCTGCACTTCTATCACCGGGTCATCCTCGACGAGATCAGCGGGTTCGACATCGGCAGCTATCTCGAGTGGCTCGAACTGGACCCCCTGGCCACCGGTGATCCGCTTGCCGTCGGACGGCGTCCGGATGGGGCTGGCTCCGCCACCTCGAGCAGCTACGACCTTGCGGGCACGGGACAGAGCCGGTTCGATTTCAACCTGCTGGACCTCGATCCGCCCAACGCCGGCTTCGGCACGCAATTCCACTACCTGAAGACCAACGCCACGAACTACGCCCTGACCGGCCAGTTGCGGTTGAGCGGGTTCGAGTTCATCGGCTTTGACGCGGAAGCCATCTCGACGGCCTGGCTTCCGACGTGGGCGCCCGCGGCGGTCCCCGAACCGGAAAGCTGGGCGATCATGGTCGCGGGGTTCGGGATCCTCGGCGCCGCCCTGCGCCGCCGGCGCACATCCGGCTACGTCCGGGGCTAGCGGAGGGAGGCTAGGCCCGCAGGCTGTCCACGAGTTCGCGCGCATAGGGCCGCAGTTCGTCGTCGGCGCGGACGACGATCGTGAGCTCGCGCAGCGCCCAGTCGTCGGCCAGGTCCGTGATCGCCAGCGACATGGCCTTGGCCGCCCGCGTGGCGGTCGTACGCGGCACGACGCCGACTCCCACGCCGGCCTCCACCATCCGGCACACGGCGTCGAAGCTGCGGAGCTGGATGCGGGCGCGCAGGGGCCGGCCCTCGCGGGCGGCCTTGGCGGTGAGGAAGCGCTGCAGCGAGCTGGAGCGCTCGAGTCCGACGAACTCGTACTCCAGCACCTCGGCGAAGGCTGCCGCCGGGCGCGACGCCAGCGGATGGCCGGGCGCCGTCACCACCACGAAACGGTCCGAGCGGAACGGATAGGTCTGCAGGCCGCCCACGTCGACGGTGCCGGCCACGATGCCCACGTCGCCCACGCCCTCGGCGATCAGGCCGACGATCTCGTCCGAGAGCCGCTCCTCCAGGTCGACGCTGACGTGCGGATGGGCGGCCAGGAAGGACGACAGCGCCTCGGGCAGGAATTCGGTCAGGGCGTTGGTGTTGGCCAGCAGCCGCACCTCGCCGGACAGGCCGCCGGCGAAGGCGGACAGATCCTCGCGCATCCGGGCGGTCTGCCCCAGGATCGTGCGGGCGTGCTTTAGCAGCGTGCGGCCGGCGGGCGTCAGGGTCACGCCCTGGCGGGAGCGGGTCAGGAGCGACGCGCCCAGGGCGACCTCCATGTTGCGGATCCGAGTGGACGCGGCGGCAAGCGCGAGCGCGCTCTTATCGGCGCCGGCGGTGATCGACCCTTCGTCCACCACGTCGCAGAACAGCCGAAGATCGGTGAGATCGAAGCGCATCCTTCGCCTTTCGCGAAGGATGCCTAGCGCAATCGCGCATTGCGCCCAAGCCCCCACCTATGAGAATTCGCCGCTCGCGAAGAAGAATTGACGGCATGCCCCGGAATATTTGCGAGCGATTCTCAAGTATGACGCGCCGCGAGTTCGACCGGCGCGATGGAAGACGCCTGTTACGCTTCGAGCGTTCGTTGACACCCCCGGCGCGGTGCTTACAACCGGCGGGGCTGCAGGCTTTGGGGGAGGCGACGGCGCTTCGATGACTACCGTTCCACGCGGACCCGCCGACCGGCCGATGTCGCCGCACCTCCAGGTGTGGCGCTGGCACGTCACCATGCTCACCTCGATCCTGCACCGGGTCACGGGCGTCGGCCTGTACCTGGGCGGCCTGATCGCCGCGGCCTGGGCCATCTCGCTGGCCGCCGGGCCCGAGACCTACGAGACCTTCAAGGCCGTGCTGGGCTCGCCGCTGGGCAAGTTCGTGATGTTCGGCATGACGCTCTCGGTCTTCTACCACCTGGGCAACGGCGTCCGGCACCTGATCTGGGACCTGGGCCACGGCCTGGACCTGAAGAGCGCCAACAGCTCGGCCTACGCCGTCTTCGGCTTCACCATCGCCGCGACGCTCGCGACCTGGGCGATCGCCTTCCAGATCGGAGCGCTCTGATGAGCTTCCGCACCCCCCTTTCCACCGCCCGCGGCCTGGGCTCGGCCAAGCACGGCGTCGGCCACTGGCTGTCCGAGCGCGTCGCCGCGGTGGCCCTGGTCCCCCTGGTGATCTGGGGCGCCTACAGCGTGATCCTGCTGGCGCAGCTCGACTACTACGGCGCGGTCGAATGGATCGGCAATCCGGTCAACGCCACCCTGATGATCCTGACCATCGCCATCAGCTTCATGCACATGTCGGCGGGCGTCCGGGTGATCGTCGAAGACTACATCTACGGCCACCTGACGAAGGCGGCGGCGCTGCTCCTGAACCTGTTCATCTGCGGCTTGGCGGGCGCTCTCGCCATCATGTCCATCCTCAAGGTCGCGCTGGGGGGCGCCTGAACCCATGGCGACGTACGAGTTCATCGATCACAAGTTCGACGTGGTGGTGGTCGGGGCCGGAGGCTCGGGCCTGCGCGCCGCGCTGGGCTGCGCCCAGGCGGGGCTGAAGACCGCCTGCATCACCAAGGTCTTCCCCACCCGCTCGCATACGGTCGCCGCGCAGGGCGGGATCTCGGCCTCCCTGGGCAACATGGGTGAGGATGACTGGCGCTGGCACATGTACGACACCGTCAAGGGGTCGGACTGGCTGGGCGACCAGGACGCCATCGAATACCTGTGCCGCAACGCGCCGGCCGCGGTCTACGAGCTGGAGCACTGGGGCGTGCCCTTCTCCCGCACTGAGGACGGCAAGATCTACCAGCGCGCCTTCGGCGGCATGACCAAGAACTACGGCGAGGCCCCGATCCAGCGCACCTGCGCGGCGGCCGACCGCACCGGCCACGCCATGCTGCACACCATGTACGGTCAGTCCCTGGCGCATCAGACCGAGTTCTTCATCGAGTACTTCGCCCTCGACCTGATCATGGACGAAGGCGTCTGTCGGGGCGTCACGGCCTGGAAGCTGGACGACGGCACCCTGCACCGGTTCCAAGCCCAGCAGGTGATCCTGGCCACCGGCGGCTACGGCCGCGCCTACTTCTCGGCCACCAGCGCCCACACCTGCACCGGCGACGGCGGCGGCATGGCCCTGCGCGCCGGCCTGCCGCTGCAGGACATGGAGTTCGTGCAGTTCCACCCGACCGGCATCTACGGCTCGGGTTGCCTGATCACCGAAGGCGCCCGGGGGGAAGGCGGCTACCTGACCAATTCCGAGGGCGAGCGGTTCATGGAGCGCTATGCGCCCACCGTGAAGGACCTGGCGCCCCGCGACATGGTCAGCCGCGCCATGACCATGGAGATCCGCGAGGGTCGCGGCGTGGGGCCGAAGAAGGACCACATCTTCCTGCACCTGGACCACCTGGATCCCAAGATCCTGGCCGAGCGGCTGCCGGGGATTTCCGAGAGCGCCAAGATCTTCGCCGGCGTCGACGTGACCAAGGAGCCGATCCCGGTGCTCCCGACGGTTCACTACAACATGGGCGGCGTGCCCACGAACTTCTACTCGGAGGTGGTGACCAAGGCCGGGCGCGATCCGGACAAGGTGGTGCCGGGGCTGATGGCGGTGGGCGAGGCCGCCTGCGTGAGCGTGCACGGCGCCAACCGGCTGGGCTCCAACTCCCTGATCGACCTGGTGGTGTTCGGCCGTTCGGCGGCGCTGCGCTGCGCCGACACGATCAAGGCTGGCGCGACCCAGGTCGAGCTGAAGCCCCACATGACTGACGGCCACCTGGCCCGCCTGGACCGCTTCCGCAACGCTAGCGGCGGCACCTCCACCGCCGAGCTGCGGCTGGAGATGCAGATGGCCATGCAGGAGGACGCGGCGGTCTACCGGACCTCCGAAGCCCTGGCCTCTGGCGTCCAGCGCATGAACGCGGTCAGCGCGAAGCGCCCGGACCTCAAGGTGACCGACCGCTCCATGATCTGGAACAGCGACCTGATGGAGACCCTGGAGCTGGACAACCTGATCGGCCAGGCCGTCGTGACGGTGACCGGCGCCCACAACCGCACGGAAAGCAGAGGCGCCCACGCCCACGAGAACTTCCCGGACCGCGACGACAAGAAGTGGATGAAGCACACCCTGGCCTGGTTCGATGACCCGACCGGCAAGGTGAAGATCGATTTCCGCCCGGTCCACGACTACACGATGACCAACGACATCGCCCCATTCCCGCCCAAGGCGCGGGTCTACTAGGCCGAAGGGAAGAGCAGAGATGGTCCAGCTTCGGCTCCCGAAGAATTCCGTCCCCAAGGGCGGCAAGCACTTCCCGGCTCCGCCCGGGGCGACGAAGGTCAAGACGTTCAAGGTCTATCGGTACGATCCGGACTCGGGGATGAACCCGAGCTGGGACACCTACGACGTGGACCTCAGCAAGTGCGGGCCGATGGTCCTGGACGTGCTGATCCACATCAAGAACGACATCGACCCGACCCTGACATTCCGGCGGTCGTGCCGCGAGGGGATCTGCGGCTCGTGCGCCATGAACATCGCCGGGCGCAACACCCTGGCCTGCATCCACGGCCACGAGGAATGCCCAGGCGACAAGATCTCGATCAGCCCGCTGCCGCACATGCCGGTAGTCAAGGACCTAGTCCCGGACCTGACGCTGTTCTACGCCCAGTACGCCTCGGTCGAACCCTGGCTGAAGACCGAGACGCCCGAGCCACAGAAGGAATGGCGCCAATCTCCGGAGGACCGCGAGAAGCTGGACGGCCTCTACGAGTGCATCCTCTGCGCGTGCTGCTCCACCTCCTGCCCCAGCTACTGGTGGAACCAGGAGAAGTACCTCGGCCCGGCCGCCCTGCTCCACGCCTACCGCTGGATCATCGACAGCCGCGACGAGGCCACCGGCGCGCGGCTGGACGACGTGGAAGACCCCTTCAAGCTCTACCGCTGTCACACCATCATGAACTGCGCCCAGGTCTGCCCGAAGGGCCTGAACCCGGCCAAGGCCATCGCCGAGATCAAGAAGATGCTGGTGGACCGGGTCGTCTAAGGACCCGTCGACGTCCGGCGGGATGGGCCGGCCCACGGACAGGCTCCGGGTGAACAACCTTCGTAGCTTCGACACCTAGCGCGGCGGCCGGAACAGGGTCTCCAGCCCAGCGATCACGTCCTCGATCAGTTCGTCGCCTTCGGGGGTGCTGAGGGCGAGGCCGGCGGCGCCGTGGGCGGCGGCCCAGACGGCCAGTGTGATGTGGCGCAGCGGCGGGTCGATGCCCCCCTGGGCCGCGGCCACCTCTTCCACGATGCGATGCAGGACGGCCAGGGCGGCGGCGCGCGCCTCGACCACCTGCGGCTGCGGGGCGATCTCGGCGTCGAACATCAGGCCGAACAGCGCCGGCTCGTGACGGGCGAAGTGGAAGTAGCCGGTGGCCCAGCCCCGCAGGCGGCGCCCCTCCCCCGCCTCGCGGTCGGCGCGCTCGAGATCGCGGCGCAGCTCCATGAAGCCGCTGACCGCGAGCTCGGCCAGCAGCGCCATCTTGCTCTCATAGTGGTGGTACATGGACGCGGCCGTGATGCCGCTCCGGGCCGCCAGGGCCCGCAGGTTGAGCTGCTTGAGGCCGCCTTCCTCCAGCATGTCGCGCGCCTCGCGGACGAGACGGCCGGGTACGTCCCCGGCGTGATAGCGGCGTCCCTCGGACATGAGGGCACTTTAGACGGTGTGCTGGCTATGCCTAGCTCGGCGCGCGCCGCAGGCCCTGTCCTGTTTGACCACGAACCACACGAACCACACGAACGCGCGAAGAATCCAAGACCTCGCGAATGGCGGACACCGTTCGTGTGGTTCGTGTGGTTCGTGGTCAATTATAGCGGCGCTGACGCGCCATGGCGCCAGCCGACCTAGTTCCGGCGCGGGATCATCACCGGCAGGGTCTCGTAGCCCTTCACGAACACCGAGTGGGTGCGCAGGGGCTCGCGGACCAGGCGGACTTCCGGGAAGCGGGCCAGGATCTCTTCCCAGATGATGGTGAGTTGCAGCTCGGCCAGGCGGTTGCCCACGCAGCGGTGGATGCCGAAGCCGAACGACAGGTGGTTGCGCGGCCGCTCGCGCTGGATGTCGTAGCTGTTGGGCCGCTCGATCTGGGCCTCGTCGCGGTTCCCCGAGACGTACCACATCACCACCCGGTCGCCGGCCTTGATGGTCTTGCCATGCATCTCGAAGTCGCGGGTCGCGGTGCGGGCCATATGCGCCAGGGGCGTCTGCCAGCGGATGGTCTCGGAGACCATGTTGGGGATCAGGGCCGGGTTGGCGCGCAGTCGGTCGTATTGGTCGGGGTTCTTGTTCAGCGCATAGATCGAGCCCGAGATGGTGTTCCGGGTCGTGTCGTTGCCGCCGATGATCAGCAGCACGACGTTGGAGTGATAGTCGGTTTTGCTCAGGTCCCGGGTCGCCTCCGCGTGGGCCATCATCGAGATCAGGTCGAACTTGGGCGGCGCGTTGACCCGGTCGGCCCACAGCGCGTCGAAGGCGTCGAAGCAGGCGTCGGCCTGTTCGCGCTTGTGCTCCCAGCTCTTGGCCGGGCCGAAACCTGGGGCGTTGGTGAACATGTCGGACCAGAAGGTCAGCTCGCGGCGCTTCTCCTGGGGATAGTCGAAGAGCGTGGCGAGGGTCATCGCCGTCAGCTCCTTGGAGACCCGGTCGACCCAGTCGAACTCTTCGCCGATCGGCAGGCTGTCCAGGATCTTGCCGGCTTCGGCGCGGATGATGGGACTCATGGCCTGCAGGTTCTGCGGCGCTACCGCAGGACTGACGGTTTTCCGCTGAACATCGTGGCCCGGCGGGTCCATGGCGATGAAGCTGTTACCGCGCGGGCGCTTGTCCGACTCGGCCTTGGCCTCAAGGCTCTGCAGCACGATGCCGTCGGCCGACGAGAACACCTCGTGGTTGGTGTCGACGGCCATGATGTCCTGGTAGCGGGTGACCGACCAGAAGCCGTCGTACTCGTCGCCGCGGGGCGTCCAGTGGACCGGCGACTCCTTCCGGAGGCGCTCGAAGATCGGCCACATGGCCTCGTTGGCGAAGAGGTCGGCCTGGGCCGGGTTGAGCGCCTCGACCGGCACGCTCCACGCCTCGGCGGCGGCGGCCTCACGGAACTCGACAGACCCGTCGTCCATGGTTCTTCCTCCCGACGTCTCGCGCCTTGGGAGCATGGCGCCGATCCAAACACTGTTCGGCAAGCGGTTTCGAACCGGGCCGCAACCGAGGAACATTTGCCCTCCGTAGGGTCACCGGGCAAATAGAGCATCGGCGGGACAACGTGGCGCCGCGCGCCAATGAAGTTGACGCCGGCGTCACTTTTGGGCATCGAACGGATATGAGTGACGCTTCGGCGCATGTGGTGATCGTGGGAGCCGGCCACGCGGGTGGCACAGCGGCGGCGTTGCTGCGCCAGTACGGCCACGAAGGCCCGATCACCCTCATCGGCGACGAGCCGATCGCGCCATACCAGCGGCCGCCGCTCAGCAAGGCCTGGCTGAAGGGCGAGGCCGACGCCGACTCCCTGGCGCTGAAGCCCACCGAGTTCTACGCCGAGAACCGGATCGATTTCCGGCCGAGCGTCACCGCGTACAAGCTGGACCGGGGGGCGAAGACGGTCGCCCTCTCGGACGGTTCGACGGTGTCCTACGACGCCCTGATCCTGGCCACCGGCGCGCGGGCCATCGCCCTGCCGATCGAAGGCGCGGATCTCAGCGGTATCCTCTTCCTGCGCACCGACGCCCACGCCGAGGCGCTGAAGGCGCAGGTGGGACCGGGCAAGAAGCTGGCGGTGGTCGGCGGCGGCTACATCGGCCTGGAGGTCGCCGCCTCCGGCCGGGCGCTGGGCGCCGAGGTGGTGGTGCTGGAACGCGAGCCGCGGATCCTGGCCCGCGTCGCCTGCGGGGCGCTCTCCGACTTCTTCCAGGGCTATCACGAGAAGCATGGCGTCCGCTTCGAGCTGGGCGCCACGGCGGCGGCCTTCGTGGGCGAGAACGGCCATGTCACCGGCGTGAAGCTGGCCGACGGCCGGGTGATCGACTGCGACGCGGTGGTGGTGGGCGTCGGCGCCCACCCCAACGACGAGCTGGCCAAGGACGCGGGCCTGGAGTGCGCCCGCGGCGTGGTCGTCGACCTGGACGCCCGCAGCGTCACCGATCCCGCCATCTTCGCCATAGGCGACGTCTCGCACCGGCCGATGCCGATCTACGACCGCATGTTCCGCATGGAGAGCGTGCCCAACGCCCTGGAGCAGGCCAAGCAGGCCGCCAGCGCCATCACGGGCCGTCCGCGCCCGGCGGGGGAGTGCCCGTGGCAATGGTCGGACCAGTTCGACCTGAAACTCCAGATCGCCGGCTACGCCTTCGACGTGGACGAGATCCTGCTGCGCGGCGATCCGGCCACCGCCAAGTTCGCCGTCTTCCACCTGAAGGGCGACCAGGTGCAGTCCGTGGAGGCGATCAACTCGCCCCCGGAGTTCATGATGGGCAAGCAGCTCATCCTCAGCCGCAAGCCCGTGAACAAGGCGAAGCTTGCAGACCCGTCGGTTTCCATGAAAGAGGTCGCCGCGTGAACGGCGATCGTTGAGGGGCGTCCATGGCCAAGATCACCTACATCGAGCACGACGGCACGGAGCACGCGATCGACGTGAAGACCGGCCTGACCGTCATGGAAGGCGCGGTGAAGAACAACATCCCGGGCATCGACGCCGACTGCGGCGGCGCCTGCGCCTGCGCCACCTGCCACGTCTACGTGGACGAGGCCTGGCTGGCCAAGACCGGGACCAGGTCGGCCATGGAAGAGTCGATGCTCGACTTCGCCGAGGGGGTCCAGGACAACAGCCGCCTCTCCTGCCAGATCAAGGTGTCGGACGAACTGGACGGGCTGGTGGTGACCATGCCGGAGAGCCAGCACTAGGGAATCTGCCCCGGCAGCCGGCCGACCAGCGGCTGCATGTGCGGCAGGCCGCGCACGCTCGCAGCGACCTCAAGGTGCTGGCGGAGCGCCCGGCCCGAGGGTAGGAGGCCGCTATGCGTGTGCAGATCCTAGCTTGCCTTCTCGTGGTGGGTGTCTCCGCCTGCGCGGGCGCTTCGCCGATGGTCCAGACGAGAGTGGCGGGTCCGATCGCGCGGGCGACGTTCCGCATCTCGGCGCCGCCGGGCGAGGGCGATGCGACGGCCCGACCTGTCGAGCGCCAGGTGGCGGCCGCCCTGGTGGGCAAGGGCCTCCGACAGGCCGGCTCCGAGCGGGCGCCGGACTACACGGTCGAGGTGGCCTATTCCGACCGTCCCAACGGCGTCGGGGCCGCGCTACCGCAAGCGCAAGGGCCGGCGGCGCCGGTCGTGGCGCCGCAGCGCCGCACCCTGGCCCGGCCCTTCGTTCGCGGCGCCAGCGCCCTGACCGTCCGGATCGTCGAAACCGGCGCGGGGCGCGAACTCTATGCCGCGAGCGCCACCAGGCCCCATCGCAAGATCACGCCGGATCTCGCGGTCGGTCTCGTCGACGCGGCGTTGAAGCCCCTCGAGGTGACGGCGCCCTAGTCGGCCTGGCCATCCACAGGCAGCGCCAGGACGAAGGTCGCCCCTCCGCCCGGCGTGCCTTCGCAGGTCACGCCCCCGCCGTGCCGCCGGGCCACTTCGGCCACCAGCGTCAGTCCCAGGCCCACGCCGCCGGCGGTCCGCCCCGCGCCGCGGCCATAGGGCGCGAAGAGCGCCGCGCGGTCGCCCTCCGCGACGCCAGGGCCATGGTCGCGGATCGCGAGGCGCGCCATCGGCCGGCCTTCGATTTCGGTCTGGCGGAGCTCGACTTCCACGGCGGCGTCCGGCGGGCTGAACTTGATCGCGTTGTCGATCAGGTTGGCCAGCGCGCGCATCAGCAGCGACCGGTCGCCCATGGTCCACGCGGGGGCCCTCGCGCCCGTGCGGGAGAGCCTCACCGCGGCACGGCGCGCCAGGGGCCAGGCCTCGTCCATCGCCACGTCCAGCAGGTCCGACATGTCGAGCGGTTCGCGGCTGAGGGCGCCGTCCTCCGCCTTCGCCAGATGCACGAAGTTGTCCGCCAGCGACAGGGTGCGTCGAGCGGCGCCGGCGATCCGATCGCTGAGATCGGGGCGAACGGCGCCCGGCTCCGCCCCGTCGAGCAGCGCCAGGATCGAGCTCTGCGGCGAGCGCAGGTCGTGCGACAGCAACTGGACCATCTGCTCCCGCTGGGCGGCGGCGGCGGCGGCCTGTGCGCGCAGGTCCCGCGCGTGCTGGACGGCGCGGCGCATCAGGTGGATCCGACGGCTGATCACGTCGCCGCGCTCGGGTGCGGCCGGGGCGCCGTCTTCCTGCGCGAAGCGCGCGAGCTCCTGCAGCATGTAGGCGTTGGCGGCCTGGAGCCGCAGCCAGCCCCAGGCCGGGAACATCACAAGCAGGGTGATGAGCGCCGGCGCCGGCGGCGTCCAGGTTCTCGCAAGGATCAACAGCGCCCCGCTGAGGGCGACCCCGCCGCTCATCGCCCCCAGCGCGATGGCCAGGTTGCGGCGCGGGGAGGCCAGGCGCAGCGCCGCGAGCTGGATCCAGACCAAGGCCAGCGTGGTCGCCAGCGAGATGGGAAACGGCGCCGGGCGGATCAGTCCGTCGGTCAGCAGCCCCTCCAGAAGATTGGCCTGCAGCTCGACCCCGGAAAGCGTCTCGTCCCGCCGCGAGAGCGGGGTGGCGTGGCGGTCGTGCAGCCCGCTCGCCGTGGCGCCGACCAGCACGTAGCGGCCGCGCACGAAGCTCTCGGGCACTTCGCCCCTCAGGACGCTCGCGGCGGAGACGGTGCGAAAACGGCCGGCGCTTCCCGCGAAGGGGATGAGGACCGGCCCCCGGCGTTCCAGGGCCTCGCCGGGTCGGGCCCGCGGCAGGCTTTCGACGCCCGCGCCGGCGCGACCGGCCCCGACGGCGGCCGCGCACGCCATCAGGTGCGGCACGCTCCGCCGGCCCGCCGCTTCGGCGAGGTTGGCGCGGCGCGAGACGCCATCAGGATCGAACGCCAGGCTGACGTGACCCAGGCCACCGGCGCCGCGAGCGACCGCCGCCAGCGGGGGCGTGATGCGGAAGCTGTCGCCATTCGGTCCAGGAACCTCGGTCAGCACCGGCAGGCAGACGCGCCGCGCCGCCGCCACGGCCCGTCCGAGCGCCTCGTCCGCCGCAGGGTCCACGGAGGGCTCGATGAAGAGCACGTCGTAGGCGATCGCCCTGGCGCCCGCCGCGCTCAGCCGCTCCACGACCCGCGCATGGGTCGCGCGGGACCACGGCCAGGCTCCGGCCTCCGCCAACGCGCGGTCGTCGATCGCCACAATGAGGACGTCCGACGTGGACGTCCGGGGCGCCAGCCGCAGCGCCGCGTCATAGACGAGATTGTCCAGCCGAACCGTCCAGCCGGTGGCCAGCAGCACGACGGCCAGCAGGGTGGCGAGCGCCGAAACCGCCAGCCACTCCCACAGACGTCGGTCGCCGGGAGCGGGACGTCCGGCGAGCCTCAACGCCCGATCTCGAACCGCTGCGGCGGCGACCATTTCTCGAACAGGCGACCGCCCTCGTGGCGGGCCACGGCCACGCGCCAGTAGTAGAGGCCCGGCGGAAGGTCGTTGACGACGATCTGCCGCTCCGCGAGGCCGGGCGCGTCGATCACCGCGTCCGATCCGTCGGCCTTGCGAGCCAGGACGAACCGGAAGGTCTCGGGCGCGCCGCCGGTGCTTCGCCATTTGAAGAGATACTGGCGCTTCGCCCCCGCAACCGTCTGCGGCTCGTCCAGCCCAAGCGCGTTGAGCCGCCGCTCGAAAGCGTAGGTCGCCGGCAGGCCCTCGAGCCCCGCCGCGTCGATCGTCGTCAGGCGGACGAAGAAGGTCCCATTCGGGATGGCGTCGAAGGCCAACAGCGGCCCGGTCGACTCCACCTCGGAGATCAGATCGATGAAGCCGGCGTCACGCGCGATCTGCCCGCGATAGGCGGCGCCGGAGCCCGGGCGCACGGCGAAGGTCACCTGCGGCTCGTCCTGCAGGCGTGCAGGGCTGGACAGGGTCGGCGCGGGCAGCAGGCGCGCGGGTGAGGACACCAGGCCCCGGGCCGCCGACGCGCCGAAGCCGGCGGCTACGGACGTCTCGTTCGGCGCGCCGACCAGGGCCTCGCCGACGCGGCCTTCGATCACTTCCACGGTCGAGCGGCCGGCGCTGTCGTCGTGCCGCACCCGGAACTCGGTGCCGCGCACCGCAGAGACGGCGACCGGTGTCAGGATTCGGAACCGGCTGTCGGGGTTGGGCAGCGGGGTCACGGTCGAACTGGCCCGGCCCTCCTCCAGACTGATGTCGCGCTGCACTGCGCCCGTGAGCAGGACGCGACGCAGACGCCCCAGGCGGACGCGGCTCTGCGACGGCAGGGTCAGCCGTGAGCCGTCCGGCAGTTCGAAGGTCAGAAAGGCGTTGACGCCGGTGGAGAGCTCGAACCCTTCGCGAACGGGCATCTCCAGTCGCAGGGGCCCCGCCCCGGATCCCCGCACGCTGACCGGTCCGCTGTACGCCACGAGGCGCGCCACGACGGGCTCGGTGCGCAACAGGTCCGTGGGAACGTCGAGCGTGCGGCCGATCGGCAGCCGCCGCGGGTCGGCGATGCGGTTCAGCCTCTGGACCACGCCCGCGGCCGACGGGCGCACGAGATAGCGCTGGGCCAGATCGTAAAGCGTGTCCCCCGCCCTGACGCTGTATCGGGTCGGAGCCTCGGGGGCGTCCGCGCTCCAGGCGGCGGCAGGCAGGGCGGCCGCAAGAAGAAGAGGGCCCCAACGCAGGATCATGGCGAGACGCGTCCCTCACCATCGAGATGCTCCAGCCGGTAGCCGTAGCTGTAGACGGGAGCGAGCCGGAAGCCGTTCTCCGGGCGCAGATCCAGCTTTCCGCGAAGGCGCGAGATATGCGCGTCGAGCGTGCGGGTCTGCACATCCGGGCTCCATCCCCAGACCGTCTCCAGCAGGTAGGCCCGCGAAAGCTGCCGATTTATGTTCTTGAACAGGCTCAGCGCCAGCGCGAATTCCCGTTCCGTCAGGGTGACCTCGCCGGCGGGACCGTCCACCGTGAGGCCCAGTGGGTTGAACCGGCGTCCGGCGATCTCGAGGGCCGCCGGTCCACTCGCCGCGGGGTAGGCGCGCCGGATCAGGGCGCGGACCCTGGCGAGCAGGACCGCGGCGTCCAGCGGCTTGGTGACGTAGTCGTCCGCCCCGGCCTCGAGGGCCGCGACCACGTCCTGCGAATCCGTCCGTCCGGTCAGCATGAGGATCGGTGGCGTCGGGCTGAGGTGCTCTCGGGCCCAGGCGATGACCTCCAGTCCGGACACGTTCGGCACGTTCCAGTCGAGGAGGAGAAGATCCACGGTGTCGCGGCGCAGGTGGGCGATCAAGGCGTCGCCGGTGGCGCAGACAAGCGGCACGTGCCCGCCGCCCTCGAGCACCTTGGCGGCGTACTGGGCCTGCTCCGGCTCGTCTTCGAGAATCGCAACCTTCACGCCGATCTCCCGCCAGCTTTCTGCCTGCAACTGGCCGGACCGGCCACCCCTCGTTGTCGACGAAGCCGGCTTTGGGTGGCCCCAGACGACGGTTTTTACCCAGCGTTACATTTCGTTCGCCCCGTGTTCCGACGCCCCGCTGGATCCGTCCCTTGCTGCGGCGCTCCCGAGTCAGACGATCGCGCCAGGCCAGTGTAACGGCTTGTAAATTCAGGGGTTCGCCCACTCCAACTCGCGAACCGGTCGTGCGACGAGCGGGAAGCCGAGGTGTCTCGGCGTGGTGGGTCGATGAGTATGCGTCATATCGGTTGCTTCGCGGGAGTTCGCACGACCCGCGCCCGTTTCGGGGCCTTCGCCCTCGCCGTGCTTGCCGGCGGGTCCGCGCTTGCCGGGCCCGCCCGCGCCGCCTGTGTGGAGCAGATGAGCCGCATGCCCATCGCGGCCGCGCCGGCCGCCGCGCCCGCGTACCGCGCCAACATGATGCGGCGAGGCTTCGCCGCGGCCCCGGCGGCGGCGCCCGCCCGAGCCCGGGCGCTGAAGGTCAAGGCCAGCGGTGGCGTCCGCAAGCGGCGGCCAACGGGCAAGGCCGCCGTCCATGGCGCCGCCCGAAAGGCGAGGCCCGCCCTTCGCCGGGTCGCCGCTATGGCGCCCGTCGCGGCGCCTGCGCTGCGGCGGCCTACGCCCATGCCCGTGGCAGCGCGCGACCTGGCCACCCCACTCTCCTACGCGCTGATCGCCACCACCGTCTGCGAGGCCGGGCCTCCGGCCGCGGCGCCGGTCGTCGTCGCCCTCGCGGCGCCCGTCGGGCCGTTCGACCTGCCGAGCGATAGCTTCATTCCGGGGACCGGCACCGAAACCCTCCTGCCGCCGATCGTCGGTCCGGGCTTCCCGGGCCTGGACGGGCCGCCGGCCGGCGGTCCCGGCACGGAGCCGCCGATCGTTGCGCCGCCGGTCTTCGAGCCCCCTCCCGGGGTTCCGGCGCCGGCCCCTGAACCGGGGACCTGGGCCCTGCTGATCGTGGGCTTCGGTCTGATCGGCGCGAGGCTGCGCAGACCCCGCGCGCGACCCCTCCGCAACCAGGCGGGCCGCCCCGCCTGAGCCGAGAGCCCTTTCCCGGCGAGCGGCGACGGGGCAACCTGGGGCCCCGCAGGGACCAGGGATCATGAGCGCAGACCAATTCCGTGACGCCGACCGCGACCTGGCCGAGGACGCCCTGCGGGAGCTGGTGGCGGCGATCGCGCTGGGCGACTATCGCGACGGGCGGGGCGGGCGGCTCGTCGAGGCGCTGGCGTTCCTGAAGGCCAAGGCGCTGCTGGAACTGCGCGAGACGCTGGGCACGGCGGCGGGCCGGCGGAACTGACCGGTCGCGCGCTGCGCGCCTAGCCGACGGCGGCGACCTGGTAGAGGAAATCGACGAAGCCCAGGGCGGCCTCGTCCATGCCGGCGACCTTGGTCGGGTTGGCGCTCTCGATCAGGTAGAATTCGTTGGGGGCGTGGGCGCCTGTCCCGTAGCCCAGGCCGAACTGGCCGGCCGGCAGGTTGAGTGGCGGGCCGGTGAAGATCACCCCCGGCCAACTGCCCGCCAGGCGCGGATAGAGCGTCGTGGCGGCGCCGAAGCGCCGGTAGGCCGCGAGCTGGGCCTTGGTGAGCGCGGCGTCCTCGGGGGTCTCGGTGGGGCCGTAGCCGCCGGTGACGTTGACCTCCACGTCGTTGAAGCCGCGCTTGTCCAGGTGGGCGCGCAGCTTCTTGACGGTGTCCTCCTTGGTCATGTCCGGCACCATGCGGATCTCGACCTTCGCCGTGGCCTTGCCGGGCAGGATGGTCTTGCCGCCGGGGCCGGTGTAGCCGGCGACCAGGCCCTGGATGTTGACGGTGGGGACGGCGGCGAGGCGTTCCAGGGACTGCTCCCAGGTCATGTCGCCGATCCAGCGCTGGACGCCCAGGCGGGCCTTGGCGTCGGCTTCGCTGGTCTTCGCCGCGGTCATGGCGATCAGCTCGCGCTCGCGGGGGCTGAGCGGGCGGACCATCTCGGGGATCCCGTCGATGACCACGGTGTTGCCGTCGGGGCTGACCAGGGACGAGAGCGCCGCGACCAGGCGCCAGGGCGGGCTGTCGACGCGGGCCTTCTCGCTGGAGTGGATGTCGCCCCTGGGGCCGCGGCCCCATTTCTCGCCCGAGACCACCAGCTCCATCTCCAGCGCGCCCTTGGCGCCTAGGTTGACGGTGACGGCGCCGGTGGAGGGCGACTGGGAGGCGAAGGGGATGATGACGCCGACGGATTTCTTCAGGGCGGCCGCGACCTGGGGGGCGGTGACGATCTCGTGGAAGTTGGGCGAGGCGATCTCCTCTTCGCCCTCGGCCACCAGCACCAGGTTAACCGGCAGCTTGCGGCCGGCGGCCTTCATGGCGTGCAGGGCGGCGAGCACCGTGGTCTCGGGCCCCTTCTGGTTCACCGCGCCCCTGCCCATGACCACCTTGCCGAGGCCGGGGCGGTCGAGGACGCGGGCCTCCAGCGGCGGGCTCTCCCACTCGGCGGGGTCGAACTGCTTCACGTCGTACATGAAGTAGAGGCCGAGCGTCTTCCTGGCGCCGGCGTCCAGGGTGGCGAAGACGCCGGGCTTGCCGGACGAAGGCACGATCTCGGCGTGCTGGAAGCCGGCGTCGAGGGCGAGCTGGCGCATGTACTCGGCGCCGGCCGGGTAGTTGAGGTTCTCCGCAGCGATGGAGGGCAACCTGATCCAGTCCTGCAGCCGCTTCACCGCCGCGTCGTGTCCGGCGGCCAGCGCCTTCTTCACGTCGGGATAGGCGTCCGCGGCCGAGGCCGCGGCGGGCGCGAGGGTGGCGGCGGTCAGGGCGGCGGCGCCGGCCAGCAGCGCACGTCGATCCGTACTGGTAGTCATTCCGCATCCCCCGGTTGGCGCCGGACAAGGCGTATCGCGCCGGACGGGAATCGCAAGCGGCGAGGCGCGGATTTCCGCTGGACGCGGAGGTGCGTGACCGCGCCTCATGCGTTTCCATCAGGACGTGGCAGGGAGCTGGTCATGTATGAGCGCGTGCTTCTGGCCTACGACGGGTCGCGCGAGGGGCGCACGGCGTTGCGCGAAGGGGCGCTGACGGCGCGGCGGTTCGGCGCGCGGGTCTACCTGCTGTGCGTGGTGGCCGAGAGCCCGGGCGTGCGGATCGGCGAGGCCGCCTATGCGGGCGCGGTCGCGAAGGCCCAGGACACCTATGTCGGCCTGTTCGATGAGGCGATGGCGCGGCTGACGGCGCTGGGTTTCCGGCCGGAGGGCAAGGTGGTGACCGGCGAGCCGGCGGCCGAGATCGCCGCCTATGCCAATGCGGTGAAGGCCGACCTTGTGGTGGTGGGCCACCGGAAGAAGGGCCTGTGGGAACGCTGGTGGTCCGGGCAGACGGGCGCCTACCTCTCCGATCACCTGTCCTGCAGCCTGCTGATCGCGCGGCAGGAGGTGGCGGACGAGGCGTTCTATCGCGAGCTGGAGGCCACGGAGGGCTGAGCGCCCCAGTCGGCTGCGGTGGCCGCGTAGAGCTCGACCAGATCGGCGAAGCGCCGGCCTTGCGCCTCGGCGAGCGCGCGGCGGGAACGGCTGAGCTGGCGGCGGGCGTCCACCACCTGGATCAATGGGCCACCGCCCAGGCGATAGGCGTTCTCGGCGTCGCGAACCGTGGCCTCGGCTGCGGTCTGGGCGCGGACGAGCGCGGCGGCCTCCTGGTCGTCGGTCCCCAGGGCGGCCAGCGCATCCGAGACCTGGACGAAGGCGCGCAGCACGGTCTGCTGGTAGCGGGCCAGGGACGCGCGGGCCTCGGCCTCGGCGGCGCGGCGCTCGGCCTTGAGGGTTCCACCGCTGAAGATCGGGGCGGTGACGCCGGAGAGCAGGTTCCAGCCGCTGGACGAATAGTTGAACAGGTTCTCGGGCTTGATGGCGCTCTGGGTCAGGTTCGCCGACAGCTTGATGTCGGGATACTGGTTGGCCACGGCGACCCCGATGGCGGCGGTGGCGGCGTGCAGCTCGGCCTCGGCGGCCAGGATGTCGGGGCGGCGGCGGACCAGGGTGGACGGCAGGCTGACCGGGACCTCGGCGGGCGAGCTCAGTTCGGCCAGGTCGAAGTCCGGCGGCGACCACTCTGCGGGCGACTTGCCGGCCAGCAGGGCCAGCTGGTGGCGGGCGGCGTCGAGCTGGCGCTGCAGTGGCGGGATGAGCGCCTCGTCCTCGGCGAGCTGGGCCTGGGCGCCGGTGGTGGCGGAAGGCGCCTCGCCGCCGGCCTGCTGGGCCCGGCGGACCATGTCGAGCGTGGCGCGGTCGCCGTCGATCACGGCCTGGACGGCGGCGACCTGGGCGCGGAGGCCGGCGACCTTCATGGCCTGGAGCGCGACATTGCCGGAGAGGCTGAGATAGGCGGCGTCCGCCTGGCGGGCGGCTTCCTCGGCGCGGGCCCGCGCCTCTTCCGTGCGCCGCCGGGCGCCGCCGAACAGGTCGAGGTCGTAGCTGACCGTGGCGCCCACCGAATAGAGGCTGATGGTCGGGCTGGGGAAGCCGGTGAAGCCGAAGGCCTGGGTGTTGATCCGCTCGCGCTGCGCGCCGGCGGTGGCGTCGACCTGGGGCTGCAGGGCGCCGCGGGCGGCTCGGGCCTCGGCCTGATAGCGCTCCAGGGTGGCCCTGGCCTCGGCGACGGAGGGGCTGTCGTTGAGCGCCAGCCGGATGGTGCGGTCCAGGTCGGGCGAGCCGAACGCCTGCCACCAGGGCCCGGCGGACCGCGCCTCGGGATCCAGGCGAACGCCGGTCGTCACCGGATCGCCGGCCATGGCGTAACCGGCGGCGGCGGGCGCGTCCGGCGCCTTGAAGTCCGGCCCGACCGTCTGGCAGGCGCCGAGCGCCAGGACGGACGCGGCGGCGAGGAGGCGGAGGCTATTCGACAGCGGCATGGGCGGGCGCTCCGCTCCCACGCCGGGGCTTCCGCATGAGCAGGAGCATCGGCATGCAGGCGATGGTGATGACGAACATGAGTTTGAAGTCGTCGATGTAGGCGACCATCGTCGCCTGGCGGGTCAGTTCGTTGTTGAGCGCCGTCAGCCCCGCCTCCGTGGCGGGGTTGAAGATCGCGGGCAGGCCGTCGCGCACGACGGGGTCGGTCGGGATCACCTTCCCGGCCAGCGAGGCGTGCATGGTCTGGGTGTTCGAGACCAGCAGCGCCTGCATGATCGAAATGCCGACGCTGGAGCCCAGGTTGCGGATCAGGGTGTAGACGCCGGAGCCTTCGGCCCGCAGCTCGGGCGGAATGGTGGCGAAGGCCAGGGTCGACAGCGGCACGAACAGGAGGCCGATGCCCAGGCCCTGGATGACCCCCGAGACGATCAGGGGCGTTGCGGTCATCGACAGGTCGAAGTGCATCATCTGCCACAGGGCCACGGTGCTGATGCACAGGCCGGTGAACAGGATCAGGCGGGTGTCGACGCGCCCGACCAGTTGGCCGACGGCGAACATGGCGACGAAGGATCCGAGCCCGCGCGGCATGCTGACGAGGCCGGAAAGCAGCACGGGATAGCCCATCAGCACCTGCATCATCGGCGGCAGCAGGGCCATGGTCGAGAACAGCAGAATGCCGATGAAGAAGCCGAAGACGCTGGCGGTGACGAAGTTGCGGTCGGCCAGCAGACGGCGGTCGAAGAAGGGATGCTCGGCGGTGACGGTGTGGGCCACGAACACCCACAGGCCGATGACCGCCAGGATGGTCTCGGTCCAGATCTCGGTCGACGAGAACCAGTCCTCGCCGGGGCCGCGGTCCAGCACGAGCTGGAAGGCCCCGATGAACAGGGTGAGCATCCCGAAGCCGATGAAGTCGAACCGCCGGGCCGCCTCCAGCCGGTCCTTCGAGATGAAGAGGAACACGCCAAGGAAGGCCAGGATGCCGATCGGCAGGTTGATGTAGAAGCACCATCGCCAGGAGAAATCCTCGGTCAGGTAGCCGCCCAGCGCCGGGCCGAGGATCGGCCCCAGGATCGCGCCCGCCCCCCAGATGGCCATCGCCTGGCCGTGCTTTTCGGGCGGGTTGATGTCGAGCAGCACCGCCTGGCTGAGCGGGATCAGCGACGCGCCGAACACGCCCTGGAGCAGCCGGAAGGCCACCAGCTCGGGCAGGCTGGTGGCGATGCCGCAGAGCATCGAAGCGGCCACGAAGCCGGCGATGGAGATCAGGAACAGGTTCTTGCGGCCGAAGCGACCCGCCAGCCAGCCGCTGAGCGGCGTCATGATCGCCGCCGAGACGATGTAGGAGGTCAGCACCCAGCCGATCTGTTCCGGCCCGGCCGAGACGCTGCCCTGGATGTGCGGCAGGGCGACGTTGGCGATGGTGGTGTCCAGCGAGTTCATCACCGTCGCCAGCATGATGGCGATGGTGATCGGCCAGCGCCGGGCGGCGTCGACGTGCTCGTGCTCGTGGGTCCGGCTCATCGGCCGCGCCTAGCGGGCCCGGCCGGCCGCACGGACGTCGACCTTCACATCGGCCGAGAGCCCGGCCCGGGCGGCCATCGCCGGCGGGGTTCCGTCGAAGGCGATCCGAACCGGCAGGCGCTGGGTCACCTTCACCCAGTTGCCTGTGGCGTTCTGGGCCGGCAGGGCGGAGAAGGCCGAGCCGGCGCCCGGTGCGAAGCTGGCCACATGGCCGCGCAGGTCGGCGTCGGGATAGGCGTCGACCTTGATGGTGACCGGCTGGCCCACCTTCATGTGCGCGAGCTGGTCTTCCTTGAAGTTTGCCTCGATCCAGGGCTGGCCCGACAGCAGCCAGAAGGCGGTCTGGGAAGCATTGAGGTAGGCGCCAACCGGCATCTGGTCGACACGGGCGACGACGCCGTCCGCGGGGGCGACCACCGTGGCGTAGGAGACGTTCAGGCGAGCGCGCTCGAGCTGGGCGCGAGCCTGCATCACCGCCGGGGCGCTGGCGCCGACGTTGGGATCACCGCCCAGGGCGGCCAGGGCCATGGCCTGCTGCTGGCGGGCGGCGGCGAGCTGGTCGCGGGCCTGCTGGACGGCATGGACGGCCTGGTCCACCTGCTGGCGTGACGAGACCCCGGCGGCGGCGAGCTGGCGCTGCCGCGCGGCCTCGCTGGCGGTGTAGGCGACGTTCTCGGCGGCGGCCGAGACGTTGGCGCTCTCTCGCCGGTAGGCGGCGCGCTGCTGCCGGACGTCGAGTTCGGCGACCGCCACCTCGGCTTGGGCCGCCGCGAGGTTTGCCTGGTAGTCGCGCGGATCGAGGCGGAACAGGACCTGCCCCTTCTTCACCACCTGGTTCTCGCGGACGTAGATTTCGACCACCCGCCCGCCGATCGACGGCGCCACGGCGGTCTTGGCGATCTGGACATAGGCGTTGTCGGTGGACTCGTACCGCCCGCCGGTGAGGACGAAATAGGCCACCACCGCCAGGATCAGGACCGGTCCGGCGACGATCAAAGGCCAGCGCCAGCGCCGCAGGCCCGTGGCCCGGCGGGGGTTCAAATCATGCGCGGCGCTCGCCGATGGGTCGCTCACGTCCCGGCCTCTTACGTATCGATGGCTTGATCAGATCGAACGGGAGGGGCGCGGCGCGCGGCCACGCGGCTTCCGTTGCGTGAGGCTCAGATAGGCAGCGCTCGCCGATGAGCAAAATGGTATGTCGTCACGTGCAGTATGAATCTGATGCATGCCGACCCCTGACCTGAACCTGCTCCGCATCTTCGACGTGCTGCTCGAGGAACGCAGCGTCACCAGGGCCGGCGCGCGTCTCGGCCTCTCGCAATCGGCGGTAAGCCACGCGCTGAACCGGTTGCGCCACATGCTGAACGACGAACTGTTCGCGCGGGGGCCATCCGGCATGCGGCCGACCCCGCGGGCGCTGGAGATCGCCACCCGCATCCACGGGCCCCTGGCCCAGCTCCACGCCGCGCTGGCCCGCAGCGCGTTCGATCCCGCCACCAGCCAGCGGCGCTTCACCCTGGTGGCCGGCGCCTACGGGGCCGCGGTGCTGGCGCCGCCGCTGGTGCGCCGCCTGGCCGAGCTGGCGCCCCAGGCCGAACTCGTGGTCAGCGGCTATGGCGGCGGACTGGTGGACCTGCTGGACGCCGGTGCGGCCGACTTCGCAGTGGCCAGCGTGATCGCCTTGCCCGAGCGCTTCGCCTTCGACCCGCTGGTGACCGAGGACCTGGCCTGGGCGGTAAGCGCCGGCGCGCCGCTGGCCCGCCGCCGGGTCGTCGGGCTCGCCGACCTGGCCGCCACCCCGCACATCGGCATCGAACGCCCGGACCGGACCGGGGACAACGCGGCGCGCGGCTTCGTCTCCCGCGCGAGCTGGGAGGACGACGGCGCCCTGGAGCGGGCCCTGGCGGAGGCGGGGCTTCGCCGGCGGATCGCCGTCACCGTGCCGGACACCTCCACCGCGCTCGCGGTGGCCAGCCGTTCGGAGATGGCGACCCTGGTCCCACGCCGCCTGGCCGGGGCCTGGGCGGAGGCGGGTCTCCTGAAGCTGATCGCTCCGCCCTATCCGTCGCCGCCTGTGGACATCGGACTGCTGTTCTTGAAAGACCGCCTGCAGGAAGCGCCCATCGCCTGGCTGCGCGGCCTGATCCAGGGGCTGGTCCGGGAACTGTAGCCCCCCTGGATCGCCGCAGCGTTCCGGGTAGGCTGACTGCATGCGCCGTCCCCTGATCCTCCACCCCCGCTCGCGCTGCGACGCCGTGACGAGCCTGGCGGTCGAGGCTGAGCGCGCGGGGGCGGGACTGACGCTGCGCTATCTGCTCACGGGCGATGTCGCCCGCCTGGCCGTACCGCCAGCAGCGGGGCCCGGGCGCGTCGACGGCCTCTGGAACCACACCTGCTTCGAGGCCTTCCTCGGCGCGGAGGGCGGCGCCTATCGCGAGTTCAACTTCGCCCCGTCCACCGAGTGGGCGGCCTATGGCTTCGGCGGCTACCGGTCGGGCATGGCGCCGCTGGAGATCGAGGCGCCAAGCATCGGGATCGCGAAGACGGCGGACACGCTGGAAGTCCGGGTCGGGCTGGCGCTGCCGGCGACCGGCCCGCTCCGGCTGGGCCTGACGGCCGTGGTCGAGGAAGTCGGGGGCCGCCTGTCCTACTGGGCGCTGCGCCATCCGGCCGAACAGCCGGACTTCCATCATGCGGGCGGATTCATGTTGGAGCTTTAGCGCAAGGCTAAGGCAGACCGACCCCGGCGAAGGCCCGCCCCCGCCGCCGAACCCGGCCAGGCGAGGTGTTGTTCCAGACCTGTCGGGGCGCCACCGCGGGCCAGACGGCGCGGCATGGCGCGTGCGCCGGACACGACGAGCTTTTCCCCGTGGCCCGTCCGGGCAATACTGGGTTCGCTGGTGAAGGGACGGGCGCTGGCGGTTGAATTTGAGTAGCGCCCAGGACGACTCGCCATGCCGCAAGTGGATCTCTCCACCCTGAACGGGCCGGAGCTCCGGCGATTGCTCGACACCAGCCGCGCGCGCGGTGACGCCTCGCTCTCGTACCAGATCCTGAAGGAGATGGCGGCGCGCCGGGAGAGTCGCGAGGCGCGCGGCCGGTCGGCGATGCGGCGGCCGGGAGAGCCGCGGGTCGTGGCGCTGAACCTGGGCGACCCGATGGAGCCCGAGGACGAGGACGAACCGCCCGCCGAGGTCGAGGCCTCGCCAACGGAGCCGGCTCCGCGCCAGGCGCGCCGCCGCAAGCCGTCGGCGCCGGTCGCCGTGGATGAGGTGGCCCCCGAACCGCCGCCCTCGTCGGAGCTGAAGCCGCCCCGCAGCGTCTGGGACGACGATCCGGCGCCGCCCGAGGACGAGGCGGCGGGCGCGAAGGGTCTGGGCCTGCAACTGCGGCCGCGGGAGCCGGAGCGTCCCGGCCCGGCGCGGGGGCTTCGCCGTGGGCTCGCAGCGGGCTTCGCCGTGGGCATGGCCGCGGGCGTAGCCCTGGGCTGGTGGGCCGGCCAGACCACTCCGGAGGCGCCGGCGCCGCCCGTCGCCCCGGCCGCCGCGCCCATCCAGACCGCGGCGCTGGAGCCGCCGCCCGCGCCGGCGGCGGTGACCGCTGCCGGGTCCGCGTCCGACGTGCAAGCGCCGTCGGCGGACTCCAGCGAGGCCGCACCGTCGCCCGAAGCGGCGGAGGTCGCTCCCGACGACGCCGAGGCGACGCAAACCCCGGCGGCGAGCACCGAAGGCGACGCCTGCACCACGGAACCGACGCCCGCCGACCGGGCGATCTGTGGCGATCCGGATCTGCAACGTCTGCAGGGCGAGCTGCGGCAGGCCTACGCCGAGGCGCTGGACGCCCATGAGGATCGCGAGCTGCTGCGCCAGCGGCAGTTGGCCTGGGCGGACGCCCGCAACACCGTTTCCGAGCCCCGCCGCCTGGCGCGGCTCTACGAGGAGCGGATCCGCAAGCTGAACGCCGCCACGGCCGAGGCGCGGCGGCAGCGGTAGGGCCTAGCGCGCGAAGCCGAGCTCCGGCTGGCTGACGGCGGTGGCGACTTCCGGGAGGTGGCAGGTGAAGGTGGCGCCGGCGCCGGGCTCGCTCTCCAGGGCCACCCAGCCACCGTGCAACTCGGTCAGGGCCTTGACCAGGGCCAGGCCCAGGCCGGGCCCGCCGCGCTCGCGGCCGATGAAGCGGTCGAAGATGTGCGCCTGGACGTGGAACGGGATGCCGCGGCCGGTGTCCGACACCTGAAGCTGCACCTCGCCGCGGGCCTTGCGGGCCGCGAGCGTCACCGTGCCGCCGGCCGGGGTCTGGCCGATGGCGTTCTCCATCAGGTGGTCGAGGACCTGCGACAGGCGGCGGCGGTCGCCGCGGATCACACCCACGTCGTCGGGCCGTTCCAGCATGATGGAGACCTTCGCCGGCTCGGCCTCGGCCCGCCAGCGGCTGGCCACCTCGATCAGCAGGTCGGAGACGTTCACCTGGGTCAGGTCCAGCGCCATCTCGTCGGCGTCGATCTGGGCCATGTCCAACACGTCGTCGATGGAGCGCGCGAGCTGGGTGGCGGCCGACTTCACCGAGGCGGCGTAGCCGCGGGCGCGCTCCGACAACCCGTCGCCGGAGTGCTCCAGCAGTTCGGAGTAACCGATGATCGTGGTGAGCGGGGTGCGCAGCTCGTAGGAGACGTTCCCCACGAAGTCGCGCTTCAGCCGCTCGGCCTCGGAGAGCGCCTGCTCGCGGTCGGCCAGGGCGCTCTCCAGGCGCCGCGCGTCGGTGACGTCCGTGAAGGCGATCAGCGTCGCGCCGTCCGGAAGCGGCCGGGTGCGGTACTCGACGGTGCGGTCGTCGGACGTCTGGGCCTCGCCGGTGATCGGCATGCGGGCGCTGGGGTCGGGGTCGGCGACCCGGCCTTTGAGGTCTTTCCAGAACACCATGTCGTGCAGCTTGTGCACGCAGAGCTCGACCACGCCCTCGAAGTCGCCCGCGGCCTCTATCTGGAGCGGGGTGATGTTCCAGAACTTCTCGAAGCTCTCGTTATGCAGCCGCAGCCGCCCGTCGGAACCGAACACGGCGACCGCGTCGCTGAGCTTGTCGAGGGTCGCCTGCTGCACCTGGATCAGGGCGTTGTATTGCGCCTTCATCTTCAGCTCGCCGGTGATGTCGGCGAATAGCAGCAAGAGGCCGCCCAGCGGGTGCGACTGGCGCACGACACGTAGGGTGCGGCCGTCGGGCGTGCTCCACATGTCGTCGGCCTGCTGCTCCAGCTTTTCGTAGCGGTCCAACTCGCCGGCCTTCCACTTGGCGTAGTCGGCCGTCTCGGGCAGACGGCGGCGCTGGCGCAGGCGATCCAGGATCTCGCCATGCGTTGGCCGCTCCCCGAGCCACGCCGGCTCCAGGCCCCACAATTCGGCGAAGGCTGTGTTGTGAAAGCTCAGGCGCTTGGCCCCGTCGAAGATCACCACCGCGTCGTCCAGGCGGTTCAGGGTCTCGTCGTGGGCCTCGACGTTGCGCTTGGTCTCCTCCCGGGCTTCCTCCAGGTCGGTGAGGTCGTCCGTCCAGACCCCGACGCCGCCGCCTTCCAGCGGCTGGGCGGCGATCAGGAAGGCGCGGCGGCGGCCGCCGAAGCTCAGCCAGCGCAGCGCCTCGCGCCGCTGGCCAAGGTTGGCGGCTTCGCTGGCGATGGCGTCGGCGCCCTTGTCGAAGGCCACGCCACGCTGGACGGCCTCGTCCAGGCTGCCGGCGTCCACGGCCTTGAGCCAGGCGGCGTTGACCCAGACGGGCGATCCGTCCGCCGCGGCGATCCAGGCGGGGAAGACCCGGGCGTTCAGGAGCGCGGCGAAGCGCGGCGCGGTCGGCAGGCCCTGGTCCTCGCCCAGCACCGCCGAGACCCGCAGCCAGGCCAGGGCGCCGGCGGCGCGGCCCTCGACAGTCACCACGCCGGACGGCCCCTTCACCTCGAAGGCGCAGGCCTCGCCGCGCTCGAACAGGCCGCGAAGGCGGCGCGCATGATCGGGATCGGCGCGCATCAGGGCGTTCAGCAGGTATTGCGGATCGGCCTCGGACAAGCCGAGGGCCTCGCAGCAGACCCCCAGGCTCTCCTCGCCGGAGGCCAGCAGGGCCTGGCCGTCCTCGACGGCGAGCAGGGCGGAATCGAAGGCCTCGGCCGAGGCCTGGGCGGTCTCGGCGCCGGTTTCGAGCTGGCGGATGCGCGCCTTCAGCCCGGCGACCCTTCGGTCGGCCGCGCGGCGCTGGGCGAACGCCCAGAGGACGGCGGAGATGGCCAGGCACACCGCGCCCGCCGCCGCCGCCAGCATCAGTTCGTGCGCGCTCATCGACGCCCCGGCGAATCGTTGGGCCCGAGCTTAGGGCCTGCAGGGGTTCCCCGCACGTGTGGCGTCTTCGCGCGTCGCCCCCTCTTGTCGCGCTGGGCAGCCCATGGCCTTTGGGCGAGAATGCGCGCGATGACGGCGATCCTCTATCCCGTGGCGACCAACGCCGAGCAGGCGCTCAGCCGGCCGCTGGGCCGCGCCGCCCGCGAGAGCGAGGCGCGGCGGCGGGCCGGCGAGGCCGTCGCCTTCGCCACCGACCCCGTGGGCCCGGCCTTCGCCACCCGCGAGGCGGCGCTGGACGCCTACGCCGGCCGGCTCGACGACGAGCGCACGGGGACGATGCCCGCCGCCGAGGACCGCTATTGCGGGCTGGTCGAACAGGTTGCCGAGGGCGCGCCGCGACCGAAGGCGATGCAGCCCGTCTATGCCGACGGCCATCGCTGGCCGGCGCCGCCCAAGGCTCCGAAGACGGTTTGGCGGCTCACCGTCTCCTACTGGCGCATCGGCACGGCGGACCGGCCACTGGACGCACCCCAGGCGCGGCAGGCGCGCAAGGCCGGCCAGGACCTGGATCCCGACACCCTGCGCGCCATCGCCCGCACGCCGATGCGGCCGACGAGGCCGCAGCAGCCCCTGGACATCGGCCTCTTCGAGACGCGGCCCCCCGAAGCCCCCCACATCGTGATGCCGGATGAGTGACCCCAAGGACGACCGTCTATTCGCGGGCCGCGCGCCCTCGCTGGACGACATGGCGGAGATCGCCGCGCGCGCGTTCGCCGCCCTGCCGGAGGGCTTCCGGCGGATGGCCGGCGAGGTGGTGTTCCGGGTGGACGATTTCCCCGAGGACCGAGTGCTGGACGAGCTGGGGATCGAAGACCCGTTCGGCCTGACCGGCCTCTACTCCGGCGTCAGCCTGGCCGAGCGCTCGGTGTTCGGGGCCGCGCCCGAGCCATCCCGCGTGTTCCTCTACCGCCGCCCGATCCTGGACGAGTGGGCGGAGAACGGGGAGGTGACGCTGGAGGAACTGGTGACCCACGTCCTGGTCCACGAGATCGGCCACCACTTCGGCCTGTCGGACGGCGACATCGACATGATCGAGGCGGCGGCGGAGTAGGGGCCGACGGCCGGGTATGGTTACGGGCAGGTTGAAAGTTGACGCCCCCGTCACCTTCCTTGACTGATCACTGCTTAGATCGCATGGTGGCTGCAAAGAACAGGTGAGGACTTCCCCATGGCCGCAGACGGCAACATCACCAAGGACATCATCTACGACGCCGTCGCGCCCGACGATTTTGAGTCCATGCTGGAGCTGGACCGATACGGCAACCGCTCGACCGCCTTTGACAAGATCATCTCGGCGACCCACGACCACTTCTGGGACCCGCTGGACAAGCGCTACATCGACTTCGACGAGCCCTTCGACATGGAGAACGAGATGCTCCTGCCGGAGGACATGGTGGTGTCCCTGCAGACGAAGTACGTCTCGGACCGCCTGTCGAACCCGAAGGACCGCATCCGGTTCGTGAACCAGTTCGCCCTGCGCAGCTTCTCCTCGATCCTGCACGGCGAGCAGGGGGCGCTGAACCTGTCGGCCTCGCTCTGCCACGTGCTGAAGGACCAGGGCGCGCAGGAATACGCCGCCAACCAGACCCGCGAGGAAGCCCGCCACGTGACGGCCTTCGCCAAATACATCAAGGCCCGCTGGGGCCGGCCGGTGGAATGTGGCCCGACGCTGAAGGCGCTGCTGGTCGACATCATCGGCAGCCCGGAGGTCTACAAGAAGATCATCGGGATGCAGATGCTGGTGGAGGGCCTGGCGATGGGCGCCTTCGCCACCTTCTTCAAGGTCACCAACGATCCGCTCTGCAAGAAGCTGATGCAGCTGGTGATGACCGACGAGGCCTTCCACCACAAGTTCGGGAAGATCTGGGCCGACCGGACCATCCCGCACCTGTCGGAGAAGGAGCACGAAATCATCGAGCTCTGGGCCGCCCAGTGCTTCCAGACCCTGCTGTTCAACCTGGTGGGCCCGACCCAGCAGCGCAGCCTCTACGAGGAGTTCGGCCTCGACCCGGACGTGGTGATCGCCGAACTGGCGAGCATCATCAACGACGAGAGCCGTCGCGAGGGGATGAAGGAGCAGACCAACATCTTCCGCGTTCTGGTGAAGACGCTGCTGAACGCCGGCATCATCACCGAGCGCACGCGGGCCTTCTACGCGATGTACGTCGACATCGACGAGCTGAAGGCCGAGGGCGACGTGATGGTGGGCGACGCCATCGCCGAGGAGGGCATCCGCTACCTCCAGGAGATCAACTTCGCCGACAAGGCGAAGCAGATCCTGATCGCGGCCGAGTAGGCTTCGCGGCCGAAGCCATGGAACGCCCGCCGGAGAGATCCGGCGGGCGTTTTGCGTCGCCGGCCCGGTAACACTCCTGACCGGACCGTTCAGGCGCTGGTCATCGGGATCGTGCGTCCCTATATCGCGCGCCCAGGGCGTTCATTTTCGCTCAACCTTCGTATATTGCACCGCAACATGATCCAGCGCCTCATCCTCGCGGCCCTCGCCGCCTGCCTGACGCTCGCCCCGGTCGCGGCCCAGGCGGCCGTGGAACCGATCGGCCGCATCGAGATCGCCCAGATGATGGGCCGCTGGTACGAGGTCGCGCGCGTCCCCAACCAGCTGCAGAACGGCTGCCAGGCCGGCGCCTCGGACTGGACGCCGCAGGCGAAGGGCTTCGCCGTGGTGCAGTCGTGCCGCAAGGACAGCCCTACCGGCCCGCTGAAGACCTGGAAGGCCAAGGCCACGGTGGCCGACGCCCGCACCAACGCCAAGTTCAAGATGAGCTTCTTCGGCGGCGTGGTGACCCAGGACTATGTGGTCGTCGAGCACCGCCCGGACCAGGGCTGGCTGGTCCTGGCCACGGCCAACGGCAAGTACCTGTGGCTGATGTCGCAGAAGCCGGTCCTGCCCGCCGCGATCAAGAGCCAGGCCCTGGCGCGTATCCGCCAGCTGGGCTTCGACATCGGCCGCCTGGAATTCCCGCTGCCCGCGCGGAGCTGACGCGGCAGGGCCCGCTTGCCACGGGAACGTAGGCGGAACAATGTGGCGGTCATGGACGTCACCGTCGTCACCGTCTCCCGTCCCGAGACCACCGCCACCGTCACCCGCGGCGCCGCCCGGTTGCTGACCGCGCTGGGCTACGCGCCGCTCACCGAAGTGACCCTACCGAACGGCCGGCGCGCCGACCTGATGGCGCTGGGCCCCAGGGGCCAGGTCTTCATCGTCGAGGTGAAGTCGGGGATCGAGGACTTCCGCGTAGACGTGAAGTGGCCCGAGTACCGCCCCTACTGCGACGCCTTCGCCTTCGCCGTCGCCCCGGAGTTCCCGCGTGAGATCCTGCCGGAGGAGCCCGGCCTCATCGTCGCCGACGGCTTCGGCGGCGCCATCCTGCGCGAGGCGCCGGTCGAACCCCTGGCCGGGGCGCGGAGAAAGGCCCTGACCCTGGCCTTCGCGCGGCTGGCGGCGCTCAGGGCGGGGGGAGCCGTGGCGACGGAGCTTTAGCGCGGGGCGCGTTTCGCCAATATGCGCTGCAGCGTCCGCCGATGCATATTCAGCCGCCTGGCGGTTTCCGAGACGTTGTGGTTGCAGAGCTCGTAGACGCGCTGGATGTGCTCCCAGCGGACGCGATCGGCGCTCATCGGATTCTCGGGCGGGGCCGCGGAGGCGTCGCCGCGGGCCAGCAGGGCGCGGACCACGTCGTCGGCGTCGGCCGGCTTGGAGAGGTAGTCGACCGCACCGGCCTTCACCGCCTGCACCGCCGTGGCGATGTTGCCGTAGCCGGTGAGCATGATGATCTTGGCGTCGGGCCGGGCGTCGCGCACCGCTTCCACCACCTTCAGCCCGGAGCCGTCCTCCAGCCGCATGTCGAGCACCGCATAGGCGGGGGCATGGACCTTCACCGCGGCGATGGCTTCCTGCACGCTGCCGACGAGCGTCGGCTCAAAGCCGCGTTGCTCGAGGGCGCGGCCGAGACGGGTGCGCAACGGCGCGTCGTCGTCCAGAACCAGCAGGCTGCGGTCGGCCAGGGCCGTGACTTCAGCGGACAGATCGGTCATGCGTCGTCCCTTATCGCTTGCGTCAGACTGTCGCACCTAAACGCATTTCTGCAAGCTCTGTCGCGAGCAGGTCAAACTACCTCAACCAATGAGCGAGGCCAGCGGGCAGCAACCACTGCGCCGCGAGGCTTGGCATTGTGGAATGTCACTTCCGCCCCGGTTCGTTCCAGAAGCGTCTTCGAAATGAAGAACCCGAGGCCCATGCCGATGTGCCCGGTGCGTGAGCCTTCGGCTCCCGGCCGGCTGGTGACATAGGGCTCGCCCAGCTTGGCCAGGATCTCCGGCGAGAATCCGGGGCCGTCGTCGCGCACCTCGATGCTGACGCTGTCGGCGTCGAAACGGGCTGAAACCAGGATCTCGGACTTCGCGAAGTCGACCGCGTTCTCCACGAAGGTGGTGAAGGCGTGGGTGATCTCGGGCAGCCGGCGGATGTCGGGGGTCTTCACGTCCTTGGCGCCGGTGACGATGGCCTCGACGCGCACCTCCTTCGAGGCGTTGGCGTGCGGCTGGATCACCTCCTGGACCAGCTGGCGCAGCGACAGGCGCTCGTGAACCTCGTCGGTGGCCTTGTCGGGCGTGGCGGCCAGGCGCTTGAGGATCTCGCGGCAGCGGTCGGCCTGGGCGATCAGGAGTTCGGCGTCTTCCTTCACCTGCGGCTGGGTGGCCTCCCGGGCCATTTCCTTGGCGACGATGGCGATTGTCGCCAGCGGCGTGCCCAGTTCGTGCGCGGCGGCCGCGGCCAGCGCGCCCAGGGCCGACAGCTTCTGCTCGCGGGCCAGCACCGTCTGGGTGACGTCGAGGGCCAGCGCCATGCGGGCGGCCTCCACCACCGACTGGCGGACATAGCCCGCCACGAGGGCGATGCCGGCGACGTTGGCGATGCCGGCGGCGAGGCGGAACTCCAGCGACAGTCGCGGCTCCGCGTGCAGCGAGGGATAGGGCAGCGCCACGACGGCCAGCAGCATCGAGAGCCCCGCGGCCAGGCCGCCGACCACCAGCAGCGGACGCAGCGGCAGGGTCGCGGCGGCGAGGGTCACCGGGGCCAGCAGGATCAGGATGAACGGATTGGCGGTCCCGCCGATCAGGCCCAGCAGCAGCGACATCTGCAGGACGTCCAGGGAAAGCTGCGCCAGCGCCTCGTTGTCTCCCATCACCCGCTGGGGCGGCGACGCGACACCGGTCAGGACGTTCACGAAGGCGCCGGCCGCGACGACGATCGCGCAGAAGAAATAGGGCGCCGGATAGCGAAGCCCGAAGGCCATGGCGGCCAGCAGGGCGATCTCCCCTCCGATCACCATCCAGCGGAGGGTGACCAGCGTGCGGACCCGCAGGTGGCCGCGCCGGATGGCGGCGGTGTCCCAGACGTCTTGCGCCCCGGAAGTCGGGGCCGTATCGAGGCGGTCGGCCTGCGGCTGGACGCTCATGAGCGACGGCCCCGCCGCGCGCTCGGATCGCAGACAGCAAGGAATGCACCCATGTCCAGGCGGATCCTGGCCCTCATCGCGGTCCTGGCGCTCGCGCTGGCCATACTCACCGGTCTCGCCGTCCGCAAAGGCGTCCTGGGTCCCCAACCGCAAACCGCCGCCGTGGGCGGTCCGTTCCAGTTGATCGACACGTCGGGTCGCACGGTCAACCAGGACTTGCTCAAGGGCAAGTGGAGTGTGGTTTTCTTCGGTTTCACCCACTGCCCGGACATCTGCCCGACCACGCTGTTCGAACTGGGCCAGGTGGAGCCGCTGCTGGGCGCGGACGCCGACAAGTTCCAGGCGGTGCTGGTCTCGGTGGACCCGGCGCGGGACACGGTGGCCCAGATGAAGGCCTATGTCGCCAACGACGCCTTCCCGAAGCGGCTGATCGGCCTCACCGGGTCGGCCGCCCAGGTGGACGCCGCAGCCAAGGCCTATCGCGTCTACTACCAGAAGGTCGGCGAGGGCGACGACTACACGGTCAACCACGCCGCCTACAGCTACCTGATGAACCCCAAGGGCCGCTTCGCCTGCGTCCTGCCCTACGACCTGACGCCCGAGCAGACCGCCGCCAAGATCAAGGCCGCCATGAAACAGGGCGCCAACGCGGAATCCTGCTGAACGCCTGCGGCGTTCCGCACCGTAGAGCTTGCGGAGCCTATTAACGTTCCGCATGTTATGCTGCGGCGCAACAAGGCAGGGTTCGAATGCTCTATACGATGTACGAAGCCGGCTACTATGCCGCCTCGCCGATGCGGTTCGCCGCGCTCGCCGCCCGCAATTTCTGGAGCTCGCCGCTGAATCCGGCGGCGGAGAGCGAGCTGGGACGGCGGATCTTCGCCACCTCGGACCTCTTCGCCAATCTGACGCGCCGCTACGGCAAGCCCGAGTGGATGATCGACAGCGTCCAGATCAACGGCCGCCGGGTGGGCGTGCGTCCGACCACCGTCTGGTCGACCCCCTGGTGCAAGCTGACCCACTTCGCCCGCGACATGAGCGACCTGCGTCGCGCCGGCAAGACCGAGATCGAGCCCGCAGTGCTGATCGCCGCCCCGCTTTCCGGCCACTACGCCACCCTGCTGCGCGGCACGGTCGAGGCCTTCCTGCAGGACCACGAGGTGTTCATCACCGAATGGACCAACGCCCGCGACGTGCCGATCGTCGAGGGCCGCTTCGACTTCCACGACTACATCGACCACATCCGCGAGATGCTGCGCCATATGGGGCCGCGCCCGCACGTGGTGGCGGTCTGCCAGCCCGGCCCGCCGGTGCTGGCGGCGGCGGCGCTGATGGCCGAAGACAAGGAAGAGAGCCGCCCGGCCTCCATGACCTTCATGGGCTCGCCGATCGACGCGCGCCTGTCGCCGACCGTCACCAACAAGCTGGCCGAGGACCGGCCCTTCGCCTGGTTCGAGAGCAACATGATCTACAACGTGCCGCCGCCCTACCTGGGCGCGGGCCGGCGCGTCTATCCGGGCTTCGTGCAGCTCGCCAGCTTCATGTCCATGAACCTGGACAAGCACCAGGAAGCGCACCGCAAATACCTGGCCCAGCTGATGGCCGGCGACGGCGACAGCGCCGACAAGCACCTTGAGTTCTACGACGAGTACCTGTCGGTCCTGGACCTGACGGAGGAGTTCTACCTCCAGACCGTCGACGTGGTGTTCCAGCGCCACCTGCTGCCGAAGGGCGAGCTTTATCACAACGACCGGCGCGTCCGGCCCGAACGGGTCACCGACATCGGCCTGATGACGGTCGAGGGCGAGAACGACGACATCTCCGGCATCGGCCAGACCCAGGCGGCGCACTTCCTCTGCCTCGGCCTGCCGCCGGAGTTGAAGGAGGACTACATCCAGCCGCACGTCGGCCACTACGGGGTGTTCAACGGCAAGCGCTTCCGCGAGGAGATCTATCCGAGGGTGCGCGAGTTCATCCAGCGGATGGAGCACTCCACGATGGTCCACGGCGCGCGGCCCAAGCCCCAGCCGCGCCCCGCGGCCGAGGTGGTCCCGATCCGTCCCCGCGCCGCCAAATCCTGACCGCGGCGTCGGCGCGCAGCGGTTCCGCTCCGCGCTTCGCGAAACGGCGCTGACACCCTAGATTCAAGGCGATGAGTCTGTTCGGCCGCGCGCCTCCCGCGAAGACCTTCTCCGACGGCGATCGGCTGGACGTGGCCGGCGCGGCCGTGCGGCTGAAGGTGAACCAGCGGGCGCGCCGGGTGTCGCTGCGCCTGGACCGGACGCGGCGCGAGATCGTCGCCACCGCGCCGTCCCAGCGCCGCCTGCCCGAGGCCGCCGCCTTCGCCCGCGAACGCGCGAGCTGGATCGCCGAGCGACTGGCCGAGCTGCCCGACGCCGCCCCGCTTTCGCCCGGCATGCTGATCGAGGTGTTCGGCCGCCCAGTGCGCCTGGAAACGGGCTCGGGCCGCGCCCGCTGGATCGAGCCCATCGACGGCTCCACCCCGCGCATCACCGCCATGGGCGAGGGCGAGGGCTATGCCCGCGCGGTGATCCTGGTCCTGAAGAAGAAGGCGCTGGAGGTGCTGGGCGCCCGCACCGCCCACTACGCCCAGCGCCTGGGCGCCCCAATGCCGAAGGTGACGGTGGCCGACGCCAAGTCGCGCTGGGGCTCCTGCAAGCCCGGGCCGCGTGGGACGGCGGGGAACATCCGCTATTCCTGGCGCCTGGCGCTAGCCCCGTTCGAGGTGGCCGACTATGTGGCCGCACACGAGTGCGCCCACCTGTTGGAGCTGAACCACGGCCCGCGGTTCTGGGCCCACGTCCGCGCCCTGGTCGGCGACGAGCGCCGCCACCGCGACTGGCTGCGGGCCGAGGGGGCCCGGCTGCACGCCTTCGGGCGCTAGAACGGCGGGTCCTGCCTTGGGCGCTCCCGCGGGGGCGGCGCGCGGCTGTCGAACTCTGACGGCGGGGGTTCGTCGCGGTCGCCGCGGAAGAGGTCGCCGACGCCTTCGAGGATCTGTTCGATCGGCCCCTGCTCCTCGACCTGCGGCAGCACGCCGCCCGGGATCGGCTGGACCTTCAGGCGCGGCAGGGCGGCGGTCATGTAATCGCGCCAGATGCCCGCCGGGGCGCCGCCGCCGGTGACCTTGCGCATCGGCTTGTTGTCGTCCTTGCCCACCCAGACGGCGGTGACGAAGCCGCCGGTGTAGCCGACGAACCAGGCGTCGCGGTAGTCGCTGGTGGTGCCGGTCTTGCCGGCCAGGTCGTAGCCCGGGACGTTGGCGCGCGTGCCGGTGCCGTGGGTGACCACGCCGCGCATCATGTTGACCATATAGGCCAGGGCCGGCTGGCCGATCACCTGCGCGCGGGGGGCGCGGTCGACGCCGCGGTCGTAGAGCACCCGGCCGGTCGCCGTGCGGATCCGCTCGATGCCGTAGCCCTTGGCGAAATAGCCGCCGTTGGAGAACGGCGCATAGGCCTGGGCCATCTCCAGCGGGCTGACCTCGACGGCGCCCAGGGCCATGGAGGGGTCGAGCTGGATCGGCGAGGTGATACCCAGCCGCCGCGCGGTGGCGGCCACGTTGGAGGTGCCGACTTCGTTGGCCAGGCGCGCGGCGACGGTGTTCACCGACTGGGCCAGGGCCGTGCCGATGGTGATGGGCCCGAGGTAATTGCCGGTGTAGTTGCGCGGCTCCCAATTGCCGATCTTCACCGGCTCGTCGACCACGGGGGTGTCGGGCGTACGGCCGGCTTCCATGGCGGTGAGGTAGACGAAGGGCTTGAAGGCCGAGCCGGCCTGGCGCCGGGCCATGGTCGCCCGGTCGAACTGGGTCTGTAGGTAGTTGGTGCCGCCGACGTAGGCGCGGATGCGGCCTTCGCCGTCGAGCGAGATCAGCGCCCCCTGCTCCACGCCCTGGCCCTTGGCGGCGGCGACGCCGGACTGCACGGCCTGTTCGGCGCTGGCCTGCAGCGGCAGGTCCAGGGTGGTCTCGACGACGAGGTCCTCGGTGGGTTCGCCCACCAGGGTCCGGGTCTGGTCGTCCACCCAGTCCGTGAAGTACTGCGCCCGCTGGTTGGCCAGGACCGGATTGACCCGGACCTTGGTGCGGATCGCCTGGTCCCGCTCGGCCGGGGTGATGAACTTGGCCTGCACCATCTCGTCCAGCACGATGGTGGCGCGCCGGGCGGCGCGGTCGGTGGAGGCCACGGGCGAATAGCGCGACGGGCCTTTCATGATCCCGGCCAGCAGGGCGCTCTCGCCGAGGGTCAGCTCGCGGGCGGGCTTGCCGAAGTAGCGCTGGGAGGCGGCCTCGATGCCGTAGGCGCCGGCGCCGAAATAGACCCGGTTCAGATAGAGCTCGAGGATCTGCTTCTTGGAGAACCGCGCCTCCAGCCAGACGGCCAGGATCAGCTCCTGGGCCTTGCGGCGGTAGTTCTGGTTGGGCGTCAGGAAGAGGTTGCGGGCGAGCTGCTGGGTGATGGTCGAGCCGCCGCGCAGGGGGCCGCCCTCGCCCTTGTGCTGCATATTATAGAGCTGGCTGCGGGCGATGCCCCACGGGTTGAACCCGAAGTGCCAGTAGTACCAGCGGTCCTCGATGGCGATGAACGCCTTGGGCACGTAGGGGGGCAGCTTGTCCAGGTCGACCGGTGGCGCGTACTGGCTGCCGCGCACGGCGAGCAGGGCGCCGGAACGGTCGAGGTACGAGACCGATGGCTGGCGCTTCACGTCGTAGAGCTTGGACGTGTCGGGCAGGTCGACGGCGAAGACCGCGAAGAACGCCACCAGGAAGATCAGGCCCCAGACGCCCAGCACCAGGGTCCAGTAGATCAGGGTCTGCAGGGGCGTGCGTCGGGCGCGCGGTTCGCGTCCGCGGCGCGGCGGCTGCGCATTGGCCATGAATTACGTCGTCCTACCGGTCTCGAAGCCGCCCGCCGGCCCTATAGCTCAGGGTAACGGAACGCCAAACATGATTGACGGTGTATGAACGAACGTCGCGAGCGCCCCAGCTGGAGGCCGGGGCGCTCATTGTCGTCAGGCGAACCGCGCCGCGGCCCGGCGGCGAAGCACCGCCCCGGTCGCGCCGAAGCCGGCGATCAGCAGGGCCCAGGAAGACGGTTCCGGCACGGCGCCGAACTTCACCTCGGAGAGGCCGATGGGCGAATAGCCATAGGTCTCCGGATACTGCTGGTGGTTGCCCGCCAGGTTCAGCTGCACGAACCGGGCCTGCCCGGCGAAGGCGAAGGTCTCGGCGGCCAGGGGGCCGCCCGTCCCGCGCGCGAAATTGCCGGCGAGCACCTGGGTGAAGTTCACGCCGTCCAGCGAGATGGCGAGGGTGAAGGCGTTGGCCGCGCGGTCCAGGGTCGAGGCGAACTCCTCGACGCCGAAGTTGTAGTTCCAGACCTGCAGGCTGGAGAGCTGGACCAGTCCGCCGAGATCGAAGGTCAGGGTCGCCTCGTCGACCGAGAGGTCGGTCATCCACATGTTGGCGTAGTTGGCGTCGTGGAGGCCGTTCACGAGGCCGCTATCGTTGATCAGGTTCTCGGCCTTGTACTGGCCGAAGAACGGGAAGGTGTCGGAGGCCGTGACGGCCACGGGCGTGACCGTGAGGGCGGCGGCGGGGGACGCGACCGCAAGGACGGCGAGGGCGCAGGACAGCGCGAGGGTCTTGAACATGGAAGCTCCGGGGTTACTCGAACACCAGAGCCATGGCGTGTGGCGGTGTCGCCATCGTCACGCTTCCATGAAGGATCGACGGCGTGAACGCTGAGCCGGTCTGCATTTCCGCATAGCCGAATAGAACAAATAGCTATTGCGCGGCCGATCTTAACACCGTTATCTTAGCATTGCTCAGTTCGAAGTGCGCCAAGGGAGGGGATACCCGAGGCGGGCAAACGCGGCGGACCGGGCCGGTACTCAAATCCTTGACGCCGACAACTCCCCGAACGCTGGAGGGCTCAATGAAGCTCCAAATCCTTGCGGCCTGCGCCGCCCTCGTCACCTTCTCCGCCGGCTCCGCTCTGGCGGGCGATCCCGTCACCGCGAAGCTGGCCTCGCCGGTCGCCGAAAAGACCAAGTTCATCGCCGGCGGCGCCATGTTCAACTGCGAAGCCGACGCTTGCGTCGCGCTCGCTCCGACCTCGCAGACCTTCGCCGCCTCCACCTGCAAGGCGATCGCCGACAAGGTGGGCGTGGTCGCCTCGTTCGAAGGCCGCAAGACCCTCGACGCCGACAAGCTGGCCGGCTGCAACGCCAAGGCCGTGGCCAAGGCCGGCGGCGCCGGCACGCAGCTCGCGAAGCAGTAGCCGAACAGTCTCCCAGCAGCTCGTACCTTGAGCTTCTGTCGCACTGGCCCGCCGGGAAACCGGCGGGTCTTCTTTTTTGCGCTTGAGACAGGCGCGAGTCTGCCGCAGCGGAACCCCCCTGCCTCGGTTGCGGCGCACAACATCGCGTGCTAGTAGGCGCGCGGCTTTGGGCCGGGGGCAATATAGAGCCCCAGGTCCGATGTGCTTTTTTCAAGCGCTTTCAAGCCTTTAGTCGCAGCGGATCGCTCCGTTTGCGGCACGTGAAACGCGACCCGGGCGGATAATAGTGGCGGACGACACCTCTCTATCGAATGTGGGCTCGCGGTATGCCCAAGCCCTGTTCGATCTTGCGAGCGATCAGAAGCAGGTGGCCGCCGTCGAAGCCGATCTCAACTCGCTGAAGAAGGCGCTGGCGGAATCCAAGGACCTGCGCGTCCTGCTGGCCGCGCCGACCTTCAGCTCCGAGGACAAGGCCAAGGGCCTGGTCGGCGTGGGGGCCAAGGCCAAGTTCAACATGACGACGCTGAAGTTCCTGGGCCTGTTGGCCGCGAACGGCCGCGCCGCCGCCCTGCCCGAAGTCATCACCGGCTTCGCCAAGCTGTCGGCCGCCGCCCGCGGCGCCGTCTCGGCCGAGGTGACCACCGCCATCGCGCTCTCGGCCGCCCAGGCCAAGGGCGTCCAGGCCGCGCTCCGCCAGGCGCTCGGCAAGGACCCTGAAATCACGACCCGCGTCGATCCGGCCCTCCTGGGCGGGATCAAGGTCAAGGTCGGTTCCCGTCTGTTCGACGCTTCGCTGCGCTCGAAGCTCGACTCCCTGAAATTCGCCCTGAAGAGAGCGTAAGATCCATGGATATCCGCGCCGCCGAAATCTCGGCCATCCTCAAGTCCCAGATCGCCAACTTCGGCGAGGAAGCCGACGTTTCCGACGTCGGTTCGGTGCTGTCCGTCGGTGACGGCATCGCCCGGGTCTACGGCCTCGACAACGTCCAGGCCGGTGAGATGGTGGAGTTCCCCTCCGCCGGGGTGAAGGGCATGGCCCTGAACCTGGAACGCGACAACGTCGGCGTCGTGATCTTCGGCCAGGACCAGGCCATCAAGGAAGGCGACGAAGTCCGCCGCCTCAGCGAGATCGTGGACGTCCCGGTCGGCAAGGGCCTGCTGGGCCGGGTCGTCAATCCGCTGGGCGAGCCGATCGACGGCAAGGGCCCGATCAAGAACGTGGCCGAGCGCCGCCGCGTGGACGTGAAGGCCCCGGGCATCATCCCGCGGAAGTCGGTCCACGAGCCCGTACAGACCGGCCTGAAGGCCATCGACACCCTGATCCCCGTCGGCCGCGGCCAGCGCGAGCTGATCATCGGCGACCGCCAGACCGGCAAGACCGCCGTGGCGATCGACACCATCCTGAACCAGAAGTCGATCAACGCCGGCGACGACGA
>NZ_SCVD01000001.1 GCF_004297125.1 Phenylobacterium sp. | reverse complement strand
CCGCTCGGCCTCGCGGGCGTCCAGCGCCTGCTGGCGCGCCAGCCTGGCCTCCAGCGCCACGGTCTGGCGCACCGAGCGCGAGATGGTGTGGAACGCCTTCACCAGCGCGACCCGCTGCTCGGGCGTCTCAGCCGCCTCCGCCTCCTCGAACGTCCGCTCAGCCAGCGCCAGGCCCAGCTCGGTCAGCCGAGCCAGGACGCGCGCATGCCGTTCGGCCATGTCGGGCGGGATGGACATGAACAAAAGAAGAACATGGGGCGCGCCGGAAGGCAAGGTTGGTGTTCAGGGGGTGCGTCCGGCTTTGACGGATGGGCAGGGCCGCTGTCGGGCCGACAATGGGCGCCGCCGGCCCAGCGCGGACACAGGGCGCCCAAGGTCTGGTTCATGGGGGTCGGCCGCCGGCCGGGTTCGATCCTTCGCGGACCCAGGCGCATCCCTCCTCTCCCCCCGAGCGCAGCGAAGAGTGGGGAGAGGGTAGGGAGAGGGGCGACGCAGGCCTTGCCGCTTGCACGACGGCCCAGCCATGACCCACCGTCGGCCCCATGGCCACGGTCAAGACCCTCAGGGACACCACGCCGCGAGATCGCGCCCGCGCGCTCCGCCGCGAGGACACAGAGACTGAGGCGCGGCTGTGGAACGCGCTGCGCGCGCGGCGGCTGGCGCTGGCGGCGTCAGATCCCGAAAGGGCCCGTTCATCCTCGACTTCCTTTGCGTCGAGGCTGGGCTGGTGGTCGAGCTCGACGGAGGCCAGCATTCGGAGCAGGTCGCCTATGACGCGCGTCGCACCGCCTACCTGGAAGATCTCGGCCTGCGGGTGATCCGCTTCTGGAACTCCGCGGCGCCGACCAGCCGCGACGGCGTGTGCGCCACGATCCTCGACGCGTGCGGCGGCGAGCATCCGTCCATGGGGCCTGGCTGAACCCGGAGCGGCGGCGGCGAGGCCTGCGTCGCCCCTCTCCCCACCCTCTCCCCACTCTTCGCTGCGCTCGGGGGGAGAGGAGGCCGCCGCTCGCCACCCCGCGCTGTGGTTCGTGGCGTCCGCTGTCGAGCAGATCGCCGAAGGTCCGGTTCACGGCCCTGGGCCGATGGCCTGGTGCGACCCGTTGCAGACGTTCGGTATAGGCAGGGCGGTCGGCCTGCACCGGTCCTGCACCAAGCCCGTGCTGATCCGCAGTTTGCGGGCACCTCATCACTTCGCCAATCTGAAACACGGCAAAGGGGCGAACGGCAATGTGGGCGGATGGCGTGTTCGGACCAGCGGCCGACAACACACTGCTCGTCGCCGCCCTGGCTCTTTGCTTGGCCGTTGCATGGCGGCAAAGGCGTCGGATTGACTCTCCGAGGTTCCCCGGAGCCCTCATGATCTATTGGGTGTTCGCCGCCCTCGCTCTACCGATCCCAGCCTACTTTGCCTGCGGCGTCGGGCTGCTCCTTGGCATGGCCTCGAACACCCTTGCGGGCGCGGTCATTGGTTGGGTGCTGCTACCGCCTCTCTTCTGCTTTGCGGCGCTGTCGCTGACCGCTCCATTGTTCACCCGGCCCAACGTCCGCTAACCACCCCTCAGCGACGTTCGCTGGGTCTGCTCGTGGGCATGTTGGTGAACGTCCGCTTCACCGCGCGGGGCCGGTGACTGTGTCCGCCCCGTTGCGGGCCTCGATCACGACCGCACGAAACCGCCCCGGCCGCTATCCGCCTCAAACGGTTGGGCGTCGTGCGCTCAGCACCTTTAGCGTACATTTCTGAACGACGAGGGTGAGGCGTTTGCCCCCGGTGCTGTCGGTGGCTGTGGACGACAGGATCGAGTCGAGTTGCAGCGTGGTGTCGCCACGCCTGTCGAGGCGCCGAGACACGACCTTGGCGGTGTAGCCTTCGCGCAGGTAGCCAAACTCCTTTTGCAGCAACGGGAAAATGATGTCGGCTTCCTTGCCCGGGTCGAGCTGCGGGCAAACGGCAGGCGGCTTCGGGCGCGTCGCGCATCCGCTGAGGGTGATCGCCGCGACGAGCGCCCATATACTGCGACCTGACCGCACGTCCGTCCTCCGTCCCCACGCACCGCCGTCGTTGCGACATCGCAGCGTCGGTTGTCGTCGGCGGCGCGTCAATCGGAGGTATAGCTTCGCGGACCTCCACGGGGCGCTCATCCGGCGGAACGGCCCCCGGCGACGCGGACTACGCGGCCTGTGCGGCGTCCGCGTAGACCGGGGCGTCGTCGGCCGGGAGGAAGGCCTTGCCGCGGATCGCGTCGGAGATCTTCTCGGCGATCATGATGGTGGGCGCGTTGGTGTTGCCGCCCACCAGCGTCGGCATGACCGAGGCGTCGACCACGCGCAGGCCTTGCAGGCCCTGCACGCGGCAGTCGGCGTCCACCACCGCCATCGGATCGCCCGCCACGCCCATCCGGCAGGTGCCGACGGGATGGTAGATGGTCTCCGCGGTCCGGCGGATCCAGGCGTCGATCTCGGCGTCGGTCTGCACCGCCGGGCCCGGCGCGTGCTCGCCGCAGACGTAGGGCGCCAGCGCCGGCTGTTTGGCCACCTCGCGCATCATCTTCACGCCTTCGCGCAGCGCGCGGCGATCCTCCTCGGTGGCCAGGTAGTTGGCGGAGATCGCGGGATCGTCCATCGGATTGGCCGACTTCAGGCCCACCCTTCCGCGGCTCTCCGGCCGCAACTGGCAGACGTGGAAGGTGAAGCCGTCCTTGGCCACCTGGACCTTGCCGTGCTCCTGCATGATCGCCAGCACCGTGTGGACCTGCAGGTCCGGCCGGTCGAGGTCGGGCCGCGAGCGCAGGAAGGCGCCCGACTCCAGGAACTGCGACCGCCCCACGCCCTTGCGGAACAGCATGTAGGACAGGCCGACGCTCAGGGTCTTGATCAGGCCTTTTCGCAGGGAATAGAGCGTGATCGGCTGCGGGCACTCCCAGGACAGGCAGACGTCCAGGTGGTCCTGCAGGTTGGCGCCCACGCCCTTCAGCTCGTGGACGACCGGGATGCCGTGCTTGCCCAGCTCGTCGGGGTCGCCGATGCCGGACAGCTGCAGGATGTGCGGCGACTGCACGGCGCCGGCGCAGAGCAGGACCTCGGCATTGGCGTGGACCACGCGGCGGCCGCCCTTGGCCTCCTGGATCTCCACGCCCGTCGCCCGGCCGCCTTCGACGACGATCTTCGTCGTGCGCGCGCCGGTCAGGGCCGTGAGGTTGGAGCGTCCCAGCGCCGGGTGCAGGTAGCCGCGCGCCGCGCTCCAGCGCTCGCCGTCGTGGATGGTGAGCTGGTAGGGTCCCCAGCCTTCCTGCTGGAAGCCGTTGAAGTCCTTGGTCAGCGGATAGCCGGCCTGGCCCCCCGCCTCGATGGTCGCCTTGTAGATCGGGTGCGGGGACGAGGCCTTGGAGACCTTCAGCGGCCCCTCGCCGCCATGCCAGGCGTCGCCGCCGCCCTCCAGGCTCTCCGAGCGCTTGAAGTAGGGCAGCACGTCGGCATAGCCCCAGCCGCCCAGGCCCATCTGCCGCCACTGGTCGTAGTCGCGCGCGTGGCCGCGGATGTAGATCATGCCGTTGATCGACGACGAGCCGCCCCAGCCCTTGCCGCGCGGCCACCACAGCTTGCGATCGTCCAGGTTCGGCTCGGCTTCGGTCCAGAAGCCCCAGTTGTAGGCGCCTTCCTTCTGGATCAGCGTGCCGACCCCGGCCGGCATCTTGACCATCAGCGAGTTGTCCTTGCCGCCGGCCTCCAGCAGCAGGACGGTCCTGGTCCCGTCCTCGGTCAGCCGGTTGGCCAGCACGCAGCCGGCCGAGCCGGCGCCGATGATGATGTAGTCGTAGCGGTCCACGCGGCCGCCTCCCTGAACGTTGTTTAGTTGCAGGCACCGTGACAAAGGCGGCGGGCCGAAACAAGACCGCGCCGACCAAAAAGTGACGCAGGCGTCACCGTTTGCGTCAGGCCATGTTGAGCCACAGGATCGCCAGCAGGAAAAAGACCAGCGCGATCGAGCAGAACACCAGCAGGAACCAGGTGCGCCAGAGCGCCGACAACGTCCGCAGGCCATAGGCGCCCTGCAGCTGGTAGTACATGTGCAGCGGGACGACGAAGGGCGTCAGGGCCACCGCCAACCCGGCCGTGACACCGCCGATCCGCCCGCAGATCGCCACCACCATCGCCAGCAGCGACATGAAGGTCAGCGAGTAGAGAACGAACACCCCGTGGTCGTAGAGCGTGAAGCCCCGCTTCCAGACGAACAGCAGCGCCACGAACGGGATCGAGATCGGTATCAGCAGGAACGAGAATTTGTAGAAGGTCTGCTGCAGCTTGTAGAGCGCCAGCTCCGGGTTCTCGAGCTTGTGCTGGATCTTCTCGTCCAGCTTCTTGCTGCCGGTCGAGAAGCCGAGCTGGCCGGACCTGGCGTCGCTCGCCAGTTCCTCCTGCCATCCGTCCACCTCGGCGGCCTTGGGCGTGTCGCCGATGCGGGCGCTCGCCTTCGCCTGGTTGGCCTGGGCGGCCTTCAGGGCGATTTCCGCGGCGGCGCGGGCTTCGGGCGGCGCGGCCTTCAACGCGGCCCGGGCTTCGGCGACCTCGGTGTTGCGGCGCGCCAGGTCGGCTGTCGCCACCGCCTGGCGGCCGATCGTCGATTCCTTCGGCTCGGGCGCGTAGCTGAGCAGCATGAACATGACGAACATCGTGAACAGGAAGATCGCCAGCGGCGACACGTAGCGGGTGCGCTTGCCCTGGCACCATTCGCGCGTCAGCCGCCCGGGCCGGAACGCCAGCAGCGGCAGGGTCCGCCAGGTGCGGCTGTCGAAGTGCATCACGCCGTGCAGCAGCTCTTCGCCCAGGTGCAGCAGGGTGCGGTGGACGTGGGCCGCGTTGCCGCAGTTGTGGCAGAAGGGCCCGATCGTCTGGGTCCCGCAGTCGGCGCAGGCGTTGTGGGGCTCGCCCGCCTTGCCGGCCGGCCTTTCGAACGTCCCGGCGATCAGCCCGCCGGTCGCCGCCCCGCCCACCGCCTCGAGATCAACCATCCGCGCCGTCCCCGTCACTCCGCGCGGAATGTGACGGGATTGGCGGGGAGCGGCAATATTGGGAGCCGATAACAGGCGTTGCAGTCCCCCCCTAAGGAGGAGGGATGACTCTCAGCGCCCCTTCCACTGCGGCGGGCGCTTCTGCGCGAAGGCCAGCGGACCTTCCTTGAAGTCCTCGGAGGTGTAGAGCGCCGCCACCGCCGGGTATTTGTTCTGGCCCTTCAGCGCCGCCTCCAGGCTGGGCTCGTCCAGGCCCTGGTAGACCGCCTGCTTCGAGGCGCGGATCGACATGGGGCCCAGCTCGCAGATGGACTTGGCCAGCTGATGGGCGGTGCGCATCAGGTCCTGCGGGGCGGTCACCTCGTGGACGAAGCCCAGCTCCTTGCCCTCGGCGGCCGAGACGCGGCGGGCGGTCAGGATCATCCCCATGGCCCGCTTCACGCCGATGGCGCGTGGCAGTCTGTGCAGGCCGCCGGCCAGGGCGGCCAGGCCGACGCGCGGCTCGGGCAAGGCGAACACCGCGGCCTCCGAGGCGACGATCAGGTCGCAGGCCAGCGCGATCTCGAACCCGCCGCCCATGGCGACGCCGTTGACCGCGGCGATCAGCGGCTTGGTCAGGTCGAAGCGCGACGTCAGCCCCGCGAACCCCGACGGCGGGCTGCCCATCTTGCCGCCGCCCGCCTGGTGCTTGAGGTCGTTGCCCGCCGAGAAGGCGCGGTCGCCGGAGCCGGTGACGATGCCCACCCACTGGTCGGGGTCGGCGGCGAAGGCGTCCAGCGCCTCGTGCATCTCGAAGTGGGCCGGCGAATGCAGGGCGTTCATCACCTCCGGCCGGTTCAGGGTGAAGGTGGTGATCGGCCCGTCCCGGCCGACCTTGATGAATTCATAGGCCATGTCGTCCTCCCGTTTGCCTGGAACGTCACGGGGCGACGCTACGGAGGTCAAGAGACGAGGCTGAGCTCCCGCTTGTAGCGCTTCCAGTTCTCCACGTAGTGCGCCGCGCCCAGGGCCACGCGGGACGCCTGCTCCGGGCTGAGCTCGCGCACCACCTTGCCCGGCGCGCCCATGACCAGGGAGTTGTCCGGGATCTCCTTGCCCTCGGTGATCAGGCAGTTGGCGCCGATCAGGCAGTTCTTCCCGATCCTGGCCCCGTTCAGGACGATCGAGCCGATGCCCACCAGCGATCCGTCGCCGATCGTGCAGCCGTGGAGCATCACCAGATGGCCGACCGTGACGTTGGCGCCGAGCGTCAGCGGCGAGCCGGTGTCGGTGTGCAGGACGCTGCCGTCCTGGACGTTGGAGCCCTCGCCGATGACGATCGGGTCGTTGTCGCCACGAAGTGTGGCGCCCCACCAGACCGAGGCGTTCTTCTTCAGAATCACCCGCCCCATAACCGCCGCGGTCGGGGCAATCCAGTATTCGTCATCGTTCGGTAGCTCAGGTGTCACATTGCCCAAGTTGTAGACACTCAATGCCGCACCTCATTTCTTGCCGGTCAGGGCTGTTTAACGACTCGGAAAGGACGTTAGGATCATTCTAGTGATGCGATTCGAGAGGGTGAAAGCCTTCTGGGGATCGCCGCGGAGGTTTCCGCCTTCGTGTTCTCGCGCTGGACGGGGTGGATGGCGCTGAGTCTGTTGTTCCACCGGGCAGTTGCGCCCGGATCCGCAGAAGCCGCAGGGCCTCCCGGTCCCGCATGCCGCCGCATCGTTCTCTTTCCATCATTCGAAGGGCGCTCCCACATGGGACGCCCTTTTTTCTTGCCCCCTGAGGAGGCCTTATGAGCAAGCGGGCTCTGAAGCGACAAGTGCGCGAAGGCGCGTTCGACGCCGGTCAATTCCAGGGGGACGATAAAATCCGGCGGTTGCCGGTGGACCGCGGCTGGTCGCCGCTGCAGCACCACAACGACGATCGCGAGCAGAGCTACGTCAAGACGATCAAGGCCAAGTCGCCGGGCCAGCAGGAACTGATCGACGCCATCGACGCCAAGAACCTGGTCCTGGCCCTGGGCCCCGCCGGCACGGGCAAGACCTATCTCGCCATCGCCAAGGCGGTGGAGGCGCTGGAGGCCGGCCGCGTCGGCCGCATCGTGCTCTCGCGGCCGGCGGTCGAGGCCGGGGAATCCATCGGCTTCCTGCCCGGCGACGCCGAGGACAAGCTAGCGCCCTACCTGCGCCCGCTCTACGACGCCCTCTCCGACCGGCTGTCGATGAAGCGGGTGCGGGCGCTGATGACCGAGGGCGCCATCGAGATCGCGCCGGTGGGCTTCATGCGTGGCCGCACCCTGAACAACGCCTTCGTGGTGATCGACGAGGCCCAGAACTGCACCTACGTCCAGCTCAAGATGCTGCTGACCCGCCTGGGCTGGCACTCGACCATGGTGGTCACCGGCGACCCGGACCAGTCGGACCTGCTGCCGACCTTCTCCGGCCTGGGGCCGGTCGCCACCAAGCTGGAGGAGGTGGGCAACATCTCGGTGGTGCGCCTGCACGACCGCGACATCGTCCGCCACCCCCTGGTGGCCGAGATGCTGGGCGTCCTCTAGCCCGACCGACAGGCCAGGCGGCTCAGGCCGCCTGGTCCTCGAAGCTCGCGAGCTGGTCGCGGAGCGCGCGCTGGAACGCCGGGCGCGCTTCGCATCGGTCCAGATAGGCCCGCAGCCTGGGCTCGCCGTCGACGATATCGGTGTGCCGCAGGTTGCGCAGCACCGTGGCCATCATCAGGTCCCCGACGGTGAATTCGCCCTCGAGATGGTCCTTGTCGCCCAGCGCGGCGGCGAGTTCGGCGAGCCGCCTCTTCACCTGGGCCTCGGCCTGCGGCCGTCGCCCCCGCGCCCAGGCCTCGTCCGTATAGAACAGGTCGATCGCCGCTAGTTCCTGGATCGTCGGCTCGATCGTGTTGAGCGCCGAGAACAGCCAGCACGTCGCTCGCGCCCTCGCGGCGGGATCCGCGGGCAAAAGCGCCTCGCTCTTCCCGCCGATGTGCAGGACGATGGCGCCGGACTCGAAGAGCACAAGGCCGCCCTCCTCATAGACCGGCACCTGCCCGTACGGCTGGCACGCGCGGTAGGCGGGACTGTTCTGGTCGTCGCCCAGTCCGATCAGCCACTCCTGATACTCCAGGCCAGCCTCTTCCAGGGCCCAGCGGACACGCAGGTCGCGGACCAGGCCCTTCGCGAAGTCCGGCACCCACCTGTAGGAATAGACGGTGATCATCGGGCCATCTCCTGGGCCGTGGTTTCGACGTAGGTCCGTTCGCTCTCGAAGGCCTCGGTCCAGCCGCCGATGTGGCTGTCGCGGCGCGCCACGTCGTCGAAAGGCGCCTGGTGGAACGTCTGTGTCGTCCTGCCGTCCGTCTCCGCGAAGGTGAGCGTGATGACGGTCTCAGGGTCCGGCTCGCCGTTCAGCCAGCGGAAGGTCATCACGATCCGCCGGTCGGGCTCGATCTCCAGGTAGCGGCCGGCCATCTTCGCCTCGCCGTACTGGTCCGAGACCATGGTGGCGCTCCAGTCGCCGCCGACGCGGAAGTCCAGATCGGCCTCGGTGCAGGTGAAGCCGTTCGGGCCCAGCCAATTCATGAAATGCCGGCGCACCGCCCACATGTCGAACACCAGCCGCGCCGGGGCGGCGAAGGTCGTCTCGATCAGCAGTTCGTCGTCGGCTACGGCTCTACTCGCCATCGCGGTCTCCCTTCTGAATTTCGCGGAGGTAGTCGTCCATCCTGTCGAAGCCGCCCTGCCAGAAACGCCGATAGCGCCCCATCCAGCCGTCGGCCTCGCGCAACGCCTGTGTCTCCAGCCGGCACGGCCGCCACTGGGCCTCGCGGCCCTGGGAGATGAGACCGGCCGCCTGCAGCACCTTCAGGTGGCGCGAGATGGCCGGCAGGCTGATCTCGAACGGCTGGGCCAGCTCGCCGACCGTCGCCTCCCCTTCGCTGAGCCGCGCCAGGATCGCCCGGCGGGTGGGGTCCGCAAGGGCCGCGAAGGTAGCGCTCAGAGGATCGAGCTGGGCTGTCATTAGCATACTCGTTAAATAACATCTTCGTTAAATATGAGGCGACAGCCTGCGTCAAGGCGGTTGTTGCGGCGGCGCGGATGGTGAGATAGATAGTTCGTCAACCTAACTATCATGCCCGACACACCGTCCGACATCGTCGCCCTGGCCGAAGCCCTGCGCCCCGCCCTGCTGCGGGTGTCGCGACGGCTGCGGCTGGAAGCCCAGAAGGCCGGGCTGTCGGCGCAGGACGCCATCCTTCTCGGCCACATCACCAAGAACGCGGGCATCGGGGTCAGCGCCCTGGCGGACGCCGAGAAGATCTCGCGACCGACCATGAGCGCCCACATCAAGCGGTTGGAAGCCGAGGGGCTGGTGGCCCGGAGCGCCGACGCCGGAGACGGCCGCCGGTCCGGCCTGGCCATCACCGAAGCGGGCCTGCGCAAGCTCGACGTCATCCGCCGGCAGCGCAACGACTGGCTGGCGGCGCGGCTGGCGCGCCTGTCCCCGGAAGACCGGGCGCTTCTCCAGGCCGCCGCCGAGCCCCTGCTCCGCCTGGTGGACGCATGAGCCCCTCGGACGAACCCATCGACGGGGCCGTCCCCGAGGCGGCCGCGCCCAAGGACGCCGGCGCCGTCACCCGTGGCTGGCTGATCCCGGCGATCATCGGCTCCGCCCTGCTGATGCAGACGCTGAACGCCACGGTGATCACCAACGCCCTGCCCGCCATGGCGCACGCGTTCGGCGTCGAGCCGCTCCGGCTCAACGTCGCCATCACCGTCTATCTGCTCTCGGCGGCGATCTTCCTGCCCCTGTCCGGCTGGATGGCCGACCGGTTCGGGGCGCGGCGGGTCTTCATGTGCTCCATCGTGCTGTACGCGGCCGGATCGGCGGCCTGCGGCTTCACCAGCGAGCTCTGGCAGCTGATCCTCTTCCGCTTCATCCAGGGCGCGGCAGGCGCGACCCTGATGCCCGTGGGCCGCCTGGTGCTGCTGCGGACCACGCCCAAGAGCGAGCTGGTCGGGGCGCTATCGGTGGTCACCATGCCGGCGCTGCTGGGGCCGGTGCTCGGGCCGGTGATCGGCGGCGCCATCGTCACCTTCGCCGACTGGCGCTGGATCTTCTTCATGAACCTGCCGATCGCGGTCGTGGGCCTGATCCTGGTCTACCGCCACGTGCCCGAGGTGCGCGAGCAGGACCCGCCGCCGGTCGACATCCCCGGCATCGTCCTGACCGGCCTGGGCCTCGCGGCCCTGATCTTCGGCTTCGAGAACCTGGGGCGCGACACGCTCAGCCCCTGGGCCGTGGCGGGATTGTTCGCCGCGGGCCTGGCCAGCCTGGGCGCCTACGCCTGGCATGCGGGCCACACGCCGCACGCAGTGGTGCAGCTCGCCATCTTCCGCAAGCCGACCTTCCGCGCCTCGGTGATCGGCGGCGCCTTCATGCGCATCGCCATGGGCGCGAACCCGTTCCTCCTGGCCATGCTGCTGCAGGTGGCCTTCGGCATGAGCGCCTTCGCCGCTGGCCTGATGACATTCATCTCCGCCGTGGGCGCCCTGGTGATGAAGACCACCGCGCCGCCGATCCTGCGCCGCTTCGGCTTCCGCTCGGTGCTGCTGGTCAACGCCGTGATCGTGGGCGCGAGCTTCATCGCCTACGCCTTCTTCCGGCCGGACTGGCCGCACTGGGCGATCATGACGGTGCTGGGGATCGGCGGCTTCTTCCGGTCGCTGCAGTTCAGCTCGCTGAACGGGATGGCCTATGCCGAGATCGAGCCCGACGAGATGAGCCGTGCGGCCACCACCTCGTCCATGGTGCAGCAGCTGGTCCAGTCCGTCGGCATCGGGCTCTCCGCCAGCCTGTTGCACCTGCTGATGACCCTGCGCGGCGCCACCCAGCTCACCGCCGAGGTGGTCTCGCCGGCCTTCATCGTCATCGGCCTGGTGACGATGATCTCGATGTTCTGGTTCGTTCGTCTGCCGGCGGACGCGGGGGACGAGATGAACGGTCGGAAGCCCGCCTAGGAATAGCCTCGCTCGATCCTTATGGTGCGCGCTTCATTCTTGCCGACCGAGTCCCCCCAGATGAAATTTCTTGCCGCCGTCGCCGTCGTTTTCCTGGCGACCGCCGCCCCTGCCCTGGCCGTCGCGGCGCCGGCGAAGCCCGCAGCCGCCAAGCGGGTCGTGCTCCCCACCGACGTGCGTCCGGACCGCTACGACATCAGCATCGACCCCGACGCGGCCAACCTCAAATTCTCGGGCAAGGCGAAGATCGACCTCACGGTGGTGCGCGCCACCGACCGGATCGTGCTGAACGCCGCCGACCTGACCTTCGGCGAAGTCCGCCTCTCAGGCCAGGCCGCCGCCCCCAAGGTCGTGCTGGACGACGGGCGGCAGACCGCCGCCTTCGTCTTCCCCAAGCCCCTGGCGCCGGGCAAGTACGCGCTGTCGATCGACTACGCCGGCAAGATCTACCAGCAGGCGTCCGGCCTCTTCACCCTGGACTACGAGGACACGGACGGGACCAAGCGCCGCGCGCTCTTCACCCAGTTCGAGAACTCCGACGCCCGCCGCTTCGCGCCAATGTGGGACGAGCCGGGGGTGAAGGCCGTCTTCTCGCTGACGGTGAGGGCTCCCGCCGGGCAGATGGCGGTCTCCAACATGCCGGAGTCCGGCAAGACGGGCGATGCCGTCCGCTTCGCCGACAGCCCGAAGATGAGCTCGTACCTGCTGTTCATGGCGCTGGGCGACTTCGAGCGGATCCACAAGCAGGTCGGCAAGACCGACGTGGGCGTGATCGTCCGCAAGGGCGACGCGGCCAAGGGCGAGTTCGCGCTGGACGCCGCCGCCAAGCTTCTTCCCTACTACGACGCGTGGTTCGGCACACCCTACCCGCTGCCGAAGCTGGACCTCGTGGCCGGCCCCGGCAACAGCCAGTTCTTCGCCGCGATGGAGAACTGGGGCGCGATCTTCTATTTCGACTACGCCCTACTGATCGATCCGAAGCTGTCGACCGAGGCCGACAGGCAGAACGTCTTCATCGTGGTGGCCCACGAGATGGCCCACCAGTGGTTCGGCGACCTAGTCACCATGGCCTGGTGGGACGACCTCTGGCTGAACGAGGGCTTCGCCTCCTGGATGGAGAACAAGGCCACCGACCACTTCCATCCCGAGTGGAAGGTCTGGCTCTCGACCCAGTCCGGCCAGCAGAGCGCCATGCGCCTCGATAGCCGGGCGGGCACCCATCCGGTGATCGCCGACATCCCCGACGTCTTCGCCGCCGCCAACGCCTTCGACGCCATTACCTACCAGAAGGGCCAGGCGGTGATCCGCATGCTGGAGACCTATGTGGGCGAGGACGCGTTCCGGACCGGGGTGCGCAACTACATCCGCGATCACGCCTACCAGAACGCGGTCAGCGACGATCTCTGGAAGGCCCTCGACAAGGCCGCGCCGACCAAGAAGGTCGTGGATGTGGCGCACGACTTCCTGCTGCAGCCGGGCGTGCCCCTCATCCGCGCCAAGGAGACCGCGGGGGGCGTGGCCCTCACCCAGGAACGGTTCGGCGTCGACGCCAGCCAGCGAACGCCGCAGACTTGGCGGACGCCGGTCAACGTCCGGGCCGCCAACGGCCATTGGCTTGAGGTCGTGAGCGCCGAGGCGCCGAAGACCGTGCCGGCCGCCGCGCCGGCGGTGATCAACGCCGGCCAGACGGGCTATTTCCGCAGCGCCTATTCGCCCGAGCTCTGGGCCAAGCTGGCCCCGACGTTCGCGAGCCTGCCGGCGGCCGACCAACTGGGCCTGCTGTACGACAGCCGCGCCCTGGGCGAGACGGGTGCGCAGCCGATGAGCGACTTCCTGGCCCTCGCCAAAAACACTCCGCCCGGCGCCGACCCGGTGGTCCTCGACGCCCTGTCCAGCCAGCTCGGCGCCCTGGACTGGCTGTACGGCGGCCGCGGCGGCCAGGCGTCCTATCGCGCCTTCGCCCGCGCCCAGCTCTCGCCCGTCGCCGCCCGCCTGGGCTGGGACGCGAAGGCCGGTGAGAGCGACAACGCCGCCGTCACGCGCCGCAACCTGCTGAGCCAACTGGGCGAGCTGGGCGACCCGGCGATCGTCGCCGAGGCCCGTCGCCGCTTCGACGCCTGGCTGAAGGACCCATCGACCTTGACGGGCGCCGCGCGGCGGACCGTGCTGTCCATCGTGGCCGCCAACGCGGACGAGGCGACGTGGGAGGCGATCCACGCCCAGGCCAAGGCGTCCAAGGACCCGACCGACCGCGCCCGGCTCTACGGCTATCTCGGCGCCAGCGAGAACCCGGCGCTGGCCGACAAGACCCTGGCGCTGGCGCTGAGCGGCGAGCCCAAGCCCACCGAGGTCCCCGGCCTGGTGGCCGCCGTCGCCTCGTCATTCCCGGACAAGGCGTACGACTTCGCCATGGCGAACCGCGCGAAGCTGGAGGAATTCCTCGAGCCCACCAGCCGAACCAGCTATTTCGCCGACCTGGCCACGGCGTCGCGCGATCCCGCGATGCTGGACAAGCTGGCGAAGCTGAAAGCGACCGTCCCTGCCTCGAGCCGTGGCGAGGTGGAGAAGGCCGAGGCGGCGGTGCGCTATCGCCTGGGCGTGATCCAGACCCGCGTGCCCGAGATGGACCGCTGGCTGGCGACCAACGGCGGCTAGAGCGCCATTCGCTCCGATTGAATCGGAGCTGCGCTCCAGGTCGTTGCTTTGTCGCGCTTTCTGGCGGCGAACCGGCATCCACTTCGCCGGAAAGCGCTCTAGTCGCAGGGCGCCGCTTCGCCCGACTCCATGTCGATCCGGAAGCACTGGCGCTCGCCGGTCTCAAGGTCCTCGACGTAGAGGCTGACCTCGTCATCGGCGTCGGCCACCGGGTGGTGGTCGCCGATGAAGTGCAGCGCTGCGTCCTCGAAGCTGACGCCCTCGACGACGTGTGCGCGCGAGGCCCGTTCGGCGACCCCGTGGACGCAGAAGCGGCGCTGGAGAGTGGGCTCGGTCATGCCCCCTCAACGCACGACTCAGGCGTTTGGATTCAGCCCGCGGCGTAAACCTGTGGACGGAGCGGCTTGATCCGCACCGACAGGCCGGTCGTGACACCCGGCGGCAGGGTGGGCCCATGCGCCTGGAGCTCCACCGTCTCGCCCTCGATCAGGCAGTCGATACGCACGTCCGGGCCGCGCTGGGCCACGCCACGCACCTGGGCGGCCAGGCCCGCGCCGTCGGCGGGCGCGAAGGTCACTTCGTCGGGGCGGAAGTACACGTCGACCGCCCCGTCCGGCGCCCCCGTGGGCGCATCCGACTCCCAATCGGCGACGCGCAGGCGGCCGCGCTCGACCACGCCCGGCATGCGGCAGGCCTGGCCCAGGAAGTCGAACACGAACGGCGTGGCCGGATGCTCGTAGACCTCGTTCGGCGTGCCCAGCTGGATCAGTTCCCCGTCCTTGAGGATCGCCACCCGGTCGGCGAGGTCCAGGGCCTCTTCCTGGTCGTGGGTCACGAAGACCGTGGTGACCCCGGCGCGGTCGTGCAGCTCGCGCAGCCAGCGGCGCAGCTCGCGGCGGACCTGGGCGTCCAGGGCGCCGAACGGTTCGTCCAGCAGCAGCATCTTGGGCTCGATGGCCAGCGCCCGCGCCAGGGCCACCCGCTGGCGTTGCCCGCCGGAGAGCTGCGAGGGGAAGCGCTTCTCAAGCCCTTCGAGCTGCACCAGCTGCAGCAGGTGGGCGACACGGTCGGCGATCTCGGACCTGGCCGGTTTTTCGGATCGTTTCCGCACCGTGAGGCCGAAGGCGATGTTCTGGGCCACCGTCATGTGGCGGAACAGGGCGTAATGCTGGAACACCATCCCCACCTTCCGCCGCCGCACGGGCAGGGCCAGGAAGTCCTCGCCGGCGAAGCGCACCTCGCCGGTGTCGGGCTGCTCCAGGCCGGCCAGGACGCGCAGCAGCGTGGTCTTGCCCGAGCCGGACGGCCCGAGCAGCGCCAGGAACTCCTTGTCCCTGGCCTGCAACGAGACGTCCTTCAGGGCCGGGAAGCGGCCGAAGGCCTTGGAGACGCCCTTGATCTCCAGGGCGTTCACGGAAGGGCTAGTGTCGTCGACCTGCCGAAAGTTCACCGGAATGACGCCACTCGAGGAGGGTCTTGATGACCAGGGTGACGAGTCCGAGGCAGGCCAGGATTGAGGCCGCCGCGAAGGCGCCGACGAATTCGTAGTCATTGTAGAGCACCTCGACGTGGAGCGGCAAAGTGGTGGTCAAGCCCCGCACGCTTCCAGAAACGACGGAGACCGCGCCGAATTCACCCATGGCGCGGGCGTTGCACAGAAGGACGCCATACAGCAGCGCCCACTTGATGTTGGGCAGGGTCACCCGCCAGAAGGTGGTGAAGCCGCCCGCCCCGAGGGTCAGGGCCGCCGCCTCCTCGTCCGCACCCTGGTCCTGCATCAGCGGAATGAGCTCGCGGGCGACGAACGGCAGCGTCACCAGCACGGTGGCCAGCACCAGGCCGGACGTGGCGAAGATGATCTTGACGTCGTGCTCCTGCAGCCAGGGGCCGAACCAGCCCTGGGCGCCGAACAGCAGCACCCAGACCAGGCCGGAGACCACCGGCGACATCGAGAACGGCAGGTCGATGAAGGTCACCAGCAGGCTCTTGCCCTTGAACTCGAACCTGGCGACCGCCCAGGCGGCGGCCACGCCGAACACGGCGTTCAGCGGAACCGAGATCGCGGCCACCGTCAGCGTCAGCCGGATCGCCGACAGGGCGTCGGGCTGGGTCAGCGGCTCGAGATAGGCGGCGAAACCCTTGGCGAAGGCCTGCTGGAAGACCACCCCCAAAGGCAGGACGATGAGCACGCCCAGGATCGCCAGGGTGGCGGCCAGCATCAGGGGCGCAAGGCCCGGGAGGCGGATGATCGGGGTCATGCGCGGCCCCGCCTCGCCAGGAAGAGTTGGACGCCGTTCACGGCCAGAAGGGCGCCGAACGAGATGAACAGCATGGCCAGCCCCACGACCGCCGCGCCGGCATAGTCGTACTGCTCCAGCTTGATGACGATCAGCAGCGGCGCGATCTCGGACTTCAGCGGCATGTTGCCGGCGATGAAGATCACGCTGCCGTACTCGCCGACCGCCCGGGCGAAGGCCAGGCTGAACCCCGAGATCAAGGCCGGCGCCACGGCGGGAAGCACCACCAGCCGGAAGCGCTGGAGGTTGGTCGCCCCTAGGGTCTGGGCCGCCTCCTCAACCTCGCGGTCCAGGTCCTGCAGCACCGGCTGCACGGTCCGCACCACGAACGGCAGGCCGATGAACAGCAGGGCGATGTAGACGCCGATGGGGGTGTAGGCGGTCTTGATCCCGATCTGCGCGAACAGCGACCCCAGCGGGCCGTTGGGCGCGTAGATGGCGGTGAGCGCGATGCCCGCCACCGCCGTGGGCAGGGCGAACGGCAGGTCGACGAAGGCGTCGATGATCCGACGGCCCGGGAACTCGTATCGGGTCAAGGTCCAGGCCACGAGCAGGCCCATCGGCACATTGGTCAGCGCGGCCAGGAACGCGGCCCCGAAGCTGAGCCTGAGCGACGCCAGCACCCGCTCCTCGGTCAGGGTCGCCCAGACGCCGGAGAGCCCCAGCTCCCACGGCCGCACGATCAGCGCGGTCAGCGGCAGGACGACCACCAGGCCCAGGTAGGTCAGCGTCCAGCCCATGGCGAGTGGGAAGCCCGGCAGGATGCTGGCCTGCTTCCAGGGCGTTCGGCGCTTCCCCGCCAGGGGCGCCACGGCGGCGGCCGTCATCTGGGACCTAGCTCCTGTAGATGCGGTCGAAGACGCCGCCGTCGGCGAAGTGCGTCGCCTGGGCCTTGGCCCATCCGCCGAACTGGCCGTCGATGGTCACCAACGGGAGCTTTTTGAACTTCGCGCCGTACTTCGCGACCGACTTCGGATCACGCGGCCGATAGTGGTTCTTGCCGATCAGGTCCTGGGCCAGCGGACTGTAGAGGAAGTTGAGATAGCCGGTCGCCGCCAGGCGCGTGCCGTGCCGGTCGACGTTCTTGTCCACCAGCGCCACGGTGGGCTCGGCCAGGATCGACAGGCTGGGATAGACGATATCGAACTTCGGGCCGAATTCCTCGAGCGACAGATAGGCCTCGTTCTCCCAGGCCAGCAGCACGTCGCCCAGGCCGCGCTCGGCGAAGGTGGTGGTGGAGCCCCGGGCGCCGGTGTCCAGCACCGGCACGTTCTTGAACAGAGCCGACAGATAGGCCTCGGCCCTGGCGGGTGTGCCGCCGGGCTGCTTCAGCGCCCAGGCATAGGCGGCCAGGTAGTTCCAGCGCGCGCCCCCCGACGTCTTCGGATTGGGGGTGATCACCTGCACGCCCGGCCTGATCAGGTCCGACCAGTCCCGGATCGCCTTCGGATTGCCCTTTCGCACCAGGAACACGATCGTCGAGGTGTAGGGCGCCGAGTTGTTGCGCAGGCGCGTCTGCCAGTTGGCGGGCAGCAGCTTGGCCCGCGCGGCGATCTCGTCGATGTCGTGAGCCAGCGCCAGGGTGACGACGTCAGCCTCCAGGCCATCGATCACTGCGCGGGCCTGCTTGCCCGACCCGCCGTGGCTCTGGTTGACGGTCAGCGTCTGGCCCGTCCGCGCCTTCCAGAAGGCGGCGAAGGCGGCGTTGATGTCCTTGTAGAGCTCGCGCGTCGGGTCGTAGCTCACGTTGAGGAGCGTCAGCGGCTTGCGCGCCTGGGCGTTCGCAAGGGCTGGCAGCGCGGCCGCGCCGGCGACCGCAGCCCCCGCAGCGATCAGGCGGCGGCGGCTCAAGATCTCATCGATCGTCATGGCGGAGTTCCTGGGATGGGCGAACCTAGAACGCAGACGGAGGCCCGAGGCGCCGCAGCGCCGGCCGAGCCAAGCCCGAACTAGCCAGATAAATCCCATCGGTGAAATGGGATTAACGTGAAGGCGACCGCAGTTTTTCTGCGACCGCCCGCCGGGGCCGTCAGAAGGCGGTCCTGAGGGTCACGCCCCAGGTTCGCGGATCGCCGGGCTGGCCGGCGATCAGGCCGGTGTTGCTGGGGCCGACGGCGAGCAGTTCGAAGTAGTCCTCGTCGAAGGCGTTGCGCACCCAGGCATAGAGGTTCAGGCCGTCGGGAGTCCGGAATCCGGCCCGGAAGTTCGACAGCGAGTAGCCGTCCACCCAGGTGTAGATCGACGGCGAGGGGTTGGACGAGAAGTTGGAGCGGTAGCTGCCGTCGTAGCCCAGATAGGCTTCACCCTCGGCGCCCAGGAAGGTGGCCGGGACATTGGCCTCCGCGCCGAACGAGAAGGCCCACTTCGAGACCCCCGGCAGGCGCTGGCCGGAGATGTCGCAATTGGCCGGGCTCAGGCCGCCAGGCGTACCGGGCGCACTGGGCGTCTGGCCGGCGGCGACGGTCGTGCCGCCCGACAGCTCCGGCGGGCACGGCGCATCGACGAACTTGCGATAGGTCGCGTCGGTGTAGGCGCCGTTGGCGTAGGCGGTGAACCGCTCGTTCGGCCGGACCTGGAAGTCGAACTCGAAGCCCTGGCTGCGGACCTTGCCGGCGTTGGCGAGGTAGCCGCGCAGCACACCGAGCTGACCGTTGGTCACCGTCGCCTGGTAGTCCTTGATGTCGGTGCGGAAGGCCGAGAGGTTGAGAGTCGCGCGGCGGTCCCAGAACTGGGTCTTGAGGCCCGCCTCGAAGTGATCGACATCCTCGGGCTTGATGGCGCCCGCCGCCAGGATCGGATTGCCGGCCGCATCGGTCGGCAGGCCGTTCTGGTTGATCCCGCCGCTCTTGAAGCTCTTGGCGTAGGTCGCGTAGCCGAGGATATCGGGCGCGATCCTGTAGCTGGCCGTCAGGTCGTAGCTGAAGTTCCAGTCGTCGAAGCTGGGCTCGCTGAGCTGCGGGGTGAAGACGGCGAGTTGGGCGGCCCGCCGGGCGCCGGTCTGGCCGAGCAGGACCGGAACGCCCTGACCGTCGAAGACCAGGCGCTGATAGTAGCCTTCCTTCTTGTCGTAGTTGAGCCGGACGCCCGGCTGGATCGTGAAGTCCTCGGTTACCTTCCAGCTCAGCTGCCCGAACAGGGCGAAGCTGATGTTCTTGAGATACTGGGTGTTCTTGGCCACGAGGCCGTCGAGAACGGTCGGATCGTTCGACAGGACGTTGCTGGGCGCGATGTTCCAGCGGCTGGACGCCGGGCCCTGCTGCTCGGTCCCCTGGGTGTCGATCCGTTGCTTGAAGGCGAAAGCGCCGACCACGAGGTCATAGCGCTCGGTCCCGTAGTTGTAGCGCAGCTCTTGGCTGTACTGGTCCTGCTGCGACGGATTCTGCGACTTGGAGACGATCGAGAGCCCAAGGAAGTCGCGGTCGTTCTCCGGCTTCCAGTCCCAGAAGCGCCAGGCCGTAATGGACGTCAGCGTCCCCGGCCCGACGCTCCAGACCACGCGGGCCGAGGCGCCGCCGATCTTGTTGCCCGCGTTGAGATTGGCGTCGACGTCGGTCAGCCGGTCGAAGGGATTGGTGCTGACCACCGTGTAGCCCTGCGCGGCGGCCAGGGCGGCGTACTGGCGGTTCAGCGGGCGCTGGGTCGCGCCCGTGCGCACGAAGATCTGGGCGCAGCACTCCGCATCCTGCCTGCTGTAGTCCGCTGCGAAGGTCACCGCGAGGTCGTCGCTGGGCTTGTAGAGAATCTGGCCGCGGACGCCGAGGTTGTCCTGCGCATTGACGTGCTGGCGGCTGGTCACGTTGTAGATCGCGCCGCGCCGGGTGGTGGTCGAGATCGCGAGGCGCGCCGCGATCGTGTCGGTCAGCGGGCCCGAGATGGCGGCCTTGGCCTGCTTGAAGGCGAGGCTACCGACCGACACCTCGGCCTTGGCCTCGAAGTCGAAGGTCGGCTGATTGGTGGTGATGTTGACCGCGCCGGCGGTGGTGTTCTTGCCGTAGAGCGTGCCCTGCGGGCCGCGCAGCACCTCGATCCGCGAGACGTCGAGGAAGTCGAACGTCGCGGTGGCGACCCGGGCGTTGTAGACGTCGTCGATATAGAAGCCGACGCCCTGCTCGAAGCCGTCGCTGGTCAGGCCGAACGGAACGCCCAGGCCGCGGATGTTGACCGCCGTGTTGCGCGGGTTCGAGGAGTAATACTGCAGGGTCGGCGTGAGCTGCTGAAGCCGGCCGACGTTGAACGCGCCCGTCGCATCCACCTTGTCCCCACTGACGACCGAGACGGCGAGCGGCACCGACTGCACGGTTTCCTCGCGCCGACGGGCGGTGACGGTCACCTCGCCGACCGTGGCGCCGGCGTTCGTATCGGCCTCCCCCGCCTCGGCGGCCGCGTCCACACCCCGCCCCGTCACGGCCGCGGTTTGCGCGACGGCCGCAGGCGCAACGCCGCAGAGCAGAAAACCCAGCAGGGCGGCGGATGCGGCTGGACGAAGCGCAGGCGTAGTCATCTGAAGTCCCCTCGTTCTGGTTGAGGAGACTCTAGACCCTCTAATCCCATCGGCTAAATGGGATTAAGCTGGAGTGCGGCGTAGATTTTCTGAACGCTACTCCGCCGCCATCAACACCCGGCCGCGGGTGAATGACGTCTTGGTGGCCAGTTCGGCTTTCGCGGCTTCGTACTCGTCGGAGAGGCGGTCCACGAGTTCACGCACGCTGGGCACGCCCTTCACGGCGCCGATGCCCTGGCCGCAGCCCCAGATGTCGCGCCAGGCCTTGGACTTCTGGTTGCCGCCCGAACCGAAGTTCATGGCCGACGGGTCCGACTTCGGCAGGTCGTCGGGGTCCATGCCGGCCGCCAGGATGGAGGGCTTCAGATAGTTGCCGTGCACCCCGGTGAAGAGGTTGGTGTAGACGATGTCGTCGCCGCTCGAGGCCACGATCATGTCCTTGTAGCTCTGGTCGGCGGCGGCCTCCTGGGTCGCGATGAAGGCCGAGCCCATGTAGGCCAAGTCCGCGCCCATGGCCTGGGCGCCCAGGATCGCGTGGCCGTTGGCGATGGAGCCGGACAGCGCGATCGGTCCGTCGAACCACTCACGCAGTTCCTGGACGAGGGCAAAGGGCGAGAGCTGGCCGGCATGGCCGCCGGCGCCCGCGGCCACGGCGATCAGGCCGTCCGCCCCCTTTTCCACCGCCTTGCGGCCGAACCGGTCGTTGATGATGTCGTGCAGCACCACGCCGCCATAGCTGTGGACCGCCGCGTTGACGTCCTCCCGCGCGCCCAGGGAGGTGATGACGATGGGGGCCTTCCAGCGGGTCGAGGCCTCCAGGTCATGCTCCAGCCGGTCATTGGTCTTGTGGACGATGTGGTTCACCGCGAACGGCGCGGACGGCTGGTCCGGGTGGTCGCGGTCCCACTCCGCCAGTTCCTCGGTGATCCGGTGCAGCCACTCGTCCAGCAGCGAGGCCGGCCGGGCATTCAGGGCCGGGAACGAGCCCACGATGCCCGCCTTGCACTGGGCGATCACCAGGTCGGGCACCGAGATGATGAACAGCGGGCTGCCGATCACCGGCAAGCGGAGACGGTCGCGGAGAATGGGCGGAAGGGCCATGAGCGGGTCCTCGAACGATTGTTAGGTTTACGTTGTACGCAAATGGGAGCCTTCGGGCAACACCCTGCCCTCGCCGCGATGTTGACGACCTGACCCCACGGCGGCCAAGCGCGCTCCGATAGAACAACGTTGCCGGTTCGACTGTGAGTTGGCCAAGATGGCGGTGCTTCACCCCTGGAGGCTCCGCATGGCCGATATCAAGGTCTACTTCGCCACCAACCGGAACTATCAGCCGGAGAACAAGCTGGTGGTCTTCGGAAAGCACTTCAATCCGGACGGCGTGGCCGCCCTGCGCTTCGGCTACGCCGAGTTCACGCGCGGAGACCAGGGTCCCAGCCTGAAGGGCGTCACCGTCTACGACGACATCACCGGCCCGAAGGACGAGGCCGGCGGCTCTCGCAACCTGCTGGGCGACCTGCACAAGGCGATGGCCGGCAAACGCACCGACACCCTGGTTTTCGTCCACGGCTTCAACGTCAGCTTCATGGGCGCCCTCGACGCCGCCGCGCAGCTGGCCGATCAGGTCAAGGTCGGCGGCGGTGAGATGAACGTCGTGGTGTTCAGCTGGCCGTCGGACGGCGAGAAGGTGCCGTGGATGTCCTACTACAGCGACCGGGAGGACGCCCGCGCCTCCGGCCCGGCGCTGGCCCGCGCCTATCTCAAGATGCTGGAGTTCGTGGCCGAGCTGGGCGAGGAGGAGCATTGCCAGCGCTGCCTGCACCTCATGGCCCACAGCATGGGCGCCTACGTCCTGAGAAACGGCCTGCAGGCGATCCTGGCCAAGGACGCCAAGAAGCTGACGCGCCTGTTCGACCAGATCATCCTGGCGGCGCCCGACGAGGACGACGACACCTTCGAGACCGACCAGAAGCTGCGCCTGCTGCCGCGCATGGGCCGGCGGGTGACGGTCTATTTCAACCGCAACGACCGCGCGCTGATCGTCTCGGACAAGACCAAGTCCAACCCCGACCGCCTGGGCTCGGACGGCCCGCGCCTGATCGACCTGATCCCGAAGAAGGTGGAGCTGGTCGATTGCCGCAACGTGGCCATGAGCGCCGACAAGCTGGTGGGCCACAGCTATTACATCAACAGCCCCGCCATGGCCGCGGACATCGCGGCGGTCCTGCTGGGCGGAGACAGCGAGGCGATCCCCAACCGCGAGTACATCCCACCCAAGCGCGTGTGGCGGATCGTCCGCGACGCGCTGGCGGTCATCCCCTCGTAAGGCCCCTCGCTCCCCTTGCGTGAACTTGACGCCCGCGCGTGCGGGGGCGCAATTCCCCGCATGGCTGACGCTGCCCTTCTGGACCCCGGAATCCCGCCTGCCGGAGAGGGCGCCTGGCGCGCCCTCGTGGCCAAGACGCTGGGCGACAAGCCCTTCGAAAGCCTGACGAAGTCCACGGTCGAAGGCCTGCAGATCGCGCCCCTCTACGCGGCGGCCGACAACCCGGCGGCCTTCCCGGCGCGGGCGTTCGACGGCGAGCGTCCCTGGGACATCCGCGTCGTCTCGGCCCACCCCGACGCGGCCCGGGTCAACGCCGAGCTGCTGGCCGACCTCGAGGGCGGCGCGGCCTCGGTCATCGTGAAGGGTCATGCCGCCGCCGAGGCGCTCGGCCGGGCGCTGAAGGACGTCATCGTCGAGCTGGCGCCCGTGGGTCTCGACGCCGGTTTCCTGGGCCCCAAGGCGGCCGACGCGCTGCACGCGGTGGCCAAGTCGTCGCCGGGGGCGAAGCTGAACTTCAACCTCGATCCGCTGAGCGCCTTCGCCGAAGCAGGCGCCAGCCCCGGTCCGATCGAGAGCCATCTGTTCAGCGCCGCCACCGTGGCCACGCGCCTGGCCCAGACCTATCCCCAGGCGCAGCTCTTCCTGGCCTCCGGCCGCGTCGCCCACGAGGCGGGCGGCGGCGAGGCGCTGGAGGTGGCGGTGGCCGCCGCCTCGGCCATCGCCTACGCCAAGGCCCTGGTGCGCGCCGGCCTGCCCGTCGCCGAGGCCTTCGCCCGGATCACGCTGGGCCTGAGCGCCGACGCCGACTATTTCCTGACCCTGGCCAAGCTGCGCGCCGCCCGCGCCGTCTTCGCCCGCGTCGCCACCGCGTCGGGCGCGGCGGCCCAGGCCCGGATCGAGGCGCGCTCGTCGCGGCGGATGATCACGGCCCAGGACCCCTGGACCAACATGATCCGCCTGACCGCCGCCGGCTTCGGCGCCGCGGCCGGGGGAGCCGACGCCGTGGTGCTGGGGACCTTCACCGACGCCGTGGGCCTGCCCACCGCCTTCGGCCGCCGCCAGAGCCGCAATACCCAGCTCGTTCTGATGGAAGAGGCCGCCGTGGGCCGCGTCGCCGATCCCGCCGCCGGCTCGGGCTACCTCGAGACGCTGACCGACCAGATCGCGCGCGCAGCCTGGGACCGCCTGCAGGCCATCGAGGCGGCCGGCGGCATCATCGCGGCGCTGGAGAACGGCCTCGTCGCCCGCGACGTGGAGGCCGCCGTCGCCGCCCGGGGCGATCCGAAGATCCTGGGCGTCACCGTCTTCCCACCGACCGACGCCGCGCCGGCGGATGTCGAGACGGCTGCGCCCGCGGCGCTCGACCCGTCCACTGCGAGGCTGCCGGGACCGGACGGCAAATGCGCCGCCCTGCCCCCCGTGCGGCTCTCCGAGAAGCATGAGGCCGCCGCGTGAGCCCGTTCCCCGACTTCTCCACCCTGCCCTTCGATGGCGACATCGGCGCGATCGCGAAGCCCACGGGCGAGCCCTGGTCTACGCCCGAAGGCATCGCCATCCGGCCGGCCTATGACGCGGCCGACATCGAGGGCCTGACAGCCCTGGCCGGCTTCCCGGGCCTGGCGCCGTTCGTGCGCGGCCCCTACCCGACCATGTACGCCACCAACCCGTGGACGATTCGCCAGTACGCGGGCTTCTCCACGGCGGAGGACTCCAACGCCTTCTACCGCCGCAACCTGGCGGCCGGTCAGATGGGCCTCTCCATCGCCTTCGACCTGGCGACCCACCGCGGCTACGACAGCGACCATCCGCGGGTGACCGGCGACGTGGGCATGGCCGGCGTCGCCATCGATTCCATCTACGACATGCGGACCCTGTTCGACGGCATCCCGCTCGACAAGATGACCGTGTCGATGACGATGAACGGCGCGGTGCTGCCGATCCTGGCGCTCTACATCGTGGCGGCGGAAGAACAGGGCGTGCCGCACGAGAAGCTGGCCGGCACGATCCAGAACGACATCCTGAAGGAGTTCCTGACCCGGAACACCTACATCTATCCGCCCGGGCCCTCGATGCGGATCATCGCGGACATCTTTGCTTACACGAGCAAGGAGATGCCGCGGTTCAACTCGATCTCGATCAGCGGCTACCACATGCAGGAAGCCGGGGCGACGCTGGACCTGGAGCTGGCCTACACCTTGGCCGACGGGATCGAGTACGTGCGCGCCGGCGTCGCGGCCGGCATGACGGTGGACCAGTTCGCGCCGCGCCTGTCGTTCTTCTGGTGCGCCGGCATGAACATGTTCATGGAGGTCGCCAAGCAGCGCGCGTCGCGCCTGCTCTGGGCCAAGCTGATGAAGGCCGAGTTCGACCCGAAGGACGCCCGCTCGCTGGCCCTGCGCGCCCACACCCAGACCAGCGGCTGGTCGCTGGCGGCCCAGGACGTGTTCAACAATGTGCCGCGAACGGCGATCGAGGCCATGGGCGCCACGGGCGGCCAGACCCAGAGCCTGCACACCAACTCGCTGGACGAGGCCCTGGCCCTGCCGACCGATTTCTCGGCCCGGATCGCGCGCAACACCCAGCTCTTCCTGCAGATCGAGAGCGGCCAGACCCGCGTCGTGGACCCCTGGGGCGGCAGCTACTACGTCGAGCGGCTGACCGCCGACCTCGCCGAGCGGGCCCTGACCCACATCGCCGAGGTGGAAGCCCTGGGCGGCATGGCCAAGGCGATCGAGGAGGGCCTGCCCAAGCGCCGGATCGAGGAGGCCTCGGCCCGCATCCAGGCGCGCATCGACTCAGGCAAGCAGAGCGTGGTGGGCGTGAACCGCTACCGTCCCGACGTGCCCGACGTGATCCCGATGCTGAAGGTCGACAACAGCGCCGTGCGCGCGGCCCAGCTCGAGAAGCTGCGCCGCCTGAAAGCCGAGCGCGACCCGGAGGCGGTGGCCGCCGCCCTCGACGCGCTGACCGCCGGCGCGTCCGGCAAGGCCAACCTGCTGGCGCTCGCGGTCGACGCCGCCCGCGCCAAGGCCACCGTCGGCGAGATCAGCTTCGCGCTGGAAAAGGTGTTCAACCGCCACAAGGCCCACGCCGACGCCGTGAAGGGTGTCTACCTGCGCGAGGCCGGCAGCACGCCCGCCTCGGACCGCGCCCGGGCCATGACCGAGGCCTTCCTGCAGGCCGACGGCAAGAAGCCCCGGATCATGGTCGCCAAGATGGGCCAGGACGGCCACGACCGCGGCCAGAAGGTGATCGCCTCCGGCTTCGCCGACCTGGGCTTCGAGGTCGAGATCGGCGACCTGTTCCAGACGCCGGCCGAGGCCGCCGCCGAGGCCGTGGAGACCGGCGTCCATGCGGTGGGCGCGAGCTCGCTCGCCGCGGGCCACCTGACCCTGGTGCCCGAGCTGAAGGCCGAGCTGAAGAAGCTGGGCCGACCCGACATCCTGGTGTTCGTGGGCGGCGTGATCCCGCCCGAGGACTTCAAGGCGCTGGAGGAGATGGGCGTCGCCGCGGTCTTCGCGCCGGGCACGGTGATTCCCGAGGCGGCGATCACGGTCCTGGACCGCCTCAACGAACAGCTCGGCTACGCCCAGGAACAGGCGGCGCAGTAGAGGGCAGGCGCTACATTGCGGCCGTCTTGGCCCTAGAACTTGACCTCGATCAGCGGGCCGACCTCGAACGCAATGTAGTCCTTTCCAGACCGACTTGAATCGTTCCAGCCGACAGCGGCCTTTGCTCCGACCTTAACCGGAGCATTCAGCGCGGAGGCTGTGACCTCCCTGGCCAGGGTGAATTCCGTCTTCGAGAAGACATCTTCCCGCGTCCTGTTGTCACCAGCGCGGTAGTCAAAGAGCGCCAACGTCTCCTCGAGGCCGAGCATCCAACCGGCCCACGGCGTCGCCACGTCTTTAGACAAGTAGAGCTGAAAGCGGCTGCGTCGCGAGTTCGGGTCCGGCGACGTCTGATACTCGACGGTCACCATGTAGCTGGGACCACCTGAGATTTCCCCCTCATAGTTCACGCTTGTCCGCTTTACGTGGGCGGTTCGGTCGTCGAAATCGCGGCTATAAGTATCCAGCACGCGATGCTTGATGCTCAGAACGCCTCCGCGCACGGACCGAAACGCCGCGATATTCCAGTCGAAGCGGCTCTCGTCATAGCCGTCCTTGTCGTAGAGGTCTCCGTCGAGCCCAGCCGCCGCTGACAAGCCCCAGTCCGCAAGAAGGTTCGCCTGCTTGTACTTTATGGCCAGGCCGGGCGTGGCATATGGCGAAGCGACCTCGTCCTCGTCCGTGGCGCCGGCGTTACTTGTGTAGGCTGCGCTGAAAGAAAACGTCGCCGTCAGTGGGCCGGCCGCCTTGCCGTCGGACGCCTTGAACTGACTCTCCCGCCCGACCCCGCGATCAGGGCGCTCGCGAAGGTCTTGCCGTTCGCCCGCGTTGATCTTCTGCGCATACGCTTGGCCCGTCGGCGCCAGCTGGCCGACGCACACAACCAGCAGCACTCCCCGCTTCATTTCCCGCCCCCAAAGCAAAGCTTCGCGCAACACTGCTCTGCTTAGGTTGCGTTGGCAAGAAACTCCCCTTTAACGCGATGTCAGCGCCAGGGCGTGGTCTGAACGACGGGTTGGTCTCCTTTGCGACAAGCCGACTGTCGCGCATGTCGGACCGTCCCTCGCGATTCACGCGCTCGGCAGCAAGGCTACCGCTCGCCACCGCCCAGGCAAGAAGGACCGCAGGAAGAACTCCAGGACGCATCCTCCCACTAGGCCTTCCACGGGTGGCGGGATTGAGGCGCCGCCCGCCACCCGCCGCGGCGCTGCCGCAGGGCGGGCGCGGTGGGGCGCACGGCCCCTCCGTTCCGTCCGCGTTACCGTCCGCCGGTCAGTTGCCGGGAGGCGTTGCTGGCTTCGGCCGCGCGGCCGCGACGGCCAGGCAGAAGGGCCTGAGCCGCTGCCAGTTCGGCCTTGTCCAGCGAGCCGTCCTTATTGGCGTCGATGCGGTCGAAATAGCCGGCGATCATCGTGCCCATCTGGCCCTTGGCTTCGGCCTTCTGCAGCTTGCCGTCCAGGTTGTCGTCCATCATCCCCATCAGGCGGGTCTTGGCGAAGCGGGCGTCAGAGTCGACCTGCTTGGCCGCCGTCTCGTCCAGCCAGCGGAACGACAGCGAGGTGAACAGCATCTCCTCGTGGCTCTGCTCGCCCCAGGTGACCTTGATCGTCGGGTCGGGGTTCGACGGGTTTCGCTTGGAATTATCGTAGGTGTAGTTCGCGATGATCCGCGAACCCGCCGGGATCTTGATCGGCTTCTCGAAGGTGTAGGCCCGCTGCCAGTTGAAATCGTAGCGGGGCATGCTGAGCAGCAGCGTCTTCTTGCCGTCCGGTGTCTGCAGCCACAGGTCGTTGGCATAGGCCCGGTAGTGGGCGTGCGGGAAGGCCGAGTACAGCAGCGCGTCGTTCGGGAATTCGACGTAGGCCACTTCCTTGTGGCGCGCCGTATTCGGGGCGATGGTGATCGTGGGGTCGATGACCACCACGTTGCGCATCATCAGCTCCGGCGGCTTGTCGTAGAAATAGACGCCGATCTGCGAGTTATCGACCGCCTCCTTGCCGTAGGGCGTGTAGTGCATCTGGAAGCCGATGGCGCCGCCCTTGGGCAGGTAGCTGCCGACGTTCGGCGCGTAGACGTTCGACTCGGCGCCCACCGCATAGCCGCCCACCGAACCCCGCCAGCGGGTCTCGGACGACTGGCCGTTGGCCGGCATCTCCGACATCCAGCCGGTCAGGATATGGTGAACCGACTGGCGGTCGCCCGGCTTCACGGTCGTGGCGCGGATCCAGCGGCCCTCGGTGGCCGGATTGGCGATGGCCGGGCGCTGGTAATCGACGATGCCGGAAGCCGGCACCTTGAAAGACGGGATGGTGAGGATCAGGTCGGGCTTGCCCAGCGGCCATTCCGCGGCGACGTGCTTGACCGAGCCGAGCGGGTCCTTGCCCTCCCCGCGCGGCGCGCCGGCCTCGATCCAGTGGACCAGGGTCTTGATCTCGGCCGGCGACAGGTTCTTGTCGTCCGAGAATTTCCCGACGTGCGGGTCGGCGTTGTAGGGCGGCATCCGGTCGGTGCGGATCACCTCGCGTATCATCGGCGAGAAGCCCTTGACCATGTCGTAGTTGCTCATGGCGAAAGGACCGATGCCGCCTTCCTGGTGGCAGGCCACGCACTTGGCCTCCAGGATCGGGGCCACGTCCTTCACGTAGGTGAGCTTGGCGCCGGCGCCGCGTTCGGGGAAGGCGATCGCCGCCCCGTTCAGGGCCACGGTGGAGGCTGGGACCGGCTGGCCGGCGGCCAGCGCGTCCAGCGCCGCGCCCACGCCCACGACCGGGCCGCGGTAGGCGACCGTCCAGGTCTTCGGATTGATCACGAACGCCTCGGCCGAGCGCGTCACGCCCAGGCTCTCGCCGATCAGCTGGTTGGAATCCATCAGGATGGGCAATTCGAGGCCCGCCTTGGCCGCTTCGGCCAGGATCGCCTCGCGGCTGTCCTTCAGGCTGGAGTTCAGCAGCAGGAATTCGACGCCCTTGGCGCCATAGCTCGACGCTAGGGCCTTGAGCTGGGGCGCCGCGCCGCGGATCGCGGCGTCGCCATTGGCCTGGGTGACGATCACCACCGCCGGCGCGCCGGTCAGGCGGTACAGCTCGTGCGCCTCGAGATTGGCGTCCACCAGCATGAAGTTGTCGACGCTGGCCGGCGTGGTCGCCGAGGCGTTGACGGCCGAGCCCTGCGCCATCGCGCTGGGGGCCGTGGTGTCGGTGGCGCAACTCGAAAGCAGGGCGGTGGAGGCCAGGAGGGCCAGGACGCCAAGACGGGCGGTGCTCATGAAATCTCCCCCAGAGGAATGCGCAGTTTCGGGTACGCCGAAATAGTTGAACGCGCCGTCATCTTCGCTTCGCTACATTACGCCAATATTTCGAAAATCGGGTGTCCCCATGGCATGGGTATGCCGTGTGGCTATGGCCCCTAGGGAGCTCCGCCCGAGAGCTCAGCCCGGCAGCTCGTCGGTGACGACCTGGAAGTCGGCGAGAGTGGCGGGGCCGAAATGGGTGGTGATCGCGACGTCCGTGGCGTCGCGGCCGAGGGCCATCATGACCCGGCCGATGCGCGGCTTGTTGTGCCGAGCGTCCATCGTGCGCCAGGCGCCGCCGAGGTAGACCTCCATCCAGGCGCTGAAATCCATGGGCCCATTCGCCGGCACGCCGATGTCGCCGAGGTAACCGGTGCAGTAGCGCGCCGGTATGTTCATGCAGCGGCAGAGCGCGATGGCCAGGTGCGCGTAGTCCCGGCAGACGCCAAGCTGCTCGTCATGCGCCTGGGTGGCGGTGCGGGTCGGGCGGGCGTGCTCGTAGCCGAAGACGATCCGCTGGTGGGCGTACTGCACGATCGCCTGGGCCCGCGGCCAGCCCGGCGCGATGTCGCCGAACAGCTTCCAGGCCAGGTCCCCCAGTTCCTGCGTCTCGACGTAGCGCGACCCCAGCAGATAGACGATCACGTCGTCGGGCAACCGATCGACCGGCGTCTGCTCGGCGTCGGGGAAGACTTCGTCCGGCTGGCCGGTGTCGCGGATCACGAAGTCCGCCGACAGGGTAAGGCGGCCGGCCGGCGCCAGGATCCGGCTGCACAGATTGCCGAACTGGTCCCGGTACTGGCTGAGGTGGATCGGAGGGTTGCTGCGGATGACGTCCGGCGTTTCGAGATCGGCCAGTCGCTCGGGCCTGACGTTGAGCATCAGCAGCATCGGCGTCGGCGCGGGGCATTCGTAGGTGATCTCGTAACCGCACCGGATGCGCATTCGTTCTCCCGAGGACTATCGCCCGTGCGCAACCCTCAACTCGGCGGCAGGTTGCGCCGCCTCGCAAACCTTGACGTCGACATCCACGTCCATGCCGAGGAAATCGGACCTCAGGCCCGACCATGCGCCGTGCAGAGGCACGGCCGCGCGCGGATTGACCACCTCCGCCACTCGGACCAGGTCGTGGCCGCCCACGATGCCGTTCGTCGGGTCGAAGTCCGTCCAACCGCAGCCGGGGACGTAGACCCGGACCCAGGCGTGGGTGTGGCCGCCGCCCGTCCGCCCCGCCTTCTGCGATCCGCTATAGACGTAGCCGGAGGTGAAACGCGCCGCGAGGCCGAGGCTGCGGGTCGCCTCGGCCATGAGAACCGCGAAGTCGCGGCAGCTCCCGGCGCGGCGCGCCAGGGTTTCGGCCGGAGTCTGGGGGGCGCCTTCCAGGCGTGTGGCGTAGGTGAACTCACCGCGCAGGCCGTGGGTCATGTCCGACAGCAGGGTCGACAGGCGGGTCCGCCCGACCGGCCGCACGAATCGGCGGGCCCAGGCCTCGACCTCGCCGGCGTCGGCATGCTGGCGGACCATGGCCCGGGCCAGGTCGGCGGCCTCCTCGGGATCGTAGGCGAAGGCCGACACCCCGATGGTCGCCGCCTCGCCTTCAAGCTCGAAGGCCGTCTCGGGCGCGTGGTCCAGGGTCACCTGGCTTTCGAAGCTGAGGCGATCGGCGCGAGCGTCGAACCGGGCGACCGCCACCGTGGCGCCGCTGGCCTCCTGGACGTGGCGCAGCATCGCCGGTTCCGGCCCGACCTGCAGGGAGGCCTCGACGATCCGCTGGTCGAAGCTTTCCAGCGGCCGATACATCACCCGGTGCTCGCCGAACCCCACCGGGTTGCGGTAGCGATAGGTGGTCCGATGACGGATGGAGACCAACGGCATTGCAGTATAGCTCCGTCGATTCCGAAGCGCGGTCCACGCGGCTCCTCGACGTGTCGGATGGTGAAGCTGCCGTTGTTACCAATTCGGGCGCCAGATCGCCCTTTCTGCTGCTGGGCGACCATGCCGGCCGCGGCATCCCGACGCGGCTCGCCGACCTGGGACTATCGGAGGCGGACCTGGGCCGTCACATCGCCTGGGACATTGGCGTCGCCGGACTGGGCGAACGGCTGAGCGCCATGCTGGACGCCACCTTCATCGGCCAGCGCTATTCGCGCCTGGTGATCGACTGCAACCGCGACCCCGCGCGGGCGGACTCGATCCCCGCCGAAAGCGACGCCACGACGATCGCCGCCAACCGCGATCTCTCCGCCGCGGACCGCGCCGCACGGGTGTCCGAGGTGTTCGCGCCCTATCACGCCCGCATCGCCCGGGAGCTCGACGCCCGGGCGGCCCGCGGCCTGCCGACCGTCGTGGTCGCCCTGCACTCCTTCACCCCGGTGTTGCGGGCGTTCCAGCGGCCCTGGCGCTTCGGCGTGCTGCACCTGGGGGACAGCGCCTTTTCCGCGGCGGTCCTGGCGGCCCTGCGCGCCGGCGAGGACGCCGCGGCGGTCGGCGACAACGAGCCCTACCGCATGGACGAGGTGGACTTCACCGTGCCCCACCACGCCATCGGGCGCGGCCTGGACTACGTCGAGCTGGAGGTTCGCCAGGACCTGCTGGCCGACGCCGCCGGACAACAGGCCGTGGCCGAGCGCCTGGCCCGCATCCTGCCGGACGCGCTCAGGAACTGCCCAGCATGACGAGATTGCCCTCGCTGTCGCGGAACAGGGCGTAGCGCTCGCCCGGCCGCCAGGGCGCCGCCGTCGGCGCCTGGGTGAACGTCACGCCCCGGCCCTTCAACTCGGCGAAGCTCTCGTCGACGTCGTCGCAGATCAGGATCAGGTCCGGCTGTTCCGATGGCGTCTCGTCCGGCCGGCGCACGAACACGATCTTCGTGCGGGCGCCCGGCAACTCGAGCTCGATCCAGCGAAGGTCGCCATCCGGCTCGTCGGCGGCGACCGCGAGGCCCAGCCGGTCGCGCCAGAAGGCCAGCGCCCGAGCCTGATCGGTCACCGGCAGGTTGGCGAACTTCACGTGGCGCAGCATGGGGCGATGCTAGACCTCCCGCCCCCGCCGGCCTAGGTCCCGCCAGCCTAGGTCCCGCCGGACTGGGCCTTGCCGCCCGGAGCGGCGACGATCTTCTTGATCAGCGCCTCGGTGACGTTCGGCTCCAGCCCCTCGGTATGGCCCTTGTCCATCCGCACAACGTCGGCGACCACGCGGCCGTCCCGGCACTTCGGATAGTCGTAGACCTCGGCGGTCCCGGGCCGGGCCTTCATGCCCCAGACCTTATAGCCGGCGCGGGCGTAGTCCCAGACATGGCCGGGCTTGGCGTCGACGATGTCCTTCGCGCGGATGCGCGGACCGCAGCGGTACTTGTCGGCCCAGGTCGAGGTGGCCGGCAGGCTTTCGATCTCCCACTGGCCCACCTCGAAGATATGGGAGAAATCGCAGGCGGGCGGCGTGTCGGCGCTCAGCGGGGTCGCGCCGGCCGGACGCGGATCCGGCGGCGAACCGTCGGGCTTCGGCGGGCCGAACTGCTTCACGAACGGCGCCTGGCCGATGCGGCCGCCGGACAGGCTGAGCCAGCCGTCCACCTTGCCCCTGAAATAGTCGCTGCAGACGATCCGGCGCGAGGTGAACCCGCCCTGGCTATGACCGGCCAGCCACATCGACCGGATGTTGGCCTTGCCGAACGCGTCGAAGACGAAGTCGCTGATGTTCTGCAGATAGGCGTCGTCCGCCGTCCCGTCCCAGCGGCGCACCGGCGAGGTGGTCGCCGCCGTCGGCGTCGCCACCACCAGCCGGTACTTCTGCACGTAGTCCGAGGCCGGGAAGTAGTGGCGCTGCCAGTTCCCCACCGAACCCGCGCCGTGCAGGTTCAGGATGAAGGTCACCTTCTCACCGGGCTTCAGGTCGCACGGATAGTCCAGGAAGAACTTCCGGCCCGTCTTCGCGTCGGTGGCGTTGCCCAGGTCGGCCAGCGCCGCAATACAGGCTTCACCGTCGCAGCGCACCGGCTGTGGCGTGGCGCAGGCCACCCCGCCCACCTCACGGGCCAGCGCCGGCCCGGCGATCAGCGCCCCGAAGGCCGCCAGCGCGAACAGCTTTGTCTTCATGATCGTCTCCCCTTGGCGGCGTCTCCGCGCCCCGCCTTCCCATCAGCCTGCAGGCCGAACCTTGCAGGCCTATTTCATACCCTGATTTCGAAATCCGGGGAGTCGTGCGGCTACGCGCGTCGCGCGCGATTGCCCCTAGACTGACCTTACGGACGGGGAAGAACCTGCGGACAACGAACGAAGCTCGCGAGGAAAGACCATGCCCGAAGCCCTGATCATCGACTCCGCCCGCACCCCCCGGGGCATCGGCAAGGTCGGCAAGGGCGCGCTCGCCGACGAGCATCCGCAGCACCTGGCCGCCACGGTCCTGGCTGCGCTCGCCAAGCGCAACGACCTCAACACCGCCGACGTCGACGACATCATCTGGGGCACGTCCTCCCAGCGCGGCAAGCAGGGCAACGACATGGGCCGCATGGCCGCCCTCGACGCCGGCTACGACACCAAGGCCAGCGGCGTCACCCTCGACCGCTTCTGCGGCTCCGGCATCACCGCCGTGAACCTCGCCGCGGCGCAGATCATGTCCGGGATGGAAGACCTGGTCATCGCGGGCGGCTGCGAGATGATGTCCTACACCGCCGCCAGCGCGCCGCAGCACGCGGCGTTCTTCGAGGGCCCGGCCCTGATGGACGCCGGCAACGCCCACCTGCGCAAGCTGCACCCCCAGTCGCACCAGGGCATCTGCGCCGACGCCATCGCGACGATGGAGGGCATCAGCCGCGAGGCGCTGGACGATCTGGCCCTGCTCAGCCAGCAGCGCGCCGACCACGCCATCCGGAACGGCCACTTCGACCGCGCCCTGGTGCCGGTCTACCACGAGGACGGTTCGCTGGCCCTCGACCGCGAGGAGTTCCCGCGCCCGCAGACGACGCGTGAGGGCCTGGCCAGCCTGAAGCCCTCGTTCGAGGCGATGGCGAACGTACCGCTCGACGCCAGCGGCATGACCTTCGCGGGCCTGATCAACCAGGTCTATCCGGACCTCAAGATCCAGCATTTCCACCACGCCGGGAACTCCTCGGGCGTGGTCGACGGCTCGGGCGCCGTGCTGCTGGCCTCGCCGGAGTACGCCGCCAAGCACGGCCTGAAGGCCCGCGCCCGCGTGGTCGCCATGGCCAATGTGGGCGACAGCCCGACCCTGATGCTCAACGCCCCCGTCCCGGCGGCGCTGAAGGTGCTCAAGAAGGCCGGCCTCACCGTCGACGACATCGACCTGTGGGAGATCAACGAGGCCTTCGCCGTCGTCGCCGAGAAGTTCATCCGCGACCTCAAGCTGGACCGCGAGAAGGTCAATGTGAACGGCGGCGCCATGGCGCTCGGTCACCCGATCGGCGCCACCGGCGCGATCCTGATCGGCACCATCATCGACGAGCTGGAGCGCCGCGACCTCAAGCGCGGCCTGGTCACCATGTGCGCCGCTGGCGGCATGGCGCCGGCGATCATCGTCGAGCGGGTCTAGCCTCTCCTCCCGGCGCGGGTTCGCCCCGCCGGGGCCGACGAGACGGCGGAGGCGCCCGTCCTGCGGGCCCTCCCCGGCCAGCCCCCGAGACCTCGATCGACCGCGAGACGGGGCATGGCCGGCGTCTGACGGAGCCCACGAAAATCTGAGGCCCGGGCCTGCGACGATCCCGCGGGTGGGGCGTTAGCGATGCCAGCGATCATCGCCACGCCAACTTCAGGGACCTTTCGCCATGCCCACGTCCAAGGGCGCGCCTCCGCGCGCCAACGCCTCGACCGCCGGCTCCGGCGGCGAGACGCACCAGACGGCCTCCACGCCGGACGCCCGACTGACCACAAACCACGGCGTTCCCCTCAGCGACAACCAGAACTCCCTGAAGGCCGGGGCGCGGGGCCCGTCGCTGCTCGAGGACTTCATTCTCCGCGAGAAGATCCAGCATTTCGACCATGAGCGGATCCCCGAGCGGATCGTCCACGCCCGTGGCTCGGCCGCGCATGGCTTCTTCGAGCTGACCAAATCGCTGTCGAAATACACCCGCGCCAGGATCCTCACCGAGGTGGGCGAGCGGACCGAGGTGTTCGTGCGCTTCTCGACGGTGGCCGGCGGCGCGGGCTCCGTGGACACGCCGCGCGACGTGCGCGGCTTCGCCACCAAGTTCTACACCAAGGAAGGCAACTGGGACCTGGTCGGCAACAACATCCCGGTCTTCTTCATCCAGGACGCCATCAAGTTCCCGGACCTGATCCATGCCGTGAAGATGGAGGCCGACCGCGGCTATCCGCAGGCCGCCAGCGCCCACGACACGTTCTGGGACTTCATCGGCCTCATGCCCGAGAGCACCCACATGATCATGTGGGCCATGTCGGACCGGACCATCCCGCGATCGCTGCGGATGATGGAGGGCTTCGGGGTCAACACCTTCCGGCTGCTGAACGACAAGGACGAGCCGACCTTCGTCAAGTTCCACTGGCGGCCGAAGCTGGGCACGCAGTCCACCTGCTGGGACGAGGCGGTGAAGATCGCAGGCGCCGATCCGGACTATCACCGCCGCGACCTGTTCGAGGCCATCGACATGGGCGCCTTCCCCGAGTGGGAGTTCGGCGTGCAGCTGCTGAGCCAGGCCGAGGCCGACGCCCTGCCCTTCGACATCCTGGACGCCACCAAGGTGATCCCGGAGGAGCTGGTCCCGATCCAGTTCATCGGTCGCATGGTCCTAGACCGGAACCCGGACAACTTCTTCGCCGAGACCGAGCAGGCCGCGTTCCTGCCGACCAACATCCCGCCGGGCATCGACGTCTCCGAGGACCCGCTGCTGCAGGGGCGGCTCTTCTCGTACCAGGACACCCAGCTTTCGCGGCTGGGCACGGTCAACTTCCACCAGATCCCCATCAACCAGCCGAAGGGCTGCCCCTTCCAGAACCTGCAGCGCGACGGCCACATGCAGACCCAGGTGTTCAAGGGCCGCGCCAACTACGAGCCCAACAGCCTGGCCGAAGCCGGCGAGATCGGCGGCCCGCGCGAGGACCCCAAGGGCGGCTTCCGCAGCACCGCCTTCCCGGTCGAGGGGACCAAGGTGCGGCTGCGCGCGGAGACCTTCGCCGACCACTACAGCCACGCGCGGCTGTTCTACCGCTCCCAGACCGAGATCGAGCAGGCCCACCTGGCCAGCGCCCTGGTCTTCGAGCTGTCGAAGTGCAGCTTTGCGCATGTGCGCAGCCGTATCCTGGCCAACCTGCAGAACGTCGACGCCGAGCTCGCGGCCCGCGTGGCCGCCGGGCTGAACATGCCGCTGCCGAAGGCCAGCGCCGCCGCGGCCCCGCCCCAGGACATGGCCCCCTCGCCCGCGCTGCGTATCGTCGGCAAGTATCCCGAGACCCTGCAGGGCCGGGCGGTCGGCATCCTCGTGACGGACGGCGCCGACGGCGCGATGGTCGAGGCTGTCCGCGCCGCTGCCACGGGCGCGGGCGCGAGCGTAAAGATCATCGCCCCCAAGGTCGGCGGCGTGACGCTGAAGGGCGGCAAGGCCCTGACGCCCGATGGCCAGCTCGCCGGAACGCCGTCGGTGCTGTTCGACGCCGTGGCGCTGGTGTTGTCCGAAGAAGGCTGCGCCGAGCTGCTGGGCGAGAGCGCCGCGATCGACTTCGTGTCGAACGCCTTCGTCCACCTCAAGGCCATTGGCCATACGCCGCAAGCCCAGCCGTTGCTCGACAAGGCCAACGTCCAGGCTGACGCGGGGATTGTCGATCTGTCCGGCGGTGCGGACGGGTTCCTGGCCCCTGCGGCCAGCCGCCAGTGGGACCGGGAGCCGAAGGTGCGAATGCTGGCTTAGCGCCTAGTTTTCAAGCGGAATCCGTCGCTCAATATTTAACAAGAAGTTAACGCGGCAGCCCTTTACCGATGAAAGTGAAGTGGCTGCCGTTGTTTTGCCTAATTTAGTCTTCAACCATAGGAACCGACAACCGCAACCGGATGTTGAACAGCTACGCGGCGCAAAAAGCGACGTCCCGCACTGGAACAAGCTCTACCGTAGACTTTTGGGACTAAGCCCATGTTCGCTAGCGCCGCGACCCACGACAACGGACTGGCCCGAGAACTCTCCAGCGCCCGCGCCCAACTGGCCAGCCAGGAACGGCAGATCCAGGAACTCAACCACCGCATCGCCAACAGCCTGCAGCTGGCGGCCGACATGCTGGTCTTCGAGCAGTTGCGCTCACGCGACCCGCTGGCCTCGGCCGCGCTGGAGGCCAGCCGGGCCCGGCTCGTGGCGGTGGGCGAGCTTCACCGCTACCTCTACGACCACGCCGGCCGCGCGACGGTGGAGCTCAGCCCCTTCCTGGCCGGCCTCTGCCAGGCGATCGCCGCCACCACCGGGCTCAACTGTTCCATCCAGGCCGACCTGACCAGCGTGCCCGGCGACATGGCCCAGCAGCTCGCCATCGCCATCAACGAGTTCGCGATCAACGCCGCCAAGCACGCCTATGACGGCAAGCCGGGCGGCCGGCTGGTGGTCACCTGCCGCCGGGACGGCCGCGAGCTGGTGCTGACCGTCGCCGACCAGGGCAAGGGCCTGACCGACGGCCTGGGCCGCAAGGGCGGACTCGGCATGTCGATCGTCGCCGCCATCGTCCGCGACCTGAAGGGCGTGCTCACCGTCCAGGGCGACGCTGGCGCCGCCTTCACCATCCGCGCGCCGCTCCGCGCCCAGCCGCCGGTCATCGACCGCTCGTTCCAGGCCTGGGCCTGCGAATAGGGCCGCCGGATTGCTCCGGCGGCCCCTTCGCGCTGGACGGATCCGGCGCCCTTTCGGGCCTCTCCAGCGGCCGGACGGTGATCCCAGCGCCGCGGGCTAGCGCGGAGGAGGAACCGACGCCGAGCCCGAAGTCTGTCCGTTGACGTTCGCGCCGAGCGAGAGGCCGATCGGGCCACTCGTCCCCGCATTGCCCGCGCCCGCGCCGCTGACGGCCGCGCCGCCGGAACCGGCCGACGCCGAACCCGAGCCGGAGCCGGAACCGGTGACCGAAGGCGCGCTGGGCAGTCCGCCCGCCGCCTGACCGGCAAGCGCTCCGCCGGCCTGACCCGCGGCGCTCGCCGCGCCGATCGCCTGGCCGGCCGCGCCCGAAGCGGTGTCCCGCGCCTGGTCGGCGGCCGATTGCGCGGTCTGGACGCCCGTGCGCGCGGTGTTGCGAGCCCTTTGCTTGACGCGCCCGGCGGTATCGCCGGCCCGCGAGGTCAGGTCGCTCGGGTCGATCCCGAGCCGTCCGGCGCCATTGGCCCGGGCGGAGCCGGTCAGGCCACCGGTGATGCCGCCCAGGCCGCCAGCGCCCGTCAGGCCCCCGGAACCGGTGAGGCCGCCCCCGAGACCGCCGCCCAGCAGCTGGGCGTTCGTTGCGCCAGCCATCGCGGTCACGGCGGCGGCGAGCAGGAGGGTCTTGGTATTCATCGTCGATCTCCTCTGGAAAACGGGCTTCCGGAAGGTCCAACGAGGCGCCCCTCCGGTTTCATCCCGGCCGAGGCGAAAAAATCAGCGGGGCCGCGATCCGGGTCCCTGCGCCGCCAGGGCGGAGGGGCGCACGGCAAGGTCCGCCGCCACGAGGCCGCGGCCATAGACCGGGTCGCGCCCGGGCGCGCCCAGGTCGGCCGCCTCGCGCCCCAGGGCTTCGATCGCCCGCGCCGCGCCGACCGGATCAGGGGCCGGCGACAGCTCCGCCAGCCGCGCGGCGGCCAAGGGCGCGGCGAAGGACGTGCCACGCACGCCCGTGAACCCGCCGCTGGCGCTCGCCGCCACCATGTCCGCGCCTGGAGCAGCGAAGGCGACGTGAGCGCCCCGGCCGGCCTCGGGCAGCACGCGGCGGCGCGCATCGACGCCCGTCACCGCCACCACGCCGGGATAGGCCGCCGGATAGAGCGGCGCGGCGCCCGGGCCGTCATTGCCCACCGCCGCGACCAGGATATAGCCCCGGGCCACGAGGGCCTCGACCGCCGCCTCAAGCACGGCGTTGCGGGGGCCTACCAGGCTGACGTTAATCACCGGCGTCCGCACCCGGGCCAGCCAGCCCAGGCCGCGGGCCAGCGCCATGGCCGAGCCGCCGGCCGCTGTCGGACCGTAGACGTCGGCGATATAGAGCGCCGCGCCGGGCGCCGCCCCCTGGAACCCCGCTGTAGAGCCCGCCAGCAACGAGGCCACGGCCGTGGCGTGCGCGGTCACCTTCGCGCCGCCGGGGGCGAAGGCCTGCTGGGTGATCTGCAGTCCTGCCAGCGCGGGCTCGCGCGTCGCCGCGGAGCCGTCCACGAGGCCGATGCGCAGGCCCCGGCCGGAACGGCCGCCGGCCGCCGGCTCCGGTGTCGCCGCGCCGCCGCCCCCGCCGCTCTCGAAATAGATGTGGTTCAGGTCGTAACGGCCGGCCGGGTCCAGGGCCCGCAACCGTCGCAGGGCTTCGCGCGCCGACATCCCGCGCGGCGGGGCCAGGACGACCGTGGCCAGTCCCAGGCTCTCGATGGCCTCCTGCGTCTGCAGCTGGAACCCCGCCGCCCGGGCCCGCGCCAGCGCCGCGGCCGTGACGCCCAGGCCCGCAACCTCGCCGCGCACCACCGGCTGGCCCAGGTCGTCGGGCTCCACGGCGTCGGGGCTGCGCCGCAGCAGGTTCCGCGCCTGCCGCCGATAGGGTTCGACCCTGTCCGACACCGCGCCGAGCACCCGGCTCGCGTCCGCTGGACTCCGGACCGCCCGCGTCCTCACGTCCTCGACCGTGGTCTCCAGTCCCCTCAGGGGCAGCCCAACCGGCAGGCCGCCCACGCTCGGCAAGCCGCCGCCGACGAGCTGCGCCGCCGCCGGCTGCGCGGCCAGCAGGCCGGCCAGCAAGGTCAACAGCGCGACCGGCCGTCTTCGCATGGGTCCTCCAGCGCCGATGGGCGTTTGATGCTCGAGCTTCGGCTTTTCTATGACGCTCAACGGATGAAACGCCCCGTGCGGTTCGTTTCATCCTCGAAGAAGGTCTGATCCTTGAACCGCCTCGAGCGCGAGATCGTCGATCTGCTGCCGCGACTGCGCCGCCTCGCGCGAGTGCTGGCGCGCGACGTGGCGGACGCCGACGACCTCGTCCAACTGACTGTGGAGCGGGCGCTGGTCCACCGCGGGCAGTGGCGGCCGGGGACGCAACTGCATAGCTGGATGTTTCGCATCATGAAGAACGCCTGGATCGACGAGAGCCGCGCCCGCACCCGCCGCGCCGCCGTCCTGTCGCCTGAGGAGGACGCCCTCCACGTCGGCTCGGACGGCGCCGGCGCCATGGAGGCGCGCCTGGAAGTCCGCGCGGTGGAGGACGCCATGGCCCGCCTGCCGGATGAGCAGCGCGTGGCGGTGGCGCTCGTGCTGGTCGAGGGGCTTTCCTACAAGGAGGCCGCCGAGGTGCTGGAGGTGCCGCAGGGAACCCTGACCAGCCGGCTGGGGCGCGGTCGCGCCGCGCTTCTCGCCGAATTGCAGGCGACGCCGTCATGACCGACCGCCTCGACCGTGTGATGGCCTATGTGGACGGCGAGCTGGACGACGGCGCGCGGCGCGCGTTCGAGGCCGAAATGACCGCCGATCCCACCCTGGCCGCCGAGGTGGCGGCGCACCGGGAGCTCGCCGAGCGCCTGTCCGAGGCTTACGGCCCCGTGGTGCGCGAAGCCGTCCCGCTGCGCCTGGACCTGGCCGCCCGGACGGCGAACGACCAGGCGCGCCCTCGTATCGGAACCTGGGCGGCCGTGGCCGCCTCCCTCGTGGTCGGGGTGGTGGCCGGCCGGTTCGCCCTGGCGCCGGAGCCTGCGATCGCCGTGGGGATCGAGCTCCCCGCGCGGACGGAACTCGCTCGGGCGCTGGACCGGCAGCTCGCCGCCGAGCCCGGCGTCGTCCGGATCGGGATCACCTTCCGCGACGCGCAGGGCCGCTATTGCCGGACCTTCCAGAGCGCCGCCGACCGGCTGGCCGGCCTCGCCTGCCGCGGCGACGGCCGCTGGCGGGTCACCACGGCCACCGCATGGACCCCAGCCGCCGGGCCCGACTACCGCACGGCCGCGAGCGGCACGCCTCCCGAGGTGCTGGCCGCAGTCGACCGCGCGCTCGAGGGCGAGACGTTGGACGCCTCCCAGGAGAAGGCGGCCCGCGACGCCGGTTGGCGCTAAACCGGCAACGGCCGGCGCATCCTGGCGTGGGCGTCGCGCACCACGTCGCTGGGCGCGCGGCCTGCCGTCCGGGCCAGGGTCCGCAGGACGGTCTTCGCCACGGCCAGGCGCAATGGCCGTGTCCGCAGGCCGAGCCGGCGCTGGATGTCGGCCGGCAGCAGGTCGATGGCGGCCTGAACGACCAGCGGCTGCAAGGCCCGGCCGGCCAGGCCCAGCGGGGAGGTCGTCGAAACGATATCCAGGAACTCGCCGACGATCGGGTGCGGGACCAGCTTCGGCCGCATCCGGTCGAACCAAGCCTCGACGCCCGCGGCGCTGTCGGGAGGCTCGGGAACCCCGAACAGCCGGCCCAGTCGCCCGCCCTCGGCGAAATAGCGGTCCCGATCGGCCAGGCCCAGAGGCGCCACGTAGCGGTCGTAGGCCGTGAGGAAGCCCCAGCTCGCGGTGACATGCACCCAGGTCATCAGCTCGGGGTCGAGGGCGGTATAGGCCTGGCCCTCGGGCGTCCTGCCGCCCACCCGCTCATGCATCCGCGTGACCATCGCCACCCGCGCCTCGGCCGCCCTGGTCGGACCGTAGGTGGTGATCAGCGTCGCCTCGCCGGTGCGCTGCATGCGCGCCAGCGGATCGGTCCGGAAGGTGGAATGGTCCCAGACGCCGGAGCGCACCCGCGGCTCCGCCAGCTCCAGGATCACCGCGGCGACCCCGCCGATGGCCAGCGCGACCGGGTTGGCGTGAACCCGCCAGGCCATGGAATCCGGCCCGAACAGGCCCGGATCGCCGGCCGGCTGGCGATAGTCGACCTTGCCGCCGCCGAGGACGTTCAGCCGCGGGCGCGGCGCGAAGTCCTCAAGGGCGCTCACCTGTTCAGGAGTCCAGTCCGGTCGCGATGCTCGGGTACTTGACCTTCAGGTGCTCGGCCGCCTTTTTCAGCTCGTCGATGGCCTCGTCGACGTGGCGGCGCTGTTCCTGCAGCTGTTCGACCCGCCGGTGATGGATGCGCAGGGCCTCGGCGTCCTGAGCCGCAGTCCCCTCCTCGTCGTAGGTGTCCAGGATGTCGCGGATCTCCGCGATCGACAGGCCCACCCGGCGGCCGCGCAGGATGAGCTGCAGGCGCGCGCGGTCCTTGTAGGAATAGACGCGGGACGTGTCGCGCCGACCCGGCGAGAGCAGGCCCTGTTCCTCGTAGAAGCGCAGCGCGCGCGGCGTGGCCCCGAATTCCCGGCAGAGCTGGGTGATCGAATAGGTCCGATAGGGCGGACGGCGCAGGTTCAGGAACGTCGACATCGGTCTTTCCTCCTTCACAGCCCCAGCACGAGCCGGGCGATGATATCCCTCTGGATCTCGTTGGAGCCGCCGTAGATCGAGGCGGCCCGGTTGTTCAGATAGCGCGGCATGGCCACAAGACCATCGTCGGGGCCGATCGCCTCGATGTTCGAGCCCGCCTCCCGCGCCGCCGGCTGGTCGACGGCGGCATAGAGGCCGAGCGCCGCCACCGAGATCTCGTCGATACGCTGCATGGCCTCCGTGCCATTGATCTTCAGCATGGACGAGGCCGGACCAGGGTTCTTGCCGCCGGCCAGGGCCGCCAGGATCATCCGTTCAGTCATGTCGATGGCGGTGACGGCGATCTCGGATTCGGCCAGCCACCGGCGATGCGCGGGATCATCGCCATGCGCCGCGACGGCGATCCGCCGGGCGCGCTCCAGGCCGACCTTGAGACCCGGCGCCGAGCCCCCGCCCCGCTCGAACTCCAGCAGGTACTTTGCCACCGTCCAGCCCTGGTTCTCCGGCCCGACCCGCCCTGACTTGGGCACGCGGACGCCGTCGAAGAACACCTGGTTCACCTCATGCTCACCCGCCAGGGTGATGATCGGCTTCACCGAAATGCCCGGCGTCGCCATGTCCAGCAGCAGGAAGGTGATCCCCTGCTGCGGCTTGCCCTCGGCGGAGGTGCGCACGAGGCAGAACATCCGGTTTGCGAACTGGGCGTGCGTCGTCCAGATTTTCGAACCATCCAGAACGTAATGATCTCCGTCGCTTATGGCCCGAAGCTGAAGCGATGCGAGATCTGAGCCGGAGCCCGGCTCGGAATAGCCCTGGCACCAGTAGTCCTCGCCGGCCAGCAGGCGCGGCAGGTAGTGCGCCTTCTGCTCGGGCGTGCCGTAGCCCATGATCACGGGCCCGACCATCTTGAGGCCCATGGGCGAGAGGCTGGGCGCGCCGGCCCGCGCGCATTCGGCCGCGAAGATCGCCCGCTGGACCTCGGTCCAGCCCGGCCCGCCATATTCCTTGGGCCAACTCGGCGCCGCCCACCCCTTGGCGTGCAGGATCCGCTGCCAGGGAAGGCTGTAGCGCGGTTCGCAGAAGACGCTGGTGAGGCGCTCACCGGCGCGCCTGAGCTCGGGCGTGAGGTTGGCGTCGATGAAGGCGCGCACCTCGTCGCGGAAGGCCAGGTCGGCGTCGGTGAGCTCCAGGTCCACTTCGGCAGGCTCCTCTAGAACTTCGACCGGAGCGTGACGCCCCAGGTGCGGGGCGCGCCGAGGAACGCGGCGTAGGTCCCCGACTGCAGGGGCTGGTCCACGACGACCTGGAAGTAGTCCTCGTCGGTCAGGTTCTGGGCGAAGATCTCGACCGTCCACCGCTCGTCCGCCGACCCCACGCCGATCCGGCCGTTCCAGAGGGTGAGCTCCTTCTGGTTCTTCAGCGGATCGAGGTTGGAGCCGGTGTTGTAGGGCGAGGTGTAGCGGCCCGAGAGGCTGGCCCGCAGCCGCATCTCCGAACCCAGGTCGCGCTCGTAGGCTGCCGACCACGACGCCGACCACAGCGGGGCGTACGACAGGCGCGAGCCGGGCAGGCGCGGCCCGACCCCGGCGGTGGGGGTGAAGTTGCCGAACTGGGTGACCGCATAGGTGACGCCCCCGGTGGCCGTGAGGCCCCGGATCGGCGTGCGCCAGACCATGTCCAGGTCGACGCCCTTGGAGGTGACCTTCGGGATCGAGGCCACCACGAAGCTGATGCCCGTGAAGGTGTTGAGCTGGAAGTTCTCGAACGTCTGGTCGAAGGCCGCGGCGTTCAGGATCAGCCGGTTCTCGAACAGATTGCTCTTGAAGCCCGCCTCGTAGCTCTCGACCGTCTCGGCGGCGAAGCTGGTGTCGGGGTTGATGACGCCCGCGCTCAGACGGGCGCGGTCCAGGTTGAAGCCGCCGCTCTTGTGGCTGTTGGCGTAGGAGACATAGGTCATCAGCTGCGGGCTGAACCGGTAGCTGGCCTTCACCGTGCCGCCGATCCGGTCCTCGCTGCGCTTCTGGCGGGTGTCGACGTCGTTGAAGGCTGGGTCGGCGCCCGGCGCGCAGATCGCGGCGCGGGCGGCGGCCGGGATCGGCCGGGCGATGGCCGCGGCGCAGGCCAGGCCGGGCGCGGTGTTGTTGTACTGCGCAAAGACCTTCTTGGTCTCGTCGGTGTAGCGGAGGCCGACCGTGAGCTCGAGGGCGTCGGTCACGTGCCAGGTGTTGTTGGTGAAGACCGCGAAGCCTTTGGTCGAGTGGTCGAACGTGTCGAGCGAGCCCTGACCGGGGATGAAGTTCTGGCCGGCCGGGATCCCGGTCAGGGCCGAGACCGCGTTCGGGTTCGCGCCGCCGGACAGCAGCAGGCCGAAGTAGGTCTCGTAGGCCGTGCCGAAGGGCGTGAAGGCGCTGGTGTCGAGCTGCTCGTCCGAATAGTAGCCGCCGACCATCCAGTCGATCGGCCCGGACCGGCCCGCCAGGCGCATTTCCTGGGAGAAGGTCTCGAACTTTCCGAAGGTGCGACCGTCGGACGGCCGGTACCAGATGTCCGCCGAGGAGAAGTCGATATCGGCGCCCTGGAGGTTCTCCCAATCCCGCCAGGCGGTGATCGAGGTCAGGGTGACGTCGGGATTGATCTCCCAGTCCGCCTGAAGGGAGACGCCCTTATCTTTGATATCCTGATTAGATTCACGATTGGCATAGGTCAGCCGGGCGAACGGATTTCCGGGGCGAACGGTGCCGGCGTCGGCCGCCACGGCGTCGATCAGGGCGCCCGTCGGACCGACGACCGTGGTCATGGTCAGGCAGCAGTGCTCGTTGCGCTCGGTGTAGTCGGCCATCGCCCGGACCGTCAGGGTGTCGGTCGGCAGCCACAGGAGCTGGCCGCGGACGGTGAAGACGTCCTGGTCTTCGTTGTCCTTCTGGGTGCTGGGACCGGCGCCGTTCCGGACGTCGTTGAAGCCGTCCCGCTTGCGGACGGCCACGAACAGGCGCCCCGCCACGGTCTCTCCGATCGGGCCGGTGACGCTGCCGGCGGCGCCGCGGGCGTCATGGTTGCCATAGGTGAGCTCGGCGTTGGCCCCGAAGTCGAATTCAGGCGCCTTGGTGATGACGTTGATGACGCCCGCCGAGGTGTTCTTGCCGAACACCGTGCCCTGCGGGCCCTTCAGCACCTCGATCCGCTCAAGCTCGCCCAGGTCGCCGAAGGCCACGCCGCTGCGGGCCCGGTAGACGCCGTCGATCACCGTGCCGACCGAGGACTCGAGGCCAGGGTTGTCGCCGATCGTGCCGACGCCGCGGATGCGAATCGATGTCTGGGCGCTGCCCGTGGACGAGGTGACGCTGAGGCCGGGGGTCAGGACCTGCAGGTCCTTCACGTCGCGCACGCCGGCGTCCTGGAGCTGCTGGCCCGAGACCACGTTCACCACGATCGGAACGTCCTGGAGGTTCTGTTCCCGCTTCTGGGCGGTGACGATCACCGCCTCGACCTCGGCCGGATCCGCCTCTGCGGCCTGAATCTGACCCGCCGCCACACACGCCATCGACAGCACGGCAGCCGACGGCGCCCACTTACGCAACTTCATCATTCCTCCCCTGCGCCCTCATGGGCGTTATCAACGTCGCTTCTTATCCGAGCGAGGCTCGGACCTTGCGGCTCGCGGCGCAAGCGAACAAGCTATTGGAAGTGATAGGGGGCGCGCGGACGCTGATGGTCGCCGCATCGACCTTGCTTGCCGACGCCGAGGTCCTGGCCCGCGAAATCGTGGCAATCGGGACGCGCGTCGGCCTGCCATTCGTCGCCGCGGCCACCGACATCTCGTCCACCGTCCCGCCGGCGGGCGCGGACGGGCGGCCCTTCGCGGAGACCACCTTTCGCTGGGTGGATCCGGACCTGCGCTATTGGGAGGACCACGGCTTCGCACTGAAGGCGGCTTTCGTCCACGCCTCGCGCGCGTGTTCGGAGCCGTATTACTTCACCGGCGGTCGGTTCGAGTCCTGGCGGCCGAATCGCGCACTGGACGCCATCACGGCCGAGGGAACGATCGAAACCTATGGCGTGGGCGCCTCGATCGTGGCGCCGACCTATCTGCCGGGCGGGGTGATCGGCACGGTCATCTGGGCCACGGCCGATCCTGGGTTCGACGTCGCCCGCGCGTTCGCGGCGCATGCGGCCGAGATGCACATCCTGGCCCTGAAGTTCGTGGCCACCTACGAGGAGGCGATCGCCGGCTCCGACAAGACGCCGGCTCGGCTGACCCGACGCGAGATCCAGTGCCTGAAATGGGCCGCCGCCGGCAAAACTGACGCAGAGATCGGCGAGCTTGTGGCCATCTCGCTTCCCACGGTCCGGTTCCATGTCACCAACGCCGCCCGCAAGCTTCGCGCAGGGGGCCGCTCCCAGGCGATCCAGCGTGCCGCCATTTTGGGCTATATCGGCTCAGGGGGTCCCGGCGCGGCGTCAGGTCCCATGCGGATTCGCCCGACAGGCGAGTAAGGTCAACGCGTGGGAGATTCGTGAGAGGACGGGAGTATGCGTCCCCGAGTTCGGCGCGCGGGCCTGACGGCTGTCGCGCTGCTCTGCATTATTGCTTGTCCAGGAGCCTCGGCGTTCGCCGCCGGCGCCCCTGCGAGCCCGCGCGCGCTGACCGCCAAGGAAACCGCCGCGTGGCAGACGCTGGTGGTCGAGGCCGAGGCCGCGCGCGCAGCCAGCCAATGGCGCAGGCTCGAGCAGGTCACCCGCAAGCGCGTCGCGATCGAACTTCGCGCCTACGGGCCGGACGCTCCCGTCACCGCCGTCTCCTGGTCGTGGATCGGTCAGGCCCTGGTCCGCCAGGGCCGTGACGCCGACGCCGAGCCGTTCTATCGCCGCGCGCTCGGGGTCGATCGCAAGGCGCTGGGCGATCGCGACCCGCAGACCCTGCTGGCGATCTCGAACCTGGCCGGCGTGCTGGAGCGGCGCGGCCGCTTCGCCGAGGCCGAGCCCCTTCGCCGCGACCTGCTGACCGCCAGCCGGGCCCTGTTCGGGCCGCGGAGCGCCGAGGCCGCCGCCGCCATCGTCGCCCTTGCCGATGTGATGCGCGCCCAGTCGAAGCCCCGCGAGGCGGAACCGCTGTACCGTCTGGCCGCCGAAATCGACCTTCGCCTGCTCGGCGACAAGGATCCGGGCGTGGCGGCCGATATGGGCGCGCTGGCCGCCACGCTCGACGAACTGGGCCGCCATGTGGAGGCCGAACCCCTGCACCGCCGCTCGCTCGCGATCCGTCGCGAGGTGTTCGGCGAGCGCGACGCGGCCACGGCCCAGGCCTATGCCCGGATGGGCTCGAACCTGGACGCCCAGGGCCGCCACGGGGAGGCCGAACCCCTGCTGCGCCTTGCCCTGGCGACCGACGAGGACGTGCGTGGGAGCGGCCATCCCGCGACGGCCGCCGACGCCGCGGCGCTCGGGGCCAATCTGGACGCTCAACGCCGCACCGACGAGGCCGGGCCCCTGCTGCGCCGGGCCCTGGAGGTCCGCCGCAAGGCTCTGGGCGAGAAGCACGCCGATACCGGCGCCAGCTATGGCGCCCTAGGCGACAACCTCGCTGCCCGTGGAAAGCACGCCGAAGCCGAGCGATTGCACCGGCGCGCGCTCGCCATCGTCCGCGCCGCCAAGGGCGAGGACAACCTGGCGACCGCCCAGGCGTATGCCGGGCTCGCCGCCGATCTCAGCGCACGGGGGCGCTATGCCGAGGCGGAGCCCATGCTGCGCAAGGCCCTGGAGGTCCGCCGCACGGAACTGGGCGAGCGCCACCCGACCACCGCCGCCGCCTACGACGCCCTGGCCGAGAACCAGCACCACTTGGCGGCCAACACCGGCGCCGAGCAGCTGTCGTCGCGCGCCGTGGCCATCGTGCGCGCTCGCCGTTCCGCCGACCTCAGCGCCGCCGGCTCGGACCCCGAAGCCGCCATCCGTCGCGCGCGCGCCGACGGCGAGACCGGCCAGGCCGCCGAGCCGGTATTCCGCCGCTACCTGCGCCTGGCCTGGCTGGCGTCCCGCGAGCAGCCGGCCGAGCTGCCCCGCCTGCAGGACCAGGCCTTCACCGCCGCCCAGGACCTGGAGGTTTCGCCCGCCGCCCGCGCCCTGGCCCAGACCGCCGCGCGCGCCGCCTTCACCCGCAAGGCCGCGGCCGGCGACGCCAGGGTCCGGCAGGCCCTCGCCGGCGAGGTGCGTCAGATCGAGGGGCAGCTGGCGCGCGCCCTGCCCCAGGACGATCCCGCCAAGGCCGCGCGCGTCGGCGCCGCCCTGGACGCCGTGGGACGCGAACTGGCCGGCCTCGACGCCCGGCTGCAGAAGGACAATCCGAAGTACGCCGAGACCATCGCGCCCCCCGCCCTAACCGTCATCCAGGCCCAGAAGCGCCTGCGGCCCGGCGAGGGCATGCTGTTCATCGTGCCGACCGGGCAGGACGTCCACGTCTTCGCGCTGTCGCGCACCAGGGTGCTGTGGAACCGCATCGAAGGCGGTCAGCCGGAGCTGGAAGCCCGCATCCGCGCCCTGCGCTGCCAGGTCGACGACGGGGCCTGCGGCGGCAAGGGTCGGCCGATCCTCGACGGCCACGTGGCCCCCTTCGACCTGCAGATCGCCTACAGCCTGTACCGCGACCTGATCGGGCCGGTGGAGAGCGCGCTGGGCGGCGTCGACCGGCTGTTCGTGACCACCTCGGGCGCGTTCGGCAGCCTGCCCCTGGGGCTATTGCCCACCACGGCGCCGCAAGGCGGCGGAACCGGCGCCCAGTCGCTGGCCGCCACGAGCTGGCTCGCCGACCGTTACGCGCTCACCACCCTGCCCTCGGTCGCGAGCCTGCGCACCACCGCCCCGTCGAAACGGCCCGCCTCCCAGCGCTGGGCCTTCGTCGGCTATGGCGATCCGACCATCGGCGGCATCTCCGCCTGGACCGCCCGCTCGGGCGAGACGAAGCCGGTCTTCGCGCCCTTGCCCGGCACGGCCGACGAGTTGCGCGCCATGGCCCGCACCCTGGGCGCGCCGCAGACCACCGTGCGGCTGGGCGGCAGGGCGACCGAGGCGGCGATCAAGACCTCGCCCGACATCGCCAAGGCCGGCGTCGTGGCCATCGCCACCCACGGCCTGCTCTCCCACGAGCTGGCGGGCCTGGACGAGCCCGGCCTGGTGCTGACCCCGCCGGGCAAGGCCACCGCCGAGGATGACGGCGTGCTGACCGCTTCGGAAGCCGCCGCCCTCGATCTTTCCGCCGACTGGGTGATCCTGTCGGCCTGCAACACCGCGGGCAGCGACGGCGCGCCGGGGGCCGACAGCCTCTCGGGCCTGGCCCGCGCCTTCCTGTACGCCGGGGCCCGCGCCCTGCTGGTCAGCCACTGGCGGGTGTTCGACGACGCCACGGCGGCGCTCACCGTGCAGACCCTGGCCATCCAGAAGGCGAATCCCAGGCTCTCCAAGGCCCAGGCCCTGCAGCAGGCCATGCGGACCGTCCGCACCGGCCGCCGGCCCGACGGTTCGGCCCTGCCCGGCTGGCGGCCCGAATGGGCGCACCCCGCCTACTGGGCGCCTTTCGTGGTCATCACCGCGGACGGCTAAGTCCGCGGTTCGCCCGGAGACGTTGGGTGTTCGTGTTGCGAATGCATCGCAGTCGCATCATAGTCGCCCTTCCTCCCCGAGGCGATGGAGTGCGACTGAAACCTGCGTCCCCCGCCCCTCACGGCGCTGACCTCACGCCCGGCGAGAACCTGCTGATCTGCGGTCTGAGGGCATGGGCGGCGGCGCGCTGCGCGGGGGAGGCGCCGCACCGGCCGGTCTCGCAGGCCCTGATCCAGCGGACCAATCCGCGGGTGGCGGCGCTGTTCCTGGCCTGGATCCAGGCCGTCGAGGCCTCGAGACTGCGTCCCATCTGCGCGGAATGCTGCGAATGCGGCGGCGCGGCGCCCGACCTGCAACGCCTGGTGGTCGCCTGCGGAGTCGCACCGGTGGCTTTCGAACTGGGCGAGAAACTGATCGCGCCCCTGGTCTCGGATCCGCAGCAGGTGATGATCCTGGCCCGGTCGCTGAACGCCGCCCTGGCCCGCGCCGGCTGGCCCCTGCCCGCCCGCCTGGGCGCGCCGTCAGAGCCGGGCGAGGCGCACCGGACCATTCACTAGGTTCAATCGAGTAGGCGTCCCAGGGCGGGCGAGACCCACTCTCGCAGCCCATCGGCCCCGCGCGACACGATATGCGCCGCGATGTCGTGGCGATCGGCGAAGTCGGGCGCCGCCGGCCCCAGCACGGTCAGGGCCGTGCAGAGGGCGTCCGCCCGCATGCAGTCGGGATGCAGGACGCTGACCGCCGCGATGGCGTCCTCCACGGGCGCGCGGGTGGCCGGATCCAGGGTGTGGCTGTAGCGGCGCCCACCGGCCGACCAGGCGCGCCGCCAGTCGCCCGAGGTGGCGATCGAAAGGCCGTGCAGGGCGACCAGGATCGGCACTTCGGCCAGTTCCCCCTCCGGCGGCGCCTCGATCTCCACCCACCAGGGTTCGCCGTCGCCCTTGACGCCGCCGCCCCGCAGCTCGCCGCCGATCTCCAGCAGGTAGTCGCGCACGCCCAGCCCCTCCAGCGCCCGCGCCGCAAGGTCGACGCCGAAGCCCTTGGCGATGCCCGCCAGATCAAGGCGCAGGCCGCCGGGCTGGAAGATCCGCCCGTTCTCCGTGTCGATGCGCAGGTCGCGCCAGCCCACCCTGGCCGCCCGCAGGCTGGCGACCGCAGGCTCGACGGTCGTCGCCCCCGCCGCGCCGAAGCCCCAGAGGTCGACGAGCGGCCCCACCGTGGGATCGAACGCGCCGCCGCTCAGCTCGGCCGTCTCGAGCGCCGCGCCCAGCACCGTCAGCAGATGCGCGGGCGCGGGCGCCCAGGTCCCCGGCGCGGCGTCGTTGTAGCAGCTAAGGTCGCTGGCCGGCTCCCAGGTGCTCATCTGCGCCACCACCGTGTCGCAGGCCGCCTGGACGGCAGCCGACAGGACGGCGTCGCTCAGCGTCCTCGGCGCCCAGGCCCGCAGGCTCCAGGTCACGCCCATGGTCGGGCCGCCCAGGGCCACGGGCCGTCCGTCCCGCGGCCTCGCCGCCTCGGGTGTCAGCGACAGCGGGACAGCGACGCGGCGCATGCTAGTCCGGCAGGACCTCGAACGTGGCAGCATAGCCCGAGTTGCGGGCGAGGCCGGACGGGTCCTGGCCCCGCACCGAGGCCTCGATCCAGTACATGCCCGGCTCCGGCCATTTGACCTCGAACACACCGTCCGCGCCGGTCTTCACCTTGAACTCCTGGCCCTTGGCCCGGTAGCGCGTGGCCCCCAGGACAACCTCGACCTCGACGTCCGAGGCGGGCTTGCCATCCGCCAGCAGCTTGAACCTCGCCTTCTCGCTGGCCACCAGGTCGTTCGGATGGGTGATCGGCTCCAGCTCCAGCCCCTTGCCGGTGACCTTCAGGGCGCCGGTGCTGGGCGCGCCGGAGGTCACGAAGGTCTCCACGCGGCGGGCGCTGCTGGACGCCTGCACCTCGGTGGCGTCCTTCGGGATCGCCGTGGCGAAGTCGGCCGCCGAACCCCGCCAGCGCTTGGTCTCGCCGCCCAGCTTGTAGGAGGCGCTCATGCCCTCGGAGGCATTGGAGATCTTGTAGGTCCCCGGCGTCTTCAGCTGCAGGTCGAAGGTCGAGCGGTACTTGCCCGTCGAGCCGTTCTGGATCGGGACCGGCGCGCCGTCCGGCCCGATCGCCTTCAGCCCGTCCAGGCGCATGGCGACGTGGTCCGGGTAGAACAGGGTGTTGGAGACGGCCCCGTCCACCGTCACCCACGGCTCGGCTCCGGAGAGCACGGTCGCCGAGGGCGCCAGCCACGAGCGGTGAGCCTGCGCCGCGGGGGCGATGGCCAGGGCGATGACCGCGGCGACGGCGGTACGGATAGCGATCGACATGGTGCGGGGCTCCGGAGGGTTCAGGGCTTGGTGGCGACGGTGATCGCGCCGAGTTCGGTGGTCCCCGCCACGGTGGCGGGCTTGGCGCCGGCCTTGGGCGGCCAGGAGAAGGGCACGCGGATCACCTCGCGGCCGCCGACTTCGCGGGCCGCTTCGACGACCAGGCTGTACTGACCCGGCGCGACGCCGGCCATCTGCTGGGCGGTGACGACGATCTGGTGCTTGCCGGGCGCCTTGGTAGGGCCGCTGACGCCGTCGGCGGGCAGTGTCAGGCCGCGGCCCGCCTTGCGCCACCACTGGCGCATGTCCTTCAGCCAGCTTGCGCCTTCGTTCTTGGCCAGCTTGCCGTTGTACCAGACCGCCAAGGTCTTCACGGCGGCCTCGTCCGGCCCCTCGATCCAGAGGGCCACGTAGGGTCGATGATACTCGGCGACGGACAGGCGCGGGATCTCGACGCTCACCGCCAGTTCGGCGGCGTCGGCCGCCGCCGGCAGTGCGGCGACCCCGGTCAAGGCGGCGAACAGGGTCGGTGACTTCACCGCGCGCATCGCGATCTCCTCAATGGATCAGGAACAGGGCCAGGAGCACGGGGATCAGGAATCCGAGCCCCACCAGCGGCCAGGTGGAAGGCCGCGCCTTGGAATGCAGTTGCAGCAGCAGCAGGCCGGTGACGCAGAACACGACGCAGGCCAGGGCAAAGACGTCGATGAACCAGCTCCAGGCCGGCCCGGTGTTGCGGCCCTTGTGCAGGTCGTTGAGGTAGGCGATCCAGCCGCGCTCGGTCTGCTCGTAGGCGACCGCCCCGCTCTCGGTGTCGAGGGTGACCCAGCCGTCCGAGCCGGGGCCCGGCAGCGCCACATAGGCCTCGCCCGCGGACCATTCGACGGGTCCCGCCGGCGCCCTGATCTTCATCTCCTTGTCCAGCCAGGCGCGGGTGGCCGGCGGCAGGTCGCCCTTGGCGGTCTCGGCGGCCCGAAGCCCGGCGCGCAGCGGGGCCGGCAGCTCGCCTTCCCGCGCGATGGTCTGCGGCTTGGCCATGATCGCGCCGGCGTGGTTGAGCGTGATGCCGGTGATCGCGAACAGCAGCATGCCGACCAGGCAGACAGCGGCGCTGATCCAGTGCCAGCGCAGGGTCTGGCGCAGGAATCCGGCGCGCGCGACCGCCCGCTTCTTGGCCTTGGCGCGTTCGGCCGCGGCCAGGTCTGGCGCAGGCGCTTGGACGGCGGCTTCGGACGGCGGCGGCATGCTCACGACGGGACTGGCGCGCCCCGATGACGTGGCGCTAAATAAGAATGCCTCGCATTAGCACGCCACGGCCCCAAGGCAAGCACCCAAGCTGCGCAGGGCGGAGATTGCCGCCCTCGTCAGCGCGGCTGCATCCGGATCGCGCCGTCCAGGCGCACGTCCTCGCCGTTGAAATAGCCATTGGTGATCATGGTTTCGGCGAGCTGAGCGTACTCCTCGGCCATGCCCAGGCGCTTAGGGAATGGCACGGAGGCTGAAAGGCCGGCCTTTACGTGCTCGGCGGCCCGCGCCAGCAGCGGCGTGTCGAAGATGCCGGGAAGGATGGTGTTGATGCGGATGGCCTCGCTGGAGAGGTCGCGCGCGATCGTCAGGGTCATACCGACGATGCCGGCCTTTGAGGCCGTGTAGGCCACCTGCCCGATCTGGCCGTCCTCCGCCGCCACCGACGCCGTGTTGACGATGGCGCCGCGGTCGCCGTCCGGCAGCAGGTCGAGGGTCAGCATCCCGGCCGCGCTCTTGGTGATGCAGCGGAAGGTGCCGATCAGGTTGATCTGGACGATACGCTCGAAGTTCTCGAGCGGATATTCCTTCACCTCGCCGGTCTGCTTGTCGCGCGACACCGTCTTGGCGCCGCCGCCGACGCCGGCGCAGTTGACCAGGATGCGCTCCTGGCCGTGGGCCGCGCGGGCCTTGGCGAAGGCGGCGTCGATCTCCTCGCTGGAGGTGACGTTCGCCTGGCAGAACACCCCGCCGATCTCCTTGGCCAGGGCCTCACCGAGGTCGGCGTTGAGGTCGAACAGCGCTACCTTCACGCCATGGCTCGCCAGGCGTCGGGCGGTCGCCGCGCCGAGGCCCGAGGCGCCGCCGGTGATCACGGCGGAGATGGTGTTGTCGAGTTTCATGGTCGCTCCCAGGGTCGGCTTTGGCCGGACCCTCCCACGCCGCACGCAACGTCAGGCAATCACCAGACGTCGACGAACGACCTCGCCTTGGCGCCGGGCGCGCGGGGCGGGCACGACTTGATGCCGCGGACGATCCAGTCGCGGGTCTCGGCGGGGTCGATGACGGCGTCGATCTCGCCCACCTGGGCCACCGAAATGGCCTTGCCGGTCTGGTACATGCGCCCGACCAGCTTCTGGAACAGGGCGTCGCGGGCGGCGAGGTCGGTCTCGGCCTCCAGCTCCTTGCGGTAGCCCAAGCGCACGGCGCCCTCCAGGCCCATGGGCCCGAACTCGGCGGTGGGCCAGGCGACCGTGAAGGCCGAGGCCGAGAAGTCCCCGCCGGTCATCGCCTGGGCGCCCAGGCCGTAGCCCTTGCGCAGCACCACGGCGAACAGCGGCACGCTCATGCTGGCGGCCACCACGAACAGGCGCGAGCCCCGGCGGATCGCCGCGGTGGCCTCGCTGTCCGGCCCGACCATGAACCCCGGCGTGTCGCACAGCGACACGACCGGCACGCCGTAGGCGTCGCAGAGCTGCAGGAACCGGCCGCCCTTCTCGGCGCCCTCGCTGTCGATGGCGCCGCCCAAGTGCCGCGGATCGTTGGCGATAAGGCCCAGCGGCCGCCCCTCGATCCGCAGGAAGCCGGTGATCATCCCCTTGCCATAGCCGCCGCGCAGCTCGATCCACGACCCCGTGTCCGCCAGGGTCTCGATCACCCGGCGCACGTCATAGGCCCGCACCCGGTTCTCGGGGATCAGGTGACGCAGGGTCCGCTGGTCGGCGCAGGTCCATTCGCCGACCTCGCCCTGGAAGATCCCCAGCAGTTGTCGCGCCGCCGCCGTCGCCGCGGCCTCGTCGGCCACCAGCAGGTCCAGCGCGCCGTTGGCGTACTGCACGTCCGAGGGCCCGATCTCGTCCGGCGTGAAGACGCCCAGGCCGCCGCCCTCGATCATCGCCGGGCCGCCCAGGCCGATGTTCGAATATTCGGTGGCGATGGTGATGTCGGCGCAGCCGAAGAACACCGCATTGCCCGCAAAGCAGCGGCCGGAATTGATGGAGATCCGCGGCGCCACCCCGGACAGCCGTGCGAAGGTCGTGAAACTGGTCGTGTCGAGCGACGAGGCCGACAGACCGCCGACGTCCACGTCGCCCGGCCGTCCCCCACCGCCTTCGGTGTACCAGACCACCGGCAGCTTCCAGTGCTCCGCGAACTCCAGGATCCGGTCGGTCTTCTTGTGGCTGAAGTGGCCCTGCGTGCCCGCCAGCACGGTGAAGTCGTAGGCCAAGGCGACGCAGCGGGCGCCGCCCACCTCGCCCACCCCGGTGACGATGCCGTCGGCCGGCGTGTTGACCTGCAGGTCCTCGATGGAGCGCCGACGCTTCTGGGCGGCGATGGCCAGCGCGCCGAACTCCTTGAAGGTTCCGGCGTCGAACAGGTCGTCCAGGTTCTCGCGCGCGGTCCTCTGGTGGGTCCGCCGGCGTCGTGCGACCGCGTCGGGCCGGTTCTCGTCCAGGGTCAGGGCGGTCCGGGCTCGCACCTCGGCCAGGTCGGGGCGGATCAGCTCCAGGTCGATCTCTTCGGCGGCGAAGGCGTGGTCCGAGGCCTCGCCCGGCTGGATGAAGGCCAGCGGCGCGCCCTCGTCCAGGGTCTCGCCGACCGCCGCGGCGAAGCTGTGCAGCAGGCCTGCGACCGGCGCGGCCACCACGTGCTGCATCTTCATCGCTTCCAGCACCGCAACCGGCTGCCCGGCTGCGATGGCGACGCCCTCGGCGACCTCCAGACTCACGACGGTGCCTCGGAGGGGCGCGGCGGCGGACTGCGTGCCCGGCGGGGTCGCAATCCGCGCGCCAGGCGCTGCCGCCGCGGCTTCGACGACGGGCGCCGGCGCCAGTTCGCCGGCCCTCGCCAGCAGTTCCGGCAGGTTGGCCTCGAGGAAGTTGGTGTCGGCCCGCCCATCGACGAACTCCGGCCGTTCCAGCACCGCCTGCAGCAGGGGCAGGGTGCTGGGCGCGCCCTCGATGCGGAACTCGGCGGCGGCGCGGGCGGCGCGGGCGGCGGCGGCGGCCAGGGTCGGCCCTTGCACGATGAGCTTGGCGATCAGGGAGTCGAAGGCCGGATTGGTCCGATAGCCGCCGTAGCCGAAGCCATCGACGCGGACGCCGGGACCGCTGGGCGCCTCATAGCGGCTGAGCACGCCACCCGCGCCGCTGCTGACCTGCCCATCAGCGCCCAGGGTCTCGAGATTCACGCGAAGCTGGATCGCGGCCCCTGATACCGGCGGCGGCCCTTCGCCCAGCCCGCAGGCCGCCAGGCTGGCGCCGTCGGCGAGCCGAAGCTGGATCTGCACCAGATCGAGGCCGGTGACCGCCTCGGTGACCGTGTGCTCCACCTGCAGGCGCGGATTGGTCTCGATGAAGGCCGCGGTTCGGCCGTCCCCCGCGTCGAGCAGGTATTCGAACGTCGCCAGGCCGCGCAGCCTGGCCGCCCGCGCCATCCGCACCGAGGCGTCCTGCAAGGCCGCGCGGACCTCCGGCGCCAGGCCGGTCGCAGGGGCCACCTCGATCAGCTTCTGCCGGCGGCGCTGGATCGAGCACTCGCGGTCGTGGATGGCGACGGCGTCGATCCCGTCGCCCGCGATCTGCACCTCGATATGCCGTGCGCGCGGGATCACCGCTTCCGCGTAGAGCCGTGCGTCGCCGAACGCGGCCTCCGCCTCGCGCGCGCAGGCGTCGTAGGCGGCCGCCGGATCCTCGCCGGCCGCGACCACGCGCATCCCGCGCCCGCCGCCGCCGGCCAGGGCCTTGATCATGATGGCGCCGCCGACGTCAGCCTGCAGCGCCCGGACCTCGTCCAGGCTCGCCGACGCCTCTGTCCCCCGGGCCAGCGGCACGCCATGCTCGGCCGCGAAGCTCCGCGCCCGCGCCTTGTCCCCGAAGAGGTCCAGGGCCTCCGGGCTGCCGCCGACGAAGGTCAGCCCTGCAAGCGCGCACGCCCGCGAGAACCCGGCGTTCTCCGAGAGGAAGCCGTAGCCCGGGTGGACCGCGTCGCACCCTGCGGCAACCGCGGCTTCGACCAGCGCGTCCGCGTCCAGATAGGCCCGCGGCCCCACGCCGCTCAGCGCCACCGCCTGATCGGCCAGGCGGACGTGCAGCGACGTCGCATCGTCCTGGGAATAGACCGCGACCGTCTCGACCCCCAGGTCGGCAGCCGCGCGGGCGATCCGGATGGCGATCTCGCCCCGGTTGGCGATCAACAGACGTTTCAGGCGCACATCCTCTCGCGGCTCACGCCCGCCGTCTCATGGGGCGGGCTTCGAACGGCATCGGGGACATCATAGGGCGAGCGCCGAGGGGCTCGGAACCCCTCAATTTGCGGATCTAGGCCGGCGCACCCTGCGGCGAGAACCGCGCGACCAGGTCGTAGGCCTCCCCCGGGAAGACCAGCCGCACGTGGGTGATCCGATCCTCGCCGCGCCAGGTCTGCCGCTCCAGCACCAGGCACGCCGCGGTGGGTTCCACCCCCAGGACGGCGGCCGTCGCCTTCGGGACATTGGCGGCGCTGATCCGGTGCTCGGCCTCGGTCCAGGGCACGTGACTGAGCAGCCAGCCGCCGGGGGCCGCCTTGGCGAAGTCCACGCCTCGCGCCTGCGGCACGGCCGCGAGGTTGATCAGCCGCTCCTCCAGGGCGAACGGCCGGCCGCTGGCCCGGTGCAGGCATCGCAGGGCCAGCACCTCCACCGGCCGATCCAGGCCCAGCTCGGCGACGTCGCGCGCGTTGGCCGTGCGGGCCCGGCCGGACAGCAGCTCATAGCCATAGGGCTCGCCCCGCGCCGTCACCTCGGCGGCGATGTCGGGGATGTCCAGCACGACGGAGTGGATGCGGGGCCGCGAGACGAACGAGCCCGCCTTGCGCCGGCGCACGATCAGTCCGGTCTCGGCGAGCGGCGCCAGCGCCTTGTTCACCGTCATCCGCGAGCAGCCGTATTCGACCATCAGCTCGTGCTCGGCCGGGATCTTGTGGCCCGGCGGCCACGCGCCCGACCGGATGCGCTCCGAGATGTCGGCGCGGATCCGCTTGTGCAGGGCCCTGTCGCTCATCTGCGGAGCAGGCGCTCCAGCACCCACCGATAGCGCGTCGTGATCGCTTCACGGGCATGGTGCCGGCCGTCGGCGACGACCCGGCGCCCCCGGCGCCAGACATGCTGCACCGGCGCGGCGGCGAAGATCCAGCTGTCCAGCCAGGCGTCACCGGCGCGGGCGACGAGCGCTTCATGGTCGCTCGGGAAGCTGACGATGTCGGCCGCCGCGCCCACCGCGAGGCCCGCGGCCTGGGGCGTCCCCAGCGCCTGGGCTCCGCCGGTCAAGGCTCCACGGTAGAGGGCCGCCCCGGTCGCCTCGCCTTGGCGGTTCGCCAGCACGTTGCGGGAGCGCTTCGCCAGCCGCTGGCCGTATTCCAGCAGCCGCAGTTCCTCCGCCGCGCCGATGCGCACATTGGAGTCCGAGCCGACGCCGAACGCGCCGCCCTCCGGAAGGTATCGCGCCGCCGGGAAGACGCCGTCGCCCAGATTGGCCTCGGTGATCGGGCAGAGGCCCACCACCGCGCCGCGGGTCGCCAGCCGTCGGCGCTCGGCCTCGTTGATGTGGGTGGCATGGACCAGGCACCAGCGGTCGTCCACGGCGAAGCGGGCCTGCAACCACTCCACGGGCCGCGCGCCGCTCCAGGCCAGGCAGTCGTCCACTTCCTTCACCTGCTCGGCGACGTGGATGTGGATAGGCCCCTGGGCCTCGCTGACGATCCGCAGCTCGTCCTCGGTGACCGCGCGCAGGCTGTGGGGCGCGACCCCCACCACGGCGTCGGGCAGGCCGCGGACCGCCGTGCGTGAGGCCTCCTGCAATCGGCCATAGCCGTCGAGGCTGTTCACGAACCGCCGCTGATCCGTGAGCGGGGCCGCGCCGCCGAAGCCCGAGTGCGCGTAGAACACCGGCAGGAGCGTCAGGCCGATACCGGTCTCCGCCGCCGCCGCCGCGATCCGTCCGGCCATCTCGCCCAGATCGGCGTAGGCGCTCCCGTCCGGAGCGTGGTGCAGATAATGGAACTCGCCCACCCGCGTGAAGCCGGCCTCCAGCATTTCCAGGAAGGCCTGGGCGGCGATGGCCTCGACGTCTTCGGGACCCAGGTCGCCCACGAAGCGGTACATCAGCTCGCGCCATGTCCAGAAACTGTCGCCCGAGGGGCCGCGCACCTCTGTCAGGCCCGCCATGGCGCGCTGGAAGGCGTGGCTATGCAGGTTGGGCAGGCCCGGGACCGCGACGCCGCCCCGTTCGTCACCGGGCAGCGGTTCCGCGCCGGCGTGGACAGCGTGGATCACGCCGCCGCTCGCCTCGACGCGCACCCGATCGGCCCAGCCACCGGCCAGCAGCGCATGTTCGAACCAGAGTCCCATGAGCCTTCCTCGACCGCGCCGCCCAGGCCCGCAAGCGCTCATTATGTCTATACAATAAGAATCCCGGTCGCTAGGTTGCCCGCAGGATTCAAGGGAGAGCCGCGTGCGCTGCGACCGGGTCTGGCGGAACGCCCGCCTCGCCACGCTGAGCTCCGGGTTGGGCGTGATCGAGCGCGGCCAAGTCGCGTCGCTCGGCGACCGCATCGCCTGGGTCGGCGACGAGGCCGAAGCGCCGGCCTTCGAGGCGACCGAGGAGATCGACTGCGAGGGGCGCTGGGTCACCCCGGGCCTGATCGACCCGCACACCCACCTGATCCATGGGGGCGACCGGGCCCACGAGTTCGAGCTGCGGCTGGCAGGAGCCTCCTACGAGGAGATCGCCCGGGCCGGCGGCGGGATCGTCTCCACGATGCAGGCGACACGGGCGGCCTCGGAGGCCGAACTGGTCCGGGCCGCCCTGCCCCGCCTCGACGCCCTGCTGGCCGAGGGCGTGACCACCGTCGAGGTGAAGTCCGGCTACGGCCTCTCGACCGCCCACGAGCTGAAGGCCCTGCGCGCCGCCCGCGCCCTGGCGGCGAGGCGGCCGGTGACCATCCGCACCACCTTCCTGGGCGCCCACGCCCTGCCGCCCGAGTTCGCCGGCGACCCGGACGGCTACATCGACCTGGTCTGCAGCGAGATGATCCCCGCCGTGGCGGCCGAAGGACTCGCCGATGCGGTGGACGCCTTCTGCGAGGGCATCGGCTTCACCATCGCCCAGACCCGCCGGGTGTTCGAGGCCGCGGCCTCGCACGGCCTGCCGGTGAAACTCCACGCCGAACAGCTGTCCAACCTGCACGGCGCCGCCCTGGCCGCCGAGTTCAGGGCGCTCTCGGCCGATCACCTGGAACACCTGGATGACGCCGGGATCGCGGCCATGGCCAAGGCCGGGACTGTCGCGACCCTGCTGCCCGGCGCCTACTATTTCGTGCGCGAGACCAAGGTCCCGCCGATCGCGGCGCTGCGGGCGGCCGGCGTGCCCATCGCGCTCGCCACCGACTGCAACCCCGGCACCTCGCCGCTGACCTCGCCGCTGCTGGTCATGAACATGGCGGCGACCCTCTTCCGGCTGACGGTCGACGAGTGCCTGGCGGGCGTCACCCGCGAGGCCGCGCGCGCCGTGGGCCTGCTGGGTGAGGCCGGCACGATCGAAGCCGGCAAGCGCTGCGACCTGGCGATCTGGGACATCGAGCGGCCGGCCGAGCTGGTCTACCGCATGGGCTTCAACCCGCTCCACGCCCGCGTATTCGGAGGCAAGACAACATGGACACGGTGACCCTGCGCCCCGGCGACGTCACCCTGGCGGAATGGCGCGCGATCTACCGCGGCGTCGACGTGCGCCTGGACCCGGCCTCGGCGCCCGCCATCGCCGCAAGCGCCGCCTCGGTCGGCCGGATCGTGGCCAAGGGCGAGCCCGCCTACGGCATCAACACCGGCTTCGGAAAGCTGGCCTCCGTGCGGATCGAGGCAGGCGACCTGGCGACCCTCCAGCGCAACATCGTGCTGTCGCACGCCGCCGGGGTCGGCGAGCCCTCGCCCATTCCCGTCGCCCGCCTGATGCTGGCGCTGAAGCTGGCCAGTCTGGCCCAGGGCGCCTCGGGCGTCGCGCCGGCCACCATCGCGCTCCTGGAAGCGCTGCTGGCCAAGGGCCTGACGCCGGTGATCCCCTGCCAGGGCTCGGTCGGCGCCTCGGGCGACCTGGCTCCCCTGGCGCACATGGCGACCGTGCTCATCGGCGTGGGCGAGGTGTTCGTCGGCGGCGAACGACGACCCGCAGCCGAAGCCCTGGCGGCGGCCGGCCTGACGCCCCTCGAACTCGGCCCCAAGGAAGGGCTGGCTCTGCTGAACGGCACCCAGTTCTCCACCGCCAATGCGCTCGCCGCGCTGTTCGAGGCTGAGCGGGTGTTCCAGGCGGCGCTGGTCACCGGCGCGCTCTCGACGGAGGCGGCCAAGGGCTCGGACACCCCCTTCGACCACCGCATCCACGTCCTGCGCCGCCAGCCCGGCCAGATCGAGACCGGCGACGCGCTGCGCAGGCTGATGGCTGGTTCCGCGATCCGCGCCTCGCACCTGAAGGACGACGAGCGGGTCCAGGACCCCTACTGCCTGCGCTGCCAGCCGCAGGTGATGGGCGCGGCCCTGGACGTGCTGCGCCAGGCGGCCACGACGCTGGGCTACGAGGCCAACGGCGTCTCAGACAACCCGCTGATCTTCTCCGACACCGACGAGGCCCTCTCCGGCGGCAACTTCCATGCCGAACCCGTTGCTTTCGCTGCGGATATGATAGCCCTCGCCATCTGCGAGATCGGCTCTCTGGCCGAACGGCGCGTCGCCATGCTGGTCGACCCGGCGCTCAGCGGCCTGCCCGCCTTCCTGACTCCCAAGCCCGGCCTGAACTCCGGGTTCATGATCCCGCAGGTCACCGCCGCGGCCCTCGTCTCCGAGAACAAGCAGATGGCCTATCCGGCCAGCGTCGATTCCATCCCCACCTCGGCCAACCAGGAGGATCACGTCTCCATGGCCGCCCACGGCGCGCGGCGGCTGCACGCCATGGCGCAGAACGCAGCCTCGGTGGTCGGCATCGAGCTGCTGGCCGCGGCCCAGGGCTGCGACTTCCACGCCCCGCTCCGTTCCAGCAACCCGCTGGAGGCCGCCCGCGCCCGGGTCCGCGCCGAGGTCCCGCACCTGTCGGACGACCGCCATTTCCACCCGGACCTGGTGGCGGCCATCGCCCTCGTCCGCTCCGGCGCGCTCACCGAGAACCTGGACCTGCCGGGGGTCGCATGAGCGACTGGCTGGAGATCCATCGCGGCGACGCACCCCTGGTTGTCAGCTTCCCGCATACCGGGATCGAGCTGCCGACCCAGGTGGCCGCCCGCCTGATCTCGCCTTGGCTCGCGCGCAAGGACGCCGACTGGTGGATCGAAAAGCTCTACGACTTCGCCCCGTCGCTGGGGGCCACGACCATCCGCACGGCGATGAGCCGCACGGTCATCGACGTGAACCGAGACCCGTCCGGCGCCTCGCTCTACCCCGGCCAGGCGACCACCGGCCTTTGCCCGACCACGACGTTCGACGGCGAGCCGATGTACCGCGCCGGCGAGCCGGACCGGGCCGAGATCGACAAGCGGCGCGCGGGGTATTTCAACCCCTATCACGCGGCCCTGCAGGCTGAGCTGGATCGCCTGCGCGCGCGCCACGGCAAGGTGGTGCTGTACGAAGCCCACTCTATCCGCTCGGCTATCCCGCGCCTGTTCGACGGCCTGCTGCCGAACTTCAACATCGGGACGAACGACGGCGCGACCTGCGACCCCGCGCTGACCGCCGCCGTCGAGGCGGCCTGCGACGCCAGCGAGTTCAGCCGGGTCACCAACGGCCGGTTCAAGGGCGGCTGGACCACCCGCCACTACGGCCGCCCCGCCGAGGGCGTCCACGCCATCCAGATGGAGCTGGCCTGCCGGGGCTACATGGACGAGCCGCCCGGCCTGTTGACCTCGCTGATCTGGCCCACGCCGTACGTGGAAGCCCGCGCCGCCCCGATGCGCGCAACCCTCACGACCGTACTCACCGCCTGCCTGGACTTCGCCAAAGCATGACCCGCCTCGACAAGACCCGCGTGATCCGCCCCGCCACCGGCCCGGAGCTCACCTGCAAGAGCTGGCTGACCGAGGCGCCGCTCAGGATGCTGATGAACAACCTGCACCCCGATGTGGCCGAGCGGCCCGAGGAGTTGGTGGTCTATGGCGGCATCGGCCGCGCCGCCCGCGACTGGGAGAGCTTCGACAAGATCGTCGAGACCCTGCGCCGGCTGGAGGACGACGAGACCCTGCTGGTCCAGTCGGGCAAGCCGGTGGGGGTGTTCAAGACCCACGCCGACGCCCCGCGCGTGCTGATCGCCAACTCCAACCTGGTGCCTCGCTGGGCTACCTGGGACCACTTCAACGAGCTCGATCGCAAGGGTCTGGCGATGTACGGCCAGATGACCGCCGGCTCGTGGATCTACATCGGCGCCCAGGGAATCGTGCAGGGCACCTACGAGACCTTCGTCGAGATGGGGCGCCAGCACTATGCGGGCGACCTGTCGGGCCGCTGGCTGCTGACCGCGGGGCTGGGCGGGATGGGCGGAGCCCAGCCGCTGGCGGCGGTGATGGCCGGCGCCTCGTGCCTGGCGATCGAATGCCAGCAGTCCAGCATCGATATGCGCCTGCGCACCGGCTATCTCGACCGCTCGACGACCGACGTCGACGAGGCCCTGGGCTGGATCGAACAGTCGTGCCGCGACAAGGCGCCGATCTCGGTGGGCCTGCTGGGCAACGCCGCCGAGCTGCTGCCAGAGCTGTTCTTGCGCGGGGTGCGGCCGGACCTGCTGACCGACCAGACCTCGGCCCACGACCCGATCAACGGCTACCTGCCCAAGGGCTGGACGCTGGAGCGCTGGGCGGCCATGCGCGACCAGGATCCCAAGCAGGTCGAGGAGGCCGCCAAGGCCTCGATGGCCGAGCACGTCCAGGCCATGCTGGCGTTCCAGGCGGCAGGTGTGCCCACCGTCGATTACGGCAACAATATCCGCCAGATGGCCAAGGAAGCTGGCGTGGCCAACGCGTTCGATTTCCCGGGCTTCGTGCCGGCCTACATCCGCCCGCTGTTCTGCCGGGGCATCGGCCCGTTCCGCTGGGCCGCGCTGTCCGGCGACCCCGAGGACATCGCCCGCACCGACGCCAAGGTGAAGGCGCTGATCCCGGACAATCCGCACCTGCACAACTGGCTCGACATGGCGGCCAAGAAGATCAGGTTCCAGGGGCTGCCGGCGCGCATCTGCTGGGTGGGCCTGGGCGACCGGCACCGGCTGGGCCTGGCGTTCAACGAGATGGTCGCCTCGGGCGAGCTGAAGGCGCCCGTCGTCATCGGCCGCGACCACCTCGATAGCGGGTCGGTCGCCTCCCCCAACCGCGAGACCGAGTCCATGCGGGACGGCTCCGACGCCGTCTCGGACTGGCCGCTGCTGAACGCCCTCCTGAACACCGCCTCGGGCGCCACCTGGGTGTCGCTGCACCACGGCGGCGGGGTCGGCATGGGTTTCTCCCAGCACGCCGGCATGGTCATCGTCTGCGACGGCACCGAAGCGGCCGCCAGGCGGATCGCCCGCGTGCTCTGGAACGACCCGGCCACCGGGGTCATGCGCCACGCCGACGCCGGCTACGACATCGCGCTCAAGGTGGCGCGCGAGAAGCAGCTCGACCTGCCGGGCATCCTCGGGTGACGCTCCGCCTGCTCAGCGCCGCGGACCGGGTCGCCGTCCCGTGGAAGAACGGGGGCGGCATCACCTACGAGGTCGCCGCGTGGCCGCCGGGAGCGGACTTCGACACCTTCGACTGGCGGGTGAGCATGGCCGAGGTCCGCAGCGACGGGCCCTTCTCGGTGTTCCCCGACATAGACCGGATCCTGGCGGTGCTGCAGGGCCGGATGCGGCTCTGCGTGGTGGGCCAGGGCCCCGTGCTGCTGTCGCACCGGACGCCGCACGCGGCGTTCCCGGGCGACACGCCGACCAACGCAAAGGTCGAGGCCGGCCCCGTCCTCGACCTCAACGTCATGGCCCGCCGGGGCCGCATCCGCCCGACGCTGGACCGCCTGGACGCGCCGGCCCTGCTGGCCGCCACCCGGGCCGATCGCCTGGTGGTCGCCATCGGCGGCGTGGTGCGGGTCGGCGCGTTGAAGCTGGGTCCGCTCGACGCCGTCCACGTCCCGCCGAACTCCGGCCCGCTGCCGACCGCGCCCGCCCCCGGCGCCTTCGCTTACGCGATCACCTTCGACAGGGTCTGACGTGGTGCGGGCGGTCGGACTCGAACCGACACTCCATACGGAAGCGGATTTTAAGTCCGCCGCGTCTACCAATTCCGCCACGCCCGCCGCCCCAAATCGGTACGAGTTTGCCGCCGCGTCGTCCACCCCGCGCGCCTGAAGCGTGGCCTTGCCGACGTTGGCGCGGCAGTATGGGCAAAACGACTCCCGGAGAACCCCCGATGCCCAGACTGAGCCTTGCCGCCGCTACGATCCTTGCCCTGGCCGCGCCGGGCGCGGCGAGCGCTCAGGGGCTGGGGTCGCTGTTCTCCTGTGACGCGCAGGGGTCGGCCAACACCAGCGGCGCGGTCATCGGCGGCCTGGTGGGCGCGCTGGCGGGCAGCCAGGTGAGCAAGAACGAACGGGCCCTGGGCGCGGTGATCGGCGGCGGGCTGGGCGCCGCGATCGGCAACAACATCGGCTGCCGGATGGACCGCAAGGCCAGGCTGGACGCGCAGCAGGCCTTCGAGCGCGCCCTGGAGACCGGCAAGACGCAGAGCTGGTCCGATCCGGAGACCGGCTCCAGCGGCCGGATCTCGGTGCTCGGCCCCGTGGGGTCCGGCGGAGGCGGCGGAACCAGCTATGCCGGCCGCTGGCGCTATGCCCAGGGCGTGACGGTGGCGAGTCGCGTCAGCAGCGTGGGCGGGACCTATGCGAGCAACGGCCGCATCAACATCCGCTCGGCGCCCAACACCTCCGCGCCGGTCGTCGATCGACTGCAGGCCGACGAGACGATCGAGATCGCCGGCGCCGTGGCTGGCGGCTGGCTCGCCGTCGTCGAGGACGGCTTCATCCAGGGCTACGTCTCGCGCTCCGTCGTGCGCTCCGTCGGCGGCGGCGAGGACGGCGGGTGCCGGCTGGTCGAGCAGACCGTCAGCGAGCGCGGCCAGCCCAGCTATCGCGAGCGCTTCAACGCCTGCCGCGACAGCTCCGGCGCCTGGCGGCTGACCGCCGCCTGACCTGCCCGTCTCAGCGAGAGGCCTGCGCCACGCGCCGGGTCATCGCCGGCAGTGGACGGGCGCCATCGCCCACCAGGGTGAAGGGCGCCCAGAAGTAGGGATGCGCGTGGTTCGGGTCGTTCTGCAGGACGGCCTGCGACCGCTGCAGCGCCTGGGCCATGGTGGGCGCGCCCGAGGCGAACAGGCCGGTCATCAGGCGGACCGAGGCCTCAGAATCCACCGACCAGTGAGACACCACCAGGGCGCGGGAGCCTGCGTAGACCATCGCCCGCGTCAGCCCGCCCAGGGCCTCGCCGCCGCCGGTCAGGCCGGTCCGGTCGACCGAGGCGCCGCCCCCGCCGGTGTCGCAGGCCGCCAGGACCACCAGGTCGGCGTCGATCTTCAGGTTGAGGATCTCACTGGTGTCGAGCAGGGCGTCGGAATCCCCGCCGCCCAACGAAGTGACCAGGGCCGGCTCCGGCACACAGGCGTCGGGCTGCGGCAGCAGGCCGTGGGTGGCGAAGTAGAGAACCTGATAGTCGGCCAGATCGACGCGGCTTCGCACGGCCTCGTCGCTGAACGCGGCGCCGGTCAGCACCGAACCGGGCGTCCCCAGGCTCTGGCCCACCTGGCGCACCTCTGCCGCCGTTTCCGGTAGGGCCTCAATCCGCATCAAGGCGTTGCGCGTCTCGCCGCACACCCGCTCCAGCACGGCGCTGCGCCGCAGGAACGAGCGGGTCACCGAGGTGAAGGCCCGGTCGTCGTTGCGCGGCAGCGAGGGGTCGGCGAAGCCCAGGTAGGGCCGCTTGGCCGCCGACGGCGCAAAGGCGCGCGACTGCAGGAAGCTGGCGCCCGAGACCACCAGGGACGAGGCCACCGTCTTGCCCAGCCACGCGGTGTGGACGTAATCCGTCTCGCCCTTCCTGTCGGTCCTGATCGACGTGGCGTCGGTGACGAACAGCGCGGCCGGCAGCGACACGAGCGGACCGTCGGCCTCGTAGATCAGGTGCCTGGCGGCCAGGACGTCGCCCTTCACCGGCCCGAACAGCCGGTCGAACAGGGCCGCCGAGCCCGCGGCGTCGAACGGGATCAGCGACTCGGTGGGCTCCAGCGACAGCCGCAGCCGGGTGACGGCGGCCTGCACCTCGCCCCGGCCCATGTCGACGGCGTAGGGCTTCACGGCGCCGGCGGTCAGCAACACGCCGTACGTGCGGCCGGCCAGGGGCAGCAGCTTCACATAGGCCTCGTCGGCCTTCAGCGCCGCCTGCACCTCGGCGGCCGGAGCCCCGGGCGAGACGAGCTGGTTGTAGCGCGGGTTGGCGACCAGCATCCGGGCCTCCAGGGCGTCGGCGTCGGCCTGCTCGGCCTTGAGGATGGCCTCCATGTCGGCACGGACCGCGTCGGTGTAGGCGCCGTCGGCCTGAAGGGCGGCGATCTGGCTTTCGGTGGCGCGCAGGCGCCGCCGGCTATCCTCGAACGCCCGCGAAAAGCCGGAGATCTGGCCGTCGCCGGCGGCCACGCGGGCGGCCAGACGGTTGACCGTCTCGGCGGTCGCGCTGGAGACCACCGTCTCGGAGGCGTCGAAGAACAGGGCGCCGTACTCGGCGGCCTTGCCCGGTTCCTGAGCCGTCAGTTTCAGGAGCAGGTCGAAATAGGGCCCGGCCGCATCGGCCGACCCGCCCAGTCCGCCGCGCTGTGTCCGGAATATGATCATCGCCTTGCCGAAGGTAGCCAGGGCATCGGCGTCGCGGCCCGCGACGGCCTGGGCGCGGCCCAGGTCCAGCAGCAGCGCACCCTCGGCCGAACTGCCGGAATGGCGGGTGCGCAGCAGGTTCAGCGCCTGGCCATAGCGGGCGACGGCCGGCGCGGCGCGGCCTTCCCTAAGGTCCAGGCCCGCAAGGTCGGCCTCGACGCGCGCCTGCAGCCAGGCGGTGAGCCGGCCAAGCGCGGCGCTGCGCACCAGGACGTCGCGCGCCCGCTCCAGCGAGGCCCGGGCGGCGACGGTGTCGCCCAGCGCCGCCTGGGAGGTTCCGATCACGTGCCAGGCCTGGGCGTCCTGGATGGCCAGTTGCTCGGCCACCGTGACCTTGGAGGCCTCGATCTGGCCCTGGGCCACGGAGGGCGTGTTCAGTTTGCGCGCCACGGCCGGCTCGATGACCAGCTGGCCGCCTGGCGCGGCCCCGCCCACCGACGAGGCGGTCGTGATCCGGGCCCCGGACTGCGGGGCGCCGGCGCGCAGGGTGAGCGCCGCCTGGGCGGCCGTGATCGCCTGCTCGAAATGGCGCCGGTTGCGTTCGTGCAGGGCGCGGTAGTTGAGCGCCCGGGCGCGGGTGACCGCGTCGTCCGGCGCGATCATCGCCTCGGCCTCGGCGAAGAAGGCCTCGGCCTCCTCGAAGCGGCCGTTGTTCGAGATGTTCATGGCCAGGTTCAGCAGGGCGTCGGCGCGCTGGGCCGGCGGGGCGTTGCGGACCTCGCCCTCTGTGGCGAGGGCGCGGAACGCCGTCTCCGCGTCGTCGAAGCGCCACTCGTTGTTCTGGACGTAGCCTCGGGTGCGCAGGCGCTCGGGATCGGCGGCCGCCGCGGCCTCGGCGGCGGCCAGGCCCATCATGTTGGGGAAGTCGGCGGCGATCTCGGCCTGGGCGGCGGAGGTCTGGATGTCGGTCGCCTTGGGTGGGGCCGCGCCCAGCGCCACCTTCAATCCGGTCTCGATCACGTCGGACAGGGGGGCCAGCCCCTCGACGACCGTCAGAATCCCGCCCTTGTCGGAGAGGTAGACGATGTAGGGCGCGCCGCCCTGCCCGCCGACGGTGCAGGTCGCCAAGGTGGCTGGCACACCGCCCGGCGCGGTCTCCGGCGCGGCGCACTGGGCCCGCGCGGCCAGCGCCGCCTGCCAGGCCGCCTTCTGGCCCGATGGGAGCTGATAGACCCGTCCCAGAACGGTGTTGTAGCCGCGGCAGCGCAGCCGCCAGGCCCTGGCGTCGGCCCCCTGCCCCAACGGGTCCTGGTAGTCGCGCACGGCTTCGCAGACCGCGCCGCTGGCGCCGCTCTGCCCCAGCGGGAACAGCTCCGGCAGCGGCGCCGCGACGGCGGCGGTTGTCGACAGCGCGCCAAGGGCGGCGGCGGTGAGCAGGCTACGCGTGAGGCCGGTCATCGGTCCCTCCTCCAGATCTCTTCGTTGCCCGCGCCGGTGATGACCGACTCGGCCTCGCGCTCGTCCTCGTCCACGGGCGGCGGCGGGGTGAGGACAGGCGGGTCGATCGCCGCCCGCGGCGCGGCCGGCCGGAACTGCTGGATGCGGAACTGGCTGGCCGGCGTGGACAGGGTGCAGCCGATCCCCACGGCGCAGCCGTTGATCCGGATGGCGCCCGCGCTCGTGTCGCCGTCGATCCGCCCGATGCGCCGGGACGACGAGGCCGCGCTGCCTGAAAGGACGATCCCGTCGCCCTCCTGCAGCGCCCCGAACATGTCGGCGATCACCGCGCCGCCCACGGTCAGCAGGGGATCGGCCGGATCGACCCCGACGCCGGTGAGGTAGAATCCCGCCTGCGAACCCACCAGGCCGGTGTTCTGCTGAACGATGCGGTCCTCGGCGAAGAGGCTGGCGCTGCCGCTCACCAGGAACAGCTTGCCGACCTCGTCCTCCACCGGCGCCACGCCCAGCGGAAGGCTGCGGTTGATGTCGATGCCTGTCGCTGGCACGTCGGCGATCAGGTCGATGAAGCGCTGCGAGCCGATCAGGATGTCATTGGTCGCGACCATCTCGACCCGGTCGAAGGCCTTCACCTCCGTGAAGCCAGCCAGGGCGTCGCCCTCGGCCGATCCCAGGGCGCCGGTGACGATGATCTGGTCCGGCTTCCAGACGCTGTCGACGTCGATGGCGTCGCCGATCTTCAGCACCACGCCCTCGCCGCTCGGCAGCACATTGCCGCGGATGATCACGTCGTTGGTCGCCTTGGCGTAGAGGCGCAGCTCCGGGATCTTCGCCGCATCCACGTCCAGGTCGTCGACGATCAGGTCGTTGGTGACCGGGAACTGGCCCTCGATGCCACCGTAGATGCTGAGCGAGTTGCGGACGGTGAAGCGCTGGAACTCGGCGTTGGTGAGCCGCCGGTCCGCGCCGGTTCCGCCCACGATCGCCTGGCTGGGCGTCAGGATGCGGAGCACCGCGTCGGTCGCGGTCACGGCGCCCGTAAGCGTCAGGTCTTCGAACGTGAGCCGGGTCAGGGCGCCCGCCGTCACCGTGCCCAGGGTCAGGTGGGTGCTGGCCGCCACCAGCACGTTATTGCTGCCGGTAAGCGTTCCGGCGGCCGTGGCGCCGGCGGTCGAGCTCGCGATGTTGGTCGCCGTCATCGCGGTGACATTCAACGTCTCGGCGACGGAGTTGATGTCACCGCCGACGTTGACCGTCCCAAACTGCAGAACCGGCAGGACGTCGGTCGGACCGCCGGCCTGGAACTGCCCCGTCCCGATCGAGAGATTGGTTCGCACCGTCAGGCTGGGGATCGTCACCGCGCCCAGGGTGTCGATGGCCATCCCGCCGGCGTTGACGTTGGAATCGCCCACCACGACCCCGCCGGATCCGATGGTTACGTCGCGTGCGGCGATGGAGAGGCCCTGGCCGGCGCGGATCCGGTTGGCGGTCAGGTCCGAAGTTCCAAAGCGGCCGGTGACGAAGACGTTGACGTTGCCCGAGGCGTTGATCTCGCCCAGTTGTACGCTGCCGGCGCGTGCGCCCACGACATTGGTGGACGTCTGGCCGACCTGGCCGCTGATGATGTTGCGGCCCGTGGTGATGGTCACCTGGCCGTAGTTGTCGATCGACGAGCGGCCGGTGAGCAGGCCGGGCGCGTTGATCAGCAGGCCCGTCACCGCCTGCCGGCTGATCGCCATCAGGTAGATGTTGGCCGCCGTGGTCGTGCCCGCGACGTTCAGCGGCGTGGGATGCGGCGAGCCCGCCGCCCCGCCGCCCGGCACCAGGAAGGTGAAGAAGGTCAGGTCCTGCTGCGCCGGCAGGAAGGTGATCTCGTAGCTGTCCACCGCGGCGTAGGCGGCGGTGCCGACATCGCCCGCGGTCACGCTGGCGCCGGCCGCCGTCGAGACCTGTGGCGCGACGAGCGCCAGATAGCCCAGGCCCTGGAGCTGGGCGCCGCTCGCAACCGTGACGGGGCCGCCGCTGCCCGAGCCCGTGAAGCCGATCTGCAGGTTGCCGGCGTTGAGGAACTGCGCCTCGTTGACCGCCGCGCTGGTGGCCAGCATCCCGCCGACGTCCACGCGGGCGCCGCCGCCGAACGCCACGCCCTGGGGCGAATAGAACCAGACGTTGCCGCTGGTCTGCGCCGGCAGCGCCGAGTTCAGGTTGGCGGCCTGGTAGCCGACCACCTGGCCATCGATGTTGATGGCCGAGTTCTGGACGCGGTTGAGGACGATCCAGTTACGCTGGTCGAAGCGAAATTCCGCCCGCTCGCCGCCACTCAGGTTGAAGCTGGTCCAGTCGATGATGGTGCGCGGGGCGTTCAGATCGACCCGGACGTCGGTCGAGCCGACCTGGATGATCGGCTGGGAGGTCCCGCCGCCGAGCGTGGCCGGCGCCGAACCCGGCACGGGAAGCGCAGCGACCTGGCCCGCAGCGAACAGAGCCGCGACGGCGGCGCCGGCCACGAGCGCGGTCCGGCGGACGATGGGTTTCTGGGCGTGATGACGCATGGGGATTCCTCCCGGCTCAGAAGAAGCGAGCGGTGAGATTGAGCAGCAGGCGGCCGGGCGGCTTCTTCCGGTCGATGGCGCGCTTGTCGAGCGGGCGGGCGTAGCTGAGGTCCAGCACCCAGCGCTCGCGCACCGGGACCTGGAAGCCCGCGCCCACCGACTTCAGCGTCTGCTGGACGCCGCCCCGGTCCTTGTCCTTGGTCTGGGCGATATCGAAGAAGGCATAGGGGCTGACGGCCCAGCCCGAGCGCGGCTGGAACGGCCCGCCACGGATCTCGAAGGTCGCCGCCAGCGCCTGGTCGCCCGAGATGTAGCCGGGGTCGTATCCCCGACCGATGGTCAGCGAGCCGACCGCGAACTCCTCATAGGCCGCCAGCGGCTGGTTGGCGTACTGGCCCTGGACCTCGACATAGGCCGAGATGCGCGGGGTGATGACCGCCTGGGCCGAGGCCTCGGCCGTGAACGTCCAGGCCGCAGGCCTGGCCTCGAAGCGGGAGAGCAACCGGTCGCCTTCGTCGGTCGCGCCGAAGCCCTCGATGCCGCGCCGCAGGCTGGCGGAGGCCTGCAGGACGATCGGACGATAGCCGTAGTAGGCGGTCTGGTCGCCCTCGACCCGGGCGTAGAAGATCCGCAGGTCGTCGTTGATCAGCTTGCCGCCGCCGCCGAGGCGGGTGTCCTGATCGATGTACTCGAAGCCAGCCGCCACCCAGAGATTTTCGCGGCGCTTGCGGACCAGCGGATAGGCGACCTCCAGATTGCCCACGACGCTGACGCTCTTCAGCCCCAGGCCCTTCAGCGTGTCGCCCGGCCGGCTCTCGCCATAGGCCACGCCGCCGCGGAGCACCGTTCCCTCGCCGCCCAGCCGGACCTCTTCCAGGCCCTGGACCACCCACTGCTCGTTCTTGATCGTCCGGTAGAAGACCATCGAGGTCCGCTCGCCGTACCGGGTGCGGGCGTTGAGGTCGTAGCGGGCCAGGAAGCCGAACCGGCCAGTCGCCTTGCCCTGCAGGTTCTGGGCGTTGACGATCAGGTCCTCGTCGTCGCGGACGACCGCCAGGTCCAGGTCGACAGCCCCGCGCGCACCCGACAGGTTCGGCCGCACCGACGCCCGCACCTTCAGGCCCGGGACGTCGGAGGCCAGCAGGATGTAGCGCTGGACCTCCTTGATATCGAAGGGCGCCATGCCCCGCAGCTTCCGGGCGTAGCGCTCCAGCAGCGGCGCCGTCGGGCCGGGATCGCCGCGGACGCTGACGTTGACGATGTGCGCCTCGATGACCTCCAGGGTCACCGCCCCGCCGTCGATGGTCTGCGCCGGGATCTCCACCCGCGCCAGTAGGCCGCGGTCGAACAGGGCGTCGGCCACCCGGTCGCGGATCTTGCAGAGGTCGGACGCGTCGCCCGGCCTGTTGAGCAGATCGGCATAGATCGGCGCCAGCTCCTCGGCCTTCACGGACTGGAGCCCGCGGAAGGTCACCGAGGTGACGGTCAACGCGGCCGGGTTCTCGGCCAGCGGACATTCGCCCGCCCCTGGCTGGCTGAACAGATCGGCCGGCGGCGGAGCCACCTGAGCCCGCGCGGCAGGATTTAGTTCCTGTCGGGTCGGCGCCGGCGATTGGGCATGTGAAATTCCTGGCGCGACGGCGACGAAAATCGTCGCCGCAGCGCAACGCGCTACGGTAGGCCCCATAACAATCCCCATGGGGCGCCCCGTGTCGACGCCGTCGGCCCTTTTTCGGCCAAACCGCCGGGGATCACATCCTGTGTGCTTGTGCCCCCCAGCTTGGCCATATCACACCGCTATCGGCCACTCGCGCAATGGTTAAATCGAACGAGCGACGTTCTGGAACGCCTTATGCGCCCGGCGGTTGAGCGTGGGACAGACGCACATCCCCTGCCACGCGAGGTTCCCCCATGTATGCCCTCCCCGACCTGCCTTACGGCTACGATTCGCTCGGCCCGTTCATGTCCGCCGACACGCTGCGGACCCACCACGACAAGCACCACAAGACCTATGTGGCGAAGACCAACGACCTGGCCGCCAAGGCCGGGCTCGCGGGCCGGTCGCTCGAGGATGTCGTGCGTGAGGCCCATAGGAGCGGCGACAAGAAGCTGTTCAACAACGCCGCCCAGGCCTGGAACCACGCCTTCTTCTGGGAATGCATGCGCCCACCTGGCGGCGACGGTCCGTCCGGCGACCTGCTGCGCGCCGTCGGCGAGGGCTTCGACGACCTGGAGGCGCTACGCGAGGCCTTCGTCGAGGAGGGCGCGAACCACTTCGCCTCCGGCTGGGTCTGGATCGTCACCGGCTCGGAAGGCCTGAAGGTGATCTCCACCCATGACGCCGAGGACACCCTGGTGCGCGAGGGGCTGTTCCCCCTGCTGGTCTGCGACCTGTGGGAGCACGCCTACTACCTGGACTACAAGAACGACCGGAAGGCGTTCCTGGAGCGCTGGTTCGACAACATCGCCAACTGGGAGTTCGCCGCGGCGCAGCTCGCCGCGTCCGATGGCGCGGGCGACGGCTTCCGCTATCCGCCGCCCGAGGCCGACGCCCCGGCCGGCAAGGGCGAGGCGCCGCGCCCCACCGCCTGACGGATCAGCGATAGAAGATCCGCTGCGTCCACTTCTCGGAATAGCGGCCGTGCTTGTAGCAGGACCGCTCCCGGGCGACGCAGCGGACGCCGTCGGCCGGGCTCCACACCTCGTGGTGGTTCCAGTCGTCGTCCCGATCCTTGTCCCTTGACCCGGCGACCAGGGCGCCGACCACGATGGCGCCCAGGACCAGGCCGGCGATGGCGGCGCTGTTGTCCTTGTTCTTGGGCGCGAGGTCGCTGACGTCGAGGTTCGAGGTCCGGCCGCTGCGGTAGTTGTAGCTGCAGCCGTAGCTGAACTTCGACACGCCGCCGTTGCGGTCGTCGAACTCGCCCTTGCCGGTCACCCGGGCCTCGTTGCGGCCGTCGCTCACGTTGGTCGAAATGATCCGGACGCCGCGCGCCTGCGGATAGCGATCCTGAACCTCGTAGCTGATATCGCGGCTGCAGACCTCCTCGGGACCGCGCCCTTGAGCGACCGCCGCCGAGGGCGCGAGCGCGGGGGCCGGCGCCAGGACGGCGGCAATGGCCAGGTACGTCGCCGATCGCATGATCCGAACTCCTTCGCGTTCCCCACGGCAGCCTTGACCTTACAGCCTGCGGGCGGCAAGCCCACCCCCGCGATGATCCTTACCCTCTCCTGCGACGACCGCCCCGGCATCGTGGCCCGCGTGTCCGCCCTGCTGTTCGAGCGCGGGGCGAACATCCTCGACGCCCAGCAATACGACGACCAGGAGACCGGCCGCTTCTTCATGCGGGTGGTGTTCGACCCTGGCGAGACGGCGGCTGAGACCTGGCGCGGAGCGTTCGCTCCGTTGGCGGCCGAATACGCCATGACCTGGACGCTGCGCGGCGCCAAGGAGCGCCGCAAGGTGATGATCCTGGCGTCGCAGACCGATCACTGCCTCGCCGACCTGATCTGGCGCTGGCGGCAGGGCGAGCTGCCGATGGACATCACCGCGGTGGTTTCGAACCATCCCGCCACGACCTTCCCGCACACCGACCTGCAGGGCATCGCCTTCCGGCACCTGCCGGTGACGGCGGACACCAAGGCGAACCAGGAGGCGGCGCTCTGGTCCCTGGTCCAGGAGACCGGAACCGAGCTGGTCGTCCTAGCCCGCTACATGCAGGTGCTTTCGGACGACCTGTCGGCCAAGCTCGCCGGCCGCTGCATCAACATCCACCACTCGTTCCTGCCAGGCTTCAAGGGCGCCCGGCCCTATCACCAGGCCCACGCGCGCGGCGTGAAGGTGATCGGGGCCACCGCCCACTACGTCACCGCCGACCTCGACGAAGGCCCGATCATCGAGCAGGACGTCGAGCGTATCAGCCACCGCGACACCCCGGCCAACCTGATCCGCAAGGGCCGCGACATCGAGCGCCGCGTCCTGGCCCGCGCCGTCCGCTGGCACGTGGAGGATCGCGTGCTGCTGAACGGTCGCAAGACCGTGGTGTTCACCGACTAGCGGGCGGCGCTAGGCTCGCGGCCATGACTCGCCTGGCCCTCGTGATGATCGTCCGCGACGAAGCCCAGTCGATCGCCCGCGCCCTGCGCAGCGCGCGCCCTCATGTGGACCGCATGATCGTGCTGGACACCGGCTCGGCGGATGGCACCCAGGCGCTTGCCGCCGCCGAGGGCGCGGAGGTCGCCGCCTTCGAGTGGATCGACGACTTCGCGGCGGCCCGCAACGCGTCGTTGGCGCTGTCGGACGCGGCCTGGAACCTGGTCCTGGACGCCGATGAGTGGATCGAGGACGGGACGGAGTGCCTCGGCCCAGAGACTCTGTCGCCGGCCGGAGGCGACTTCATGGGCGAGGTCCGGCGTGACAACCAGCTGGACCAGCCCGGCGGCGAAGGCGCGGCAGTCACCTGGATCCCGCGCATCCTGCCGCGCGGCGTTCGCTACGAGGGCCGGATCCACGAGCAGCCGGTCGGGGTCGGCCGGGGCGTCCGCCTCCCGCTGCGCCTGGGCCATGACGGCTTCACGACCGCCAACCTGGCGCGCAAGGGGGACCGCAACGAGACCCTGCTGATGCTGGAGCTGCAGGGCGCGCCGGAGGACCCCTACCTCTGGTTCCAGCTCGCCAAGGAGCATCAGGTCCGCGGCCGCCCCCCGCACGCGGCGCTCTGCTTCACCGAGGCCCTGCGGCTGGTCCCTCCGGACGCTCCCTATCGCCACGCGCTGGTCGTCCGCGCCCTCACCGCGCTCAAGACCGCGGGGCGCACCGCCGACGCGCTCCAGCTCGCCGACGCGGAGGTCGCAAACTGGCCGGAGTCGCCCGACTTCTGGTTCGCGCTGGGCGACCTCTACCTGGAATGCGCCAGCCAGGAGCCGGAGCGCGCGCTGAGCGACTTCCTGCCCATCGTCGAGTCGGCCTGGCAGCGATGCCTGGAGATCGGCGAACGGCCGCAACTGGATGGCGCGGTGGCCGGCCGGGGCAGCCACATGGCCGCCCACAACCTGGCGATTTTCTACGAGACCCTCGGCCAGACCGAGCCGGCGGCCCGCTATCACGCCCTGGCCGCCGAGCTCCGCCGCAAGACCTAGAAGCGTACGTCGACCCGCGCGTAGTACTGGCCGCCGTTGGTGTCGTAGGGCGAGTTCCGCGAATAGACGAGCCCGCGGCTGGCCTGGAACACCGCCTCGTCCGGATACTTGTCGAAGACGTTCTCCGCCCCGACCCGCACCGAGAGGTTGTCGTTGACCCGGTAGGTCGCCGACACGTCGAAGAAGGTGAGTGCGCCGAAGTCCTGAAAGATCTCCCCGGTCGCATTGCCGGTGCTGTCGGTCCATTTGCCGTAGTAGCGGATGCGGCCCAGCAGCTCGACCGGACCCCATTTATAGGTCGCGGAACCGGTCAGGTTGTTCTTCGGCCGCGACTGTTCGAACAGCAGTTGCTGGGTGGCGCTGCGGCCCAGGGCGCCCGAGGTGACCTCGGTCTTGTTGTAGTTGTAGGCGCCCGTGAGGTTGAGCCGGCCCGGCCCCACGTCCCGCGCATAGGTGACCACCACATCGACGCCGCGGGTGCGGGTGTCGAAATCGTTGGTGAACCAGCTGATCGAGGTGAAGGCCGAGGCGCCCTGGACGCCAAGGGCGATGAGCTGCGCCCGGATCGCCGGTGTCACCGTGACGGTGGGCGAGGTGCTGAACCGCTTGTCGACATCGATCTGGTAGGCGTCGATCGAGCCGGAGAAGCCGATGTCCGTGCGCCAGATCACCCCCGCCGTCAGGGTCTTGGACTCTTCGGGCTCCAGCGGCTTGGCGCCCAGGAACACCGCCACGGGATTGGTGGGCGACAGACGGCCCGACTGGAAGAGCTGCAGCGTCACGGTGTCCAACCCCTGGGAGGTGCTGGTGGAATTGAGCTGGCCAGGCGTCGGCGCGCGGAACCCCGTGGAATAGGACGCCCGCACCGCGATGCCGGTCGTCACCTCGAAGCGGCTGGCGAGCTTGAAGTTCAGGGTGTCGCCAAACTCCGAGAAGTCCTCATAGCGCAGCGCCCCGCCGACGCTCCAGCGGTCGGTGACCTGGGCCTCCAGGTCGACATAGCCGGCGTAGCTCTTCTGGTCCCAGTCGCCGGCCTGCTGCGGGCTGAAGCCCGGGAAGCCGTTGGAATTGGGCGCCAGGCCGAAGTTCGCGCCCGGCCCGACGGCGTAGGACGCCGGATCTCCGGTTTCGATCTTGTAGGTCTCGGTCCGTTGCTCGACCCCGAAGGCGATGTTCAGCGGCTGGGCCAGCCCCGTGATCGGCAGGCGGTAGACCCCGTCGGCGTTGAAGTTCACCTCCTCCTGGACCAGCCGGCCCAGGTCAAAGTCGAACGGGCTTTGCGGGCCCAGTGAGGCGTTGATCGAGTTGTTCAGGAAGAACCGGCTGGCGTTGCGGCCGTACGAGACGCTGAGGTCCCAGGTGAACCGCTCGTCCTCGGCGTGGCGCACGCCGCCGACCGCCTGGATGTCGCGCGCGTGGATGCCTTCGCGGGGCGTGAAGCCGCCCGGATAGATCGAGCGGAGATTGAAGCCCGGGAAGGCGGCCGTCACGTTGTAGATCGCCGGGTTCGCCGCCGGGTTGCGCCAGTTGATGTCGTTGATCCCGTCCGACTTCGTGTAGGTCGCGAAGGCGTAGGCCTCGGCCACCTCGCCCAGCGGGACGGCGGCGTTGGCCGCGCCCTGGTAGGTCTCCAGGTCCGGGTTTCCCCAGCGCTGGACGGGATTGTCCACCACGACCCCCGGGTTCGCCTGCTGGAAGGCGATGGCGTCGGGGCGCTGGCGGCTGCGCGAGGTGAGCTCGGCGTCGGACCACTCGAAGGTCGCATTGAGGTGGCCGCCGTCGCCGATGGCCACGCCGCCCTTCGCCCCCAGGCGATAGGTCGTCCCGTCGCCCTCGTAGAACTGCCCGGCCTGGCCGAAGCCCGCGAAGCCCGGCTTGTCGTCCAGCAGGATGTTGATCACCCCGGCGATGGCGTCGGAACCGTACTGGGCCGAGGCGCCGTCGCGCAGCACCTCCATCCGGCCGACCGCGAAGCTGGGGATCTGGGCCAGGTCCGGCCCCTGCGCGCCGCGCGAGCCCAGGAAGGCCGAGCGGTGGAAGCGCTTGCCGTTGACCAGCACCAGGGTCTGGTCGGGCGACAGGTTGCGGAGCGTCGCCGGCCGGATGAACTGCAAACCGTCCGAGGTCGGCAGCTTCTGCACGATGAACGAGGGAATCTGCTGGGCTAGGTTCTCGCCGAGCTGGCTGGTGGCCGAGGCCTGGATCGATTCCGCCGTCAGCACGTCCACCGGAACCAAGGTGGTGAAGGCGGTGCGGCCCACGTCGCGGGTGCCGGTGACCACCACCTCATCGACGGCGCTTTCGGCCTCGGCCGCCTCGGCGCTGCGCGCCGACCCGCCCGCCGCCGTCATCAGGCAAAACGCCGCCGTGGCGCAAAGCTGCGCCTTCAACCCGAACCGATGCATTGCTTATCCCCGCTTTTGGTTGGGGAGGGCTGTGGCGGAGTTCGGTGACGCGTTTCTGACGGTGACGTTAAATATTTCAGGCGCGCGGCGCGCCCGGCTAGAACTGTCCGCGGCCACGCGCCATGGCTGCGGCGAAGGCGGGCAGCAGGGCGAACAGCGCCACCTCCGCGTGGATGAAGCGGCGGACACCCGCGACCTGGACGTCGGTGGGCGCCGCGCCGGCCTTGCGCCAACGGATGAAGGCGATGGTCGGCGGCGCCGAGAGCAGCCCGATCAGCAGGAACACGCCGATCTTCGCCCAGAAGAACCCGTTGTGCGAATAGTAGGCCCAGCCCTTCGCGGCCATGCCGGCGCGGGCGAAGCCGACGACCAGGATCAGGCCGGCCAGGACCCCGAAGGCGATATCGATGCGCGAGACCCGCTGCACGGTCGCAGTGTCCATTCCGGGACGCACGAGCATGAATTCGGCGAAGAGGATGCCGAACAGGCCGAAGACCAACAGGTGATGGGCGATCGCCAGGACGAGGTCGAGCATGGGAGACTCCAGACTGGGCCAAGGCCTTACATGGTAAACTGCGCCGCCAACGGGTCCAACCGACACGAGCGCGGCCCGGGCGCGCAGCCCTTACCTCCCGCGTAATCGACCTCACGCCCGCGGCGCCCGATCGTTCGAGGGTGAGCCGGGACGGTCCCGGACTGAGGAGCGTAGCCATGCATGACCCCGACACGATCGCGCGGGATTATCTCGCCGTCTGGAATCAGCCCGACGCCACCCAGCGCCTGGGCCAGCTCAGCGCGAGCTGGAGCGACGCGGCGCAGTATGCCGACCCGCTGATGGCCGCGAGCGGCCGGGGCGCCATCTGCGACATGATCGAACTGGCCCGCACCCAGTTCCCGGGCCACGCCTTCAGCCTGCGCGGCAAGCCCGACAGCCACCGGCAGTTCGTCCGGTTCTCATGGGACCTGGCGGCTGACGGGGGACCGCGCGTCGCCGGCGGCACCGACATCGTCCGCATCGACGACCAGGGCCGCATCGCGGAGGTCGTGGGCTTCCTGGATGGCTAGACGAACTTCGGCCTGCGCTTCTCGCGGTGCGAGGCCAGCCCTTCGCGCGCCTCCGGCCCGGTGAAGCCCAGCATCTCCAGCGCGGCCGACGCGTCGAAGGTCGGACCCGCGCTGCGCAGCCAGTTGTTGAGCGACAGCTTCGTCCAGCGGATCGCCTGCTGGGCGCCGGAGGCGAGGCGCGAGGCCACGTCCAGCGCCTTGGCGTCCAAGTCCGCATCCGGCACGCAGAGCGAGACCAGGCCGATCCGCTCGGCCTCGGCGCCGCTCAGCGGGTCGCACGTCAGCAGGTAGTATTTGGCCTTGGCCATGCCGCACAGCAGCGGCCAGACGATGGCCGCGTGGTCGCCCGCCGCAACGCCGAGGCGGGTGTGGCCATCAATGATCTTCGCCTCGGGCGTGACGATGGAGATATCGGCCAGGAGGCCGCAGACCAGCCCCGCCCCCACCGCCGGCCCGCGGATGGCGCTGACCACCGGCTTGGAGCAGTTGATCAGGTTGTAGACGATGTCGCGGGCCTCTTTGAAGATCCTCACCCGCATCTCGAAATCATCGACGATCTTCTGGATCATCTCGAAGTCGCCGCCGGCCGAGAAGGCGTTCCCCTCCCCGGTCAGGATGGTGCAGCGGACCTCCGGGTCGTCGTCGATATCGCGCCAGATCTCGGCCAACTCCCAGTGCATCTGCTGGTCGGCGGCGTTCAGCTTGCCCGGATTGCTCATCACGATCCGAAGCACACCGTCGGCCGGCCGCTCGAACTTCAGGCGCTGGTAGGCGGCGTAGCGGTCGGCCATGCCTCGGCTCCTAGAAAATCGTGTAGCCGCCGTCGATGACGAAGCTGTCGCCGGTGTGGAACTTCGACGCGTCGGAGGCCAGGTAGACCGCGATTCCCGAGAAGTCCTCGCCCTCGCCCCAGCGCCGCATCGGGACCCGGCCGATCGCCTTTTCGTTGAACTTGTCGTTGGACTGCAGGCCGGAGGTCATATCGGTGGCGATCCAGCCCGGCAGGATCGAGTTCGCCCGGATGCCGTACCGGGCGTACTCCACCGCCAGGCCACGAACCATCGAAAGCACGGCGCCCTTGGTGGCGGCATACGCCTGGTTGCGCGGGGCCCCGTGGATGGCCGACGTCGAGGAGGTCGCCACCAGAGAGCCGCCGGGATCGCCGGCGTTGGCCCGCTCCAGCATATGTTTGGCAGCCTCGCGGAAGGTCCAGAAGACGGCGTCCAGGTTGACCGTGGTGACGCGCCGCCACTTCTCGGTGGTCATCTGGTCGAACGGCGCCCCGCCGCCGATGCCGGCGTTGGCGGCGACGAAATCCAGCCGGCCAAAGGTCTTCAGCACCTCTGCGACGCCGGCCACGACGCTGGCTTCGTCGGCCACGTCCACCGCCTGGACCAGCACCTCGCCTCCGTGCGCCTTCAGGGCCGCCTCGGCCTTGGCGTTCTTCTCGAGGTTCTGGCCCCAGATCGCCACCTTCGCCCCGGCCGCGGCCAGGCCCTCGGCCATGCCCAGGCCGATGCCGCCGTTGCCGCCGGTCACCAAGCCCACCTTGCCCGTCAGGTCGAAGGGTTTGAACGCCATTTCGCTAGTCCTCCCATTTTGCGGCCCCTTGTTGGCGGGCGCCCCGGCGTCGGTCAAGGCGATGTCGGTCAAGGCGGCGCGGCCCCTTCCCGCCGACAGTGACTTCATGCGACGCTCAAAGAAAAGCGGGGGAAACGGGAGATGCGGCGACAGACCGTGCTGGTTCTGTATCTGACCAACTCCGCGCTGGATTCGCCGGTGGTCGGCTGGAGCCGCTACGACGGCACGGGCCAGACGCGACACATGGCCGGCGACTCCGAAGAGCCGCCCTACCGCACCGGCCTCGACGCCCTGAAGGACGGCTGGCGGCTCTTCCAGGCCTCCCAACTGCTGCCCCACCAGCGTGGCGCCGAGTTCGACGTCAGCTACCTGAAGTACGAATTCTGGTTCGAACAGCTTTCGGAGGTCGCCGCATGAGCGAACTGCCCCTGCTGAGCGCTCACGACATGGCCCACTTCACCGCCCGTGGCTTCCTGCGGATGGACGCCGTGGTCCCGGACAAGATCAACACCCAGTTCCTCGCCGAGGTCGGCGAGATCGCCGAGCCCCGGCCCGGCCGCAAGCTGCGCGGCGCCTATGGCGAACTGCTGGCGCAGGCGGCCATTCCCGAGGTCGGCGCCGGCGTCCCGCTGGCCCACACCTATCCGCAGGGCTCGGCCCTGGCGCGGATGCTGGAACTGCCGGTAGTGGCGGGCGCCATCCGCAGCCTGGTGGGCGAGGATCCCACCTTCGACCACCACTTCCTGCACGTGACATTCCCGCCCGCCTATCACGAGGCCGGTGGCGGCGAGAACGTCAGCCAGCACACGCACCAGGACTCCACGATCGACCCGCGCCAGGCCTTCGACGTGCAGATCATGTACTACCCGCACGCCGTGACGCGGGAGATGGGCGGCACGCGCTTCATCCCGGGCACGCACCTGCGCAAGGTCAGCGAGGCGGCCCTGGGCCGCTATCAGAACATCCGCGGCCAGCAGCACATGGTCTGCGAGGCGGGAACCCTGCTCATCCTGCACTCGGGCATCTGGCACGGCGGCGGCGTGAACCTGTCCGACCGCACGCGCACCATGTTCAAGATCCGCATGAACCCGAGCCGCTCCCAGGTGCGGATGTTCGACACCTCGACCCTGGAGACGCCGGCCGGGCAACGAGCGATCTTCTATGTGAAGTCCGCCCCACCCATGACCGTCGAGAAGATCCTGATGACCCCCGAGCCGTGGTTCGAGGACGACACGGGCCGGCTGGAGATGGTCAACCGGGTGAAGCTGTGGCGCTACCTCACCGGCGACCCCACCTACGACGCCGACTACTGGCTGACGCGGCTGGAGAACTTGGCGGCGTGAGGCTACTCCGCCGGGTGCTCCGGGGATTTCAGAGCCTCGCATTCCTGCGGCTTCCACAGGCGGTCCGAGATGAAGCGGCACATCACGTAGAAGGCCGGCGTGAACAGCAGGCCGAAGCCGGTCACCCCGATCATCCCGAAGAACACCGCCGTCCCCAGGGCCTGGCGCATCTCCGCGCCCGGGCCGCTGGCGATCACCAGGGGCAGCACGCCCAGGATGAAGGCGAACGAGGTCATCAGGATCGGCCGCAGGCGGGTGTGGGCCGCCTCCACCGCCGCGTCCCAGCGGCTGAGCCCGCGTTCCTCGGCCTGCTTGGCGAACTCGACGATTAGGATGGCGTTCTTGGCGGCCAGCCCGATCAGCACCACCAACCCGATCTGGGTGAGGATGTTGTTGTCGAAGCCGCGCAGGTTCACTCCCAGGATCGCGGCCAGCAGGCACATCGGGACGATCAGGATGATCGCCAGCGGCAGGGTCACGCTCTCGTACTGCGCCGCCAGCAGCAGGAAGACGAACACCACCGCGAGGCCGAACGCGATGGCGCCGGTGTTGCCCGCCGTCTTCTGCTGGTAGGCCAGCTCGGTCCATTCGAAGCCGAAGCCCGCGGGCAGCCGCGCCTTGGCCAGTTCCTCGACCTTGTCGAGCGCCTGGCCGGATGAATAGCCCAGCTTGGTGTCGCCCTGCAGCTCGGCCGCCGGATAGAGGTTGTAGCGCACCACCCGATAGGGGCCGCTGTCGTCGCGGATCGTCGCCAGGGAGCCCAGCGGCACCATCGCGCCCGACAGCGATCGGGTCTGCAGCCGCGCGATGTCGGAGGACTCATCCCGATAGGGCGCGTCGGCCTGGGCGGTGACGCGGTAAGTGCGGCCCAGGTAGTTGAAGTCGTTGACGAAGGCCGAGCCCAGATAGACCGACAGGGCCTCGAACACCCGCTCCGGCGGAACGCCCGCCATCTGGGCCTTGTCCCGGTCGATGTCGGCGTAGAGCCTGGGCGTCGAGGTGTTGAACAGGGTGAAGACCGACGTCAGCTCTTCCTGCTGGTTGCCCTCCACCATCATGTCGACCGTCGCCTGCTCGAGGGCGCGGTAGCCCTTGCCCATGCGGTCCTCGACCATCAGCTTCCAGCCGCCGCCGGTGCCGATGCCGCTGACCGGGGGCGGCTGGATCACCAGCACGTTGGCGCCGGCGATCTGCCCCAGCTTCTGGCGCAGTTCGTCCAGCACCGCCTGGGCCTTCACCCCCTCCTTGCTGCGCTCGTGGAAGGGTGTCAGCGGCAGGAAGATGGTTCCTGCGTTCGGGGCGTTGGTGAAGGTGGTGCCATCCAGGCCCACGAAGGCGGCGGCGTGCTCGACGCCCTTCGTGTCCATGGCGGTGTCGACCACCTGCCTCACCAGCTTGTCGGTCCGCGCCAGCGACGAGCCGGGCGGCAGTTGCACGACGGCGATGAAGTAGCCTTGGTCCTGCGCCGGGATGAAGCCGGTCGGCGTGGCCGAGAAGCGCCACGCGGTGAGGCCCAGCAGCACGGCGTAGACCGCCAGCATGATGACGCCGCGCCGGACCGTCAGGGCCGTCAGCTTGCCGTAGCGGCTGCTCAGCACCTCGAACCCGTCGTTGAACTTCCAGGCGAACGCCTGGAACGGCCGCCGCCAGCCCTTGGCCGCAACCCGATGCTCGGGGTGGCGGCGCAGCACCAGCGCGGCCATGGCCGGCGACAGCGTCAGGGAGACCAGGCACGAGATCACCGTGGCGCTGGCGATGGTGAGCGCGAACTGCTTGTAGAACTGGCCGGAAATGCCGGTGATGAAGGCCGTGGGGACGAACACCGCCACCAGCACCAGGGCGATGGCGATCAGCGCGCCGCCCACCTCCTCCATGGTCTTGTAGGCCGCCTCCCTGGGGGTCATGCCGGCCGCGAGGTTCCGCTCGACGTTCTCGACCACCACGATGGCGTCGTCGACGACGATGCCGATGGCCAGCACCAGGCCGAACAGCGACAGGTTGTTCAGCGATGCCCCGAAGCCCGCCATCACCGCAAAGGCGCCGACCAGCGAGACCGGGATCGCCAGCACCGGAATGATCGCCGCGCGCCAGGTCTGCAGGAAGACGATGACCACCAGCACGACCAGCAGCACCGCCTCGAACAGGGTCTTGCGGACCTCCTTGATCGACTCGGCGACATACTCGGTCGGGTTGTAGATGACGGTGTACTTCAGGCCGGGCGGGAAGGCCGGGCCCAGCTCCTTCATGGTCTTCAGCACGCTGTCGGCGGTGGCGAGCGCGTTCGAGCCTGGCCTCTGGCTGATGCCGATGGCGACCGCCTTCTGGCCCCGGTCGAGGTAGGCGTTGACCCGGTAGTCCTGGGCGCCCAGTTCCACCCGTCCCACGTCGCTCACCCGCACGATGCGGCCGGTGGCGTCGTTCTTGAGGATGATGTTGGCGAACTGCGCCGGGTCGGTCAGCCGGCCCTGGGTGTTGATATTGAGCTCGAAGTCCGAGCCCGCCGCGCTGAACGGCGCCTGGCCGACGGCCCCCGCCGCGACCTGGACGTTCTGGGCCCTCAGGGTCGCGACGATCTCGCCGGCCGTGAGGTTGTGCGCGGCCGCCTTGTCCGGGTCGATCCAGACCCGCATGGCGTAATCGCGGGCCCCGAAGATGCGTGCGTCCCCCACCCCGTCCAGCCGGGCGAGCCGGTCGCGGACCTGCAGCAGGGCGTAGTTCGAGATGTAGTCCGGGCTGCGCGACCCGTCCGGCGAATAGAGGTGGATCACCATCAAGAGGTCTGGGGACGCTTTGCGGGTGACCACGCCCAGCCGGCGCACGTCCTCCGGCAGCCGGGGTTCTGCCGAGGCGACCCGGTTCTGCACCAGCACCTGGGCGTTGTTCAGGTCCGTGCCCAGCTTGAAGGTGAGTGTGATCGTGAGCAGGCCGTCCGAGGTGGACGACGAGGTCATGTAGAGCATGTCCTCGACGCCGTTGATCTCCTGCTCCAGCGGCTGGGCCACCGTGTCGGCGATCACCTCGGCCGACGCGCCCGGATAGGTCGCCGTCACCGTGATCGTCGGCGGCGCGATCTCCGGATATTGGGCGATCGGCAGCGACGGATAGGCGAACGCGCCCACCAGGATGATGATCACCGAGATGACGGCCGCAAAGACCGGCCGGTCGATGAAGAAGCGCGAGAACCGCATCGGACTACCGGCCGCTTTTGGCGGTAGTGGCCTGGGCGGCCGGCTGCTCCAGCACGCTGGGCTGCGGCGCAGTCGGGGCGGCGCTGACGATCCGGCCTGCCTTCGGCGCGACCTTCATGCCGGGACGCACGCGGGCCTGGCCCTCGATGATCACCCGGTCATTGGCCGAGAGTCCGCTGCGGACCACCCGCAGGCCATCGACGATGGGCCCCAGGATCACCTTGCGCGGCTGCACCGTGTCGTCCCTGGCCGCCACCAGAACCACCTTGTCCGACTGGTCGGCCAGCACCGAGGCGTCCGGAACCAACAAGGCGGTATAGGCGCCCGAACCGAGCAGCCGCATGCGGCCGTACATGCCCGGCGTCAGCAGGTTATTGGGATTGCGCACCACCGCGCGGCCGCGGATCGTGCCCGAGCCGGTGTCCAGCGCGTTGTCCACGAAATCCATCCGCCCGTGCCAGTTGTAGCCGGTCTCGTCCTGGAGCTGGATATCCACCGGGTTGGACGCATAGCGCGAGCTGGTGCGCGTCCCGGCCTCGTTGGCCCTTTGGTACTTCAGGTAGACCGCCTCGGAGCCTGTGAACGCGAAGTGCATCGGGTCCAGCGAAACGACGGTCGTCAGCAGGGTCGCCTCCGACCCGCTGGCGGCCACGAGGTTGCCCACATCGACCCGGTGATCCGAGACCCGGCCTGCGATCGGCGAGGTGATACGAGTGAACGAGACGTCCAGCTGCCGGGCCTGCACCTGCGCCCTGGCGGCCTCGACGGCGGCGTCGGCCGAGCGCTGGGTGGCCAGCCTCGCGTCGTAGACGGACTTCGAGACGAACCCCTTGTCGAGCAGGGTCTTGGCCCGTTCCAGCTCCACCTTGGCGTTGGCGGACTGGGCCTCCGCGCTGGCCTGGTCGGCGCGGGCCTGGGCGAGGGCCGCCTGGTAAGGGCGCGGGTCGATCACGAAGAGCAGTTGGCCCTTCCTGACGATGTCGCCGTCGCGGAAACCGACGGTCTGGACATAGCCCGACACCCGCGGCCTCACCTCGACCGATTGGATCGCCTCGAAGCGCCCGACAAACTCGTCCCAGTCGATGATCTGCCGCGCCAGGGGCGCGGACACCGTCACCGGCGGCGGCGGCGGCGGGCCATCGGCCTTCTTCGCCCCGCAGGAGACAAGTAGGGGAAGAATGAGGGCCCCCACGGCCCAGCGGACCGCTCCCGACATGGCGAGCTCCTTGTCGCAGGTCTCGGCGCACACGCCCGCGCCGGGCCGCCCCATCAGCGGCGCCGCTAGGTTAGCTGGTAACCCTGCGGCAATCTGTCCAGACTTTCGCATGAGCCGATCCTGTCGTTCCGCGTGTTGTCCACACGTTTGAATGGATTTCCGGCGCTGGGCGCCAGGCCGCCGCGCAGCTCATGGCTGGCGCTGGCCGTCGGCGCGGGCTCGGACATATAGAACGCACAGGTTATCCACAGGCGGAAGGCCGAGCCTGTGGATGGGCCAGGTCATTTGATCGGATTGTTCGTCTGCGCCTTTTCGATATCGGCACGGGCGTCGGCCCTGCGCTGCTCCCAGTCGGCCTGGGTCAGGCACACCCGTTCCTTCATCCGACTGCCGAGCACGGGCTCGCGCTTGCAGACCATCTCGTCGGCCCGCGGCTTGGGCGGGCTCCTGGCCGGCGCGGTGGCGACGGCGGGCTCGACCGTCGTGGGCGCCCCGGCCTGCGCCGGCGCCGCAGCGGCGGCGAGCAGGACGGCAGCGAACATCAAGGACACCATGGCTGAGAGACTCCCCGTGCGCGGCGCTCGCCGGCCGCCCGGCTAGAAGGTCAGCGGCTTGACGCTCTGACCCTTCTCCACATCGGCGCGGGAGTCGGCTTTGCGCTGATCCCAGTCGGCCTGACTCATGCAGACCCGTTCCTTCATTCGGCTGCCGAGCACGGCCTCGCGCTTGCAGACCATCTCGGTCTTGTCGGCCTTTGTCGCCTTGGTCGGCGTCGCGGACGGCGCGGCGGCCATCTTGGCGGTGGCGGCCTGGCCGGCCGGATCTGCGGCGCCGGCGAGCAGCGCGGCGGCAAACACCAGGGAAATCATCTGAGCGCTCCTTACCAAGGGCGAAAACCGGGTGACATATAGTTGTTACGCTACCTCTATCTCGCGGACGTTGTCGATGCCCGCTTGTCGCAACGCGGCGACGAGTTCCTCGACCACTTCCACCAGCTGCGCCGGGTCGCGACCCCGCACCACGAGGTTCGAGCCGTAGCCCTCGGGCCCGAAGAACGGATAGCTGCCCAGCGACATGTCGCCGTGCGCCCTGGCCACCGCCTCCAGCGGCGCGGCGATCTGGCCCTCGCCCGAGCCCTCCACCCGTACCGTCCGCGAGACCGTGGGCCGACCGCCCCGCATCCTCGGGCCCACGTCCTCCAGCATGCCGCGCATGATCTGCGGCACGCCGGCCAGGGTGAACACATTGCCGATGGTGAAGCCCGGCGGCCCCTGGACCGGATTCTTCACCAGCGCCCCGCCGACCGGCACCCGCGCCATCCGCCGGCGCGCAGCGTTCAGCTCGTCGCCCCAGCGCGCCGTCATCATGGCCATGATCTCGGGGTGCTCTTCCAGCTCGACGCCGAATGCGGCCGCGACGGCGTCGGCGGTGATGTCGTCGTGCGTCGGCCCGATCCCGCCGGTGGTGATGACGTAGTCGTAGCGGGCGCGCAGCGCGTTCAGCGCCTCGACGATCTCCTCCAGCACGTCGGGCACCGTGCGCGCCTCGGCCAGGTCGACGCCCAGCACGCCCAGGTACCGCGCGATGTCGCGCAGGTTGGTGTCCTGGGTGCGGCCCGAGAGGATCTCGTCGCCGATGATCAGCACCGCGGCGGTGACCCGTTCTTCTCCGTCGCTCGCCATCCGCCGATCCCTCGCCTACATCACGCTGCCTTCAGCTTCGGACTAAAGCCATCCATGGACTTCCCGCAACCACTGGAACGCGGCGTACTGGTGAGCCGCTACAAGCGCTTCTTCGCCGACGTGGTCATGGAGGACGGGCGCGAGATCACCGCACATTGCCCGAATCCCGGCGCCATGCTGGGTCTGAACACGCCCGGCCTGCCCGCCTGGCTCTCGAAGTCCGACGACCCCAAGCGCAAGCTGGCCCATACCCTGGAGCTGGTGGAGGCCGACGGCGGCCTGATCGGCATCAACACCATGCATCCCAACCGTATCGTGGCGGAGGCCCTGGCCGCCGACGCGATCCCCGAGCTCGCCGGCTACGCTAGTCACCGGCGCGAGGTGCGCTACGGCGAGAACAGCCGCGTCGACTTCCTGCTGGAGCATCCGGACCGCGCGCCGTGCTGGCTGGAGGTGAAGAACTGCCACCTGCGCCGCGCAGGGACGCTGGCCGAGTTCCCCGACTGTGTCGCCGCCCGCTCGCTGAAGCACCTGCGCGAGCTGACCGCCATGGTCGAGGCCGGCCAGCGGGCGGTGATGCTGTTCGTGATCCAGCGGGCGGACTGCGACGCCTTCGAGGCCTGTCACGACCTGGACCCGGCCTACGCGAAGGGCCTCACGGCCGCCGCCGCCGCCGGCGTGGAGGTCCTGGCCCACGCCTGCGCCATCACGCCGCATTCCGTGACGCTCGCTCGAAAGGTGCCTTGGCAAGATACGCAACCTTGGCTGCAATGAGGTCGTAACACCTCCCCGGATAGTGCTTCGGGGAGCGAGGAAGGGTCCGATGACGTCGCGTGCGGAGAGGTCTGAAGAGGGGGCCACGGTCAGCTGGCTGCCCCGGGCGCGGTTCGCGCGCCTGGCCAAGGCGGTGAAAGACCTCAGCGCCGCCCGGACCCACGAAGCGATCATCGACATCACCCGCCGCGCCGCGCGCGACATCACCGGCTCGCTCGGCGTGGCCATCGTCCTGCGCGACGGCGACCGCTGCCACTACATCGCCGAGGACAGCGAAGTCCCGCTGTGGACGGACCAGAAATTCCCGCTGACCGCCTGCATCTCGGGCTGGGCGATGCTGAACCGCCGGCAGGCGGTGATCCCCGACATCTATGTCGACGACCGGATCCCGCACGAGGCGTACCGGCCGACGGGCATCCATAGCCTGATCATGACCCCCGTCGGCGAACCCGACCCCTTCGGCGCGCTGGGGGCCTATTGGCGCGACGTCCGCGAGGCGTCCGAGGACGAGGTCTCGGCCATGGCGGCCCTGGCGAGCTGCATGGCCACCGCCCTGCAGAACATCGACCTGATGGAATCGCTGCGCGCCGAGCTCGACCACAAGCAGCTCCTGGTCAACGAGCTGAACCATCGGGTGAAGAACACGATGGCCATCGTCCAGAGCCTGTCGGCCCAGACCTTGCGCGCCGACCGCCCGACCGCCCTGGCCCGCGCGGACTTCGACAGCCGGCTGATGGCGCTGGCCGGCGCCCACGTGCTGATGACCGAGGCCGAATGGCGCTCCGTCTCGCTGCGCGAACTGGTCGTGCGGACCACACAGCCCTTCGCGCAGGGCTCGGGGGCCGCGCGGTTCCATCTCGACGGCCCCGACGCCACCCTGCCGCCGAAGTCGGCCGTCGCTTTCGCCCTGGCGGTGCATGAACTCTGCACCAACGCGGCCAAGTACGGCGCCCTGAGCACAGGGGCGGGGCGCGTGGCGATCGACTGGGGCCTGGCCGAATCGCCCGACGGGCCCCGCCTGCGGCTGAGCTGGCGCGAGAGCGGCGGCCCGCCGGTGGCCGAGCCCGCCCGGCGAGGCTTCGGCTCGCGCCTGCTGGAACGCGGCCTCGCCGCCGAGCTGAGGGGCCAGGTGCGCCTCGGGTTCCCGCCGGACGGCCTGGTCTGCGAGATCGACGCCCCGGCCCCGGTGGACGATCCCGAGGGGCTGTTCCCGCTGCCCAGCTAGGCTTCGTCCGCCGGTTGGCTCGTCAGTTAGGGGGAGCTTCCGAACGCGAGCTGCTCAGCGGCCGGCCATGCTCCGCTCCGCGCCGCGGCGTGGTGTCCACGCCGCCGCCATTGAACTTCCGTGCTAGGGTTGCGACATAGGCGCCGGAGCATATCGATGACAGACACCCTCGAGGGCGAATACCGGACCGGCCAGATCAAGCTGCATGACGCCGCGGCTTTCGAAGGCATGCGCAAGGCTGGCCGGCTGGCCGCCGAATGCCTCGACATGCTGACGCCGCACGTGGTCCCTGGCGTGGTCACCGGCCACCTCGACGACCTGGCGCGTGAGTTCATCCTGGACCATGGCGCCCTGCCCGCCTGCCTGGGCTACCGCGGCTACACCAAGACCGTCTGCATCAGTCCCAACCACATCGTCTGCCACGGCATCCCCGGCGAGCGGGTGCTGCGCGAGGGCGACATCGTCAACATCGACGTCACCGTCATCGTCGACGGCTGGCACGGCGACACCTCGCGGATGTACGGCGTCGGCCCGGTGGCCCCGCGCGCCAAGCGGCTGGTGGACGTGACTTATGAGGCGCTGGAGCGCGGCCTGGCGGCCGTGAAGCCCGGCGCCCGGACCGGCGACATCGGCCAGGCCATCCAGTCCTACGTCGAGAGCATGCGCTGCTCGGTGGTCCGCGACTTCTGCGGTCACGGCCTCGGCAAGGTGTTCCATGACGCGCCGAACATTCTGCACTTCGGGCAGCGCGGCACGGGCGAGCTGCTGCAGCCTGGCATGTTCTTCACCATCGAGCCGATGGTGAACCTCGGAAAGCATCCCGTGAAACTGTTGTCCGACGGCTGGACGGCGGTCACCCGCGACAAGTCACTGTCGGCCCAGTGCGAGCACTCCTGCGGCGTCACCGAGGAGGGGATCGAGGTCTTCACCGGCTCGCCGACCGGCCAATTCAAGCCGCCGATCCTGAGCGCCTAGACGCGCCTCGCCAGCCGGGCGATGCTTCGCTCATGAAGCTCGTCCTCGCCCTCAGCACGGCCATGCTGGCCGCCACGCCGTCCGCCATCGGCGCGGACCTCAGCCTCGTGGGGATCGGCTTCATCTGCGGCGCGGAAACGGCCACGGCGCCGACGGGCGGGGCCGCGAGCGGCGTGATGCTGCCGGGATTCGGCGACGTCGCATTCGCGGTCGACACCACCAGCAAGGAAGCCGAGGCCTGGTTCAACCACGGCCTGCGGCTCTATCACGCCTTCGCCCATGACGAGGCCAAGGCGGCGTTCGCACGCGCAGCGGCGGCCGACCCGTCGTGCAGCCTCTGCGCCGCCGGGGTCGCGCTCTCGCTGGGCCCGACGCTCAATACCGGCATCACGCCGCTGGAGACGATCGACGCGCTGAAGATGGCCAGGCGGGCCGGCGAGCTGGCCAAGCCCGGCGACGTCCGCGCCAAGGGCCTCGCCGAGGCCCTCCAGCTCCGCTACGGCGCCGAGACGCCGAAGGAAGGCCGCGAGCAGGCCTTCGGCCACGCCCTCGACGCGCTGGTCCGCGCCGACCCCGCCGACAACATGCTGGCCAACCTGGCCGCCCACGTGCTGATCATCCCGGCCCGGCAGGACGACTATTCCGGCGTGCCGCGCGCCATCGAGATTCTGGAGATGGTGCTGGCGCGCAGTCCCGACGACAGCGCGGCCATCCACTACTACATCCACGCCACCGAGTTCGCGGGCAAGGCGGGGCTGGCCCTGCCCTACGCCAATCGTCTGGCCGACCTGTCGCCGGGCGCGGGCCATCTCGTCCACATGGGCACCCACACCATGATGCGGGTCGGTCACTATGAGGACGTGGCGCTCAACAACGCGCGCGCCCTGAAGGTCGACGCCGAGAGCCAGGTCGGCCTGGCGCAGTCCGGCGCGCTCAGCCAGCGCTACTACCTTCACAACTACCTGTTCGGTCTGGGCGGGGCCCTGATGGCCGGTGACGGCGCCCTGGCGGTGAAGTACGCCGACCACGCGGAGCGCACGTTCCCGAAGGCCGCGCCCGAGCGGAGCAAGGTCCTCTCCCGCGCCCGCAGCCTGGTGGCCTTGGCCCGCTTCGATCCGGAGCGCGCCCTGGCCGTGCCGGCCGGAAAGGACGATCCGCGGATCCTCGCCATCTACCGCCACTATGCCCGCGGCGAAGCGCTGGCCGCCAAGCGTGACGCCAAGGGGGTCCGCCGCGAGGCCGCCGCCATCGCCGCGCTGCGGGCCCAGGGGCCGAAACCCGCCGACCTCGGCGGCGAGGTGGACGTCGCCACGATCTCCGAAGGCGTCCTGCTGGGCCGCGCCGCCATGATCGCGCGCAAGCCCAGGGAGGCGGTCGGGCATTTCGAGCGCGCGGCCCTGGCGCAGGAGAAGGCCTTCCCGGTCCCGAGGAACTTCGACCCGCCCCCGTGGTGGTACCCGGTCCGCCGCAGCCTGGCGGCCGCCTACCTCAAGGCCGGTAAGCCGACCGAGGCCGCCGCCGCCGCCCGCGCCAGCCTCGCGGAGTGGCCGCACGACGCGCTCGCGCTGCGCATCCTGGCCCAGGCCGACAAGGCGAAGGCGACTGAGTATCGCGCCGAGGCGCGCAAATCCTGGCAGGGCGACTTGGCGAAGGTCCCCCTCGACCTCACCTGACGACCATGATCCTGCGCAGGCGGACCGTGCGCATCCGCACGGGCGACGTCGCGGAACCGGTCAGGCTCCGTCGCCGAAGCGGCAAGACCGGGTTCGCTCCGTGACGTAACCCGGTCATTCGGCTTCGTTACACATCCCTCACTTGCCGCCTGGCTTGCCCCGTTGCAGCTTGGCCGAGGGCTGGGGGTGGAAGTTAGAGGGTCATGCTTTCCATCAAGGGTTTGACGCACGTCTATCCGAACGGGACGCGCGCGCTGGACGGCGTCGATCTGGAGATCGGCAAGGGCATGTTCGGCCTGCTGGGACCAAACGGGGCCGGCAAGTCCACGCTCATGCGGGCGATCGCCACGCTGCAGACGCCGAGCCAGGGCTCGATCCGGTTCGGCGACATCGACGTGATCGCCAACCCTGAGGCGCTGCGCCGGACCCTGGGCTACCTGCCGCAGGATTTCGGGGTTTATCCGCGCGTCTCCGCCATCGACCTCCTGGACCACATGGCCGTCCTGAAGGGCATCGCCGGCAAGGGCGAGCGCAAGGACACGGTCGAGACCCTGCTGCAGCAGGTGAACCTGTGGGACGTGCGCAAGAAGGCCGTCGCCGGCTACTCCGGCGGCATGCGCCAGCGCTTCGGCATCGCCCAGGCGCTGATCGGCCGGCCGACCTTGATCATCGTCGACGAACCCACCGCAGGCCTCGATCCCGAGGAGCGCAACCGCTTCCTCAACCTGCTGGCCGAGATCGGCGAGAACGTGGTGGTGATCCTGTCCACCCACATCGTGGACGACGTCTCCGACCTGTGCCCCCGCATGGCCGTGCTGGCCGGCGGTCGCATCCTGAGGGAAGGCGCGCCGTCCGACCTGGTTGAAGGCCTGTCCGGCAAGGTCTGGAAGAAGATCATCGACCGCGGCGAGTTGGACGCCGAGCGCGCGCAACACCAGGTGATCTCCACCCGCCTGGCCGGCGGCCGCACCGTGATCCACGTCCTGGCCGACACTGTTCCGGGATCCGGCTTCGAGCCCGTCCAGGGCGGATTGGAGGACGTCTACTTCTCCACCCTCTCCGCCTCGCGCCGCGCGGCCTAAGGCGAGCGAGGGTCCCCGCATGTTCGGCAAGATCGCGGCTTTCGAGCTGCGCTACCAGCTTCGCCAGCCCATCTTCTGGATCGCCGGCCTGATCTTCTTCCTGCTGGTGTTCGGCGCCGTCGGCATCGACCGGGTGCAGATCGGCGCGGGCGGCAACGTCCACAAGAACTCGCCCCAGGCCATCGGGCAGATCGTCATGGTGATGACGGTCTTCTTCATGTTCGTCTCCACCGCCTTCGTCGCCAATGTGATCGTGCGCGACGAGGAGACCGGGTTCGGCCCGATCATCCGATCCACGCGGATCCGCAAGTTCGACTACCTGTTCGGCCGGTTCGCCGGCGCGTTCGCCGCGGTGGCGCTGGCCTTCCTGTTCGTGCCCGCCGCGATCCTGGTGGGCTCGCTGATGCCGTGGGTCGACCCGGAGACCATGGGGCCGAACCGGCTGGCGGACTACGCCTTCGCCTATGTCTGGCTGGCCCTGCCCGGCCTGTTCCTGACGTCGGCGATCTTCTTCACCCTGGCCACCGTCACCCGTTCGATGATGGGCACCTACATGGGCGTGGCCGGGTTCATGGTCGCCTACCTGGCCATGAACGTGGCGCTGCAGGACCCCGAGAAGCTGCAGCTCGCATCGCTGGTCGAACCCTTCGGCCTGGCCGCCTGGGACCTGGCGACCCGCTATTTCACCGCCGCCGACTCCAACACGCGGATGCCCGACCTGGTCGGCCCGCTGCTGTACAACCGGCTGATCTGGATCCCGGTGGCGCTGGTGTTCCTGGGCCTCGCCTGGTTCACCTTCCGCTTCGAGACCCGGCCGGGGCGGGCGCGCAGGACCGCGCCGTCGGTCGAGGCCGCGCCGCCCCCGCCGTCGCGCCGCCTTCCGGCCCCGCGCCGGGGCCTGGACGTCGCCTGGGCGCAGCTCACCAAGCGCACCCGCTTCGAGATGGGCCAGGTGTTCAAGAGCCCGGCCTTCGTCGTGCTGTTGCTGCTGGGCCTGTTCAACAGCCTGGGCGGGCTGGTCCTCGGCGACGAGCTGAGCGGGGCCAAGCTCTACCCGGTGACCCGCTGGGTGATTGGCACGCTGACCGGCAGCTTCTCCATGCTGGTCGTCATCGTCGCCGTCTTCTACGCGGGCGAGCTGGTCTGGCGCGAACGCGAGCGAAAGACCCACGAGATCGTCGACGCCACCGCCGTGCCCGACTGGGCCTTCGTGGTCCCCAAGACCCTGGCCATCGCCCTGGTGCTGATCGCCATGCTGGTGGTCAGCGCCGCGACCGGCATCGCCGTGCAGCTTTCCAAGGGATTCTTCGACATCCAGCTGGGCAAGTACCTGTTCTGGTACGTCCTGCCCTACGCCGCCGACTGGACGCTGATCGCGGTCCTGGCGGTGTTCTTCCAGGCGGTCTCGCCCCACAAGTTCGTGGGCTGGGGCCTGATGGTGCTCTATCTAATCGCGGTGCTCGTTTTCCCGACGCTGGGTTTCGAGCACAACCTCTACCTCTACGGCGGACGCCCCTCGACACCGCTGTCGGACATGAACGGCCAGGGCGACTATGCGGTGTTCGCGGCCTGGTTCCGCGCCTACTGGTCGGCGTTCGCCGTGATCCTGCTGGTCCTGTCCTACGGCCTGTGGCGACGCGGGACCGAGACCCGGATGCTGCCGCGCCTGAAGCGCCTGCCCCGTCGGCTGCTCGGCCCGGCCGGCGTCATCGGCGGCGCGGCTCTCGTCGCCTGGATCGGGCTGGGCGCCTTCATCTACGACAACACCAACGTCCAGAACGAGTACCGGACTTCGGTCGGCGACGAGAAGTGGCTGGCCGACTACGAGAAGGCCTTCCTGCGCTACGAGAAGCTGCCGCAACCGTCGGTCACCGACGTCGACCTGGACCTCGACCTGCATCCCACGACGCCCAAGCTGGTGACCGAGGGCGTCTATCACCTGACCAACGACAGCGGCGTCCCGATCCGCGAACTGCACGTGCGCCTGGACCGCGACACCAAGGCCCTGCAGATGGCGGTGAACGGAGCGTCGCGGGTGAAGACCTTCGACCGCTTCAACTACCGCATCTTCACCTTCGACCGCCCCCTCCAGCCGGGCGAGCACACGGCCCTGTCGTTCCAGACCGTGATGCAGCAGCGGGGCTTCAAGAACTCCGGAAACACCACCCGGCTGGTCGACAACGGGACCTTCGTGAACAACTTCGAGTTCGGCCCGATCGTCGGCATGGACCGCTCGCAGCTGCTGCAGGACCGCGCCAAGCGCCGCAAGTACGGCCTCACGCCCCAGCTTCGCCCCCCGAAGCTGGAGGACCGCTCCGCCCAGGCCCGCAACTATCTGGCCAACGCCGATTGGGTGAACGCGGACATCAGCGTCACCACCGACGCCGAGCAGACGCCGGTCGCCCCCGGCTACCGCATCTCGGACGTCACCAAGGGCGGCCGGCGCACCATCCGCTTCCGCACGGACGCCCCGGTGCTGAACTTCTTCTCGGTGCAGTCGGCCCGCTACGCCATCAAGCGCGAGGTCTACAAGGGCGTCGAACTGGCCATCTATTACGACGCCCAGCACCCCTGGAATGTCGATCGGATGATCAAGGCGCTGAAGACCGGCCTCGACTACTACCAGGCCAATTTCAGCCCCTACCAGTTCCACCAGGCGCGGATCCTGGAGTTCCCGGACTACGCCAAGTTCGCCCAGGCGTTCGCGAACACCATGCCCTACTCCGAGGGCATCGGCTTCGTCACCGACAACACCCAGCCCGACAAGATCGACTACGTGACCTACGTCACCGCCCACGAGCTGGCGCACCAGTGGTGGGCCCACCAGATCATCGGCGCCGACATGCAGGGAGCGACCAGCCTCTCCGAGACCCTGGCCCAGTACTCGGCCCTGATCGTCATGGAGAAGACCTACGGCCAGGACGGCATCCGCAAGTTCCTAAAGTTCGAGCTGGACCGCTATCTCAGAAGCCGCGGCGGCGAGTTGGTCGAGGAACTGCCGCTGATCCGCGTCGAGAACCAGCCCTACATCCACTACCGCAAGGGCTCGCTGGTCATGTACCTGCTGCGCGAGCGGATGGGCGAGGCCAAGGTCAATGCGGCGCTGCGCCGGCTGCTGGCCCAGTACGCCTTCAAGGGCGCCCCCTATCCGCGCTCCCAGGACCTGGTCGATGCGCTCCGGGCCGAGGCCGGGGCCGACGCGGCCAGTCAGCAGCTGATCACCGACCTCTTCGAGAAGATCACCCTCTACGACCTGAAGACCAAGACGGCGGCGGTGAACAAGCGCGCCGATGGCCGCTACGACGTCACCCTGACCATTGAGGCCAAGAAGGCCTACGCCGACGGCAAGGGCCAGGAGACGCCGGCGCCGATCCCTGCCGGGGAGGTGTTCGACCTGGGCGTGTTCGACGCCGAGCCTGGCAAGCCCGGCTTCGGGCCCAAGAACGTCCTGGCCTTCCGGACGACGACCCTGAGGTCGGGGAGCCAGACGATCGTGGTGACCGTCGACAAGCCGCCGAAATTCGCCGGCGTCGATCCCTACAACAAGCAGATCGACCGCAACTCGGACGACAATGCGATCCGAGTGGGGAGCTAGCCGCCACCTACCTTACCGCGATTTAAATTGCCGGGCGGGTGGCCAGCCCCGACCGTCCGGCATGCGTTGGTTCCGTATCCTGGCCCTGGCGGCCTGTTCCGCCCTGTTCCTCTCGCAGCCCGCCGGCGCCGCGGCGCCGACCGACTGCCACGTCGGCGCCTACAGACTGGCCGACGGCCGGCTGGTGGACATTGCGCCGTCCGGCGAAGGCGCCTTGCGCTGGCGCCAGTTCGACGGAACAACCGGCGCGCTAGCCAAGACCCCTGAGGGCGGCTGGAGCAGCACCTTCGGCTGGACCGGACGGCCCGACGGCGTAACAGTCTCGTTCTCCGACTGCGCCGCAGGAGAGGTCCGGTTCGCCGGGGTCCGGGGTCGCCGGATCCCCCTCGACGTCAAGGAGACGAGGTTCGCCGGCCGCGACGTGTCCCTCGCCGGCCGGCTGGTGCTGCCCGAAGGCCGCAGCCGGGTCCCGATCGTGGTGCTGGTACACGGCGCAGAGAACGACTCCGCCCTCGACAGCTACGCCCTGCAACGCCTGCTTCCCGCCGCGGGGGTTGGCGCCTTCGTCTACGACAAGCGCGGCACGGGCGCCTCCAGCGGCAAGTACAGCCAGGACTTCGAGCTGCTGGCCGACGACGCGGTGGCCGCCATGCGCGAGGCGCGCCGCCTCGCCGGCCCGCGCGCCGGCCGGGTCGGCTACCAGGGGGCGAGCCAGGGCGGCTGGGTAGTTCCGATCGCCGCCACCCGCGCGCCGGTCGACTTCGCCATAGTCAGCTTCGGCCTCGCCGTCTCGGTGATCGACGAGGACCAGCAGCAGGTGGCGCTGGAGATGGGTCTCAAGGGCTACAGCGCCCGGGACACCGCCAAGGCCCTGGAAGTGGCCGACGCGGCCGAGACCGTGATCGCCAGCGGTTTCACCGAAGGGTTCGAGCGCTTGGACGCCCTGCGTGACAAGTACCGTGGCGAGCCCTGGTACAAGGACCTACACGGCAACTTCACCTGGCTGGTGCTGCCGCATAGCGAGACGCGGCTCAGGGCCATGGCCAAGGACTACGACTGGGGCACGCCCTGGCGCTACGACCCGATGCCGACCCTGCGCGCCGTGAAGACGCCACAGCTCTGGATCCTCGGCGAGAACGACCTGGAGGCCCCCAGCGCCGAGACCGGCCGGCGGCTCCGGACCCTGATCGACGCGGGCCTGCCGATCACGCTGGCCCTCTATCCGGGGGCGGAGCACGGCATGACCGAGTTCGAGACCAAGCCTGATGGCGAGCGGGTGTCGACCCGTTTCTCGCCCGGCTATTTCGCGATGATGCGCGACTTCGCCCGCGACGGGCGGCTCCGCGGCGCCTACGGGCGCAGCGTCATCACGCCGCCGAAGCGCAAATAGCCATCTGCAGATCGGCCGTCGCCTTGGCAGGCGCCGCCGCCATGATCGCCACAACTGCCGCCGCAGCGGCCAGCACCCCCAGTAGCGTGCCCACCTTCATCGTCGTCACCCCTACCCATCCATCGCCGCCAGGATGAGCCGCCGACGCCGGTTCGGCCTCCCCCAATTGGGGGCGCCAAGCTTGGCCCTTGCCAAACAGGAACGTTTGCGGAACATATCTATGCTATGAGCCGCCCCTTTTCCGTCGAGGACGCCTCCGCCCAGGGCCAGCTCTGGCGCCCCGCGCCCGAGCCGAAGCCGCATTATGCCGGCCACCGCGAGCGGCTGCGCGACCGCGCGACGGCCGGCGGCCTGCCCGCGGTGCCCGACTACGAGCTGCTGGAGCTGTTCCTGTTCCGCTCGATCCCCCGCGGCGACGTGAAGCCGCTGGCCAAGCAGCTCCTGGCCCGCTTCGGTTCGCTGGGCGGGGTGCTGGGCGCGACGGCGGAGGACCTGCGCACGGTGGCCGGCGTCGGCGAGGCCGTGGCCCTGGACCTGAAGCTGCTGCACGAGGCGACGCTGCGCACCGCGAAGGAACAGGTGGCCCGCCGGCCGCTGATCTCGTCGTGGAACGCCCTGCTGGCCTATGTGAAGACCGCCCTGGCTCACGAGGCCCGCGAGCAGTTCCGCGTGCTGTTCCTCGACAAGAAGAACCAGCTGATCGCCGACGAGATCATGAACCGCGGCACCGTCGACCACGCCCCGGTCTATCCGCGCGAAGTGGTCCGCCGCGCCCTTGAGCTCTCGGCCAGCGCGCTCATCCTGCTCCACAACCACCCATCCGGCGACCCGACTCCATCCTCGGCCGATGTCGACATGACCCGGCAGATCGTCGAGGCCGCGCGCCCCATGCGCATCGCCATCCACGACCACCTCGTCGTCGGTCGCGACGGCGTGGCCAGCTTCAAAGCGCTGGGTCTGATGTGAGCGGGCTCAAGATTTAGCCGCCTTGGCCAGGACATCGCCTTGCTCCCGCCGCCAAGCTTGCGCACTGGAGCGCGGCGGGCTGCCATGCGGCGTTCGCAGGAGCGCCGTCGATGCCGATCACAGCCGCCGAATGCGACCGGGTCCTGGTGCTGCAGGGCGGAGGCGCGCTGGGATCCTACCAAGCCGGCGTGGTCCAGGCCCTGGCCGAGGCCGATCTCGAGCCGGGTTGGGTTGCCGGGATTTCCATCGGCGCCATCAATGCCGCCCTGATCGCCGGCAACCCGCCGGACCAACGGCACGACAAGCTCGAGGCGTTCTGGCGCGTGGCCTCGTCGGCCGCCCCCGTCACACACGCTCCCGCCGACGAACAGATCCGCGCCTTCTGGAACGAGGTGAGCGCGGGATGGGTGGCCGCTTTCGGGGTTCCGGGCTTCTTCTCGCCCCGTATCCCGCCAGCGTTCCTCTATCCGCCCGGCGCGCCGCAGGCGATCAGCCTCTATGACACCGCGCCGCTGAAGGCGACGCTGGAAGAGCTCGTCGACTTCGACCGCATCAACTCGGGCGAGACCCGGCTCAGCGTCGGCGCCGTCAACGTGCGCACCGGCAACTTCACCTATTTCGACAGCACGAAGGACCGCATCCGTCCCGAGCACATCATGGCGTCCGGCGCCCTGCCGCCCGGCTTCCCGCCGATCGAGATCGACGGCGAGCACTACTGGGACGGCGGCATCGTCTCTAACACGCCGTTGCAGTACGTCCTGGACGAGGCGGGCCAGCGCAATCTGCTGATCTTCCAGGTGGATCTGTTCAGCGCTCGGGGCGACATGCCCAAGACCGTGCTGGAGGCCGCCGAACGCGAGAAGGACATCCGCTTCTCCAGCCGCACGCGCCTGAACACCGACATGCAGATGCAGCTGCACAACACCAAGGCGGCGCTCCAGAAGCTGATCGAGCAATTGCCATCCGGCTACGACGGCGGCGACGAATTGGCCCTGCTTAAGGCTTTCGCTCACGAGAGCTCGATCGCCATCGTGCAGCTCATCTACCGGGCCAAGCTCTACGAGGGGAATTCCAAGGACTACGAGTTCTCCCGCGTCACCATGCAGGAGCATTGGCGCGCTGGCGTCTCGGACGTGCGCCGCACGCTGCGCCGCGAGTGGCTGAACCTGCCGATGAAGCCCGGCACCACCACCTACGATCTGACAGGAGATGGACGATCGGACGTAAATCCGCCATGAGGCGTTGCTGCACTGCACAATAACGCCCGATAGGAGCCCCGCATGAGCCTGAAAGCCAAGACCGCCCTCATCACGGGCTCGACCAGCGGCATCGGCCTGGCCATCGCACGCGCCCTCGCCGCCGAGGGCGCCAACATCGTCATCAACGGCTTCGGCGACGCCGCGGCCATCGAGACCGAGCGGGCGAAGATCGAGGCCGACTTCGGGGTGAAGGCGCTCTACGACGGCGCCGACATGACCGACGGCGCCGCCATCGCCGCCATGGTCGCGAACGCAGAGAAGGTCTTCGGCTCGGTCGATATCCTGGTGAACAATGCCGGCATCCAGCATGTGGCGCCGATCGACGAGTTCCCGGTGGACAAGTGGAACCAGATCCTGGCCATCAACCTGTCATCGGCCTTCCACGGGATGCGCGCGGCGATCCCGGGCATGAAGGCGCGCAAGTGGGGCCGGATCATCTCCACCGCCTCGGCCCACAGCCTGGTCGCCTCGCCGTTCAAGTCGGCCTATGTCGCCGCCAAGCACGGGATCGCCGGCCTGACCAAGACCGCGGCGCTCGAGGTCGCGACCCACGGCATCACGGTCAACTGCATCAGCCCCGGCTACGTCTGGACGCCGCTGGTCGAGAAACAGATCCCCGACACCATGGCCGCCCGCGGCATGACCAAGGAACAGGTGATCAGCGACGTACTGCTGGAGGCCCAGCCCACCAAGCAGTTCGTGACCGTCGACCAGGTCGCCTCGCTGGCCGTCTATCTCTGCTCGGACGCCGCCAGCCAGATCACCGGCGCCAACCTCTCCATCGACGGCGGCTGGACGGCGGAGTAGCCCTACTCCACCGCGAACGTCAGCCCCGCGTGCTGCTGCAGCCGGTCGACCAGCCGGCCTTGCAGCGCCGCGCCAGGCGTCCAGATGCCGCCCGGAACGTCCGGAGCGCGGACCAGGGCGATGGCCGTCTCCGCCAGCATCTTCGAGGTGGAGCCATAGCCCGGGTCCTTGTCGCCCTTCACCGAAGTGCGGACCTTTCGGCCATCGGCGCCGATGCCGATGAACAGCACGTCGTAGAAGCCCGCCTCGCGCTCTTCCTTGGTGGGCCCTTCGCCCGGCTTGGGACCGCCGCCCGGCAGGCTGCCCAGGTCCGTGAAGCCCGGCCCGCCGGCGCCCGGAGCGCCCATCACCATCTCGTCGTAGGCGAAGTCGCGGCCGTACGGATGACCCATCAGCAGGTTCGAGCGGTGGACGTTCTTGGTGTTGATGATCGCCATCATGAACGGCGCCACCGGCCCGACGTCCGGATCCTCCTCGGCGACCTGGCCGGTCGGCTGGGCCGGGCCTTCGAAGCCGGGAGTCAGGCCGAACGGGCTCATCATGACCGCGAGCTGCGACGGATCCTTCTGGATCGCCGCCATGGTCGCGGCCCCGCTGGCGGCCGTGCCGCCGGATAGCCCGCCCTGCATTCCCCGCAGCCGTCCTTTCACCCGCGGAACCGGGCCGCCCAGCTTCGCCTTGGCGGTCTCCTGGTTGAAGTAGACGCCCAGCTCGAACGGGATCGAGTCGAAGCCGCAGGAGAACAGGATCCGCGCGCCCGACGCCTTCGCCGTCGCCTCGTGCGCGTCGATCATCCGCCGCATCCAGTTGGGCTCGCCCGACAGGTCCAGATAGTCGGTCCCGGCCGCGGCGCACGCCGCCACCAGGTCCGAGCCATAGAGCTGATAGGGCCCCACCGTGGTGATGATCGCCTTGGCCCGGCCCACCATGGCCTTCAGCTGGGCGGCGTCGCCTGCGTCGGCCACCACCAGCGGCGTGTCCGCAGGCGCTCCGATCTCGTCTCGCACCTGGGCCAGCTTGTCGGCGGAACGACCGGCCATGGCCCACTTCACCTCGCCAGACACGCCGTAGCGCTGCGCCAGGTGCTCGGCCACCAGCCGGCCCGTGTAGCCGGTGGCGCCATAGACGATGATGTCGAACTCGGCGTTGGGGTTCATCGGGCGCTTCCTCGATTTTGCTGCGGCGGACCTTACAAATTTACGTCGTTATCGCAACCGCCTCCGCTATCAGGAGACCATGACTCCGGAACTCGGCATCATCGAGGGCTTCTTCGGCCGGCCCTATTCCTGGGAGGACCGGGCCGACATGGTCCGCGCCCTGGCCCCCGCGGGCTACGGCTTCTACCTCTATGCGCCCAAGGCCGACGGCTACCTGCGCCGCCGCTGGCGCGAGCCCTATCCCGACACCGAGCTGGAAGCGCTGGCCGCTTTCGCCGAGGCGTGCCGCAACGCGGGGGTCCGCTTCGGCGTGGGCCTCAGCCCCTATGAACTGTTCCTGGGGTTCGACGGCCCGGCCAAGGGCGCGTTGGCCGCCAAGCTGGCCCAACTCGACGGATTGGGCCTTGCCGACCTGGGCGTGTTCTTCGACGACATGAAGGGCGACCTGCCGGAGCTGGCCGAGCGCCAGATCGAGATCCTCCACTGGATCGCCGAACGGACCAGGGCGTCGCGGATCATCGCCTGCCCCAGCTACTACACCGACGATCCGGTGCTGGACCGCGTGTTCGGCCAGCGCCCGGCGAACTACCTGGAGGACCTGGGCGCCGGCCTCGATCCGGCCATCCGGCTGATGTGGACCGGCGAGGAGGTTTGCAGCCGCGAGTTCTCGCCCGGACACCTCGAACGCGTTACCGGACAGATGCGGAGGAAGCCGTTTCTCTGGGACAACTACCCGGTCAACGACGGCCCGCGGATGAGCCGCCACCTGCACCTGCGCGCCTTCACCGGTCGGCCCGCGGCCATTGGCGCGCAGGTCGCCGCGCACGGGATCAACACCGCCTCCCAGGCCGTGCTCTCGCGCATCCCCGCGCTGACCCTGGCCGAGAGCTATGCTCGGGGTGAGGGCTATCAGTACCTCGCCGCCTTCCGCCGCGCGGCCGAGGCGGTGTTGGGCGCGGACCTCGCCGACGGCGTCGAGCGCACCCTGCTGCTGCTGGAGGACGCCGGCCTGGACGGAATGACCGCCGACCAGAAGACCCGGCTCACCGCCCGCTTCGCCGCCTTCGACCATCCGGCGGCCCGCGAGATCCTGGCGTGGCTGGACGGCGCCTTCGCGATCGGCGCCGAGGAACTGCAGACGCAATGAGGGCAAGGAGGGGGACCACGCGGCGCGGCCTGCTCGTCCGCATGGGCCTGCTGGCGACCGCCGGTGGAGCGCTGTTCATGGTGCGCGACCGCCTGCCCTGGCCGCCGCTGCAGCCCCGCTTCGCCAACGGCCGCGACACGCCCTGGCTGGCGTTGCCCGAACGCGGAGGCCTGATCGAGATCCCCGTGGCCGTGAACGGCACGCCGATCCGCGCGGTGGTGGACTCCGGCGCCCAGTTCTCCGCCATCGACCGCTCCCTGGCCGAGCGCCTCGACCTGCCGCGAACGGTCGCCGCGCCGATCCTGGCCTACGGCGTCAGCGGCGGCCCCAGCCTGACGCACACCGTTCGCCTGGACCTGGTCCTGCCCGGCCTGGCCATCCCGGGCCTTCGCGCCGCGGCCCTGGACCTCGCCGCCATCTCCGCCGCCACCGGCCGGAATTTCCACCTGCTGATCGGCCGCGACGTCCTGCGCCACCTGGTGGTCGAGGCCGACTTCCCGCGCGCCCGCGCGCGCTTCCTCACCCGCGAGGCGTTCCGTCCCGCGCGCGACGCCATCGCGGTCCCGCTCCGGACCAAGGGCGGCGCACCGGTCCTGGCCGTCCAGATCGAGGACGCTCCTGCCTTGGACGTGCTGGTGGACACTGGGGCCAGCGGCGTCCTGGCCCTCTCGGCCGCCGCCGCGGACCAGGCGGGGCTGCTTGTTCCCGGTCGCCAGGTCAGCTCTGCCCATTCCGTCAGCCTGGGCGGGCTCAGCCTCGATCGGCTGGTGACCGCGCGCACGATCCGCGTCGGGGACATGACCCTGCGCGACGCCGACATACAGATCTACACACCGACGACAGGCGCCCCCGCGCCCTCCGGACTGCTGGGCACGGGCCTGTTCCGTCGGTTCCGGATGGCCCTCGACCTGGGCGGCGACCGCCTGGTGCTGGTGCGGTCCGGCCTGATCGTCGTCCCGATGCCGGAACCCGGGCGCTAATCGATCGTTGGGCTCCCCACCGCCTCTAAGGGAGAGCCAACCATGAAACGCGTCATCATGTTCGCCGCGGCCGCCGCGACCGCCCTGTCGCTGGCCGCCTGCCAGAAGAAGGACGAGGCCGCGAACCCCGCCGATCCGGGCACGTCGAACGAAGCCGTGAACGCCGCCCAGGACGCCGCCTCGGCCGCAGTCGGCGCGACCAGCGCCGCCACGGTGGGCCAGGTGTCGACCGACGCCTTCGTCACCAACGCGGCCATCAGCGACATGTACGAGATCCAGGCCGGCCAGATCGCCCAGAAGAAGGGCCAGTCCGCCGGCGTGAAGGACTTCGGCAAGATGATGGTCACCGACCACACGGCCATGACGAATGAAATGAAGCCCCTGATCACGGCGGCCGGCAAGACGGCCCCGACCGGTCTCGACGAGCGCCGCAAGGGCCTGATCGACAACCTGAATGCTGCGCCGGCCGCCGACTTCGACAAGACCTACCTGGCCCAGCAGGAAGCGGCGCACAACGAAGCCCTGACTCTGATGCAGGGCTACGCCGACAACGGCGACGACGCCGGGCTGAAGGCCGCGGCCGGCAAGGCCGTACCCAAGATCCAGGCCCACCTGGACCGTGTGAAGCAGTTGCAGGCCGCCCCGGCCGCACCCGCCAAGAAGTAGCCTTATCGGGACTGGCGCCGGGCCTCGGCCCGGCGCTATCCTCCGCGTATGCCGGCGTTCGAAGAACCGGTTTGTTGGAGGAAGCTGAGATGCCCCGGACCCTCGCGGCCGCGTTGGCCTTCACCGCTCTGACGGCGCTTGGCGCCATCCCCGCCGTGGCCGCCGCCCAGACCGCCCCCGCCGCGATCACCAAGAGCTACAAGACGCCGCGCAACCATTGGGGCCAGCCTGATCTCTCGGGAAACTGGACCAACGCCACCATCACGCCGCTGGAGCGCGACCCGAAGCTGGGCGACCGGCTCGTCCTCACGGAGGAGGAGGCCCGGACGCTGGAAGGCGCCAACGCCAAGCTGAACGAGGACGGCGCCAAGCCGACCGATCCGAAGCTCAAGGTCACCGACCTGCCCTACGAGTGCGGACGCGGCTTCAAGGGCGTCGACTGCGGCTACAACAACTTCTGGGTCGACCCCGGCACGAAGATCATCCGCCTGAACGGCCAGCCCCGGTCGTCAGTGATCGTCGAGCCGAAGAACGGTCGTATGCCGCCGATGACCAAGGAGGCCATGGCCCGCGTCCAGGCCCGGCTCGGCAACGCGCGCGTGGGCAACTTCGACGGGCCCGAACGCCGGCCACTGGGCGAGCGTTGCATCATGTCGTTCGGCTCCTCGGCCGGGCCGCCGATGCTGCCGTCGCTGTACAACAACAACTATTCGATCATCCAGAACGGCGACGAGGTGATGATCCAGGTCGAGATGGTCCACGACAGCCGGATCATCCGGCTGAACGCCCAGCACGACCCGTCTGGAATCCGCAAGTGGATGGGCGATTCCGTTGGCCGTTGGGAGGGCGACACCCTGGTCGTCGACACCATCAACCTGCGCGCCGAACAGGGCCTGCGCGGCGCCGGCGGCGAGACCTTGAAGGTCACCGAGCGGTTCACGCGGATCTCGCCGACCCAGATCCTCTACCAGTTCGAGCTGAACGACCCGGGCGCCTATACCGCCCCGGTGAAGGGCGAGGTGGCGCTGAACGCCACCAAGGGCCCGATCTACGAGTATGCCTGTCACGAAGGGAACTACGCCCTCCCCGGGATCCTGGCCGGCGCCCGCGAGGAAGAGAAGAAGGGCCGCGAGATGGAAGGCAACCGCGGCGAGGTGAAGGAGGAAGGCGCCGGCGGGCGATAGAGGCCGGTTACAGCTTCACCGTCCGCAGCCGCAGGGCGTTGCCGATGACGCTGACCGAGGACAGGGCCATCGCCCCGGCCGCGATCGCCGGCGAGAGCAGCCATCCGAAGGCCGGATACAGCAGGCCCGCCGCGATCGGCACCCCGGCGGCGTTGTAGACGAAGGCGAAGAACAGGTTCTGGCGGATGTTGCGCATCACCGCGCGCGACAGCCGCCGGGCCTTCACCAGCCCCTGCAGGTCGCCGTTCAACAGGGTGACGCCGGCGCTCTCGATGGCCACGTCGGCGCCCGCCCCCATCGCCACGCCGACCTCGGCCGCCGCCAGCGCGGGGGCGTCGTTCACCCCGTCGCCCGCCATCGCGACCTTGCGGCCCTCGGCGCGCAGCTTCTCCACGACCGCGGCCTTGTCCTGCGGCAGGACCTCGGCCTCCACCTCATCGATGCCCAGGCGCGCGGCGATGGCCAGCGCCGTGGTGCGGTTGTCGCCGGTCATCATCACCAGTCGGACGCCCTCGGCCTTCAGGGCGCGCACCGCCTCGGCCGTCGTGGCCTTGATCGGATCGGCGATCGCCAGGATCGCCGCCGCACGCCCGTCCACGCCCATCAGGATCGCCGTGGCCCCGTCCGCCCGAAGGGCTTCCGCATCCGCCGACAGCGGCGCCGTGTCGATGCCCCGTTCGGACAGGAACGCGGCCGATCCCAGCACCAGGGCCCGTCCATCGACCCGGCCCTCGACGCCCTTGCCCACCGGAGAGTCGAACCCCTCCGGCTCGGACAGGGACATCCCACGCGCCTTCGCGGCCCGCAGGATCGCGTCGGCCAGGGGGTGCTCGCTGCCCCGCTCCAGGCTCGCCGCCAGGCGCAGGATCTCCGCCTCGTCGAACCCCGCCGTCGGCCGGATCGCCGTGACCGACGGGCGCCCCTCGGTGAGGGTGCCGGTCTTGTCGACCACCAGGGTGTCGATGGTCTCGAAACGCTCCAGCGCCTCGGCGTTCTTGATCAGCACGCCCGCCTGCGCGCCGCGCCCCACCCCCACCATAATCGAGATCGGAGTCGCCAGGCCCAGGGCGCAGGGACAGGCGATGATCAGGACCGAGACCGCGGCCACCAGCGCGTAGCTGAAGCGGGGCTCCGGACCGAGGATTCCCCACACCGCGAAGGCCACTGCAGCCGCCGCGATCACGGCCGGCACGAACCAGCCGGAGACCCGGTCGGCCATCCGCTGGATCGGCGCGCGGCTACGCTGCGCCTGGGCGACCATCTGGACGATCTGCGACAGCAGGGTGTCGGCGCCGACCTTCTCGGCGCGCATCACGAACGAACCTGTCTTGTTGATCGCGCCGCCGACGACCTTGTCGCCAGCCGTCTTCGTCACCGGCATGGACTCACCGGTAACCATGGATTCGTCGATCGAAACCCGGCCCTCCAGCACTTCCCCGTCCACCGGGACCTTCTCGCCGGGCCGCACGCGCAGCCGGTCGCCGGCGAGGATCGCATCCAGCGCCACCTCCTCGTCGGACCCGTCGTCGCGGACCCGGCGGCCGGTCTTCGGCGCCAGGTCCATCAACGCCCGGATCGCTCCGGAGGTCTGCTCGCGCGCCCGCAATTCCAGGACCTGGCCCAGCAGGACCAGCACGGTGATGACCGCGGCGGCCTCGAAGTAGATCGGCACACTGCCGTCATGGCGACGGAACGCGGGCGGGAAGGCCTGCGGAGCCAGGGTCGCCAGCACGCTGTAGGCGTAGGCGACGCCCACCCCCATGGCGATCAGGGTGAACATGTTCAGGCGCCGGGTGACCAGCGACCGGGCGCCGCGCTCGAAGAAGGGCCAGCCGGCCCAGAGCACCACGGGCGTGGCCAGCGCCAGTTGCACCCAGTTCGACGCCTGTGGGGCGATGAACCTGTGCAGGTCGACCAGGTGCCCGCCCATCTCGAGGCCGAAGACCGGCAGGGCCAGCGCCAGGCCGATCCAGAACCGCCGGTTCATGTCGGCCAGCTCGGGATTGGCGCCGGTCTCCGCCGTGACCGTCTCCGGCTCCAGCGCCATGCCGCAGATGGGGCAGCTGCCCGGCCCCACCTGGCGGATCTCCGGGTGCATGGGGCAGGTGTAGATGGCGCCCGCCGGCGCCGGCGCCGGGGCTCGGTCCTTTTCCAGGTAGCGTTTCGGGTCGCCGACGAATTTCGTCCGGCAGCCGGCCGAGCAGAAATGGAAGTTCCGCCCCTCGTGCTGGGCGTGATGCGGGCTCGTCGCCGGATCGACCGTCATCCCGCAAACCGGATCGAGAACGGTTCCGAGGTGATCGTGCGCATGGGCCATCTTCGACTCCCGGTTCACATACCCCCATGGGGTACTAGCATCGATGATGCAGATATACCCCTGACGGGCATCTTGCAATTACCCCTACCGGGTATATTGTCCCGATGCTCGGAGCGCCTGATGGAACGTGAAAACAAGCCCCGCCTGCTCAACCGCCTCAACCGTATCGAGGGGCAGGTGCGAGGGGTCGCGCGAATGGTCGAGGAAGACCGCTACTGCATCGACATTCTGACCCAGCTCCAGGCGGTGCGCGCCGCCCTGGCCAAGGTCGAGACCGAGATGCTGCGGGACCACCTGGGTCACTGCATCGAAGGCGCCATCGTCTCCGGCGACGCGGGCGAGCAGCGCAAAAAGGCGGCCGAACTCATCCAGCTTCTCGAACGGGTCCGCTGACCCGCGCCAGGACGTCACGCCGAAACGAAAAGGGATCGCCGCGGATGCCTCCGTGCGATCCCTATCCGGCAGCCGGAGACGACTTGTCCTAGTGCGCGCGGCCTTCCAGTTCGTCCTTCACCGTCCGGGCGCCCGCCTCCGCGATGGCCGAGGCCTTCTCGCGCAGGGTCGCGCCTTCGCCGGCGGGCCCGGTCTGGCGGTGCAGCTCGTCCTTCACCTGGCCGTAGGCGCGCTGGGCCACGTCCTTCACCTCGCCGATCGAGGCCTTGGCCCGGTCGGCCACCTTGTTGCGGGCCGGGCCGATGTAGCGCCGCTCCACCGGGGTCGAGGGCAGCGAGGCGCCGATGGCCGCGCCCACCGCCAGACCGATGGCGCCGATCACCAGGGGTTCGTGGTCGAGGGTCTCGTCGAAGCGCTGGCGCGCCGCCCGGCCGTATTCGCCCGCCTTCTCCTGCGCCAGATGAGCGTATTCGCCCGCCTTGCCGCGCGCGCTCGTCACGCCGTCGGCCGCGTGGTGCTGGGCGTCGGCCAGCCGCGCCTTGGCCTTTTCAGCGGTCTCGGCCAGCTTGGCCTTCGCCGCCTCGGCCTTGGCCTTCACCTTGGCGCGCAGGCCCTCGTCCTCATCGTAGCCCTCGTACGTCGGGTAATAGCCCGAGGCCTGGTAGTCGCCACCCGCGGAACGGCTCCGCGTCTGGCTGATCGCCAGCCAGGCCACGCCCAGGCCGATCAGGGCGATCGGAATGGGATTTTCCCGCAGTTGGTCCACCGCCGTCGTCAGCACCTTGTTGCTCGCGCCGCCCATCATCTTCGTCGCCTCGTCGAACATTTCCCGGGGTTGCATCTTGTCCTTCAGGGCTTCGACCGTCTGGTCGATACGCCCGCGCGCGTCTTCCACTTCGCGCTCCAGCTCTGCGGAGGTCTTGGTCATTTGGGGCTTCCCTTCATGAGTTCGGCGTCCTTCCTGAGCTGACGCGCCGTGCGGCTCGGCTTGAGCCCGTCCAGCGAAATCGCCTTCATTCCCGCCCGCACCAGGAGGGCGCCGACCCCGGCCACCGCCAGGCCCACGATCAGCGCCGCCCAGATCGGGTCCATCAGCTTCGACAGGGCCAGCACCAGGGCCTGCAGGAGCACCAGCAGCGCCGCGATCAGCAGCAACCCGCCAGCCGCGATGTCGCCCACCGCCTTGCCGGCGGCGTTCAGCTTCTCCGAGACCTCCGCCCGGACCAGTTCGGATTCCTTGCGGACGAGGGCTGCGAGGTCTCCGCCCAGCTGGGCGATGAGGTCGGTCAGGCCCCGCGCCTCCCGCGATGGAGAGGTCCCGTCCATGGGCTACCGGCCCCCGATGTGCGGGGAGGTCATGGCGTCGGTCTCGCCGATCCCGGAGGTCCCGTCGTCGACACCAACGGGCGAGGCCGTCGTCGCCGCGGTCGAGCCGTCCAGGGAGCCGAGGTTGCTGGCCAGCGGCGCATCCACGCCGGCGTCTGCGGCGACCGGGGCGGCCTCGGGGCCTTCCGTGAAGCCCAGGTCCTCGTCGCTCAGGCGCGTCGGGCTGGCGTCCGAGGCGCGCGCGAAGCGGCCCAGGGCCAGGCCCACCAGAACTGCGCCTCCGATGAAGGCGGCCGGATTTTTCCGACCGAAGTCGCGCACGGCGTTCAGCAGGTCGCCAGGATCCTTGTCGGCGAGGTTGCGCGACAGGCTCTCGAGACCGTCGGCGGCCTGCCGCACCAGCCGCGAGGCGGGGCTTTGGTCGGTCTGGGAAAGTTCGTCGCCCGCGCGGCGCACCGCGTTGGCGAAGTCGCCGAGGGTCTTGGCGCCGGCTTGGGTCCCCTTCTGGGCCTCCGCGCGCACCCGATCCTGGGCTGCGCTGGCGAAGCTCTGGGCCTCCGCCTTCAGGGCATGGCCGGCCTGGCCGACGATCTCCTTGGCCTTCTCCGTCCGGCTGGTCGCGCCTTCGCCGGCGGTTCCGATCTCGAGGTCAGTCATCGCACTCTCCGCGTCCGGGCAGGGTGCGGTCCGCCCGGACCGCCCGCTCAGGCGGCTAAACGCGGCAGAGTCCGTTCGGTCGCGTCCGAACGGGATAAAAGGTCACTTTTTCAACGGGAAGTCGGAATCCCGACTTAGCGGCGGCTACGACGCCACATGAGCGCCGCGCCGATGGCGACGCCCACCGCCAGGCCGGCCACGCCCATGGCCAGGGCCTCGCGATCCACGGCGGCCGCAAGCCTCAGGCGGGTGCGGCGCGACAGGCTGCGCAGGCGGCCGAGGCCGTCGTCGTCATAGCCTTCGTAGCTCTCATAGGGACCGGCCAGCCGCTCGGCCTTCACGGTCTTCGCCCGGAGGTCGCCCGCCAGCTTCCGCGTCGAGTTGTCGAACACACCCATCCGTCGCACCCTAATTCCTGCCGCGGCGTCTTAGGCGCCCCGTGCCCTCCTTGTCACCCGGCCTTCGTGTCAAAGGGAAGGCAGGCGCGCGATTTCCACACTATACGACAAGTATGACGCGCCCCTTTACCGGCCTTGTCCTGGCCCTCTCGATCTTCGCCCTCCCCGCCGCCGCCCAGGAGATCTCGGCCCAGCGGCTGTCGGACATCACCCGCGAGCTGGCCTCCGAATCCTACGCCGGTCGGGCGCCCGGCGGGCCCGGCGAGCAGAAGACGGTCGACTTCATCGTCGCCCAGTTCAAGGCGCTGGGGCTGACGCCCGCCGGCGACAAAGGCGGGTGGACGCAGGAGGTGCCGCTGTGGCGTTACCAGACCCAGCCCGGCGGGACCTACACCCTGGATGCAGGCGGCCAGTCCAAGCCGCTGCACGAGCAGACCGACCTGCGGATCGAGACCCAGCGGCCGGTGGAGCGCGTGGTGATCCGGGCCGCGCCGATGGTGTTCGTGGGCTATGGCGTCACGGCCCCGGAACGCGGCTGGGACGACTTCAAGGGTGTCGACCTGAAGGGCAAGATCGCCCTGGTCCTGATCAACGACCCCGACTTCGAAGCCATGCCCGGCGACGCAGTGGCCGGCAAGTTCGGCGGCAAGGCGGCCACCTTCTACGCCCGCTGGGTCTACAAGTACGAAGAGGCCGTGCGGCGCGGCGCCCTGGGCGTGCTGATCGTCCACGAGACCGCGGGCGCGGCCTATGGCTGGAACACGGTCGTGGCGTCGAACGGCGAGAGTTACGACGTCGTCCGCCCCGATCCGGCCAAGGACAAGCTGCTGCTTCAGGGCTGGATCCAGCGCGACCTGGCCGTTCAGCTCTTCAAGGACGCCGGTCTGGACTTCGAGGCCGAGAAGGCCCGCGCCAAGACGGCGGGCTTCCGTCCCGTGGAGCTGAAAGGCGCGACGTTCTCAGCCGACTATCAGAACACCTTCACCCGCATGAACAGCCAGAACGTGCTGGCCGCCATCCCCGGCGCCAAGCGGCCCGGCGAGACGATCCTCTATGCCGCCCACTGGGACGCCTATGGCGTCGATCCGGCCGATCCCACGGGCAAGGTCATCCGGCCGGGCGCGGTCGACGACGCCGTGGGCGTGGCCGGCGTGATCGAGACCGCGCGGGCGTTCAAGGCCGGCCCGCCGCCCGAGCGCACGATCCTCTTCGCCGCCTGGACCGGCGAGGAACGCGGTCTGCTGGGCAGCGAGTACTATGCCCAGCGCCACGAAGCCGACCTGGCGAAGATGGTCGCGAACTACACCTTCGACGTCCTGCAGACCGCCGGCCCGGCGCGCGACGTGGTGCTTGTCGGGTCGGGGCAAAACGAACTGGAACCCCACCTCGCGCAGGTCGCGGCGAAACATCGGCGGACCATCACGCCCGACCCGAAACCGGAGCGCGCTCTCTTCTACCGCGCCGATCACTTCTCGGTCGCCAAGCGGGGCGTGCCGACGATCCTGCTCATGGGCATGAGCGGGGGCGCCGACCTGATCTCCGGCGGCCGCGCCGCAGGTGAGACGTGGGTCGAGGACTACACCGCCCGCTGCTACCACCAGACCTGCGACGTCTGGGCCGCCGACCAGAACTACCAGGGCGCCGCGGATGACGTGATCCTGGCCTTCGAGGCCGGCCGCGACCTGGCGAACTCCACCCGCTGGCCCGACTGGAATCCGACGTCGGAGTTCAAGGCCGTTCGAGCGAAGACCGCCGCGGCCCGTAAATAGCTGAAAGCCCCGTTCAGGCACGGTTCAGGCGGCCAAGCGTTAATTGTCTCTAAATTCAGGAGGCAGTCATGCGCAAAGCCCTCACGACCACCCTCGCTGCGGTCACCGCCGTGGGCGCCGTCCTGGCGACCGCAGCGCCGGCCGAGGCGCAGCGTTATCGGTACTACGATCGCCATCACCACCACGGTGGGGGCGGCGACGCAACCGCCGCGGCCATCATCGGCGGTGTCGCCGGCCTGGCGCTTGGCGCGGCCATCGCGGGGAACAACGACGGTCGCCGGGATCGTGGCTACTATAGCAGCGGCTACGCCTACGATCCGAGATACGACAGCTATCGCGGCGGCTATTACCGCGACAGCTACTATCGCGAGTATCGCCCGCGTTACGCCTATCGCACCTGCATCAGCCGCGACCGTGTCTACGACCCCTATATCGGCCGTCGGGTGACGATCGAGCGCCGCTACGCCTGCTAGCCGACCACCAACCGCTCCTGACCCCACCACAGCGGTGAGCGGGACAAGTCGATGAACCGCTTCTCGTCTTCGAGCAGCAATGCGGCCGCCGCCTGGGCCTCCGGGCGGCGGCCGTTTTCGGCCAAGGCCTCCAGGCTGTCGAACCACAACTCGGCCACGCCGTCGAAGTCCTCCGGGCCTCCCCGGGTGGCCCGCATTCCGGCGCTGGCCTCCGGCGGCAGGCTGTGCATCTGCACATAGCGCCGGATCTGCAGCGTCTCGGCGAGGCTGGCCACCAGCGGCCCATGGGTCCCGGACCAATAGGCCTGGAACGCTTCGCGGCTCAGCGACGGCAGCCGCACGAGGCAGAACGTCAGTTTGATCATGGCGGTGGGCCTCCCGCCGCAACCCTAGCAGGTGAACGGCGCTCGCCAGAGCGCGGGGCTCACGTTAGGTTCGTCGTGCGTCGAGGAGATCGGGTTGGCAGGGGCGCGGACAATGTCCGAAGAGCTCAGGGACGAGAACGCGCGCCTCGCTGCGCGTGTCGCCGAGTTGGAGGCCCAGCTCGCGGCGAAGCCGGCCATCGACCGCGCCAGCCTCTTCCGCATGGCGAACAATGCCCCCTGGGGGGTGATCGCCCTCAACAGCGAAGGCGGCGTCGACTACGCCAACCCGGCGTTCCAGCGCTGGCTGACCAAGCCCGCGCCGGCCATGGGCGAGCCGCAGGCCGAGGCCATATGCGCGCCGCTGTTCGAGATCCTGGAAAGGCCGGTGGCCGAGGCCTTCGGCGGCGCGTCGTATGAGGCCGAGCTGACCGTCCGTGACGTGTCCGGCGAGGCCCGCGACGTGAGCCTTCACGTGGCGCCCCGCGGCGGCGGCGCGGTTCCGATCAACGGCGCCGTCATCAGCCTGTACGACGTCACCGAGACCCAGGCGCTGGACCGCAGCGTCCGCGAGAACGAGGCGCGGCTCAGCCACATCAACGCCGTTTCGCCTACCGCCAACTACATCTTCGACTTCGAGGCCGGCGCCCCGGCCTGGGTCGCCGGCCGCACCGAGCGGGTCTACGGCTATACTGCCGAGGAGTTGCGCGCAGGGGGCGGCGACCTGATCCGCTCGCTGATCCACCCCGAGGATTTCCAGAGGGTCGCCCAACGGCTGGTCCAGCTCACGACGGCGCCGGATGGCGAAGTCTTCGAGTTCGAACTGAGGATCCGGCGGCGCGATGGCGGCTACCGATGGGTCCTAGACCGCGCCGTCGCCTTCGAGCGCAACGCGAACGGCCGCGTCGTGAAGACCCTCAGCGCCGCCCTCGACATCGATGAGCGCAAGCGGGCAGAGGAACGCCGCACGCTGTTGATCAACGAACTGAACCACCGGGTGAAGAACACTCTGGCTTCGGTCCAATCGATCGCCCGGCAGACCCTGCGCTCGGCCCGAACCGCGGAGGAGATGAGCGACGTCTTCACGGGCCGCCTGATCGCCCTGGCCTCGGCGCACGACGTGTTGACCCGCGAGAACTGGGAGGGCGCGGGCCTGGCGAAGATCGTCGAGGTCGCGCTGGCGCCCTTCGACGAACGCCGCATCGGCCGGTCCGGTCCCGACGCGCGCCTGGACGCCCGGGCCGCGCTGGCCCTGGGCATGGCGTTGCACGAGCTGGCCACCAACGCCTCGAAGTACGGCGCGCTCTCGAACGAGGCGGGCGAAGTCCGGCTGACCTGGGTGATCCGGGAGGACGGCGCGGCGCCCATCCTGGCGCTGGAATGGCGCGAGACCGGCGGCCCGCTCGTGGTGGCGCCGAAGCGCCGGGGGTTCGGCTCGCGCCTGCTGACGCAGGGCGTACGCAGCGAGCTGAACGGCTCGGCCGAACTGGAGTTCGCACCGGGCGGCGTCATCTGCCGCATCGTGGCGCCGCTCGGGGCCGCCCCGTTGCTGGAGCTGGCCTAGGCTGGCGCCCAAAACTCGCCGCAGCGCTGCGCAAAACAAGGTTGACGACAGGGACTCCAGTATTTACTAAACACACAAGAACTGGATTCCGAGACCTCGCCACCCGGAGGGCCCAGCGGCCGCCCCAGCCGCTTCCGCCTCATCCGCGACCCAAACCCTCCCCCCTGAGTGCGGAGATCCGGGTGGCGAGCCCCCAAGCAGGAGGCCCCGATGCGTGTCCGCTATGTCATTCGTTGGTCCCGGCTGACCGAGACGGTCGCCCTGGCGGCCTCAGCGGCGGGCCTGATCGCGGTGATCGCACGCCTGGTTTGAGGGCGGTAAGAAGACGGCGCGAAATCACGCCCCGCTTAACTATCGAAACCTTGCAACCACAAAGCGATTGACGCGGCGGAAGCTTCGCATCGACTCCGGGGCGCTGCGCAAATTCAGGTCTCACCCGGGAATTCGTCGCGGTTAACGCAGATTCAGTACGTCTGTCAGTCTTACCTTAAAACCCATTCCGGCAGATTCGCGGCATAGGTGGGCGCACTCCCCAGGCGTCCCGCGGAGGCTCACACCGTGCCGGACAGCCCGGGCGATACCGACAGGCCCCTGAAGGTCCTGCACGTCGACGACGACCCGATGAACCTGCGCGTCGTGCAGGAGATCCTGGGCGCGTTCGGCCACAAGGCCGTGATGGCGTGCTCGGGCCAGGAGGCGCTGGAGCGCCTCGCGCTCGAAGCCTTCGACATCATGCTGCTCGATATCCACATGCCCGGCATGACGGGAGTTGAGGTCATCGAGCGCCTGCGCGCTTCGAATGGACCCGAGCGCAATATCCCGGTCATCGCGCTGACCGCCGACGTCTATTCCCGCCGGCCGGCCGAGTATGTCGCCCTGGGATTCACGGACTTCGTCTCCAAGCCGATCCTGGTTTCCGGGTTGATGGCGACCATCAAGCGCTGCACCGCCGCGCCGCTGGCCGCCGAAGTCCTCGATCGCCGCGTGGGCTAATCCGCATCGGCCTCCACGGGCCGCGCGGCGATCGCCGTCGGCTCGCCGTTCAGCGCCGCCGCCAGCTTCCCGCGGTCCAGCGCTCCTTCCCATCCGGCCACGACGATGGTCGCCACCGCATTGCCCACGAAGTTGGTCAGGGCCCGGCACTCGCTCATGAACCGGTCTACGCCCAGGATCAGGGCCATGCCCGCCACCGGTACGCTGGGCACCACCTGCAGCGTGGCCGCCAGCGTGATGAACCCGGCCCCCGTCACGCCCGCCGCACCCTTCGAGCTCAGCATCGCCACGCCCAGCAGCAGGAGCTGTTCCTCCAAGGATAGATGGATCCCCAGCGCCTGAGCGATGAACAGCGCCGCGAGCGTCATGTAGATGTTGGTGCCGTCGAGGTTGAAGCTGTAGCCGGTGGGCACCACCAGCCCGACCACCGACTTGGCCGCGCCGGCCCGCTCCAGCTTCTCGAGCAGCGACGGCAGGGCAGCCTCCGACGAGCTGGTCCCCAGCACGAGCAACAGCTCTTCCTTCAGGTACCGGATCAGCTTCAGGATCGAGAAGCCGTTCAGGGCCGCCACCGCCCCCAGCACCACCAGGACGAACAGGATCGACGTCCCGTAGAAGGTGGCCACCAGGGCCGCCAGGCTGGCGATGCTGGCGATCCCGTACTTGCCCACCGTGAAGGCGAAGGCCCCGAACGCCCCGATGGGCGCGGCGCGCATGAAGATCGCCACCAGCCGGAAGAACGCCTCGGCCGCCGAGTTCAGCACGGCCAGCACCGGCTCGCCCCGATCCCCGATCAGCGTCAGCGCCAGGCCGAACGGGATCGAGAAGAACAGCACCTGCAGGATGTTGCCCTCGGTGAACGCGCTGACCACCGTCGTGGGGATGATGTCCATCAGGAAGCCCACGACCGTCATGTCGTGCGACTTGGCCGCGTAGCCCTTCACCGCCTCGGCGTCGAGCGACGCCGGGTCGATGTGCATCCCGGCCCCCGGCTGCACCACGTTGGCGACGGTCAACCCGACCACCAGGGCGAAGCTGGACACCGTGAAGAAGTAGGCGAAGGCCTTCAGCGCCACCCCGCCCACCTTGCCGATGTCGCGCATCCCGGCGATGCCGGTGACCACGGTCAGGAAGATCACCGGGGCGATGATCATCTTCACCAGCTTGATGAAGGCGTCGCCGAGCGGCTTCAGCGCCTCGCCGGTCGCGGGCCAGAAGTGGCCGATTAAGGCGCCTAGCGCGATGGCGACCAGGACCTGCACATAGAGCTGCGTCCAGAGCGGCCGTCGCACCGCCGCCGCGGCCGGCTCCCGTCGGATTGTCGCCACCGATGTCCCCTCGCCCTCAACTGACCGACCGAAGCTAGTCGGATTTGCCGCCGGCCGTCATCCGGGTCCCGCGGGCGCCTGGGTGATCAGCCGCGAGCGCCGCCCGAACGTCACGTAGTCCCAGAGCCAGCTGAAGGCCACCGCGATGCGGTTGCGCAGGCCGATCAGGAAATAGACGTGGACCACGCCCCAGAACAGCCAGCCGACGAAGCCGGTGAGCTCGAGCCGCCCCAGCTTCACGATCGCCGCCTTGCGGCCGACCGTCGCCAGGTCGCCCTGGTGCTTGTACGCGAAGGCGCCAGGGGTCGGCGCGCCCCGGGCGCGGGCGGCGATCACCCTGCCGGCATACTGGCCCATCTGCTTGGCGGCCGGCGCGACACCCGGAACCGGTCGATCGCCGTCGCGCACCGAGGCGGTGTCGCCGACGACGAAGATCTCGGGCCGCCCCGGCAGCGTCAGGTCGGGCCCCACCTCCACCCGCCCGGCCCGGTCGTGCGAAGCGCCCAGCCACGCCGCCGCCGGCGAAGCCTGCACCCCCGCGGCCCAGATCACCGCGCCGGCCTCGATCCGGCCGTTGGCCGTCGTGACGCCGCGCACATCGACGCCGGTCACCGCGACGCCCGTCAGCACCTCCACGCCCATCCGCGTCAGCGCCCGTTCCGCATAGGCGCTCAGGCGCTCGGGGAAGACCGGCAGCAGGCGCGATCCCGCCTCGATCAGCAGCACGCGAGCCTGGGCGGGGTCCACCTTGCGGAAGTCGTCCGGGAGGGCGTTCCGCGCGACATCGGCGATGGAGCCGGCCATCTCCACGCCCGTGGGGCCGCCGCCCACCACGACGAAGGTGGTGAGCGCCCGCCGCTCGGCCTCGTCCTCCAGGAGCTCCGCGCGCTCGAAGGCGAGCAGCAACCGGCGGCGGATGTCGGTGGCGTCCTCGATGCGCTTCAGCCCCGGCGCCGCCGCGGCCCAGTCGTCGTGGCCGAAGTAGGCGTGGGTCGCGCCCGTGGCGACGACCAGGATGTCGTATGCGAAGCGCCCGCCGCCGGTGCGGACCTCTCGGGACTCGAGGTCCACCCCGTCGACCTCGGCCATCAGCACCCGCGCGTTGGCCTGGCCGCTCAGCACCCAGCGGATCGGCCAGGCGATGTCGGCCGGGGTCAAGGCCGCGGTCGCCACCTGGTAGAGCAGCGGCTGGAAGCAATGGTGGTTCTGGCGGTCGATCAGGGTCACGTCCACCGGCGCCTTCGCCAGGGCGTTCGCCACCTCCAGGCCGGCGAACCCGCCGCCCAGGATCACCACCCGCAGCCGCCCGTCCGCCATTGCCGTTCCTTGTGGCCCGGGCCGACCCTAACTCGCCGGCGGCGGCTCCCGCAAATGATGCGGCGGCGCAACCAAATACCGGTGGCCGAAAGTTCGAAGACAGGGAATGCTGACCTCCGAAGAGTCCGGACAGACGGACCACGAGGCCTTCGGGAGGATGACGATGACTTGCCTGGATCGGCGTGGCCTGTTGCTCGGCGGCGCGGGACTGACCGCCTTCGCGGCCCTGCCCGCCTTCGCCAGGATCACCGTACAGCCGCCGCCCGCGGCCGGATTCACCGTCGCCGGCGTCGCCGACCTGAACGCCCAGATGCATGCGCTGGTCGACCAGCAGAAGCTGGCGGGCGTCGTCACCCTGCTGGCCCGCAAGGGCAAGGTGGTGAACCTGGACGCCTACGGGAAGCAGGACGCCTCGGCGTCCGCGCCCATGGCCGTCGATTCCATCTTCCGCATCGCTTCGATGACCAAGCCGATCACGGGCGTGGCGATGATGCAGCTCTGGGAACAGGGAAAGTGGAAACTGGACGACCCGGTCTCCCGGCACATCCCCGAGTTCGCCGGCCTGAAGGTCAAGACCGCCGCGGGCCTCGTCGACCAGACCAGGCCCATGACCATGGCCCAGCTCATGAGCCACACCGCCGGTTTCGGGACGAACGCCAACTACGAGCCTGAAAAGCTGAACGCCACGGACCTCAGGGGCATGGTTGACAAGCTGGCCCGGCTGCCGCTCTACAGCCAGCCCGGCGCCGACTGGTCCTACGGCCCCTGCGTGAACATCCAGGGCTACCTGGTCGAGAAGCTGTCCGGCCAGTCGCTGGACGCCTATTTCCAGCAGCACATCTTCACACCGCTGAACATGCCGGACACGCAGTTCTGGGTGAGCCCGGGCAAGGAGGGGCGCGTGGTGCGCATCCACGCCTATGCCGACGGCAAGATCGTCCCGGCCGTAGGAGCGCCCCAGGCACAGACCAGCAAGCCTGGGTTCCTGTCGGGGTCCGGCGGGCTCTACTCCACGGCGCCGGACTATTACCGCTTCTGTCAGGCTTTGCTGCAGGGCGGCGAGCTGGAGGGCGCCCGCATCCTGAAGCCCGAGACCGTCAAGCTGATGCGCAGGAGCGTCCTCGAGCCCGGCGTAGGGGTCGACCTCTATGGTCCCGTGCAGAAGGGCCTGGGCTTCGGCATGGACTTCGCGGTCAACGAGCGCCCCGCGGAGAGCGGCCTGCCCCAGGGCAAGGACAGCTACTGGTGGGGCGGCGCCTTCGGCACCTGGTTCTGGATCGACCCGGCCAACGACATCGTCTTCGTGGGCATGATCCAGAACCTGAACGGCTCCATTCCGGGGGCCGGCACACCCGCCGTGCGCGACATCTCCCCCAGGGCGGTCTACGCCGCCCTCACCGACAAGAAGGCCTGAGCATGCGCCGCGTCCTGCTGGGCCTCGCCCTGGCCGCCCTCGCCACCACAGCCTGCGCCCAGGCCGTCTACAAGGCGCCCCGCAACGCCTTCGGGCAGGCCGACCTCGAGGGGGTCTGGACCAATGCGTCCCTGACCAGCCTGGAGCGCGGTCCTCAGTTCAAGACCCTGTCCATCACCGACGCCCAGGCGAAGACGGTGGAGCAGATGCGCGCCAGGATGATGGACGCGCAGAACAAGCCCTCCGATCCGAATGCGCCGGCGCCCAAGGCCGGCGACGACCCGGGCGGCTACAATTCCTTCTGGATCGACGCCGGCAGCCGCATGGGGCGCATCAAGGGCGAGGTGCGCACCTCGTGGCTGGTCGATCCCGCCGACGGCAAGCTGCCGTACCGGCCCGAGGGCTGGAAGCTCTATCAGGACGCCCTGAACAAGGCCCGCACCACCTTCGACGGACCCGAGGCCCGCCCCCTCGGCGAGCGCTGCATCCTGGGCTTCGGCTCCACGGCCGGCCCGCCGATGATGAACGTGCTCTACAACAACCACTACCAGTTCCAGCAGGCCAAGGATCACCTCGTCATCGTGGTCGAGATGAACCACGACGCGCGGATCATCCGCCTGGCCGACAAGCGCCGGCCGCCCGCCGACATGCGCACCTGGATGGGCGACTCCATCGGCTGGTGGGAGGGCGACACGCTGGTGGTCGAGACCGTCGGCTTCAATCCGGGCGAGTCCCTGCGGCCCTACTTCGGCGCCAGCCTGTTCCTGTCGCCGGACGCCAAGGTGACGGAGCGCTTCACCCGCGTCGCCAAGGACCAGATCCTCTATGCGTTCGAGGTGGACGACCCCGCGGTCTATTCGAGGATCTGGAAGGCGGAGATGGCCCTGAACGCCGCGCCCGGCCCGGTCTACGAATACGCCTGCCATGAGGGGAACTACTCGCTCCCCGGCATCCTGGCGGGCGCTCGCAAAGCCGAGAGCGAGGGCAAGGCGCCCGAGAGCGTGGACCTTTCCGAGTCCGCCTCAGAACCACGATAGGTCGACGCGCCGGCCGCCGGCGGTGAGGCCCTTCAGCCGGGCCTTGCCGTCGGTCCCGACCGAGACCACCGCATAGCCGTTCGCCGCGCCGTCGCGGGTGACCAGCAGCACCTTCTGGATCGCCTCGGCCTGCGCCTGGTCGGTGTGCAGCCGTTCCGGGCCCAGGTTGAGGATCACCCAGGTGGTTTCCGGCGCCGCGCGGGCCAGGCAGTCGATGTCGCCGCGGACGACCACGGGCCCCAGCTCCCGCGCCGCGGCCTCGCTGAGGGCGGCGCCCGCCGCCACGTGGTGGTCGCCCTGCGGCTTCAGCGCCACCCAGGCGTCCGGCCGCCGCGAATAGCCGCCATGGCCGGGCGGGCACGGCGTCCCGGTGGGGAATTCCGAGCGGAACTGGAAGCGGACGTAGTGGCCGGTCAGCAGCTCGCGCGGATCGTAGCCGGTGATCGCCAGCACCACTTCCTGGCCCTGCTGGCGCGCCATGCCCTCGCGTACGACCAGGCCGACCAGCGCCAACGCCAGCAAGACGGCGGCGGCCATGATCCGGACCGGCAGCGAAGGGACCTTCATGCCGCGCGCCGCCTGCGCATCGCCCAGGCGACCGCCAGCGCCGCCAGGGCCGCGCCGCCGAACACGGCCGCCGAAGTCATCAGCCCGACCCCCAGGTTGAACAGCAGGGTCGCGCCGGCCGCGAACAGGCCGACCACGCCGGCCGCCGTCACCGAAGCGTGCCGGTCAAGGCGACCCAGGGCCACGACGCCAGCCGACAGCGCCAGCCAGGCGATCGAATGGCCCACCCCCTTCAGGCTGTCGCCGAACCCCGATGCGCCGAACCAGCCCATCGCGCCCCAGACGAACCAACCGTAGAGCACGCCCGCCGGCCCCTCGAACCGATCCCGCAGCAACCGGGCCCCGACCGCGCCTGCCGCGAGGACGCCGGCTGCGCTGAGGAACAGAACTTCCGGCCGGCTCCGAAGCGTCTCGTCGAGGGTCATGACGGCGATGACGGAGGCGATCCCCGCCACGTGCGCCAGCGCCTGCGAGCGCCAGAAAAGCGCGGTGATAACGCCCAGCGGCGCCGCAACCACGAGCCAGCCGGGCCATGTCGCCTCACCCCCGCCCAAGCCAGACCGAACAGTGAAATCTGAAATGGCCAAGAGCGCCAGGCCCACCGCCGCAGCCCATGGGGAGCGTCCGGCCAGGGCCAGCAGCGCCGCCGCGAGGCCTGCCGCACGCAGGGCCGCCTGGGGGTCTCCGGCGATGTCGAAGATCTGGCCGGTCAGGCCGATGGCGGCGGCGAAGACCAAGGCGGCGACGCTCAGGAGCACATGGGCGGTCACCGTCCGCCCCCTGGCGCTGGCCCACGCCGCGCCCCCGGCCGCGCCCAGGAACATGGCCAGGACCAGGACGAAGCGCGCGATCCGCGGGATGTCCGACCAGTTCGCCGCCACGAAGGCGATCACCGCCACCCCGGCCAGCAACCCCCCGACGATCGCCAGCGCCGTGGAGGCGTCCAGGCGGCGCGCCTCGCCCACCGAGCCAAGGATGGCCGCCCGGCTGTCGGCGGGCACGAGGCCGCGGCCGATCCAGCCGTCCAGGTCCTGTTCCAGCCTACGCCGGTAGCTCGCCATCGGCCGACAGTGGGCCAAGCTTGGCGGTGGCGCCTAGTCTTTCTTGTCGTGGCCGCGGCCGGCGCCCGGGCCGCGCTCGCGTCCGGCGGCCGGCCGGCCCTGTTGCTCGGCCGAGCGGGCCTGAGCCTGTTGCTGGCGTTGCGGCGGTTGACGCTGCGCCTGCTGCCCGGCCTGTTGCTGCTCGGCCGGACGGCGCTGCCGCTGCTCGAACTGGCGACGCCCGACCTGGCGACGCTCGACCTGGCGTTGGCGATCGTCGCGGACCATCCGTAGCTCCCGCTCGGGCCGCTGGTCCCCCACCTGCTGCTGGCGTTGCCTCTCGGCTCGCGCGACCTGGCGACGCTCTTGCGCCGCCTGTCGCGCCTGTTCGCGGCGGTCGGCCTCGAAGCGCCGGCGGTCGGGCTGGCGCACCTCCGCGTCGTGGGGCCGGCCGTGGTCCTGGGCCCGGAGCGCGACGACCGCGCGGCGGCCGCTGTGTTCCCGCCACTGCCGCGCACGGACCGCACGCCGCTCGGCCTCAGGCTCGAAGCGCCGAAGCTCCCGGTCCTGGTCCCGGCCACGCCAGGCGCGCCAGTCGCGGTCGTTGCGCGCCGCCCGCAGCCAGGGATCGGCCGTGCGGATCACCCGCGGTGCGCGACGCGCCCATACCTCTTCCGTCACCCGGATCCGCCGCGCCCTGTCCCCGGCCGAGCGCAGGTCGTGGCCGCGGAGGTAGTAGCGGCCGGCCATCGGCGCCACGCGGTAGACCACGTCCGCCGGCAGGTAGCGGCCGCCGGCGTCGAACACCGCCACCAGCACGCCCCCCGCGCCGTAGCCGTAGCCATAGTCACCGTCGCGCACGAAGTAGGGGTAGGCCGCGCCGGGCTCGTAATAGTAGTAGCGGTACCCGTCATCCCACGGCTCGGCGTACATCACCCAGTCGTCCTCGGTCTCCCACGCCAGCGGCTCGACGCCGCCGTAGTCGAAGCCGTAATCCGGCGGGGTGTCGTAGACGGCGCGCTGCAGGCCGTAGGCGCGCTCGGCCCAGGCGTAGCCCTGCGCCGGCGCCTGGTATTCCACGCGCGCCGGCTCGGCGTAGGGCAGCGCATCCATCGCCGACAGGTCGGCCAGCGAAGCGGGTTCAGGCGCGTCCACCCGTCCGCTGCGATCGTCGCACGCCGCCAAGGCCAGCGCCATGGCGCCCGCGGCGGCCAGACGGACGTTCAATCCGAAACGGGTCATGATCGCACCTCACCGTTCGCTGACTCGCCAGCCTGTCCCTCGGCGGCTGAACGGGGCGATGAGCAGAAACGTCAGGCGGCGTTCAGGGTTGCGGCGCGAATGTGGCGCAGCGTCACCGCACCGACACTCGGATAACGCATTCTCCAAACCGTTGCTTCAGAAAGACAGCCGCTCGAATAGCGTCGGTATACGTGACTGCGCTTATTGACCTGACGTCCGCCATGCCGGACATTCGAATCTAAGCGCTGCAAAGGCGCTGTCAAAACAGGGCTTGGGGGAAACCAGATGTTATCCAGAAAGAGCATGCTGCTGTCTTGCGTTTACGCAGCGGCGGCCATCTGCGGCGGCGCCGCTTCAAGCGCGGCCTATGCGCAGACCATGGAAATTGAAGAGCTGGTCGTCACCGCGGAAAAGCGGGAACAGTCCCTGCAGGACGTGCCGGTCGCCATCTCCGCATTCACCGACGAACGCCGGGAGCTTGTGGGGATCAACTCGGTCCAGGACCTGACCAACTTCACGCCGGGCCTGGCCTATTCGACCAACAACGACCGCATCAACATGCGCGGCATCGGCCGCTTCACCAACAACCGCTCCTCCGAGGGCGGCGTGGCCATGTACTCGGACGGCGTCTACACCTCGTCGGTCACCCAATTCGCCAAATCGACGCTGTTCGTTGACCGGACGGAAGTCCTGCGGGGCCCACAGGGCACCCTCTACGGCCGCAACTCGATCGGCGGCGCGATGAACATCATCTCGAAGCGCCCGACCGACGAATTCTTCGCCGAGGTCCGCGGCAGCGTCGGCAACTACGACACCTGGGCCACCGAGGCCGCCATCTCCGGGCCGCTGTTCGGCAACATCCAAGGCCGCCTCGCCGGGACGTACAGCTCCCAGGGCGACGCCTACTTCAAGAACCTCAATCCGAACGGCAAGGACGAGGGCGGCGCCGGCGACCAGTGGCAGATCGAAGGCCAACTCCAGGGCGAGCTGGGCGACGGCAAGCTGGAGTGGTGGGCGAAGGCTGAAACCGTCGAATGGCACAACCTGGGCCGCGGGCCCGGCGGCCGCACGGTCGCCCAGTACGGCATCCGCGACAACACCTCACCCTTCCAGGCGACGCTGACGCCGAATGCGGCCGGCTTCGGCCTCCCGCTGGCTCTGCCGGGCAACACCTGCCAGTTCTGCTTCGACACGGACGACGGCAACTACATCGACCTCGAGAGCAATACCTACGCCGCCAACGTCACGCTGCACCTCGACAACTTCGACATCAAGTACATCACCGGCTTCACCTACTACGATTACAGACTCCAGACCGACCTGGACGGCACGTCTCGCCAGGCGCCGTTCCTGCTGCCGCTCCCGGCGAGCGCCGCCCCGCTGCCGCTGCCGGCGCAGAACCTGCTCTACTATCCGCGCCGTCATAACCAGTACCAGGAAGAGGTCTGGTGGTTCTCGAACGAGCTGAACTTCGCCTCGACCTGGGACGGGCCGCTGCAGGGCATCCTCGGCGTCTACCAGTTCCGCGAAGGCTCGAACTACACCCTGTCGGACGCGCGCTACGTTGATGACCCCCGCTTCGAAAGGCCGACCAATCAGTCCGGCGCGGCCATGGCGCCGAACCCATTGCGCCGTTACGGCTACGGCAGTTCGGAAAACGTCAGTGAATCCTATGCCGTCTTCGGCCAGGCGGACTACCAGCTCACCGAGGAGCTCAAGGTGACCGCCGGGCTGCGCTACACCTACGACCGCAAGCGGTCGTTCGAGAGCGCGCGACTGATGTGCCTCTACAGCGCCACGAGTTGCCCGATCAGCCGCATCACCGGCCGCCCGGTGGACATTACCGACGCCGCGGCGCCGGGCGTCAGCACCGACCCATCGGTCTACCTGCCGGCCTACACCGATCCCACGACGGGAATCCGCCACCGGGGCCTGAAGAACAACTGGAGCGGGGTCACCGGCGCGCTGGGCCTTGATTGGCAACCGGACCCCGACACCCTTGCCTATGCGAAGTACACCCGCGGCTACAAGGCGGGCGGCTTCAACTCGGGCACCACCACGCTGACGCCGAACGTCACGACGGAAGAAGAGACGATCGACGCCTACGAAGTCGGTCTGAAGAAGACCTTCGGCGGCAACTTCCAGGCGAACGCCTCGGCCTATTACTACGACTATCAGGACATCCAGATCCCGATCTCCGGCCGGAACCCGGACACGGGCCTGACCGTCACGCGCTTCTTCAACATGCCGAAGGCGCGGATCGTCGGCTTCGAGCTGGAGACCATCTGGCAGCCGGTTGAGAACCTGCAGATCCTGGCGAACTACTCGTACCTGAACGCCGAGCTGAAGGAAGCATGCTGCTTCATCGACCCGGACGACCCGCAGGGCGGCGCCGCGTCTCAAGCCCAGGACCTCAAGGGCGCCAAGCTGCCCTCGTCCACGCCGCACCGCTTCACGGTCAACGCCAACTACACGTGGAAGCTGGATCCGGGCGACGTATCGGCGTCGCTGACCTACGTCTGGAAGGACGCGACCTACTACTCGATCTTCAACGAGTACTACAATCGCGCCAAGGCCTGGGAGCAGGTCGACGCCCGGCTGCTCTTCAACGACGCCAACGACCGCTTCACGGTCATCGCCTTCGTGAAGAACGTCTTCAAGTCCGAGGGCGTCAGCGGCATCGACGGCGACCGCCTCGACACTGGCCCGAACGGCCTCCGCCCCACGGGCGACGCCTTCGTGAACCAGACCGTCTCCTACGTTCCCCCGCGCACCTATGGGCTGGAGCTGCAATACCGCTTCTAGTCGACCGTCCCGGTCGATCTGCGAACGCCCCGGCCGCAAGGTCGGGGCGTTTTGCGTTGCGCCGTCCCGTCACAGGAGCTGAAATTAACTTGTAACAAGCTGGCAACATGACGGCCCCGCCGGCTTCCTACCCCTTCGTGCATCGCAGCCGAGAGGGACGCATGCACGACGACAATCACGACCGGGGCCTCGCCTTCGACCTGGAGGCCCTGCAGCGCCAGATGATGGCGCGCCGGCGGATGCTGGGCCTACTAGGGGCGGGCGGCAGCGCGCTCTTGCTCGACGCCTGCGGCGGGTCGGGAGACTCGGGCACAACCTCCACCTCGACCTCCACCTCCACGGGGGCCACGACGACCACGACGGGGACCGGAGCCACCGGCACGGGCGCCACCAGCTCCAGCTGCGCCGCCACCCCGACCGAGACCAACGGCCCCTACCCGTCCGACGGCTCGAACATGGCCAACGGGGTGCTCTCCAATATCCTGACCACCAGCGGTGTGGTCCGCAGCGACATCCGCAGCAGCTTCGGCGGGCTGTCGGGAACAGCCGCAGGCGTCCAGCTGACGCTCACCGTCAACCTCACGAACATCAGCGCGTCCTGCGCGGCCCTGGCGGACTACGCCATCTACATCTGGCACTGCGACGCCAGCGGCCAGTATTCGCTCTACGATCTGCCGCAGCAGAACTACCTGCGCGGCGTGCAGGCGACGAATTCCGCCGGCCAGGCGACATTCACGACGATCTTCCCAGGCTGCTACGCCGGCCGGTATCCGCACATTCACTTCGAAGTCTACCGCTCGCTCGCAACGGCGACGAACTACTCCAATCGCCTGCTGGTCTCCCAGTTCGCGATGCCGGCGGACGCATGCGCCGCCGTCTATGCCGCGGGAGGCTACGGCCAGAGCGCCTCGCGCTTCGCCCAGACCAGCACCTCAGGCGATGGCATCTTCGGCGACAACAGCACGGCCCAGGTCGCCGCTATGACGCCCGGCCTGACGGGCAGCCCATCCGCCGGCTACGCGGGCTCGGTGACCGTGGGCCTGGCCGTCTAGCGGCAGGCCGCAATGACGCGTTCCAGGTCGTCGAGCCGCTCCTGGCGCAGGATCCGGCCGGCCGCCAGCAACTGATAGCGGTCGGCCGCGCCAGGGGCGGCCCGCAGCGCCGCATCGGTGTCCGGATAGCGTGGCGCAGGCGGCAGCGTGCGCGGCACGCAGCTCTTAGGCGGCGGCGGGGGTGGCGGCGGCGGCGGGGGTGGCGGTGGCGGCTTGGGCAGGACCAGCACGGGGGTCGGCGGTGGCGGCGGGGCGACCGGCGCGGGCTTCTCGCGGCGCAAGGTCTGGCAGCCGGCCAGGGTCAGGGCCGCCATCGCTGCGGCCAGGGCCGCCGCTGTTCGTCTCATGCGGCTCATTTCTTCAGGTTCGAAAGCACCGCCTGGTCGGCGCTCTCCATTCGGGCGCAGGCGTCAATGCCCTCGGGCTGTTGTTCCAGCAGGCGACGTGCGCCGGCAGGCGTTCCGCCCGCCGCCGCGACCCGCGGGGCCAGCGTTTCGCGCGCCTCGCCGACCGCCTGGCAGGAGGCCAGCTCCATCCGGAACCCGGCCTCGGCCTTCTCCGACGCGCGGGTCAGCTCCGCGATCCGCGCCTCGTAGTCCGCCTGTTGCGCCCGCCAGTTGGCGGAAGTGACGCCCAATCCCACGGCCAGGGCGACCGCAACGCCGATCGCCACCAACCCCGTTGCGGGGTTCACAAGGATCTGCCTCAGTCCTGCCAGCATGCTCCGTCCTCAAGCGCACTGCCCACCATTGACAGCAGCGCTGTGGCCATTTCACGGCTGATAGAACCCGAACCGCGTCCCCGCGTGGCCGGATCATGCGACACCATAGCACAATGGATGGTTTTCAATTCATGACTTGGAAGGCTTACCGGCCTTCGATTTTGGAACATCCGAGCGCTCCGTCCATTGTGCAGCTCATGGGAAAATGGGTTGTGATCCTGCTCGCCGCCATGGTCGGCCTCGCCGTCCTGGGCTTCCTGGTCGATGCGGCGCGCGCGATCGCCGGCGTCCTGTTCGTCGGCTGCCTGCTGGTGCTGGCCGCGAGGTTCTTCGTCCGCAAGCGAAGCTAGACTCCGCCTCGCGCGGACTGCCTCCCCCCGCGACGGACCGCCGCGATCAGCCGACTCGGACGAAACAGCCCCGGCCGGCGGCCTTCAGGCCCGCGCAGAAGCGGGCCGCCTCCGCGCCGTCGGCGAAACCGCCGACCACCGCGCGGCGCCAGGTCTTGCCGTTAACCTGCGCCGTCTCGACCCAGGTTTCCCGGCCGCCCAGGCTGGAGCCGAGGGCGGCGATCAGCGCACGGGCGTCCGCCTCCGATGGCGATGCCCCGATCTGCGCCACCATGCGGCGGCCGGGCTTCGGCGCGACGGGGCTCGGCTTGGCAGGAGCCGCCACCGCAGGGGTCGGCGGGGCCATCGACGCCTCGGCCGAGGCCGTGGCCGGCGCGTCCTGCCGGGCGACCTTCAGGGCGACCGCCTCGAAGGGGCCCTTGAAGCTCGGTTCGCAAACCGCGCGCAACGCCGCGTCGAGGGCGGCCCCGGCGTCGGGCTTCCGCCATTCGGTCTCCGGCGGCCGCAACGGCGCGCGATCGCCCAGCAGGTTCCGCCCCGGATAGCCCGTGGTCTCGCCGAGGCGCACCCGGCGTCCCTTGCAGTCCGCGCTCATCGACACGTGCCACGAGACCGCGCCGCTGCGAGTGACGGTGTCCGCGTTCAGCGCTTCCGCGCGCAGCACGACCCGCGGCTCCGAACCGGGCCCGGCCGGGAACGTCGAGACGATGGAGATCAGCGCCTGCGGCGTCACGGCCACGACGCGGTTCGGCTCGATGTCGGTCTCACGCTGCAGCCAGGCCAGCAGGGGCTCGCGCTCCAACGAAGACGGATAGGCGATGGCGGTCTGTGCGGCGGCCATGCCGGCGCAGCTCAGCCAAACGCCTGCCGCAGCCCACGCAACGCCCTTGCCCCGCATCTCGTCAAACCCCAGAGACTCGTACTCCGCGGCAACCTGTTCGCGAACCGTGGAGGACGCAAGCCGCACAGGGCCGGGCGCTATCGAATAACATCGTGATGCATTAACGCGCATCGCGGCGCCAGAACCCCCAAAATGGGTAGGCGAGACCCGCCGCTCGGCTCGCAGAGTGCGATCGGCGCTCGAATCGGCGGATTCTGGTTAACCGTTGGTCGGCACGATCCAACACTTGCAAGCGTGGAAGCGGTCCCTGGGTTGGGCCGTATCGGGATGGGACGTGAGCGGTGGGTAAGGGTTCGGACAGGACATTTCGCAGCCTTCGGGGTCTGGAAAAGACCGCGTCGACCAGCCGCGTCCTGAACCTGGCGGCGCTGTCGGCGCGCAACGCCGACAACCCCGAGCACGAGAAGAACCCGTTCTTCGTCGCTTCCAGCCTCAACGGCGCCGTGATCGTGCGCCACCGGCTCCGCGATCAGGAGCGCGAGTCCTTCGACCGGATCCGCTACACCGCCACCAAGCTGATCATCCCGTTCGAGCGGTCCGACCTGGGCCTTGGCGGCCGCTCGCTGTTCGTCTCGGAACGGGGCTGGCTGGACGCCTTCGAAGAGTTGCGCGGCGAGGCGCCGGACTTCGCCCGCGACGTCGCGGTTTTGGAGGCGATCGACGAGCTGCCCTCGCTGGACCCGTTCCTGCTGCGCGAGCACATGAAGCGCCGCGGCTTCGACATCAGCCCCAGCCACTTCGAGATCTCGGCGCCCGACCTCGCCAAGATGCAGCGCTTCGTCGGCACCGAGATCGCCAAGCTGATCGAGCTGGCCTATCGCGACGCCGAGGGCCAGGAGGGGAACATCACCCGCCTCGTCGAGGCCCTGCTTTCGGCCCGCACCGACGACCGGCTCGAGCCGCTGCGGCTGACACTGCGGCTGGAGAAGGAGAACTACAAGGAGGGCATCTTCGCCTGGAAGGGCTTCCTCTACTACAAGTGGGTGCTGAACACCCTGTGGGCGAACCTGCGCGATGTGTTCAGCGAGCTGGGTCGGGTCCGGGTGATCGGGCCGATCGACACGGAGACGGCCGCGGAGCTCGAGGCCCTCAAGAACCGCCTGCGCCAGAAGATGGAGCGGCAGGTGAAGTCGGTGATGAACCACCTGGGCGTCTACGACGAGGTGTTCTCCCAGTTGACGGTGGAAGGCAACGCGCTCGCCTTTCGCGACTTCCTGCTGAAGTCGCCCGAGATGTTCCTGTCGCTGGGCGACGGCTGCGGTCTGGTCAGCCACATCGCCACCTATTGGCGCTACCAGTTCCCCCGCGGAAGGCCGCTGGCCGCCAACGTGATACAGCTCGTCGACACCCTGCAGGACTTCGAGCTCAGCCTCGGCGCCGACACCCACGAGAGCCAGGCCGCCTGAGCTAGTCGCCGAGCCAGGCCTCAACCGCGCACAGCACGCCTTCCTGGCGGAACTCCAGCCGCACCGCGCCGCGCAATTCCTCGGCCAGGCCGTGTTCCAGAAGGCGCGCGCCGAAGCCGCGTCGGACAGGTGTCGAGACCGTCGGCCCGCCGCTCTCGCGCCAGGTCAGCCGCAGGAACCCCGCGTCCGCGGTCCACCGCACCTCGACCCGGCCGGTCGGCGTGGAGAGCGCGCCGTACTTCACCGCGTTGGTGGCGAGCTCATGCATGGCGAGACCGAGCGCCACCGCCGTCTTGGGCTCCAGGTCGACCGGAGGCCCCTCGGCCGTCAGCCGCCCGTCGCCGGCATGATGCGGCGCCACGGCCTCGGCCACGATGCTGCCGATCGAGGCGGCCTCCCAGCTCTGTCGGGTCAGCACGTCGTGGGCCGTCGACAGCGCCGCTAGCCGCCCCTCGAACGCCTCCACCGCGCTCTTGGCCATCCCGCTGGGCCGGAACGACTGCCAGGCGATGCCCTGGACGATGGCCAGGGTGTTCTTCACCCGATGGTTCAGCTCGTTGATCAGCAGCCGCTGGTGCTGCTCGGCCACCTTCCGGTCCGTAATGTCCATGTTGGTGCCGACCATCCGGTGCGGCGTCCCGTCGGGGGCGTAGAGGAAGCGCGCAGCGCCCTCGACCCAGCGGACGGCGCCGTCCGGGCGGCGGATGCGGAACTCGAAGGCCATGGTTTCCCGCTGCGCCGCCATGGCCTCGCCCAGCTCAGCCTCCATGCGCACGAGGTCCTCGGCCAGAAGCCGGTCGCGCCAGCCGCCGATGTCGCCGCTGAACCCGCCGGGCTCGAGCCCGAACAACGCCTCCTCCTCGCGGTTCCACACCACCTTCCCGCTCGGGATGTGCCAGTCGAAGATGCCGATGGCATGGGCCTCCACCGCGAGATCCAGCCGTTGCTGACTGCGCCGCAGGGCCCGCTCGGCGTCCGCCCGCTCGCTGATATCGTCGATGGCGACGCCGACGCCCTCGTTGGCCAGCGGTGCGATCCGCACCTCGACGGTGCGACCCTCACGCAGGGCCGAAGGCGCAGTCAGGCGGGAGGGCTTCCGCTCGTCCATCGCCGCCTGCATGAGGCGGCCGAACTCGCTATCGCGGCGGGGGAACAGCTCCCAGAAGTTGCGCCCCAGGATCGCGCCGCGCGGCATAGCGAAGAATTCCTCGGCCGAGCGGTTGAACAGCACCATCCGCCATTCGCGATCCACGGCGTAGTAGACGTCGCTGATGCTCTCCAGCACCGCGGCGAGCCGCGCCTCCGCCCCTTGATCCGGCTTCGCTTTCTTCAAGATTTTCCTGCACCTATCCGAGCCCGGAGATGAAGCCACACCCCGGGGTCCACGTCACGACCGAACGCCCGGCGGCCTTGTAGACCGCACCTCGGTCTGATCATGATCAACCGGCAATTGCGCGCACCGCTTGGGAGAGTTTCAATCAGGGAGTCGCTGGCCAGCGTCGAGGCGGCCCAGAACCGCCAGATGGCCGAGCTGCTGGACAGCATCGGCGACGGCTTCATGGCGTTCGACCTCGACTGGCGCGTCACCTACTGCAACCGCAACGCCGAGGCCCATTACGGGCTGCGCCGAGAGGACGCGGTCGGGAAGCTCGCGTGGGACCTCCCCGAGCTCGGCGCCGATTCCGACATGCGCGACTTCCTAGAGCGCGCCATGACCGGCCGGATCGAGGTCGAGGCCGAAGCCCAGTCCGAGCTGCGCCCCGGCATGTGGTTCCATCTCCGCGCCTTCCCCCTCGACGAGGGCCTGGGCGTCACCTTTCGCGATGTCACCGAGCGGCGCGAGCGGGCGCGCCGCGAACGGGAACAGGCGGCGCGGCTGGAATTGGCCCTGGCCACCTCCGGTTTCGGCGACTGGCGCTGGGACATGGCCACCGACGTCACCGACATGTCCGTCCGCGCCGCCGAGATCGTCGGCCTCGAGCCCGGGCCGACGATGACCTGGGTCCAGATGCTGGAGCACGTCCACCCGGATGACCGCGAGCCGGCCCGCCTGGCGGTCGTGCGGGCGCTGCGGGAGGACGTCCCCTACGAGATCGAGTATCGGATCACCCGGCCCACCGACGGCGCGCTTCGCTGGATACGAATCCGCGCCCGCGTCCAGCGCGACGACAACGGCCAGGTCGTCGGCATGCTGGGCGTGCTGATGGACATCACCGAGGCGAAGGTCGAGGACGCCCAGATCCGCGCCGACCGCGCCCGCCTGGCCGAGAGCGAGGCCCGGTTCCGGGACATGGCCGACAGCGCGCCGTCGCCCGTCTGGGTGACCAACGCCCGCGGCGCCCTGGAGTTCGCGAACCGCGCGCTCCAGGAACTGGCGGGCCTGCCGCTGTCCGAGCTGACGGGCGACGCCTGGATCCAGCTCATGCATCCCGATGATCGCGAGCGCGTCGCCCAGACCCGGATCGACGCCCGGGTGTCGGGCAATCTCAATGCCTGGGAGGCCCGGTTCCTCATCGGCGGCGAGTGGCGCTGGCTGCGCACCGCCTCGCGGCCCCGCTTCGACGAGGCGGGGGAGTTCCAGGGCTACGTCGGCCTCGCCATGGACATCACCGACGCCCGCCTCGCCGAGGAGCGTCAACGCCTGCTGATCAACGAGCTGAACCATCGGGTGAAGAACACCCTGGCCACGATCCAGTCGCTGGCCCGCCAGACCCTGCGCGAGGGGGTGTCCATGGTCGATGCGCGCGAACGGTTGACGGAACGCCTGCTGGCGCTGTCCACCGCGCACAATGTCCTGACCCGCGAGAACTGGGAGAGCGCCGACATCGCCAATATCGCCCGCGAGGCGGTACGGCCGTACGACGATCCCCCGGGCGCCCGCATCGCGATCGACGGACCGCCCGCGCGCCTGGCGCCCAACGTGGCCCTGGCGATCTCCATGGCCCTGCACGAGCTGGCCACCAACGCCCAGAAGTATGGCTCGCTGTCGGTGGTCGGCGGGCGGGTCAGCCTACGCTGGTCGCTGAATCCGCAGCACGACGCCCTCCGCCTCGAATGGCGAGAGACGGGCGGCCCGCCCGTCACGGCCCCCGTATCCACCGGCTTCGGCTCGCGCCTGCTGTCGGGCCTGACGGGGGAGCTGGGCGCGCCGGCGGCCGTCGACTACGCGCGCAGCGGCCTCGTCTGCCGCCTGCGCGCGCCCATCACCTGAACCGGACGCCCACCGTCGGTCGCGACAGCAAACGGGGACCCTCAACCGGCGACGTACCTCTCGTGCTCACCTTCGACCGGCGCCCACTGGATGGCGGCGGCGATCGCTCCGTACATGTCCAGCGGCTGGATCGGCTTGCGCACCAGCCCGTCGAAACCATCGAGATCGCCCTCGCCCTCCAGGTCGGCGTCGGCGGTGAACGCCAGCACCGGCACGTCCTGGTTCGGCCCCGGGGTTCCGCGCAGCGCCCGCAGCGCCGCGCGGCCGTCCAGCACCGGCATCCGCAGGTCCATCAGCACCACATCCACCGGAAGCTGCGCCAGCAGCGTGAGCGCCTCGGCCCCGTCCGGCGCATCCGATACCTCCACGCCGGCCGCTTCCAGGATCCGGCGGCTGAGTTCGCGATTCACCGGATTGTCGTCGACGACCAGCACGCGGATGCCGTCGATGGACATCGTCGCCTGCGCACCTTCCAGCTCCTCCGGCAGGTCGGCCGCGGGCGCGGGCAACTCCACGCGGAAGGTCGCGCCCTCGCCCGGAATGCTCGTCACCGAGACGGCGCCGCCCATGGCCTCGGCGATGCCGCGGCTGATCGCCAGGCCCAGGCCCGTACCACCGTGCTGGCGGGTCATGGAGCCGTCGATCTGGGTGAAGCGCTGGAACAGCTGCGCCTGCGCCTCGTCGTCCAGGCCGGGGCCGGTGTCCGCCACCTCGATCGCCACCCGGTCGGCCCCGGCCGGAGCGATCCGCAGGGTCACCGAGCCTTCTTCCGTGAACTTGATCGCGTTGCCGACCAGGTTGATCAGCATCTGCCGCAGCCGGTCGCCGTCCACCATCGCCGCGCGCGGCAGGCCGGGCGCCGCTTCGAAGCGGGTCGTCAGGCCTTTGACCTCCGCCTGGATCGAGAAGAGCTGCAGCGTCTCCTCGCAGACCTCGGCCAGCCGGATCGGCCGCGGCCGGATCTCGAACTTGCCGGCCTCCAGCTTCGAGAAGTCCAGGATGTCGTTGACGATGGCCAGCAGCGCGTTGCCGGCGCCGGCGATCCGGCGCACATAGCCCGCCGCCGATTCCGGCAGCTCCATCTCGCGCAGCAGGTTGGTGAAGCCCAGCACCGCGGTCAGCGGCGTGCGGATCTCGTGGCTCATATTGGCCAGGAACTGCGACTTGGCGACCGCGGCCGCCTCGGCCTCCGCGCGCGCGGAGGCGACGATCTCCTCCTGTTCGACCTGCAGGGCGATGTTGCGGATCACGTCCAGGAAGCCGGTCGGTTCGCCGGTCTCCGGGTCCCGGACCAGGCTGGCGTTTGATTCCAGCCAAAGCCAGCCACCGGTGTTGGCGTCATGCCCCCGCCAGCGGACGCGCTTGGTGCCGCCCTCGGCCAGCAAGGCGCGGAAGGCGCGGCGAACGTCGCGCTCATCGTCGGGGTGGATGCTATAGGCGAACGACCGCCCCTCCAGGTCCTCCGGCCGCACGCCCGCCTGCCGCACGCTGGGGCTGGCGTAGAGCGTCCGTCCGGTCAGGTCGGTCATGGTGATCATGTCCGAGGTGTTCTCGGCGATCAGACGATAGCGCGCCTCGCTCTCGCGCAGGGCGTGTTCGGCGGCGCGTCGTTCCGACTGGTCCTCGACCTGGGCCACGTAGTGCTTCGGGGCGCCGTCGGCTTCCCGCACCAGCGAAACCGCCAATCTCACCCACACCTGCTCGCCATCGGCGCGGACATAGCGCTTGTCCATCCGATAGCTGTTGATCTCGCCGGCGGAGAGCTGCCGCAGCAGGTCCAGGTCGGCGCCGAGGTCGTCGGGATGCGTGATCGCCTGGAAGTCCAGCGCCAGCATGTCCGACGTGGCGTAGCCCGTGATCCGGCAGAAGGCCTCGTTCACCCGCAGGAATCGGCCGTCGAGTCCCACCAGGGCCATGCCGACCGCCGCGTGGCGGAAGGCCGCCTCGAACACCTCCGCCTGCGCCAGGGCGTCGGCCTCCAGCGCCCGCCGGGCCGTCACGTCCCTAAAGATGTTGATGATCTCGACGACTTTCCCCCCCTCACCGAAGATGATCTTGGGGTTGCCCTCGAACCACACCCACTCGCCGCCCGCGTCGCAGAAGCGGTGTTCGCGCCGGGCGCCAGTGTCCGGCCTCCCCATCAGCAGAGCCAGGTTGTTTCTCGTCAGGTTGGCCAGGTCGTCGGGATGGGCCAGGGCCCCCGCGCACAGTCCGATCAACTGTTCGGGCTCGTAGCCGTATCGCCTCACGGCCGGGGAGACGTAGGTGACGACGCCCGCCGCGCTCGTGCGGACGATCACGTCGCTGGTCTGCTCGGCGATGAAGGCGAAAGCCCCTTCGACGTCCGACGTTACGCGGCTGGTCACGCTCACTCCATCTCACTGCGCTTGTGCGCTCGCGAAAGAGAGACGGTAAACGCGAGAGGGCTTTCAGGGCCGTGAACGCGAGGTCGATGCCGATCGCGAAGGTGACTGACCGGGGCGCGGCCGTTCGCCGCAGGGCGGATCTACTTCGGGTTCGGGGGTGCGGTGGCCGGAGGGGCCGCCGCCCGGCCACAACCGACCAATGCGAGTGCGGCGAAGGCCGCGGTGGCGAGGACGATCTTCGTGGCGCGCCACGCCTTGGAAGAGTCACGACCGTCAACCCATCGGGCCGGGGATCGCTCCCCGACCCGCGTGGATCGATCGTGTGAAGTGGGCGGCCCCTGCTACTCGCCGGAGCGCGCGGCCGCGCCCTTCTTGCCCGGGGACTTGGCGGTCGCGGCCTTGTCGGCCTCCGCCTTCTCGGCGGCGGCCTTCTGGGCGGCCTCGGCCTTCGCGGCCTCCTCCGCGCGCGCGCCGCCCAGGATGCCGGGCAGAGCGTAATTGCCCTCGTGGCAGGCGTATTCGTAGATCACGCCCTGAAGCGGGGAGAACTCGTACTCACCGCCCCATGGCTTGTCCCAGGTGTCCGGGTCTTCGACCGTGAACTGGTAGTGCAGCCGATGCTCGCCGACCCGGGTAAATTTCTCGGTGATCTTCAGGTTCTTCCACGAACCCATGAAGTTCTGATTCTGCGGCAGGTTGATCGTCTCGACGACCAGGGTGTCGCCTTCATACCAGCCGATCGAGTCGCCCATGTAGGTCCGAACGCCGTCCGGACGGTGCTTCGAGTTCAGCCGGATCTGCCGCAGGTCGTGGTTCATCTCGACCTGGATGACCACCGCGTCGGCCGTCTGAACGATCTGATAGTTGTTGTTGTAGAATCCATTGGGGAACATCGGCGGGCCGGCGTTGCGGCCGAACGACATGATGCAGCGCTCGCCGAGCGAGCGGACTTCGGGCCCGTCGAACGAGTTCATCCCGCCGCCGAAGCGTGGCGCGGGCGGCGCGCCCGCCTTGCGCGGCGGAACCTGGCCGTCCGGCGTGGTGATCAGCGAGGTGCGGGGCTCACCGTTCACCCGCATCACGTGGCTGCCGGGGTCCAGCCAGCCGCGATTGTAGCCGCCGACGTCGCCGCCGGCCGCGGCGAACTCGGGCCGGATGTTGGCGCCGGGCGGCGTCTTGGGCGCCTCGGCCGGAGCATTCGGATCCGTGTCCTCGTTGCCCTCCTCGACCTCCGCCGCGGCGTTGCTCTCCATCTCCTTGACCTGCTCGGGGGTGTAGTTGAGCTGGCTCTTGAACTGCGGCCGACGCGTCATCGGCGTCAGGGTCGCATTGCTCCACGTGCCGGCCAGGTCGGGCTGGCCGAAGGCGTTCTTGGTGGGCTTCCAGGCCGCGGCGGACTTGGCGGACGCCTTGGCCCCTTCGGCGGCGGCGTTCAGCGGCGCGGCGGCGACGCCGGCCAGCAGAAGGGTCCCCAGCGCTGCGATGACGACCTTTTGCATGGCCTTAACTCCCCATCTTCGCCCCGCTCTCGGCCGGGCGTTCATACCAATTTTACGAGCGCGCGGCCGATACGGCAATGCGCGCCGACCGGCGTTCGACCGGTTCCCTTCGCCGTATCGCGCCCGCATTGCACGCCTGTTTCAATCTAGAAGATTTGGTACGGCGCTCAGGCCAAGGCCGTCGCCCGTCCCTCCAGGAACGCCCGCTCGCGCTCGTTCCCGGCCAAGGCCGCGCCGCGCAGGAACTCGGCGCGAGCCTCCTCCAGCCGTCCCAGCCGGTACAGCAGATCGCCGCGCACGCTGGGCAACAGGTGATAGCGACGGAGGGCCGGGTCATCGCGGAGGGTCTCGACGATCGCCAGTCCGGCCGCCGGCCCTTCGGCGAACCCGACGGCGATGGCCCGGTTCAGCTCGACGACCGGCGACGGCCAGCGGGCCGCCAGCTGGCGGTACAGCTCTGAAATCCGCGCCCAGTCCGTCGCCTCCGGCCTGGCCGCGCGGGCGTGGCAGGCGACGATGGCGGCCTGCAGGGCGTAGAGGCCGGTGGAACCGCCCAGCGCCTGCGCCTTCGCGAGCGCCAGCAGTCCGCGCCGGATCTGCAGCAGGTCCCACCGCTGACGGTCCTGGTCCATCAGCAGGATCGGCCGGCCTTCCGCATCCTCGCGCGCCGCCGCCCGCGACGCGTTGAGCTCCATCAGCGCCAGCAGGCCATAGGCCTCCGGCTCGCGCGGCGCGATGGCGGTCAGGATCCGCCCCAGCCGCAGCGCCTCGTGGCACAGCTGCGGCCGCATCCAGTCACCGCCGCGGGTCGCGGCGTAGCCCTCGTTGAAGATGAGGTAGACGACCTCCAGCACCGAACCCATCCGTGCGGCCCGAGCCTCGCCATGAGGTGTCTCATAGCTCAACCCGGAGTCCGACAGCGTCCGCTTGGCGCGGGTGATCCGCTGACCCACGGCCATCTCGGTCTGCAGGAAGGCGCGCGCGATCTCCTCGGTGGTCAGGCCGCAGATCATGCGCAGCGTCAGCGCCGCCCGCGCCTCTCGGGACAGCACCGGATGGCAGGCCGTGAAGATCAGCCGCAGCCGCTCGTCACCGATATCGTCGTCCAGCGCCTCGTCGAAGTCGGGCATGGACTGCTCCTCGACCTCCAGCGTCCGGGCCAGGGCCCGGTGCTTGCGCGCCAGCATCCGGTCGCGCCGCAGGTGGTCGAGGGCCCGGCGTTTGGCGGTCGCCATCAGCCAGGCCCCCGGACGGTCCGGCGGGCCGGTGCGGGGCCAGGTCTCCAGGGCGGCCATCAAGGCCTCCTGGACCAGCTCCTCGGCCAGCGGCACGTCGCGCAGCATCCGCGCCAGATTGGCCAGCAGCCTGGGTTGCTCGATCCGCCAAGCGGCAAGGATCGTGCGCTCGACGCCGGGGTCGGTCACCGCCGACCGACGGCCTTACGACGAGCTCGCACAGGCCTCGTCCTCGACGCCGTGGACCGCCATCGGCCGCATCTCGCAGACGCCTTCCCAGCCCGGCATGTGCCGGCGATGCAGCTCCATGAACTGCCTGGCCGAGGCGATGGCCTCTTCCTTGCCGGGAAACTCGAAGATCGCGTAGCCGCCGATGATCTCCTTGGATTCCACGAATGGTCCGTCCACCACCGACACCTTGTCGCCCTTCAGGACGATCTCGGCGCCCATGGCCAGCGGCAGCAGACCGCCCTGGTCGATCATCCGACCGGACTGGATCTCCTCCTTGGCCTGCGCGTCCATGGCCTCCATCAGCGCCTCCGACGGCGGGCCCTGATGGCTGGACCGGACGATGTACATGTACCGCATGGGGGGACTCCTATCTGAGAACGGGGCGCATCCTGCCCCATCACCCAGTCGACGAACGACGCCTCCCCAGACAGACACGCCGCCGGGAAAAAGTTGAGAGCCATTCGTAGCTGACGCCAAATCGGCCGACGCACCTTTCCCCTCACGGGTCTCGCGAGGGACATCATGCACGACGCCCCGCTGACCGGCGCGAAGAAGGGCTGCGACCAGGGCCAGTGCGGAGCCTGCACGGTGCCGGCTGGGCGAAGGCCTAGTCGGACGCCACGAGCCGCCGGTACAGGTGCCAGGTGGCGTGGCCCAGCACCGGGACCACGACGATCAGGCCGACCAGCGCCGGGATGGAACCCAGCACCAGGCTGCCCGCCACGATCAGGCCCCACAGCGCCATCGTGCCTGGGTTGGCGGCGACCGCCTTCAGCGAGGTGCGGATCGCCACGTCCAGGTCCACATGCTTGTCGAGGAGCAGCGGGAAGGACACGACGCTGAGCGCCAGGGCGACCAGGGCGAACAGGAAACCCACGCCGATCCCGATGACGATCATCGCCTGCCCGCCGCCCGTCGCGAACACCCGGTTGACGAAGCTTTCCATCGTCACCGGCGGCCCGTCGGCGAACGCCAGCAGGCTGATCTCGTAGGCGGTGGCCAGCCACAGGGCGAACAGGCCGATGAGGATCAGCCCCATACCGACGATCGAACGGATCGCCGGCGAGCGGATCACGCCGGCGGCGTCCAGCCAGCTCACGCTTTCGCCGCGCTCGCGTCGGCGGCTGATCTCGTAGAGGCCAACGGCGGCCAGCGGCCCGACCAGCGCGAAGCCCGACAGCAGCGGAAACACCATCGGCAGCAGCTCGTAGCGCATGGCCAGCGCGGCCAGCACCAGGCCGGCCAGGGGATAGACGATCGCGATGAACACCACGTCGTCCCGCGCGGCGCCGAAGTCGCCGAACCCCTTCCTCAACGACGCGACAAGGTCGGCCGCTCCGATCCGGCGCACCTGCGGCTCGATCCGCGCCGCCGCCCGCGCCGCCGGATTCCGCCGGTGCGGAGGGCCCGAGAAGGCCCCGACCAGGTGCTTCAGCGCGTATTCGAAGGGATTCTCGACATGATTGCCGATCGCCATCTCACGACCTCCGCTTCTCGAGGGTCGGTGGCTCGCGCGCGGCTCCCGCCTGTCAGCGGGCGTCTGGCGCTGGCCGCCACCCGGAAACACGAGCGGGCAGACTAGCACGAACCGGCGCGGGCGCTAAGCCTCGGCCGCTTCCAGCAGTGCGGCCAGCTTGCCAACGGTGTTCCAGTTGCGGGCCGTCCCGCGCACCTTGAGCCGACGCTCGATCAGGCCGTTGGCCAGCTTGGAGGTCCCCGCACCGCCCGGGAACCAGACGTAGAGGCAGCCGGGACCGGACTTGACCTCCTCGCCGGCCACGCAGGCGCTGTCCAACAGGCTCAGCTCGCCCTGGGGCTCGCCGCTCAGGAACATGGCCATCAGGCGGTTGGGCTCTTCCTTCGCCTGGCGCGGGAAGGGATTGGCGGCGATCACGGCCTTCAGTTCCGCCAGGTCGCGGACCATGACGTCGGCGGCCAGGCCCAGATCCTTTTGGATCGCCGCCTCCAGCGTCTTCCCGGCGGCTTCGGACGACAGCCTGGTCCCGAACAGCAGGTTGCCGCTGGCCAGCAGGGTCGCCGGCGCGTCGAACCCCGCCTCGCCGGCGATCCGCTTCAGGTCGGCCATCAGCAGCTTGCGGCCACCGACATTGATGGCCCGAAGCAGCCCCGCGACGCGCTTCATCTGGACGCGGCTTCCCATTCCAGGAACTCCGGCGTCTGCAGCAGGCGCTGGCAGTACTCTCCCGCCAGCCCCGCGTCCCCGAAGTCCGACAGCTTCACGCCATAGGTCCGGAACCGGGTCGCCACGGGCGTGTAGAAGGCGTCGGCGATCGACCACTCGCCCGCGAGGAAAGGCCCGCCGAACCGTTCCAGCATCTCGTTCCACAGGGCGGTGATCCGGCGGATGTCCTTGTGGGTGGCCGGCGACAGCTCGGTCACCTTCGGTGGAACCTCCAGCGCCATCGGGCACTCGCCGCGCAGCGAGGCGAATCCGGAGTGCATTTCGGCCGCCGCGGCGCGCGCCAGGGCCCGCGCAGCAGGATCCTTCGGCCACAGGCCGGGAGCCTTCTCGGCCAGGTACTCGCTGATCGCCAGGCTGTCGCAGATCACCAGGCCGTCGGTCTTGAGCGCCGGCACCAGTCCGGACGGCGAGTGGGCGCGGATAGCCGCCTCGCTCATGTTGTTTTCCTGCCGAAGCTCCACCAGGACCTCGGTGAACGGCAGGCCCGAGCGCTTCAGCGCCAGCCACGGCCGCAACGACCAGGTCGACCACTTCTTGGTCCCGATCACCAGCTCCATCGTGCTCGCTCCATACTGCTGTTTTGAAACACTTGAACTATTGCGGCGGGCCGCATGGCGCCATCTAGTTCGGCCCAACCACAAAAGAAACCGAGGAACGCGCAACCCATGACCGAAGCCGTTTCCCCCGGCGGCCCCGTCGCCCCGCCCCACGCCGCCGGCGGGCTGCAGACGGCCCCGTTCACCAAGGCCTACGCGCGCTATGCGATGTGGCTGCTGCTCGGAATCTACGTCATCAACTTCCTCGACCGGCAGGTGATCAACATCTTGGCCGAGCCGATCAAGGAGGACCTGGGCCTCGCCGACTGGCAGCTCGGCCTGATGAGCGGCCTGGCCTTCGCCGTGTTCTACACCTTCCTCGGAATCCCGATCGCGCGCCTCGCGGAGCGCAAGAACCGCGCCTTCATCATCGGCTCGGCCACCGCGGTCTGGAGCGGCTTCACCGCCCTCTGCGCCACCGCCGGCAACTTCTGGCAGCTCATCGCCTACCGGATCGGCGTGGGCGTCGGCGAGGCCGGCTGCACGCCGCCGGCCCACTCGCTGATCGTCGACTACACCCCCAAGGACAAGCGCGCCTCGGCGCTGGCGTTCTACTCCATGGGCACCCCCATCGGCAGCCTGCTGGGCCTGATCATGGGCGGGCTGGTGGCCGACGCCTACGGCTGGCGCGCCGCCTTCCTGGTGGCCGGTGTCCCGGGCCTGCTCTTCGCCGCCCTGGCCTTCTTCACCCTCAAGGAGCCCCGCCGCCTGATCTCGGAACAGGCTCGCAAGCTCGCCGGGGCGTCCGCCACCTTCGGCGAGACCATGTCCTACCTCCTGAAGCGCCGGACGTTCTGGTTCATCGCCTTCGCCGCGGCCATCAAGGCCTTCATCGGCTATGGCCACGCTCCCTTCACCGCGTCCTTCTTCCTGCGCAACCACGGGCCGGAGGTGCAGAGCCTCGCCTCCTCGATCGGCCTCACCCTCGGCTACGACCTGAAGTCGGTGGGTTTCCTGGGCCTGGCGCTGGGCATCATGAGCGGCGTCGCCGGCGCCATCGGCTCGGTCACTGGGGGCTGGATCGCCGACAAGTACGGCGCCAAGGACCTGCGCGCCTACATGATCGCTCCAGCCATCGCCAGCCTGATCACCATCCCGGTCTACATCGCCGCCGTCTCGGTGGATTCCGCCCTGATCGCCCTGCTGATCCTGCCGGCCAACTACTTCCTGGGCACCCTCTGGTACGGCCCGGTCTACGGCACCGGCCAGTCGGTGGTGCCGCCGCACATGCGCGCCACGGCCGCGGCCATCCTGCTCTTCATCATCAACCTGATCGGTCTGGGCCTGGGCCCCTTGGCGGTGGGCCTGCTGTCCGACTACTTCAACAAGGGCCTCGGCATGGGTCCGGCCGAGGGCATCCGCTGGGCGCTGATCGTCTGCGCCCTGTCCGGCCTCGCCGCCTTCGTCTGCTTCTGGCTGGCGCGCCGCACGATCCGCGAGGACACCGTCAGCTAGGGGGCGCCTCGGCCTTGGGAGCCGGAGCCTCGGGCTTCGGCTCCTTCTCCTGCACGCGGGCGCCAGCCAGGATGTTGGGCAGGCTGTAGTTGCCCTCGTGGCAGGCATATTCGTAGATCGGTCCCTTGGCGGGCCGGAACGGCATCTCGGCGCGCCAGACCCTGGTGAAATACTCCGGGTCCTCCACCGCGAACTCGTACAGGATCAGGTCCTTGCCCTTGCGGGTGAACCGCTCGACCAGCTTGCCGCGCGGCGACCAGGCGAAGCCACCGGTCAGGGAGCCGATGTAGGTGCGTGGGTCGAAGTTGGTGGTCTCCACCACCAGGGTCTCGCCTTCCCACCAGCCGATGGAATCGCCCATCCACAGACGCACCGACGACGGCGGGTGGTTGCGGTCGCCGAGCCGGATGATCCGCACGTCGTGGTTCATCTCGACCTGGATCGCCACGTGATCCTTGGTCTGGACGATCTGGTAATGGCCGTTGAAGCCGCCGTTCATCATCGGCGGCCCCTCGGTCGAGCCAATGGAGACGAGGCACCGCTCCTCGGGCGGCCGAACCTCGGCCGCGTCGTAGCGGTCGCCCCGCGAGCCGGCTCGCGCCGCCGCCTTCCCGGCGTCGGTGAACGGCAACCGACCATCCGCCGGATCGACGATCCAGGACGAGCGCATCCGGCCGTCGATGCGGGCCAGGTTGAGGTCCATCTCGAGGGTGTCCGCCTGGGGCGCATCCTTCACGACCGGTGGCGCGGGCAGGCTCGGATCGACCGAGGTCGAGATCAGGTCGCCCGCCATCTTCTTGAACCCCGCCAGCATCATCGCCGCCTCCGCGTCGGTCGCGATCAGGCCCTTGAAGATGGGCGGCCGCTGCAGCCAGGTCAGCGAGGTGTTAGTCCAGAGGCCCTGCAGATCCGGTTGGCCGAATTTGGTGCGGGGGGCCTTGTAATCAGCGGCCTGGGCGGCGCTGGCCAGGAGGACGGCGGCCAGGACCAGGACCGCGGCGCGATGTGGCTTGCGGATCATGGCTAGGCCCTGGCGATGCGGAGCTTGAGGCCGCGGGGCAGCCGCGTGCGGATCCACCAGAAGGCCATCAGCACCAGGGGCGCGACGCCCAGGACGGCGGGGATCGGCGTGGCGAGGATCGCGGCCGGGATCCGGTCCTGCTGGCCGAAGAAGAACGAGCCCGCGGCGACGAACAGGGCCGCGCCCATCCGCCAGAGGTGGCGCACGGTGCGGTCGCGGCCGATGACCCCGCCACGGCGGATCATCCTGATGTCGGAGACCGCCGCCAGGCCGCAGACCAGGGCGAACATGTAGATGGTGGCGAAGCCGTCCATCCGCCCGGTCGCCGCGCCATAGGGGACGACGGCCACGCCCATGGCCGCGATGCCCAGGGGCACGGCCAGCGCCGCACGCTCGAACCAGCCCGCCTGCCCCGGCGGGCGACGCACGGCCGCCCAGGCGGTGGCGATCAGGTAGAGGGTGAAGACCGCCGCCGTCGTGTTGGTCCACCGACCGTCGTCCAGCATCGGCGCCACGATCGCCGCCACCCCGGCCATGCTCAGCATGGCGACGAAGAAGACCGTGCCGGACACCCGGTGCAGCCGCCCGCCCTTGGGGGCGAACATGGCGGTGAACCCGGAGAGAATGCCCACTGCACCGCCGCCGATGTGAAGGACCAGGGCGGCGGCGGCCATGACATGGAGGAACCAGGGCGCCTCGGGACCGAATTGCAGGATCATGGGAGGTCTCCCTCAGAGCTTCGCGAGGAGGGGGGCGAACATGCCGAACCAGGAGCCGGCGATGCCGACGCCCATCAGCAGGGTCGCGAGGGTGAGGCCGCCGGCCACGGCGAACCGGCCGGCGGAGCCGCCGCGGGCCTGAGCCAGGAAGTAGAGTTCGAGGATCGCCAGGGGCACGAGGTATGCCCCGAAGTTCCAAACCTCGAAGAACGCCCCCATGCGGGGCATTGCGTCGCCCACGACCGACCGGATCAGGCCGTAGACCACCATGCCCAACCGCAGGAACCAGACCCCGTTGGCGACGATGAACGTCCGCATGGCCCAGCGGCGATGGCCGGCGAAGTCCCGGGTCACCGCCGCCCGCCAGGCCAGGCCCGCGAACGCCAGGATCAGCACGGCGTCGAGGGTGATGCCGAGGGCGGGAATGCCTTCGCCCGTGCCGCGCACCCAGGTCATCCAGAGGCCCACGACGCTGGCCGCGATGGCGGTGGTCATGAACGCCCGGCCGGTCCAGCGATGCACCTGCGGCGCGCGCGCCCGAATCTGCGGCACGAGTTGGACCGTGCCGCCGAAGGTGACCACGGCCGCCATCAGCACATGCGCGCCGAACGCCAGGTTCCCGGCGGTGTCCCCCGGTACATAGCCGGTGATCAGGTTGGTGTTCTTGGCCCAGGCGGCGAAGTTCCCGCTGAGCGTCGAGGGGACGTAGAACGCCAGGATGTAGGTCAGGAACAGCGCCTGGCCGATGACGGCGACGCCGAACCAGAGCCGGGCGGAGGCGACCAGCGCCGTGGCGGCGGACCTCGTGTTGACGGCAGGCGTCAAGGCAGCAGTGCTCACGCGCACCTCCTGTGGCGACGGTTACGGTGGGTTGGGGGTCAGATCAGATCGGGTCGCGGGATCGTCGGAGCCGGACGACCACCGCCAGCAACAGCCCCGCCACGGCGAGGCCGCCCCAGACATGCGGGCTGGAAAACGTGTGGACCGGGTCGATGTCGGAGAACTTGTCGATCGCCGCCTTGCCCTCGCCCTTGACGCTGAACGCCTCGCCGAAGCCGCCCACGACCCGCTCGATCATGAAGCGGATCACGTGGGTGGAGTTGAAGGCCAGCCGCTCGAACAGGGCCAGGCCCAGCGGCGGGGCCAGCGCCCAGACGATGGCCATCCGCTTGGCCCAGCCTGAGATCAGCAGCAGCCAGGCGTAGACCGGCGCCATCCACAGCGCGTTCACCAGCAATCCGTACGGCAGCACCGTCCACATCAGGCGCAGATCCACCCGGGCCCACAGACGGCCGGGGTCGACCCCGTTCAGCAGCACCACGACGGTGCTGAACACCAGCATGACGAACTGCGCGCCCAGGATCACCGCCAGCACCACCATCGGCGCCGCCACCATCGGCACGGCCATCTTGGCCAGCACCGTCGTCCGATCCGACACCGGCAGCGACTTCCAGAACTGGATGCTGCGGTCCCGCCGCTCGCCGTTCAGCGCGCTGAGGCAGTAGAAGATCGAGACCAGGAAGCCGATCATCATCACCGCCAGGGCCGTGAAGACGTAGGGCATCATCAGGCCGTCGTTCTTCGGGACCGCGCCCGCCACCGAGCGCGCCAGCCACAGGGTGCTGACCAGGAAACCCAGCAGGCCCACGGCGCCGGCGGCGGCCGGCGCCAGATAGATCGCCGGATGCTCCCAGAGCTCGCGGCGCACCGACCAGTAGAACGGCCGAACCTTGCGTTCCGCGCTCATGCCGCCTGCTCCCGGCCAGGAAAGGTCGGCGTCATCTTGGCCACGAACACGTCGGCCAGGCCCGGCGTCCGCACCTCGCCCAGGCCCGCGAGCCGGGCGCGGTCGACGCCCTCGAAGACCAGGATGCTGCGGCCGAACAGCTGGCGCTCGTGGATCGGCCCCAGGCTGCGGGCCGCCGCCACGTGCTCCGGCGTCGCCAGCAGCTCGGCGAATCGGGCCTCGTAGGCCTCCATGCTGACGTCCAGCACGATGCGGCCCCGATCCAGGAACACCACGTCGGTCAGGATGTGCTCGATCTCATCGACCTGGTGGGTTGAGACCACGATCGTTCGGCTGTGGTCGAAATAGTCGTTCAGCAGGCTGTCGTAGAACTGCTTGCGATAGAGGATATCCAGGCCCAGCGTCGGCTCGTCCAGCACCAGCAGCCTGGCGTCCACCGCCATCACCAGCGCCAGGTGCAACTGGGCGGTCATGCCCTTCGACAGCTCGCGCACCTTGCTCGCGCGCTTGATGCTGGTCTTGGCGAGAAACCCCTCGGCCTTGGCCCGGTCGAACCGGGGATGGACGCCGTCCATGTAGTCCAGCGCCTGCCAGACCCGCATCCAGCGCGGCATCACCGCCACGTCGGCGATGAAGCAGACGTCGGACATCAGGGCTTCGCGAGCCGTCCACGGATTGCGGCCCAGCACCGTGAGTTCCCCTTCGTGGGGGATGAGGCCAAGGATCGCCTGCAGGGCGGTGCTCTTGCCCGCGCCGTTCGGGCCGATGAGGCCCAGGATGCGGCCCTCCTCGACGCGCAGATCGATTCCCTCGAGCGCGACGGTCTTGCCATAGCTCTTGTGCAGGCCGCGGGCGTCTATGCAGGCCATGCGCTCAGTCCTTCCCACGCGGCGGCGACTTGGCGCGCTCGCCCAGCAGGTCGTCGGCCAGCCCCAGGCGCTGGATCGTGGCGTGGATCTCGGGCCACTGTTCGCTCAGGAACCTCTCCCGCTCGGTCTGGAGCAGCCGGTCCCGCGCGCCCACCTTCACGAACATGCCGAGCCCCCGCCGCTTCTCGATCAGATCCTCGTCCGTGAGCTGCTGGTAGGCCTTCAGCACCGTCAGCGGATTCACCCGGCTTTCCGTCGCCACCGCGCGGACCGACGGCGCCGGATCGCCCTCCTTGAGCAAGCCGTCGAGGATCATCGCGACCACCCGGTCGCGGATCTGGCGGTAGATCGGCTGGCTGTCGTTCCACTCTGGATCCATCGTCCGTTCCGGATAGCCGCCGCGAACCGCGGTGGCGACCGCCGACGCTCATCCGAGCCTCGCCGGTCTAGTGTTATACTGAACTATAACACCTAGCGCCTGGCAAGCCGTTTTTCCGCAAGGCGCCGCCGCTTCGACGTCGCCATGGTCAAGCTACGCCCGAAAACGGCCCCTTTCCGACCTGATGGAATGGTCCGTTCAAAGCTTAACGACGGTCGGGGGGACCAACCGGAACGGAGAGAATTGAATGATCCACGCCACATCGAAGGCGATGATTACGGGGGCGGCGTTGCTGGCGGCGGTGAGCCTCGGAGGCTGCGCCACCAAGAAGTTTGTCAGGTCCGAAGTGGCCGTCGTCGGCGCCAAGACCGACGCGGTCAGCGGCCGGGTCGACTCGGCCGAGACCCACATTGCGGCGGTGGAAGGCACGGCCAAGGATGCGCTCGACCGCGCCACCGCGGCCGGAAAGCTGGCTGAAGGCAAGTTCCTCTATTCCGAGGTCCTGTCCGACGACAGCATGAAGTTCGGCGTCGCCAAGGCCGCGCTCTCGCCCGAGACCCAGGCCCGGCTGGACGCCTTCGCCGAGAAGCTGAAGACCGACAACCGCAACGTCTACGTCGAGGTCCAGGGTCATACCGACGCCACGGGCCCGAAGGACTTCAACTACAAGCTCGGCGAAGAGCGCGCGGAGGCGGTTCGCCGCTACCTCAATCAGCACGGCGTGCCGCTGAATAGAATCAGCACCATCTCGTATGGTCCGGATGCGCCGGCCGCGCCGAACAACGACCGGGCGGGCCGCCAGGCCAATCGTCGGGTCGTGCTGATCGTACTCAGCTAGGCGGACGCCTAGGCCCCGTGGCGCAGGCCCGTCGCCAATCGGCGAAGCGGAATCGCCTGCTCACGGCGGCCGCGAGCGTCGCCGGCCATCTGGTGATCCTGCTGGTGCTCGTTCGGGCCCAGCCGGATTCGCCGGTGGCCGAGCCGCCGCCCATGATCGTGCAGCTCATTCAGCTGCAGCCGGAGCCTCCGGCCCCGCCCGTGCCCAAGCCCGCGCCGGAACCTCCAGCTCCGACGCCTCCCAAGCCCAGGGCGGCCCCGGTCGAGAAGCCGTCGCCGCCCCGAAAGGCCATCGCGCGCCCCGCGCCCGCCCCGCCGGAGGTAGCCGTCCTGGTCGCGGAAACCGGCCAACAGACCAATCCGGACGCCGAAGTCAGCGACGCCGAGCTGGCCTCGGCGGCGACCGCCGACTCGGGCGGCGGCGGCGGCCGATCCTGCAACATGCTCAGTTGGCTGCAGGGCAAGCTGCGCAAGGATCGCCGCGTGCAGGCGGCCATGGCCGACGCCCACCGGGGCCGCGCGATTCGGGTGTGGAACGGCGACTGGGTCCGCCATCCCGGCCAGGACGGCAACGGCCTCGCCGCGGTGCGCGAGGCAATCATGTGGGAAGTCGCCTTCGCGCCCGAGGCCTGCCGCGCCGAGCGGGTCCGTGGCCTGGTCTCGCTGTCGCTCAACGACGGGCCGGGCTCGGCGCGCGTCGTCATGGGTTCGGGCGACTGGCGCTGGACGGACGTGGTGTCGCGCTCGCGGCGCTGAACCCGCGCGGACCTCACGTCAGCCCCCCTACCGCTCGCTCAAACGGCGCCCTAACCTCGCCCCCAACCACAACAGGCCTCCCGCGCTGTTCGCGTCGAGAGGGCCCAGGGGAGCCGCCAGACCATGCCGCCAGCCAACACGACCGGGGGCGGGTCCCCAAGCTTCACGCCCGCCTACCGCAATACCGTGCTGTGGCTGCTGGTGGTCGCCTACACGTTCAATTTCATCGACCGGACGATCATCTCGACCATCGGCCAGGCGATCAAAGTGGATCTCCAGCTCAGCGACCAGCAGCTCGGCTGGCTGGGCGGGCTGTCGTTCGCGCTGCTCTACACGACGCTAGGCATCCCGATCGCCCGCCTCGCCGAGCGCAAGAGCCGTGTGAACATCATCGCCATCGCCATCGTGGTGTGGTCGGCCTTCACCGCCCTGTGCGGAACGGCGACCTCGTTCGTGCAACTCCTGCTCTACCGGGTGGGCGTGGGCGTGGGCGAAGCCGGCCTGTCGCCGCCGGCGCACAGCCTGATCAGCGACTATTTCGAGCCCAAGAAACGCGCTTCGGCGCTGTCGATCTACGCCTTCGGCATCCCGCTGGGCACCATGTTCGGGGCGATCGCCGGCGGATGGATCGCCCAGAACGTCTCCTGGCAGGCGGCCTTCATGCTGGTGGGTCTGCCCGGCGTGCTGGTGGCGATCGCCATCAAGCTGATCGTCAAGGAGCCGCCGCGCGGTTGGAGCGACCGCCATTCCGGCCTCGTCGAGGCTGAGCCCGCCGCCGCCGTGGGCCGCGAGGCTTCGGAGTCCGGTGCGCCATCCGCGCCCGATCACGCCCAGGCCGGCCCCGCGCCGGCCCCCTCCATGGGCGCGGTGGCCAAGCGCCTGTTCGGCTCGTGGGGCATGTTCCACATGATCGCCGGCATCACCATGGCCAGCTTCGCCGGCTATGGCACCGGCCAATACGTGCCGCCGTACTTCGTGCGCCAGTTCGGGCTCGACCTGGCCACCGTGGGCCTGCTGGTTGGGCTGGTGGCGGGCGTCGCCAACGGGGCGGGCACGCTGCTGGGCGGCTTCCTCACGGACTGGGCGTCCAAGCGCAACACCCGCTGGTATGCGCTGGTGCCGGGGATCGGCCTGCTCATCGCCACGCCGCTCTACCTCATCGCCTTCTCGCGCGACGTCTGGCAGCTCGCGGTGCCGTTCTGGCTGCTGGCCGGCCTGCTGCACTACACCTACCTGGGCCCCACCTTCGGGGTGGTGCAGAACGCCATGGACGTGCGCATGCGCGCCACCGCCGTGGCCCTGCTGTTCTTCGTGCTGAACCTGATCGCCCTCGGCTTCGGCCCACCCTTCTGCGGCTGGTGCATCGACCAGTTCGCGCGCGCCGCCTTCACCGCCAAGGGCATGGCCGGCGACTTCCTCTCGGTGTGCAAGGGCGGCGTCGCGCCGGCTGGCTCGTCGGCGGAGCTGGCGGCCGCCTGCCCGGCCGCCATGGCCGAGGGCACGCGCACCGGCTTGCTCGCCAACCTGCTGATCTACGCCTGGGCCGGCGTCCACTACCTGCTGGCGGCGATCACCCTGCCGAAGGACATCGCCAGGGCCCGGGCCGCCGCCGACGCCGGCGACGCGGCGGCGCGTGCGGCGGGCTGAGGCCCGGCGCGCAGCAACTCGCGCGAAAGGTGTGGCCAAAAAACCCCTGCCGCGGGAATCCGGCTCGCCCTGAGGGGGCGACTGCTTGCAGCTCCACCATAGGGTGAGCATCCTGCCATCGATCATCGATGGGGAATCAGATGCGCGACCTCCTGACGACGGTATCCGCAGCCGCTGCGGCGGTGACGCTCGCCGCCGCCAGCGCGCCCGCCTACGCGGCCACCGTGCTGAACGCGAACTGGAACGAAAGCTGCGGCAAGGCCACCTGCTTCAACGACAAGGGCGTCTTCACCCAGACATGGAGCGCCAAGGACGCTGCAGGCCCGATGACCATCGGCAAGCTGCTGATGGACCGCGGGATCCTGGGCAGCCTGGACAGCTCCACCTTCCGCATCAGCTTCACCCTGAACGGCGCGGAGCTCGGCTCTTGGGGCAGCTACATGATGGCCGGAATCGGCGGCGACGAACTGAGCTTCTCGGGCGAGGCCTTCACCTGGAACCCCGAGGATGGCGACCTGACCCTGCTGCTCGAGATCTACGCTCCGAAAAAGGGCGGCGGCGGCGGCTTCAGCGCCTTCAGCGCGCCGGACTCCGGCTTCCAGGGCGAGGACGGCTTCGAGATGGAAGGCATCGCCGGCACGGACCTGCCCGGCAGGGGCGCGGACCTTGAAGCCTCCGCCGCCCCGGAACCGGCGAGCTGGGCCCTGATGATCACGGGCTTCGGCCTGGCCGGCCGGACCTTGCGACGCCGGGCGCGTGTTGTGGCCCGGCTGCAACCCATCCGATAAATGTTCCCCTCAAAGGCGTGTTGCAGGGTTGACATGAATCGTCGCTGAAATGGTCATCTCTCCTTCATGAACCCCCGGCGTGGGCCGGGTGTGGGGAGATCAGTTCATGCGAAACCAACTTGCGCAGGCCGCTTCATGGGCGGTCCTGCTTGCCCTGGGCGCTGGAATAGGCGCGGCATCGGCCCAGACGGGCTCCGCCGTGGAAGAGGTGGTCGTCACCGGCTCGCGGATCCGCACCAGTCCGCTCGACCAGGCCCAGCCCGTGGTCCAGATCGATGAGGCGCTGGTCGCCAAACAGGGCCTCACCTCGACGGTCGATGTCCTCCAGCGGATTCCGTCGGCCGGCGGCGGCCTGAACTCCAAGTTCAACAACTCCGGCAACCTGGGCAACCCGCCGGACGGCGGCGGCGTCGGCGCCGGCTCGGCGGAGGTCGACCTGCGCTACCTCTCCAGCCGCCGCGTGCTGGTGTTGGTCGACGGCCTGCGCTGGGTGCCGGGGGCCGCGGCCTCGGGCGTCCCGGGCTCGGTCGACCTGAACACCATCCCGACCGCGATGATCAGCCGGATGGAAGTGCTGCAGGAAGGCGCCTCGCCGATCTATGGCTCCGACGCCATCGCCGGCGTCGTGAACATCATCACCAAGGATCGCCAGGAAGGCTTCACCGCCACCGCCCAGCTCGGGACCACGGATCACAGCGACGGCTTCAACCAGCAATACGACGTCTCCTGGGGCGTCGCGTCGGGCTCGACCCACATCGTCGTGGGCGGCGGCTACTTCAAGCAGGATCCGGTGTTCGCCGGCGACCGCGCCATCAGCCGCTTCCCCGCGCCCTACGGCACGGTCTGCGACGGCGGCTGCTCCTCCGGCACCCCGCTCGGCCGCTTCATCGTCAGCGATCCCAACACCGGCCAGGACCTGAACCTGACCCTCAAGCAGGCGCTGCAGCCCGGCCAGCGGCCCGTCTACACCGCCGCCGATCCGACGGGCGCGGCGTCCAGCTTCAAGGGCTTCACCACCGCCGACCGCTTCAACTTCCAGCCGTTCAACTACATCACCATCCCGTCCGAGCGGGTCAGCCTGTTCGGCTCGGTGGTCCAGGACATCACCGACAAGGTCCAACTCCGCGTCCGCTCCAGCTACACCCAGCGCAAGTCGGCCAACCAGGCCGCCCCGTTGCCGCTGTTCGTGGGCCCGGACGCCGGCAACGGCAACCTGCTGGACACGGTCAGCATCGACGCGACCAACCCCTTCAACCCCTTCGGCTTCACGCTGCAGAACGGCACATACGCCTTCATCGGCCGCCGTCTGGTCGAGGCGGGGCCGCGCCACTACTCGCAGGAAGTCGACACCTGGAACGTCACCGGCACCCTGTCCGGCGCCTTCGACGTCGGCGAGAAGACCTGGAACTGGGACATCAACGGCGTCTATTCGCGCAACCACGCGGAGCAGACCTTCACCGGCAACGTGAACGCGCAGCGCGTGCAGCAGGCCCTGGGCCCGGTCGCGCTCTGCACCGGAGCCTGCACCCCGCTGAACATCTTCGGCGGGGCGGGCACGATCACCCCGGCCATGCTGGCCTTCATCGGCTTCACCCAGCACGACGTGTCGCAGCAGAAGCTGACCGACTTCTCGGCGAACCTGACCGGTGACCTCTTCGACCTGCCGGCCGGTCCCCTGGCCTTCGCCGCGGGCGTCGAGCGCCGCAAGAACGAAGGCTACTTCCGGCCGGACGCCATCGTCGCGGCGGGCCTCTCGTCCGATATTCCCGCTCAACCCGCGAGCGGCGAGATCACGGTCAAGGAAGCCTATGGCGAACTGCGCATCCCGCTGCTGGCGGACATGCCGTTCTTCAACCGCCTGGACGCCTCCGTCGCCGGCCGCTGGTTCGACTATTCGACGTCCGGAACCGGCTCGACCTACAAGGCGGGCCTGTCCTGGCGTCCGGTCGAGGACGTGGTGCTGCGCGGCTCGTACGGCGAGGGCTTCCGCAGCCCCTCGATCGGCGAACTGTTCGGCAGCGCCTCCCGCTTCGACCAGGTGGTCGTCGATCCCTGCTCGGGCTTCAGCGCCGCCACCCCGGCCAATGTCCGCGCCAACTGCATCGCCGCCGGCGTCCCGGCCAACGGCAGCTACACCCAGCTCAATGCGCAGATCGGCGTCATCACCAGCGGCAACACCAACCTCAAGCCGGAGACCAGCAAGAGCTGGAACTTCAGCGGCGTGTGGGCCCCGTCGTGGCTGAAGGACCAGAGCTGGGCCAGCGGCGGTTCGGTCGAGGTCGCCTACTCGCAGATCAAGCTGGACGACGCCATCCAGGCCCAGAACGGCCAGTCCCTGCTGGACCGCTGCGCCCAGACGGCCGACGCCCTGTCCTGCGCCACGATCACCCGCAGCGCCTCGGGCCAGGTCATCGGGATCGCCAACCCGCTGATCAACATCGGCGGCATCAAGACCCGGTCCCTCGACCTCAACCTCATCTGGACCTCGCCGGAGTGGAGCTTCGGTCAGTTCGGCGTCCACTGGTACACCAGCCGCCTGCTCGAGTTCACCGAGTACGTCCCGGCCTCCAGCGGCCTGATCCCGATCGAGCGTGAGGGCACGGAGCGCGGCAGCCCCGACCAGGCCTATCCGAAGTGGAAGTCGAACCTGATGCTCGACTGGGACAAGGGGGACTTCGGCGCCACCGTCAGCGGACGCTACATCGACTCCGTCCAGGAAGCCGGCGACCCCAACAAGCTGGAATCGCGGCTCTACGCCGACGCCCAGATCCGTTGGGCGCCCAGCTTCCTCGACGACGGCCTGTCGTTCGCGGTCGGGGTCAACAACCTGTTCGACAAGGACCCGCCGGGCTGCGTCACCTGCAGCCTGAACAACTACGACCCGAACGCCTATGACGCGCCGGGCCGCTTCATGTACTTCCGGCTGTCCTACCGGCACTAGTTGGGTTGACTTGGGCGGGGGCTCGGAAGACACCCCCGCCCCCCTCTTCCTAGGCCAAGGTTGACATGGGCGGGGTGTCGTCAGACACCCCGCCCATGATCCCCCGTTACGCCCGCAAGGAAGCCGCTGCGATCTGGGCCCCCCAGACGCGTTTCAAGATCATGTTCGAGATCGAGGCCCACGCCGCCGACGCCATGGCAGACCTGGGCGTGATCCCCAAGGAGGCCGCCCGGGTCATCTGGGAGAAGGGCCGCGACGCGGTCTGGGACGCCGACCGCATCGACGAGATCGAGCGCGAGGTGAAGCACGACGTCATCGCCTTCCTCACCCACGTGACCGAGATCGTGGGCCCCGAGGCCCGCTTCCTGCACCAGGGCATGACGTCCTCCGACGTCAACGACACCACCCTCGCCGTCCAGCTCGTCCGCGCCACCGACCTGCTGATCGAGGATACCGACATGGTGCTCGAAGCGCTGAAGAAGCGCGCTTACGAACACCGGATGACCCCCACCGTCGGCCGCAGCCACGGCATCCACGCCGAACCCACCACCTTCGGCCTGAAGCTCGCAGGCCACTATGCGGAGTTCCAGCGCGCGAAGGAGCGGCTGGCGATGGCCAAGTTCGAGATCGCCACCTGCGCGATCTCCGGCGCGGTCGGCACCTTCGCCAATGTGGCGCCCGAGGTGGAAGCCTACGTCGCCGACAAGATGGGCCTGGCCGTGGAGCCGGTCTCCACCCAGGTGATCCCGCGCGACCGCCACGCCGCCTATTTCGCGGCCCTGGCCGTCGTCGCCAGTTCCATCGAGCGCCTGGCGATCGAGATCCGGCATCTCCAGCGAACAGAAGTGCTGGAGGCGGAAGAGCCGTTCGACGTGGGCCAGAAGGGCTCGTCGGCCATGCCGCACAAGCGCAACCCGATCCTCACCGAGAACCTGACCGGCTTGGCCCGCCTGGTCCGCTCGGCCGTCGTGCCGGCGATGGAGAACGTGGCGCTGTGGCACGAGCGCGACATCAGCCACTCCTCGGTCGAGCGCGGCATCTGCCCCGACGCCACCGTACACCTGGATTTCGCGCTTCGCCGCCTGGCCAGCGTGGTCGAGCGGCTGGTGATCTACCCTGAGAACATGGCCCGGAACCTCGACCGCCTGGGCGGCCTGGTCCACTCGCAGCGCGTGCTGCTGGGCCTGACCCAGAAGGGGCTCAGCCGCGAGGACAGCTATGCCGCCGTCCAGCGCAACGCCATGAAGGTGTGGCGGGGCGAAGGGAACTTCCTCGACTTCCTGAAGGCCGATCCCGAGATCACCCTGGCGGACTCCGAGCTCGAACAGCTCTTCGACCTGGGCTATCATTTCAAGAACGTGGACCGCGTTTTCGCCCGGGTGTTCGGCGAGCACGAGGAGGCGAAAGCATCTCGGACCTTGGCGACCTCCGCCGCCTAGCGCTGAGCCTGCCCGGCGCCCACGAGGTGACCTACAAGGGCAATCCCTGGTTCAACGTCGGCAAGAAGACCTTCGCGCTCGCCCTCGACGGCCGCGCGATCCTGAAGCTCGACCGGGGCCACCAGGAGCTGCTGTTCGAGATCCGCCCCGAGACCTTCAGCAAGTGCCCGGTGGCGACAGTGTACTGGAGCTACGTCGAGCTCGCGCACCTCGATGAGGATGAACTCACCGACCTGGTCCTCGAAGCCTGGTCCCAGATCGTGCCCAAGAAGGTCAGCCGGCCGGTGCTGGAGGCGGCGGCTATGTCTAAGGATTGAAGCCGTCGGCGATCCAGGCCTCGTAGGCCGCAAGCCATTCGCTGGACCATGCGCCATCCGGCGGCATGCTGCCGTCCTGCAGCTTGGCGAACACCCGTCGCGCGTTGGCGTAGTCGGGATAGTCGGCGTCGCCGCCGGGATCCGTCATCCAGTTGGGATCGGCGAACCGAACGCCCATGGAGCGCATGCAGCCGATGTCTTCTGGGCGGAACTTCGGCAGGATGTCCTTGGTGAAGCTGGTCATGCTGGCGCTCCTGGACCTATCGCCGATCGTCGTCTTCATGGATCTGCTCCTTGGAGGAGGCCAAAGCTCGCCGCCTCGTCGCCGGAAGTTCATCCAAGTTGACGCCGAGGCCTATTGGCCAAGGGTCTAGTCGACACCATCCCCTGGTCGAAGGCGGACCAGGCGCGACACGGACCCATCGAACGCCCGGCCAGACGCGCCTTGACGCCCCCGGCGGAAAGCCCGTCACCTCCCGGGCGACGGGAGAACGACATCATGGACATGCAAGGCATCCTGGCGCGCCAGAAGGCGGCCCACCTGCGCGACCGCGCGCCCACGGCCCAGCAGCGAATCGAGCGGCTCGACCGCTGCATCGCCCTGCTGGTCGACCACCGCACGGCCATTGAGGACGCGCTCAACACCGACTTCGGTTCCCGCTCCCGCGAGGCCTCCGCCTTCGCCGACGTCGCCGCCTCGATCGGGCCGCTGAAGCACGCCAAGGCGCATCTCGCCAAGTGGATGCAGCCCGAAAAGCGCAAGACCACGCCCGCCATCCTGGGCCTGTTCGGCGCCAGGGCGGAGGTCCGGTTCCAACCCAAGGGGGTGGTGGGGATCATCAGCCCCTGGAACTTCCCGGTGAACCTGACCTTCGCGCCCCTGGCCGGCATACTGGCCGCGGGGAACCGGGCGATGATCAAGCCGTCCGAGTACACGCCCGCCACCTCCGAGCTGATGAAGACCATGTTGGGCAAGGTGTTCTCCGAGGAGGAGATCGCCGTGATCACCGGCGGGCCCGAGGTCGGCGAGGCCTTCGCCCACCTGGCCTTCGACCACCTGATCTTCACCGGCGCGACTTCCATCGCCCGGCACGTGATGCGTGCGGCGGCCGAGAACCTGGTGCCGGTGACACTGGAACTGGGGGGCAAGAGCCCGGTGATCCTGGGCAAGTCGGCCGACCTCACCGTGGCGGCCGCCCGGATCATGAACGGCAAGACCCTCAACGCCGGGCAGATCTGCCTGGCCCCCGACTATGTCCTGGCGCCGCACGACAAGATCGACGGCTTCGTCGCCGCCGCCCGGGCCTCGGTGGCGAAGATGTTCCCCACCATCAAGGACAACCCGGACTACACCGCCATCGTCGCTCAGCGGCATTACGACCGGATCACCGGCTACATCGACGACGCCCGGGCCAAGGGCGCTCGCATCGTCGAGCTGAAACCTGAGGGCGAGGACCTCTCCCAACAGGAGCACCGCAAGATCGCGCCGACCCTGATCCTTGAGCCCACCGACGACATGAAGGTGATGCAGGAGGAGATTTTCGGCCCGGTGCTGCCGGTGAAGAGCTACCGCAGCGTCGACGAGGCCATCGCCTTCGTGAACGGCCGCGACCGGCCCCTGGGGCTCTACTACTTCGGCGAGGACGCGGCCGAGCGCGAGAAAGTGCTCAACTCCACCACCCCGGGCGGCGTCACGATCAACGACGTGATCTTCCACGTGGCCCAGGAAGACCTGCCCTTCGGCGGCGTCGGCCCGTCGGGCATGGGCAGCTACCATGGGATCGACGGCTTCCGCGAGTTCAGCCACCGCAAGGCCATCTACACCCAGATCAAGAAGGACATCGGCCCGCTGCAGGCCATGCGCCCGCCCTATGGGCCGGGAATCCGGAAGTACCTGGACGGACAGCTCAAGCGATAGCGAGCCCACAAACGACAGAGCCTCCGCTTGCGCGGAGGCTCGAAGGCGGCGCGGCCGTGCGGTCGGGGATCAGTTCCCCGACTTCACGCTTTCGCGGGCCTGGGCCAGCAGTTCGGCCATCTTCATGCGGACTTCGCCCTCGGACACGGCCACGCCGGAGCCCTTGAGGTCCTCGAACACCTTGCGGAAGACATCCTCTTCACCCGGCAGCTCGAAGTCCGACTTCACGACCGCCTTGGCGTACTCGTCGATGTGCGGGCCCTCGAGGCCCATCAGACCAGCCGCCCACTGGCCGAGCGCGCGGTTGCGCCGGGCGTGGGCCTTGAACTCCTGCTCCTGGTCGAGGGCGAACTTGCGCTCGAAGGCTTGTTCGCGGTCGTCGAAGGTCGTCATCGGGTCCTGGGGGTCAGCGTCTTGGAGCGGGCGATCCCTTATCGTGCGCCGAACGGGCCCGCAATGGAAAGCGGCAAACCTTGCGCGTGTTTGCGCCGCAGCGTCGCACACGCTATTTTTGCCGCGCCTGAATGGGGCGAGAGGCCGAGTCGGACCCGCGCGCGAGGATCAGCCGCGCGCGTTTTTCGTTTCGCCGACCCGGACAAGTCCTCGCCCATGGAGAAGGCTCTGAAATGACCCGCCGTAAGAAGATCTACGAGGGCAAGGCCAAGATCCTCTACGAGGGTCCCGAGCCGGGCACGCTGATCCAGTACTTCAAGGACGACACCACGGCCTTCGACGCCACTAAGAAGGCGGTGCTCGAGGGCAAGGGAGTCATCAACAATCGCATCAGCGAATACATCATGACGAAACTGAACTCGATCGGGGTTCAGAACCACTTCATCAAGCGGCTGAACCTGCGGGAACAGCTCATCAAGGAGGTGGAGATCATCCCGTTGGAGGTGGTGTGCCGCAATGTCGCGGCCGGCTCGCTCTCCACGCGCTACGGCCTGCCCGAGGGCCAGGCCCTGCCGCGCTCGATCATCGAGTTCTACCTGAAGGACGACAAGCTCCACGACCCGATGGTCTCGGAGGAGCACATCACCGCCTTCAACTGGGCCTCGACCCAGGAGATTGACGACATGATGGCGCTCACCCTGCGGGTGAACGACTTCCTGACCGGCCTGTTCGGCGGCGTCGGCATCACCCTCGTGGACTTCAAGATCGAGTTCGGCCGGATCTACGAGAACGATTTCGCCCGGGTCATCCTGGCCGACGAGATCAGCCCGGACAGCTGCCGGCTCTGGGACTCGATCACCAACGAGAAGCTGGACAAGGACCGGTTCCGCCGCGACCTGGGCAACGTCATCGAGAGCTACACCGAGGTTGCGCGCCGGCTCGGGATCATGAAGGAGATGCCCACCGTGATTCAGGGGGGCCTCCACTAGTGCGAGCCAAAGTCCACGTCTTCCTCAAGCCCGGCGTCCTCGACGTTCAGGGCAAGGCGGTCGAGCAGGCGCTGCACGGCCTGGGCTGGAACGACGTCGAACACGTCCGGGTCGGCAAGACCATCGAGTTCGACCTGAAGTCCGGCGACGCCGCGGCGGCCGAGGCCGAGGTCAAGGCCATGTGCGAGAAGCTGCTCGCCAACACGGTGATCGAAAGCTACCGGGTGGAGCTGGCGTGAGGACCTGGGCGGCGCTCTCCGCCCTCCTCACGCTCTCGGCCTGCGCGGAAAAGGCCGAACCCACGGTCGCGTACCTCGACCTCGACTGCGCCAGGCCCTTCGAGGCGCAGGCCCAGGCGCTGGCCCGCCAGGCCCATCTCGTTCCTGCCCCCGAGGACCCGGCCGAGCCCTATCGGTTCTACAGTAGCGCCGACGGCAGGACCTCCTATCTGATCACCAAGGCGGGCGCGCCGGGTCATCCTGCGATCATGATGCAGAAGGCCCGGGGGTCCGACGTCGTCACCACCGGCTGTCCCTACGGCGACAAGAAGGGCTACGACCAGCTCCACGCCTACCTGGACGGCCTCAAGCACTGGACCCGCGGGAAATGACCGGTTTCCACCTCGCCCAGATCAACGTCGGCCGCCTCCTGCAGCCGGTGGACCATCCGCAAATCGCCGATTTCAAGAACAGCCTCGACCGGATCAACGCGCTCGCAGACGGCCTGCCCGGCTTCGTCTGGCGCCTGGTCGGCGAAGGCAACAACGCCACCGACCTGCAGCCCAAGCCCGAAGACCCGCTGTTCGCGATCAACATGTCGGTGTGGACGGACATGGACGCCCTGGCCGGCTTCGTCTACCGCAGCGCCCATCGCGACATCATGCGCCGGCGCAAGGAGTGGTTCGAGGTGATGGCGGTCTACCAGACCCTCTGGTGGGTTCCCTCCGGCCACACGCCCACCATCGCCGAGGGCATGGCGAAACTGGCCCAGTTCGAGCGCCTGGGCCCCACGGCCGCGGCGTTCAGTTTCAAGACCCCGTTCCCCGCGCCGGATGGCCAGCCCGCCATCCCCGTGCTGGACGAATGCGCATAAGGACCCCTCGATGAAAGCCGCCGTCATCGTCTTCCCCGGCTCCAACTGCGACCGCGACTGCAAGGTGGCGATCGAGCGCTCGACGGGCGCCAAGGTCGACATGGTGTGGCACGGCGAGGCCGCCCTGCCCGACGGCCTGGACCTGATCGTCCTGCCGGGCGGCTTCTCGTACGGCGACTATCTGCGCTGCGGCGCCATGGCCTCGCTCTCGCCGGTGATGACCGAGGTCAAGGCCGCCGCCGAGCGCGGCGTGGCGGTGGTCGGCATCTGCAACGGCTTCCAGGTGCTGTGCGAGGCGCACATGCTGCCGGGCGCCCTGCTGCGCAACGAGAAGCTCAAGTACGTGTGCAAGGCCGTCGACCTGGAGGTCACCAACAGCCAGACCCGCTTCACCGCCGGCTATGCAGGACGCCGCGAGGTGGCGATGACCGTGGGCAACGGCGAGGGCAATTTCTTCGCCGACGACGCCACCCTCGACCGGCTGGAGGGCGAAGGCCAGGTGGTCTTCCGCTATCGGAACAACCCCAACGGCTCGTCGCGAGACATCGCCGGCATCGTGAATCCCAAGGGCAATGTGCTGGGCCTCATGCCCCACCCCGACCGCGCCTTCGAGCCGGAGCTGGGTTCGGCCGACGGGGCGATCCTCTTCCAGAGCGCGCTCGCCAGCGCCTGAGCCTCGGGGCACATTTCTTCGCTGGCGGCCGCATTGCGGGTCGATCTATGGTCGCGCCTCGGCCTCCCGGGGAAAATCATGAGTTTCAAAGTGCTGCTTCGAAGCGCCGCCGCCTGCGCCGCGCTCGCCCTGTCCTTCGTGTCGGCCCAGGCCCAGACGCCGACCATGACGCCCGACGTCGCCAAGGACTTCCAGTGGCCGACGGCGTCCTACGACTACGTCAAGCGCGTCGAGATGGTCCCCATGCGCGACGGGGTGAAGCTCTACACCGTCATGATCATCCCAAAGGGGGCCAAGGACGCGCCGATCCTGCTGACGCGCACGCCCTACAACGCCAAGAAGTCCGCCCAGCGCGCCCTGTCGCCCCACGCCGCGGCCACCGGCGCCCAGATGGACGAGCCGTTCCTCGCGGACGGCTATATCCGCGTCTACCAGGACGTCCGCGGCAAGTACGGGTCGGAGGGCGACTACGTCCTGAACCGGCCTCTGCGCGGCCCGCTCAACTCCAGCGAGGTCGACCACGCGACCGACGCCTACGACACCATCGACTGGCTGGTGAAGAACACGCCACAGAGCAACGGCCGGGTCGGGATCATCGGCTCGTCCTATCCCGGCTTCACCGCCGCCATGGCCCTGATCAACCCGCACCCGGCGCTGAAGGCGTCCGTGCCGCAGAGCCCCATGGTCGATGGCTGGATGGGCGACGACTGGTTCCAGAACGGCGCGTTCCGGATGATCAACTTCGACTGGTTCACCAGCCAGATGACCGCGAAGGGCGAAGGCGACGACATCCCGCGCCAGGGCTACGACGACTACGACAACTTCCTGCGGGCGGGCTCGGCCGGCGACTACGCCAAGGCCGCCGGCCTCGACCAGATCCCGGCCTGGCGCAAGATCAGCGAGCACCCCGCCTACGACCAGTTCTGGCAGGAACAGGCCCTGGACAAGATCCTCGCCAAGCAGCCGCTGAAGGTGCCCACCCTCTGGGTCGGCGCCCTTTGGGACCAGGAGGACATCTACGGCGCCATCCACGCCTACGAGGCGACCGAGACCAAGGACACGAACAACGACATGAACTTCCTGGCGCTGGGTCCCTGGCGCCACTCGGGGGTGAACTACGAGCAACGCCAGCTCGGCCCGAACCTGAAACTGCCCGGCGACACCGCCACCGAGTTCCGCACCCAGGTGATGAAGCCGTTCCTGGACTCGCACCTGAAGACGGGCGCCCCCAAGGCCGACATCCCGCCGGTGTTCATCTTCGACAGCGGTTCCATGGAGTGGAACCGGCTGCAGAAATACCCGCAGGCCTGCGAGAGCGGCTGCGCGGCCGCGATGAAGCCGATCTACCTGACGCCGGGCCTAGGCCTCTCCTTCGACAAGGCCGCCCAGGGCGCCGCGTTCGAGGAGTACGTTTCCGACCCCGCCAAGCCTGTGCCCTATGTCCGCCGCCCTGTCCGCTGGGACGACCAGGACCAGTGGCGCTACTGGCTGTCCTCCGACCAGCGCCACGTGGACGGCCGTCCCGACGTGCTGACGTTCGTCACCGAGCCCCTGAAGGCGCCCCTGAAGATCTCGGGCGAGCCGGTGGTGAACCTCTTCGCCTCGACCAGCGGCACGGATTCGGACTGGGTGGTGAAGCTGATCGACGTCTATCCGGACGCCGTGCCGTCGGACGCGCCCATGGGCGGCTACGAGCTGGGCGTGGCCATGGAGATCTTCCGCGGCCGCTATCGCGAAAGCTTCGAGAAGCCCACCGCCATCCCGGCGGGCAAGGTCCAGAAGTACCGCTACGAGCTGCCGCCGACGAACCACGTGTTCAAGCCGGGACACCGGATCATGGTGCAGGTCCAGTCCAGCTGGTTCCCGCTCTACGATCGCAATCCGCAGACCTTCGTGCCGAACATCTTCTTCGCCAAGCCGTCCGACTACCGGAAGGCGACCCAGCGCATCTACCTGACCGGGGACACCGCTTCGTCCATCGAACTGCCGGTCGTCCCGCTCCAGTAAAAAGTTTCCCGCATAACAACGTGCAGTAACGCTTGCCTAAGCCTGTTCTGGCACTGTCGTCGTGGGACAGAACGTCCCACGGCCTCGGCCGTCCTGTAAAACCTGGGTCGCGTGGTGCCCTACAACAGCATCAATACGAACGTCGGCGCCATGGTGGCGATCCAGTCGTTCAACGCGATCAACGCCGAGATGGCCGTGGTGCAGATGCGCATCACCACCGGCAAGAAGATCAACAGCCCCAAGGACAATCCGGCGATCTGGGCCATCGCCCAGAACCAGCGCTCCGAGATTCGGGGGCTGGACGCCGTCACGAGCTCGCTCCAGCGCGGCATGTCGGTGGTCGATATCGCGATCGGCGCAGCCGAGACGATCTCGGATCTCCTGAACGAGATGAAGACGCTGGCGGTCTCCGCCGCCGACTACCCCGCCTCCGACCCAGCGCGCACGGCGATCAACGAGAACTACCTCGCGCTCAAGAAGCAGATCGACACCGCCGTCTCGAGCGCCAGCTTCAGCGGCCTCAACCTGCTGGCCGGCGGCGGCTCCACCGACAGGGTCCGGGCGCTCGCCAACACCAGCGCCACCTCCACCATAGACGTCGACCATCTGGACCTGTCGACGACCGGGTCGCTGCTATCGGGACTGCCGGCCGACCTGATGGGCGGCTTCACGCCGACGTCCGTCTCCGACATCGCAACGGCGACGTCGAACGTGAACAACGCCATCTCGCGCCTCGGGACAGGCTCGAAGCGGCTTGAGAGCCACCTGAAGTTCGTGGGCAAGCAGCAGGACGCGCTGGAGGCGGCGGTCGGCAACCTGGTCGACGCCGACCTCGCCAAGGAAAGCGCCCGCTGGCAGGCGCTGCAGGTGCGCCAGCAGCTCGCCATCTACGCCATGCAGATCGCCAATAAGCAGCCCTCCTACCTGCTGCAGCTCTTCCAGTAGGCGCCCTAACGGCACGATTGACCGGGCGGCCGGGCGCGTCAGTCTGCGCGCCATGACAACGACAGAGCCGCCCGTCCGAGAGGTCGTCCCCGCCCATCGTTTCGATGAGGCCCGCCTGCACGCCTGGCTGCGTCGCGCGCTGCCCGAGATCGGCGACACGCTGCAGGTCCGTCAGTTCCAGGGCGGCGCATCCAACCCGACCTTCCTGCTGACCCGCGCCGACGGTCGCCACTACGTCCTGCGGAAGAAGCCGCCGGGCCAGTTGCTGTCCAGCGCCCACCAGGTCGACCGCGAGTACCGCGCGATGAAGGCGCTGGAGGGCCAGATCCCCGTGCCGCGCATGCGCGCGCTCTGCGAAGATCCCGAGGTGATCGGCACCAGTTTCTACGTGATGGACTATCTGGAGGGCCGGATCTTTCGCGACGCGACCCTGCCCGACCAGACCCCCGCCGAGCGCGCCGCAATCTACGACGACCTGAACGCCACCCTGGCCAAGCTACACGGCGTGGACTTCGAGGCCGTCGGGCTGGGCGACTACGGCCGGCATGGCGCCTATTTCGAGCGTCAGGTCGCCCGCTGGACGCGCCAGTACCGCGACGCCGAATCCGAGAGCATCCCGGCCATGGACGCCCTGATCGAGAAACTCCCGGCCCGCATCCCCGCCGACCAGTCGGTCTCGATCGCCCACGGCGACTACCGCCTCGAGAACGTGATGTTCCATCCGACCGAGCCCCGGATCATCGCGGTGCTGGACTGGGAGCTCTCCACCATCGGCCACCCACTGGCCGATATCGCCTACAACGCCTTCATCTGGCGCTCGCACTCGCCGGGCTGGGGCAGCCTTGACGGCGTGGACTTCACGAACAGCGGCATCCCGACCGAGGCCGAATACGTCGACGCCTACCGGCGGCGCACCGGCCGCGCCGAGATCGCGGACTGGCCATTCTACATGGCCTTCGGGATCTTCCGGCTGGCGTCGATCTCCCAGGGGGTCTACCGCCGCATCCTGTCCGGCACGCTCGCCAGCGAGCGCGAGGCCATCAACGGCTGTCCGCCCCTGGCCGAACAGGCCCTGGCGATCCTCGAAGGCCGCGAGTAGGAGCGACGGATGCATCTCGGATTGGACGGCAAGGTCATCTTCGTCGCCGGCGCCAGCCGCGGCATCGGCCTGGGGATCGTGGAAGCCTGCCTGGCGGAGGGCGCCAAGGTCGCCATCACCGCCCGCGGCGCGGAGGCGCTGGAGGCCGAGCGGGCGCGGCTGGCCGACGCCTACGGCGCCGAGCGCCTGTTCGCCCTTTCCGGCGACATGCGCGACACCAAGGTCATCGAGAACGCCGTCGAACGCACCGAGGACGAGTTCGGACCGATCTTCGGCGCCGTGGCCAACGTGGGCCTCTATCCCTGCCCGCCGGGCTTCGAGGTCGATGACGAGACGTGGGACGCGGGCTTCACCCAGAACCTGGACTCGGCCTGGCGCCTCTCGCGCGCGGCGCTTCGTCGGATGACGCCGCGCGGCGACGGCTCGGTGCTGCTGATCAGCTCCATCGCCGGCCTGGGCGCCCTGGGCACGGCCCTCACCTACGGCACCTCCAAGGCGGCGATGAACCACCTGACCAAGGAGCTGGCGAGGATCGCCGGCGCCAGCGGCGTCCGCGTCAACGCCATCGCGCCCGGCAACATCATCTTCCCCGGTGGAACCTGGGAGACCAATTCCACCGGGCCGCGCGGCGACTCCTGGCTGCGGTGGGTGAAGCGCGAGGTGCCGCTCAACCGCTTCGGCCGCCCGGAAGAGATCGGCGCCGTCGCCGCGTTCCTGATGAGCCCCCAGGCCAGTTTCGTGACCGGCGCGATCGTGCCGGTGGACGGGGGACAGACGCGCTAGCGCCTCGCCTCTCGCCCCCGGCGGAGAGTCCCGCTAGAAGGCGCGCCATGAGCGCCGCGCCTGCAAAGACCATGGCCGAAAAGGCCGCCGAGTACGGCCTGAAGGCCGACGAATACGAGCTGATCGTCCGCCGCCTGAACCGCGAGCCGTTGGACGTCGAACTGGGCGTCTTTTCGGTGATGTGGTCCGAGCACTGCTCGTACAAGTCCTCGAAGAAGCACCTGGTGAAGTTCCCGACCAAGGGGCCCAAGGTGATCTGCGGCCCCGGCGAAAACGCCGGCGTCATCGACATCGGCGACGGCCAGGCCTGCATCTTCAAGATGGAGAGCCACAACCACCCGTCCTTCATCGAGCCCTACCAGGGCGCTGCGACGGGGGTCGGCGGGATCATGCGCGACGTCTTCACCATGGGCGCGCGGCCCATCGCGCTGCTGAACGCGCTCCGCTTCGGCGACCCCAGCCATCCGAAGACCAGGCGCCTGGTCTCCGGCGTGGTCAGCGGCATCGGCGGCTACGGCAACTGCGTCGGCGTGCCCACCGTGGCCGGCGAGACCAACTTCCACCGCGGGTACGACGGCAACATCCTGGTCAACGCCATGTGCGTGGGCCTGGCCGACGCGGACAAGATCTTCTACTCGGCCGCCCCCTCGCCCGGCCTGCCGGTGGTCTACTTCGGCTCCAAGACCGGCCGCGACGGCATCCACGGCGCCACCATGGCCAGCCAGGAGTTCGACGACGCCTCGGACGAGAAGCGCCCGACGGTCCAGGTCGGCGACCCCTTCGCCGAGAAACTGCTGATCGAAGCGACCCTGGAGCTCATGGCGTCCGGCGCCGTCGCCGCGATCCAGGACATGGGCGCGGCGGGCCTCACCTCCTCATCGGTGGAGATGGCCGGCAAGGGCGGCGTGGGCATCGAGCTCGACCTCGACGCCGTGCCCCAGCGCGAAGAGAACATGTCCGCCTACGAGATGATGCTCTCGGAGAGCCAGGAGCGGATGCTGGCGGTGCTGAAGCCGGGCCGCGAGGCCGACGGGCAGCGCATCTTCGAGAAATGGGGCCTGGACGCCGCCACCATCGGCCATACCACCGACACCGGCCACATGGTGCTGAAGCACAAGGGCGAGATCGTCTGCGACGTGCCGCTGGCGCCGTTGTTCGACGATGCGCCGCTGTACGACCGGCCGTGGGTCGCGCCCGCGCCGCAGCCCCGGCTGGCGATCGGCGACGTGCCGACGCCGGGCGACCTCAAGGCCGCCGTGCTCAAGCTGATGGCCGCACCGGACATGGCGTCCAAGCGCTGGCTCTGGGAGCAGTACGACCGCCATGTGATGGCCGACACGCTGGAGGACAGCGCCACCGGCGCCGACGCCGGGATCGTGCGCGTGCATGGCGGCCGCAAGGCCCTGGCCGTCACCTCCGACGTCACGCCCCGCTACGTGCTGAACGACCCCTACGAAGGTGGCAAGCAGGCGGTGGCCGAAGCCTGGCGCAATCTGACCGCCGTGGGCGCCCTGCCGATCGCCATCACCGACAACCTGAACTTCGGCAACCCCGAGCGCCCCGAGATCATGGGCCAGATCGTCCGCGCCATCGAGGGCATGGCGGAGGCCTGCCGCGAGCTCGACTTCCCGGTCGTGAGCGGCAACGTCAGCCTCTACAACGAGACCAATGGCGCCGCGATCCCGCCGACGCCGACCGTGGGCGGGGTGGGCCTGATCGCCGACTACTCCCACCGCGCCGACTTCAGCTCGCTCAAGACCGGTGACATCCTGGTCCTGATCGGGGCCACCAAGGGCGAACTGGGCGCCTCGATGTACCTGCGCGAGATCGGCGGCCGCGAAGACGGCGCGCCGCCGCCGGTGGACCTGGGCCTGGAGCGCAGGACCGGCGACCTCGTCCGCGGCCTCATCCAGGGCGGCCAGCTCAAGACCGTTCACGACCTCTCGGACGGCGGCCTGGCTGCGGCGCTCTGCGAGATGTGCCTGGCCTCCAACGTCGGGGCGGACCTGCGCCTGGAAGGCGAGCCCTGGGTCACCCTCTTCGCCGAGGACCAGGCCCGCTACCTGGTCGCCCTGAACGATCCGACCCCGGTGCTGCAGGCGGCCCGGGCGGCCGGGATCCCCGCCGCGATCCTGGGCGAGGCCGGCGGAGAGGCGATCCGCGTCGAAGGCGGCCTGGACCTGCCCCTTGCCGAACTCCGCACCGCCCACGAGGGCTGGATGCCGGCCTTCATGGGTGAGCCCGCGTGAGCCCGCTCCGCCCAGCCGCAGCCATCCGGCAGGAACTGGGCGCCGCGGCCGACAAGCCGCACGTCGCCTTCGCCCTCGCCCGCCTGGGCGGACCGGGCTCGGCGCAGCTGATCCCGACGCCGGCCTCGGTCCTCGACCTCGACGCCTTCGACCGCAACGTCGCCAAGATGGCGAGCCGCGCCGCCAAGGCCGGCCTGGCGCTGCGTCCCCATTCCAAGTCGCACAAGTGCGCGGCCCTCGTCCGCCGCCAGATCGAGGCGGGCGCCGTCGGCATATGCTGCGCCAAGCTGGCCGAGGCCGAGGCGATGGCCGCTGCCGGGATCGGCCGGATCCTGGTCACCTCCCCCATCGCCGGGCCCACGAACGCCCAGCGCGCCGCGCGACTGGCCGCGGAGCTGCCGGACTTCCGGATCGTCCTGGACCATCCCGACGCCGCCGCCGAGCTGGGCGAGGCCTCTCAAGGGCCGATCCAGGTGGTGATCGACATCGATGTCGGCATGGGCCGCACGGGCTGCCACGATCCGGACCAGGCGGCCGCCGTCGCGCGCGCCATCGCCGCCCAGCCGAACCTGAAGCTGCTCGGCGTCCAGGGCTACGGCGGCAGCTGGCAGCACATTGAAGGGGCGAACGCCCGCGCCGCGGCCGCGGCCGAAGGGATGGCCAAGCTCACGGCCGCTATCGCCGCGATCCGCGCCGTCGGCGGCAATGTCCAGGTGGTCACCGGCGGCGGCACCGGCACCTTCGAGGCCGACGCCGCCCAAGGCGTGCTGAACGAGGTCCAGCCCGGCTCCTACGCCTTCATGGACAAGGAATACCGCGACGCCCTGAAGTCCGACCCCGACGGCGCGTTCGAACAGGCGGCGATGATCGTCACCACGGTGATCAGCGCCAACCATCCCAAGTGGGTGACCCTGGACGCCGGCCTGAAGGCCTTCTCCACCGAGGGCCCGATGCCCCAGCCCCTGACGCCGAGGTTCGCCGCCGCGACCTATCGCTTCTTCGGCGACGAGCACGGCATGATCACCCGGCCGGCCGGCGCGCCCGTCGTCCGTGGCGAACGCCTGGCGCTGGCCCCCGGCCACATCGATCCCACCCTCGACCGCTACGACCTGATGCACCTGATCCAGGGCGACGTGTTGGTGGACATCGTGCGGCTGGAGGCGCGGGGCGCGTCGCAATAGCCCCGGCCGCCGGTCCGCCGACAAGATGCGACACCGGCGTGGGGAGCACCGGTGTCGCAAGCACGCAAGGTCTCTTGAAAGGCCGGGCGCGTGCGGGGAGCTATGGCGCTCCTTCTACCCGGCGAACGCGAACCGCCCACGCTTCCGGCGCATGAGCGCGCCCACGCCGCCGAAGCCGATGATCATCATGGCCCAGGTCGCCGGCTCAGGGACGGCGGTCAGCCCACCCAGGCGCAGTTGTCCGAGCGCGACTTCCTGACTGGTCCTGAAGTCGATGCTGGTGATCACTTGGCCGTTGGTCGCGACGAAGTTGAAGAACTGGTCGTTGGTGATCCCGCCGAAGAACTGGCTGAACGCCGTCCCGTCCGAGTCGACACCGCCCAGGGTGATGCTCCAGGCCTGCGGCGGCCCGCCGCCGTTCGGGACGTTGATGTTGATCTCGGCGGCCGTGAACGTCGATCCAGGTGTGGAGATGTTGAGGAAGGTCAGCCCCCCGTCATCCGTGCCGACCACCCAGGCCTGGCCCGGTCCGCCCGTCGCGATGATGTTCTCCTCGCCCGTCAGCAGTACATCCCAGCCCTCGTCGCTCTTCCCCAGCACCTCGAGGTCGCTGCCGTCGTCAGCGGCGTCGAACAGGATGGTGTCCAGGTTGCCGGGGACATTCCCCAGGAAGAACTGGATATCGGCGAGGGCTGGCCCCGCGACTGACAAGGAGGCGATGGCCGCGCCTGCGGCGAGGATGTGACGAAACGTCATGGCTGCACCCCTATGAATTCGGGGTCTGGAAGATCCCATCCCCCGCGCATCACGGAAGCGAAGACCTTCATTCAGCAATCAGGCAAGTTGCCTCGCTCGAATATTAAAACATGTTAAAAAACTATCTCGTGATCGAACAAGCTTTGCCATGTAATTATTAAGCGTCATCCACTCGACAATTAACACGCAACATCCATCTGCTCCCATTTCGCAGACCATTTCTAGTTGCGTAAGCATCAATTACTATCTCTCGACGGAGACGATAAAAAATCCGCCATCTCGCGATGCGGTTGTGCGGTTGTGGCAGCCAGGATGACCGGGACGAAGCGCGCGGCCTTCGCCGCGACGACGGGCGCCCAGGACGACCCGCCCGCCGGTCTTGTCAGGCGGCGAGCGGCAGGCCTCCGGCGCGCTCGCACTGCGAGAGGATGTCCGCCATGGCCGCGCTGGGTCGAATCGAGTCCTTGGGGACTGCCGCTTCGGCCATGATCCGGTCGATGTGCCGGCGCGCCCGGCTCACGCGGCTCTTCACGGTGCCGACGGGGCAGCCGCACATCTCGGCGGCCTCCTCGTAGGAGCAGCCGGCCGCGCCCACCAGGACCAGGGCCTCGCGTTGTTCGTCCGGCAGCAGCAGCATCGCGCGCCGCAGTTCGTCCAGCTCGAGCACGGCGGTGGGGTTGGCGACGGCGATCAGGGTCTGCTCGACCACCTGCTGGTCGAAGGCGACGTTCCGCCACGCCCGGCGCCGCTCCGAATAGAACTGGTTGCGCATGATCGTGAACACCCAGGCCTTCAGGTTGGTGCCCGGCTGGTACCTGCTCCGCGCGGTCCAGGCCCTCAGCAGGCCGTCCTGGGCCAGGTCTTCCGCCGCCGTCCTGTCGCCACACAGGCCGCGGGCGAACGCACGCATGTGGGGGACGAGCGCCGTGAGCTCCCTGGAGAACGTCGCGGCGGGGGTCTGATCGAGGGTCATCGGTCGAAGCTTTCGGGTCGTGGCGCTTCGAGGCGAGCGAAGCTGCGCCTCAGGCCACATGTCGTTCAACGCGGATCCGGGGGTCCCCGCGCCGCGGACGGCGCGAGGATCCTCTTCGCGAAGCCTTGCGGCCTCAGTACTGGCGGACCGGACCGCGCCGCATCTCACGGACGTCGTCGGACAGGGTGTCCAGCTTGGCCAGGATCATCGTCCGATCCCGCTCGCGCAGGTCGCCGCTGCGCCTGCGCAGGCTGCGCTCCTCCCGGCCGATGGCGGCCAGGGTGCGTAGCGCCCGGTCCCCCTCGGAACGGGTCAGGGTTCCGTCGTTCAAGCCGCGGCGGATGCGCTCGTCCAGCCAGGCCTGGCGGCCGGCGATGTCCGTGGGCGCGTTGGCGTGGCGGCCGTTGTTCGTGGCCTCGACCGTGATCCAGCGGCCACGGGCGTCGTAGTAGCCTGTGACCTCGCCGCGCCGCCATTGGCCGTTGTCGTAGTAGCCCGGCTGCAGGTCGGAGGCGCGGGCAGCACGGCCGGGCATCCAGCGGCCATTGGCGTCGTAGCTTCCGGTCGCAGGGCCCGCGATCCAGCGCCCCCGGGTGTCATAATGCCCGCTGGCCGCGCCTGCGACCCAGCGGCCGTCCGCGGCGTAGTAGCCATTCGCGGACGCCGGGACCCAGCGCCCGCGGCCGTCGTAGTAGCCGGCGGCCGAGGCGTCGGTGTTCGCCACGGTCCAGCGGCCGGAACTGTCGTAGTGGCCGTTCGGCGCGCCCTCGACCCATTCGCCCTGACGGTCGAAATAGCCCCGCGCGTCCTGTCGGCTGACCGTGCTGGCGTGCCAGGCGCCGGCGTTGTCGTAGTAGCCGTAGGCATGAGCGCAATCGACGCCGGGCTTGGCCAGCTGGTTGCCGATGACGCCGCCGCCCAGGCCGCCGACCACGGCGCCCGCCGTGCGGTCGCCCTTACCGGCGATGGCGCTGCCGAGCAGTGCGCCGATGCCGGCGCCGGCGATCGTGCCGACGGCCTGCTGGGACCGCCGCTGCTCGCAGCTTTGCTGGGCCAACGCGAACGAAGGGAGAAGGGCCGCGGCAGCAATGCCCGCGACGAGTAGATGTTTGTGCATTTTGGGATTCCTGAGTGGATTCAAATCCGCTCTCTGGAAACACCATAGCACAGCTAGACAATCTCCGATGTGATAATCGGAAGTCTAGCAGCATGTATATTATAACAAATTCATGGAACCTATTTCCACTTCACGCACTTGATCGACATTCCTATTCAAATTTGTCGCCTTATGAACTTCGCATGAACATCCGAAATCAAGAGGATGAGGCGGCATAAGACTTGCGTTATTTGACCAAGGCCCGCTTCAGCAGCTCCAGCGCCGCGGCGGCGAACGCCTCCATGTTGGCGGCGCGGTCGGCGGAGCCGGTCTCGATGGTCAGCACCGCCTCGACCGGACCGGACACCGCCACGCAGGTGTGCCCGGCCGCATCGCCGTACGGGTTCCCGGTCGGCCCCGCCGCGCCGGTCTCGGACAGGCCCCATGTCGCGCCATAGCGCTCCACCTGGTTGCGGGCCAGCAGCAACGCATAGGGCTCGCTGGCCGAGCGCACGCCCTCCAGCGCCTCGCGCGGGATATCGGTCAGCAGCACGCGGGCCTTGGCTGTGTAGACCACCGCCCCGCCCAGATAGTAGGCGCTGGCGCCCGGCACGCTCAGCAGCGCCGCCGAGATCAGGCCTCCGGACGAACTCTCCGCCACCGCGATCTTCTCGCCGCGGGCCTTCAACGTCTCGCCGATCTCGGCCGCCATGTCGTAGAGCGCTTTCATACCCGTCCTTCCACCGCCAAACCGAGAGGGTTGGCTTCTTGTTTCAAGGCGAGAGCGCAATCCTGCGCTCTTGGCCAAACAGCCGTTCGGCGTCCATGATGCCGTTATTCAAGAGAAGAACCATACTGCCGGAGGATTTCGATGGACGCCCAGTCGCAGTGGACAGGCCTGGACGCGGGCCGGCTGGAACGGGTCGCCGAGCACCTGGAACGCAACTACATCGGCCCGGGCAAAATTCCCGGCTGCCAGGTCAGCATCGCCCGCCACGGCCACCTGGCCTATTTCAAATCCTTCGGATCGATGGACCTGGAGCGCGGCAAGGCCACCCGCGACGACACGATCTACCGCATCTATTCCATGACCAAGCCGATCACGTCGGTGGCGCTGATGACGCTGTACGAGCAGGGTTATTTCCAGCTCAACGACCCCGTCAGCCGTTACGTGCCGTCGTGGAAGAACCACCGCGTCTGGATCTCCGGCGAGGGCGACGACATGCAGACCGAGCGGCCGACCCGCCCGGTCACATTCCGCGACGTGCTGTGCCACACCGCCGGCCTGACCTACGGCGGCGGCCTGCCCGGCGTCGGCATCCAGCACCCGATCGACAAGGTCTACCGCGCGCTCAAGATCCGCTCGCTGGACGGCGCCGACACGATGCTGGAATTCATGGACAAGCTCAGCCAGGTCCCGCTGCGCTACCAGCCCGGCACGGCCTGGATGTATTCGCTGGCCACCGACGTCTGTGGCGCGCTGGTCGAGATCATCTCGGGCAAGCCCCTGGCGCAATACTTCGACGAGGTGATCTTCCGGCCGCTGGGCATGAAGGACACCGCCTTCCGGGTGACCCCCGACAAGGTGGCCCGGTTCGCGGCCAACTATCAGCGAGGCCCGGACAAGAAGCTGAAGCTGCTGGACGATCCGGCCACCAGTCCCTTCACCCATGAGCCCGGCTTCAAGTCGGGCGGCGGCGGCCTGACCGGGACCAGCGCCGACTACCTGCGCTTCTGCGAGATGCTGCGCCGGGGCGGCGAACTGGACGGCCACCGGGTGCTGGGGCCTCGCACCCTCGCGCTGATGCACATGAACCACCTGCCCGGCGGCAAGCAGCTCACCGACGTGGCGCTCGGCGGCTTCTCCGAGACCGCCTACGACGGGGTCGGTTTCGGCCTCGGGTTCGCCTCCACCCTGGGCGAGGTGGAGTCCGGCGGCCTGGGCGCCGGCGACTACTACTGGGGCGGAGCGGCTTCGACGATCTTCTGGGTCGACCCGAAGGAAGACCTCTCGGTGATCTTCATGACCCAGCTCATGCCGTCGGGCACGTTCAACTTCCGCGGACAGCTCAAGAGCATCGTCTACTCGTCGATCATCGACTGATGAGCGCGCCTGCTGACACGCCGCTGTCAGCAGGCGCCCGCTACATCCCTCCCCAACAGAGGGATACGAACATGGCCTACGACGCCCACGACGACGGACGGCGCGACTTCCATTTCCTGTACGGGCGCTGGAGGGTCGAGCACCACCGGCTGACGACGCGCGGCGTCGGCGGCGACGACTGGGACGTGTTCCACAGCGACACCTACTGCCAGGGCCTGATGGGCGGGCTGTGCAATGTCGACGAGAACGACTTCCCCGAGCGCGGCTTCCAGGGCCTGTCGTTCCGCACCTTCAATGTGGAGACCGGCCAGTGGGCGATCTACTGGGTCAACAGCGCCTCCGGCGTGTTGCAGAATCCGGTGTTCGGACGCTTCGAGAACGGCATTGGCCTGTTCCACGGCGAGGATGTGGACGGCGACCGGCCGGTGAAGGTGGTCTACCGTTGGGAGGACATCACCGCGTCTTCGGCGTGCTGGAGCCAGGCCTTCTCGTACGACGGCGGCCAGACCTGGGAGACCAACTGGATCATGGATTTCACCCGGACCGCCTAGGGAAGATGACCGAACATATCCTGTCCCTCGCCGCCCTGTTCGGTCTGGCCCTCGCGACGTCGATCATCCCCGGGCCCTCGAACTTCCTGACGATGCGGGTCGCCATGCGCCGCGGCCGCGGACCCGCGCTGGCCACGGCGCTCGGAACGACCTTGGGCTGCGTGATCTGGTGCGGCGCGGCCGTCGTGGGCCTGGGCGCCCTGCTGGCCGCCGCGCCGTGGCTCTACAAGATCCTGCGGGTCGGGGGCGGCCTCTATCTGATCTGGTTCGCGATCGCGCTCTGGCGCGCCAAGCCCGAGCCGGAGACCGCCGAGCCGCCACCCGGCGCGGCGCGGGCCGCCTTCTGGCAGGGCCTGGCCATCTGTCTGACCAACCCCAAGTCGGTGCTGTTCTTCGCCAGCGTCTTCTCCGCCTACGTGGGCCCGGAGACCCCGGCCTGGGTCCACGGGGCCGCCGTCCTGGTGGTCACCGTCACCTGCCTGCTCTGGCAGGCGGGCCTGGCGTTGGCCTTCTCCGCCCTGCGCGCCGCGCAAGCCTATGCGCGGGCGCAGAAGCCGCTGGACCGCGGTGCGGCGGGACTGATGGGCGCGTTCGGGCTCTCGCTCCTCTGGACGGCCGGCTGAGGCGGGCCTAAGTCCGAGTCATGCCGATGTCCCAACCCGACCTGGAAGCCGTCCTGCGCGAAGGCTTCCCCGACGCCACCATCGAGATCGAGGACCTGGCGGGCGACGGCGACCACTACAAGGCCCGCATCGTCTCCAAGGCGTTCGCCGGCCTGCCGCGCGTCCGCCAGCACCAGCTCGTCTATGCCGCGCTCAAGGGCAAGATGGGCGGCGAACTCCATGCCCTGGCCCTCGAGACCTCCGCGCCAGCCTGACGCGCTTGACCCGGCGGACCTGCGTCCCTAGCTCTTGGTCGAAGATCTTGCGCCGAAAGGGCGACCCATGTCCGAAGCCGCCACCGCCAACCCTGTCCACGACTGGATCGCCAAGTCCGTGGCCGAACACAACGTCGTCCTGTTCATGAAGGGCGAGCCGGAACAGCCCCGCTGCGGCTTCTCGGCCGTGACGGTGCAGATCCTGGATCACCTGGGCGTGGACTTCGTGGGTGTCGACGTCCTGCAGTCCGAGCCGCTGCGCGAGGGCATCAAGACCTATTCCGACTGGCCGACGATCCCCCAGCTCTACGTGAAGGGCGAATTCGTCGGCGGCTGCGACATCGTCAAGGAGATGTTCCAGTCGGGCGAGCTGAAGGCCATGCTGGAAGAGCAAGGCCTCATTACCGCGTGACGAAACTGCTCGAACCGCCGGAAGGCCGGCAGGTCTTCTGCCGCACGTTCGAGCCCACGCCTGCCGACATCGACGAGAACGGCCACGTGAACAATGTGGTCTATCTGCGCTGGGCCCAGGACATGGGCGTCGCGCACTGGCAGAGCCGCGCGCCCGCCCAGGAACAGGCGACCTGGGCCTGGATCGCGCTGCGCCACGAGATCGACTACCGCCGCCCGCTCTTGCCCGGCGAGACCGCCCAGGCCCGAACCTGGGTCGCCGAGGCGCCGCAGGGCCCCCGCTTCGACCGCTTCATCCGCATCGACGGCCCCGACGGCCAGATGTGCGCCCAGGTCCACACCACCTGGGTGCTGATCGAACAGGCCACCGGCCGCCCGCGCCGGGTGCCCGACTGGATCACCCAGGTCTTTACCTAGTTGGTGTGGTCGGCGCGGCCGGCGCCCCGGCCGGCCCGGGCTGAGGCGCCTCGTCCTCCTCGTCGCCCAGCGCCTCGAGGTCCAGGGCGCCCAGGCGACCCTGGTTCAGCAGCGTCCGCGCCTGCTGGGCGGCGCGGCCGCCGTGGGGGTTGTTGATCACCGGCGCCAGCACCTTCGCCGCCTCGTCGCGGCGGCCTTTCTGCAGCAGGGCCATCCCCAGGCGGAACGAACTCTCCTGCACCGCGGGCGCCAAGTATCGCGCCTCCGTAAGCGCGGCCAGGTCGTTGTCTGTCGGAAACACGGGCTCGATCGACCGGCTCAGCGCATAGGCGAACAGGGTGCGGAAATCGCCCTTGTCCAGCTGGTAGGCCTTGGCCAGCAGCGGCCGCGCGGCGCGGTAGCGGGCTTCGCGCTTCTCGCTGTCCCGCATGCCCGCCATGACCTGGCCCGTGCCCGCCAGCAGGAGGTCTTCCACATCGTCGGGCGTGGCCTCCAGCCGCCGCTTCATGATCGCCTCGGCGGCGGCCACGTCGCCCATGACGAACTCGGCGCGGGCGAGGACCTGCTCGGCGAACCGGTCGCCCGGATACCGCGCCGCCTTGCGCCGCACGTTCGCCAGGAAGTCCGGATCGAGCCGGCCTGTCGGCCAGAGGACCAGGCGCATTTCGTCCAGCAGCAGGTCGTCGGCGCTCCGGGGCATGACCGTGACCGTCATTTGCGGTGTGAGCCCGGGGTTCCTGACCCCGACCAGCGGCAGCTTGCGGTATTTCTTCAGCGCCGCCGTCAGGTCCGCCAGGCTGCCGCCTGTCGCGCTCTCCATCGACTTCACCGGGTCCTTGCCGTCGGCGATCGCCTTGATCGCCACGTCGAGCTGTCGGGCCCGCGTGTCGTCGCTGCGCATGTAGTGGGTGAGCAGCCAGGCCTGGGCGTAATAGACGTTGGTTTTCGCCGGACGGGTTTCTCCCGTCGTCTTCGAAAGCAATTCCTCCATCGGCAGCCAGGTCTCGTTGAAGATTCCATAGGCCCGCGCCGGGTTGTACCCGCCGATCTTGATCTGGTCCTTGGTGATCTCCGTCGTCATGAAATACTCGGCCCAACCCTCGACGAACCAGGCGGGATAGGCGGACGGGAAGTTCTCCAGCATGAAGTGATGGGCGTACTCGTGGAACAGCACGGCGTCCGCCCCGACGAGGCCCTCGCTCTTCACCGCGAAGGCGAAGACGCCTTCGTTCATCGCGCTGTAGAAGCCCAGCGTGTACTTCTGCAGGTATGGGCGGACCCGCTTCAGGTCGCTCTGATCGGCCAGCAGGAACACCTGGACCTTGGTGGGGGCCTTCCGGTCCATCGTGGACGGATGGAACCTGCGCAGGACCCAGTCGTAGGTGGTGAGCTTGGTGGCGAAGTCGCGCACCGACTTCTCGCCGCCCTCGCCGTAGACGACGAACCTGTCGGTCTCGGCGCGGATCCAGGCCGCCTGCGCCGGCGCAGCCAGCAATAACACGGCTAGGACGCCCATGAGCGCCCGCGCCACCAACGCCCGAAACTCCATGCGCCCCTCGACCATCGATAGTTGCGTGAGGTTATGTCCGCGTCCGCAGCGTGTCGAGCGCATGTGAACCACCGGCTTGCTTCGCGGGTTTGAGGTCGGATGCCTCTGCACGCGTTCAAAATCCCCGCCTTCCTGTCCTGGATTCCCGCCTGGGCCGTCGGCCTGGCCCTGATCGCCGGCGCGCTCGCCGCCGCCCTTGTGGCGCACGAACTACTGGTGCGGGCCCTCAAACGCGGGCTGCAGCGCAGCAGCGAGTTCACCCGCTCGCTGTTGATCCGCACGCGCGCGCCCGGCCGCCTCGCCCTGATGGTGGCCGCCACGAGCTGGGCGCTGAAGGTCGCTCCGATCCCCGACCGGCTTGAGCGGCTGTTCCTGCACATCCTGCTGGTGGCCTTCATCGTCCTGGTCGGCTGGGCGGTGATGACGGCGGCCGACATCGGTATGGCGCTCTACCTGCGCAAACACCGGACCGACGTCGCGGACAACCTGCACGCCCGCAAGATGCTGACCCAGACGCGGATCCTGCGCCGGCTGCTCAATGTGCTGGTGTTCGTCGTCACGGCCGCGCTCGTGCTCATGACTATCCCCGGCGTGAAGCAGGTCGGCGTCAGCCTCCTGGCGGCCGGCGGCGCCGCCGGCATCATCGTGGGTCTCGCCCTGCAACCGGTGCTCTCGAATCTGCTGGCCGGCGTCCAGATCGCCTTCACGCAACCGATCCGGATCGACGACGCCGTCGTAATCCAGAACGAGTTCGGCCATGTGGAGGAGATCAAGTCGACCTATGTGGTCATCCGCCTGCGCGACGAGCGCCGCCTCATTGTGCCGCTCAAGTTCTTCCTCGATCAGCCCTTCCAGAACTGGACCCGCGAGTCCGCCGCCCTGATCGCCGAGGTCATGCTGCTGGTGGACCAGCGGGTGCCGATCGACTGCTTGCGCGCCACCGTGGAGGAGGTCGTCCACGCCTGGCCCGGCTGGGACGGCAAACTGCTGAAGGTCGAGGTCAACGACGTGCGCGAGCGTTCGCTGGAGATCCGCTGCCGCATCAGCGTGCGCAATTCGGCCGAGGCTGTGGCGCTCCGCTCGGAGGTGCGGGAGAAGGTCATCGGCTGGCTGCAGCGCGAGTATCCGGCCTCCCTGCCCCGCAACGGCGTGGAGTTCATGCCGCCCGAGGCCGAACCGACGCCGCTAGCCGCCCGGTCCAGTCCACGCGAGCAGCGGGTTCAGTAGGAACACCGGGGTGCGCGGCGCCACGCCCAGCTCCGCCCAGGTGAAGGTGAGCTCGGTCTTGCCCATGGCGAACGACTTGCAGGTGTCGAGGCGCTTGCGCCCGAACGCCAGGGTCACCGCCTCGCCCTGGCGCTCCATATAGAAGGCGAAGTCCGCCTTGGCGGTGCAGCCGCTGGACGCTACGCTGATGGTCAGGGCCTCGCGCCCTGCGTCGGCGCGATAGAGCGGCTCCAGTTCGGCGAGCCCCGAGGCGGCCGGGGCGAGCACCGGCGCCGGTGGCGTGGCGCAGCCGCAGAGCGCCAGCGCGGCGAAGACGAAAAGACGGCGGTTCATGCGCGGACTTCGCCACAGCGGCGGCCAAAGCAAAAGGCCCCGGATTTCTCCAGGGCCTTCGCAATCGCTTCGAGCTCGGCGGCGTCCTACGACGCGTAGAATTCGACCACGAGGTTCGGTTCCATCTTCACCGGGTACGGCACTTCCGAGAGTTCGGGGGCGCGGACGAAGGTGGCGGCCATCGCCTTGGCGTCGACCGTGATGTAGTCGGGCGTGTCACGCTCGCCGGACTGCAGGGCTTCCAGCACCAGGGCCATGTTGCGCGAACGCTCGCGCACCGAGACCACGTCGCCGGCCTTCACGCGGTAGGAGGCGATGTTCACGCGCTTGCCGTTCACCAGCACGTGGCCGTGGTTGACGAACTGGCGCGCGGCGAACGGGGTCGGGACGAACTTGGAGCGGTAGACGATCGCATCCAGGCGCGACTCGAGCAGCGAGATCAGGTTTTCCGAGGTGTTGCCCTTGCGGCGCGCAGCTTCCGTATAGATGCGGACGAACTGCTTCTCGGTGATGTTGCCGTAGTAGCCCTTCAGCTTCTGCTTGGCGCGCAGCTGCAGGCCGAAGTCCGAGACCTTGGACTTGCGGCGCTGGCCGTGCTGGCCGGGGCCGTAGGCGCGGGTGTTGATGGGGGACTTCGGGCGACCCCAGATGTTCTCGCCCATCCGGCGGTCGAGTTTGTACTTGGCGCTATGGCGCTTGGACATGAGTAGCTCTCTGTTCGACGCGGGCCGGCGTCCCCTCAGGAGGAACGCGATTTCAACGGCGGCCTTGCATCACCCGTCATAGGTCTCCGGCCACGCAGGTCGCCCTGGCGGCTGGAAGGCGCGGTGTATGGCGGCCGGAGGCTCGCGAGTCAAGAAACCCGCGTGCTTTGCGCCAAGTCAACGCGCCGGCCGCTGCAGGCGGCGATTCAGAAGAGCGAGGTCAAGTCAGCGGGCTGACCCTGGCCGGACAGCCCGCCGTGAGGCCGACCTCCCCTGTCGCCGGGGCGGTCGGCCGATCACGGTCTGTGGCGGCTCCCCCGTTTGCGTCAGAAGGGCTACCGAGCCGACACAGGTCGGGAAATCCACCAGTTGCGTTTCTACTGTACACGGCCGGCGGACGCGGTTGCAGGCGCAGCCGCCGGAGAGCCACGTGCAGAGCAACACACTCCATATCGTCGTCGCGACGCCCTGCTACGGCGGCGTCGTCACCCAGCGGTACATGCAGTCGGTCTGCGGCCTCATGCTGGCCGCGACGCACGACAACGTCGCGATCACGCTGCAGCTGCTCGGCAACGATTCCATGATCACCCGGGCGCGGAATTCGCTTGTGGCCACGACCCTCGACAATAGCGACGCGACCCACCTGATGTTCATCGACGCCGACATCGGCTTCACGCCCGACCAGGTCGGGCGGATGCTGAGGTTCGACCAGGACGTCGTGGCCGGCATGTATCCGCTGAAGGTCGTGGACGATAGCGAACAGGCGATGCGCCGCTTCGCCGAGGGCGAGCCGATGGAGACCGCCCAGCTTCGTTATCTCGGCGCGTTCCTGGCGCCCGACCTGCGCCGGGAGACGGACGGCTTCGTGACGGCCGAGTTCGCCGGCACGGGCTTCATGCTCATCAAGCGCCGCGCGCTCGAGCGCATGATCGACGCCTATCCCCAGCTCCGCTTCACTGCGGTCCACGATCGCGCCCGCCCAGTCGAGAGCCCGAACCAGTACGCCCTGTTCGACGGGATGATCGACCCGGAGAGCGGCCACTACCTCAGCGAGGACTACACCTTCTGCCGGCGCTGGCGCGACATCGGGGGCGACGTCTGGCTCGACACCCGCAGCCGGCTGACCCACGTGGGCTCGCGGGACTTCGCGGGCGACGCGGGTCGACGCTTCGGTCTCTGACGCTTCGGCCGGCCTCGACTCACACCTGCTCCAGCGCGGGCAGGCGGTAGCGGCCGTCCTGGAAGTCCGGGGTGGGCAGATAGGCGCGGAAGCTCAGGCTGAACGGACCGTCGGCCGGCGCCGGCAACCAGTTCGCGCTCCTTTCGCCGCCGGGGTCGCTGCGCGCGATCCAAAGGTCCAGCGAGCCGTCCGCATTCTTCCTGAGCCCCGGCGTGCGGTCGCCGATCGAGTAGCGCTTGATCGGGTTCTCCACGAGGAAGAACTGCCCGTCCTTCGTCGGCCGGTACATGGTCAGCGACCAGAACGCATTCACCTGCGGCATCTGGCCGGCCGGGAAGTGCATGCGGTAGGGGCCGGTCCCGTCGAAGATCCGGCCCTTGTCGGCGACCGGCTGCATGTACATCGCCTCGGCCGGCGGTAGCGCCGCCAGGCCGATCACCGCCACCGCCGCCCGGAACAGATAGTCCTGGTGGAAATAGCCGAGGGTGTGCCGCGGATAGGTCCAGCCTTGCACCGACGCTCCGGGCCGCATGCCTTCGATCGCCTTCCTGGCCTCGGCGACGCCCGCCTCGATCTCGGCCACGGCGGCCGCGTCGAACCGCTTGGCCTCGAATCCGCCGACGGCCGTCAGTCCGAGCGGCGCAGCGCGGCCGAAGAGGACGCCGTCCGTGGCGGGCGGCGGATCCGATTTCAGAAGCTCCGCCAGGGATGCGAAGTACTCCAGCGCCGGCGAGTGCCGGGTCGCATAGACCTTGGCCGGGCGCGCGCCCGCCGGACCCGACAGCCGCAGCTGGTCCTGGATCTTGTGGACCGCCGGCAGGTCCTGGGGCCCGTCGACCAGCGTCCGGGCCAGCAGCCAGCCATGCGCTGTGTTGAGGCGCACGGTGTTTGGCCCCGCCCCCGCCTGCCCCGGCCCGACGATGGTGTAACGCCCGCCGGCGCCGCCCGTGGTCCGCGTGCCCAGCACGAAGTCGTTGTCGGTGTACATGTTCATCCCGGCGAGCGAGATGTAGCGGTCGCCGGTCGGCGGGACGGTCAGCGTCAGCGGGCCCTGCGTCAGGTCCAGCCAGGCGCTGGAATAGATCGTGTCGTTGTTCGGCGAGGTGATGGTCAGGCCCTCGGGCCCGATCAGCTGCCGGCTATGCCCGAAGCCGTTGAGCCCCGCGGGCTGGCCGCCCTTGTTGCCGAGCATGCGGTCGCGGGCCGCCGCCATCTCGATCCAGGGCAGGCCGTAGAGCCACGCCTCGCGCGCGGCCGATCTCAGGTCGCCGGCGGCCGCGAACGCCCGCGCTCCCGGAATCATGCCCACCGCGGCCACGGCCGCCAGAAGCTCACGCCTGTTCACCTGCAACGCCTCCCTAAAGTGGGCGGAACCTGATGGGCGCGGCGGCCTCAGGCAACCGCGATCGGAGGCATACGGTAATAGCCCTGGAGCAACTCCGGCTTCGGCAGGTAGGCCCGCATGAAGAGCGCGAACGGCGCGGCGGGCGCGGGCAGCCAGTTCCCCTCGCGATCCGCCCCGGGGTGTTCGTGACCGATCCAGATGTCGAGCGAGCCGTCCGGGTTGGTCTGCAGCCCCGGCGTGCGATCGCCGATCGCATAGCGGTTCAAGGGGTTGTCCCAGAAGAAGAACTGTCCGTCGTCGGTCGCCTCGTAGAGGCTGAGCGACCAGAACGAGTTCACCGGCAGGTGCTGGCCGGCCGGGAAGTGCAGGCGCCAGGCCTGCGTCCCGTCGAACAGCTTTCGCGGCAGCGGCCCCTCGGCCTGCAGGTACATCGCCTCGGCGGGCGGCAGGGCGGCGAGGCCGCCCAGGGCCACGGCGCCGCGCAGCAGGTAGTCCTGCTCGAAGTCGCCCAGCCGCGAGCTTGGATAGGACCAGCCGTGCACGAACTCGGTGCCCGACAGGCCCCCGCCGCCCCGTACAGCCTTGCGGCCCTCCGCCATGCCGGCCTCGATCTCGGCGACTTCGGCGGGCGAGAAGCGGGCGGGATCGAAGCCGTCCAGCAGGCCAAGCGGCGCAATCATGCGCAGCAGGCCCAGGTCCGTCACCGGCGGCGGGTTCGCCGCCATCAGCGCCGCCGCGGCGGCGAAGTACTCCCGCCATCCGGCCGTGCGCGGCGCGTAGGGGCCCGGCATGTCCGACGGCGGGCCCTGCAGCGAAATCCCGGCCTGCGCCTCGCGCGCAGCCTCCAGGTCGTCGGGGCTCTCCACCAGGATCCGGGCCAGGGCCCAGACGTGGTCGGTGGGCGAACGGACCACGTTCCAGCCCTCCGCGGCGTCGCGCGGCCCCACCAGCCGGAAGGTCCCGCCGTCCGGTCCGGTCGTCCGCGTCCCCAGGATGGCGAAGTTGTTGGTGTAGGCGTCCATCAGCGCCAGCGAGAGGTAGCGGTCGCCCGCCGGCGGCAGGGTGATGGTCACCGGCCCCGCCGACAGGTCGATCTGGGCGGTGGAATAGAGGGTGTCGGTGTTGGGCGTGGTCACCGCCCGGTGCTTGTGGTTGGCCAGATGCCGGACGTGGGCGAACACGCCCATCTTGTGGCCCACGCCCTGGCCGCGTTGCCGCGTGGTGGCCACCTCGATCAGCGGCAGGGTATAGACGTAGGCGTCCCTCGCCGCGGTCTTCAGGTCGGTCACTCGCGCTCCAGTCCTCTCCGGGTCCGGGCGGCGACCGCGTCGGCGACCTCCGCCGCCTCGGCCCACCACGCCCGGATCATGTCGCCCGCCCGACCCGGCCGCGCGAGCCGCACCGCCTGGCCGGCCCAGAGCGACAGCAGCTCCGGGTCGTCGGCCTTCGCGGCGGCGGCGCGCATCGGCTGGGTCAGCCGGTTCTGCACAGGATAGGCGGGGACGTCGTCCTGCACCCCATGCATCAGACGCATGAACCTGTTCTCGATTCCGCGGGCGTGGCGGCCGGTGAAGGCCCTTGTCAGGCGCGTCGGGTCGTCGGTCGCGACCTCGGCGGCCCGCCGCCAGGGCCTGGAGGTCACCGCCTCGTCGGCCAGCAGGAAGGCCGTGCCCATCTGGACGGCGGCCGCCCCCAGGGCCAGGCCCGCGGCCACGCCGCGACCGTCCATGATCCCGCCCGCGGCGACCACCGGCAGGTCGACCGCCGCGCGGATGGTGGCCACGAGGGCCAGCGTCCCCACCAGGCTTTCCTCTATGTCGCCCAGGAAGTGGCCGCGATGGCCCCCGGCCTCGAAGCCCTGGGCGCAGATCCCGTCGGCGCCGACCTCGGCCCAGGCCCGCGCCTCGGCCACCGTGGTGGCCGTGCCGACCACATAGATCCCGGCGGCCTGCAGGCGCTTCACCTGCGCGGGCGTCAGGATGGAGAAGGTGAAGGAGGCCACCGGCGGCGCGGCGGCGACCAGCGCGTCGAACTGGGCCTCGAAGTCCGGCGCGAACTGGTTCGGCGTCTCCGGCGGCGGCGCGCCGAGCTCGGCGTACCAGGGGGCCAGCCGCGCCAGCGCCGCGTCGACCTCTCCGGGTGCGGGATCGGTCTTCGGCGCCATCAGCAGGTTGACGCCGAACGGGGCGGCGGTGCGGGCCCGGATCGCGTCGATCATCGGCCCGATCTCGGCGGGCGGCAGGGCGCCGGCGGCCAGCGTCCCCATCCCGCCCGCTTCGCTCACCACGACGGCCAGCTCGTCCAGCGACGCCCCCACCATCGGCGCCTGGAGGATGGGGATCGGCAGGCTGTCCAGCAGGGCCCCGAGGTTCATTCCAGGTCTCCCTGTTCGGCCTTCTGTTTCGCGAGCTTGGCCAGCACCCGGCCGCGCCCCTTGGAGAGCGCGGTCACCACGCCCCGGAACGTGCGCACCTCCTGCTCGGAGAAGCGCGCCTTGCCGAGGGCCGAGCGCAGGTTCTGGACCATCGACGGCCGCTTGTCCGGCGGATGGAAGAACCCGGCGGCGTCCAGTTCCCGCTCCAGGTGCTCGAAGAGGCCCAGCATGGCGGCGCCGTCCGCCCGCGGCGAATGTTCGCGGAAGATCGCGGGGGGTGCGTCCAGCACGGTCGTCCGCCACTCATAGGCGTTGATCGCCACCGCCTGGCCCAGGTTCAGAGATCGGAAGCGCGGGTCGATCGGGATGGTCACGACCGCTTGGCACAGCGCGATGTCGGCGGTCTCCAGCCCGGCGCGCTCGCCCCCGAACAGCAGGCCTGTGCGCTCGCCCCGCGCCGCGGCCTGCGCCAGCTCCACGGCGCCGGCCCGCGGCGTGAACACCGGAAGCTGCAGCTCCCGTGGCCGGGCGGTGGTCGCGAACACCAGGTTCAGGTCGGCGATGGCCTCGGCGACCGAGCCGTAGACCCGCGCCGCGTTCAGCGGCCACTCGGCGCCGGACGCCAGCGCCCAGGCGCGCTCCTGGGGCCATCCGTCTCGCGGATTGACCAGGCGCAAGTCGGCCAGGCCGAAATTGGCCATCACTCTCGCGACAGCGCCGATGTTCTCCGCCATCTGTGGCGCGTTCAGGATAACGACAGGTGCGAGAGGAGAGGCTTCGGCCATGCCGCGTTTAGAAGAGCCCGCTCGCAGAATGGCAACCCTCGACCGTCGCGCCTTGCTGTCCGCAGCGCCTGCGGGATTGCTCGCCGCCTGCGAACCCCGGATGCCCACCACCGTCTCCACCACGCCCAAGATGGACATCGACGGCCTGACCGAGGCCGTGAGCGCCATCTCCGTGGTCGCCCGGCCCGCGAACCTGGGCGTCGGCCTGATCAACCTGGAGAGCGGCGAGACCTTCGTCTTCAACGGCGACCGGCGCTTCCCCATGCAGAGCGTGTTCAAGCTGCCGCTGGCCGCCGCGGTCCTGGCCGAGATCGATGCGGGCCGCGCCGTCTTCACCGAACCGTTCGTCCTGCTGGAGACCCAGCTCTCGCCGGCCTTCTCGCCCATCGCCGCCGCCTGGCCCGGCCGGCGGGACTATTCGTTGCGGGAGCTGTTCGAGGCGATGGTGATCGACAGCGACAACACCGCCGCCGACGTCCTGATGAAGCGCATCGGCGGCCCCGGCGCGGTGACCGCGTGGCTCGCCGGCCGCCACGTGGCGGAGGTGCGCGTCGACCGCTACGAGCGCGAGTTGCAGCCCGAGGTCTACGGCATGCCGTCGTTCCGGCCGGACTGGCTGCGTGGGAACGCCTTCCAGGAGGCGCGCGCCGCCGTGCCGCCCGCGACCCGCCTTGCCGCCATGCGCGCCTACATGGCCGACCCCCGCGACACCGCCACCCCGCTCGGCATGCTGGACTTCCTGCAGATGCTGGACCGCCAGGAGCTGATCACGCCCGCCTCCACCCGGCTGCTGTTGCAGCTCATGGGCCGCACCAGCCGCGGGAACGCCCGCATCAAGGCCGGCCTGCCCGGGAACGCCTTCCTGGCGCACCGCCCCGGGACTTCGGGCGTCGACCAGGGAATCAGCACCGCCCACAACGACGTCGGGATCTTCACGCTCGCCGACCGGCGGTCTTACGCCCTGGCCGTCTTCCTCTCCGGGGCGACCCTGGACGATGCAGGCCGTGACCGGATCATCGCCGAAGTGGCGCGCGCCGCGGTCCGCGCGGCAGGGTAACCCTTAGGGAGCCTTTGCGTCCGCCGCTGTGGCGGCTATACGGCCCCAAACGCATTACGCCCGGAGCGCCTGCCCCTCATGGCCAAGATTAAAGTCGCCAACCCCGTCGTCGACATCGATGGGGACGAGATGACCCGCATCATCTGGCAGTGGATCAAGGACAAGTTGATCTTCCCCTTCCTGGACCTCGAGATCGACTACTACGACCTGGGGATGGAGAACCGCGACGCCACCGACGACCAGGTGACGATCGACGCGGCCATGGCGATCAAGAAGCACGGCGTCGGCATCAAGTGCGCCACCATCACCCCGGACGAAGCCCGGGTGAAGGAATTCAACCTCAAGAAGATGTGGAAGTCGCCGAACGGCACGATCCGCAACATCCTGGACGGCGTCGTCTTCCGCGAGCCGATCATCTGCAAGAACGTGCCGCGCCTGATCCCCGGCTGGACCAAGCCGATCATCATCGGCCGCCACGCCTTCGGCGACCAGTATCGCGCCACCGACTTCGTGGTCCCCGGTCCCGGCAAGCTGACCATCAAGTTCGAGGGCGCCGACGGCCAGGTGATCGAGCACGACGTCTACGACTTCAAGTCGGCCGGCGTCGCCATGGCCATGTATAATGTCGAGCCCTCGATCCGCGACTTCGCCACGGCGTGCTTCAACTACGCCCTGCAGCGGAAATACCCGCTGTACCTCTCGACCAAGAACACGATCCTCAAGGCCTACGACGGGCGCTTCAAGGACATCTTCGAAGAGATCTACCAGGCGCACTACGTCGAGAAGTTCAAGGCCGCCGGGCTGGTCTACGAGCACCGCCTGATCGACGACATGGTCGCCTCGGCGCTGAAGTGGAACGGCGACTTCATCTGGGCCTGCAAGAACTACGACGGGGACGTGCAGTCCGACCAGGTCGCCCAGGGCTTCGGCTCGCTGGGCCTGATGACCTCGGTGCTGATCACTCCGGACGGCAAGGTCATGGAGGCCGAGGCCGCCCACGGCACTGTCACCCGCCACTTCCGCCAGCACCAGAAGGGCGAGAGCACGTCGACGAACTCGATCGCCTCGATCTTCGCCTGGACCCAGGGCCTGAAGCACCGCGCCAAGCTCGACGGGAACGCCGAGCTGGAGCACTTCGCTTCGACCCTCGAGCGGGTCTGCGTCGAGACTGTCGAAAGCGGCTCGATGACCAAGGACCTGGCGCTGCTGGTCGGCGACACCCAGGGCTGGCTCACCACCGAGGGCTTCCTCGACAAGGTGGCGTCGAACCTTGAGAAGGCGCTCGCCGCTTAAGGCGCGACGCCCCGGACGATCCCAATTCAGCGCCGCATGCGGGAGACCGCGTGCGGCGCTCTTCGTTTCAGCGGCCTTCGACCCAGAGGTCGAGCGGCTGCTTCTCCTCGTGCCGGATGAGGAAGATGTAGCCCACCACGAAGACCGCGACGCCAACGACGGTGGCCCCCAGGAACCCCGCGGGCGAGGCGAACCACAGGCTGAGCCATAGGATAGCGTCGCCGATCACCAGCATCGACCATCGGATCAGGATGCTGAACGCATGGTAGGTCCGCTCGTGCTCGACGACGTAGGGGGTTTGGCTGAACTGACGACCGGTATCCATCTTTCGGGGTCCTCCACGAAAACCTGGTGTCCATGCAAGGGAACGCCTGACTGGCGAATAAGTCAATGTTCTTGATTTGTTCGGCACCCGCGCTAACCTCCTCCGACCTTCAGGGAGGACCAGCATGAGCATCGGCTATGTCACCATCGGCGCGCACGACGTGGAGGCGGCGCTGCCGTTCTTCGACCGGGTGTTCGGCGCCATCGGCTATGAGCGCGGCGATCCGGAGGGCGGCTGGGCGTTCTACGGGCCCAAGGGTTCGCCCTGCGTCGGGATCTGCAGGCCGCACGATGGCCAGGCGCCGCGGGCCGGCAACGGCATCATGATCGCCTTCAAGGCCGACAGTCCCGACCAGGTCGCCGCCGCCCACGCCGCGGCCCTGGCCGCCGGCGGCGCCGACGAGGGCGCGCCCGGCTATCGCCCGCCCGAAGGGACCAACTTCTACGGCGCCTACTTCCGCGATCCGGTCGGCAACAAGTTCTGCGTCTACGCCACCAGCTAGGGCGCAAACGAAAACGGCCGAGGCTCTCGCCTCGGCCGCTCGCGCTATTGGTGCGGGTGGCGCCTAGGCGGCGACCGCCCGGCGGCGACGCAGCGTCGCGCCGGCCATGCCGAAGCCGCCGATCATCAGCGCCCAGGTCGCCGGTTCCGGCACGGCGACCGGGTCGTTATCCCAATCAAACGTCGCCTTGACCTTCAGCGCGTCGCTGGGGCCTTCGTCGGTGCCCCACCACTGGCCGCCGTTGAACTCGCCGCCATTCACCGAGATGGTCATTAGGCCGGTCAGGCCATTGCCGTAGTGCAGTTGGGTGACCCCGCCGTTGGCCCAGGTCAGCTTGCCGCCCTGGAAGAAGCCGAACAGCTCGGAACTGGCATAGCCCGAGGTGGTGCCGTTGATCGGGTCGACCGAATTCGGCGTCGGCGCGGTGAAGTTGAACGTCAGCTTGATCGGCGAAATGGTCAGGTCGTCTTCCGGATTGACCGTGCCTTCGTTCGTATAGATCTTGAAGAGGTTGAGGTTCTTGATCTCCTCGTTCTGGGCCGTGTTCGGATCGTTCGGCGCCAGCGAGAAGTTGAAGTTCGTGTTGAGCGGCTGCACCTGCAGCACCAGACCCGGATCGGCGTTCAGGTACTCCAGGGTCCAGGAACCCGTGAACGTCGTCGCTTGCGCCTGCGATGCGGCGAGAGCCAGACCACCAGCAGCCGCCATTGCGGCCCACAGCTTGATACCCATGATGTATTCCCCGAGATGCCCGCGGTTGGGCTAAAACTTAAACAAAGCTTAACCGCTCGGGTAGCTCACGCCACCACTGACAACCCTCGGGGGAATCTTAACCCTGAAGCACACCCTTCACGGCGGCCAGCCCCTCGGCCGCCTTGGTCGCGTCCGGAGCGCCGCCCTGCGCGAAGTCGGGACGGCCGCCGGCCCCCTGCCCGCCCATGGCCAGCACGCCGGCCTTGGCGAGGTCGGCAGCGTTGAACGTCGCCTGCGCCGAGCCGGTCACGGCCACAGTGACCGCCGCCTTGCCGTCGGCCGTGCCGATCAGCACGATCACCCCGTCGGGGAGCTGCTTCTTGAACTCCTCGGCGATCGGCCGCAGGTCCTTGCCGCCGACGCCGTCCATGATCCGGGCCAGAACCTGGACGCCGCCGATCTCTTCAGGGCCGGCTGCCGCGCCCCCGCCGCCGCCACCCATGGCGAGCTGGCGCTTGGCGTCGCCCAGCTCCTTCTCCAGCTTGCGGGCCTGGAGCTGCAACGCCTCCACCCGGGCCGGGACTTCCGCCACCGGGACCTTGAACTGGTCGGCCAGGCCCTTGGCCACGCCGGCCTGGTCCAGGAGGTAGCGACGCGCCGCCTCGCCGGTCAGCGCCTCGATCCGGCGCACGCCCGCGGCGACGCCCTGCTCGGAGACCACCTTGAACAGCGCGATATCGCCGGTGCGGGCCACGTGGGTGCCGCCGCACAGCTCGACCGAATAGGCGCCGCCTTCCTCGCCTTCCGGGCCGCCCAGCGCCCGGCCCAGGGTCAGCACGCGCACGCTGTCGCCGTATTTCTCGCCGAACAGCGCCATGGCGCCGGCCTCGATGGCCTGCTGCGGGGCCATCAGCTGGGTGTCGGCCGCCAGGTTCTGGCGCACCACGGCGTTCACCTCGGCCTCGATCCGGTCGATCTCGTCCGGGGTCACCGGCTGGCCGTGGCTGAAGTCGAAGCGGATCCGCTCCCCGTCGACCATCTGGCCCTTCTGGGTGACATGGGGGCCGAGGACATTGCGTAGCGCCGCGTGCAGCAGGTGGGTGGCGGAATGGTTCGCGCGCGTCGAGGCGCGCCGCTCGGCGTCGACCGCCAGCCGCACCCGCGCGCCGGGCGCGAGCGTGCCTTCCAGGATTTCCAGGTCGTGGACATGCAGGTCGCCAGCGTGCTTCTGGACGTCGGTGACGCGGGCGCGGCCGCCGTCCCATTCCACCTCGCCCTGGTCGCCGGCCTGGCCGCCGCTCTCGGCGTAGAAGGGCGTGCGGTCGAACAGCGCCTGCACCTTGGCGCCGACCAGGGCGGCGTCGACCTCGTGGCCGTCCTCCATCAGGGCCAGCAGCTCGCCGGTGGCCTCGGTGTTGTCGTAGCCGACGAACACGGTGGGGCCGAGGCGGTCGCGGATGCCGAACCATTCGGCCGCCGCGGTCACCTGGCCCGAACCCACCCAGGCCTCGCGCGCCATGTCGCGCTGGCGGCCCATGGCGGCGTCGAACTCGTCGAGGTTGACGGTCAGGCCCTTGGCCCGGACCGCGTCCTGGGTGAGGTCCAGCGGGAAGCCATAGGTGTCGTAGAGCTTGAAGGCGGTCTCGCCCGACAGCACCTCGCCCGCCTTGAGGCCGGCGGTGGCCTCGTCCAGCAGGGACATGCCGCGGCCCAGGGTGCGGCGGAACCGCTCTTCCTCCTGGCGCAGGGTCTCGACGATCGCGGGCTCGGCGCGGCGCAGTTCGGGATAGGCGTCGCCCATCTCCTTCACCAGCGTCGGCGCCAGGCGGTGCATCAACGGCTCTTCGGCCCCCAGCAGGTGGGCGTGGCGCATGGCGCGCCGCATGATCCGGCGCAGGACGTAGCCGCGGCCCTCGTTCGAGGGCAGCACGCCGTCGGCGATCAGGAAGCTGGTGGAGCGCAGGTGGTCGGCGATGACGCGGTACGAGGCGCTGTCGGACGCCGCCCCGGCGCCGCCCACCAGTTCGCGGGAGGCCGCGATGATCGTGCGGAACAGGTCGACGTCATAGTTGTCGTGCACCCCCTGCAGGACGGCGGCGATCCGCTCCAAGCCCATGCCGGTGTCGATCGAGGGCTTGGGCAGGGGCGAACGCGTGCCATCCGCGAACTGCTCGAACTGCATGAAGACCAGGTTCCAGATCTCCACGAACCGGTCGCCGTCTTCGTCCGGGCTGCCGGGCGGGCCGCCGGCGATATGCTCGCCGTGGTCGAAGAAGATCTCGGAGCAGGGCCCGCAGGGACCGGTGTCGCCCATGGACCAGAAGTTGTCCGAGGTCGGAATGCGGATGATCTTGTGGTCCGGCAGGCCGGCGATCTTCTTCCAGAGCGCATGGGCCTCGTCGTCGGTGTGATAGACCGTGACCGTCAGCTTCTCGGGCGGAAGCTGGAACTCCTTGGTCAGCAGGTTCCAGGCGAGCGTGATCGCCTGTTCCTTGAAATAGTCGCCGAAGGAGAAGTTCCCCAGCATCTCGAAGAAGGTGTGGTGACGCGCGGTGTAGCCGACGTTGTCCAGGTCGTTGTGCTTGCCGCCGGCGCGGACCGACTTCTGCGAGGACGCCGCGCGCGGCCACGGCGGGGTCTCGGCGCCGGTGAAGTAGTTCTTGAACGGCACCATGCCGGCGTTGACGAACAGCAGGGTCGGATCGTTCTGCGGCACCAGCGGCGCCGAGGCGACCACGGCGTGTTCGTTCTGCTGGAAGAAGTCCAGGAAGTGGGTCCGGATCTCGTTCAGGCTCGGCATCGGGCTACAATCATCAAACGGTTGGACAGGATCGCCACCCCCCAGGTGGGGACCGCCGTCCCTTTACGAAACCTGGGCCGGACCGCCAAAGAAAAAGGGGCGCCGGCGAGCGCCGTGCCCCAAAGGAAAAGGACGCCCAGGGGCGCGCGCCCTGAGCGTCCAACCTCGTAAGGTCGCCGGCGGCCCCCGCATCGGGTGGCGCGGGGCAGGCCCGGATGGCGGAGGGAACCCGCCCCGGAGCGCGGACCGCCGAGGCGGCCCTAGAGGGAGCCGTCCTCGTCGTCGACCTCGCCCGCGGCGGGTCCGACCAGCAGCTGTTCCTCGACCACGTCCTTGGCGCCGCGGACCTGCTTCTCGATCTGGGCGGCGATGTCCGGGTTCTGCTTCAGGAATTCGCGGACGTTGTCGCGGCCCTGGCCGATGCGCTGGCTGTTCCAGGAGAACCAGGAGCCGGACTTTTCGACCACCCCGGCCTTCACGCCCAGGTCGATGATCTCTCCCAGCTTGGAGATCCCCTCGCCGTACATGATGTCGAACTCGACCTCGCGGAACGGCGGGGCGATCTTGTTCTTGACCACCTTCACCCGGACGTTGTTGCCGACGATCTCGTCGCGCAGCTTCACCGAGCCGGTGCGACGGATGTCGAGACGCACCGAGGCGTAGAACTTCAGCGCGTTGCCGCCCGTCGTGGTCTCGGGCGACCCGTACATCACCCCGATCTTCATGCGGATCTGGTTGATGAAGATCACCAGGGTCTTGGCCTTGGAGATCGAGGCGGTGAGCTTGCGCAGCGCCTGGCTCATCAGGCGGGCCTGCAGGCCGGGCAGGCTGTCGCCCATCTCGCCCTCGATCTCGGCCCGCGGCGTCAGGGCCGCCACCGAGTCGATCACGATCACGTCCACGGCGTTGGACCGCACCAGGGTGTCGGTGATTTCCAGCGCCTGCTCGCCGGTGTCCGGCTGGGCCACCAGCAGGTCGTCCAGGTTCACGCCCAGCTTGTGGGCGTAGCCCGGGTCCAGCGCGTGCTCGGCGTCGACGAAGGCGGCGGTCCCGCCGGCCTTCTGCACCTCGGCCACCACATGGAGCGCCAGCGTGGTCTTGCCCGACGACTCAGGCCCGTAGATCTCGACGATCCGCCCCTTGGGCAGCCCGCCGATGCCCAGCGCCAGGTCCAGGCCCAGCGAGCCGGTCGAGAACGACTCGATCTCGATGAGGCCCTTGTCGCCCAGCTTCATCACCGAGCCCTTGCCGAAGGCCCGGTCGATCTGCGCCAGCGCCGCCTCTAGGGCGCGCTGCTTTTCCGAATCGTCTTTGCCCACGAGCTTCAATGCCGACTGCGCCATGTCATGAACCCTCTATCCCACGATTCCGCCAACCGAATGGGCCCAACCGCCGGGCCACTTCGCAGGACTCAGAGGTACCGGGTTTGTTCTGGGTTCGCAAGATGTTCTCTTCCGGCTATACGACCGAAATTGTCGTAGGTCAGCCCGCCGGGAAGACCACGGCGGTATGCTCCACGGTCGGGGCTGCCGCGAAATGCGGCCCGGCCAGGGCGCGCCACTGCTGGAACGCCTCCGATTCCCGGAAGTGGACCGTGTGGTCCTCCAGGGTCGCCCAGCGGACCATCAGGATGTAGCGACGGGGAGCCTCGACCACGCGGTGGAGCTCCATGCCCTGGCAGCCCCGGGCGGCCGCGAACAGCGGCGCGGCCTGGGCGACGGCGGCCTCGAAGGCGGGCTCGGCCCCGGCCTTCACCTCGATATGCGCCATCTCCAGGATCATCGTCCGCCCTCGTCTTCCGCCGCCGCCAGGTCGCGCAGCTCGCGCTTCAGGATCTTGCCATAGGCGCTCTTCGGCAGGTCGGCCACGAAGCGATAGCCCTTGGGCCGCTTGTAGCGCGCGAGCTGGCTGAGGCAGAGGTCGTCCAGGTCCTCCGTCGCCGGCGCCGGGCCGCGGGCCACCACGAAGGCGAACGGGACCTCGCCCCACTCGGGGTCCGGCAGGCCGATGATCGCGCATTCGCTGACCGCGGGATGGGTCAGCAGCACCTCCTCGATCTCGCGCGGATAGATGTTGGAGCCGCCGGAGATGATCATGTCCTTCGAACGGTCGACGAGGGTCAGGTAGCCCCGGGCGTCCATCCAGCCCAGGTCTCCGGTGTGCAGCCAGCCGTCCTTCAGCGCGGCGGCGGTGGCCTCCGGCTGCCGCCAGTAGCCGCCCATCAGGGTGTCGCCCTGGCAGGCCACCTCCCCGATCTCGCCCGCCGGAGCCTCGGAGCCGTCCTCGCGGACCACCCGGACCAGCACGCCGCTGCGCGCCACGCCGACGCTGGCCAGCCGGGCCTCGTAGTCCGGGTCGTCGGGCGAGCCGAACAGCCGCGGCGGCAGGTGGGTGATGGTGTTGGGGCTCTCGCCCTGGCCGTAGAGATGCCAGAGGCGCTCAGGGCCGAAGACCTTGAGCGCCCGCTTCAGGTCCTCGACGTACATGGGCGCCCCGCCGAAGAAGATCCGGTGGATGCCCGGGATCAGCTTCGGGTCCAGCAGCGCCGGATCCATCAGCCGCCGCACCACCGTGGGCACGCCGAAGAACGACAGCGGCCCAAACGCCCCGAGAGCGCGGGCGAGCATCTCGCCGTCCATCGATCCGGTCGGCAGGATCACGTTGTTGCGGGCCCGGGCCAGGTAGCAGAAGCCCAGGAAGCCGCTGGCGTGGGACATGGGCGCCAAGTGCAGGATGTGGTCGTCCACGACCGCCCCGCTGTCGGCCAGGAAGCTGACGATCATGGCGACGAGCGTGCGGTTGGTCTGGATCGCGCCCTTGGGCTTGCCGGTGGTGCCCGAGGTGTAGAACAGCAGCGCCGGATCGGTGGCCTCGCGCGGCTCGATCGGGATCGTCCCGTGGCCGTGCAGGCGCGCGTAGCCGGAGCTGTCCACGTCGATCAGCACGCAGTCGGTTGGCAGGTGCTCGCGCAGCCGCTCGGTCAGGTCCGGCGTCGAGAAGCAGACCCGCGACTGGCAGTCGCCGGCCGCGTAGCCGATCTCGGCCGGGTGCAGGCGGCAGTTCTGCGGCGCGGGGACCAGGCCGGCGGTCCAGGCGCCCAGCAGCACCTCGTAGTAGCTGGGTGAGTTCGACATCGCGAGCGTCACCCGGTCGCCGGGCTTGAGGCCCATGGCCCGCAGGCCCGCGGCCAGCGAGCCGGCGCGGGCCATCAGCTCGCCATAGGTCCAGAGCGGCCGGTCGATCCACGAGATCGCGGTGGCGTCCGGGTCGCCCCGCGCCGCGGTCTCGATCAGAGCGGCGACGTTCATGTCCGGGCGGCGCGCTTCGCGTCCACCAGCACCGCGGCGATGATGCAGGGCTTGCCGCTGCGGTTGACCCAGGCGTGCTTTGTCCCGCGCTGGACGATGCAGTCGCCCTGCTTCAACAGGGTCTCGCCGTCCTCCATCAGCATATGCATCTCGCCGGAGATGACCACGAGGTAGTCGAGCGAGTCGGTGACGTGCATCGTGGCGTGCTTCGACTGATCTCCGGCGTCGGGTTTGTTGTGGCTGCCCATCTGGGCGAAGACCGCTTCGGTGTCCTGCAGGCCGCCTTCCGACTCCGGCGGGATCTCCACCACCCGGAAGATGGTGCCCAGGGGCTCGGGGTCGTGGCGGATCGGGCGCGCGCCGCGGTCGACCAGGCCGTCGTTGTCGACCGGCGCTTCGGAGGTCACCCACAGCTCGGTGATCCGCGCGCCCGGCCAGGCGGCCATCTCCATGATGTTGGGCGCGTCGCCCTCGAAGGTGATGTTCGACCGGCCTGAGGCGTCGTGGCCGGTGACGATGCGGCGGATGGACTGGGGCATTGGGTTACTCCGAAGCGGAAGGTTGCGCCTCGCCCTCGGGGAAACGGCGCAGGGTGAGGAAGAGGACGGCCGCCAGGGCCAGGACGCCCGCCGCGCCGAACAGCGCCAGGGCGTAGCCGCCGGTGAGGTCCGAGACCCGGCCATAGGCCAGGGGCGACATGGCGCTGCCCACCAGGACGGCGGCATAGAGCAGGCCGTAGATCCGGCCGTAGGCGCGCATGCCGAAGTAGCGGGCGGTGAGATAGCCGATCAGGTCCAGCTCGGCGCCGATCGAGAGGCCGATGGCGACGGCGCCCAGCCAGCCGGCCGGCGCGCCGAACAGGCCCATGGATCCGATGCAGGCGGCGCTGATCGCCATCATGCCGGCGGCGACGTGGGGGGCGAAGGCCCGGTCGATCAGCCAGCCGGTCAGCACCCGGCCGACGATCAGGGCGAACCCGCCCAGGCCGGCGATGGCGCCGGCGGTGGCCGGCGGCACGCCCTCGTCCGCCAGGAAGGCGAGCAGGTGCAGGTGGAGGCCCCCTGCCCCCAACGGGATCAGGGCGAAGGCCAGCGCCATGATCCAGAAGGTGCGGTCCTTGACGGCCCGGTCGAAGCTGACGCCCGGCGCATGGCCGGCGGCGGTGATCGCCACGGCCTGGGGCCGGCTGAGGCTCATCAGGAAAGCGACCGCGGGCGCGGCGAGGGCGACGAGGACGGCCAAGGCCAGGAAACCCTGCCGCCACCCGGCGCTGGCGGCATACGGGACCAGCAGCATGGGGAGGAGGATGCCGGTGAGCCCGTTGCCGACCATGGCCAGGCCCAGCGCCAGGCCGCGCCCGCGGACGAAGTTGGCGCTGACCACCCTGGCGTAGACCAGGGTCGCCGCGCCGCACGCCGTGACCGCCATCAAGGCGAACGTCGCGTAGTAGAGTCGGATGTCGGGGCCGAGCTGGCTGAAGACCACGAACGAGGCCGCCAGCGCGGTCAGCGCAACCGCGGTGATCCAGACAGCCGACACCCGGTCGGCCACCCAGCCCAGCAGCGGCGAGGCCAGAGCCAGGCCGCCGATCAGGATGGTGGGGCCCAGCGAGATCTCGGTGCGCGTCCAGCCGAACTCGGCCTGGAGCGCGCGCATGAACACGCCGATGGCCGGTGACGGCAGGGCGATGACGCCCACGCCGATCCCCAGGGTCGCCCCCAGCAGCACCGGCCAGCGGGTGGCGAACTCGCCGCCCGTCCCGCCGACCGGAGCCGCCTCGGCCAATCCTGTACGCACGACCGTCACGCCGCTCTCCTCGAGGCCCTAGCGAAGCCGCCAGTTGACCGACACGCCGTAGGTCAACGGGTCGCCCGGCGTGCCCAGGCCGGAGGGGCCGGAGATCGCCACGTTGCGGAAGTAGCGCTTGTCGCCGAGGTTTTTGCCCCACACGGCGAAGTCCCAGTCGCCCTTGGCCGGTCGGAAGATGATCCGGCCGCCGACCAGGCCGTAGCCCGGCTGGTAGGCGTTCATCGAGCTGGTGTTGGCCGCGTCGAAGAACACCTTGGACTGGTAGGCGTATTCGCCGTGCAGCAGGATGTCGCCGGCCTCGCCCACGGGCACGGTGTATTCGGCCACGATCGAGATCTGTCGGTCGGGCGAGCGGAGCTGGTGCTTGCCGGCGAAGCTGATGCCGTTCGACAGGTACTCGCGGAAGCGGGCGTGCTGGAAGGTGGCGTTGAAGTCCACCCGCAGCGCCGAGACCGGACGGGCCGTGAGGGCGATATCGACCCCCTTGGTGCGCGTCTTGCCGGCGTTGTCGATGATCGTCAGCCCGGCGCTGGGGATGCGCAGGATCTGCTGGTCGTCGATGTCGGCGCGGAACAGGGCGACATTGGCGGTGAGCCGGCCCTCCCACCACTGGCTCTTCGCGCCCAGTTCGTAGGCCCGGACGCGCTCGGGATCATAGACCGTGGACGCCAGGGCCAGACTGCCCGGCAGCGACTGGAAGCCGCCGCTCTTGAAGCCCTGGCGGGCCGAGGCATAGACCATGATGTCCGGGGTCGCCTTGTATTCCAGCGTCAGGGCCGGATCGAAGCTGTCCCACTCGGGCGTCAGCTTGACGAAGTAGGCGCCGACCGGACCGAACGGGTCGGTGGCCTGGTCCGAGACCTTCTTGTCCTTGGTGTAGCGGCCGCCCAGGGTGATCGCGAACTGGTCGGTGACGTCGTAGGTGGCCTGGCCGAAGATCGCGTAGCTCTTGGTGTCGATGTTCTGGCCGTAGGTGCCCAGCGAGTTGCGCAGGGCCGGCACGGCGAAGTCGGGACCGCTGTCGATGGTGTCCCGGCGGTCGGTCATGCCGTGGTAGAAATAGAGGCCGGCGATCCAGCGGACCGGCCCGCTGTCGCCCGACAGGCGCAGCTCCTGGCTGATCGTGATGTCGTTCTGGTCGGTGCCCAGCGCGTAGCCGTCGGCCAGCGAGCCGTCCTGGTCCTGCAGCCGTTTGAACTGGTTGTCCCGCCAACCGGTGATCGAGGTCAGGGTGGCGAACGGCAGCTCGTACTCGATCCGCGCGGTCAGGCTCTGGGTGTCCTGCTTCTCGAAGCCGTCGACGTTGTAGTAGCGGCGGAAGAAGCTCTGGTCGGTCGGCAGGCGCGCGCCGGCCTCGGGCGAAAGGAAGCCCGTGACCGCCGTCGTCGACAGGAAGTGGTTGGTCATCCCGTTGTCGGACGTGAAGACGTCGCCCGAAAGCCGGAACAGCAGCTTCTCGCCCTGGTACTCGATCTGGCCGCGGGCGGTGTAGTTGTCGATGTCGCCGGGATCCCGGCCGGCGGGATTGGTGGTGTAGGCGCCCCGTTCGCGATGTGCGCCGGCCAGGCGGAACCGCCAGGCGCCATCGGCGGTCAGCGGGCCGGTGACCCCGCCGCGGATCGCGAAGAAGTCGTAATTCCCGGCGTCCCCAGAAACGTAGGCGTCGAACTCGCTCGCGGGACGCTTGCTGATGATACTGATCGCCCCGGCGGCGGCGTTGCGGCCGAACAGGGTGCCCTGCGGCCCCTTCAGCACCTCGACGCGCTCCACGTCCAGCAGGTCGGACTGCAGGCCCGCCGTGCCCGACAGGTACACCTCGTCCATGAAGTAGGCGACGCTCGGGTCCGAACCGCTGTCGATGACGTTGGTGCCGGCGCCGCGGATGTAGGTGTAGCTGACGAAGCCGCTGCCGATGGCGGAGATGTTGAGGCCGGGCGCAAGGCGCTGCAGGCCGTCGATGGTCTGCACGCCGCCGCGGTCGAGCGCCGTGGCCGGGACTGCGGCGATCGAGATCGGCACGTCCTGCAGATTCTCGGCCCGCTTCTGGGCGGTGACGATCACCTCCTCGATGGCGTTGGAGGCTTCGGCGGTGGTCTGGGCCTGGGCGACCCCGGCGCAGAGCGCGAGCAGACTCGCGCTCGCAAGCAAAGGTAGAGCTTTCATGGCGTTCCCCCAGCGCGACTATGTTTTTTCCGATTGGTAGTGGCTCGGATCGCGCTTGTTTTCAGAATGATGGAGCGGTTCGGCGCCGCAAGCCGGAACTATGGACAACTGTCCAGGTCCTGGCCCGAAGCCCTGGGTCAGCTTTGGAAGACGATACGGTTACGCAGCCGCCCGAGCCCGGTTACTTCGAGTTCCAGGAGGTCGCCGTCCTCCAGCAGCCGGCCGGTCTCCAGGCCGCAGCCGCCGCCCACCGTGCCCGAGCCGAAGAATTCGCCGGCGTGGCGGGTCTCGTCCTGGGTGGAATGGGCGATGATCTGCGGAAAGCTCCACATCATGTCGGCGCTCGTCCCCGAGGAGACCCGCTCGCCGTTGATGTAGACCGACATGGTGAGGTTGGACGGATCGACCGCGTCGGCGGTGACCAGGTAGGGCCCCATGACGTTGCCGGTGTCGAAGTCCTTGCCCTTGGACGGGCCCAGCATGCCGCGCATCTCGCTCATCTGCTGGTCGCGGGCGCTGACGTCGTTGAAGATGCAGTAGCCGAAGATCGCCTTCTCGGCCTCCTCGACCGTGGCGTTCTTGACTGACTTCCCGAGGAAGACGCCGAACTCCATCTCGTAGTCCAGCTTGGTGGTGTAGCGCGGCCGGATCACGTCCTGGTCCGTGCCGATCACGCTGAACCGGTTGCATTTGTAGTAGACCGGCAGCTCCTTGTAGACGTCCGGGATCTTGTCGGTGACGGGGATCACCGGCGGACCGCCCCGCACCAGGTGGCCGTTCCGCGCCGATTGGACCAGGTGCTTCTCGAAGCACAGGCAGTCGAACATCTGCCGCGGCTCCGGCACCGGCGCGAGAAGCCGGACGGACGCCATCTCCACGACCGAGGCCGGCTTGGCCTCCAGCGCGCGGGCCGCGTCCAGCGCCGGCCCGCCGCCGTCGATCAGGGCCAGCATGTCCCGGAAATGCGCGGTGTCGCTGGCCGCGGTGAAGTCGCTGATGGTGGTGTCGCCCGGCAGCACCGCGCCGATGTGGCGCGCGCCTCCGGTCTCGAACGTGACGAGTTTCATGGCTCAGGCCCCCTAAAGCCCGCTGGAAATCCGCTGGTGCGGAAGGTTCAGTGCTTGTGGTTCGGATCGGTGCAGTCGCAGGCGACCGAGGCGGCGCTCGACTTTCGGCGGGCGTAGTAGCGGGCCATCCCGGCCCAGATCTCGCCGAACTCCACGTTCGGACGCTGGCCGCTGAACTCGCCATAGAGCGTCATCATGTTGGGCACCATGCGCTCGGAGTCGCCCCAGTGTGCGTACGGCCCCAGGTCGATGTCGTTGGCCGCCTCCTCGAAGCTCATGCCCGCGTCGTAACGCTGGCGGCCCTCGCGTTCGATCCACTCGAGGTAGCCGCGGAACTCGCGCACGGCGGCCTTGTCGCTGATCGGGCCGTGGCCGGGCACGACGGTCTCGACGTTGGAGGCCAGGATCAGGTCGCAGGCCTTCACCCAGTTCTTCACCGGGCCGGCCCAGATGGCCGGATGGCCGCCCACGAACAGGATATCGCCGGTGTAGACCACCTTGTCGTCCGGCACGAAGGCCAGGACGTCGGAGGCGGTATGGGCCGGCCCCACGTCCACGAGATGGACGGTCTTGGAGCCCACCTTGAGATCGAGGCTGCCCTCGAAGGTGTCGGTGGCTGGCGGCAGGTCGATGCCGCGGAATTCGAACGGCGCGAAGATCTCGCGCATGAACCGGCCGGCCTCGCCGTCGTAGGTCTCGGCCTCGGTCATCATCTCCAGAATGCGGTTGGCGTCCTCGTGCTCCATCGCCTCACCCACCGACTTGGTGGTGACGATCCGGGCGCCTTTCACCAGCTGGTTGCCGAAGGTGTGGTCCCCATTGGCGTGGGTGTTGACCACGGTCTCGATCTCGCGGGCCGCCGGGCTGGCGTCGCGCATGGCGTCCAGCATCTCGCGGGTCAATTTCAGGTCGAACAGGGTGTCGACGAGAAGGCTCTCGCCGCCGTCGGTGACCAGGCCCGCGTTGCTCCAGCCCCAGCCGCCGTCGGGCAGCAGATAGGCCCAGCAGCCGTTGCCCAGCTCGTGCAGACCCTTGGTGTATTGCCACTTGGCCATGCGTTTCCTCGCCTCGTGCGGATCTCTGTTGCTGGCCTGCGCAGTGGCAGGCCGGACCCGTCGATGAGAGGCTGGCAGGGGCGGCGGGATCGGTCGAGCCGATCCTATGGACGCGTGTCCAGCGATTGGAGCTTCAGGCCGCCGAGGTCTCCTGGGCGGCGAGGCGGCGGCGCTCGATCAGGGCGTGGATGCCCGCGCAGCCGAACGTCACGATGTCGCCGGTGATCCCATCCACCGTGCGCTGGATGTCCTGCCCGAGAAGCTGGTCGTAGCGGTGGTCGACGAGCTGCCACGAGTAGATCGCGCCGACCACGAAGGAGAACGCCCAGACGATGTCCTGCCGGACAAGCGACGGGCACGCGAGCTGGATGGCGTCGATCCAACGCACCACGGAGCGGTCGGCGACCTCCAGGAATGAGGGGCTTTCCTGCGCGCGGCGGTCGGAGACCCGGCCCCGGATGATGAAGATCCGCTCCTGGTCGTGCTCGGACGCGCCCAGCATGCGGCGCACCACCGGCCTGGCCAGGGCATGGATCAGGTCGGCCAGCTCGGGCGGCCGGGCGCCGGCCTTGGCCAGGGCCTCGGACAGCAGCGCGCTGCGCTCGTCGTCGATCTCACCCCAGGATTTTCGCTCGATGGCCGTATAGAGCTCGGCCTTGGAGCCGAAGTACATGTGGATGGTGCTGAGCGGCACGCCGGCGTTGGCCGCGATGTCTCGCAGCGAGGCGCCTTCGTAGCCATAGCGCGAGAAACAGTGGATCGCGCTTTCCATCAGCGCGTCGATCGTGTCGGCTTTCGACATCCGGCGCTGCCCTCCCTGTCCTAGGAATGAGACCAGGCGCGGCCGTTCGCAAGCCGTCGCCGGCGCGACACCGGCCGGCGACGACCAAGAGATATGCAGATTTCCTCTTAGCTCATCACGGGACCGGAAAGCGCTAAGCACCCCAGTTTCCCTGAAAGCGACCCCAGACTTTCGATCGGGCGGAAGGGGGCGCTCGTCACTACCTTATGCGTGGGCTCGCAGGCTGCGGGCGAAGGCGTTTCCATGGCTTCCCAGAAGAGCTCCCGCTTCATCAGCGCCTTCGGCGTGCAGGTGCTTGCGGCGATGGTCGTCGGCCTGGCGCTCGGGTTCGCCGCCCGCCAGCTTGGCGTCGAGGCCGGCCAGCCGGGCCACGGCCTGGCCGAGACCCTGCGGATCGTAGGCTCCTCGTTCGTCCAGCTGCTGAAGGCGCTGGTGCCGCCGCTGGTGTTCACCGCCATCGTGGCCAGCATCGCCAACCTGGCCCAGCTCCAGAACGCCGCCGGCCTGGTCTGGCGCACCCTGCTGTGGTTCGCCATCACGGCCCTCATCGCTGTTGCGATCGGTATCGCGCTGGGCCTCGGCCTGCAGCCCGGCCTGCATGCGGGAGCCATCGCCGAAGCCGCCAAGGCGCCCAGCGCCACGGGCTCGTGGCTCGACTTCCTGACCGGACTGATCCCGGCGAACTTCCTCGGACTGACCGCCTCCACCAAGCTGGCGGACGGTTCCGCCACGACCAGCGTCTCGTTCAACGTGCTGCAGATCCTCGTGATCTCGCTGGTCGTGGGCGCCGCGGCGCTGAAGGCCGGTGAGGCGGGCAAGCCGTTCCTGGCGTTCAACGCCTCGGCCCTGGTGGTGATCCGCAAGGTGCTGTGGTGGGTGATCCGGCTGACGCCCATCGGCACCATCGGGCTGCTGGGCACGGCCGTGGCCAAGTACGGCTGGGACGCCCTGGGCCAGCTCGGCCAGTTCGCGCTGGCCGTCTACATCGGTCTCTTCCTGGTGCTGCTGGTGGTCTATCCCGCGCTGCTGGCGGCGCATGGCCTGAGCCCGGCGCGGTTCTTCCGTTCGGCCTGGCCCGCGATCCAACTGGGCTTCGTCTCGCGCTCGTCCATCGGGACCCTGCCGGTGACCGAGCAGGTGACCGAGGTCGGGCTGGGGGTGCCGCGGGCCTATTCCGCCTTCGCCGTGCCCCTGGGCGCGACTACGAAGATGGACGGTTGCGCGGCGATCTATCCGGCGATCGCGGCGATCTTCGTGGCCCAGTTCTACGGCGTGCCCCTGCACCTGTCGGACTATCTCCTGATCGTCTTCGTCTCGGTGATCGGATCGGCCGCCACGGCGGGCCTCACGGGCGCCACCGTGATGCTGACCCTGACGCTGTCGACGCTGGGTCTGCCGCTGGAAGGCGTGGGCCTGCTGCTGGCCATCGACCCGATCCTGGACATGGGTCGCACGGCCGTGAACGTGGCGGGCCAGGCGCTGGTCCCCACCCTGGTCGCCAAGCAGCAGGGCATCCTGGACGAGGAGGTTTACGATGGGCGGCGCGCGCCCGACCTCGCGGAGGCGCAAGCGGCCTGAGGCCCGTGCAGGCCAACCCCAGATCGCGGCGGCGCCACCGTTCCGCGAGCCCTCCTGATGGACGGGGTCACAATGTCGCTATAGCGTCACCCGCGCAGGGAACGACGGGGGTTGCTCGCGGGTGCGGGGTTCTACGCTTGAAGGGCAGACGTTGAGCTGCGCGCCGGCCGGGTCGATCGCGGCCCCGGGCGGACCCGCGTGAGTTTGCCGCCCACCCCGGAGAAGCGGGCGGCCTCGGTCCGCGCCGCGCTGGCGCGGGGCGACCTGCTGGGGGCCTACGATGAGGTCGTGCGCCGCGGCGACATCGCCGACCCCGGCCTGAACTACCTCGAAGTGCTGACCCTGGCCCGGCTTGGCGACACCGATCGCGGCCTCAAGCTCTATGACGACTACCGGCTGGAGGAGATGGGCGGCGTCGATCCCCTGTCGCTCAAGGCGCGCCTGCTCAAGGATCAGGCCTTCGCGGGCCGCACGCCCAGCCGTGAGCGGCTGCTGGAAGCGTGCCTGCTGTACGCCAGGATCCACCGCACCACGAAGTCCAGCTACCCGGCCATCAATGCGGCGACCCTGGCCAGGATCGCGGGCCGTCCGCGCCTGGCCCGGTTCCTGGCCCGCCACGTGGTCGACGAGACCGCGCCCGAGCGCCGGTCCGGCTATTTCTCCCTGGCGACCCTGGCCGAGGCCCTGGCGGTTCTGGGCGACGTGGACGGCGCGCGCGACGCCCTGATCCGCGCCATGCAGGCGCCCGACGCCGACGTCGGCGCGCGCTCCACCACCGTGCTCCAGCTCCAGCGGCTGATCGCGGCCCAGGGCGACGACCACGGGATGGAGAGTCTGCTTGAGCTGATCCAGCCACCCAAGGTGGCCATGTTCTGCGGCAACATCTTCGTGGGCGATCCCGAGCTGGAAGCCGGGCTGGCGGACAAGATGCGCGAGGTGATCGCCCGGGAGGACGTGGGCTTCGCCTATGGCGCGCTCGCGGCCGGCAGCGACATCCTGATCGCCGAGCTGCTGCTGGAGAAGGGCGCGGAGGTCCACGTGGTGCTGCCCTTCGCCGAGCCCGACTTCCTGGAGCAGTCCGTCGCCCCGTCCGGAGAGTCCTGGGTCGCCCGCTACCACGCGATCAAGGCGCGGGCCGCCTCGATCACCTTCGCCAGCAACATGAGCTACATGGGCGAGATGGAGCAGTTCGCCTACGGCTCCAAAGTCACCATGGGCATGGCGCGGCTGCGCGCCCGCCAGCTCCACGCCGAGGCGATCCAGCTGGTGATCGTCGAGCAGCGCGGCGACCGCACGCTCAGCGGCTCGGATGTCACCGCCTGGCGCGCCACGGGCGGCCGGGCCGAGGTGGTGATCGCCCCGGCCCTCACCCGGCCGGTCATGCCCCCGCCGCCGCCCAAGTCGGATGTGGAGCGCGGGACCTACGGCCTGATGTTCACCGACTACCCCGGCTTCTCGAAGCTGGACGAGCGGGCCCTGCCGCTGTTCTGGGAGGACGTCATGGTCCGGGCGGCCCGGACGCTCGAAGGCCACGGCGACGTGATCCGGCAGGGCAACACCTGGGGCGACGCGATCTTCGCGGTCTTCCAGGACGCGCCCACCGCGGCGGCGGCCGCGCTGGACCTCTGCGAGGAGCTGAAGAAGGTCGACTGCAAGGCGCTGGGCGTGCGCGAAGGCACGGCCATGCGGATCGCCCTGCACTATGGCCCCACCTATTCCGGCTACGACCCGGTGACGAAGCGCACGACCTACTACGGCAGCGAGGTGTCGCGGGCGGCGCGGATCGAGCCGGTGACGCCCTCTGGCGCGGTGTACGTGACCGAGCCCTTCGCCGCCGTGCTGGAGATGCAAGGCGACCACCCCTTCGACTGCAACTATGTGGGCAAGATCGCCCTGCCCAAGAGCTACGGCGTCTATCCGCTCTACAGGCTCACTCGCCGCTCCGATTAGCGCCCCGCGGCGACCCGGGTCGGCCTGGCCGGGGCGATGGCGCGGCATTCGGCGGCCATCTGCCTGGTGAAGCTGGCGTCGGGGCCGAGCGTATCGACGAGGATGGTCATGCCGGCCGCGCAGTCCGAGCGCGCTTCGGCCATGCGGCCCGCCTTCGCCAGCACCTTGGCCCGGTTGACCAGCAGGTCCCCGTGGTTCGGATGGACCTTGCCGTAGCTGGCGTCGTAGTTGCGCTTGGCGTCGTCCAGGGTGGCCAGCGCCGCGCTGGTCGCGCCCCGCTGGGATTCGATCAGCCCCAGGTACACCTCGGCGATGCCGATCAGGTAGTGCGGCCCATCGAAGGCGTTGCGGTAGATGGCGACCGCCTCGCGCAGCGACCGCTCCGCTTCGGCGTACTGGCCCAGGCCCTGTTGGATCTGCCCCTGCATCGACAGCGTGTCGCCCAGGATCGGGTTGTCCGCGTCCAGCACCGCCCGCTCGATGCGCAGGGCATTGGCGATCCGCGCCCGCGCCTTCGGCAGGTCGCCGGCGTTGAACGAATTCTGGGCCAGGGCGAACCAGGCCTTGCCGGTGGAGAGGTGGCTCGGGCCCAGCTCCTTCTGGCAAAGCGCGAGCGCCTCGGACAGGGACGCTTCGGCGGCGGCGTACTGGCCGTCATCGGACAGCAGCAGGCCGCGGTTGTTCAAGACGGTGGCCAGCGCGCCCTCGGGCGCGTCGTCGGCGGCGCGGTAGTAGGCCAGGGCCCGGTCGAAGGCCGAGACCCCTTCCTTCACCTTGGAGGCCGACGTCAGGATGCGGCCTTCGGTGAGCGCCACCTTGGCCCGAAGGCTGGCGTTCGCGCGGGGATTGGTCCCCAGCAGGCTCTCGGCGTGGCGCACGGCGCCCAGCCCCTTCTCCAGCGAGCCCTGGTTGGCGTAGGTGGTCGCCAGCACCAGCATCGCCTCGGCGCCGTCCGGGCCGGCCTTGTTGATGTCGGGCATCGCGGATTCGAAGGCGCTCTGCGCCTCGCCCAGCAGGCCCAGGTTGTTGTAGGCCCTGCCCAGGGTGGCCAGCAGCCGCGCCTGGATCGCGGGCTGGTCGGCCAGTTCGCGCCGCGCCCGGTCGGCGCTGCGTCCGAGGATGGTGAGGGCGGTGATGGTGCGCGGGTTCTCGGTCGCCGGGTTCGACAGCTCGAAGGTGCCGACCAGGTAGTCGGATGCGGCGCGGGCGGCCGCGGCTTCGTGCTGGGCGATGGTCCGCTGCTTGTTGGCCTCGATGCGCAGCGAGTTGGCGTAGAAGGCCAGGCCGCCCGTGACCACCATGCCCACCATCGCCCCGGTGGCGATCGCGGTCATCTGGGCGATCCGGCGCTGGGTCTCGCGCTGGACCAGTTCGTCCAGTTTCAGGCCCGTCAGGCCTGCGATCAGCTTCTGGGTGGCCAGCCTGGGGCCGTCCGCCTCGCGGCGGACGTCGGCGGCGATCGGTTCGGCGGGCACGTCCGAGAGCTGGCCGTCGGCGCCGATGCGGAAGCGCAGCGCCACCGGGAAGCACTCGCGGTGGTCCATGCCCGGGATGTCGGAGGCATGCGGCTCGCCGTCGGCCACCAGCGCCAGCACCCGGCTGTCGCCATGCACTCGCTTGAACTGGAGGATCTCCTCGTTGACCCACCGCGACCGGGCTGCCGCCGGCGAGCAGATCACCACCAGGAACTGCGACTGGCGCAGGGCCGCGCTCAGCTCCGCGGTGAGGTCGCCCGAGGCGGGAAGTTCTTCGCGGTCGCGGAAGATGGGCCGCAGGCGGCGCGGGACCTTGCCCACGCCGGTGACCCGACCGACCAGCTTCGAGGGGATCCGATAGGATTCCACGTCGCGGTGCAGCCGCTGCGCGATATCCTTGTCCCTGTGGCTGTAGCTGATGAACGCCCGATACGCGAAGGCTCCGTCCTGTCGGTCGTGAGGTTCCGCGTTATCTGGCGTCATACCTTAGCTGTACGACAGCACCCGCCGGCGCCGCAACGCCGCTCCCAACATGCCGAAGCCGAGGATCATGCTGATCCAGGTGGCGGGCTCGGGCACCGCGCCGCCGCTGAAGGTCGCGTCGATCAGTTCGAAGCGGTCCACGTCCACCGGATCGAACACGATGCCGGTGATCGTGTTGGGCCCGACGTCGAACGTGGAGACGTCGCTCGCGGCAAAGCTGGCGAAGCTGATGCCGCCGCCGCGCCCGATGGGATCGCCGAAGCCCGAATAGGCGACCAGGCAGGTCACCTCGTCAAGGCAGTCCGCCGTGGTCCAGCTGGTGACGGTGGTGCGATAGTAGATCGTCTGCGATCCGCCTGGCCCGATGAGGGCGTTCAGGTCGAAATCGATGTCCGTCGAGTCCCACGCAAAGGCGTAGGCCACGTCGTTGTCGTAGGCCGACGTGAAACCGTTCAGGACGCTGGTGGGGTCGAGCACGGGGCCTAAGCCGTTGGTCAGGCCGTAGTCCCGGCTCAGGACGCCGCCCTCACCGAAGCTGAGGCTCATGTAGCCGCTCAGCGTGTAGAGGGTCTGATCATTGCTGACGACGGTGAAGTCGAAGCTGGAGTAGGCGAATATGCCCTCGCCGACGCTCGGCCACAGGTCCTGCAGCGTGGCGAAGTCGTTCTGGCCGTAGCCCGTGTAGATGTTGCTGCCCTCGGCGTTGCCGGTGCGGTCCTGCATGTAGAAGCCCATGCCCGCCGGGATGATGGTGGACCCGAACTGCTCGACCGACAGGATCTGGTTTGTACTGTTGTTGTTGATCGTGATGTCGAGGCCGGAGTTCGAGGTGGCGGAGGCAAGCGCCCCGGAGACCGCAACCCCGCTTTCGAAGCTGGCGTGGCCGGGGGTTATCTTGACCTTGGTCTCGGCGCTGCCGCCGTAACCGACCTCAAGGGCGTTCTCGGTATCGACGATATAGCCGTTGGGACCGCTGACATTCCAATCGGCGGACGTGATCGATCCCGATTTCACGCCGGTGATGTCCATGCTCTGGGCCTGAACGGACGTGCCCGCGAACAGGGCGCCACAGGCGATCGCATACGCTAGGCTGCGCATCAGCCCCCCCTAGATTGAGATTAACGACAGTCCGGCGAACGCAGAACCGCCTTAAGTCACCTTTTACCCTATCACACGGATGCAAGGGGGCGACCGGGTTCTTGTGTGAGTTGAAAAGCGGAATCGAAGTTGCTCGCCCGATGGGTCAGTACACTTGCCGGATCGCGGCCTTACTGGGCGTTTTCGATGCGCTGGGCATTGTGAAGTCTCGCAAACTGGCGATATTTCTGCCGGGCGGGCGCCGCCAATGGCGTTGACGGACGCCTCGCCTCGCTCGCCTCACAGGCGAATTCTCGCACGCCCCAATTTGGGCACGTCGGCCTCACGGCCGGCGTGCCGCCCTGTCGTGAATCACCCTAGACTCTTCACTTAGACGCAAGAGGGGAATGTCGAGTCATGCGCTCCCGCATGTCAGACCGGACCGGCGCGGCGATCCGCAAGCTCCGGCTTTCGCGCGGCTGGAGTCTGGCGGCGCTGAGCGAGGAGAGCGGGGTGCCGATCTCCACCCTGTCACGCGTGGAACTGGGCCAGAACGCACTGAACTACGAGAAACTGATGCGCCTTTGCCGGGCGCTCGAGGTCGACCTCGAGGGCCTCGTCACCCGCGAGGCCGAAACCACCCCGGCCGCATCGGGCCGCCGTTCGGTGATCCGGGCGGGCGAAGGTCCCCCGACCCGGGTCGCGGGTAACACCGGCCGCCGGACGGCTTCCGACCTGCTCTCCAAGAGTTTCTCGCCCATCGTGATCGACGTCACCGCCCGTGACCTCCAGGCCCACGGCCCGCTGGCCGTCCACGCGGGCGAAGCCTACGTCCTGGTCATGGACGGCCAGGTCGAATTCCACAGCCATTTGTACGCCCCCCTGCCCATGGGCGCCGGGGACGGCGTCTACTTCGACGCCTCCGCCGGCTATGCGCTCATCGCACCGGGCTTGCCGGCCAGGGTTCTGCTGGTGGCCGCCGGCGAAACCACCTTCGGCTCCTAGGCGAAGACCGGCTTCCGGCCGGGGTCCGCAGAGCATACGGCAGGTATTGCGACGTCTTGCCGCAGGGTTTTACCTGCGTCTCAATTCCCATTCCTGCGTGGGAATTCCCACAGTTTACCAATAATCAAACCGAACTTGGGATTGTCCGTTTCGGCGGGGCCAGATCGGCGTCGTCAGGCCCTCACGGCAACGGCGAGAATCCCATGCGGTCGTTTCAGTCCCCCTACTGCCGACACCCGCAATCTCGCCGGACGTCCGCGCACCCCCGGACGTCGTGAGGGCTGACCGCTACGCCGCCGCCCCGTGAGCGGCCGGCGGGACGCCTCCCGAGCCTCCCCAGGCTCCGGACGCGGCGCCCCGCCGGCCGCCTCATTCGCCCCTGCCCCGCCAGAACAGCACCCGAGACCCCGATGACCCTCCTGAACAATCTCAACATCTCCAAGAAGCTCATGGTGGGCTTCGCGGTCGTGGTGACCGTCGTCGCCATCATGTGCGCGGCGGTGTTCGCCAGCCTGATGAGCATCAAGTCGGCCGTCGCGGACAATGACTCGAGCGTCGCCCAACTCAAGCTCGCCGACGAGGTGCTGATGGCGCGCGTTGAACGCCAGAACGCCATCCGCGGCCTGGTCGCCAGCGGGGACCCCGAGTTCCTGAAGAAGATCAGCAGCGCCCAAGAGAAGTACAAGGTCGCGATCGGCGATCTGGAGAAGACCGCCTCCGAGGACGCCAAGCTGATCGACGCGATCAAGCAGGCCGTCGCCAAGGTCGAGGCCGAGGAAGCCCCGCTGATCGCGGCCGGCCAGGATCCGACCCAGCAGGCCGTGGCCATGATGCAGCTCGGCACCGCCGGCCGCCTAGAGGCCACGCGCGCCGCGCTGAAGACTTTCACCGACCAGGAGGCGGCGCTGTCGAAGCAGCGCTCCGCCGCCCAAGGTTCCGCCCAGGCCTTCGCCGTCACCCTGCTGGCCGTGGGCAGCCTGCTGGCCATCGCCCTGTCCGTCGTGATGGGGGCCCTGCTCACCGCCGCCATCGCCAAGCCGGTCGCTTCCATGACCGCCGCCATGGCCAAGCTGGCCTCGGGCGACCACAACGTCGACGTGCCGGCCCAGGGCCGCAAGGACGAGGTGGGCCGCATGGCCGACGCCGTCCAGCACTTCAAGGACGCCGCCCTCGAGAAAAGGCGGCTGGAAGGCGAAGCCGGCGAGCAGCGCCGGCTGACCGACCAGGAGCGGGCCGACCGCGAACGGGAGAAGGCCGCGGAGGCCGAGCAGGACGCCGTGGCGATCGGCGCCCTCGGCGAGGCGCTGGGCAAGCTGGCCGCCGGCGACCTGACCCACCGGATCACCGTCGCCTTCGCGCCCAAGGCCGAACAGCTGAAGACCGACTTCAACGCCGCGGCCGCCACGCTGCAGGACACCATGCGCGAAGTGGCCACCAACGCCACGGCCGTGCGGTCCGGCGCCGGTGAGATCAGCCAGGCGTCCGACGACCTGTCGCGCCGCACGGAGCAGCAGGCCGCCAGCCTGGAGGAAACCGCCGCCGCCCTGGACGAGATCACCGCCACGGTGCGCAAGACCGCCGAAGGCGCCGCCCAGAGCCGCGAGGCCGTGGGCTCCGCCAAGGCCGACGCCGAGCGTTCGGGCGTGGTCGTCCGCGACGCGGTCGCCGCCATGAGCGAGATCGAGAGCTCGGCCCAGCAGATCGGCAATATCATCGGCGTGATCGACGAGATCGCCTTCCAGACCAACCTGCTGGCCCTGAACGCCGGCGTCGAAGCGGCTCGGGCCGGGGACGCGGGCAAGGGCTTCGCGGTCGTCGCCTCGGAAGTTCGAGCCCTGGCGCAGCGCTCGGCCGAGGCCGCCAAGGAGATCAAGGCGCTCATCTCGGCGTCCTCGCAGCAGGTCGACCGCGGCGTCGGCCTGGTCGGCGAGACCGGCAAGGTGCTGGAGCGGATCCTGACCCAGGTGACGTCGATCAACGGCGCCGTCACTGAGATCGCCGCCTCGGCCCAGGAACAGGCCACCGGCCTGCAGCAGGTGAACACCGCCATCAACCAGATGGATCAGGTCACGCAGCAGAACGCGGCCATGGTCGAGCAGGCCACGGCCGCCAGCCACGCCCTGTCCGGTGAGAGCGAGGCCCTCTCGCGCCTGATCTCGCGCTTCGAACTGGGCGGGACCGCGGTCCAGGCCGCGCCGGCCCCGCGCCGCGCCGCGCCGGCCCCGCAACAACAACGCGCCCCGGTTCCGGCCATGAAGACCACCGGCCGCGGGGGCGCCGCTCCGAAGCCGGCCTTCGAGGCCGAAGAAGACGCATGGGACGAGTTCTGAACATGAGCGAACACACCCTCATCCTGGGCGACAGCCTGGAAATGACCGCCGCCGGCCCGCTGCACAAGGCGCTGCTGGCCCGGCGCGGCCAGCCCGTCACCCTCGATGGATCGCAGGTGCGTCGGATCGGTGGCCAGTGTCTCCAGGTGCTGCTGTCGGCCCAGGCGACCTGGGCGGCGGACGGCGCGGCGTTCCAGATCACCGACCCCTCCCCCGAGTTCGCTGACGGCCTTGCCCTGATGGGAGCTTCCCACCTGGCGCCGACCGCCGCCCTTTCCCTCGTTCAGGACTGAACCCATGAGCATGACTGTCCTCACCGTCGATGACTCCCGGACAATGCGCGAAATGCTGCGTCTGGCTCTCGCCGACGCCGGCTTCCGCGTCGTCCAGGCCGAAGACGGCATCCACGGGCTGGAGGTTCTCCAGGCGGAGAGCCCGCAGGTCATCGTCACCGACATCAACATGCCGCGCATGGATGGTTTCGGCTTCATCGAAGAGGTCCGCGGCGACCAGCGCTACCGGGGGATCCCGATCCTGGTGCTGACCACCGAGAGCGACGCCGAGAAGAAGAACCGGGCGCGCATGGCCGGCGCCACGGGCTGGATCGTGAAGCCGTTCAACCCGGTCAAGCTGGTGGACGCCATCCGCCGCGTCGCCGCCTGATCCATCCGAACCCCTCGAACCAAGAATAGGAAACCACGCCAGTGGACGCCCTAGCCGCCATCCGGGACGTGTTCTTCCAAGAGTGCGAGGAACAGCTCGCGGAGCTCGAATCCGGACTCCTCGCCATGGAAGGCGGAGATACGGATCCCGAGACCATCAACGCCGTCTTCCGGGCGGTGCATTCGATCAAGGGCGGCGCCGGGGCTTTCAGCCTGGAGGCGCTGATCCGGTTCGCGCACGTCTTCGAGACGGCGCTGGACGAGATGCGCTCCGGGCGTCTGGCTCCGTCCAGCGACGTGCTCAAGACCATGCTGCGGGCGGCCGACGTGCTTGCCGACCTGGTGCGCGCGGCGCGCGTCGACGAGGACGGCCAGCACCCCCACGCCGCCACCCTGGCCGAAGAGCTGAAGGCGATGAGCGGCGCGGCGGGGGAAGCCGACGAGACGGAGGAAGACTGGGGCGATTTCGAGTTCCAGCCGATGGCCGCCGCCATGGATGCGCCCGAGGCGCCCGCCGGCCCGACCGGCTTCGTGGTGACCTTCAAGCCTCGCGCCGACCTCTACGCCAAGGCCAACGAGGCCGCGCTGCTGCTGCGCGAGCTTGGCCGCCTGGGCGCCGTCGAGGTGGAGCTGGACGCCCATGACGTGCCGCCCCTCCACGAGATGGATCCGGAAGCGGCCTACCTCGCCTGGACCATCACCGTCACCGGCGACGCCGACGAGGCCGCCATCCGTGAGGTCTTCGAATGGGTGGACGGCGACTGTGAGCTGAACATCCAGGCCATCGGCGGCGAGGCCGAGGGCGACGACGGCGCCGAAGCCGCGTTCGACCTGTCGGCGCTCCTGGCCCGCGTCCAGGGCGACGCCCCGGCCGAGGCCGCGCCGGAGCCCGAAGCGCCGATCGCCGCCGCCTTCGAGCCGATCCCCGAACCGCCTGTCGTCGCAGCCCCGGTCGTCGCTGCCGCCCCCGCCCCCCTCGCCCCTCCGGCCGCGGCCAACGAGCCCTCGCCCGATGGCCAGGCCGGCGGCGGCGCGCGCAAGGCCGAGGCCGCGGCGGGCGCCACGATCCGCGTGGACCTGGACCGCGTCGACCGCCTGATCGACCTGGTCGGCGAGTTGGTCATCAACCAGGCCGTGCTGGCCCAGCGCGTGATGGAAGCCGGCCTGGCCCGCGCTTCCGCCGTCGCCATGGGCCTGGACGAGCTTGAGCAGCTGACCCGCGAGATCCAGGACAGCGTCATGGCGATCCGGGCCCAGCCCGTGAAGTCGGTCTTCCAGCGGATGCCGCGCCTGGTGCGCGAAGTCGCCGCCATGACCGGCAAGCCCGTGCGCCTGGTCACCGAAGGCGAAGGCACCGAGGTCGACAAGACCGTCATCGAGCGCCTGGCCGACCCGCTGACCCACATGATCCGCAATGCGATCGACCACGGGCTGGAAAGCCCCGAGAAGCGCGCCGCGGCGGGCAAGCCGGCCGAGGGCGTCGTGCGCCTGTCGGCGGCCCACCGCTCCGGCCGGATCGTCATCGAGGTCGCCGACGACGGCGGCGGCATCAACCGCGAGCGGGTGAAGTCGATCGCCATCGAGAAGGGCCTGATCTCGGCCGAGGCCACGCTCTCGGACGAGGAGATCGACAACCTGATCTTCATGCCCGGCTTCTCCACCGCCAGCGAGGTCAGCGACATCTCCGGTCGCGGCGTCGGCATGGACGTGGTCCGCCGCTCCATCCAGGCGCTGGGCGGCCGCATCACCATCACCTCGCGCCCCGGCAAGGGCTCGATCTTCACCATGAGCCTGCCGCTGACCCTGGCGGTGCTCGACGGCATGGTGGTGTCGGTCCAGGGCCAGACCCTGGTCGCCCCGATCACCGCGATCGTCGAGACGCTGCAGCCCAAGGCCAGCGACGTCCACAGCCTGGGCGGCCACGCCCGGGTGATCTCGATCCGCGGCGGCTTCGTGCCGCTGATCGACGTGGGCATGGCGCTGGGCTACCGCCGCGAGCCGCTGCCTGCGACCCAGGGCGTCGCCCTGCTGATCGAAGGCGAAGGCGGGGCGCGCGCCGCGCTGCTGTGCGACGCCATCCAGGGCCAGCGCCAGGTGGTCATCAAGTCGCTCGAAGCCAACTACCGGCAAGTCCCCGGCGTCGCCGCCGCGACCATCCTCGGCGACGGTCGCGTGGCTCTCATCCTCGACATCGACACGATCGTCGCCGTTTCCCGCGGCGAAATGCGCAAGGCAGGCTGAACATGAACCAGATCGTTAGTCAGAGCGGCCAGCACGCTGGCGGCATGAAGGAGCTGATCTCCTTCCGGATCGGCGCCCAGGAGTTCTGCGTCGACATCATGGCCATCCGCGAGATCCGCGGCTGGACCGCAGCCACCGCGCTGCCGCAGTCCCCTTCGTTCGTGAAGGGCGTGATCAACCTTCGCGGCGCCGTGCTGCCGATCGTCGACCTGGCCTCGCGCCTGGGCTTCGAGAGCACCGAGGCCAGCGACCGCAACGTCATCATCGTCGCCCAGATCGGCGAGCAGGTCGTGGGCCTGCTGGTCGATGCGGTCAGCGACATCCTGACGATCACCGACGACATGATCCAGCCGACCCCGGACGTCGCGTCCGAGACGGCCAAGACCTTCGTCCGCGGCCTGATCCCCATGGAAGGCCGGATGATCAGCCTCATCGGGCTCGAGCGCGTGCTGCCCGACATGGAGCTCGAAGCCGCCTAATGAACGCCAGCGCGCCGACATCTACGCGCCAGGGCGCAAACATGGTCGATGGCGAATTCGCCTTCACCGAAGCCGATTTCCGCAGGATCTCGGCGATGGTGCATGGCGACGCCGGCATCCACCTGCCCGACGCCAAGGCGACGCTGGTCTATTCCCGGCTGGCGAAGCGCCTGCGCGCGCTGGGCCTCACCAGCTTCAAGGACTACTGCGCCCTGGTCTCGGCGGCCGAAGGCGTGGACGAACGGCAGAAGATGCTGGCGGCGCTGACCACCAACGTCACCCGCTTCTTCCGCGAACCGCACCATTTCGAGCACCTGAAGGACAAGGTCCTGCCGCCCCTGCTGGACGCCGCGCGTCGCGGCGGCAAGGTGCGCATCTGGTCGGCCGCCTGCTCCAGCGGCCAGGAGCCCTTCTCGATCGCCATGACGATCCTGTCGCTGATGCCGGAGGCTCCGGACCGCGACGTGAAGGTGCTGGCCACCGACATCGATCCGAACATGGTGGCGGAGGGCCGTTCGGGGACCTACGCCGACCACCTACTGGACGGGGTCCCGGAGAATTGCCGCAAGCGCTGGACCAGCCCGTCCGCCGACGGCCGGGTGAAGATGGCCGACGAGCTTCGCGCGCTGATCACCTTCAACGAACTGAACCTGATCGGCGACTGGCCGATGAAGGGCGCGTTCGACGCGATCTTCTGCCGCAACGTGGCGATCTACTTCGAGGACGACACCCAGGCCCGCCTGTGGAGCCGCTTTGCGCCCCTGAACAAGGTGGGCGGCGCCCTCTACATCGGCCACTCCGAACGGATCCAGGGCCCGGCGACCAGCCTCTACAAGCCCGATGGCGTGACCACCTATCGACGCATCGCCGAGGTCGCCCGATGATCCGCGTCCTCGTCGTCGACGATTCAAGCACCATGCGCCGGCTGATCAGTGCTTCGCTGTCGGCCGATCCGGACCTGGAGGTCGTCGGCGAAGCCGGCGATCCGCTGGAGGCCCGAGAGGCGATCAAGACGCTGAACCCCGATGTCATCACCCTGGACGTCGAGATGCCGAACATGAACGGCCTCGATTTCCTGGAACGCCTCATGCGGCTGCGGCCCATGCCGGTGGTGATGGTCTCCACCCTCACCGCCCGCGGGACGGAAGCCACGCTGACGGCGCTGGAACTGGGCGCGATCGACTGCGTCGAGAAGCCCGGCGGCTCCGATCCGGCTGGCTTCAGCCGCCTGGCCGAGAAGGTGAAGATCGCCGCCCGCGCCCGTGTGCGCCAGCGCGCCGTCCGCGCCGAGCCTCTCGCCGTGGACATCTTCACGCCCTCCGAGCGGATCGTGGCCATCGGTTCGTCCACCGGCGGCGTCGAGGCCCTGCTGACCATCGTCGAACGCCTGCCGGCCAACTGCGCGCCGACGGTGATCGCCCAGCACATGCCGGCGAGTTTCACCAAGAGCTTCGCCGAACGGCTGAACCGCACCTCCGCCGCCACGGTCTCGGAAGCCCGCGACGGCGACCCCCTGGTCCCCGGCCGGGTCTACGTGGCCCCGGGCGGCGATTTCCACCTGGAAGTCGAGGGCACGCGGCACCTGCGGTGCCGGGTCTCCCAGGGCGACCCCGTGAGCGGCCATTGCCCCTCGGTGGATGTACTGTTCTCGTCCGTGGCCCGCGCCGCGAAGGACCATGCCGTCGGCGTGATCCTGACCGGCATGGGTCGCGACGGTGCGCGTGGCCTGCTTTCCATGCGGGAAGCGGGCGCCCGGACGCTGGGCCAGGACGAGGCGACCTGCGTCGTCTACGGCATGCCCCGCGCCGCTTTCGAACTTGGCGCGGTCGAACGCCAGCTCCCCCTGGAAAAGCTGGGACCCGCCATCCGCAACCTCACGAACAAAGAAACGGAACGCTGACATGCCGGCGGCCTCCTCCATCCCCTGCCTCGTCGTCGACGACCAACAGACCATCCGTTCGCTGGTCCGCACGGGCCTGCAACAGCTTGGCTTCCGGACGATCCACGAAGCCGCCGACGGCGAGGACGGACTGCGTCACATGCTGTCGCGCCCGGTCCAGCTCGTGATCTCGGACTACAACATGCCGAAGCTGGACGGCCTGGGCCTGCTGCGCGCGATCCGCTCGCATCCGCCGATCCAGAAGACCGCCTTCATCATGCTAACGGGCCGGGCCGACAAGGAGCTGGTCCAGCGCGCGGTGCAGTTCGGGGTCAACAACTACCTCGTGAAGCCCTTCACCGTCGGCACCCTCAAGGAAAAGATCGAAGCGATCTTCGGCGCCCTCACGTGAATCTGGGCTTGGGCGGACACGACCACGCCTACGACGCGGAACCCCGCAAGATCCATGTGATCCAGGGGGAGTTCCATGTCGCCGAAGGCGACGACGTGGTGCTGACCACCATCCTGGGGTCGTGCGTCGCCGCGTGCATCCGTGATCCGATCACCGGCATCGGCGGGATGAACCACTTCCTGCTGCCCGGCGAGGCCGGCGACGAAGGCCTGCGCTACGGCGTCCAGTCGATGGAACTGCTGCTCAACGCCCTGCTTCGCAAGGGCTGCCGGCGCGACCGCCTGGAAGTGAAGCTGTTCGGCGGCGCGCACCTGTTCGACGGCCTGTCGGACGTCGGCGGCCAGAACTCCGCCTTCGCCGAGCGGTTCATCCGCGACGAGGGCCTGCGTCACGTCGGCGGCTCGCTGCGCGGCGACCGCGCCCGGCGCATCCAGTACTGGCCTTCGAGCGGCCGGGCCCGGCAGATCCTGCTGGCCCCCACCGAGGCCCGCGTCTTCGCGACCGAGCGCCGTCAACCGGCCGCGCCCGCCCAAGATTCCGGCGCCCTGGAGCTGTTCTGATGAGCTTACCCGCGGCGCACCGGCCCCTGGCCCAATCCCTGGACCTGGTGGCCCAGGAGGTCACCGACCTGGTCGCCATCGGCGACCAGCTCCAGGACCTCATCTCGCGCCTGGTGGTGACCGCGGCCGCCTCGGACCCGAACGCGATGATGGAGGCCCAGGCCGCCGACCTGCTCAGCCAGCGCCTCTCGGGCCTGGCGTCGTTCGTCCGCGCCCTGGCCGATGCGGCCCCGGCCGACGTCGGCGCCGACGTCGACAGCGCGCTCCGCCTCCTGACGCTCACCGAACAGGCGCGCCGCCTGTCCAGCCCCGGTTCTCCCCCCGCGGTCGACGCCGGGGAGGTCCTTACCTTCTGGGATTGAGCCGTGAGCCAGCCGCCCAGCAGATCCGAACGGGTCAACCTGTCGATGGCCGACGTCCTGCTGGCGTGCGGCGACCTCCAGGGGCTGAACATCATGTGCGAGATGTTCGCCGGCTTCGGCGTCCACTCGCCCCGCCGTTGCCAGACCCTCGTGGAATGCAAGGCCGTGGCCCAGGAACGGCCGATCAACCTGATCGTCATCGACAGCGCGCTGGCCGACGCCGAGGGCTATGAGTTCATCAGCTGGCTGCGGCGCGCGGAGCTCGACCCCAACAGTTTCGCGCCGGTGATCCTGGTGACCGGCCACACCAAGCCGTCGCAGGTCTTCCGCGGCCGCGACGCCGGCGCCAGCTTCGTGGTCGCCAAGCCGGCCGCGCCGATGGTGATGATGCAGCGGATCGTCTGGCTGATGAACGACCAGAGGAAGTTCGTCAGCTCCCCAGGATACTGTGGCCCGGACCGCCGCGTGAAAGCGCTCGGCCCGCCGGTCGGCATGAAGGGCCGTCGGCACGACGACCTTTCGGCCGATGTCGGCATCGCCAAGACCCCCAACCTCGAGCAGGACGAAATCGACGCCCTGTTCAGTCCGAAAGCTGTCTCCCTATGACCAGCAAAGCCCGCGTCTTCGCCGTCGAGAACAAGCTCGCCCAGATCACCCGCGAGCCCGGCGGCCGGACCATCGAGAACGCCGTGCGCGCCGCGGAGACCCGGGTCGAATCCACGCGCGGCGCCTCGATCTCGTCGCTCGTCGAGAAGGCCGAGCAGATGACGGTCCTTGCGGCCGAGGGACGGGCCAGCGGCGATCTCTCGGCGTTCGGCGCCATCTACGACGTCAGCAACGCCATCTTTGGCCTCGCCGGTTCGTTCGGCCTGAAGGCCCTGGCCGAGGCGGCGTTCAGCCTCTGCGACCTGGCCGACTGGTTCCGCGGCGGCGAGCCCGCGAACTGGCCGGCGATCGATGTGCATGTGGATGGGATCCGCCTGCTGGCGACCCTTGGCGACAAGGCCGGGGCGGCGGGCGCGGACTCGATCCTGGAGGGCCTGCGGCGCGTGCGGGCCCGGGTGCTGCCGGCGGCCTGAGCCGGCCGGCGTCCTTCAGGGATCCCGGTTCAGCCGCGCGCGAGGCTGGCGGTTTCGGCGGCTTCCAGGTCGCAGATGTCCGGCAGGGCGTCGGCCGCGGCGATCAACGCGAATTCCAGCGCGCCCATCATCTCGACCTGGTCCGGCGCATCCTGCATCCGGTCGCGGGCGCCCTCGATCAGTTCGACGACGCGCTCGGGCGCCGACTGCTGCAGCGCCTGCTCGATCTCGTGCTCAAGCGCCCGCTCGGCCGCCGCATTGAGGCTCGGAGACAAGGCCGCAAGGGTCTGCAGCAGCGTCCGGTTGAGCGCCAGCGACGCCTGCACGTCGGCGCTTAACGCCTTCAGGGCGCGGCGGGTGTCTTCGTCGGCGAAGGCGGCGATCTGGCTCAACACTGGGTCCCCTGCAGGTCGATGTCCAAGCGTTAGGGTTCCACAGTTAATGGCGCGATACCGTTGTGCGCTCGCGCTCTGCAGCCCCTCTCGGCACGCCGCCGCCGCCCCGGCGGCGTGCGCCGCCCCCTCCTCTACGCCGCGCTCCCGAGGAGGAATCGGACACCGCGATACACCATTGTTCTGGTTATGGAATTTCGTCGAACGTGTCCGCATCAACCCACCCGCTCGCGACCTGCGCAACGCCGGCCGCCGGCCTCGGCGGCCTGGCTCGCGCAGGCTTGCGGTAATTCGACGCACCGAGACTTCGTCGATGCTGCAGGGGCCCATTCGGCGCCCCAAAGTCGGCCCCGGCCGGAACCCGCGGGCTCCGGCCGGGAACGCGCGCGCCCGTGGGGCTCAGGCGGCGCGCGCCGACAGGACCTCTTCCGCCGGGGTGAGACGGAAGCGGCCGATCAGGCCCGCGAGGCTCTCGGCCTCGCGCGCCAGGCTGTGGCTTGCCGCGGTGGTCTCTTCGACCATGGCGGCGTTCTGCTGGGTCACCTGGTCCATCTGGTTGATGGCGGTGTTGACTTCGGAAAGGGCGACCGCCTGCTCGCGAGCCGAGGCGGCGATCTCGCTGACCAGGCCGTGCATCTCGGAAACCGTCGCGCGGATGGTCTCCAGCGCCTCACCCGTCTGGGTGACCAGTTCGACCCCGTCGCCCACCTGGCGGCCGGAGGCCAGGATCAGGCCCTTGATCTCCTTGGCCGCCTCGGCGGTCCTCTGCGCGAGCGCGCGGACTTCGGAGGCCACGACGGCGAATCCCTTGCCCGCCTCGCCGGCCCGGGCCGCCTCGACGCCGGCGTTCAGCGCCAGCAGATTGGTCTGGAAGGCGATCTCCTCGATCAGGCCGACGATATTGGAGATCTGGGCCGAGGACTTCTCGATCGCGCTCATGGCCTCGGTGGCCTTGCCGACCACGTCGCCCGAACGCTGCGCCTCGCCCCGGGCGGCATCGGCCACCTGGCGGGCCTTGCCGGCGCCCTCGGCCGAGCGGCGGACCGTGGCGGTGACCTCGTCGAGCGCCGCGGCGGTCTCCTCCAGGCTGGCGGCCTGCTGCTCGGTACGGCGCGACAGGTCGTCGGCCGCCTGGCTGATCTCGTCGGAGCCGGTGCGCATGCCGCGCGCCGAGGCGATGACCGACGACATCGTCTGGCCAAGCTTGTCGACGGCGGAATTGTAGTTGGCGCGCAGCTCCTCGTACTGGTCTGGGAAACGGGCGTCGAGGCGAGCGGCCAGGTCACCCTGGCTCAGCCTGGCGAGGGCCTGGGCCAGTGAGCTGACGACCCGCTCGCGGGCCGCCTCCTCCTTGGCGCGCCGCGCTTCGTTCAGGGTGCGCTCCTCGTCCATGGCGGCGCGGTTGTCGGCGGCCTCCAGCTCGGCCTGGCGTTCCGCCACCGCCTGCTTGAACGCGAACAGCGCTCGGGTCATCAGCCCGATCTCGTCCTTGCGGCCCGTGTGGGGCGGATCGACGGTCAGGTCGCCCTTGGACAGCCGGTCGAGTGCGCTGGTCACGTCGATCAGCGGCTTCACCAGGACGCGGCGGGCGGCCAGGACGATGACGCCGGTCACCGCGACGCCGACCAGGATCAGCACGCCCATCAGGATCTGCGCGGCGAGGGCGGCCGACTTGGCGGCGTCGGCCTCGGCCTTGGCGCTGGCTTCGATCTTGCCGGTGGCTTCCTCCATCGCGCCCTCGAGGGTCGTGAACTGCTGGAGGAAGGCGGGCATGGCGACGTTGGCCGCGGCGAGGTCGCGCTCGGCCAGGCCCACGATGTTCTCGGCGCCCGCAATGTAGTCGCCCAGCGGCGCCTCGACGGCCGCCAGGGCGGCGCGCGAGGCCGGGTCCGTGGCCAGGGCCTTGTTGCGCCGGATGTCGTCCCGGAAGCCCTTGGCATGTTCGTCCAGGTCGGCCTTGACCTCGGTGAAGGTCACGCCGCTGGCCGGGTCGGCGGCGCGCAGCGCCATCAGCACGTCGGCCCGCAGGGCGTCATGCATCATGTCGGAGTCCATGTGCAGCCGCACGACCTCGCTCGAGCGCATCGCGCGCGTCAGCGCGCCGCTGAGATGTGTCGCGGCCCAGAGGCCGGCCGCCGCGGTGGCGGAGGCCAGGACCAGCACGATAGCGCCGGCCGCGATGACCTTGCCGTTGATGGAGTCGAACTTCATGCGTCACCCGATTGTCGGGGGTGACAGTACGGGCAATGTATTTCGGCCCCGTAAATCATACCCCAGGTCGGAAGATCGCCCTCAAGACCTTGGCTCACTTGTTCGATACCTCCACATCCCGAATTTCCCCGTAATTCCCACATGCGACATAAGGTACCACAGGCATTGCTGGAGACTTGATATGATTTACGAGCGGTAAAGACTTCATCTTCACCTCAGCCATCGAATCAATTCCCATTTTTAACCGTGAATTAGTGGCCTTACGGCAGGTTCCCATCGTGAAACCCGTCGAGAGACCGCCTAGATGTCCTTCCCACCCAGGCCCGCGTGGCTGGCCGGCGCCTCCGCTGTGGCCTTCCTGGCCGTCGGTCCCGCCGCCGCCGGTGAGCCTGAACCCGCCCTCAGCGTCGCGGCCGTGTACACGGCCGACGTCAGTGGCGTGACCCGCGGCGTCCGCCCCCGGGCCGGCCGCTATCTGGACAACCTGGACCTGACCGCGGACCTCGACCTGGAGAAGGCGGTCGGCTGGCGCGGCGCGATGCTGCACGCCTATGCGCTGAACAATTCCGGCGGCGCGCCCAACGACGTCGCGGGGACCCTGCAGGGCGTCGACAACATCGAGGTCACGACCCCCCGCCTGCGGCTGTTCGAACTCTGGTTGGAGCAGGGTCTCGGCCCGGCGTCGGTCCGCACGGGTCTCTACAACCTGAACAGCGAGTTCTACGCCAACGAGTCGGCCGGCCTGCTGCTCAATCCGTCGTTCGGCATCGGCTCCGAGCTCGCGGCCACCGGTCCGAACGGACCGTCGATCTTCCCCTCCACCGCGCTCGGCCTCCGGGTGAACGTCGACCTGGGCGAAGGCCGCTACGCGCGCGCCGCCGTGCTTAACGCCAGGTCGGGCGTGCTCGGCGATCCCGGCGGCGTTGACTGGGAATTCGGCGACGGCGTGCTGACCGTCGCCGAAGCGGGCACGGAAGGACCGACCCGGGTCTCGGCCGGCGCCTGGCGCTACAGCCACCGGCAGGAGGATATCCGCGGCGTCGGGCCATCCGGCGAACCCGTCCGCCGGCGCGCCCAGGGCGCCTATGTGCTGGGCGAGCAGCGGATGTTCGGGTCCGAGGATGGGCCCGAGGGCCGCATCTTCCTGCGCGTCGGCGTCTCGGACGGCGCGACCACGCCCTTCCGCGGCGGCTGGCAGGCCGGCGTCCTGATCCGACGCCCCGTGGCGAGCCGGCCCGACAGCCAGCTTTCGTTCGGCCTGCAGCAAGGCGTGCTCGGCCGCAAGTTCCGCGACAACCTGCGCGACGCGGGCGGCCGTCCGGCCCGGGCGGAGTCCGGCGTCGAGCTGACCTATTCCGACAAGCTGACCCGACGCATCACCCTTCAACCCGACCTGCAGTGGATCCACCACGCGGGCGGCGATCGCCTGGCGAAGGACCGGGTCGTCGCAGCTCTGCGCCTCAAGATCGACCTGAGTCCCTCCCCCGCCGAATGATCGGACCCCCGCCCATGCGCGAAGCGCAGGACGACGAAAACAATCGGTTCGCCCGGGTCATCCGGGGTCGCGCAAAAGCGCGTCGCAGCCGAACCGCCGAAGCCGGGCTGATCGCAGTCCTGGTCTGGTTGAGCACGCACAGCCCGCTGGTGGCCGTGTGGCTGGCGGTGACCCTGGCGGCCGGCATGCTGGAGGGCGCGCTGGGCCGCCGCGTGCTGGCGGCGCCGGACGCCCCGGGCCCCCGCGCCTGCGCCGCCTTCGGGCTGGCGTTCAGCGCCGCGACCTATGCCGCGATCGCCGCGGTGGTGATCGCGGACCCCAATCCCCTTGGCTTGGCGGGGGCGGCGGTGCTGCTCTGCGCCGTGGCGCTCAACAACGCCATCCGCGCGTCAGGGTCACGCCTGGCCATGGCCAGCATGGTCACGCCGCCAGCGGCCCTCCTCGTCCTGGCCCCCCTCTACGCGGCGCTCGTCGGCCCGGACTTCGGCTTGACCGACACCCTGCTGCTCGCCCTCGGCGGAATCGCCTTCACGGCGTTCATCGTTCGCCTCTCGACCTCGATGGGAGCCGAGCGCGACGCCCTGCGGCAGATGGGCCGGGAGGCCAAGGCCAGCATCGAGCGCTGGGGGATGGTGTTCGACAACAGCCCGGTCGCCCTGATCTGCTTCGACGCCACCGCCCTGTACGAACGGCTTCATCCGCCGTTCCGCTCGCGAGGTCGGCCGGGGGACCTGGCCCGGGCGGAATACGCGACCGCCGAGGCGCTCTACCAGGACTGTGTGCTGATCGAGGCCAACGCCGCCGCGCGCAACCTTTTCAGCCGCTACGGCGGCCTGGGCGGGTTTGGTCCCGACTTCCTGCACGCGCTCTGCGAAGGCCTGAACGCGATCGACGCCGATGGCAACGTCCCGCCTTTCGACGCCGAGCTGGGCGTCGACGACGGCCCGGCCAGGGTGGTCCGCGCCCAGTTCCGCCTGACCTCCGACGTGGGCGGCCCCTGGAGCCTGTGCCTGGCCAGCTACCTCGACGTGACCGAGACCCACCGCGTGGCGCGCGTCCAGCACGAGGCGCGCAAGTCCGCCGAGGAAGCCAACCGGGCCAAGAGCGACTTCCTGGCCGTCATGAGCCACGAGATCCGCACCCCGCTGAACGGCGTGCTCGGCATGGCCCAGGCCATGGCCATGGACCCGCTAGCGCCCCTGCAACGCGACCGCCTGCGGGTGATCCGCGAAAGCGGCGGCGCCCTGATGGAACTGCTGGACGATCTGCTGGACATCTCGCGGATCGAAGCGGGCCGCCTCTCGCTGGAGATGCAGGACTTCGACCTCCGCGAGGTCGTCGAGGGCGCACATGCGGCCTTCGCGGTCCACGCCCACGCAAAGTCCCTGGCCTTCACCCTCGATGTCGATCCGGCCGTCGGCGGGCTCTGGCGGGGAGACTCCGCCCGAGTTCGGCAGGTGCTGTCCAACCTCCTTTCCAATGCCATCAAATTCACCCGCAAGGGTGAGGTTTCCGTCCGCATCGCCCGCAGCGCCGCCGGGGTGCGGTTCGAAGTGGCCGACACCGGCATCGGCATCGCCCCGGATCGCGTCGCCCGGCTGTTCGAGAAGTTCGTCCAGGCCGACGCCTCGGCGACCCGCGAGCACGGTGGAACGGGCCTTGGTCTCGCCATCTGCCAGGAGCTGTGCCACGCCATGGGCGGGGCGATCACCGTGGGCAGCGCCCCCGGCCAGGGCAGCACCTTCGCCGTCGAACTGCCGCTGCGCCAGGTGGAGCGCGCCCCGCCGTCGCATGAGGCGCCGCACCTGCCCAGCCGTCTCGCGGAAGGGGCGATACGCGTGCTGGCGGCGGAGGACAACCCGGTCAACCGCATGGTGCTGAAAGCGCTGCTGGCCCAGTTCGACGTGGATCCCACCCTCGTGGAGAACGGCGCCGAGGCGGTTCGCGCCTGGGAGTCGTCCCATTGGGACCTGATCCTCATGGACGTGCAGATGCCGATGATGGACGGCCCGACCGCCACCATGACCATCCGCGCCCGGGAAGCGGTGCTGGGCCGGCCGCGCACGCCGATCCTGGCGGTGACCGCCAACACCATGCCCCACCAGCTGGCCAGCTATCGCGCCGCGGGCATGGACGACGTGATCCCCAAGCCCTTGAGCGTCACCGAGCTCCTCGCCGCCATGGTCGCCGCCTTGACGCCGGCGGACCGGCAGGCCGAGGCTCGTCGAGCCTAGAGCAGGTCGCCGCCGCAGGCGCCGGCGGTTGTGCCGCTGGCCTTGAACGCCTTGATCACGTTGCGGCCCACCGTCCAGCGGTGCACCTCGTCCGGCCCGTCCACCAGCCGCTGCGAGCGGATGTGCGTGTACCAGGCCGCCAGCGGCGTATCGCGGCTGTAGCCCAGGGCGCCGTGCAGCTGGATCGCCGTGTCCACCACGTGGTGGACCATGTGGGCGAGGTAGACCTTGGCGATGGAGTTCTCCTGCCGCATGTCCATGCCCTTCTCGGCCTTGTAGGCGATGTGCAGCAACATGAGGCGGGCGATGTAGAGCTGGCTCGCGCACTCGGCCATCATGAACTGGACCGCCTGGCGCTCGTCCAGCTTCTTGCCGAATGTCTCCCGGGTGGTGATGTGGGCCGCGGCCAGGTCGAGAGCCCGCTGGGCCATGGCGATGTTGTGCATGCCGTGGCGCAGGCGGCCGTAGGCCAGGCGGTGCTGGCCCATGTCGAAGCCACGGCCCTCCCCGCCCACCAGGTTCTCGGCCGGGACCACCAGGTCCTTGATCTCGATCTCGGAGTGGCCGCCGCCCATGATGTGCGACAGCTCGCTCTCGGCGGCCATGGTCGGGATGTCGCGCTTGATCCTGTAGCCGGGGCTCGGCAGCTCGACGATGAAGGTCGAGAACTGCTGGTGGCGCGGGGCGTCGGGATCGGTGCGGGCCATGACCAGGGCCAGGTCGGCGGCGCTGGCGGCGGACGAGAACCACTTCTCGCCGTTCAGGACGTAGTTCTCGTTGCCGTCCTTGACCGCGGTGGTGCGCATGCCGGTGGCGTCGGCGCCTGCGGCTTTCTCCGTCATCGAGTAGCAGACGCGCTTCTCGCCGTTCAGCAGCGGCTTGAGGAACTTCTCCTTCTGAAACTCCGTCCCGTGGGCGATCAGCGTCAGGATGGTGGCGTCGTCCGGCCCCTGGCTGTTCATGCTGAGCGCGCCCAGGTGGCTCATGCCCAACTCCATCTGGACCAGGGCGTTGGCCAGCGGGCCCAGCCCCATACCGCCGTATTCCTTCGGCGCGAAGGGCAGCCACAGGCCCTGGGCGCGGGCCTTGGCGCGCAGCTCGGCCAGCACCGTCTTGTAGCTTTCCTTGTCGGTCAACCGGGCTTCCGCGGGGATGCACTCGTCCTGCACCCACTGACGCACGCGCTCGCGGACGGCCTTGGCCTCGGCGGGGATCTCGAAGTCGATGGACATGGCGGCGCGCTCCCAACAGTTGTTTGAATTCACCGTGCGGCGGGGGCAGCGGGCAGGCAAGCGGAAAGCGCCGGCCTTTGACGTGGCGTCGGAGTTGGCGTTCCCTCTTCGGCCGCGAAGGAGGCCGCCATGCAGATCAGACCGCTCACCCCAACGATCGGCGCCGTCGTCGAGGGCGTGGACCTGGGCCAGGGCGTGTCCGCCGACCTGGCCGAGACGCTGCGCCAGGCGCTGCTCAAGCATCAGGTGATCTTCTTCGAGGACCAGCGCATGACCCCGGTCCAGCACCGGGACTTCGCCGCCCGGTTCGGCGCGCTGCACACCCATCCGCTCTATCCCGGCGTGCCCGAGGCGCCCGAGCTGTTCATCCTGGACAACCACGCCGGCAACCCGACCGACAATGACGCCTGGCACACCGACGTCACCTTCATCGAGACCCCGCCGATGGGCTCGATCCTCTACGCCAGGAGCCTGCCGCCGAACGGAGGCGACACCATCTGGGCCAACATGAGGGCGGCCTATGAGGCGCTGTCGCCCACCTTCCGCCAGTTCCTGAGCGAGCTGGATGCGGTCCACGACTTCGCCCGCGGCTTTCCCCAGCGCGGGATCGTCGCCAACGCCGCCGGCGCAGAGAAGCACGCCAGGGCCTTGGCCGAGCATCCGCCGGTGCTGCATCCCGTGGTCCGCACCCATCCCGAGACCGGCGAGGACGGCCTGTTCGTCAACTTCGGCTTCACCGAGCGGATCAAGGGCCTGCGGCGCAAGGAGAGCGACGCGATCCTGGCCATGCTGTTCGAGCATGTGACCAAGCCGGAGTTCCAGGTCCGCTGGCGCTGGAGCGACAACGCGGTCGCCTTCTGGGACAACCGGGTCACCCAGCACTATGCGGTCAACGACTACCTGCCCGCGCGCCGCGTGATGAACCGGGCGACGATCCTGGGCGAGCGGCCCTACCACCGCTCGCGGATGCCGGCCGAGGCGCGGGCGGCGGCGGAGTAGACCCTCAGTCCTTGAAGGTGCTGAACACGTGGTCGCCGCCGGGGGCCTTCGCGGCGTGGCAGCCGCCGCAGGCCTTGGCCGCGTTGTCCTCGATCGCCGTCACCCGATCCCGGCCCGGCCAGGCGAACTCGGTATAGCCCCAGCCGCCGGTGGCGGCGTACCGGCGGCTGTCCCGGACCATGACGTCGATGAACTTCCGCTGGCCCTGGCCCAGGGCGTCGGCGCCCGGCTTGTCGGCCGTCCACTGATCGAAGACGATCACCGCACCGTCGGGCCACTTTCCGGTCCGGTAGCCCTCGAGGGCCGCCGGGTTGGCGTAGATCGCGTGCAGTCCCTCGTACTTCGGCGCGGCCGGATTGGCCGGGCCGAACAGCCCGCTCGACACATGGGCCCAGGTCCGGAAACCCTCGGGGAAGGCGATGGGCGCCTCGCCCGCGGCGGCGAGGCCGACGGCGGCGATGGCGATGGCGAGCAGGACGAGGCGGCGCATGCGGAAGGCTCCCGACGATCTCGTCGGAAGCTCCGCCACGGGACCGGCCGCGTCGCGCCTGAACCGATAGCCGCGTCAGGCCTCGAGCGCCGCCTCGGTGGCTTCCATCTCGTCGCGGATCCAGTCGTGGCCGCTGGTCACCATCACGCCTTCCAGCGCGCTGATGTGGCCTCGCAGGCGGTCGCGAATGTCCTTGGGAACGTCGTCGCGGGTCGCGATCCAGCGGGCGATCTGATGCACCGCGAAGGCGCTGTGCAGGGCGAGGCGGTCGCGGTGCTCGTCGGAGAGCTTCATCGGCAGGCTCCGTGGTTGTGCCGGGAGCATAACACGCGAGGCGCGGCCTGGATCACTGAAGCTTTCAGGCCAGACCCAGCGCCCGCACCACCGCGCCCTGGTCGAAGTACGGCCGCTCGCAGACGATCTTGTCCGAGCCCGGCGCGAACTCGAAGCTCGCGGCCATGCGCACGCGGAACGCCTTGCCGGTCGGCTCGACCGTGCGGCCGGGCAGCTTCAGCGGCCCTAGGTGCGTGCCCGTCAGCCAGAACTCCACCAGGACGGTGTCGCCGGCGTGGGCGATGGCGATGATCTCGTTGCCCTGGTCGGGGAACGGCGTCCGTGAGGCGGCGAAATAGCCGCGCACCGCGACCTCGCCGTCGAACACCTGCCCGCCGCCGTGCATTTCGTAGCGGGGGTGCTGGAACGTGGCGATGACGCCGTCCCAGTCGTGGGTGACCTCCAGGGCCATGTGCTCGCGCACGACGGCGATACGGCGCTCCGCCAGGTCGACGGTCATCCGACCTCCGCGAGCTTCGGACAGGTTTCGACGGGCGGCATGCGGCCTCCATTGCTGTGCGCCAAGTCCTAGCGCCGCCGGAGCCACAGGTGAAGCAGCGCCGCCACCGGCATGGGCACGAGCGAAAGCGCGAGTTCGAGCGGCTTGCCGCCGGAGATCAGCAAGGCGGCGAAGGCGATCGCGACCGCCGCCGTGACCAGCGCCCCCACGCGGCGAACGCCGGCGAACCGCCCCCCGATGCGCGCCAGCGACAGGGCGGCCAGCACGTAGGTGTAGAGGGACAGCAACGACACCGCGTTGATGATCGTCGAGAACTGCTTGGCGAGGCTGGGGTTCGCGGTGGCCAGCGCGAACGCGGTCATCAGCACCCCGGCGGTGACCAAGTTGATCGGCGACGCCCGCTCACCAGGGCGGGTGCGGAACACCTTCGGGAAGACGCCCTGATCCGCCGCGCCCCGCGAGGTCTCCGCGATGACCAGCGTCCAGCCGGTCACGCAACCGCCGGTCCGCAGGAAGGCGCAGACCGCGATGGCGGCCCCAACGGCCGCCCCCAGCGCCGCCCGGGCCGCATCGGCGAAGGGGGCGTTGGACTTCGCCAGAACGTCCGCGGGGAGGATCCCCATGATCGCGGATGTCGCGGCGATGTAGAGCGCCGCCGCGCCCAGGACGCCCAGCATGGTGGCGCGGGGCACGTTGCGGGTGGGATCGCGCACCACGCCCGCGGCGGCGGCGGCGCATTCCATGCCCAGGAAGGCCCAGAACGCGTTCAGCGCCGACCCGCCGACGGCTTGGCCCAGGGACAGGTTGGTGGGGTTCCACGAGGCCAGGAAGACATCCGACCTGAAGAAGAACCACCCGACGGTCGCGGCCAGGATCACCGGCAGCAACCCGATCCCCAGGGTGAAGCCTTCGGTGCGGGCGACGGCGCGGGGGCCGATCCAGCTCAGTCCCACGGCGGTCCAGATGATCGCGATCGTCACGGCGAGGCGTGCGGCGGGTTCGGCCAGGGCGGGGATGAGGAACCCCGCCGCGCCCGCCGCGGCCAGGGCCACGGCCACCGTGCCGGCCCAGCAGGAGGTCCAGAAGAGCACCGCCGTCTGGGCGCCAAAGAAGGGTCCGAGGCCCGCCTGGACGTAGCCTGGGATTCCTTCCGAGCCGGCGACTTCCGACGATAGCCAGACGAACACGCCGGCGATGGACACCGCCGCCAGGGTGGCGACCAGCCAGCCCAGGATCGAGATCGATCCGATGGCCCCCATGGTCGCAGGCAGCAGATAGACGCCCGAGCCGATCATCGAGCCGGCGACCAGGGCGGCGGCGCCCAGCACACCGACCTTCTTGTGCCGGGACGACGCCTCTGCGCCGACCATCGCGTCCGCCATCAAATCGCCCCCGGGACTCACGCGACTATGGGTGCTCGCGGACGGCGCGCATAGTTCCGTTGGGCGAGGACCCTTGACAGGCGATTTTACATGCGTAACGTCCGCCATAAGCTACGGGTGTAAGATGTCGAAGATCTCGGGCGCGGAAAGCCACATCATGGAGGCCCTCTGGACACGGGGGGCGCTCACCGCCGAGGAGATCGTGCAGACGGTCGGCCCGGCGCAGGAATGGGGCGAAGCCACCGTCAAGACGCTGATCAACCGCCTCCTGAAGAAGAAGGCGCTGAAATCCGAGCGCGCCGGCGGCCGGGCGATCTACAAGGCGTTGGTCAGCCGCGAGGACTATGTCACCGGCGAGAGCCAGGGCCTGCTGGACCGGCTGTTCGGCGGCCAGCTCGCGCCGCTGGTGGCCCACTATGCCCGTCACCGCGACCTGTCGGCCACGGACATCGCGCGCCTCAAGAAGCTGATCGCGGAGATCGAGAGCGACGATGACTGATCCGCTGTACGTGGTCCTCGGCGGCTATCCGGCCGCCACGCTCGCGGCGGCGTTCTTCAAAGCCAACCTGGTCGCCGCGATCGCCGTACTCGCCGTCGCCCCGATCCGCATCGTCGCCCGCCGGGCGTTCGGCCCCGCGGCGGCCTATCACCTGTGGACCCTGCCGCCGGCCGCGGGCTTCCTGATGTTCGTGATCGGCGTCGCGGAACGGCACGACGATCCCGCGATCTTCGCCTTCAACCCGATGATCGTCGCGGCCTGGGCCCTGGGCGCGCTGGCCCTGGCGAGCGTGTTCACCGTGGCGCAGCTCCGCTTCCTCGCCCAGGTGCGGGCCGGACGCGGCGGGCCGGCCGTCGTGGGCTTCATCTCACCGGTGATCGTGATGCCGCCGGACGACGGCCAGTACACGGCCGGGGAGCGCGACCTGATCCGCGCCCACGAGCGCGAACATGTGGCCCGCAAGGACCCCCGCGCCGCCGCCTTCGCCGCCTTCTTCCAGTGCCTCTGCTGGTTCAATCCCGTCGTTCACTTCGCCGCCTACCTCCTGCGGCTGGACCAGGAACTGGCCTGCGACGCCGCCGTGATCCGCACGCGGCCGACCGCGCGGACGCTGTACGCGCGCACCCTGCTCAAGACCCAGCTCGCCGGGTCGGCCCTACCGCTCGGCTGCTACTGGTCGCCCCTTGGCCAGCACCCGCTTGAGGTGCGGATCGCCTCGCTGAAGCGCACCTCGAAGACCCAGTCCAAGTCGCAGGGCGGAACCTTCGCCGCGGCCAGCGTCAACGCGATCCGTCCCTGACCGGGCCGGCCCGCCGCCAACCTCCGCCATAAATTCGCCGCCGCCAACCCGCCGACTGACCGCGTAACAAAGCCCGCTTGACAGTAAAAATTACGGACGTAATGTGGCACCCAAGCTACGGGTGTAAGATGTTCAAGACCTCCAGCGCCGAGCCATGCCGATGACCAGTGAAGTCCTGGCTGCCCTGCTCCGCTCCAACCTGGTGCTGGCCCTGGCCATCGTGGCCGTACTGGCCCTCCGCATCCCCGTCCGTCGCCTCTTCGGCCCCGAGATCGCCTATGGCCTCTGGGCCATCCCCCCGGTTGCGGCCCTGGCAAGCGTGCTGCCGGCCCGGGTCGACGACGGCGCGCCGCAGGTCCACGCCCTGGCCGCCGCGGTCGCCGACATCTCCGCGCCGGCCTTGCTCGGCTGGGCCGCGGGCGCTGCGCTGGTCGTCGCCGGCCTCGCCCGGGCCCAGGCGCTGTTCATGCGGTCCGCCGCCAAGGGCGGCGCCGGTCCGGCGGTGGTGGGCGTGATCACGCCCCGTGTCCTGATGCCTGCCGACGACGGGACCTACAGCGCCGACGAACGCGCCCTGATCCGGGCCCACGAGCGCGAACACGTGGCCCGCTGCGATCCGCGCGCCGGCGCCCTGGCCGCCGCGCTGCAGGCGCTGTGCTGGTTCAATCCGCTGGTCCATCTGGGCGCGCACCTGATGCGGCTGGACCAGGAGCTGGCCTGCGACGCCGCCGTGCTCCGCCGCAGGCCCCGCGACCGGGCGCTCTACGCCAGGACCCTGCTGAAGACCCAGCTCGCCGCCCAGCCCCTGCCCTTCGGCTGCTACTGGCCCTCCCGCGGCCAGCACCCGCTGGAGGTGCGGATCGGCGCGCTTCGCGCGGCGCCCCGCCTCGACGGCCTGGTCGGCTCCTCCCTCGTCGGAACGGCCCTCGTCGGCGCCGCCGTCGCCGCCTGGAACCTGCAGCCGCCAGCCCCCAGGCCCGGCCCGCTGGTCGAACTCTGGGAACGCCAGCAACGCCAACCGGTCACCTCGGTCATGCTGGTGAGCCTGCCCAGCAGGACCCCGCCCCAGGCGCCCAAGCCCTAGCCGCCCCTCACACGCTCGGAGACACCGATGTCGAACCCGATTTCCCGGGCGCGATGGCTCGCGCCTGCGCTCCTGCTCGCCCTGGCCGGCTGCGGCGCCCGGCACACCGAAAGCCGGCTGGCGGCCCACCAGGCCCAGGTCGACCCGCCCGCCCTGTGGCGCGTCGAGGCCCTGGACGGCGCCGGCCGGCCGATGGCCGCGCTTCAGGTCTGCGCCGACCGGACCATGCGCGAGGGTTTCGCCCGCGCTACCGCCGAGGTCGCAGGGCGGCCCTGCCTGCTGATGAAGGACCGGGTCGAACAGGACGGGCTGTTCGCCGTGCGCTGCGAGCTGGACGGACGGCGGTTCGGCCTGACCGTGAACCGCAGCGGCGATCCGGAACGTGATTTCCAGGTCGCCTTCGCCCTGAAGGCGCTGGACGGCACGGCGGCCGGCGCACGGCAGGTCCGGCGCTTCCGCCGGGTCGGCCCCTGTCCGGGAGGATGGGGCATCGGCGACCAGGCCCGGGTGGGCGAGCGCCGCGGCGTCAACGCGCTTGCCGGCGTCTGGAGCGGTGAATGATCGGGCTCCTGCTGACCCAAGCCGTGGCGGCCGCGCCGTTGGTGGAAGGCGTCATCAGCTATCCCCCCGCCTTCTTCGCCGCCCAGCGCCCCGCCAACGCCAAGGAGATGCTGGACCGGTTGCCCGGCTTCACGCTCGACGACGGCAGCACGGTGCGCGGGTTCGAGGGCGCGGCCGGCAATGTACTGGTCGACGGCCGCCGCCCGTCATCCAAGAGCGACAACCTTGAAGGCCTGCTGGAGCGGATCCCCACAACCAGGATCGAACGGATCGACGTCATCCGCGGCGGCGCGCCCGGCGTCGACATGCAGGGCAAGTCGATCATCGCCAATATCGTGCTCCGCAAGGACAGCGTGATGCGAGGCAAGGTCGAGGCCGAGGGATTCCATGTCCCGGACGGCCGCAACTTCGGCGCCCTCAAGTTCGAGGCGTCCGGTGGCGGCGATCGATCGTGGGACGTGTCCGGCCTCTACGGCCGAGGCTTCTCCGGCCTGTATGGCCAAGGCGTCGGCCGGACAGGCGCCTCGGACGGTCGGCCCGGCCAGCGGACCCGCATCGACACCGAGAGCGACGGGCCGCTGCGGCAGTTCACCGGCGCCTACGAGTCGCCGCTGGCGGGTGGACGGCTGCGGATCAACGGATTGATCTACAACGACAAGGCCAAGTTCGAGGAGGATACCGTCGACGTGGTCTCGGGCGCGATCGAATCCTATGACGAGATCAATCCCAACCGCACCCGCGAGATCGGCGCGAACTACACCCGGGCGCTGTCGGCGCGAACGACCCTGGAGCTGGTCGGCCTGAGGCAGGTGAACGGCTTCGGCCTGGTCGCCGTCTCCACGACCCCCGGCGGCCGCGAGACCTTCGACGTCGATCGCACGACCCGCGAGACCATCGCGCGCGCCGTCCTGAAGCAGACATGGAGCGCGACGCTGTCCGGCGAGCTCGGCGCCGAGGCTGCGGACAACCGTCTGCGCAGCGCCAGCGCCCTGGAGGCCGACGGCGTGACGATCCCCCTGCCCGGAGCGGACACCCGCGTGCGCGAACACCGCGCGGAGGCCTTCGCCAAGGCGAGCTGGCGAATCTCCGCGGCCTGGAGCCTGGACGGCCAGGTCCGCTACGAGCGTTCGACCATCCGCGCCGAGGGCGACGTCCGGCTCGGCAAGACGCTGAGCTACGTGAAGCCCCGCCTTCTCGCCACCTGGTCGCCGCGGCCCTCGACACAGCTGCGCCTGCGGGCCGAGCGCGAAGTCGGCCAGCTCGACTTCGATTCCTTCGTGGCAGAGGGCAGCCTCAACAACGCCACCGGCGTGACCGCCGGCAATCCCGACCTGGAGCCGGAGCGCGCCTGGGTGGCGGAGGCGGCGGTGGAGCAGCGGTTCTGGGGCCGGGGCGCGCTGGTCCTCACCGCCACCCACGTCGAGGTCCAGGGCGTGGAGGACCGCGGCCCGGTGTTCACGCCCACCGGCATCTTCGACCGCCCGGCCAATATCGGCGACGGCTCCCGCGACATCCTGCGGGCCGACCTGACCCTGCCGCTGGAGCGCCTGGGCCTGAACGGCGCCCAGCTCAAGGGCTTCGTCACCCGGCGCTGGTCGCAGGTGGACGATCCGACCACCCTGACCGCCCGCCGCATCTCGGGCCAGCGGCCGGTGGAGTGGGAGGTGAAAATCACCCAGGACCTGCCGAGACAGAACCTGACCTGGGGCGTCGAACTCTACGGTGGCTACCAGCAGGTGCTCTACCGCTTCAACGCCGTCGACTCCTACAAGCTGGATCCGTTCCTGATGACCTATGTGGAGTGGCGACCGCGGCCGGACATCAACATCCGCGCGGAGCTGGAGAACATCACCAGGCGCGGCTACCGTCAGACCAACGTGACCTACGTGGGCGTCCGCGATGCGGACCAGGCCGGGGCCGCCCGACTGTTCGACCGCAACTTCCACTTCGGCCGCATCGTCTATCTGCGCGTCCGCAAGACGTTCGGCGGTTGAGGCTCGCGGGCGCGCCCTCTAGCTTGCCGTCCCATCAGAAAGCGGGAGCGCACGTCATGCCGGAAGCCATCCTCGAACCCGAGCTGCCGATCGTCGATCCGCACCACCACCTGTGGGACCGGCGTGCCTACATCGCCCAGGGGCCGGAACATCCGTTCATGACCGCGATCCAGCCGGCGGCCCGCTATCTGCTGGACGAACTGATGGCCGATACGGGCAGCGGCCACAACGTGGTGGCCACCGTGTTCGTCGAGTGCGGCGCCTTCTACAAGGCCGGCGCCTCCCCGGCGATGGCCCCGGTGGGCGAGACCGAGTTCGTTAACGGCGTGGCGGCCATGAGCGCCAGCGGCCTCTATGGCGACATGCGCGCCTGCGCCGGCATCGTCGGACGCGCCGACCTGCTGCTGGGCGACGGCGTCGCCCCCGTGCTGGAAACCCACATCAAGTCGGGGGGCGGCCGGTTCCGCGGCATCCGCAACAGCGCCTCGTTCGACGCCGACAAGGACGTGCTGGGCCCGCTGAACCGCGTCGAAGCGGGGCTCTATAGGGATACGACGTTCCGCGAGGGCTTCCGCCGCCTGGCGCCGCTGGGCCTGTCGTTCGACGCCTGGCTGCTGGAGCCGCAGCTTCCGGACCTGATCGATCTGGCCCGCGCCTTCCCCGACACGACGATCATCCTGGATCACGTCGGCACGCCGCTGGGCCGGGCCAGCTACACGGGCAGGCTGCCCGAGCGGTTCTCGGGCTGGAAGGCCAACATCCAGGAGCTGGCGAAATCGCCGAACGTGGTGGTGAAGTTGGGCGGCCTGGCCATGGCCTTCTGCAACTTCCCCTCGTTCCTGGCCGAGCCCCGCGCACCGTCGACGCAACTCGCCAAGGAATGGGGTCCCTACATCGAAACCTGCATCGAGGCCTTCGGGGCCGAGCGCTGCATGTTCGAGAGCAACTTCCCGGTCGACATGGGCAGTTGCAGCTACGCCACCCTCTGGAACGCCTTCAAGCACGTCGCCGGGGGGGCCTCGGCCGCCGAGAAGACCGCGCTGTTCTCGGGCACGGCGACCAAGGTCTACCGGCTGGAGATCTGACCAGCGTCTAAGGCTTGTTCGTGCTCCACTTCGGCGGGGGCGCGACGTAGGTCCGGAACGCTTCGATCACCTCCGGCGTCGTGCCGGCGTAGACCAGCATGTCCACATAGGTCTGGCCGATGAAGCCGGCGTCGGCCATCTGCTGGATCGTCTGGCGCATCAGGTCGTAGTATCCGGCGACGTTCACGAAGCCGCACGGCTTGGCGTGGATGCCCAGCAGGGCCCAGGTCCACTGCTCGAAGATCTCCTCGAAGGTGCCGGGGCCGCCCGGCAGGCAGAGAAAGCCGTCCGACAGGTCGGCCATGGCCAGCTTGCGCTCGTGCATGGACTTCACGACGTGCAGTTCGGTCAGGCCTTTATGGGCGATCTCCTGGTTGACCAGGTCCTCGGGCATCACGCCCACCACCTTGCCCCCGGCGGCCAGCGCCGCGTCGGCCACGGCGCCCATCAGGCCCACCTTGCCCCCGCCGTAGACCAGGGTCAGGCCCGCCTTGGCGATCTCGGTTCCGGCGCGGATCGCCTCGTCCAGGAAGCGGGGATCGTTCCCCGGCGACGAGCCGCAATAGACGCAGATGCTCTTCAAGACGGGCCTCGGCAGCGCTGTGGCGAAAGGGTCGCTGCCATAGTCCGAATACCGGTGTGTGTCACGACGGCTGGTCTTGCGGAAAATCCACCGCTACAACTTGTCTCACGGCTTGTCAGAGCGATTAGCCGGGCGCCGCTCCATGGGCGGCGTGGGACTTATCTCTCTGTAGGTTGCGACGATATGGCGAGCGGCACGGTAAAGTGGTTCAACACGGCTAAAGGTTTTGGCTTCGTTCAACCGGACGACGGCGGATCTGACGTCTTCATTCACATCTCGGCCCTGAATCAGGCCGGCCTGGACAGCCTCGATGAAGGCGACAAGGTCGATTACGAACTCGAGCAGGACCGTCGGTCCGGCAAGCTGGCGGCGACCCAGATCGTCGTGACGGAAAAGGGCGCGCCCCAACCCCGTCGCGCCGGCGGCGGCGGCTTCGGCGGCGGCGGTGATCGCGGCGGCTACGGCGGCGGCGGCTACGGCGACCGCGGCGGCGGCGGCGGCGGTTACGGCGGTGGCCGTGATCGCGGCGGCGGCTTCGGCGGCGGCGGCGGCTTCGGCGGCGGCGGCGATCGTCCGCGCGGCGTCGTGTCGGGCTCCGGCACCGGCGAGGTGAAGTGGTTCAACCCCACCAAGGGCTTCGGTTTCATCAAGCCCGAAGGCGGCGGTCAGGACATCTTCGTCCACATCTCGGCGGTCGAACAGGCCGGCCTCTCCGGCCTGAATGAAGGCCAGAGGGTCAATTTCGACCTCGAACAGGACCGTCGCAGCGGCAAGACCTCTGCGACCAACCTGAAGGTCAGCGGCTAAGACTTGAGGCGGGCCCGTCTTCGCGGACGGGTCCTCCAAACCGGGCTGAGCTGAACCGGCCAGCCTCCGGCGCGTTGATGGCGCTCAGATCGAGGGATTCCTCGTGGAGCAGCCAATGCGCGTCCTATTGAGCCTCGCCATCGGTAGCGCTGTCGCCCTTCCGGGCGCCGCGCTTGCGCAGGTCACCCCCACTCTCGCTGTTCCGCCGCAATCCACGGCTGCCTCGGCGACCGTCGCCCCGGTCGACGTGACCGCCGCGCCGACGCTTGCTCCGCTGCCCACCGTGGAGCCCACGGTCGAAGCGCCGCCACCAGCCAGCGCGCCGCCGCCGCCGCCGCCCGTCAACGACGCCGTCGTCGCCACGCCGCCGACCGAACCGACCACCGTCGCCCCGGTCCTCGTTCAAAAGGAGGACAAGGACAACGGCATGGCCGGCAAGCTCGGCATGATCGCCGGCGGCGTGGCAGGCGGGGCCGCCGGCGCCGCGGTCGGCGGTCCGGTGGGCAAGTTCGCGGGCGGATTCCTCGGGAAGAAGGTCATCGGCGGCATCTTCGGCGTCGGCAAGGACAAGACGCCCGAGGTCACCGTCGCGGAAGTCCCGCCCAACGCGGAGACCTCCGCAACGTCCGCGGTCGCCGAACCGGCGACCGCGCCGCCGCTCGGGGAGAAACTGGCGAACCGTTAGCTAGTCGGCCGCCCGCAGCGGCGAGAGCCGCGCCTTCCCTCCGCCCGGCAGCTTGGCGACGTAGGGACCGAACCGAACGTCGGGCCGCATGTAATCCGTGGAGACATACTGCGCGCCCGAGGCGAAGGCGGCCGTCTGGCGGGTCGTGTCGTTGGCGCGGGCTTCGCGGGTGTCGGCGTCGGCCCTCGTGCGCACGATCAGCCCGGCCTTCACCGCCGCGGCGATGCGGGCGGCCTGCTCCTGGGGCTCGTTCAAGGTGATATAGCCGGCGGCGGGTGAGCTCTCGTCGGTGTTCACGAAGGCCACGCGGCCTTCCAGCACCTTGCGACCCTCGCGGTAGCGCGCGACCTGCTCGGGCGGGCAGTCCAGCGCGAACATCACCTTGCCGCGGGCCGCCTCCAGCGTCGGCCAGCCGCCGGCGGCCACCGCCTCGCGCAGGGTGGCGCGCTTGCCCTGGACCTTGTCGGGCGTGATTAGCGCGGCCTCCGGGAAGGCGGCGCGGATCTCCGCGTCGATGGCGTTCATCGCCTTGGCGTCGAACAGCGGCGCCTTGGTCGCGCCAGGTATCGAGATGCCCCCCTCCTTCAGGTTCATGATCACCAGCAGCGGCACGTGGTCCGGGTGGGCCTTCGACCATTCCGCGATGTCCTTCAGGCAACCGGCGAACAGCGGGCAGACCGACCGGTAGTCCACCGAGGGCTCGTGCAGCACCTTCAGCCCCGGCTGCCTCAGCGGCGCGAAGTCGTAGGGGACGGCGTTCTTGCCTGCCATCTTGAAGCCCAACGGGGCGGCGTAGAGACCGGTGTCCGGGTCGTAGACCATGTCGATCTCGAGCTGCCGGGCCCCGGCGTCGAGCTGTTCCCTGAGCGGCGGGTGGCTGTAGTCGATGCCGTCCGCCTCCTTGGGATTGGCGGCGCGGATCATCGCCAGCTCGTTCGGCGCGATGGCCATCTTGTAGCTGTTGTGGGTGCCGATGGCCTGGATGGCGTTCATGGGTAGGGCGTCGACGGCGGCGCGGGTGCAACCGGCCTCCCCCGATGGCTTCTCCAGGTCACAGGCGGCGGAAACGGCTGCGGCGGCGAGCATGGCGGCGATCATGGCTTGGTCCTATTGGGCGGCCGCGACAGTAGCGTGACCGTTCACTTCCACGGAATGCGCTCGGGGTCCTTCGGCAGCCGGCCCGCCAGCAGCGGCGGCAGCCGGCCGACCAGCCCCGGCGGAAATACCCGATCGGCCGTGGTCATCAGCTCTGGCAGACTCCACCACCGGATATCGTCGATCAGGTCCAGCTCCAGCGCCGTCCACGCCTCGCGCACCGGGTTGCCGCCGGCGCAGCGCGCCACGAAATAGCATTCCTTGAACAGCGTCGGCTCGGGCATCAGCATGACGCCCTCGCGCAGCCAGACCACGGGCCCCAGGATGAAGTCCTGGATGCCGGTCTCTTCCCGGATCTCCCGCGCCGCCGCCTGGGCATAGGTCTCGCCCGGCTCCACGCCGCCGCCGACCGTGAACCACACGCCCGGCCGCTGCCGGGCCGCGGGAAGGCGGCCCTTCATCAGTAGAATGCGGTTATCGGGATCGAACAGCAGGACCCGCGCGGTGGGGCGCTCAGGTTGTGCGCGACTCAACTTTTCCGTCATGCTCGGCCAGCCACTATCGAACGCTTAATCACTACCTCCCCATCCTGAACGTGGCGGCTCCCCCGGCCGCGAAGCCTTGGAACCATCGCATGTCGGACGATGTCTCCACCAGCAAGCGGGATCTCATTGCCCGCGTTGCAACGCTCGAGCTCCTCGTGGCGGACCTGATCCACGCCCTTTGGCGGGTCGATCCCCAGGGCATGGATCGTCTCGCCGACGAAGCCAGCCACGACCTCGAAATTCAGCACAATCGCATCTCCTTGCCCGTCGGCGAGCACCAGCGCGAGCGCCTATACACCGTGTTGGAGACCCGCCGCAGGATGCTGAGGCGCAAGAAGGCCGACGCCTAGCGGCGAACACGCGATCTTAAGGCCGGCACGCGTAACTCCATGACAGGGGAACGATCCAGCCTTGTCGACACCGCACCGCTTCCTGGGATTCGGCTTCGCCGCCGCCGACCTTCTTCTGGAGATCCGGACGGACGGGCGCGTGAGTTTCGCCCTGGGGGCCGGCGAGGCGGTGCTGGGCGTGGTCGACCGCGCGCTCGCACAGCGCTCCTGGCAGAGCCTGATCGATCCCGACGATCATCCGATGGTCGAGGCCCTGTTCGGTGGTCTCGACGGCGGGACGCGTGCGGGGCCGGTGGTGCTGCGGGTCGCCGGCAAGGCGGATGCCTACGCCACCCTGACCGCCATCCGCCTGCCGCAGAATGACGGCGCGATCTCGTGCGCGCTGTCTCGCGCCAGCGGCCGCGGCCCGGCCGGCCTGCAGAGCCGGGAGGGTTTCGAAACCCGCGCCACCGAACTGCTCGCCGGCGCGTCGCAGGAACTGGAACTTGCCTTCGTGGAACTGTCGGGCCTTTCGGCCTCGGCGGCTGCCGCCCGGGACCCCACCCGCATCGAAGCGCTCCTGGCCGGCGTCCTGCGCGCCCAGGCCTATCGCGGCGAGGCGGCGACCGAGGTCGGCCCAGACCGCTACGCCCTGGTCCGCGGCCGCGACGAGCCGACCGAGGTGGTCACCCGGCGGATCGCCCGCGTCCTGACCGACGCCGGCGTGGACAACATCGCCGCCACCGCCGCCTCCATTCCGATGACCGGCGTCGAGGGCCGCAAGCCGACCGTCCAGGCGCTGCGCTACGCCCTCAACCTGGTGCTCAAGGATGGGCTGTCGGGCGCCCTGCCCTGCGACCTCGCCCAGGCGCTGGACGAGGCGATGCGCACGACGCTCGACAACGCCGGCGCCCTGGGCGCGGCGATCAAGCACCGCCGTTTCACCCTCGCCTACCAGCCCGTCGTGTCGCTCCACAGCGGCGGCCTGCACCATCACGAGGTGCTGGTGCGCTTCGGTTCCGAAGGCAGCCCCTTTCCGACCATCCGCATGGCCGAGGAGATGGACCTGATCGAGCCGCTGGACATGGCCATCCTGGAAGAGACCCTCCGATCCCTCCAGGCCGATCCCTCCCTGGTGCTGGCGGTCAACGTCTCCGGGCGCAGCCTGATGCGCGAAAGCTACGTGAACGGCGCCCTCGCCCTGCTGAAGGCTCGGCCGTGGGCCCAGGGCCGGCTGATGTTCGAATTGACCGAGAGCGCCGCCGTAGAGGACCTTGCCGTGGCCGACCGCCACCTGCAGGCGTTGCGCGCAGCGGGCTGCGAGGTTTGCCTGGACGACTTCGGGGCCGGCGCCGCCTCGCTGGCCTACCTCCAGCAGCTCACCCTGGACCTGGTGAAGATCGACGGCCGCTATATCCGCGACCTCGCCCACGGCGGACGCGAGGCCACCTTCGTGAAGCACCTGGTGAACATGTGCGCCGAACTGAACGTCCGCACCCTGGCCGAGATGGTCGAGACGCCCGGGGCCGAGGACGCTGTCCGCCGCGCCGGGGTCCACTATGCCCAGGGCTGGCTCTACGGCCGGGCGCACGAGACGCCCGCCAACGACGCCGCGGTCGGCGCGCGGGGCCGGGCCCGCGCCGGCGCCTTGGCGATCCGCTCGGCGCTGGACCGCTAAGCTGCTCTCACTCACGACTTCTTGAGGCGCATCCCGCAAAACTCCGGGCGTAGGGTTTTCCGGTAAGGGCGGCGTCGGCTGGCTCTGTACCGGTCCGCGACCGCTCACAATCCGTGCGCAAGGGCGCCACGACCTCCCGCAAGGCGGGCGCCCTCGGCGCCATCGGTGATGGGAGAACGCGACCATGGCAATCCGAGACATGGGGTCGGTTCGGGCGCTCGCGCTCGTCGGCCCCACGAGCGCCGGCAAGACCACCCTGATGGAGGCCCTGCTGGAAGCCGCCACCGGCCAGGCGGTGCGTCCGGGCGAGGTGGGCGACAGCAGCCCCGAGGCCAAGGCTCGCGGCCATTCGGTGGAGCTCAACCTGGCCGGCTTCGACTTCATGGGCGACCGCTACGCCGTCGTCGATTGCCCGGGATCCCTGGAATTCTGCGCCGAGATCGATCCGGCGCTCGCCGCCGTCGACCTGGCCATCGTGGTGGCCGAGCCCGATCCCGCCAAGGCCGTCCTGCTGCAGCCGACGCTGCGCGAACTGGAACGGCTGGGCGTGCCCCATGCCCTCTTCATCAACAAGATGGACATCGCCCGCGGCACGCTGGGCGAACTGTTGGAGGCCCTGGCCCCGGTCTCCACGGCGCCGCTGGTGGCCCGGCAGATCCCGATGTGGGACGGCGACAAGGTCTCGGGCTTCATCGACCTGGCCCTCGAGCGATGCTTCGTCTACCAGCCCGGCAAGCCCAGCGAGCGGGTCGATATGCCCGCGGACCTGCAGCAGGAGGAGGCGGACGCCCGCTTCCACATGCTGGAACAGCTCGCCGACTTCGACGACGAACTGCTGGAACAGCTCCTGTCCGACGCGGTCCCGAGCCGCGACGCGGTGTTCGCCGACCTGGTGCGCGAGCTGAACGATGGGCTGATCGTGCCGGTCTTCTTCGGCTCGGCCCAGAACGGTTTCGGCATCCGCCGGCTGCTCAAGGCGCTGCGCCACGAGACCCCGCCGACCGAGCGGGCCGCTGAGCGGCTGGGCGTCACCAACGGCGCCTATGTGATGAAGACCGCCTATGCCGGCCAGTCCGGCAAGCTGGCCTACGCCCGCGTGTTCGGGACGAAATTGACGGACGGCGCGGACTTCGTGATGCCCGACGGGCAGAAGAGCCGCGCCGGCGGGCTCAGCCAGGTCCAAGGCTCGGCGCTCCGCAAGATCACCGAGGCGGCGGTCGGAGAAGTCTGCGCCATCGGCAAGGTGGAACAGGCGGGCGCGGGCCAGATGCTGTCGACCACCGGCCAGCCGCAGACGGTGCGGGCGGCGGCGCGGTCGCGCCGACCCCTGTTCTCCGTGGCCCTGATGGCCAAGAACCGCAACGACGACGTCAGGCTCTCCGGCGCCCTGGGCAAACTGGTCGAGGAGGATCCCGGCCTGTCGCTGACCCACGACGCCGAGCAGCGGCAGGTGCTGCTGGCCGGCCAGGGCGAGGGGCACGTGCGCCTGGCGCTGGAACGCCTGAAACGCCGGTACGGCGTGGAGATCGACACCATCCAGCCCAAGACCCCGTACCGCGAGACCATCGCCAAGGCGGCCACCCAGCGCGCCCGGCACAAGAAGCAGTCGGGCGGCCACGGCCAGTTCGCCGATATCACCATTGAGGTCCGGCCCCTGCCTCGCGGCTCCGGCTTCGTCTTCCAGTCCAAGGTGGTCGGCGGCGCGGTGCCCAGGCAGTGGATTCCCGCGGTGGAGACCGGCGTCCGCGACGGACTCGCTAAGGGCCCGCTGGGCTTTCCGGTCACCGACCTGGAGGTGACGCTCACCGACGGCATGACCCACGCCGTCGACAGCTCCGAAATGGCGTTCCGCACCGTCGGGCGCCTGGCGATCGAGGAAGCCCTGAAGGTGGCCGGCTCCACCCTCCTGGAGCCGATCGAGAAGCTCACGGTCTATTCCCCATCCAACAGCGCCAGCCACGTCACCTCGGCCCTGACCGCCCGCCGCGGCCAGATCCTGGGCCTGGGCCCCCGCGAGGACTGGCGCGGCTGGGAGCGGATCGAGGCCTACCTGCCGCAGAGCGAGCGCCAGGACCTGATCGCCGAGCTGCGCGGCCTGACCCAGGGCCTGGGCGCCTTTGAGGCCGACTTCGACCACATGAGCGAGCTCCACGGCCGCCTGGCCGAGGAGGCGGCCCAGGGCGCGCGGGCCAATGCGTAGGTGAATCGGGCTAGGCCTGCGCCATGCAGCGCCTGGCCCTCACCGCCCTCCTCGTCCGCGACTACGACGAGGCGATCGCCTTCTATGTCGGCAAGGCCGGGTTCGAGCTGGTCGAGGATACCGACATGGGCGCGGGCAAGCGCTGGGTCGTGGTGCGGCCGCGGGGATCGCAGGGCGGGCTGCTGCTGGCGCGGGCCGTGGGGGACCAGGTCCGCGCGGTGGGCGACCAGGCCGGCGGGCGCGTGTTCCTGTTCCTGGAAACCGACGACTTCGCGGCCGACCACGCGCGGATGAGCGCCGCCGGCGTGAAGTTCCTCGAAGAACCCCGCCACGAGCCCTATGGCAGCGTGGCGGTGTTCGAGGACCTCTACGGCACGAAGTTCGACCTCATTCAGCGGGCTGCTGCTGGGCCGCGATGATCCCGTCGTCGATTTCGACGGCTCGCTTGGACGCCGGCCGGCCGTCGTGCAGCGCCACGTAGCGTTCGAAGTTGGGGCGCTTCTCGATCGTGCCAAACTGCATGCCCCAGCCCAGGTGCGAGGCGACATAGAGGTCGGCGGCGGTGAAGCTGTCGCCCGCCAGGTGGTCCCGGCCGTCCAGCGCGCCTTCCAGGGCGTCCAGCACATGGTCCATCGATCCGCAGCCCAGCATCCTCTCCCGCTCGGCTGGAACCTCGGCGCCCAGGGCCTTCAGGCCCACCGCCTGCTCGATGGGCCCGGCGGCGAAGAACAGCCAGCGATAGTAGGGTCCGCGCAGCTTGCTGCCATGCGCGGGCGCCAGGCCCGCCTGAGGGAAGGCGTCGGCCAGGTAGGCGCAGATCGCGCCGCACTCGGTCACGACGGTGTCGCCATGCTTGATCGCCGGCACCTTGCCCATGGGATTCACGGACAGATAGGCGGGGCTCTTCATCGCGTTCTCGAAATCGAGGATCTGGGTGTCGTAGGGCTGGCCCACTTCCTCCAGCATCCAGCGGATGATCCGGCCGCGCGACATGGGATGGGTGTAGAAGGTCAGGTCGGTCATGGGGGCTTCCTCCGGTTCACCGCCATTAGACGCCCGGCCTGCTGACAGCGGAATGTCAGCAGTGTGGCGTCAGGCCGGCTGAAGGCCGCGCATCGTCCGGCGCCGCAGGTAGATTTCCGCCAGCAGCAGGTTCGGGATCCACGAGATCCAGGCGTTGAGCCGATAGATCTCGGCGAACTCCAGGCCCGCCATCGCCCCGATGGGCAGGTAGAGGCGCAGGGTCACGGCGGCGAAGGTCAGGGCGAACGAGCGGATCATCCACCGGCGGTGCGCGTCGATGCGCCGGGCGCGGGCCGCCAGCCAGCCCTGGCCGGTAACATAGACCCAGATCACGGCCAGGATGCCGAAGCCCCATCCGGCCACCGGACCGGCCGTCGTCCCGAAGGCCATGGCGAACCCCGCGACGCCGCCCACGAAGCAGCCCGCGACATATGTCAGCCCCAGACCGCGATGCAGCGCGGGGCGCCGACGCACGGCCGGCAGGGCCTGGAAGCCGCCGACCAGGAGCGCCGTCGACGCGGCGCCGGCGTGCAGCATGAGCCAGGGCCGCGCGAAGAGGTTCGCCATGACCTCGGGCGACAGCGGGCCGATCTGCGGCACGTAGCGGTAGGACAAGATCGCCACGCCGACGCTGAGAACGATAGCGAGGCCCCACAGACCCATGGAAAGTCTGGCGTTCATCGGCGGCAGGCTCCTGCGTTGACCGCCGTCGGAATGGCCGGTCCGGACGCCGCCCGCCAAGGGGCCGTTGCGCGGACGGCGCCTAGCCTGCGCGAATGGATGCATGGAAATCGTCAGTCGTGGCAGTCTCGCGCGAACGAATCCCAGCGCGAGCGCCGATGCCCGAGTTTTCCGTCCGGCCCTGGATGCGCCGCCTCGCGGCCGACTTCGCCCTGTGGATCGCGATCGGCGTGGTGATGGCGTTCCTGGGCCCGTTCGAAACGGCCCGCCAGCCGCTCAGCCTGCGGTTCGCCTACTGGCTCCTCTGCATGGTCGGCGGCGGTCTGATCGGCGTGGCGATCGACGAGCCGCTGCGCCGCCGGGTCAGCCACTTCTGGAGCCGTCTCGTCGCCGCCAGCGTCCTGATGACGCCGCCCGTGACGATCCTGGTCGGGCTGGTGAACCACTTCATGTTCGGCGATCGCCTGGGCTGGGCGAACCTGGCGGAGCCGGCGTTCCAGGTCTTCGTGGTCTGCATCGCCACCATGTGCCTGCGCCAGTTGGCCTGGGCGCAGGCGGTGCGGCCCCCGCTCCTCGCGGAGCCCGAGGCGCCCCGCGATCCCACCCACACCTTCCGCCAGCGGCTCTCGGCCAAGCGGCGCGGCGCGGAACTGATCGCCGTGGAGGCCGAGGACCACTATCTGCGGGTCCACACGGACGCCGGCCAGGAACTGATCACCGCGCGGTTCGGCGATGCGCTGAAGGAACTGGACGCCGCGCCGGGCTTTCGCACCCACCGGTCCTGGTGGGTGGCCACCGGCGCCATCGACGAGGTGAAGTGGCTGCGCGGTCGAGGCGAGGCGAAACTGAAGTGCGGCCTGGTCGTCCCCATCAGCCGCAGCAACGCCGCCCCGCTGAAGGCCGCGGGCTGGTTCTAGAGCCGCGAGGTCTGGATCTGGGTGTCCGCCCGCCGCCAGGATTCCCCGAATTCGCCGCCCACCTGCTGCGCCTCCGCGGTCTTGCCCTGGGCCTTCAGCGCCGCCGCCAGGCCCATCAGCGCCCAGCCGTCGCGGCGATAGTGGTGCAGGCTCTCGCGATAGACCGCCTCCGCCTCGGCGGGCTTTCCCGCCTCCAGCAGCGCCGCACCCAGCAGGTGCGCCACGGGACGATGCCAGTAGGCCGGCTCCGTGTAGGGGAGCGCCCGCTCCAGTGTCTGGGCCTTCTGGAACTGCGCGACCGCGCCGGGCAGATCGCCGGACTTGCGCGCGATCTCGCCGTCCACGCTGGCCAGGGCGACCGCGATCATCCCGGCCGCCGGAACGCCGAAGGCGTCGTAGCGATCGAACTTCGCCTTCTGCAGCGCGGCCAGCTTCGCCCGGTCCGCCGCCGCGGCCTTCAGGTCGCCCGTGTTGGCGTGGGCGAAGGCCTGGGCGTAGAGCCACATGGCGTTGTCCAGGGTCAGCATCTTGTCCGGCGCCGGCTCGGCCAGCACCTCCCGGTACTTGCCGAACCGAAGCAGGGTCATCACCGGGGTGAAGTTGTAGAGCTCGGCGACGGAAAGCTGCTTCGAAAGGTTCGGCGCATCCACGGCCTTCACCAGCCGCCGCGAGGCGTCGAGGGCGGCCTGGTAGCGGCCCTCCATCTCGGCCGACGTCCACAGGAAGTGGATGTTGTGGCCGTAGTAGCCGGCGGGATAGAAGCCCTGCGCCTTGCAGGCGGTGATGTAGTCCTCGTCCACCAGGGCGGCGGCCTCGTTGGCGGCCGCCGCGTCGGCATAGCGTCCCACCCGATAGTAGATGTGGCTGGGCATGTGGACCACGTGACCCGCGCCCGGCATCAGCTTCAGCAGCCGGTCGGCGGCGGGCTCGGCCCGTTCGGGCGTGGTCGAGGCCTCGACCGCGTGGATGTAGAGGTGCAGCGCGCCGGGATGGTCGGGCGCCTTGGCCATCACCTTCTCCAGCGTCGCGACGATCTCGGCGCCGTGGCCCTTGGGCGTCTTGCCGTCGGCTTCCCAATAGTCCCACGGCTGGGTGTCCATCATGGCTTCGGCCCAGAAGGTCTGGGCGTCCAGGTCGTCGGGATATTTCGCGGCCAGATCGCCCATGGCGGCGGCGAAGGCGGCGTTGAGCGCCGCGCGGTCGGCGCCCTTCTTCTCGGCATAGCGCTTCGAGAGCGCCGCGATCCACGCCTGTTCGCGCTCGCTGGCCTTGGGCGCGAGGGCCTCGGCGTTCTTCAGCGCCATCCAGGCCGCCGGGACCGCGTCGTCGGGCATCGGCAGGTTGATGTTGGAGCCCAGCGCCAAGGCCACGCCCCACCAGCACATGGCGCAGTTCGGATCCAGGCGCGCGGCCTCGCGGAACGAGCGGATCGCCTCGGCGTGGTTGAAGCCGAACACCAGGTTCACGCCCTGGTCGAAGAAGGCCTGCGCCTCGGGCGTCGCCGTGACCGCCATCCTGTGCGCGCCCAGCCCCTTGAACACCGGCGCCCCCGGCTTGTCGGCCTGTCCGCCATAAATCGACGGCATGGGCGGCAGGCCCATGCTCATGCCGGTCATCTTCGACATGTCGTGCTGCTGGGCGTTGGCGACCCCCGCCCAGAGGACCGCCGCAGCGGTCAAGGCCGTACGCAACGTCATGCGGATCCCTCCCCAGGGTCTAGCTTGTGGAAGTTGGCGCCGAATGTCGCAAAGCGCGAGTCCGTCGTGACGGCGCTGCCTCTTCAAGCCGCCGCCGGGCCGCATCGAAAGCGCCTTGCGGCATGGTGTCGAGCCCGCCGGGTCACGCGCAGTTGAGGTGCGGGATGCCCGCAGCCATCTAGAGTTGATCCATGCTGCGTCACATCTGCGTCGCCGCCGCCTTTTGCGCGACGGTCTCGGGCCCGGCTGGCGCTCAAGGATCAGGTCCCGCGGCGTCCCGGGATAGTCCGCCGTTCGGGGCGCTGATCGACAGTGTCGAAGCCGGCGAGATCGTGCTGCGCGACGTATGCCTGCCGGGCATCCTGAATCGCCGGCCGATCGAGGAACTGGCCCTGTACGAACGGCTCGTGGCCATGCCCTCCCGCGCGGCCGGCGCCGGCGCCGACGACAAGGTCTGGCGGCTCGGTTCGCTCAGCCCCGTCTACGCCGTGGCCTGGGCGGACGGATCCTGCTCGACCTATGTGGATCGCGGGCCGTCGGAGAAGCTGCGGGCCATGGCCGCCGCCACGATCCTGGCCAGGCCGGAAGGCTTCGCCATGACCCAGACGGGACTGGTGGACGCCGGCCGGGTCGAGCGCACGGTTTATTGCGCCTGGAATGGCGAAGAACGGCTGGTGGCGACGATCACCACGCCCGCCAACGCGAAGGCGCGCACCCGCGCCCTGTCCTCCACCGTCTACCGCGCCCGCGGCCCAAGCTCACTATGCCCCGCCCGATGATCCGCTAGGCCTGGCTCGCCGCCCACTCCTGGACGTGGCGTTCCAGCACCGTCAGCGGCATGGCGCCCGAGAGCAGGACCGCGTCGTGGTAGGCCTTCAGGTCGAACTTCGGCCCAAGCTTGGTCTTGGCGTCCTCGCGGACCTTGGCCCAGACGGTGTGGCCGACCTTGTAGCTGTTGGCCTGGCCGGGCGAGGAGAAGTAACGCTCCACTTCGCGCTGGGCGCGGCTCTCGGTGTTGCCGATGGTGTCGACCATGTACTGCGTCGCCTTGGCCCGACCCCAGCGCTTGTAGTGGATACCGGTGTCGGTCACGAGGCGCGCGGCGCGGAACAGCAGCGACTGCAGGTAGCCCGCCTGGCCCAGGGGATCTCCCTCGTAAGCGCCCATCTCGTCGGCGAGCTGCTCGGCATAGAGCGCCCAGCCTTCCGAGAAGGCCGAGAAGCCGAAGCCGGCGCGGCGCAGCATCGGGATGCGGCTGCTCTCCTGCGCCAGGGCGATCTGCAGGTGGTGGCCGGGGATCGTCTCGTGGACCGCCAGGGTCTTGAGGTTGTAGCGCGGCCAGTCGCTGGTCTCTTTGAGGTTGATGTAGAAGGCCGCCGGCCGCGAGCCGTCCAGGGCCGCCGACTGGTAGTAGCCGTTGGCCGCCCCGTCCTGGATGAACACCGGCACCCGGCGCACCTCCACCTTGGCCTTGGGCAGGGTGTTGAACACCCGCGGCAGCAGGCCGTAGAGGTCGGCCACGTCCTTGTTGAGGTCGGCCAGCATCTGATCGCGGCCGGCGTCGGTGGCCGGGTAGACCTGCTTGGGGTCCTCGTTCAGCTTCATCAACCGCTGCCCGATCGTGCCCTGGGTCATGCCCTGGGCCTTCAGGATCGCGTCCAGCCGGGCCGAGATCTCGGCCACCTGGGTCAGGCCCAGTTGGTGGACCTCCTCCGGCGAATAGTTCGTGGTGGTCGAGGCCTTCACCGCGTCGGCGTAGTAGGCGTCGCCGCCGGGCAGCGCCCAGGCGCCGGTGTCCGGCTTGGCCTTGGCGCGCACCGCCTGCATGGCGGCGATCTGCCGGTCCAGCGCCGGATAGACCTCGGTTTCGACGATCTTCTGCGCCCGGGCCGCCCAGTCGCCCTCCAGCTTCGCGGCGGCCGTCTTCTTGGCCAACGAGGTGGTCAGGATCACCTTGTCGGCCGGTTGGTCGCGCAATGCCCTCATCTGGCCCAGCGACAGGTCGCAGACGAAGTCCGGCGGGATCACCCCCATGGCCACGTCCGCCTTCTGGCGGGCCACGTCGTTGTCCATGGCCTTGGCGAAGGCCGACAGGCGCGAGAGGTAGGCCTGGGCGTCGTCGGCGTTGGCGACCCGATGCTGGCTGTCCAGGAAGTCGGGCACGTTGGCATAGGCCCCGCCCCGCTGGCTGATCACATAGGGGCTGAAGTTCCCGCCCACGTCGCCGAACCGGTACTTGTCGCCGTTCCGAACGGCCTGGTCGTTGGCGTAGAGCACCACGTCCAAGTCGACCTTCGGGCCTGCCGAGAGCTTCGAGCGATCGATCGCCTTCAGCGCCTTCACCCAGGTCCGCGCCCGCTCCAGGCGCTTCTGCTTGCCGGCGGCGGAGTTGTCGTCGAGCTGGCTCTTCAGCGCCGCCCGCGCCCCCTTGTCGAGGCCCAGCGAGGTGGCGAACCGGGGGCTGTCGTCCACGGTCTGCTCGAACATGCTGTCGAGTTGGGCGCGGAGCTTGGCGTCCTCCGACCCGGCCTGGGCGAAGGCGGGCGCGGCGGTGGCCAGGGCGGCCCCCGCGGTGGTGACGAGGAAGCTGCGGCGGTCGATCTGGTTCATCGGGTCTCTCAAGCCTTGTTCGCGGCGATCCAGCGGTCGACCACGCCCTCGACCACGGTCAGGGGCATGGCGCCGCCGAGCAGCACGGCGTCGTGGTACTTGCGGATGTCGAAGCGGGGCCCGAGCGCCTTCTGCGCCTTGGCGCGCAGGCGCAGCCAGGTGAGCTTGCCCACCATGTAGGCGCAGGCCTGGCCCGGGCGGATGCAGTAGCGCTCGATCTCGGTGGTGGCCGACGACGCCGGGCTGCCGTCGATCGAGGTCATGGTCTCGATGGCCTTCTCACGGCTCCAGCGCATGGAATGCAGGCCGGTGTCGACCACCAGGCGCGCGGCGCGGAACAGCGAGGCCTGGATCTGGCCCAGCTCGCCCAGCGGGTCATCCTTGTACTCGCCCATCTCCAGCGCGACCTGCTCGGCGTAGAGCGCCCAGCCCTCGGCGAAGGCCGGGAAGCCCGCCATCTTGCGCAGCATCGGCAGGTCGGCCTCCTGCTGCAGCGAGCGCTGCAGGTGATGGCCCGGGATCGCCTCGTGATAGGTCAGGGTCTTCAGCGTCCACGAGGGGTTCTCGGCGCTGTCCCGCAGGTTGATCCAGTAGATGCCCGGCCGCGAGCCATCCAGGGCGGGGCGGTTGTAGTAGCCGCCCGGCGCGCCGGCCTCGATGAACTTCGGCACCCGGCGGATCTCGACGTTGGCCTTGGGCACGGTTCCGAACATGGTCGGCAGCCGCGGCCGGATCTCGGCGACCATGCCGTTCAAGTCGGCGATCAGCTTCTCCTTGGCCTCGTCGGTATTGGCGTAGTGGTACTTGGCGTCCTTGAAGAGCGCGGCGATCCGCTCGCCCACCGTGCCCTGGGTCATGCCCTGTTTGGCCAGGATCGCCTCGGCCCGCGCGCCCAGCTCCTTGGCCGTATCGAGGCCCATCTGGTGGACCTCCTTCGGCGTGAGCGTCGTGGTGGTGAAGTTGCGCAGCGCGTCGCGGTAGTAGGCCTCGCCGTCGGGCAGCTTCCAGACCCCGGCGTCGGAGTTGGCCTTGGGCTGCAGCGATTGCAGCAGCGCGATCTGGCGATCCAGCGCGGGATAGACGTCCGAGGCGACGATGTTCTCGGCCTGCCCGGCCCAGTCGCCCGCGACGCCCTTGGCCTTGGCGCGATCCGTGAGCTGGGTGGTCAGCGGCGAGGCGGCCGGCGCCGAGCTGCGCAGCCCGTGCATCTGGTGCAGCGCGCGCTCAAGGATGAAGGTCGGCGGGACCACGCCCAGCCCCACGTCGTGGCGGACGCGCGCCACCTCCTCGTCCATCACCGTCCCGAAGGCCGAGAGCCGGGCGAGGTAGGCGTCGCAGTCCGCCTTGGTCTCGATGGCGTGCTGCGAGCCCAGGAAGTCGGGGATGTCCTGATAGGCGCCCGTGAGTTGCGACAGGACATAGGGTTCCCCCGCCCCCTCGGAGCCATAGGCATAGCGCTTGCCCGCCGCCGCATCACCCTCCAGCGTGAACAGCACGGCGTCATAGTTGGGCTGGTCCGCCGGGCTCAGCTTGGAGCGATCGATCGTCTTCAGCTCGGCCAGGTGGCGTACTGTGCGCGCCTTGGACTCCGCCATGTTCTGCAGCGAGGCGCTGTCCAGTTTCGACTTGGCGGCGGCCCGCGGCCCCTTGTCCAGGCCCAGCCGCGTCACCGCTTCCGGCGAATCCGCCAGGTTGTCCTCGAAGAACCGGTCGAAGATGGCGCGGAGCTTGGCGTCTTCCGGCGTCGCGGCCTGCGCGGCGGGTGCGAGGGCGGCCGCCGCAGCGGTCCCCAGGAACGTGCGGCGGTCCATCACCCCTTGGCTCCGGCGATGTACTGGTCGACGACGTTCTCCAGCGCCGTGAGCGGCATGGAGCCGGAGAGCAGTATGGCGTCGTGGAACTTGCGCGGGTCGTACTTGGCCCCCAGCGCCGTCTTCGCTTTCTCGCGCAGGCGCAAGATCGTCACCTTGCCCACCATGTAGCTGCACGCCTGGCCCGGCCAGACCGAATAGCGTTCGATCTCCTGGGCGGCCAGCGGCTCGGGATCGCCCTCGATGGCGCGCATCTCGGCGATCGCCTTCTCGCGGCTCCACTTCAGGTTATGGAGGCCGCTGTCGGTCACCAGGCGGGCCGAGCGCAGCAGGGCGTCGTGGATGTAGCCCAGCTCGTTCAGCGGCTCGCCCTTGTAGACGCCCATCTCCTGGACGACCTGCTCGGAGTAGAGCGCCCAGCCCTCGGCATAGGCCCCGAAGCCCATGACCCGGCGGATCATCGGCAGGTCGGCCTCGCGCTGTAGGGTGATCTGCATGTGATGGCCCGGGTTGCCCTCATGGTAGGTCGTGGTGGGCAGGAACCAGTACGGGCTCTCCGCCGTGTCTCGCAGGTTCAGCCAGTAGACCCCGGGGCGAGAGCCATCGAGGCTGGCCGCCTCGTAGTGCGTCGAGGCCCCGCCCTCGGTGGCCGGCGGGATGCGGCGGATCTCCAGCGGCGCCTTGGGCAGCGTGCCGAACTGTTCCGGCAGGCGGTTCTGCATGTCCTGAACCACCTTGTTCAGGTCGGCGATGACCTCCGCCTTGCCGGCGTCCGTGTTGGGATAGACGCCCTTCTTGCTCTCGTAGAGGGCGATATAGCGCTCGCCCACCGAGCCCTTGGTGAAGCCAAGCTGCTTGAACAGCACGTCGGCGCGCGCCGACAGCTCGGCCGTCACGTCGCGGCCCAGCTTGTGGACCTCGGCCGGTGTAATCCTGCTGGTCGTCTGGGCGTGCAGGACGTGGGCGTAATAGGCCTCGCCGTCGGGGAGCCGCCAGCAGCCGGCGTCGTGGACGGCCTTGGGCTTCAGGCTCTCCATCAGCGCCATTTGGCGGTCCAGGGCGGGGACCACCTTGCCGTCGTAGAGCGCGGTCGCCTGGGCGGTCCAGTCGCCGGCGATGCCCTTGGCCTTGGCGCGATTGGCGAGCGAGGTGACCAGCGTCGACTTGTCGGCCGGCTGACGCAGCACCTTCATGCCACTGATCGCCCCGGCCAGCGCGAAGTCCGGCGGGACCACCCCCAGACCGACGTCGTGGCGCACGCGCTCGACCTCGGCGTCCATCATCGTGGCGAAGGCTTCCAGGCGGGCGAGGTAGGCCTGGGCGTCTTCGCGCGTCTCGATGGTGTGCTGGCTGTCGAGGAAGTCCGGGACCTCCTGCCAGGCGCCGCAGATCTGGGCCAGGACATAGGGGCTGCCGCCGGAGGGACAGGCGAACCGCTTGTTCCCGTCCTCGGTGGTCTGCAGCTCGAACAGCAGGGTGTCGTAGTTGACCGCCGCCATGCCGGTGAGTTGGCGCCGGTCGATCGCCTTCAGGCGGCGCAACTGGTCGGAGTTGCGCGCCTTGCGCTTCTCCACGCCCGCCAGCGAACCGTCGTGCAGCTGGGACTTGGCCGCGGCGCGCTCGCCCTTGTCGAGACCCAGCGACGTCACCAGTTCGGGACTGTCGTCGAGGGTCTCCTTGAAGACCTGGTCCAGGAAGGCGGTGAGCTGCGCGTCGGCGCCGGTGGGCTGGGCGGTGGACCGCGTCGCCGCCAAGGTGGCCAGCGCCCCAGCGGCGATCATCAACTGCCGACGGCTCTGCACGAACACGCCTCCCCAGTTACCGATTATGTGACGCGAAGGCTTAGAGGCGGCGGTACGGACCCGGCAAGCCCGCCGGGGACAGATTGGCGCATTAATTCCCGGTAATGCGAAACAACCTGCCCTTCCGCCCTAGCGAAGGCCGGTCGGATCGGTTGATATGCCCCCGCTCGCAAGCAAGGATTCCATCACGATGTTACGCGTTTCGCGGCATGGGCTGGCCGCTGTCCTCTCGCTCACCCTGGCCACCGGCTCGACCGCGGCCAGCCAGCCCGCGCAGGCCGACAGGACCATCGGCGCCATCCGCGGCAGCGCCGGCTTCAAGGCCGCCATGGCCGCCCTGGACCGCGACCACGACCGCATCGTCGAGGACACCGTCACCCTGACCGAGATCCCCGCCCCGCCCTTCAAGGAGCAGAAGCGCGCCGAGGCGTACATGGCCATGCTGAAGGCCCACGGCCTGACCGACGTGGAGATGGACGCCGAGGGCAACGTCATGGGCCTGCGCCGCGGGACCGGCCCGGCCGGCGCCCCGCTGGTGGTGATCGCCGCCCACCTGGACACCGTCTTCCCGGAGGGGACCGCCGTGAAGGTCCGCCGGGAGGGGACCAAGCTGCACGCCCCCGGCGTCGGCGACGACACCCATTCCCTGGCCGTCCTTCTGGGCTACATCCGCGCGCTCGACGCCGGCAAGGTGAAGACGAAGAAGGACATCCTGTTCGTCGGCAACGTGGGCGAAGAGGGCCCCGGCGACCTGCGCGGGGTCCGCTACATCTTCACCAAGGGCAAGTACAAGGACCGCGTCGCGGCCTTCTTCTCGATGGATGGGACCTCGGCCGAGCGGGTGACCTTCGGCGCCGTCGGCTCCAAGCGCTACCGCGTCACCTTCAAGGGCCCGGGCGGCCACAGCTACGGCGCCTATGGCCTGGTGAACCCGATGGCCGCCATGGGGACCACGGTGGTCGAGATGAACAAGATCGTCACGCCCAGCCAGCCCAAGACCACCTACGCCACGAGCGTTGTCGGGGGCGGCACATCGGTGAACTCGATCCCCGACGCCATCTGGCTCGAGGTCGACATGCGCTCCGAGAGCAAGGAGGAGCTGGCCAAGGTCGATGCGAAGTTCCTGCAGATCGTCGACAACGCTGTGAAGGCCGAGAACAGCGTCCGCTCGACCCATGCCGGCCAGATCAGCGCCGAGGTGAAACAGATCGGCGAGCGGCCCACCGGCGCCACCAAGGAAGACGCCGAGATCGTCCAGATCACCGCCGCCGCCGTGCGCGCCGCTGGCTACCCCAACGCGGTGCTGGGCGCGAGCTCGACGGACTCCAACATCCCCATCAGCCTGGGCATCCCCGCGGTGACCATCGGCTCGGGCGGCACGGGCGGCCGGGCGCACGCCGTGGACGAATGGATCGACGTGGCCAAGCCTGAGAGCGTGAAGGGCATGGGCGTCGGCCTGTCGGCGCTGCTGGCGATGGCCGGGCACGACTAGGCCGTGGCCGCCGTCGCGGTGATCGGCGGCGGGCCCGCGGGCCTGTTCGCGGCCGAGACCCTGGCGGCGGCCGGCCACGCGGTCACGGTCCACGACCGCATGCCGTCGGTGGGCCGCAAGTTCCTGATGGCGGGCCGCGGCGGCCTGAACCTGACCCACTCCGAGCCCTTCGAGGCCTTCGCCGCCCGCTACGGCGCCGCGGCGGAGCCTCTGCGGCCGATGCTGGAAGCCTTCCCCCCGGCCGCCCTCGTCGCCTGGGCCGAGGGCCTGGGCCAGCCGACCTTCGTCGGCTCCTCCGGGCGCGTTTTCCCCAAGGCCCTCAAGGCCTCGCCCCTGCTGCGCGCCTGGCTGGCGCGGCTGGCCGGGCTGGGCGTGACGATCCGGCCCCGCAGCGAATGGCGCGGCTGGACCGACGACGGCGCGCTGCGTTTCCACACCCCGGACGGCGAAACCACCGAGCGGCCGGAGGCCACCGTCCTCGCGCTGGGCGGGGCGAGCTGGCCGAGGCTGGGCTCCGACGGCGCCTGGGCCGCGTGGCTGGAGGGGGCGGTCCCCTTCCGGCCGGCGAACATGGGCTTCGACGTCGCCTGGAGTCCGGTGATGCAGGGCTTCGCCGGCCGGCCGCTGAAAGGGATCGCGCTTTCCTTCGGCGACCGGACGGTGCGGGGCGAGGCCATGGTCGCCCGCTACGGCCTGGAGGGCGGCGCGCTCTATGCCCTGTCGGCCCCGCTGCGGGACGCCATCGCGGCCGCGGGCTCGGCGACCATCGCCTTCGACCTGCGCCCCGACATGAGCGCCGGCGCGCTCACGGCGCGGCTGAGCCACCCCAAGGCCGGGCAGTCCCTGTCGAACCACCTGAGGAAGGCGCTGAAGCTCTCGCCCGTCGAGATCAACCTGCTGCGCGAGGCCCACGGCAGGCGCCTGCCTGTCCAGCCCGCCGCCCTGGCCGCCGCGATCAAGGCCGCGCCGATCCGCCTCACCGGCGTCCAGCCCCTGGCCCGCGCCATCTCCTCGGCGGGCGGCGTGGCCCTCGAGGCCGTGGACGACGACCTCATGCTCCGCACCCGCCCCGGCGTGTTCGTCGCCGGCGAGATGCTGGACTGGGAAGCCCCCACCGGCGGCTACCTGCTGCAGGCGAGCTTCGCCACCGGCCGCGCGGCCGCGCAGGGCGTACTGAAACGCCTGGCTATTCCGCCGCGATAGAGGCCTTGCCCGTCGTCGGCCACGGATCCACCGTCACCCGGCGCATGTGGCGGCGCTGACCCGGATAGTCGTTGAGCGCGAAATGCCAGACCGACCGGTTGTCCCAGAAGGCCACCGAACCCTTCCGCCAGGCAAAGCGGCAGGTGAAGGCCTCATAGCGGCAGTGCTCGAAAAGATAGTCCAGCAAGGCCTTGGATTCGCGCGTCTTCCAGCCTTCGATCCGCAGCGTGAAGGCCGGGTTGACGTACAGGGCTTTGCGGCCGGTCTCCGGGTGGACCAGCACCATCGGGTGGACGTACTCGCCCACATAGCCGTCGGCCTCGGCCACCTTCATGGCGCCGCGCTTCTGGGCCGAGTGGCCCTGGGCGGAGTATTCGCGGCTGGCGGAGTGGACCGCGTTCAGGCCCTCCAGCGTCTTCTGCAGGCCGGGCGACAGGGCCTCGAAGGCGGCGGCCTGGCTGGCGAACAGGGTGTCGCCGCCCCACTCCGGCAGCTCGACCGCATAGAGGATCGAGCCGATGGCGGGGGTCTCCAGGAAGCTCATGTCCGAGTGCCAGCCGCCGCCGAAATTGATCTTGTCGGACGGCTCCTTGATGATCTCCATCACCTCGGGCTGCCCCGCCATGCCGGCGACGTAGGGATGGATGTTCAGGGGCCCGAACCGCGCGCCGAACGCCGTCTGCTGGGCCGGCGTCAGCGCCTGGTCGCGGAAGAAGATAACCTGGTGCTCGACCAGCGCCTGGCGGATCGCCGCGACGGTCTCGTCCGGCAGGGCGGCCGACAGGTCCACGCCGGAGAGCTCCGCCCCAAGCGCGCCGGCCACGCGGCGGATGTTCAGGATCTGGCTCATCGGGCGTCCTCCGGGCGGCGTGCTATCCTGCCAGAATAGGGAGGCCAAGCGAGATGGACAAACCCACCGCACAGTTCGACGCCGACGCCCACGCCGCGGAGATCCGCGAGCAGGGCTTCACGGTGATCCGGGACTTCATGGATGCGGCGACCCTGCAGGCGGTTCGCGACGGCCTCGCGCCCTACATGGGCGCGCACCATGGCCGCAACGCCTTCGAGGGCTTCAACACCGAGCGTGTCTACACCCTGGTCGCCCGGGCCAAGGTGTTCGAGGACCTCACGGAGGAGCCCCGGGTCCTGGCCCTGCTCGATCGCTTCCTGCAGCCCGGCTACCTGCTGACCGCCAGCCAGTCGATCCGCATCAATCCCGGCGAGGCGGCGCAGGATCTGCACACCGACGACGGCTTCTATCGCCAGCCCCGTCCGCGGCCCGCGATCAGCTACACGGTCATCGCCGCCATCGACCCGTTCACGGCCGAGAATGGCGCCACCGAGGTGATCCCCGGAAGCCACCTCTGGGGCGACCACGGCGCCGGGGGCCGCCCGAATTCACCGGAAGAGATGGCCGCGATGCTGGTCCCGATGGAGATTCCGGCCGGCGCCTGCTTCGTCATGGCCGGAACGGTCGTCCACCGCGGCGGCGCCAACCGCAGCGACAAGCCCCGCCTGGCCTTCACCAACCAGTACTGCGAACCCTGGGGCCGCACCCAGGAGAACTTCTTCCTCGGCATCCCGCCCGAGCGCGCGCGGGCCATGTCGCCCCGCCTGCAGGGCCTGCTGGGCTACGACATCTGGCCGCCCTTCATGGGCATGGTCAGCTCGCTGCATCCGAAGAAGGCCCTGCAGCCCGGCTGGGTCCCGCCGGTGGTGGCGCAGTCTCCGGGGCCCACGCGCAGTCGCCTACCCCAGGTTCCGCCTGAATAGGGCGAACAGGCGCTCCCAATGCCGTTCGGCGGCGGGCTTGTCGTAGACGGGCCGCTGCGGGAAGGCGAAGCCGTGGTGGACGCCCGGATAGAGTTCGACCTCGGCGTTGGAGGCCGACTCCTTCAGCGACGCATCCAGCGCCTCGACCATCTCCAGCGGCGCATAGGTATCGTGCTCGGCGCAGGCGAAGTAGAGCTCGGCCGGGCTCCTGTGCGCCGCGAGGTGCGGGCTATCCGGCCGGTCGGTGACCAGCTGCACGCCGTAGATCGAGGCGGCGCAGGCGATCCGCTCGGGATGGCGGGCGGCGGCGTTGATGGCGTACTGGCCGCTCATGCAATAGCCGATTGCGCCCGCCGGGCCGGGGCTGGCGGCGGGGTCGCGGCCGGCGAACTCCAGCAGGCAATCGGTGTCGTCCATCACCATGGCGATGTTGATCGAGCCCATGAGCTCGAACATCCGCGCCCGCGCCTCGGCCTCGGGCAGCGGCGGGAGGTCCTTCAGTTCCAGCACCCCTTTCCGATAGTAGAGGTTGGGCAGCATCACATAGTAGCCCGCCGTGGCGATCCGCCGGGCCATGTCGCGCAGTTCCTCGCGGATGGCCGGGGCGTCCATGAAGAACAGGATCACCGGGTGCGGCCCCTCGCGCTCGGGGTGGACGATGAAGGTGGTGATCTTGCCGTCCTTGGTGGCGATCTCGACGGTTTGCTCGATCATCGGATTCAGACCAGTTCGGTGGGGGCGATGCCCAATTCTTTCAGCAAAGGCTCGGCGTAGTCGATACGTCCCGTCATGGTCTTCGGGTCGCCCTTGGCCAACTGGTAGACTGCCTCGGCGATGAACTCGATCGGCTGGACCCGGTCCCGGGTCTGCTCGTTGATCAGGCCATGCACCGCCACACCGGGAGTGTCGACCAGGCCGGGCGAGACCACGTTCACCGCGATACCGTCGTCATAGACTTCCGACGCCAGGCCGGTGGTGAGCCGCTCCAGCGCCGCCTTGCACATGCCATAGACCGTGCCGCCGCCACGCCGTGTGTAAGGCTGTTTCGGATGGATTCCGGCGCCGGACGAGATGTTGACGATCCAGCCTGCCTTGCGCTCCCGCATCGAGGGCAGGACCAGTTGGGCCAGGTGCATCGGCGCCCAGACCTGGACCTCCATCATCAGGTCGAAGCGCTTCTTGGGGAACGTCTCGACGGGGATGAAGAAGGTGACCGCCGCGTCGTTCACCAGGATGTCGATCGGGCCGTAGGCGGCCGTCGCCGCCGCCACCAGCCGCACGCGGTCGGCTTCGTCGGACAGGTCGGCCTTAATCGCCGTGGCCTCGCCACCCGCGGCGCGGATGCGGTCCACCGTGGCGTGCAACGTGCCGGGCAGCTTGCTCTCGCCCGCCTCCGCCGTCCGGGCCGAGACCACCACCCTGGCGCCCTCCATGGCCAGCCGCACGGCGATGGCTTCGCCGATGCCACGGCTGGCGCCGGTGACCAGCGCCGTCCTGCCCTTCAGGGTTCCGTTGGGATTCACACCCGCCATCGCCGACCTCCCGTACCGTACTTTCTGCTTGCCGGTACGGTCGCGCGGCGGGGGCCGGCGCGCAAGCGCCTGCGTCTAGTCCTGTTTGCGGACGGTGAGCCGGCCAACGGTCAGTTCGTCGATCTCGAGCTTACGGATCCGCAATCGGCCGACCGACATGCGCCGCACCACGAGGCGCCCGATGGCGATGGCGCCCACGGCGAGCGCGCCCAACGCCATCGCGCCCGCGGCCGTGGCGAACAAGGCGGTAGCCCCGGCGGCGCTGACGCCGACGGCCGTGGCGCCGACGGCCGTGGCGCCCGTGCGTTGGGTTGGGAGGGTATTGTCGCTCATGCCGGGGCTCCGGTTGGCCGAAGCCCGATCCATCGCGCCGCGCGGCGGTGGGCGCAAGGGCTACTCCTGCCGCTTGCGCTTGCCGCGGGCCACCTCCGTCGCCAGCGCTTCCAGCTTGGGCGTCCAGAACATCCGGAAGCGGTCGAGCCAGGCGTCGACTTCGCGCATCGGGCCGGCGTCCACCGAATAGATGCGGCGCGGGCCGTCGATCCGGACGCTGGCGAAGCCCGCGTCCCGCAGAACCTTCAGGTGCTGGGACACCGCAGGCTGGCTGATCCCGAATTCGGCCTGGACGACTGCGGTCATGTCGCCGGACGAGTGCTCGCCCTCGGCCAGCAACTCCAGCAGCCGGCGGCGGACGGGATCGCCCAGGACATCGAACGCGTGCATCAGCCGCCGGTGTAGAACTTGGCGGTCGCGCCCGCCATCCGCCGCGCGGTCTCCGGATGCTCGCCCGAGGCGATATGGGCCCCCGCCCAGGCTTCAGCGGACGCCCGCATGAACGCCTTGGCTTCATCCGAAGCCATCCAGGCTGGGTCTGTCTCGGTGAGCCTGTCGCCGCCGGACACGAGATGCAGGCCAAGGCCGAGGAAGCTCAGGTCCCAGCCGACGCCGACCGCGCCCGGTCCGAACTTCCGCCAGTGCTCGCCGTCGAGGTCCGCGGCCGGGAAGACATGCTCCAGCGTCAGCCGCGTGCCCTGGCCCTCGGGCGCCAGCCGCAGGGTGACCCAGCTCGTCGCGCCGGCGAACTCCCAGGTGAGGTCCAGCGCCCGGCCCGGCTCGCAGCGCAGGATCGTCCCGCCGGCGTTGCCCTGCACCTGGTAGCGGCCGCCCAGCCTCAGGTCGCCGGTCACGGCTGAGAACCACCGCGGGATGCGCTCGGCGTTGGTCAGCGCGTCCCACAGATCGTCGGGGTCGGTGTCATAGACGCGGGCGGCCACTACGGCCTTGGCGGCCTTGCCCTCCCACTCCCGGTCGGCGACTTCGCGGAACTCGGCTCCTATAGCGTTCGACAGCATGCAGGGTCCTCCGTCTCGAGGACCTCATATCACCTCATACTTATATAAGTCGAATCTAAATCAAGCCGCCTTCTGAAGCTCCAGCTTCACCCGCTCGGCCAGGGTCTTGATGTCGATCGGCTTGGGCAGGAACGAGACGTTCTTCTCGCCCTCCAGCAGGTCCGAGAACTCGCTCTCCGCGTAGCCCGAGATGAACATCACCGGCGCGCTGCCCAGATACTGCCTGGCCTGCTTCAGCAGGTCGGGCCCCTGCATGCCGGGCATGACCACGTCGGAGATCATGAGGTCGATCTCGCCGGCGTGGCTCTGGGCATATTCCAGGGCCTCCTCGCCGCTGGCCGCCTCGATCACCTCGTAACCCCGGGCGCGCAGCAGCTTGGCCGCCACGCCACGGACGGCGTCCTCGTCCTCCACGAACAGGATGCGGCCGGCGCCGGACAGGTCGCGGGCCGCCGGGCGCTTCGGCGCGGCGGGCTCGGCCACAGGCTCGGCGCCCGGCGCCGCGACCGGGGCGATGTGGACCGGCAGGAAGATGCGGAACGCCGCACCCTCGCCCGGCTTCGACGCCACCGCGATCCAGCCGTCGGACTGCTTGACGATGCCGTAGACGGTCGCGAGGCCAAGGCCCGTGCCCTCGCCCACCGGCTTGGTGGTGAAGAACGGGTCGAAGATCTTGTCCATCACGTCGGCCGCAATGCCGGGGCCGTCGTCGCTGACCTCGATCAGGGCTTGGTCGCCGGCGGCGGTGGGATAGCCCAGCGAGCGGGCCTCCTCCTGGGTCACGCGGGCCGTGCGGATACGGATCACCCCGCCGCCGTGGCTGCGGATGGCGTCGCGGGCGTTGACCACCAGGTTCATCACCGCGGTGTCGAGCTGGCCGCGGTCGGCGCGCACGTGCGGCAGGTTGCGGCCGTAGTCGGTGACCAGCTTCACGTCCTCGTACAGCAGCCGGCGCAGCAGGACCTCGGACTCCGAGACCATCTCGCCCACGTCCAGGATCTCGCGCTGGACGGTCTGCTTGCGCGAGAACGCCAGGAGCTTGCGGACGAGGTCGGCGGCCCGCATCGACGTCTGCTTGATCTCGTTCAGGCCCTCGTACGAGGGATCGCCCACGGGGTGGCGCGAGGCCAGCACGTCCAGCTGCATCAGGATGGCGGTCAGCAGGTTGTTGAAGTCGTGCGCCACGCCGCCGGCGAGCTGGCCGATGGCCTGCATCTTCTGGCTCTGCGAGAGCTGCAGTTCGACCTGCTTCTGGTCGGAGACGTCCACGAGGTAGGCCACCCAGCGGCCCGGGCTCTGCGACAGGTAGAGGTGGGCGATCCGGCTGGGATCGTGGGCCAGGCGCACCTCCAGCGGCGCGTGGCCGTCCCGGGCCTCCGCCAGCCGCAGGGCCGCGTCCAGGCGGCTGGTGGGCTCGATCAGGTCGCCGAACACCTGCCCGGCCTCGCCGCCCTTGGCCACGGCGGCGAGCGCCGGATTGGCCTCGATGATGCGGGCCTCGAACGGATCCTCCCCCTCCAGCAGCGCCGCGCCGAACGGCGAGGCGGCGGCGAAGGCGTCGAGCACCTTGGGCGGCGGGGCCTTGGCGCCGGCGACGGCGTTCAGCACGTCCATCGCCGACGACGGCAGGGCCAGCGGGCCGGATCCACGTCCCGTGAGGCGCACCAGGAAGCGGCGCGGGCCGATGGGCGAGACCAGCGCCTCGCGCTCCTGGCCGCCCGACTTGACCGTAGCGCGGCCCAGGTCTCCGCGGCGGGCCGCGGCCAGGGCGGCGAACAGGCTGGAGGCGGCGGCTCCGCTCTTGGGCAGGCGCGCGGCCGTGCCCATCGCCCCGCGCCAGGCGGCGTTGGTGGTGAGCAGCCGCCCATCGGGCGCCGCCACGGCGGAAGGCTCGTCCAGGGCCGCCAGGAAAGCGTCGGCGCCGGCCTCGGTTTCGGCGGGCGCCTCGGGCGGACCGCGCAGCACGAAGAGCCCCAGGCAGCAGACGCCGGCCAGCCCCACCAGCAGCATGGTGCCGGCCAGGGTCTCCAGCCCCGCGTTCAGCGCCGGCGCGACGGCGAAGGCGGCGGCGAGCAGGAAGAAGAACACCGCCAGCCCTGTGAAGGGGTCCACCTTGCGGGTCTTGGACGGCGGCTCAGCCATGGCGAGCGTCGGCCCCTGCGGCGAATCGTTGGTCTGCATTGTGTCACAACGGTTTAGGGCGTGAGGGAGCAAAGTCGGCAAGCCGTCTCTACCGGTGTGCGGCGCGGCGGCGGCCGGCGCCCAGGATGAATCCGATGATCTTCGCCACGGCTTCGAAGTGGGCCGGCGGGATCATCTCCTCGATGTCGACGGCGGCGTAGAGCGCCCGGGCCAGCGGCGGATCCTCGATCACCGGCACCCCGGCTTCCTCGGCGATCGCGCGGATCCTCAGCGCGACCGCGTCCATGCCCTTGGCCACACACATGGGCGCGGCGTTCTCGCCCTGCTCGTACTTCAGGGCGACGGCGTAGTGGGTCGGGTTCATGACCACCACCGTGGCCTCCGGCACGGCCTGCATCATGCGGCGGCGCGCCTTCTCCATGCGGATCTGGCGTTGGCGCGCCTTGATGTGCGGATCGCCTTCGCTGTTCTTGTAGTCTTCCTTCACCTCTTCCTTGGTCATCCGCATGCGGATGTGGAAGCGGTGGCGCTGCCAGAACCAGTCGGCGGCGGCGACCACAAGGCTCAAGCCCACCACCGAATAGACCAGCCGCTTCAGGATCTCGACGGAGAAGGGCAGGATCGCGCCCACGTCCAGCGCCGACAGCGAGGGGAACTGGGGCACGTAGGGCTTGAGCACCCACCAGACCAGGAGGGCGATCACCGACACCTTCACCAGGGATTTCACGAACTGCACCAGCCCGTCGGGCCCGAACATCCGCTCCAGGCCCTTCTTGGGGGAGAGCTTGGAGAAGTCGGGCTTCAGCTTCTCGGGATTGAGGCTCAGCCCGGTCTGCATCACGCTCGCCGCCGAGCCGGCGAACGCGGCGCTCAGCATGACGATCAGCAGCGCCGGCGCGCTGGCCATCAAGGTGTAGCGAAGGACCGTCATCCCGCCATGCCCCTCCAGCGAGATGGTGTCGGGGTGGGCGAAGAAGGGCAGCAGCTTGTGGGCCAGGTCGCGCGCCATCCATCCGCCCAGCATGATCAGCACCGAGCAGACCGCCGCCAGCACCGCGAACGGGCCCAGGTCCATGGTCTTGACGACATCGCCCTTCTCCGCCGCCTTCGCGAGCTTCTGGGGTGTCGCCTCTTCTGTTTTTGACTCGCGTTCGGGCGCGTCGCTCATGTCGGCACGAAGTTGCCGAGCAACTCCCGGAAGTGATCCAGCCAGACGATGCCGATCGTCCCAAGGCTGAGGGCGAAGATCGACAGGCCCAGCACGATCGCCAGCGGGCTGGCCACGAAGAACACCTGGAACTGCGGCATCACCCGGCCGACCAGGCCGGTGGCGACGTTGAAGATGAGCGAGAAGACCACCACCGGCGCCGCCAGTTGAAGCCCGAGCGCGAACGAGCGGCTCACCGTCTGCACGGCGAGCTGGCCGGCGTCGGCGACCGGCACGTCGCGGGTGAAGGGGAAGAGGTCGAAGGAGTTGACGATCGCGCCCAGGAACAGGTGGTGCAGGTTGGTGGCGAAGATCAGGACTAGGCCCATCGTCCCGAGGAGCGAACCCAGCGTCGTCGAGGGCGTCGCCTGCATGGGGTTGGCGGTCTGGGCGAAGGACAGTGTCGTCGCCATCGAGACGATCTCTCCGGCCGCCGCCAGCGAGGACATGAAGAGGCGCAGGATGCCGCCGACCAGCATGCCGATCAGCAGCTCGCGGATGATCTCGCCCGCCAGGCCGGTCGCCGTGCCGGGCAGCGCGGGCGCGCGGCCCTCGAACAGCGGGAACAGCATCAGCGAGAGGGCGAGCGCGAAGGACAGGCGCACGCGTGGCGGGATGAAGGTCTCCCCGAAGCCGGGCAGCAGCATGACGATCGCGGCCACCCGTGTGAACACGAGGCCGGCGGCGAAGACCTGCTGGGCTGTGGCGTAGGACTCCACGGCGCCGGGGCTCCTACATGCCCGCGATGCGGGCCGCGATGTTGCGCATGAACTCGCTCATCAGCGCGCCCATCATCGGCAGGAAGACGAGCAGCGAGATGAAGATGGCGACGATCTTGGGCGCGTAGACCAGGGTCTGTTCCTGGATCTGGGTCAGGGCCTGGAACAGGCCGATGCTCACGCCGACCACCAGGCCCACGAGCAGGACCGGGGCGCAGATCTGAATGGTGAGCCAGATGGCGTCACGCCCGACGTCCAGAACCTCGGCGCCGCTCATGGAAGACCTCATGAAAAAGCTGGTCCGGCGGAACCTCCCACCGACGCCCCAATCTGCCCCGGCATGGTTAACAAAGGGCTAGGAGCCATTAACGAATGAACCCCCGGCGCAGGCCGCCGGGGGTTCGGGTCGTCGCGGTCCTGAGGCTTGGGGTCAGGCCAGCGCGGTCCGGCGGCGGCGGAGCGTGGCGCCGAGGCCGAAGAAGCCCAGGATCATCATGGCCCAGGTGGCCGGCTCCGGCACGGCGACCACGGACACGCCCATGGCGGCGGCGGCGGAAGCGCCTTCGTTCGCCACCATCACGACGTCGCTCGCGCCAGCGGCCTTCAACTGGTCGGCGATGCCGCCGTCGCCCAGGCCGTAGTAGTAGGTGAAGGAACGCGTCTGGCCCGCGGCCATCGTGCCGAGGTTCAACCGGAACCCAGCGCCATAGTTGAAGGGATCGCTGGTGCAGCAGGGGAAGAACCAATCCTGCGACACGCGCTGCTCCTCGAAGCCGACCGTCGTGGTCTGGATGCCGGTGCTGAACGGGTTGGTCGCATACTCCACGTTCTCGTCGATGTGGAACTCGGCGAGGCGCTGGAAGATGGCGTCGATCGCGTCGCCGGACGTGTTCGTCAGGTCGACCTTGATCGCCAGGACATCGTCGCCGACGAAGCTGAACGATTGGACGACCTTGAAGCTGTCGGTGAGCACGGTCGTCACGGCGCTGTTGGCCGTCGAGCTGGACTCGCCGGGGACGGCGGCTACGCCGAAGCTGGATCCGCTGACATCATCCGCATAGGCGTCGGCGTCCGGGCCATTGGCGCTGTTCACGCCCCAGGAATCTCGCGGCGCATTCTGGTAGAGCACCTCGGCCCCACCGTTACGCTTCAGGCCGACCTCGGCGCCGCTCACGTCGTTCGACAGCAGCTGGCCGTACTCGTTGACGCCCACGCTGATCGTGCCGTTGGTGATCACCACGGCGCCCGCCGCGCCGCCCATGGCGACCGACGCCAGCACCGCGGCCGCGGCGCCGGCCGCCAAACTCTTGAACTTCATCACATTCCCCCAACGGCGGGCGCTGGCCCGCATAAACACTTTCTTTACCCTACAACGGGGTCGTGACCGTTCGACAACAGGGTTCAACCCTCAGGCGTGTATGCCGCAGCCGGCGCCTCAATTCGCGGCGATGGCGCGCTCCAGCGCCCTGGCCGCCTCGCCTGGGGTCGCCTTGCCGGCGTCGCGATCGACGCTGTAGTTGGCCGCGCGCATGGCCTCGACGGGGATCGCGCCCACCAGCGGGCGCAGCGCCTCGACCAGCCGGGGGTCGGCGGCCGCCTTGGGCGAGACCAGGACCACTGCGTCGTAGGGCGGGATCGCCCCTTTCGGGTCGGTGAGCACCACGAGCTTGTCGGCGGCGATGCGCCCGTCGGAGGAGAAGGCGCTGATGACGTCGGCGTCGCCGGCGGCCAGCGCGCGGTACATGAAGGTGGGCTGGTAGGCGCGTTCCGACCGGAAGGTGAGGCCATAGGCGGCGTCGACCGCCTCCCATTCCGGCCGCGAGAGGAATTCGAGATCGGAGCCCAGTTTGAGGCGCGGCGCCTCGCGCGCCAGGTCGGCAAGGCTGGCGACGCCCAGCGCGGCCGCGCGGTCGGGCCGCATGACGAAGGCGTAGGCGTTCTCGAACCCCAGCGAACCCAGCACCAGCACCCCGTCGCGGCGCTTCAGCTCGGCGGTGAGCTGGTCCAGGACCGCCTTGCGCCCGGGATTGTCGGTGCGGCCCAGGACGTTGGTCCACAGCGTGCCGGAATAGTCCACGTAGACGTCGATCTCGCCGGCGGCCAGCGCGCGGTAGGCGACCGCCGAGCCCAGGTCTTCCTTGCGGGAGACCCTGGCGCCCGCCCGCTCCAGGCGCGAGGCCATGAGTTCCGCCAGGATGTACTGCTCGGAGAAGTTCTTGGCGCCCACCGTGTAGGCGGCGTGCTGTCCGAACGTCGCCAGGGGCGCGAGGGCCGCGCCTGCGCCGATGACGATGCCCGCGAGGCCGGCGATCACCAGGCCGCGCCGGCGCGTGCGGGCGCCGGTCTCCACGAGGCCCAGCAGCTGGTCGGCGGCGAGCGCCAGGACGGCCGAGGCCGCGCAGCCGAACAGCACGAACACCCAGTTCTCGGTCTGCAGGCCCGCGAAGATGTAGTTGCCCAGGCTGGTCTGGCCGACGGGTGTGGACAGGGTCGCCGCGCCGATGGTCCAGACGGCGGCAGTGCGGACGCCCGCCATGATCACCGGGGCGGCCAGGGGCAGCTCGACCTGGGTCAGCTTCTGACGCGAGGTCATGCCGACGCCGTCGGCGGCCTCCGATATGGCCGGATCGACGCCGGTGATCCCGGCCACGCCGTTCCGCAGGATCGGCAGGATGGAGTACAGCGTCAGCGCCAGCAGGGAGGGCAGGAAGCCCAGGGCCGAGAAGCCCCTTCCCGTCATCGCGGCGCTCAGCGCCGAAAGGGCCAGGAGCAGCGGATAGAACAGGGCCAGCAGCGCCAGGCTCGGGATGGTCTGGATCAGGCTGGCCAGCGCCAGCACCGGCCAGCGCAGGCGCGGGCTGCGCGAGGCGGCCACCGCCAGCGGCAGGCTGATCGTCAGGCCGAGCGCCAGGGCGCTGAGGCTGAGTAGCACGTGCCAACCCAGGTATTCGGGAAGCAGCTCGAAGGCCGCGTGCAGGCGCGGGTTCATGCGCCCAGCCTCTGGCGCAGGCGCTCGGCCTGCCGCTTCGGGGCTTCCAGCAGCGCGCGGACGTCAGGGTCCCGGGACTGGGCCAGCAGGTCGGCGGGCGCGCCGTCGGCGAGGATGCGGCCGGCCTTCAGCACCACGATCCGGTCGGCCAGCAGCACCGCCTCGGCCATGTCATGGGTGACCATGACCGTGGTCAGGCCCAGCCGCTCGTGCAGGGCGCGGTAGTCGGCGCCCAGCGCGTCGCGGGTCACGGGGTCCAGGGCGCCGAACGGCTCGTCCATCAGCATCAGCCGCGGCTCGGCCGCCAGCGCCCGGGCGACGCCGACCCGCTGGCGCTGCCCGCCCGACAGCGCCGCGGGCGGGCGATCTCCCACTTCGCGCGGCAGGGCCACGAGTTCCAGGAGGTCGGAAACGCGGGCGGCGATCCTGGGCTTGTCCCAGCCGAGCAGGCGCGGCGTCACTCCGATGTTCTCTGCCACGGTGAGGTGGGGGAAGAGGCCCACCTCCTGAAAGACGTAGCCGATGCGGCGGCGCAGCAGGTGGGGCGCGGACGCTGAGACATCCTCGCCCGCCACCGCGACTTCGCCCGCGTCCGGCCGAATCAACCGGTTGATGGTCTTGAGCAGGGTCGTCTTGCCCGAACCGGAACCGCCGACCAGGGCCACGAACTGGCCCTCGCCCACCGAGAGGCCGATGCCGTCAAGGGCCGCCTGGTCGCCGTAGCGCTTCGACACTCCGGTCAATTCGATGAAGGCCGCCATGGCCGAGGCGTAGCATCTCGTTCCGGCTTGGGGGAGCCGGCAGGCGGCGCTAGACGTTACCGGCGTAGCTGAACCGGAGTTCCTCCATGCCCCCTCGCCTCCTCGCAACCGCCGCCGCCCTCGCGCTCTGCGCCTCGTCCGCGACCGCCCAGTCGCCCCAGACCACCGCGGATTTGAAGAACGGGACCGGCCAGGTCATCGGCAAGGCGACCCTGGTCGAAGCGCCCAAGGGCGTGTTGCTGAAGGTGGAGGTCAAGGGCTTGGCGCCGGGCTGGCACGGGCTGCACTTCCACGAGAAGGCCGACTGCTCGAAGGCCGACTTCACCTCGGCGGGCGGCCACACCCATGGGGGCGGCGACCGGGTGCATGGCCTTCTGAACCCCAAGGCCAACGAGACCGGCGACCTGCCGAACCTCTATGTGGCGGCGGACGGCACGGGCGCGACCGAGGTGTTCTCGTCGCTCACCACGCTCGCGGCGCTGAAGGATGCGGACGGTTCGGCGGTGCTGATCCACGCCGGGGCCGACGACCACCAGACCCAGCCGATCGGCGGCGCGGGCGCTCGGGTGGCGTGCGCGGAAGTCAAATGAGCGCGTAAGCGCTCAGATCGGCATCCGCATGATTTCCTGATAGGCCGAGATCACCTGGTCGCGGACGGCCATCACGGTCTCCAGGCTGGCCTCGGCGGCCGAGATGGCGGTGACCACGTCGACCAGTTCGGTCTTGCCCGCGACCTGGGCGGCCATCTGGTGCTCGGCGGTCTTCGAGGCGTGGACCGCGTCGGACATCGCCGACTTCAGGATGTCGGCGAAGCCCCCGCCCGGCGCGGCGCCCTGGGTTCCCGAGGTTCCCATGGCGTCGCCGACGCCCATCCCCTTCTGGGTGGCGGCGTAGGCCTTGGCGGCGGCGAGCGGAGTCATCATCGGTCAGCCCCTATCTCTTCAGGAGATCCAGCGTGCGCATTTCCATGCTGCGCGCGGTCTCGATGACGTTGAGGTTGGCTTCGTAGGCGCGCTGGGCCTCGCGCATGTCCATGGCCTCGACGAGGCTGTTCACATTGGGCAGCTTCACGTAGCCCTTGGCGTTGGCCGACGGATGACCCGGATCGTATTCCTCGCGGAAGGCGGTCTGGTCGGGCTCGATCTTGCTCATCCGCACCCCCTTGGCGCCGGCCACCTTGGTAGGCTCGAACACCGGCGCCTGGCGGCGGTAGGGGTCGCCGCCGGGAGTCTTGGACGTGGAGTCGGCGTTCGCCAGGTTCTCGGCGATGATCCTCATGCGCGCCTGCTGGGCGCGTAGCGCCGAGGCCGCGACGGCCTGGGCGACTCCGGAAACGGGTTTGATCTCGGGCATCTAGCTGGTCCTAGCCGCCGGGCCGGCGGGCGGCCATGCGCAGGAGGCCCATGGATTTCTGGTAGAAGCTAATGGCGGCGTCGTAGTTCATGCGCGCCTCGGTCATCTTGATCATCTCGTCCTCGAGGACCACGGCGTTGCCGTTGAGGGTCATCTCGGAGTCGGGGGACTTCTGGGTCTTGAACTGGGAGCCTAGGCCCCGGCGTTCGTTCTTGGGCGCCATGTGGCCGGCCTGGGTCGCGGCCATCATCGAGGCGCCTCCCGTCTGGGCCATCTTCTGGGCCTGCACCTTGGCGTCGAAGCTGAAGGGCTTCAGGTCGTTGGGCACGAACTTCGCGGTGTCGGCATTGGCCACGTTCTCGGCGATCACCTTCTGGCGTTCGCTGAGGTAGCCCAAGCGACCCTTGAGCATCGAGAAGAGCGGAATCTGGGCCAGGTCCATGAAGGCCTATCCTTAATCAACACGGTTAATTCGCGCTTAAGGGACTCAGCGGCGAATGGCGTCGGTATCCGCCCGCAGAAGCGCCCCCGATGGACATCGCCTCATTCCTCAGAGCCGTCTTCGCGCTCGCCCTGACCCTGGGGCTGATCGGTCTCGCCGCCGTGGCCCTGCGCAAGTACGGGCCCGACTACATCGCGCGGCTCTCGGCGCAGAAGAAGGATCGCCGGCTGAGGGTGGTGGAGAGCCTGGTGCTCGACCCCGCGCGGCGCCTGCTGATCGTGGACTGCGACGGCCGCGAGCAACTCATCCTGCTGGGCGAAGGCCAGGTCCTGGCCGAGCTGCCGCCCCGGGAGGCCAAGTGATGCTGGGTCTCTGGAAGGCGCTGCGCACCCTGCCCGCCGAGGACTGGCGCCGCGCGGCGATCCTGGCGGCGATGACCACCGTCGTGGCGATGATGTTCCCCGCCGCCGCCATCGCCCAGACCCTGAACGTCAACCTGGGGACGGGCGCGGGGCTCACCGAGCGGGTGGTCCAGCTCGTTGGGCTGCTGACGGTGCTGTCGCTGGCGCCGTCAATCGTGATCATGACCACGTCCTTCGTCCGGATCGTGGTGGTGCTGACGCTGCTGCGCACGGCGCTGGGCCTGCAGCAGGCGCCGCCCAACCCGGTGATCATCTCGCTGGCCCTGTTCCTGACCGCCATCATCATGGGCCCCACCTTCGAGCGATCCTACAACGAAGGGGTCAAGCCCCTGCTCGAACAGCAGATGGAGCTGCCGGCGGCCTTCGACGCCGCGGGCGCCCCGGTGAAGCAGTTCATGCTGACCCAGGTGGACCGCGAGGACCTGGCGCTCTTCATCCGGCTGTCGAAGATCCCGCGGCCCACGAACCTCCAGGAGACACCCCTGCGGGTGGTGACGCCGGCCTTCATGATCTCGGAGCTCAAGCGGGCGTTCGAGATCGGCTTCCTGCTGTTCATCCCCTTCCTGGTCATCGACCTGGTGGTGGCCAGCGTGCTGATGAGCATGGGCATGATGATGCTGCCGCCCGTGGTCGTCAGCCTGCCGTTCAAGCTGATCTTCTTCGTCCTGGTGGACGGTTGGCGGCTGGTCTGCGGCTCCCTCGTCGAGAGCTTCCAGCGGGGCGCGGGCGGGGGCTAGCCGCCGGGCGTCCAGCCGCTGGCGGCCAGAATCCCCGCCGGGTCCTTCAGCGCGATCAGCTCGGCCAGGGCCTTCCTCTTGTCCTTGGCCCGGTCGTAGTAGGCCCGGGCGATCGTCCAGCCCTGCCAGTAGCCCAGGTCGCCAGGCGCTTCGGCCGTGCCGATCCCGTTGTAGAGCCAGGCCGACAGGTCGGTCTTGTCCGCGTCGCGCAGGAAGGCCTCGCCCAGCGCCTTCTCGCGGCCCTTGGTCCAGGCGACGAGGTGGTGATTAAGGATCCGGCCCGTACTGAGCTGCGCCACCAGTTCCGCGGTCCCCTCGATCAGCGACGCCTCGAGAACAGTGGGCTTGGGGAAGTTTTCCTCGTGCTGCTGCACATGGCCATACTCGTGGGCGATCACATGGACGAAGCGGTCGGCGACCGTCTCATCGGGACGCATGGTGGCGCAGATGACTTCCAGCCCGATCAGCGCACCGCTCGGGCCCGCGGTGCCGCCCGAGCTGTTGCGGCCGATCAGGACGGTGATCGGCGGGAACTTTGCCTCCGGGTATAGCTGCGCGAGCCTGTGGAACGCCGGCTTCAGGCGTTGGCGCACCTCCGGCAAGGCCGTGGCGCAACTGCGGGCGTGGTCGTAGACCTCGGGCTTCTCACCGATCCGTTTGGCCAGCCGCTCCGCGGAAAGGATGCGCTCCGGAATGAACTCGCGCACGCCGGGCGAGCCGGCGTCCAGATAGTCCCGCTGCAAGACCTCGGCGGTGGGGCGGCGATCCGCCGCCTCGTAGACACGATAGAACAGGTCGACGTCCGACGTGCGGATATCGGGCTCTCCCTTGCCGGCGGCCAGGGCGGGGGCGGAAGCGAGCGCGGCGAGCACCACGAGGATCGCGAGTCGGGACATGCGAGACGATGTACGGCGAAAGCCGGGCCGCGCAATCCGCGCAGGCGTCAGCCCTTGGCATCGGGTGTTGCCGGCCCCGCCTGCGCCTGCTTGGCCGGGGCGACAGGCTTGCCCACCGGCGGCGGACGGGTCTTGAAGCGGCCCTTCATCTTGTCGACCCAGCCGGCGAAGGCCTCGTTGTCGGCGGAGACACGCCCGAAGTCGGCGACGCTGAGCCGGCCCGTGGGCACACCGGACAGCGCGATGCGCAGGGCGTCGGGGTTGTTGGCCTTCTCGTAGAAGCCCTGGTAGCGCTGCTGCAGCCGAGCAAGCGAACCCTCGTCCCCCGCCAGGCTGTAGGCGACGCCGGCGCGCAGCAGGCGGCCTTCCTCTTCGCTGGAGAGCTGGGTCGGGGTCTTCCAGCGGTCGCCGAGGGACTTCTCGAACAGCGGGCCGGCCGCCGCCCAGTTCTTCTGCTTCCAGGTGATCTCGCCGCGCAGCTCGCCGGCGTCCCTGGACGCGTCGTTCCCCAGAATCTCCAGGGCGCTGTCGTACTTGCCGACGCCCGTCCAGGCGCGGGCCTCGATCAGCCGGCGCTCGGCGGCGAGCGCGGTGGGCAGCACGGTGGTGCGCGAGCCGTTGATCGCCTCCAGCGCCTGCTCGGGCTTGCGGTCCATCAGATAGATGACCGCCAGGTCGGTGGACACCTGGGCGCGCGGCACGCCGTCGAGGCGGTTCTCGGCCTGGTACTTCAGCAGGTCCGCGGCCTGCGGCAGCAGGTCGACGTCGACCAGGCGCCGCACGATCTTGCGCACCATCAGGTCGCCGTCGGCGCCGATCGGGGCCAGCTCCTTGAAGTCGAAGAACAGGGCCAGCGCCTGCAGCGGCTCCAGCCCGTCGGCGAGGCCGTCGAGGAACAGCCCGCGGAAGGCGGCGTTCAGGTCCGCCTGGAGCTGCTGGGCTTCCGGCAGCGACGGCAGGCGCACGCCGGCCGACCGCAGCGCCTCCAGCGCCTCGCGGTAGCGGCCCTGGGCGAGGTAGAGCTGGCCCAGCGCGCGGATGGTCTCGAGCTCGGTGGCGTCGCCGCGCCAGCGGTAGCGCAGCCCGTCGAAGACCCCGGCCGCCTGGACGGGGGTGATCTGGTTGAGCTGCAGCCGGATCTGCGTCGCGCGCAGGGTGGCCGGCGCCGAGATGGAGTCGATCGGCGCGGTGGCGATGGCCTTGTAGATCCTGAGCGCGCGGTCCTGGAGGCCCTGCAGCTCGACGATCCGCGCCTGGACCAGGCGGGTCCGGAGCTGTTCCTCGGACGAGACCTTCTCCTCCAGCGCCATGCGGACCCGGGCCTCGGCGCCGACCAGGTCGCCCTGGGCCAGGGCCGCCTGGGCGTCGGCGCGCGCGAAGCGCGACTTCCACAGCGGCGACATCAGCCCGTAGGCCTCGGCGCCCTTCACGAACTGGGCCCGCGCCTCGGGATACTGCGCGATCTGGGTGTTGACGTAGGCGCGCCACAGGGCGGTCGAGGGATCGTCGGCCAGCGACGGCGACGAGAAGTCGGCGTCGGCCTCGGCGTAGCGGCGGGCCAGGGTGCGGGCCACGCCGCGCAGGGCGCGGAACTCGGGATCGTCGAGCATCTCCCGATGCTCGCGGGCCAGGCTGTTGAGGACGCCGATGGCCTCGAAGCTGAGTTCGGAGCCCACCAGGAAGCGGGCCAGGCCCATGCGCGCGGCGACCGGCGCCTCGCGGTCCTTGTTGCCGCCCTCGCTCGCGGCGGCCGCCAGCAGAGTCTCGTAGCGGCGCAGGAAGCCGCTCGAACCCACCTCGGCCCACGCGGTCGGGATGATGGCCGGCATGATCGCCGGCTGCGGCGCGCCCAGCTGGGCTTCCTCGCGGTCGCGGGTGGCCCAGACCGGCGACAGGGTCAGGCCCGCCGCGCGGCTGATGCGGACGAGCTCGCCATCGCGCTCGACGGTGACGTTGTCGGCCAGGCGTTCCACGGCCAGGCCCTGGATCGAGGGCAGCAGCACGGCGTCGACGAAGTCGCGGCGGCTGGGGACGCCCTTGGGCGGGCCCAGGGCGGTGACGACGGTCAGGGTGTCGCCCACCACGGGGTCGGGCAGGTTGATGACCCGGGTGGCGCCGGCCACCGGGGCCTTGAGCGCCGCCGGGCCGCCGCCGGCGTCGCGGGCGACGCGCACGATGGTCGGCTGAGATTGCGGGCCCGGACCCAGCGAGATGGTCCACGAAGCGCCCTGCGAAGCCACGAAGACCGGGGCGTCGGGATCGATGTCGATGCGCAGGGCGGCGTGGTCGGCGCCCTTGAACGTCCGGATGCCGCGCAGCGGCCGCACGTTCTTCGGCGCGCTGGAGACGTCGAGCGTGGCCGGGGCGTCGAACACCAGCCAGACCGCGTCGCCCCGGCGGAAGACCGCGGCGCCGGCGGGATTGGCCCAGTCGAAGGTCAGCTGCGTCTGGCCGTTCGCCACCTTGGACGCCATCTTCACGACGCCGCCGGCCGGCAGCGGATTGGGCCGGGGGGGCTCGGGCTCGGCCACCGCCACCTCGGCGGCGGGCTGGGCGACCGGGGCGGGCTTCTCGAAGAAGTTCGCGAAGACGGCGCCATCGGCCTGGCCGATCATGGCGTCGGCGTTTTCGGCCAGGGTAATGACGATCTGCGGCTTGCCGGCGACCGGCAGCCGGACGGCGCTCTTCACCCACTTCGGCGGCGAGGTGAGCAGGCGGCCGATATCGGCGTCGCCGTCGCGCTCGACGGTCAGGACGATCGTCTGGCCCTCGCGACGCAGCGCGCCGCCGCGGCCCACTTCGATGCGGGAAAAGGTCTCCGCGGTCGCCACGCGCACGTCCGTGCCGCCGCGCTGGGCGACGGCCTGGACCGCGGGAGCGGCGATGCCCGCGGGGGCGGCGACGCTGGCGATGCAGGCCGCGGCGACCCCGGAGCGGAGGACCCTCTTCAGCGCCATCGGCTATCCGGCGGGCGGCGCTGTGGCGGCGGCGGGCGGCGGCGCGGCCGCGGGAACGGCGGCCGGTGGCGCGGCGGCGGGCTTGGCGGCGGCGGTCTGGGCGGCGGGAGCCTTCTTGCGAGGCGGCGCTTTCCGGGGCGCGGCGGCCTGCTTCTTGGGCGCGGCCGCGGTCGGGTCCGGGGTCGGCGCGGCGGAGGTCTGCTCGGCCACGGTGTTCGCCTTGGACGCGGCGTCCTTGGCCTCGGAGTAACGGCGGGCCAGGGACTCGGTCAGCTTCTTGGCGTCGGCGGCCGACATCTGGGCGATGATCGCCGAGAGCGAGCGCTCCTTCATCTTGGCGGCGATCGGGATGCGGACGTTGTCGTCCAGCGCGGCCAGGCGCGGCGCGGCGTCCTTGGCCTTCATCCCTTCGAACACCTTCACCAGGCGGTCGATCTCGGCGGCTTCCTTGGCGTTGGACTGGTTGAGCAGGCCGTTGACCTCGGCCTTGAGGCCGTTCAGCGCCCTGATCTTGGCGTCCACCTTCGCCTCGGCCGCGGCCATCAGGGCGAGCTGGGTGTTCATGTCGTTTTCGCGCGCGTCCAGCTGGCCGCGGCGGGCCCCCAGGCTCTGCAGCACCTGCAGCTCGGCGGGCGACAGGCCCGCCTGCTTGGCGAGCTCGGCGGCGGTGGGCGCGCAGACGGCCTTGGGCGCGATGGTGGGCGCGGGCAGCGCGGCGGCGGTGTCGGCCGCGGCGCCGGTGGCGGCCTGGGCGTCCTTGCCGGCTTCCGACTTGTCGGCCTTGGCGGGCTTCTCAGCCTTGCCGCCCTTGGTGGTCTCCTCGGCGAACGCCTGGGCGCCCGACAGCAGGCTGGGCAGGTCGCGCGCGCCGGAGAGCGCGTTCACCGCCAGGACGCCGCCGATGGCGACGCCGACCAGCGGGAGGATGCGGGGCATGGATTTCAACGGCGGGCTCCCCCAAAGCGATCTTGAACGCCGCGGTCGAACGCGGAGGGCGCGTCCTCGAACAGGTCCTCATCCAGCGCCGAGACGATGCGGCGGCCCGGCAGCGGGGCGCGGCCGACCAGGGGCTCGGGGGCGGGCGCGGGTTGCTCGTCGGCGATCATGCCCTCGGCCTGCAGGCGCGAGCGGGCCATGGCCAGCAGCTTGCCCAGGCGGTCTTCGGTGGCCGTCTCCCGGGCGGCGGGGACCACGGACGGCATCGGCCGCGGCGCGCGATCGGCGGCCATGCCGCGCGGCAGCTCCGGGGCGGCGCCGACCAGCTTCTCCAGCTTGACGGCCAGGGCGCGGCCCTTCTCGATCCGGTCGGACAGCATGTCCGTGGCTTCGTCGGTGGCGGCGCGCAGGTCGGCCAGGCCCTGTTCGGCGCGGACCGCCGCCAGGTTCAGGTCGCGCACCGCGACCTCGAAGCCGGCGTGGCTGTCCTTGAGCGCCTTCAGGCGGCGGTTCAGGCGGATGCCCACGACCATGGCGGCGACCAGAAGGCCGGCCAGCAGCAGGTTCATCCCGATGGCGATCAGGCTCATGATATCCTCTGCACGGCTTGCCGGGCGGCGGGGGAAAGCGGGGCTTCCACGCGCACGGCGATGTGGGTGTTGCGGCGGCCCATGCGGCCGCGCGTGAGGGGGATCGTGCCGGCGCGCAGCTCGATCAGGCTGTCGGGGCCGGCGTTCAGCATGATGGTGTCGCCGACCTTGAGGTCCAGCACCCGCTTCAGGCTGATCTGCTGTTCGTCCAGGACGGCGCGGACCTCCATCTGGGTGGTCCAGAGCTCGGTGGCCAGGTGGCTTTCCCAGATGTTGTCGCGGCCGAACTTCTCACCCATGAACTGCTGCAGCAGCATCTTCCGGATGGGCTCGAGCGTGGCGTAGGGCAGCAGCAGTTCGATCCGGCCGCCGCGGTCTTCCATGTCGATGCGCAGCTTCACCAGGATCGCGGCGTTGGCCGGCCGGGCGATGGCGGCGAAGCGCGGATTGGTCTCCAGGCGGTCGAGGGTGAAGTGGACGGGCGTCAGCGGCTCGAACGCCTCCCGGGCGTCGGCCAGGACCACCTCGACCATCCGCTGCACCAGCACGCGCTCGATGGTGGTGTAGGGCCGGCCCTCGATGCGCATGGCCGCGGTGCCGCGGCGGCCGCCCAGCAGCACGTCCACGATCGAATAGATCAGGTTCGAGTCGACCGTCAGCAGGCCGTAGTTGTTCAATTCTTCGGCGCGGAACACCGAGAGGATGGCCGGCAGCGGGATCGAGTTCAGGTAGTCGCCGAAGCGGATCGACGAGATGTTGTCGAGGCTGACCTCGACGTTGTCCGACGTGAAGTTCCGCAAGGAGGTGGTCATCAACCGCACCAGGCGGTCGAAGACGATCTCCAGCATCGGCAGGCGCTCGTACGAGACCAGCGCCGAGTTGATGATCGCCCGGATGCCCGTGCGCTCGGAGATCTCGTCGTCGGAGAGGTCGAAGCCCAGCAGGCTGTCGATCTCGTCCTGGTTCAGGATCCGCTCGGCCGAGTTCGCCTCGGCTGCGGCCGCGGCGGCCCAGTCGGTCTCGCCGGTGGGCATTTCCGTCTCGGAGGTGTTTTCGGTTTCGTCGGCCATGGCTTTGGGATGCAACTGCGCGAACGCTAGTTGATCAGCATCTCCTCGATCAGGACGGCGTTGGCCTTGCCCGGCGCGATCACCAGGTTCACGCGGCGCAGGATCTCCATGCGCAGCTGGTACGAGCCCTGGCTGCCCGACAGGTCCTCGGGGCGCAGCTCGCGCAGGAAGGTCTGGAACATGTCCTGGAGCCTGGGCATGTTGGGGTCGAGTTCCTCGACCATGGTCTCGTCCGGCAGTTCCAGGGTGAGCTTCAGCTTGAGGAAGGTCGGGCGGCCGTCGGCGGTCTGCATGTTCACGACCACGTCGGGCAGGGTGTAGAAGACGACGCCGTCAGGCCCCTCGCGGACCACGGCCGCGCCCTTCTCGCCTTCCTTGCCTTCCTTCTTCTCTTCCTTCTTCTTGTCTTTCTTCTTGTCCTTGGCGTGGTCGCCGCCCTTCTCGGCGGCGGCGTCCGGCGCGGGCTTGAGGAAGATGAAGGCCGCCGTGCCGCCGCCGCCCAGCACCACGAGGGCGCCGACGCCGGCGATGATCAGCATCTTCAGCGGCAGCTTCTTCTTGGCGGGGGCTTCGCCCTCCACGCCTTCGGCGCCTTCGGGGGCCTCGGCCTCCTTGGCTTCCTTCGGCTTTTTTTCCTTCTTCGCCACGCGCCCGGTTCCTCAGAGAAGACGGTCTTGGAATATCAGCGTCACGAGGAATGGCGGTCTTTGGTTAAGAAGCGGTTTTTAACGCTTATTAACGGGCCCAATTCCTGCCCGGCATTTTCCGCCGCTCGGCCGTCGTTAACTTTCTTATTTGTTGATTTTGCTGGCCTTTTGAACTGGCCCGAAGCTTGCAGACCTGGGAGGCGATAAAGTCGCACTCCAAGGTCGCCTGCTAATGGACAACGCAATCTACGTCGGGGTCTCCCGCCAGATGGTTCTCCGTCGCGAGATGGACATCATCGCCAACAACATCGCGAACCTCGACACCAACGGCTTCAAGGTGGAGTCGTTGATGCAGAAGACCGACCCCGGCGCCCCGGCGGTCACCCTGGGCGGTCCGCGCCCGGTGAAGTTCGTCGCCGCCGACATGGTGGCCCGCGACTTCGGCCAGGGCGCGATGAACAAGACCGGCGCCCCGCTGGACATGGCCATCGAGGGCGAGGGCTTCTTCCAGATCCAGACTGCGAACGGCCCCCGCTTCACCCGCGACGGGCGCTTCACCACCGACCAGACCGGCCGGGTCGTCACCCAGAGCGGCCAGCCCGTGCTGGACGACGGCGGCGGCGAGATCCTCATCGACGCCGAGAAGGGCCAGGTCTCGATCGGCGCCGACGGCACGATGAGCCAGGGGAACGAGCGGGTCGGCAAGATCGGCATGTACGCCTTCGCCAACCAGAGCGCCCTCGAGAAGGCCGGCGACAACACCTTCCGCAACAGCTCCAACCTTCAGCCCCAGGCGGCCACGACCGCCAAGCTGCGCCAGGGGTACCTGGAGACCTCCAACGTCAAACCGGTCCTGGAGATCACCCGCATGGTCGAGGTGAGCCGGGCCTACGAATCCACCGCCAAGATGATTGACGCCGAAGCCGACCTGTCGCGCCGCTCCGTCGAGCGCCTGGGCCGGGTTCAGTAAGAGGATAACGACCGATGCAAGCTCTTCGCACCGCCGCGACCGGCATGGCCGCCCAGCAGATGAACGTCGAGGTGATCTCGAACAACATCGCCAACATGAACACCGTGGCGTTCAAGCGCCAGCGGGCCGAGTTCCAGGACCTGCTCTACCAGACCTTCCAGGCGGCCGGGACCCAGTCCTCCGACCAGGGCACCATCGTGCCGACGGGCGTGCAGGTCGGCGGCGGCGTGAAGGCCAGCGCGGTCTACCGCATCGGCACCCAGGGCTCGCTGACCCGCACCGACAACCAGTACGACGTCGCGATCAACGGCCGCGGCTACCTCCAGGTGCTGACCCCCTCCGGCGACAATGCCTACACCCGCGCCGGCAACCTCTCGGTCAACGACCAGGGCCAGCTCGTCACCCAGGACGGCTACCAGATCCAGCCCGCGATCACGGTCCCGGCCGACGCCGTCTCGGTGTCGATCTCCAAGACGGGCCAGGTCGAGGTGATCCAGGCCGGCCAGACCAACCCCAGCGTGGTGGGCGTCCTCGAGCTCGCCACCTTCATGAACGACGGCGGCCTGGAAGCCATCGGCGACAACCTCCTGAAGGAAACCGCCGCCTCGGGCGCGCCCACCACGGGCACGCCGGGCTCGGTCGGCATCGGCACCCTGGTGCAGGGCTACACCGAAGCCTCGAACGTCGACGCCGTGGCCGAGATCACCGCCCTGATCGTGGCCCAGCGAGCCTACGAGATGAACTCCAAGGTCATCTCCACGGCCGACAACATGCTGGCGACGGCCAACCAGGTGAAGGCGTAAGCTCATGAAGGCGCTCGTGTTCCTGGCGGCCCTGGCGGTCGCGACGCCGGCCCTGGCCGCGACGCCCGTGACGCTGAAGGCCGACGCGGTCGACGCCGACGGCGTGGTCACCCTGGGCGACATCTTCGACGGAGCCGGCCCCGCCGGCGTCACGCCGGTGGCGTCGCGGACCGGGAACAGCGTCATGCTGAGCGCCGCGGCCGTGCGCGGCGCGGCGGCGCGAGCCGGCCTCGATTGGGCCAACGCCGAGGGCCTGCGCCAGATCGTGGTGCGCAGCGGCGCGATCGCGAACCCGGCGAATGTCGCCGCCCGCGGCAACGTGGACGTCCTGACCTGGGCCCGCTCGATCGCCGCCGGCGAAATGGTGCAGCCGCAGGATCTCGTCTGGGGCAAGGCGGCGATGGCGCCGGCCGACGCCCCCAACGACCCCGACGCCGTGGTCGGCATGGCCGCCCGCCGGGCCCTGCGCGCAGGCGCCGCGGTCGCCGCCCGCGACGTTTCCGCCCCGATGGTCGTCAAGGCCAACGAGATCGTAACCCTCACCTACGACAACCAAGGCGTCTCGCTCGCGCTCCAGGCCAAGGCCCTTTCCGGCGGCGCGGTCGGCGAGACCATCAACGTGCAGAACGTCACGTCGAAGAAGACCGTCGCGGCCGTGGTCACAGGACCTGGCCAGGCGGCGGTCGGCCCCGGTGCGGAGCAGCTGAAGCTGGGCCGCTCTTCCCGTTACGCGCTCCGTTGAAGGAAGCCCCGATGCGTCTCCGCCTGCTGGCTCTCGTCGCCCTTAGCCCCCTCGCCGCCTGCTCCACGGTCTCCGAGGCCGTGAGGGGTCCGGAACTCGCCCCCGTGGGCTATCCCGCCGCCCTCGCGCCGATCACGCAGCCGATGGTCTCGGTCCGTGAGCCCGCGCCGCAGTCCGCCAGCGCCAACTCGCTCTGGCGCACGGGCGCGCGCGCCTTCTTCAACGACCAGCGCGCCGGCCGCGTCGGCGACATCCTGACGGTGCAGATCGACATCGACGACAGCGCCAAGACCAACAACGCGACATCCAGCTCGCGCACCGCGGGCACGACCATGGGCGTCCCGCACTTCTTCGGCCTCGAGACCAGCCTTGGTAAGATCATGCCGGGCAACTTCGACGCCGCGAGCATGATCGAGACCAACTCCGCGAACAACAACGCCGGGGCCGGCTCGGTGAACCGCCAGGAGAAGATCAACCTGACCATCGCCGCGGTCGTCACCGGGATCCTGCCGAACGGCAACATGGTGATCCAGGGCACCCAGGAGGTCCGCACCAACGCCGAGGTGCGCCAGCTGACGGTCGCCGGCATCGTGCGGCCGGAAGACATTTCCTCGGCCAACACCATCCGCCACACCCAGATCGCCGAAGCCCGCATCAGCTACGGCGGCCGCGGCGACATCAGCCGCGTCCAGAAGACCCCGGCCGGCCAGTCCCTGGTGGAACGCTTCTCGCCGTTCTGATCGTCAGGCCAGACGAACCTGGCGGCGGAGGCTGCTCCCCGCCAGGCCGAAACCCAGGATCATCAGCACCCAGGCGCCGGGCTCGGGAACGCTGCCCGGCGAGCCCGACGGCTGGCCCGGCAGGGCGTCGAACGTCACATTGTCCAGCCCGGCGCCCAGGTAACTCGACGTCAGCGCCGTGCTGGCCAGGAAGGTCAGCCGCATGGACGGGCCGCTCGCCACCACGTCGTAGCTGAACCGCTGCCAGTCCGAGCCCGCCGTGCTGAGGCCGAGCGCGTTGGTGAAGCTGCCGGCCAGGACATCGTCGACCAGCAGGTCCAGGGTCACGTCGCCATAGCTGCCCTGTCCCCCGACGAAGAAGGCGCCGACGTCAAACCCGACGCGGTACGTCGTCCCTGCGACGGTGTCGATCGCGTCCGACTTCACGCCCTTGCCCCGGCCGGTGACGCCGGTGAGCTCCAGGAAATGGGAGCCGTGCGAGGCGACCACGCCCAGCCCGCCGAACGCGGCGCTGTTGGTGTATGCGATCTCGTTGTCGCCGCCAGGCGTGGAGTCCACCACCGTCCAGCCCGGCAGCGCCGTGCTGCCCGCCGTCAGGTAGACGAGACTGGACGTTCCAGGCTGCTCGAAGCTGCCATTCACGAGGGACGCGGCCGAAGCCGACCCCGCGGCAGCGAACGCCAGCAGGAGGGACGCAAGAAACCTCATTTTAGATCTCCCCGGTACTCCGGCGCAGCTCATCGCGCCGGTCCGCCTCGGCGGCGGCCCTCGCGAGCTAGACCATAAGCTTGGGTGTGCTCCTCCCCCGATTGGGGGTCTCGGCGGCCGTGGCGCTGCGTTTTCCAGCGACCCCGGCTAGGCCCGCCGCCCCTTGGCCGAGGCGTTGTCGACGCCCAGCGCCGACAGCGCGGTCCGCACGATGCCGTCGGCGTCGAGGCCGGCCAGGGCGTACATGGCGTCCGGCTTGTCGTGGTCCTGGAAGATATCCGGCAGGGTCAGGGTGCGGACCTTGAGGCCGCGGTCCAGGGCGCCGTGTCCGGCCAGGGCGTGCAGGACGAAGGCGCCGAAGCCGCCGACCGAACCCTCTTCCACCGTGATCAGGGCCTCGTGCTCGCGGGCCAGCCGCAGCAGCAGCTCGATATCCAGCGGCTTGGCGAAGCGCGCGTCGGCGACAGTGGCCGAGAGGCCCCGGGCGGCGAGCTGGTCGGCGGCCTTCAGCGCCTCGCCCAGGCGCGTGCCGAACGACAGGATGGCGACGGCGGAGCCCTCGCGGACGATGCGGCCCTTGCCGATCTCGAACGGCGCGGCCAGCAGCGGGATCTGCACGCCCGTGCCCTCCCCGCGCGGATAGCGGAACGCCGAGGGGCGGTCGTCGATGGCGACGGCGGTAGCGACGGCCTGGGCCAGCTCGGCCTCGTCGGACGGGCCCATGACCACCATGCCCGGCAGCGCGCCCAGGAAACCGACGTCGAAAGAACCCGCGTGCGTCGCGCCATCCGCGCCCACCAGGCCCGCGCGATCGATGGCGAACCGGACCGGCAGGCCCTGAATCGCCACGTCGTGGACCACTTGGTCGTAGCCGCGCTGCAGGAAGGTCGAATAGATCGTGCAGAAGGGCTTCATCCCGTCTGCGGCCAGGCCCGCGGCGAAGGTCACGGCGTGCTGCTCGGCGATGCCGACGTCGAAGGTCCGCTCCGGGAACTTCGCCCCGAACATGTCGAGCCCGGTGCCGGAGGGCATGGCCGCGGTGATGGCCACGATCTTGGGATCGACCTCGGCGTGCTTGATCAGCTCCTGGGCGTAGACCTTGGTGTACTGCGGCGCGCTGGCCTGGGCAGGTTTTGCCTGGAGGCCGGTGACCACGTCGAACTTGACCACCCCGTGATACTTGTCGGCGGCGCTCTCGGCCGGGCCATAGCCCTTGCCCTTCTGGGTCACCACGTGGACCAGGACCGGCTTGTCGTCGATCTTGCGCGCGTTCTGCAGGACGTGGACCAGGGCGTCCATGTCGTGACCGTCGATCGGGCCGACGTAGTAGAAGCCCAGCTCCTCGAACAGCGTGCCGCCGGTGACCATGCCGCGGGCGTATTCCTCGGCCTTGCGCGCGGCTTCCTGCAGCGGCTTCGGGAAGGCCTTGGAGACCGCCTTGCCCAGGTTGCGGATCGACTGGTAGCCGCCGCCCGAGACCAGCCGGGCGAAATAGGCGCTCATCCCGCCCACCGGCGGCGCGATCGACATGTCGTTGTCGTTGAGGATGACGGTGAGCTGCTTCGTCGTCTCGCAGGCGTTGTTCATGGCCTCGTAGGCCATGCCCGCGCTCATCGACCCGTCGCCGATGACGGCCACCACCTTGTTGTCCTGCCCCTTGGCGTCGCGGGCGGCGGCGAAGCCGAGGGCGGCGCTGATCGAGGTGGCGGCGTGGGCCGCGCCGAAGGGGTCGTATTCGCTCTCGGAGCGCTTGGTGAAGCCCGACAGGCCGCCGCCCTGGCGCAGGGTGCGGATGCGGTCGCGGCGGCCGGTGAGGATCTTGTGCGGATAGGCCTGGTGGCCGACATCCCAGATGAGAATGTCCTTCGGCGTCTCGTAGACGTGGTGCAGCGCGATGGTCAGCTCGACCACGCCCAGGCCTGCGCCCAGGTGTCCGCCGGTCTGGGACACCGCGTCGATCGTCTCGGCGCGCAGCTCGTCGGCGAGCTGGCGAAGCTGCGGGATCGTCAGGTCGCGGGTGTCGGCTGGCGAGGAGACCGTGTCGAGCAAGGGTGTGACGGGGGGCAACGCGGCAGTCCTCAACTATTGGCGGCGCTCTAGCACGAAATCGACACTGGACCGTAGCAATTCAGCCCGCGAGCCGAACGGGTCCAGGTGGGATTTCGTCTGGGTTTTGAGCAGACCCAGGCGCTCGCGGGCGGCGTCGACGCCCAGCAAGGTGACGAAGGTGGTCTTGCCGGCGGACGCATCCTTGCCCGCCGCCTTGCCCATGGTTTCGGCGTCGCCCTCGGCGTCCAGCAGGTCGTCGACGATCTGGTAGGCCAGCCCCAGGTCATGGGCGAAGGCCATCAGCGCCGAGCGCTCGGCGTCCATCGCGCGCGCCAGCACCAGCGGCAGTTCGAAGGCGCAGGCGATGAGGGCGCCGGTCTTCAGCCGCTGCATCCGGGCCACCCCGCCCAGGTCCTCGCGCACGCCCAGCATGTCGATCATCTGGCCGCCCACCATGCCCCGCGCGCCGGCAGCCAGGGCCAGCCGGGCGACCAGCTCGGCGCGGACGTTGCCGTCGGGATGGGTGTCCGGGTGGGCCAGGATCTCGAACGCCGCGGCCTGTAGCGCGTCGCCCGCCAGCACCGCGGTCATCTCGTCATAGGCCACATGCACGGTGGGCTGTCCCCGCCGCATCTTGTCGTCGTCCATGCACGGCAGGTCGTCGTGGACCAGGCTGTAGGCGTGGATGCATTCCAGCGCGCAGGCGGCCCGGAGGACGTAGGTCTCGTCCAGGTCGAACATCCGGCCGGTTTCCAGCGCAAAGAAGGTGCGCAGCCGCTTGCCCGGACCCAGCGCCGCATAGCGCATCGCCTCGGTCAGCCGGCTCTCCGGGCCGTCGGCGCGGGGCAGCAGCTCGTCCAGGGCCACGGTGACGAGGTCCGCGGCCTCGGCCACACGCTGGGCCAGTTCCATCAGCTGAACTCGGCCGGTTCTACGCCCGGCGCGCCGCCCGCGCCCATCACGATCTTCTCGACCCTGAGGCGGGCCGCTTCCAGCCGCGTCTCGCAATGCGCCTTCAGCGCCGCGCCCCGCTCGTACATGCGGATGGAATCCTCGAGCGGCGCCTGCCCCGATTCCAGCCGCGCGACGATCTGTTCGAGCTCCGACAGCGCGGTCTCGAAGGTCATGGCGGAGATGTCGGCGGGTTCGGACATGGTTCGATGTTTAGTGGCGCGGAAAGTCGGGGTCCACTCCCATCCCTCACCCCCGCTCGAACCGCCGCATGGACCAGTATTTGTAGCCCTCGCTCTCGACCAGCTTCCAGCCGAGCTTCTTCAGCGAGCGGCCGATCAGGTGGTTGAAGAAGCCGTGGGCCAGGACCACGACGTTGTCACCGCCGGCGGCCAGTCCGATCAGCAGGGCGGCGGCGCGGTCGGCGCGGGCCTCGGCTTCCGCGCGGGTCTCCTGCCCCTCGTGATGGTTGAAGTACCACCACCAGACCCGGGCGATGAACCCCCAGAGCTTGGGCGAGAGTCTGATCCAGGACGGGAACCTCGGCGGCGGCAGCGGCGCCTCGATCAGCATGTCGTGATGTTCGAACACCCGCTCGCCCACCATGGTGCGGGCGCTCTCGATGGCGCGCAGGCGGGTCGAGGAGACCAGGGCGCCGCATTCCGCCACGAACTTGCGCAAGCGCTCCGGCGGCGCCTGGCCGGGTAGGATGCCGCCGATTTCGTAGGCGCCCCAGAACTCTCGGTACTCGTCGGCCGACAGCAGCACCTTGCGCGACAGCGCGGGTTCGCCGTGACGCGCGAGGATGATCGCGCCATGGCGCAAGGGCGCGGAGTGGTCGCTCACGTCGCTAGCCATGGTCCCGGAGACGCACCCTACCCCTCGCCAAGGGCCCTCACGTGCGCGAGCGCCGAGCGGCCCAGAGCTTCGAGGTCGTACCCGCCCTCAAGCGACGACACAACCCGACCCTTGGCGCGCCGGTTGGCGACCGAGGCGATGGCGCGGGTGGCCCAGGCGAAGTCGGCCTCCTCCAGGTTCTGGCCCGCGCCGCCGATGGGGTCGCGCCGGTGGGCGTCGAAACCGGCCGAGATCAGGATCAGGTCGGGGGCGAAGGCGTCCACCTTGTCCATCAGCCCCTCGAAGGCCCGTCGCCAGACTTCCACCGGCGCGCCTTCCGGCGAGACGGCGTTGGCGATGTTGGCCGGGACCGGTTCGTCGGGGTGGCCGCTGCCGGGCCACATGGGCCACTGCTGGATCGAGGCCAGGAAGGTCCCCGGCCGCCCCGCGAGCGCGGCCTGGGTGCCGTTGCCGTGGTGGACGTCGAAGTCCACCACCGCCACCCGGGCCAGCCCGGCGGCCTGGGCCGCCAGCGCCGCGATCGCCACGTTCGAGAAGATGCAGAAGCCCATGGGCAGGCCCGGTTCGGCGTGGTGCCCCGGCGGGCGCACCGCGCAGAAGGCCCGCTGCGTCCGACCCGCGGCCACGTCGCGCGCGGCCTGGACCACCGCGCCGGCCGCGCGCCGGGCGGCGGTCAGGCTGCCGGCCGACATGTACGTGTCGGCGTCCAGCACCTTTCGTCCGCTGATCGGCGCGACCCGCTCGATCATCGCCACATAGGACGGGTCGTGGGCCAGCAGCAGGTCCGCGGGCTCCACGACCGGGGCGTCCTGCGGCGCGAGGTCCAGGGTCGCATCGTCGAGCGCGTCAAGGACGGCCCGCAGCCGCTCGGGCCGCTCCGGGTGGCCCTCGCCCGGACGGTGGTCGAACATGTCCTGATGGGTGTAAAGCGCGATCGTCATGCCCCGATCCTATCCCAACTTCGCGCGACGCCCATGAGCGAACCCGTCATCCGCCGCGCGGGGCCCGCCGACGCCGAGACCCTGGCCGCCCTGGGCGAGCGCACCTTCCGCGAGACCTTCGAGCATCTCTACGCCCCCGCGGACCTGGAGGCGTTCCTGGCTGAGGCCTACGGGCTGGACCGCACCCGCGCCGACCTGGCCGACCCGGCGAAGGCCTCGTGGCTGGTGGAGGCCGACGGCGAGGCCATCGGCTATGCGCTGGCGGGCCCCTGCGCCCTGCCCCACCAGGCGGTCACGCCCGCGTGCGGCGAACTGAAGCGCATCTACTTCCGCAAAGATCGCCAGGGCGGCGGCCTGGGCAAGGCGCTGTTCGCCGAGGTCATGGCCTGGCTCCAGTCGTCCGGGCCGCGCGACGTCTGGATCGGGGTCTGGTCCGAGAACCACGGCGCCCTGCGCTTCTACGAGCGGCACGGCTTCGCCAGGGTCGGCGAGTACGGATTCCAGGTCGGGGAGACCGTGGACCGCGAATTCATCCTTCGCCGGTCGGGGGAGAGTTTTTCCAAGCAGGCGTCGCAACTGGCCGAAGATCGACACAATTTCGCCTAAGTTGACCCCGTTCGACCGCCTTTCATTGCTTCGATTTAACCTCAAGCCGTCTTGGCGCGGGCGCCGCCATTTGGGACCTTAGCCGTCGAAGGTTGAGCTCTTGAAATATCGGCGGGTGGGGATGCTGAGGATCGGCTACGTTCGGTTGCGCGACGCGACCGCGAACGACGACACCGCGGCCCTGAAGGCGGCGGGCTGCCAGGTCGTCCGGGCCGAGGAGCCCGGGGCCGGCGGCCATGCCCTCGGCTCGATCCTGGATTTCATCGGCGCCGGCGATCAGCTGGTCGTCACGCGGCTGGACCGGCTCGCGCTCAGCGGACGTGGCCTGCTGGATGCGCTGGACCGGCTCGAGGCGCGCGGCGCCAGCCTGTCGGTGCTGGAACCCGCGCTCACCAGCCAGGGCGACCGCGGCCAGGCCTTGCGCGCGGTAGTCGAGGCGGTGGCCGAGCTGGAGCCCGCCGGCCCCGGCCGCCGGCGCCGCCAGGCCGCCGCGACCCACGAGATCTTCGCCCTCCAGCGCGCCGGCGTCGGCCCGGTGGAGATCGCCCGCCGCCTGGGCGTCTCCCGCATGACCGTCTGGCGCAAGCTGAAGGCGGTGGAGGCGGCCGAGGCCTGAGGGCCGCCACGGCGCGCCAGCGCCAAGGGGATTCGTCCACGAACCACACGAACAGTGATCGGGAAGCCACCGCGCTTGATCCAGGCGAGGCCTGTTCGTGTGGTTCGTGTGGTTCGTGTGGTTCGTGGACAAACTAGACGGCGCCTTCAGCGCCCCTACCCCCGCCACGCCTGCACGAAATCCACGAACGCCCGCAGCGGCGACGGCATGGTCCGGCGGCTGGGGTAGTAGAGGAACGGCCCGGGGAACACCTCGGACCAGTCGGCCAGCACCTCCACCAGCCGCCCCGCCGCAATGTGCGGCCGCGCCGCCTCTTCGAACGGCGTCCCGAACCCCGCCCCGTCCAGCATCGCCTGCATCAGCAGCGCCGGGCTGGTCGAGACGATCCGCGCCGGCGGCGAAATTCGCAACTCCTCGCCGTCCTTCTCGAACTCCCACGCCGGCTCCGCGCCGCTCGGGAAACGGACCCGAACGCACGGCAGCTCCAGCAGATCGCGCGGATGCTGCGGCGTCCCCACCCGCGCGATCAGCGCCGGCGCGGCTGCCAGGACGAACCGCTGCGGCGGCCCCAGCGACACCGCCACCATGTCCTGCGCCAGGCTCTCGCCCCAGCGCACGCCCGCGTCGAAGCCGCCGGCCACGATGTCCACCAGCGCCGTCTCGCCCGTCACCTCCAGCCGCACCTGGGGATAGGCCGCCAGGAACGCCCCCATCATCGGCGCCAGCACGTGCTCGATGGCCGGCTCCGGCGCGTTGATCCGCAAGGCCCCCTGCGGCTGAGCCTGGGCCGAGCGCGCCTCGGCCACCGCCTCCCCGATCTCCATCAGCGCCGGCTGCAGCCGCTCCAGCAGCGCCGCCCCGGCGTCGGTCAGGGCGACGCTGCGGGTGGTGCGGTTCAACAGCCGCACGCCCATCCGCGCCTCCAGCTCGCGCACCGTCTGGCTCAGCGTCGAGGCCGAGACCCCGCGCTCGACGGCGGCCCGCCGGAAGTTGCGGTGGCGCGCCACCGCCGCGAAGCCGTCCAGCGCATAGAGGTCGGGCCGGTCCATTGTTCGATTTTCCGTACAGTTCGTGCGGAACAATGCCGATTATCGCGACGAATGCCCAGGCGTAGATGTCTCGCACCACGAAGGAGACGACCCCATGCAGACCCGCAGACTTGGAACCACCGGCCCCGAAGTATCCGCCATCGGCCTGGGCGCCATGGGGATGTCGGGCATGTACGGCCCCTCCGACCGCGCCGAGAGCCTGGCGACGATCCACGCGGCCATCGAGGCCGGCGTCACCCTGATCGACACCGGCGACTTCTACGGCATGGGCCACAACGAGATGCTGATCGGCGAGGCCCTGAAGGACCACCGCCGCGACGAGGTCGTCCTCAGCGTTAAGTTCGGCGCCCAGCGCACCCCCACCGGAGCCTGGATCGGCTTCGACGCCAGCCCCAACGCGCTCAAGACCGCGCTCTGCTACAGCCTGCAGCGCCTGGGCGTGGATCACATCGACATCTACCGCCCGGCCCGCCTCGACCCGAACACCCCGATCGAGGACACCGTCGGCGCCATCGCCGAGATGGTCCAGGCCGGCTACGTCCGCCACATCGGCCTGTCCGAAGTGGGCTCGGACACGATCCGGCGCGCCGCCGCCGTCCATCCCATCGCCGACCTCCAGATCGAATACAGCCTGATGTCCCGCGGCATCGAGGGCGGGGTCCTCAATACCTGCCGCGAGCTGGGCATCGGCGTCACCGCCTATGGCGTGCTGAGCCGGGGCCTGATCGGCGGCAACACCACCGACTTCAGCGCCCAGGGCGACTTCCGCGCCCACAGCCCCCGCTTCCAGGGCGAGAACCTCCAGAAGAACCTGGCCCTCGCCGACGCCCTTCGCCCCATCGCCGAAGCCGCCGGCCTCACCCCCGCCCAGGCCGCCATCGCCTGGGTCGCCGCCCAGGGCGACGACATCGTCCCCCTCATCGGCGCGCGCCGGCGCGACCGCCTGGCCGAGGCCCTGGGCGCCCTGGACCGGCCCCTATCTTCGGAGACCCTCGCCGCCCTGGAAGCCGCCGCCCCCCAGGAGGCCGTCGCGGGCATGCGCTACGCCGAGGCCCAGATGGCGCACCTCGACAGCGAGAAGGGCTGAGCGCCGGCGCTCGGAATATGCCAAGGAGGTCGCCGATCCGGGCCGCCCGGCGCATCGCGAGAGGCGACCTCCCATGAAACCCCCGATCAAGCGCCTCTCCGACCTCAAGGGCGGCTCGCCGAAGTCGGGCGTCTACGCCCCGCCCACGCCCAAGGTCTCCCGCCAGAAGAAGGCCAAGGTGCTGACGGCGTCGGAACGCGCGGCGTTCCTGGCGTCGAGGCCGGACCTGAAGCCGAAGGGGTAGCGGCGGGGTCGCATCTCGCGTCGTCCGGTGTCGGCGCCCTCAGCCACCGACCGCAGGCCTGCAAGCGGCTCTTGCCGCGGCTTCGGCCAAGTTTGGCGACGCCGCGGTTGGGCGAGCGACCGGCTTGCCTAGATCGACCGTCGCCAAGCTGAAGACCGGGAAGGTGCAATTCCCGCGTCGCCAGTCTCCGGGAATTTCCGATCGGCTTAGGGCGATGCAGGCGGCTGAGGAGGAAATCATGGCCCGCGAAGGCACGGTGATTAAGGGGTATCGAGAAGCAATTCGAGAGCATGGCAGCCTGCGAATGGCGGCACATGCGCTGGGGATCGACCCATCAAACCTGAGCCGGCGCCTACGTCGTCGCCCGGGAATTTGAACCCAACTCGCAGGGTTGTGGTCCCGACGTGCTCCGCGTCGGGACTTCGCTATACCCCAGACGACCGCAAGTAAAGAACAAAATGTGAACATATGTCGAGCAGCCAGCGGCGCAGGTCAACCGCCACTCGCCGTCCACGCCCGCCCGAACGCCGCACCGCCCCCACCGCACTGGACATCCGATCCCCCCCGCCCCATCCTCAGCGTTCAAACAGACGTTCGACGCGGGCCGCCCATGTTCATGCGCTTCTTCACCGAGCTTCGCGGGGCCAAGGTGCCCGTGACGCTGAAGGAATACCTCATCCTCATGGAGGCGATGGACAAGCAGGTCATCGACCGCTCGGTCGACGACTTCTACTACCTGTCGCGCTCGGCCCTGGTGAAGGACGAGAAGAACATCGACAAGTTCGACCGGGTCTTCAGCCACGTCTTCAAGGGCCTGGAGAAGATGGACAGCCCGGACCTGGCGGCCGACATCCCGGCCGAATGGCTGCGGAAGATCTCCGAGAAGTTCCTGACCGAGGAAGAGAAGGCGCAGATCGAGGCCATGGGCGGCTTCGACAAGCTGATGGAAGCGCTGGCCGAGCGCATGCGCGAGCAGAAGGAACGCCACGAGGGCGGCAACAAGGCCATCGGCACCGGCGGCACCTCGCCCTTCGGCGCCAACGGCTATCACCCCGAGGGCATCCGGATCGGCCAGGACAAGGGCCGCCACGGCCGGGCGATCAAGGTCTGGGACAAGCGCGAGTACAAGAACCTCGACGACAGCGTCGAGTTGGGCACCCGCAACATCAAGATGGCGCTGCGCCGCCTGCGCAAATGGGTCCGCGACGGGTCGGCCGAAGAGCTCGACATGGGCGCGACCATCAAGGGCACGGCCGAGAAGGGCTATCTGGACATCAACCTGCGGCCCGAGCGCCGCAACAAGATCAGCGTGCTGATCTTCTTCGACATCGGCGGCTCGATGGACGGGCACATCAAGGTCTGCGAGGAGCTGTTCTCGGCCGCGCGTTCCGAGTTCAAGAACATGGAGTTCTACTACTTCCACAACTGCCTCTATGAGAGCGTGTGGAAGGACAATCGGCGCCGTCACGCCGAGAAGCTGAACACCTGGGACATCCTCCACAAGTTCCCCCACGACTACAAAGTCATCTTCGTGGGCGACGCCACCATGAGCCCCTACGAGATCACCTATCCGGGTGGTTCGGTGGAGCACTGGAACGAGGAAGCCGGCGCGATCTGGATGGACCGTGTCTCGCAGATCTACGAACGCATGGTCTGGCTGAACCCGACCGCCGAGCGCCATTGGGACTACACGCCCTCGATCGGGGTGATGAAGCAGCTGATGGGCGACCGGATGTACCCGCTGACCATCGACGGGCTGGAAAAGGCGATGAAGGAGCTGTCGCGCTAAGCGCGCTCAGCGAAAGTGGAGACCGGTTTTGCGTCCGAGTGCGCTTCACTTTTCTTGGTCGCCGCGATGAATGTCGCGCTGACCGCCCGAAAGGCCTAGGCTGTAGTAACGCTTATGGGATTCGCATGACCGATCCCCTTACCCAGGATCCGCCCGAGACCGAAGAGGCCCAGGCCGCCACCAAGCAGGCGGTCTTCAACGCGGCTGAACGGCTGTTCGCGCTTCACGGCTTCCAGAACGTCTCGGTGCGCGACATCACCGCAGAGGCCGGGGTCAACCTCGCCTCGGTGAACTATCACTTCGGCTCCAAGGACGCCCTGCTGTTCGAGATCTTCCGGCGTCGCACGTCGGAGCTGAACCGCGAGCGGGCCCGGATGCTGCACGAGGCGACCGCGCGCCACAACGGCAGGCCGCCGGTGCGCGACATACTGGAAGCCTATTTCGCCCCGCCCCTGCGCTGGGGCTCGCCCGACCACGACCGGCGCATCTCGGTGCAGTTCATCATCCGCGCCCGGTCCGAGGGCACGGCGGAGATGCGCGAGGTGCTGCGCAACGACGTCAGCCACCTGGAGCGGTTCGCGGGCGCCCTGACGGCGGCCCGCCCCGACCTTCCGAAGGAAGACATCTACTGGCGCCTGCACTTCGTGCTGGGCATGGTCCACAACAACCGCTTCGCCGAGTTCGACCGGCTGCACCACCTGTCCGGCGGCCTCACCCGCGAGGCCGACGTGGACGCGCTGCTGAAGCGGATGCTGGACTTCGCCGAAGCCGGGTTCTCAGCCTAGGTGCGTAGACTTGTCCTCAGCGCCTGCGCGCTGAGGTTCCTGGACACCTTCCTGCTCATCGTCCCGTTCTACACGGTGATGTTCGCCGAGAAGGGCCTGTCGCCGGCCCAGATCGGCTTCGCCCTGGGCGCATGGTCGGCGACCGGCCTGCTCCTCGAGATCCCCTGCGGCGTGCTGGCCGACCGCATGTCGCGGCGCTGGCTGCTGGCGATCTCGCAGCTGCTGCGCGTGGGCGGCTTCCTGATCTGGCTGGCCTTCCCCGGCTTCTGGGGCTTCCTGCTCGGCCTGACGCTCTGGGGCATGAAGAGCGCCACCATGAACGGGGCGTTCGAGGCGGTGGTCTATGACGAGTTGAAGGCGCTGGGGCGCGAGGCCGAGTACGCCAAGGTGTTCGGCCGGGCCAAGGCGGCGCGCGGCGTGGGCCTGGTCGCCGCCTCCCTGATCGCCGCGGTCGCCGCGCCGCTCGGCTACGGCCCGCTGATCGTCGCCAGCGCTCTCTCCGGCGTCGCCGCGGCCGGCGCCGCCCTGCTGCTGCCGTCCGCCCCGCGCGCCGTCGCCGTCGCCGACTGGAGCTATCTCTCCCACCTGGCCCGCGGCGCGCGCGAGGCGATCAGCCTGCCGGGCATCCCGGCCCTGATCGCCTTCATCGCCGGCGTCCAGGCCGTCGCCTACGCCACTGCCGACTACTGGCAACTGTTCGGCCGCGACGTCGGCCTGCCGAAGTCGGCCATCGCCCTGTTCATCGCCGCCATGGCCACGGCCGAGGCGGTCGGCAGCGTGCTGTCGCATCGCATCCGCCATCTCGACCCGCGCTGGCTGTATGGCCTGACCTGCCTGGGCGGCCTGAGCATCGTGGCCGCCGCCGCGACATTCCAGGCGTGGTCGGTGGCGCTGCCTCTGGTCTATGTCGGCCTCTACAGCCTGGTGGACGTCAGCGCCGACGCCCGCTTCCACCACGCCCTGCACGGCGAGACCCGCGCCACCGTCGCCTCGTTGAAGGGCTTCACCACCCAGTGCGCGAACGGCGTCCTCATCCTGGGCTTCGGCCTCGTGGCCCAGGCGTCGGCCTATCGCATGTCGTTCCTGACCTACGGCGCCGGACTGACCCTGCTGGGCGCGGTCTACGCGACCGCCAGCCTGCGGCGGCGCTAAGGTCACGCAGCCAACTTCCACGCCAACTTCAGGTCCTCGACGAACATCGCATAGGCCTTGGCCTTCGCATCCTCGTCGGGCACGCGAAGCAGGTAGGAGGGATGGTATGTGACGACCCCCTGGGCCTGGTCGGATAGCTGGATCGGCCGGCCGCGGAACTTGCCGATCGGCGTGGGCTTGCCGAACACTGCGAGGCCCGCCGTGGCGCCCAGAGTGACGATGACGCGAGGGCGGATGATCCGGCGCTCGGCGTCCAGCCACCAGCGGCAGGCGGTGACCTCGCCGGGGTTCGGGGTCTGGTGGATCCGCCGCTTGCCCCGCAGTTCGTGCTTGAAGTGCTTCACCGCATTGGTGACGTAGGTCTCGGTGCGGGGCACGCCGGCCTCCGCCAGGGCCTTGTCGAAGACCTGACCCGCGGGACCCACGAACGGCTTGCCAGCCAGGTCTTCCTGGTCGCCAGGTTGCTCGCCCACGAACAGCAGCTTCGCCCGGCCCGGCCCCTCGCCCGCGACGCCCTGGGTCGCGTCGCGCCAGAGGTCGCAGCGGCGGCAATGGTCCACACCGGTGGCTACTTCGTCGAGCGAGGTCGGAGCCTGCCCGTCCCAAGGCGCGTCGCGGCTGTTGCGGATGGCGGCCTTGACCACCCGGCGGCTGGGTTCGGTGGGAGCTTGGCGGACCATGGTGCTGGTGCGGCCTTCGGCCTGGGCGATCAGCTCGGGAATGAGCGCCGCCTCCGGCAGGTTCCGCCAGTAGCGTTTGGGCATCTCCTTTTGCATCGCCCCCACCTTCAGCCGGGCGGGGTTGAAGATCGAGGCGTAGTAGGTCCGCCAATAGTCCTCCAGCGCGTCTGCGGCCGGCGCGTCGGCAGGATCGGCGCCCGGAGTGAGCGTCAACTGCGCCTTGTCCCAGTGCGCGCAGACGTCGGGGGTCAGGATCGAGAAGCGCATGTTGGCGAACCGGCGCACGAAGAACGGCGCCGTCGCCTCGGCCACCCTATGGGCCGGCTCGAACCACGCCACATAGGCCTCGCCGTCCTCGTCGGAGGTTTCGCGGAAGCGCACGAACGCCTTCATCTTGTGGGCGGCGCGGCCGACTTCGCGGCCGAAGCCCTGGGCGCGGGCCACGTCGGGGTCAGAGGCGATGTGCATCAGGCTGGGCTCGTCCTGCAGGCGCCACAGCAGTCGGTAGAGCAGCGCGAACCGCTCGTCGGAACGGTGCAGGATCACCTTCGCCGACAGGTCGACGAACTCGCGCGGGACGGTGAACCGCTCGCCGCCGCCTGCCCCCGGCGGGCGAGGCGCAAAGAGCGAGCCGTCGCCGTCCACGGTCCAGAGCACGTCGTGCGGCGCGACGTCGCGCGCGCGCAGCGCTCGGGCGGCCTCGCGCCAGCCGTCGAAGTCGGTCTCGTGGGCGAGGCGGACGACCTCCATCAGAAAAGGTCCAGTTGCTGGGGCTCGATCCGCCGGCGCAGGTCGGCGCGGTCGATAAGGGCGCCGGGGCTCCAGTCGGCGCAGACCAAGAACGGCTTCAGCTTCTCGATCCCGCGGCTCAGACGCTTCACGTCCGCCAGCTCCAGCTGCTTGAAACGACGGATCTCCAGGATGCGCTCGACGGTGCGGACGCCCAGACCGGGCACGCGGAGCAGCCGCTCGCGATCGGCCACATTCACATCCACCGGGAAGTCGCCGCGGTTCTTCAACGCCCAGGCCAGCTTGGGGTCGATCGCGAGGTCCAGGTCCTCGGCTTCGCCGACGATCTCGGCGCGGGCGAAGCCATAGAAGCGCATCAGCCAGTCGGCCTGGTAGAGCCTGTGCTCACGCACCAGGGGCGCACGCGCGAGTGGCAGGCGGGCGGTGGAGTCCGGGATCGGCGAGAAACCCGAGTAGTACACCCGCCGCAGCCGATAGGCCCCGTAGAGGCTCTCGCTGCGCTTCAGGATCGCTCCGTCGGTGGCGTCGTCGGCGCCGACGATCATCTGGGTCGACTGGCCGGCGGGCGCGAACCTGGGTGGGCGGGCCTTGCGCCCCTTCTCCCTCGAGGCGTCCTCGGAGACACGAACCGCGCCCATGGCTTTCTTGATGCCGGCCGCGTCCTTCTCCGGCGCCAGGTCCGCCAGGCTCTCGTCCTTCGGCAGTTCGATGTTGATGGAGACGCGATCGGCATAGAGCCCGGCCTGCTCGACCAGCGCCGGCGCCGCCTCGGGGATCACCTTCAGGTGGATATAGCCGCGGAAGTCGTGGACCTCGCGCAGGGTCCGCGCCACCCGGACGATCGCCTCCATCGTATAGTCGGCCGACCGGATGATGCCGGACGAAAGGAACAGGCCCTCGATATAGTTCCGCCTGTAGAACCCCAGGGTCAGGTCGACCACCTCGTCCACGGAAAACCTCGCCCGGGCCACGTTGGACGAGACGCGGTTCACGCAGTAGGCGCAGTCGTAGACGCAGAAGTTGGTCAGCAGGATCTTCAGCAGGCTGATGCAGCGGCCGTCCGGCGCGTAGGCGTGGCAGATGCCCATCCCGCCGTCGGTGGATCCCATCCCCTTCCCGCCCAGCGAGTCCCGCTTGACGCTGCCCGACGAGGCGCAGGACGCATCGTACTTGGCGGCGTCGGACAGGATCGCGAGCTTGCGCTTGAGGGTGAGGATGGCCATCGCCCAAGAGTATTGTTCTCTTTTTGTTCGTGCAAGCTGCGCCTTGGAGGAAGCCGCCCCTTGACGACCACCCTTCCTTCCGCGTCGAACTACACATGTAAATCGGAGTCGGCATGGATACGGCGTCAGGCAGGTTCGGTCGGCGGCGGCGGGCGCGCGAAGGCGTGCCGCGGCGGGTGTGGATCGTCGCAGTGCTCATCGCCGCGGGGTTCGGGGCCTGGGGGCTGACCGGCCGCTACCTGGCGATCCAGCGGACCCGGATCGCGGACGCCAAGGCCTGGGCGATCACGGGGCCGGCCTGTCCGCTGATCACCGAGGCCGAGTTCCTGGAGGGAAGTCGCAAGCCGATCCGGAAGTTCGACTACGAGGAGGTCGCCTTCCTGCGCCGTGAGGGCCACGTGGACTGCGCGCCGATCTACGCCGACGGCGGCCGGAGCACGCGCTTCCATGCGGTGTGCCAGTTCACCGATCCCGAGAGCCTGCTGGTGCGGACGAGTAAGGGCGACTGGGCGTTCCGGCCGGGGCCGGGCCAGCCGGCCACCGTCTTCACGGCCGATGGCCAAGCGCGCTGCGTGATGGCGGCCAGGATCACGCGGGCGGAGATGGAAGCGAAGCGCTGATTCAATATATCTCGATATATGGAACTACGTTGTCGCCATCGCATTGTGGAGCTGCGGCTTCGGCTGGTCACCCCAACGGTGGCGAACGATGGCCGCAGGCCCCTGCCCCGTCCCTCGATGCAGGGGCCTTTCTCGTAGGGCCTGCAAAAAGTTGGACCGCCGGCATCCCCGTCCCGCCGACCGGTTCGCCCGGGAGCCTCAGGACAACGTCACCACACCTGGGGCTCCCGTTGGGCCTTCCGCCTCAGTGCTCTGGGGAGTTGCGGCTCCCCCTTATGGGGGCATTTCGGGGGAGCCGCGTTCAGGTGCGCTTCGGAACTGCCGGTTCTGGGGGAGGGATGAACCGGTGTCCCTCAAGCCCGGACAACATCACCCACGCCCTTGGCCGCAGTAGGGCGGGTTCGTGTCAGGCCTGCATTGCGCAAGGGCGATTGCGGCGAATCCCGGCGAAGCTGGCCCCGGGCCGTGCAATGCACGCCGGGGGCGCTAAGGTCGCGCCAGCAAGGGAGTGGCGTGATGGGGTTCAGCAGGATCTTGGCCGGCGCGGCGGCGGCGCTGGCGCTGGCGGCGGGGGCTGCCGAGGCGGCTTCGCCGGCGCCGCAGGTGCGGGCGTGGCGGCAATCGAACGAAAAGGCGATCGTCGCCGATTTCGTGAAGCTGCTGTCGCTGCCCAATGTCGCGACCAACGTGTCTGACGTCGAGAAGAACGCCGCCTACCTGCAGGAGCTTCTCAAGGGCCGCGGCTTCGCCACCCAGCTCTTGACGGCCGAGCCGGGCACGCCGCCGTCGGTTTTCGGCGAGCTGAAGACGCCCGGGGCCAGGCGGACCGTGGTGTTCTACGCTCATTTCGACGGCCAGCCGGTCGGCCAGAAGGGATGGGTGACCCCGCCGTTCCAGCCGTCGATGCGCACGGCGCTGCCGGAGGCGACCCCGGTGGACTGGCAGGGCGCCGCCGGCCCGCTGGACCCCGCGTGGCGGCTCTATGCGCGCTCGACGGGCGACGATAAGGGCTCGATCCAGAGCCTGCTGAGCGCGCTCGACGCGCTGAAGGCCACGGGCCGCAAGCCTTCGGTGAACATCAAGGTCCTTTGGGAGGGCGAAGAAGAGCAGGGTTCGCCGCATTTCGAGGCCCTGGTGCGGAAGCACAAGGCGCTGCTGAAAGGCGATCTGCTGATCATGGGCGACGGGCCAATGCACCAGTCGGGCCGCCAGCAGATCAACTTCGGCAACCGCGGCATCGCGGGCTTCAAGGCCACCGTCTATGGCCCGACGCGGCCGCTGCACGACGGCCACTACGGGAGCTGGGCGCCGAGCCCGACGGTGATGATCGCCAGCCTGGTGATGAGCCTGCGCGAGGACAATGGCCGCATCCCGATCCCGGGCTTCGCGGACGACGTGACGCCGGTGTCGGCCGCGGACAAGGCTGCGCTGGCCGCCCTGCCGGATGTGGAGACCGACCTGAAGACCTCCCTCGGCCTGGGCCGCAACATCGGGGAAGGCCGGCTGGCCGACGGCTATCTGGCGCCGACCTTCAACGTCCGCGCGATCCACGCGGGCGACACCGGCCCCGACGCGGCCAACGCCATCGCCACCGAGGCCGAGGCCTCATTCGACATCCGGCTCGCGCCCGGCATGACGCCGGAGCGGGCGCGCGAGAAGACCGAGGCCTACCTCGCCGCTCAGGGCTGGAAGATCGTTCGCGACACCCCCGACATGCCGACCCGGCTGCAGAACCCGAAGGTGGTGCGGATCAACTGGGACGACGGCGAGAGCGTCGCCACCAAGACTCCCATGGACGGTCCCGCGGCCGCGGCCGTCGCAGCCTCGATCGGACGCACGGTGGGCTACCCGGTCCTGAAGCTGCCGATCGTCGGCGCCAGCTCGGGCATGGCCAAGATCGTGGACGCGCTGGAGGTCCCGATGGTGGGGGTCAGCATCGCCAACTACGACAACAACCAGCATTCCGTGAACGAGAACATCACCCTGCAGGCGCTTTGGGGCGGCATCGAGGTTTACGCCGGCCTGATCTCCGATCTGAGCTGGTAGCGGACGGCGCGGCCGAGAGCGGCTATGGTCAAGCTTCCCGTCGTGGACGACCCGTGAGGCCCTGATGACGCCAGCCGATCCGACCGAGGCCGACGAGCGCCACGGGCTTTTCCACGATGCGCTGGCCGACTGGACCAACGACGACGTGCTCCAGACCAAGGAGGCGCGGGCGGCGCTGGGTTCGAAGCATCCGACGGGCCTGCGCGTCCTGGACTGGCCGGAGCTACGGGCGCTGTTCGCCAGGTACGACCCGCCCGCCACCCGCCACGGCCGGCGCGACCGGCGCTTCGGCCTGCTGTCGGTGGGGCTGGCCACGCTGGGCCTGATCCTGGCGGTGCTGTCGCCGCTGGCCATCGGGGCGGAGCGCTACGTGGAGATGGTTGCGGCCGCCCTCGTCATCGCGGGGCTGGGACTGATGGCGTTCCACGAGCTCGGCGCGGCGTCCAAGGCCCGATGGCTCGGCCAGCGCTTCGGCGCCGAGCGGGTGCGGGCGCTGTACTTCCAGGCGGTCGTGAACAACCTGGATCTGGTGGCGCGCGCCATGGCCAACGACGCGGCGCTGGGCGAGTGGAAGGTGGCGCGCGGCCGGATGCTCTCCTACTTGCCCAAGCCCGAGGAGCTTCCGGGCCAGGCGCCGCTGCTGGCGCGGCCGGTCCGCGACGACGGCGAGACCTGGGTCCTGCCCGAGTGGTCCACGCCGCCGAAGCCGCCCGAACCGTCGCAGGAGCTGGACCTGCTGCTATCCCTGCTGCGCGGCCAGCGGCTCGACGCCCAGGTCGATTATGTGCAGCGCAAGCTGAGCGATTCCCTCGGGGCTCCGGGACGACGGGCGGCGGTGGTGCGGGGCTTGAGCAAGCTGTTGCTCGCCGCGGCCGTGATGACGGGCGTCGTCGCGGGAGTGCTGCTGGCCACGGGCCAAACCCCGGAGGACACCGACGTGAAGCTCGCCCTGGAGGTGACGGTGGGGGCCGTCGTCGCGGCGCTGGCGCTGCGCGTGGTCAACGACGACCGGCTGCTGGCCGGAGACGCGGGCCGATATGCAGGGTACTTCGCGGCGGTTTCGGAGGCGCGAACCCGGTTCGACCGGGGGGACCTGGCCGAGAAACTGGCCGCTCTGCGCGAGATGGAGACCGTGGCCTACCGCGACCTGCGCGAGTTCGTGGCCGCCCACTGGCGGGCGCGGTAAGGGCTCCTCACACCCGCCGGCGCCTCACGTCCTTGAGGATCTCGCGGGCGGCGTTGTGGCCCGGCGCGCCGGTGACGCCGCCGCCCGGGTGCGTGCCCGCGCCGCATTGGTAGAGGCCCTTGATCGGCGTCCGGTAGTCGCCCGCGCCCAGCACCGGGCGGGCCGAGAACAGCTGATCGAAGCTGAGGCGGCCGTGCATGATGTCGCCGTTCACGAGACCGAAGGTGCGCTCCAGGTCCAGCGGGCTGAGCACCTGGCGGCCAAGGACGGACTTGGCGAAGCCCGGCGCGTGTTTGTCCACCGTGGCGATCATCAGGTCGGCGACCTCGTCGCGATGGTCGTCCCAGGACCGGCCGTCGGGGAGTTCGGGGGCGACGTGCTGGCAGAACAGGCTGGCCACGTGCTGGCCGGCGGGCGCCAGGCTGTCGTCCAGGGTGGACGGGATCAGCACCTCGACGATCGGCTCCTTCGACCAGCCATGCGCGCGGGCGTCGTCGTAGGCGCGCTCCATATAGGCCAGGCTCGGGGCGATGATGATCCCGCCGGTCATGTGGTCGCCGGGCCCGGGGGCGACGGTGAAGCGCGGCAGTTCGGACAGGGCCACGTTCATGCGGAACGTGCCGGAGCCGGAGCGGTAGCGGGCGATCCGCTCCACGAAATCGGCGGGCTGGACGCCCGGATCGACCAGTGTCTGGAAAAGGAGCTGGGGATGCAGGTTGGAAACCACGGCGCGCGCCTTCAGCACGTCCCCGGAGGCGGTGACGACGCCGGTGGCGCGCCCCTTCTCGGTCAGCACCTCGGCCACGGCGGCGCCGGTGCGGATCTCGACGCCGCGCTCGCGGCAGCAGGCGGCCATGGCCTGGCTGATCGCGCCCATGCCGCCGATGGCGTGGCCCCAGGCGCCCTTCTTGCCGTTCACCTCGCCGAACACGTGGTGCAGCAGGACGTAGGCCGAGCCCGGCGTGTAGGGGCTGGCGTAGTTGCCGACCACGCCGTCGAAACCATAGGCCGCCTTGATGGGCGCGCCCTCGAACCAGCCATCCAGCCAATCGCCCGCCGATTGCGAGAACAGCGCCAGCAGGTCGCGCTTGGCCGTCAGGTTCAGACGGGAGAGCTTGCGGCCGAGGACGGCGCTCTTCAGCAGCTCGGGGATCGCTTCCCCGAGGCCGCCCTCCACCAGGTTGGGCGGGGTCTGCAGGACCAGCTCGCGCAAGACATCGGCGATGGCGTCCAGGCGGTTTCCGTAGTCGTCGAACCGCTCGGCGTCGCGGGCGGAGAAGCGGGCCACCTCGGACTTGGTGCGGCCCTCGCCCACGAAGAAGTGGTCGCCGTCCAGGGGCAGGAAGTTGGCCATCTTCCGCTCGACCACCTTCAGGCCGTGGCGGGCGAGTTCGAGGTCGGCGACCACCTTCGGGTTCAACAGCGAGACCGTGTAGCTGGCCACGGAGTTGCGGAAGCCGGGGTGGAACTCCTCGGTCAACGCGGCCCCGCCGACGACGCCGCGGCGCTCCAGCACGGTCACCTTCAGACCCGTGGCGGCCAGGTAGGCGGCGCAGGTCAGGCCGTTGTGCCCGCCGCCGACGATGATCACATCCCTATGCATGCCCTTGCAGTGGCATGCGGAGGGGCGGAACCGCAACCGCTCCAGGTTGTTCCGCCCGCATGGCCCGCCTGCGCATCCGACACGAGACCTTCTACAGCTACGAGCGGCCGGTCACCTTCGCCACGCATCGGCTGCTCCTGCGGCCGCGCGACAGCCATGCGATCCGGGTGATGGACGCCGTGCTCACGGTGTCGCCGCCCGGGGAGACCCGCTGGATCTACGACGCCCTGGGCAATTCGGTGTGCTGCTTCACGCCGCAGGGGGAGTCCACGGGGCTGTCCATCACCAGCGAACTGGTGATCGAGCGCTATCCGGCCGACCTGGCGGACCTGCAGGTCGAGGACCCGCAGACCGCGACGCCCATCGTCTACGCGCCGGCGGACCGGGCGGTGCTGGCGCCGTTCCTGGAGCCCGCGACCGAGGATGCCGACGGCGACCTGCTGAGGTGGCTCCGCGAGCACATGGGCGGCGCGCACGAACCGGCGCTGGAGTTCCTGCTGCGGCTCAACCAGACCATCCACGACACCTTCGAATACCAGGGCCGGGACCTGGGCGCGGCGCAGGAGCCGTCGCACACGGTGAAGCTGGGGGCCGGCACCTGCCGCGACTTCGCCTGGCTGATGGTGGAGGCCCTGCGGCGGCTGGGCTACGCGGCGCGGTTCGTCACGGGCTACCTCTACTCCCCCGCGCACGGCGAGATCCGCGGCGCGGGTGCGACCCATGCCTGGTGCGAGGTGTTCCTGCCCGACCTGGGCTGGACCGAGTTCGACCCCACCAACGCCCTGGCGGAGAGCGGCGACCTGATCCCGGTGGCGGTGGCCCGCACGCCGCAGGAGGCGACGCCGATATCCGGCTCGATCTATGGCGACCCCGGGGCCACGAACCTGAGCGTTCACGTGGATGTGCGCCCGGCCGATTCGCTACAGGCGGCCGCGTAAGTCATGACTCGCAGCGTAAGGAGAAACGTCCGATGACGCACGGCCTCCAGCAGCAGGGCCAGGCCCTGGGCTACCCTTTCATGAAGTCCTGCGCGACGCCGCAGCACGGCCAGAAGCCGCCCGAGAAGCCCCTGCCCGTCCGCGAGCCCCGCAGCTATAAGCCGCGGCCGGCGCACTAGCGTGGACCGTGCAGGTCGCTAGTTTGGCGCCATCGGTGGGGCGCCAGGGAAATCCAATATGAGCCTTGTGATTGGGCGGCGGGAGTTGATGGCCGCCGGTATTGGACTGCTGGTCCCGGGGACCGCCTTCGCCGCGCCGGCCCGTCTCGCGTTCCAGGTCTTCCGCAACGGGACCAGGGTGGGCGAGCACCAGATGAGCTTCGCTGGCGACGAGGACAACCGCACGGTCACCACCAACGTCGACATGGTGGTCAAGATCGGGCCGGTCCCGGTCTACAAGTACAAGCACGACGCCATCGAGCGCTGGGCCGGCGGCAAATGGGTCAGCATCGACGCCACCACCAATGGCAACGGCAAGATCCAGAAGACCAGCGCGCGCGCCATGCCGGGCTATGTGCAGATCACTGGCCCCAAGGGTGCGGTGCGCGGGCCGGCCGACGCCGTGCCGCTCAGCCACTGGAACCAGGCCAGCTTCGGCAAGCCGCTGTTCAACCAGCAGGAAGCCAAGATGCTGAAGGTCACCTGCGCCAAGGTGAAATCCGGTCACTGGCAGGTGCGCGGCGAGGCCGAGATCGACGACTTCTACGATGCTTCGGGGAACTGGCTGGCGCTCCAGGGCAAGCTGGAGGATGGCTCGAAGATGGAATATCGGCGGGTCTAGCTCCGCCGTTGCGCACCGACGGAGGGCGTGCGTAACTCCCGCCATGTGTACGGAGCGCCTTCGCGTCTGACTTAAGTCCGCCGAGCCGGGCTTCGCCGCCGTGTGCGGCCGAACCCTCCTGCGCACCCGTCACCCAGGCGTCTTCCTCGATGAGCTTCTTCGGCAACGACGCGGTCAACCGCGTCAATCTGCATTCCGGCGTCCAGGCGCTGGCCCAGGGCGCGGGCGGCGTCTTCGTGCTGGTGTTCCTGCTGCGGGCCGGCGTGTCCGCGCCGTTGGTGCTTTGCGCCATGGCGGCGATGAACGCCGGCCGGTTCGTTTTGCGGCCGCTCGTCCTGCGGTTCGCCCGCCGCTTCGGCCTGCGCGCGACCCTGATCCTGGGCACGGTGCTGGAGGCGACGACCTTCCCGATCCTGCCGCTGGTGCATGGCGTGGACCTGGCCTTCGCCGCGGTCGTGCTCGTGGGGCCGGTCGGCAGCGTCCTCTACTGGACCTCGTACCACGCCTATTTCGCCAGCATCGGCGACGACGAGCACCGTGGAGGCCAGGTCGGCGCCCGCGAAGCCCTGACCGCGGTCGTCGGGATCGCCGCGCCACTGCTCGGCGCCTGGGCGCTGGCCGCAGGCGGCCCGTGGTCCGCCTTCCTCGGGGTGGCGGTGGTCCAGGTCCTGGCCGCAGGCCCTCTGATCGGCGCGCCGCAGGTGGCGGTGGCGCCCGAGGGATCGGGCGGGCTGCGCGGCGCGTGGATGGGCGTCGGCCTGATGGCCTGCGACGGCATCTTCGCCGGCGGTTACTACTACATCTGGCAGATCGCGCTCTTCGTCTCGCTGGGCGAGAGCTTCACCGCCTATGGCGGGGCGATGGCGCTGGCCGCCCTGGTCGGCGCGGTGTTCAGCCTGGCGATCGGCCGGCATATCGACGCGGGTGGCGGTCGAACCGCCGCCGTGGTGGCCTTCGCCGTCATGGTGGCGGTCCTGACGCTGCGCGCGATCAGCGTGGGGTCGCCTTGGCTGGCGGTCACGGCCAATGCCCTGGGCGCGCTGGTTGAGGCCTTGTGGATCCCGGCGCTGATGACCCCCATCTACAACCTGGCCAAGGCTTCGCCCTGCCCGGTTCGATTCAGCGTGGCGACGGAGGCCGGCTGGGACCTAGGCTGCGCCGGATCGTGCCTCGTTGGCGCTGCGATCGTCGCGGCAGGCCACTCCTTCGCCGCGCCGATCCTGGTCGGCCTGGTCGGCGCGGTCCTGGCGTTCGGCCTGCTCTGGCGGAACTACGCGGCCGGTTCCGGGCCGGCGGCGCGCTCGACATAGGCTTCGAAGGCGTCGCGGGCGCGGCTGAGGCAGCCGTCCACCGGGGCGACCGTGAGGATGCCGTCGAAGGTCTTGAGGTCGGCCTCGGGGCAGACCTTGTCGAAGTTGGGCGCGGCGCGGCGCACGCGGGGTGGGGCGACCAGCAGCTTCACCACCGCCATGCGCTGCTCGTCGACGCTGGCGATCTGTCGCCGCGGCAGGGCCTGGGCGGCCGCGCCGCCCGCCAATCGCTTCACATTCCCCGCGGGATCGACCAGCACCACCGACTTGCCGGGCGCGATCTGCAACGCCTGGCCGCTGGCGTATTCGGAACCGCGGACGATCGCCGGATCCGTGGACGAGACGACGACGAAGTCGCCGGCCTGGGCGACGCCGGCCAGCCCCGCCGCCAGCAACAGCCCCAACAGAACCCTGCGCATCCGCCCCTCCGATCTCAACCGCGGCGACGGTGGGGATACGTCGGGCTTGCCGTCAAGTTGACGCGCCCCTCAGGCGAGGGCCGGCCAGCGCCAAGCCCGCGCACCCTGCCGCCAGGGTTAGCCGTTGCGCCCCCCGCAAATCCCCCTAGCATTGGGCCAGGACGGCCCGAATTCGGACCGGACCTTCGAAAATTCATTGGGCGAGGGAGCCGTGGGAGACGGGGCGCGAAGCCCCGTTCCGACGCGGGCTGGGGTTTGGACGCCAAGCTGGACGAAAGCGAGGACGGCGCGCTCGTCGCGGCAGACGACCTGGCCGCGCGCGAGGCCGCCTACGAGAAGTTCGTCTGGGACAACCTGAAACGCAACTACCTCGGCAACTACCTTCACGGCATGCTCGGGATGACCGGCTTCCGGCTGGTGAACGCGCCCACCTTCCTGCCGGCCTACCTGCTGTCGGTCTCGGGCTCGAACGTCATCGTCGGCTTGGGCCTGGCGCTGCAGCAGCTCGGCGGGGTGATCTCCCCGATCTTCGGCGCCACCAAAGTCGAACACCGCACCAAGGTCATGCCGGCCGCCATCTGGATGGGCAGCCTGGGGCGGCTGGCGATCCTGGGCATGGCCCTGGCGGGCTGGTTCCTGTCGGGCCAGCCGCTGGTCTGGGCGCTGCTGTTCTTCATCCTGATGTTCGGCGTGTTCATGGGCGCCCAGCGCGTCGTGTTCAGCCTCTTGATGTCCAAGGTGATCCCGATCAGCCGGCGGGGACGGCTGCAAGCCTGGCGCAACGCCACCGGCGGCCTGATCGCCGCCATCCTGGCCTGGGTGGCGGGCAAGTACTTCATCGGCGAGAACCTGTTCGGGAACGGCTATTCGACCACCTTCGTCTTCGCCTTCCTGCTGACCAGCGCCGGCCTCTGGGCGCTGCAGCTCCTCCTGAAGGAGCCCGAGCCACCGACGACCCGGCCGCAGGCGCGATTCCGCGACCGGCTGCGCGAGTTCCCGGCGCTGATCGCCCAGGACCGGGCCTACGGCTTCTTCCTGCTGGTGCAGATGCTGGCCACCTCGGCGCGGATCGCGACGCCGTTCTACATCCTCTATGTGGGCAAGGTGGTGGGCGCGGACGGCGCGACCCTGGGCCTGCTGTCGTTCGCGTTCCTGGGCGCCGACACGGTCTCGAACCTGCTCTGGGGCTACATGGGCGACAAGACCGGCTTCCGCGCGGTGCTGGTGGTGTCGATCGTCGGCTGGGTGGGCGCCACGATCATGCTTTTGAACCTGCATACCGCGGTCCCGATCTTCGGGGCCTTCGCCCTGCTGGGCGCTTCGCTCAGCGGCTATATGATGGCCTCCCAGACCATGGTCCTGGAGTTCGGCAGCCGCGACGACCTGCCGATGCGCATCGCGATCTCGGCCACGGCCGAGAGCATCACCGCCACCGCCGGGCCGCTGATCGGCGGCGTGGTGGCCGAGATCTACGGATACGACGTGGTGTTCCTGGCTTCGCTGGGATTCCTGGCCGCCGCCTTCGTGATCCTGGTGCTCGCGGTGAAGGATCCACGGCGCCGCTTGCGCGCCTGACGGAACCGCAGCCCCGGACGCGCATTTTCGCTCGGGGTGGAGGCGCCAGCTTCACGGCAAGATCACAAACGAGGGGAGATGACGAATATCCCGGCGGCGGTCCATGCCGACGACGCGCGCACCGGCATCGCCGGGCTCGACGACATCCTGGCCGGCGGCCTCAAGCGAAGCCGCGTGTTCCTGTTCGAGGGCAGCCCCGGCACGGGCAAGACCACCGCGGCGCTGAGCTTTCTTATGGCCGGCCGCGAGGCTGGCGAACCCACCCTCTACATCACGCTCTCCGAGACCGAAACCGAGCTGCGCGACACCGCCGCGTCGCACGGCTGGACATTGGACGGCATCGATATCTTCGAGCTGGTCCCCCCGGAGAATTTGCTGGACGAGCACCAGCAGCAGAGCCTGCTCTATTCCTCCGACCTCGAACTTGGCGAGACGACCCGCCTGATCCTCGACGCCGTCGAGCGCGCCAAGCCGAGCCGCGTGGTGATCGACAGCCTGTCGGAAATCCGCCTTCTGGCGCAGGGCTCGCTCCGCTATCGCCGTCAAGTCCTCGCGCTGAAGCACTACTTCTCGCGGCATGGGGCGACCGTCGTCCTGCTGGACGACCTGACCGCCGAGGCGTCGGACAAGACGGTGCACAGCGTGGCCCACGGCGTGATCCGGCTCGAAGAACTGGCGCCGGAGTACGGCGCAGAGCGACGCCGGGTGCGGGTGACGAAGTACCGGGGCCGTCGGTTCCGCGGCGGCCATCATGACTTCGCCATCCGGACAGGTGGGCTCGAGGTTTTTCCACGGCTGGTCTCGGCCGAGCACCGGACCAGCTTCGACCGCAGCCCCCAACCCTGCAACATCCCAGGGCTCGACGACCTGCTGGGCGGCGGGATCGAACGCGGCTCGAGCTGCCTGATCCTGGGACCGGCCGGGACCGGCAAGTCCCTGCTGACCCTGCTGTTCGCGATCGCCGCGATCGAACGCGGAGAACGTGTGGCGCTGTTCGTGTTCGACGAGGAGCTCGGCCTTCTGTTCCAGCGCACCAAGGCGTTCGGCCTTGACCTGGAGGGCCTGCGCGCGCGCGGCGACATGATCATCGAACAGGTCGATGCGGCCGAACTGTCGCCGGGAGAATTCGCGGCGCGAGTTCGCGAATGCGTCTCAACCGTCAACGTGAGCACGGTGATCATGGACAGCCTGAACGGCTACCAGGCCTCCATGCCGGAGGAGCACTACCTGCTCCTGCACATGCACGAACTGCTCCAGTACCTGAACCGCCAGGGCGCCACGACCTACCTGACCGTTGCACAGCATGGGCTCGTCGGCGAGATGAGGTCGCCCGTGGATGTCACCTACTTGGCAGACACCGTCCTTTTGCTTCGATATTTCGAGGCCATGGGCCAAGTCCGCCGGGCGATCTCCGTAGTGAAGAAGCGTGCGGGCCATCACGAACGCACCATCCGTGAATACGCCATCGACCAGAGCGGCGTCAGCCTCGGCGAGCCCCTGACCCAGTTCCAGGGCGTGCTGCGCGGCGTGCCGGATTTCGTCGGCCAGGTGTCCGGCCTGCTGGGGCCGAAAGTCGAATGATCGCCGGCCAGCACTCGGCGTCGGAACGGGCGCTCATCCTCGCGCCGTTCGGCCGGGACGCCGCGGTCGCGGCCGCCGTGTTGCGGGAGGCCGGGCTCATGGCCGAGATCTGCCCCGACCTGGCGTCGGTGCAGCGCGAGTGCGAGCGTGGCGCAGGCGTCGCGCTCATCGTCGAGGAGATCCTGCAGGAAGACGACTACAGCGGGCTGGCGCGCTGGGTCGACGCCCAGCCATCGTGGTCCGACTTCCCGATCATCGTGCTGGCTCAGCGCGGCGGCGGACTGGAGCGCAACCCGGCGGCCGGGCGCTACAGCCGCGCCCTGGGCAACATCAGCTTCCTGGAGCGTCCCTTCCACCCAACCACGCTGGTCAGCCACGTACAGACGGCGCTGCGGGGGCGTCGGCGGCAGTACGAAGCGCGCGAGCGCCTGGAAAACCTGCGCGCGGCGATCACCCGCCAGCAACAGGACCAGTCGCACCTGCGGCTGCTGATCAACGAGTTGAACCACCGGGTGAAGAACACCCTGGCCACCGTGCAGTCGATTGTCGCACAGACCCTGCGCGCCGCCGGCGCGCCGCTTGGAACGCGCGACACCCTGACCGCGCGGATCGTGGCGCTGAGCAAGGCGCACGACGTGCTGACCAACGAGCAGTGGTCCGGCGCCGATCTGGACGAGATCGTCGGCCAGGCGCTGCAGCCGTTTCGCCTGGGCCTGGGCGAAGCCCGGATTCGGACGAAGGGGCCCAAGGTTCGCCTGGAGCCGAAGACCGCCATCGCCATCGCGTTGGCCCTGCACGAACTGGCCACCAACGCGGTGAAGTACGGTGCGCTGTCGACCTCCGAGGGCTGGATCGATTTCACGTGGAACCTGTCCCGAGGCGGCGGCCCCCGCGAGCTGACGGCGACCTGGCGCGAGGTCGACGGGCCGCGGGTGAACCCGCCCACGCGCGCCGGGTTCGGCACCCGGCTGATCGAGCGCGGCCTGGCGGCGGACCTCAACGGCGAAGTGCGGATCGCCTATCCCATCGACGGCGTGGTCTGCACCATCCGCGCCCGGCTGGACTCCGAGGACGACAGGCCGTCCGCGGTGGAGCCGAAACGCTCGCGGCCAGCGGCCGCGGCGTCCGAGGAACCGATGCGCGAGGCCGCGCCGCCGACCTGAGCGTTGGGGCGTCCGGCCAGGCCGTGCTATGAGGCCGCCATGGTTCGCAAGTCCGCCAACCCGTCGGGTTGCAACGGCGCCGCCCTCGCGGGGCGTCGGGACGGTCTTGCGCGCGCCAAAGCGGCCTAGCCTTCCCAGACGAGCCCCGCCGGACCGGCCGAGGCTCACGATATCTGAAGGAAGGCGCGCCCCGGCCTCCGGCAAGTCCAAGAGAGACCGGAGATGACTGATCCCTTGCCCCCAACCCCAGTGCTGGAGACGGCGCGACTGATCCTGCGTCCGATCGAAGCGCGCGACATACCCGCCGTCCAGCGGATCTTCCCGCAGTGGGAGGTCGTGCGCTGGCTGCACGCCGGCGTCCCGTGGCCTTACCCCGACGACGGGGCGGCGACGAACATGACCCAGTGCCTGGAGCAGCGGGCCAAGGGCGAAAGGGCGTTCTGGGCGCTCACCCTGAAGGGCGGCGACGACACGCTGGCGGGCCGCATCGACCTCTGGCCATTCGATGGCGAAAAGCGCGACATGCGCGGCTTCTGGCTGGACCCGGCGTTGCACGGCCGGGGCCTGATGACGGAGGCGGCCGAAGCGGTCACCGCCTACGCCTTCGAGGTGCTGGGCTGGCCCTTCCTCTACCTGACCAATGCCGTCGCCAACCGGGCCTCCGGCCGGGTGAAGGAGAAGCAGGGCGCCGAACTGGTCGCCATCGAGGCGCGCGACTACGTCGGCGGCCCGGCCGAGGGGCAGGTCTGGCGGCTGGATCGCGACGCATGGCGGGCGCGGCAGGGTTGAGCGGCGCCGAATCCGCGCGCTTGATCGGCGCCGCATGATCCAGATCCCCACCGCGACCTGGGCGCACGCCGCCTTCGACCTCGCGGCGTGGGCCGCGGGGATCGGCCTGAGCGTCGCGCTCTACCGCTGGCGGCTGAAAGGACTGACCGAGCAGGTCGCCGGTAAGGTCGGCGGCGGCTACTTCGCGGCCCTGGTGGCTGGGGCGATCCCCGGCGCCTGGCTGGCGGGATCGCTGAACAGCCTGCGGAACGCCGACCCGGCCCTGTCGCACAGCGTGGTCGGCGCCCTGGTCGGCGCGATCGTCGGCGTGGAGATCTACAAGGCGTTGCGCGGGGTGCGTGGCTCGACGGGCGGGGTGTTCGTGGGGCCGTTCGCCCTGGGCGTGGTGATCGGCCGCTGGGGTTGCCTGTTCGCCGGCCTGCCGGACGGCACCTACGGTGCGCCGACGACCCTGCCCTGGGCCGTGGAGCTGGGCGACGGGATCGGCCGTCACCCCGTGCAGGCCTACGAGAGCCTGGCGATGGCGGCGTTCCTGGCCGTCTATCTGGAAGGCCTGGCCCGGCGCAGGCCGTGGGCGATGCGGCGCGGCTTCTACGCCCTGTGCTTATGGTACGGGCTCACCCGCTTCGGTTGGGAGTTCCTGAAGCCCTATCCCCCTTTGATCGGGCCGCTTAACCTGTTCCATCTGCTGTGTGGGGGGCTGGTCGCCTATGGATGGGTCTACTATCGCGGAAGCCTCCGCCGCGACCGTGCGGAAGGCCGCGCCCTACCTGTTCCTGGGCCAGACCACGAGCCTGTGTGAGACCTGCCTGGAGCTGGTCCCGGCCAAGGTGATCGGCGAGGACGACGCGGTCTATTACCTCAAGCGCTGCCGCGAGCACGGGGTGCAGAAGACGCTGATCGCCGACGATATCGCCTATTGGAAATCCCAGCGCGACTGGCTGAAGCCCGGCGACCGGCCGCTGTCGGTGGCTACCCGCACCGACCACGGCTGCCCCTACGACTGCGGCCTCTGCCCGGACCACGAGCAGCACTCGTGCCTGGCGATCCTCGAGATCAACGAGGCCTGCAACCTCTCGTGCCCGGTCTGTTTCGCCGACAGTTCGGTGAAGCGCGAGGCGCACCGGCCGCTGGCCGAGGTCGAGGCCATGCTGGACGTGATCGTCGCGGCCGAGGGCGAGCCCGACCTGGTGCAGCTCTCGGGGGGCGAGCCCACACTCCATCCGCAGTTCTGGGAGATCCTGGACGCGGCCAAGGGCCGGCCGATCCGCCACCTGATGATCAACACCAATGGCCTCAGGATCGCCCGCGAGGCCGGCTTCGCCGAGCGGCTGGCGGGTTATATGCCGGGCTTCGAAGTCTATCTGCAGTTCGACAGCCTGAAGCGAGAGGCGCTGATGAACCTGCGCGGCGCCGACCTGACCCGCGTGCGGATCGAGGCGCTGGAGGCCCTGGAGCGCAACGACATCTCCACCACCCTGGTGGTCACCCTGAAGAAGGGCGTCAACGACGACGAGATCGCCGACATCGTCCGCTTCGCCCTGGACTGGCGCTGCGTCCGCGGGGTGACCTTCCAGCCGATCCAGGACGCCGGCCGCAACGACGGCTTCGACGCCAAGCGCCACCGCATGGTCCTGACCGAGGTGCGCCGCCGCATCGCCGAGGCCGGAGTCTTCGCGCTGGAAGACCTGATCCCCCTGCCCTGCAATCCGGATCAGATCTGCATCGGATACGGCCTGCGCAACGGTCGCCAGGTGCAGCCGGTCACCGCCATGCTGCCGCGCGAGCTGTTCGTGGCCGCCGCGCCCAACACCGTGACCTTCGAGAGCTATCCGGAACTCCGCAAGCAGGTGTTCGAGCTGCTGTCGCTGTCCACGGCCCAGGGCAATACGTCGGAGAAGCTGGCCAGTCTGCTGTGCTGCCTGCCCGAGGCGGCCGTGCCGCAGGAGGTGGCCTATGAGAACACCTTCCGCGTCGTGGTCAGCCAGTTCCTGGACCGCTTCAACTTCGATCTGGGCACGGTAAAGCGTTCCTGCGTCCACTTCGTGCAGCCGGACGGGACGATCATCCCCTTCGACACCTTCAACACCTTCTATCGGCCGGGCGCGGCGGGAGCGGACGCCTTGAAGCGGGGGCAGGTGCGATGAGCGAAACGCGATCTCCCGGAGCACAGAGCCCCGTCCGCGCCTTCTTCGGCGCGGCGCTGATCGCAGTCGGCGCGCTGATCATGCTGTTGTGCGGCGGCTGCGGCGCCCTGTTCTTCGTGGCCTTCCTCGTCGATACCTTCGCCCACCCGAACGACGCGGGCATGCTGCTGATGCCCCTGGTGTTGGGCGGTCTGCCGGCGGCAGTCGGCTTCGGACTGTTCGTCTGGGGCCGAGCGCTGCGCCGGGCGCCTGCCGCCGGGATCGAGCGCGCCGGCGGAGACGCCCCGTGAGCGACAGGACCACCCGTTTCGTGGCCGGAGGCCTCGTTGCGGTGGGTGGGCTCATGGTCCTGCTGTGCGGATCATGCACCCTCATCTTCGGTGGCGGCGGGCTGATCGGCCTCCTGCGCGGCGAGGACGCCGGCCTCAGCGGCTTCATCCTCGGGACCGCGCTGATCGTCGGCGGCTTGCCGACCGGCGCGGGCTTGCTGCTGCTGGTGAACGGCTTGCGGAGCTGGAAGGCGAACCGCCCGCCGTCGCCGTGATATGTCGGATCGCTGGACGGCCGCTCGTCCTTGACCATGAGGACGAGGAGTAAGCCATGACGGCCATAGCCGCCACCCCGCCCGCCCGAGCCACGCGCCGCGAATGGATCGGGCTCGGCCTCGTGGTGCTGCCGTGCCTGCTCTATTCGATGGACCTTACGGTCCTGAACCTGGCCGTTCCCTCGCTTTCCGCCGACCTGGAGCCCAGCGCCGTCCAGCTCCTGTGGATCGTCGACATCTATGGCTTCATGGTCGCCGGCTGGCTGATCACCATGGGCACGCTGGGCGACCGGATCGGCCGGCGGCGCCTGCTGATGTTCGGAGCCGCGGCCTTCGGCCTGGCGTCCCTCCTCGCGGCCTTCGCTCCTACGGCCGAGGCCCTGATCGCCGCGCGGGCCCTGCTGGGCGTGGCGGGGGCCACCATCGCGCCGTCCACCCTCTCGCTGATCCGCCACATGTTCCAGGACGAGGGCCAGCGCACCTTCGCCATCGGGGCGTGGGGCACGGGCTATGCGGCCGGCGGCCTCATCGGGCCGGTCCTGGGCGGCGTGATGCTGCAGTGGTTCTCGTGGGGCTCGGTCTTCCTGCTGGCGCTGCCGGTGATGGCGCTGGTGCTGATCGCCGCCCCGCTGCTGCTGCCGGAATACAAGGATCCCAACGCCGGCAAGTCCGATGTCGTCAGCGCCGGCCTCTCGCTGAGCGCCGTCCTGGCGGTCGTCTACGGACTGAAGCGGACCGCCGAGGCCGGGCCCTCGGTCCTGGCCGGCGCCTCGGTCGTCGTGGGCCTGCTGCTGGCCTGGGCGTTCGTCGAGCGACAGAGGCGGTTGACCGATCCGCTGATCGACCTGTCGCTGTTCGGTTCGAAGACCTTCTCCACGGCGCTCTCCATCAATCTGCTGGGCTGCCTGGTGATCTTCGGGACGTTCCTGTTCATCGCCCAGTACCTGCAGCTGGTGCTGGGCCTGTCCCCGCTGGAGGCGGGCCTCTGGCAGCTCCCGTCGGCCGCCGCGACCACGGCGGGCTCGATGCTCTCGCCGTGGTTCGTGCAGCATGGGCGTCCCTCGCGGGTGGTGGCCGGCGGCATGGGCCTGCTGGCGCTGGGCCTGGCGATGCTGACCCAGGTTTCCTGGGGCGGGCTGCCGCTTCTGGTCACGGCGTGCGTGGTGATGTCGCTGGGGCTCGGACCGACCTTCGTGCTCACGTCGGACCTGATCCTCAACGCCGCCCCGCCCGAGCGGGCCGGCGGCGCGGGCGCGATCTCCGAGACCGGCTCGGAGTTCGGCGGCGTCATGGGCATCGCCCTGCTGGGCAGCCTGGGCGTCGCCATCTACCAGGCGTTGGCCCCAAACACGGACCACGCCTCGCTGGGGTTGGCCGTGGCGGAAGCCGAGCGGATCGGCGGCGCGGCTGGCGCGGCCCTGTTGTCCGAGAGCCGAAGCGCCTTCGTGCAGGCCCTGCAGATCGTCGCCGGTCTCTCCGCGGCGATCTCGGCGGCCGGCGGCGCGGCCGCCCTGGTGCTGCTCAGCGACCGGCGGCGATCGGCGGCTTAAGCCGCCGCGCGCTTCTCCGCGGCGCCGACGATGCGGGAGCGGGCGATCTCGTTGGCGACCTCGTGGGTCGGGCGGCGTTCGACCAGGGCCTGTTCCAGCACTTCCTCGAGGGTCAGGGCCAGGCGGTCCAGCTTGGCGTCGACCCAGGCAGGATCGAAGGCCTCGCCAAGCTCCAGGGCCCGGATCTCACCGGCCACGTTGATGATGCCGCCGCCGTTGATGACGTAGTCCGGGGCATAGAGGATGCCGCGGTTGAACAGCTCGCGGCCCGTCTCGGCGTCGGCCAGCTGGTTGTTGGCGCCGCCGGCGATGATCCTGGCGCGGATGCGCGGCAGGGTGTCGAGACTGACCGCGCCCCCCAGGGCGCAAGGCGCGAAGACGTCCACGTCGGCGTCGAAGATGGCGCTGGGGGCCACGATCTCCGCGTCGGTGGCGGCGGCGACGCGGCGCAGGGCCTCGACGTTGACGTCGGTCAGCACCAGCTTGGCGCCGGCGGCGTGGAGCTTCTGCGCCAGATGGCCGCCGACGTTGCCGATGCCCTGGATCGCTACCCGCACCCCGTCCAGGTCGCGCTTCAGACCGCGCCGGACGCAGAGGCGCACGCCGCGGAACACGCCCTCGGCGGTCACCGGGCTGGGGTCGCCGGAGGCTGCGGCGTGGCCTTCGAGGCCGGCGACGTATCGCGTGTTCCTGCGGGCGTAGGTGAGGTCCGCCACCGACACGCCGACGTCCTCGGCGGTCCAGTACTTGCCGCCCAGGCCCTCGACCGCGCGGCCGAACGCCTCGAACAAGGCCGGCGTCTTCTGGGTGCGGGCGTCGCCGATGATCACCGACTTGCCCCCGCCCAGCTCCAGGTCGGCCATGGCATTCTTGTAGGACATGGCCCGCGAGAGCTTCAGGGCGTCGGTGAGCGCGTCCTCCGCGCTGGCGTAGGGCCACATGCGGCAGCCGCCGGCGGCCGGCCCGCGGGCGGTGGAATGTACGGCGATGATCGCCTTCAGGCCGGACTTCTCGTCCGAGAAGGCATGCACACCTTCATGACCCTCGAAGGCCGGAGAATCGAACAAGGTCATGCCGTGAACTCTGCGTCATGAGGGAAGAATTTGGCGGGAGATACGCGTGTGCGGGGCATATCACAACCCCGCGGCGCGACGAGATGGGTCGGCGGCGCCTGCGTGCTTGGCGCCTGCTCCCGGGATCGGCGGCGCGCCTGACGGCAGCGGCGCGTCCGGATCGCGGATGAAGGCCAGCACGTCGGCGATCACCGCCGCCCGCTGCTTGTCGCGGGTCAGCAGGTGGTGGCCCGCGGCGTAGTAGGCCGAACGATCGGTGGGGCGCAGCCGCTTCACGGCCTTGAAGGCCGCGTTCTTGGGGATGATCTGGTCGTTCGCGCCGTAGAGGTAGAACGTCGGCAGGCGGTCCTCACCCACGTCCTTGGCGGCGCGGTCCATCAGGCGGACCAGGCCGTAGAGGGTGTCGGAGCGCGCCCCCCAGATCATCAGCCGGTCGCGCCCCATGGCCATCAGTTCGTCGCGGTTGTCGGTCGGATAGATGCGGTCGGTGACCCACCGGGGTGGCGTATAGACCTTGGCCGCGGTGAAGTTGGCGGCCAGCCACAGCAGGGTCTTGTTGGGCAGGGGCTGGGCCTTGAAGCCCCAGACGCCCGGCGACAGCAGGACCAGCCGGTCCGCTGCGGGCGGGCGGTCGCCGGCGAAGGCCGCGGCGGCCACCGAACCGCCCATGCTCTCGCCCACCACGGTGACGATGGCGCCGGGATATCGGGCCCGCGCCAGCGCCGTGACCGTGCGCAGGTCCTCGATCAGCAGCTCGTCGCCGGCCCAGATGCCGCGCCCCGGCGACCGGCCAAATCCGCGCTGGTCGTAGGCGTAGGTGGTGACGCCCTGCTCGGCCCAGGCCTCGGCGGCGAAGTGGAAGGCGTTGGCGTAGTCGTTCATGCCGTGCGCCGCCACGACCACGGCCCAGGGCTGGGCGGTCTTGGCTTCCCAGGTGGTAAGCCCCAGCCGCGCCCCGTCGAAACTGACCACCGCATCGGTCTCGAAGTGGGCGCCCTGGAAGCCGGCCGGCGGCGTTCCCGCCTGCTGGATCATCAGCGGCGTGCAGGCCGAGAGGGCGAACAGCAGGAAGGCGAGGGCGAGGCGCTTCATGTCGAGGGCAGACTATAAGGCCTCGTCGTTAACCCTGGGAAAAGGCGGTCACGTGACTAGCCCGCGTCCTCTGCGACGGGCAGCCGCAGCCGGTAGACGCCCTTGAAGTCGTCCGGATCGGCCGGCTTGTTGTGGCGAAGAATCACCAACCTGCCCTGGCGCGCCAGGCCGCGGGCGACCGCGCGGACGTGACCGAGGGTACGGCGCCAGCTCTCCGGGTCGATCGAGCGCGCCACGTCCTCCGGCGAGACGGACTTGCCGGGCGGGACCTTGGCCAGGAGGTCGAGGATGGCGGTTTCGACGGGATCGGACATCGCCCTAGCCCCCCCGCTTCATCGTTTCGCGGGCGATGATCACCTGCTGGATCTGGCTGGTGCCCTCGTAGATCCGGAAGATGCGGACGTCGCGGTAGAAGCGCTCGATGCCGTATTCGGCGATGTAGCCGGCGCCGCCGAATATCTGCACCGCCTTGTCGGCCACCCGGCCCACCATCTCGGAGGCGAAGTACTTGGCCGCCGCGCCCTCCATGGTGACGTTCTGGCCCAGGTCGCGCTTGCGGGCCGTCTCCATGGTCAACGCCCGCGCGGCCAGCGCCTCCGTCTTGCAGTCGGCGATCATGCCCTGGACCAGCTGGAAGCCGCTCAGCGGCTGGCCGAACTGCCTGCGCTCGGCGGCATAGGCCACGCTGTCGGCGATCAGGCGTTCGGCCACCCCGACGCACAGGGCCGAGATGTGCAGGCGGCCCTTGTCGAGCACTTGCATGGCCACCTTGAAGCCTTCGCCCTCCTGGCCGATCCGGTTCTCGGCCGGCACGCGGACGTTGTCGAAGATCACGTCGCAGACGTGGGCTCCCTGCTGGCCCATCTTCTTCTCGGGCTTGCCGACGCTGAGACCCGGCAGGTCGCGCGGAACCAGGAAGGCCGAGACGCCGCCCGCGCCGGGCTTCGACGGGTCGCTGCGGGCCATGACCGTGAAGAGGTCGGCCTTGTTGGCGTTGGTGATGTAGCGCTTCGCGCCGTTCAGCACATAGTGGTCGCCGTCGCGGATCGCGCGGGTCTGCACCGCGGCGCTGTCGGAGCCCGCCTCAGGCTCGGTGAGCGCGAACGAGGTGATGATCTCGCCCGACGCGATGCCGGGCAGGTACTTCCGCTTCTGGGCCTCGGTCCCGAACATCACCAGCGCCTGGCTGCCGATGCCGACATTGGTGCCGAAGGTGGAGCGGAACGCCGGGCTGGTGCGGCCCAGCTCGATCACCACCAGGCACTCCTCCTCCATGGTCAGTTCCAGGCCGCCATAGGCCTCCGGGATCGAGAGGCCGAACAGGCCCAGCCCCTTCATCTCCTCGACCACATCCTCGGGCATCGCGTCGTCCTCGGCCACCTGGGCCTCCAGCGGGCGCAGGCGTTCGGTGACGAAGCGGCGGACGGTGTCGATGAGCTGGTCGCGGGTCTCGGCGTCGAGCGCCATGTGGCAGTTTCCTCTATTTGCAGGCTTTGGTCGTCGCGGATGACTTGAAGCGCAACAGGCCCACCGCCACGACGGGCCGCGGCCAGGTTTCCGTCCGCACGGATTTCGGGGCCACGGCGCAGATGGGCGCCGGCTCCGGCGTCACCTTGCCGCGCCGCATGATCAGGGCGATGGCGCCGTAGTCCAGGGCCTGTTCCGTCTCGTTCCAGACCTTCAGGATCGTGGCGCGGGCCTCCGCCGAGCCGTCCAGGGCGGCCGCGATCTGGCCCGCCGGCGGCGGCTCGAACGTCTCGGTGACGACGCCGGGGGGATGGGCGGCGGCGAGCTGGCCCTCCTCCACCTTGTCCAGCACCGGCCGGCCCTTGGCGTCGAGGTGGAACAGGGCGCGCTGGCCCAGCACCACCTGCAGGGTCTCGCCCTGGACGATGGTCTTCTGCTCGACGGTCAGCGACCTGGCGGCGGCGGCGGCGGGCGCGGTCTTCTTCTCGTCCGTCGGCTTGGCGGCGGGCGGGATCTCGACCGTCTTCTCGTCCAGGCCGGGCAGCGCGTCCTGATCGACGGTTCGTTCCTTGGGCGCCGTCTCCACCGGACCGTCGTCGGACGTCGCCGGCTGACCGGCGAGCGCGACAAGGACCAGAAGGGATGCGATCATGGGGACGTAGGCCTCCGTCAGAAGCGGGCCGGCAAACTAGGGTTTGAGCGAGCGGTCGGCAAACCCTTAGCCGCCCTGCCGTCGGGGCGCCCTTCCCCATTCTGCGAGCGCGTGCTTAGACGCCCGCCAGGCTTGGCGAGGGCTTCAACGCATGGACGGCGGCGACAGCGAGGAGGGCTATACCTCGAAACTGACCAGGGTCACCGAGGGTGAATGGGCCGGTTGGTCCTACTACCCGGGCGGCGATCCCTTCGAGGATCTCGCGGGGCCGTTCTACTTCCGCGTCGACGACACCGGGCCGGTCTGCGCCTTCCGGGTGGAGAAGAAGCACCTGAACGGCGGGGCATTCCTGCATGGAGGCTGCTTCATGACCTTCGCCGACTTCAGCCTGTTCGTGATCGCCCGCGACGCGCTGACCGAGCAGCATGCAGTGACCGCCACCTTCAACTGCGAGCTGGTGGGCGCGGCCTACGAGGGCCAGCTCATCGAGTGCCGTGGCGACGTGGTCAAGAACGCCCGCAGCATGGTCTTCGTCCGCGGTCTGATGAAGGTCGACGGCGAGACGGTCATGAGTTTCTCGTCCACGCTGAAGAAGCGCGGGCAGCGGCGCACCTAGGCCTGCAGGGCGCCCGGAATCTCCGGACGCCCCGAAAGCCGTCGTCTAGGCTGCGACCGCCCGGCGGCGACGCAGGAGCGAGCCCGCGGCGCCGAAGCCCAGGATCATCAGACCCCAGGTCTGCGGCTCGGGAACCGCCGTGCCGAAGGCGTCCCAATGCACCGTGAAGTCCGAGCCGGTGTTGTGCGCCTGCAGGATCACGTTGCCGATCGACGAGGTGCCGAAGGCGCTGGTCGTGGCGCTGGCGCCGCCGGCCGTATATTTGAAGTTCGCGCCGCTGAGCTCGATCTTCATCGTCTGCCAGGTGCCGACATCGCCCGCCGTGAGGGTCGCGAGGTCGAAGAACACCCCGTTGTTGTCCCAGCCGCGGAAGACGAGGTCGCCGCCCACCCGATCCAGTTCGATGATCGGATAGGCCGGCGCGTCCGGACCACCGAACGTGGTGCCCCAGAAGCCCGCGATGCGACGGTCGTCGCCGGTCGTGAAGGCCTGGTCGATGAAGAGGTCGATGGTCATCGAGGTCACGCCGGCCTCGAGGTCGTACTTGCGACCTTGCGTATTGTAGAAGCTGCCCGCGCCCTGGAAGTCGTCGCCGTCGATGCCGACCTCGAGCACGCCCGTGCGGCCGCCGTAGTTGACGCCGCCCGTGAAACTATCGGGCGCCGCGCGGTCGACGTACCAGGCTCCGGCCGTCTGAGTCGCCGCAGTGGCGACTGGTCCATCGAAACTGATGGTCGTGGCGAATGCCGGCGCAGCAGCCGAGAAGCTCGCCACCGCCGCGGCAAGCGCAATCGTTCTTGTGATCTTCACGATGAATTCCCCCGATGAATTGTTTTACGCAGAACCAACGCCTCAGAGTCGACTTCCCGACGCCGAAATACATTCACACGACCGTCGGAATTCCTCAGGTGGCCCGTGTTCCACCCGACGACAACTTGGCGTTAACCATTAGTGCTTGTCGCGGCTCGGGCGAGTCAAGCAACCTTGGCGACAGTATGCGGCGCATATTTCCCCTGCCGGGGATTGTGACGCGACAAGCCCTGCCGCTCGCCGCCGCTGAACCCCCGCCCGCCCTAGCTTCGCCGCACATTCCGTGTAGACGGACGGACCAAGGGACACTCCCAAGGATACGCATGACGAAGCTCTCCGCCCTCGCCGGTCTGGCGATCGCCGCCGGCCTGGCCCTAGCCCCGAACGCCTACGCGCAACCCGCGTCGGGCGTCGAAGGCGTCTGGCGCAATCCCAAGAATTCGGTCCACGTGAATATCAAGCCCTGCGGCCAGAAGCTGTGCGGCTTCGTGATCTGGGCCAGCGCCGACGCCCAGGAGGACGCGCGCAGGGGGGGCACCGACAACCTGGTGGGCCTGCAGCTGCTCCGCGACTTCGGGCCGGAGAAGCCGGGTGTGTGGAAGGGCAAGGTGTTCGTACCGGACCTGCGGGCGACGTTCGCCGGCCGGGCCGAGCTGATCGACGCCAATACCCTGAAGGCGCGCGGCTGTCTGGTCGCAGGCGTGTTCTGCAAGGCCCAGACCTGGCGCAGGATCCCCGGCGCGGCCGACTGATCGCGCCGGCTCTTGCCTTGCGGGCGCGAGGATACGAAGTGATCGGTCGATGGATCTCGCAGCCCTCACCCCCGCCGACATCCCCGAGGTGATGCGGATCGAACGCATGCCGGGCTACGACGCGGTGGTCGGCCGCTTCACGGCCGAGGAACACCTGGAACAGTTCGCCTCGCCCGACGCCTGCTACTTCGGCCTCCGCGACGGCGACCGCCTGGCCGGGTTCGTGATCATGCAGGAGATCCGCGCGCCCACGGTGCTGCTGCGCCGGATCGCTGTGGGCGAGCCCGAGCGCGGTGTCGGCACGCGGCTGGTGCGCGGCGTCATGGAGTGGACCTTCGAGACCACGGCGGCCGAGGCCCTGAAACTGGACGTCCACGTGGACAATGCGCGGGCCAGGCACGTCTACGAACGCGAGGGCTTCGCGCAATACGACGAGGACGAGGTCCATTACTTCCTGCGCATCCCGCGGGCGCGGTGGGCCGAGATGCGCGATCGCCGCAGATAGTCGGCCGCCCGGGGGCGGCCGCCATGTCACCCCTGCCGATCGGTCACGTCGGCGACTTCTGGGGCATGCCGGCCTTGGCGGCGGGACGGGCGCGCATGGCCTCGGCCCAGCGGCCGACATGGACCAGCTCCTCGGGCGGGCGGAACTTGATCATGCGGCCGAAATCGACACCCACGAAGGCCACGATGTCGGCGATGGTCAGGCGGTCGGCGGCCAGCCATTCCTGGTCGGCCAGCCGCCGGTCCAGCACCTTCAGCGCACGCGTCGCGCCCTGGATGTTGTGTTCGCCGACGGCTGGCGCCTGCTGCTCCAGCGCGGCCATGGCAGGGTGGGTGTGGCGGACGCCGACCATCACCGGCGTGGCGACCATCATCTCGGCCCGGCGCATCCACATCTCGATGACCGCCACCTCCTCCGGCGTCCGGCCGAACAGGTTGGGCTCGGGATAGCGGCTCTCGAGATAGCGGCAGATGGCGACGCTCTCGGTGATGCACGTCCCGTCGTCCATCTCCAGCATGGGCACATTGGCGAGTCCCGCCTTGGCGAGATAGTCCGGGGTCTTGTGCTGGCCCTCCATCAGGTTGAGCGTGATCACCTCGACGTCGGTGATCTCCTTCTCGGCCATGAACCAGCGCACCCGGCGCGGATTGGGCGCGAGCGGGGTATCGTAGACTTTCATGGCGTGGCCCTCCTGACTTCCGGCCAAGCCTAGCGCCGTTCCCCTGCCGTGAGGCAAGTACGGAGGCTGGACAGGCCGTGGCGGCTCCGCTTAACCACCGGTTGAGGCTGACGAAGGGGCGCACTGCAATGGCGAGTTTGGCGGGCGCGGTTCGCAGGAGCCGCCGATTCCTGGACCGTGTGCGCAACCGGTTGCTGCCGGTCAACCAGACCGACCTCAAGGCGACCAACATCCGCTTCGTGGACGCCCTCAAGGGCCAGATGCCTCATGACAAGGCGATGGAGCTGGCCATCGGCGGCGGCTTCGAACTGATCGGGCCGATCGAAGTGGCCCTGCTGCGCCACTACGGCCTGCCGGAAGACGGCTACCTGGTGGACGTGGGCTGCGGATCGGGCCGGCTGGCCAAGCCGCTGTCGGCCTGGCTGAGGGGCCGCTACCTGGGGATAGACCTGGTGCCGGCGCTAGTGGCCCACGCCCGCAAGATCGCGGCGCGCCCGGACTGGCGCTTCGAGGTGATCCAGCACATCGGCATCCCCGAGCGGGACGACCAGGCCGACATGGTCTGCTTCTTCTCGGTCCTCACGCACCTGACCCACGAGCAGAGCTACTGGTACCTGGAGGAAGCGCGGCGCGTGCTGAAGCCGGGCGGCCGGATCGTGTTCTCGTTCCTCGAATTGCGCGAGCCGGTCCACCTGAAGATCTTCCTCGACACCGTGGCCGCGATGAAGCGCAAGGTCGCCATGCCGATGAACACCTGCATCGACCGTGAGACCATCGGCCACTGGGCCGGAGCGCTGGGCATGGAGGTCGTGGAGATCCGCGACGGCGCCGACACCATCGTGGCCGAGGGCAGCCTCGGCCAGTCCACCTGCGTGCTGCGGAAGCCGCTTTAGCCGAACAGGTTCGCCGGCAGCAGCCCCACGATCGACGCGGTCAGGCAGGTGGCGAGGAAGCCCGCCATCATCGCCTTCCAGACCATGCCGACGATCTCGTTGCGGCGTTCGGGCACCAGGACCGAGAAGCCGGCCAGGTTGATACCCACCGAGGCGATGTTGGCGAAGCCGCAGAGCGCATAGGTCATGAGGACGCGCGTGCGCGGGTCCATCGCATCGACCGGGATCGCACCCATCCGGATGAAGGCGGTGAACTCGGTGAGCACCAGCTTCACGCCCAGCAGGGAGCCGGCGGCGGCGGCGTCATGCCACGGCACCCCGATGGCCCAGGCCAGGGGCGAGAACAGGATACCCAGGCCGGCCTCGACCGAGAGCACATAGCCCACCTGGTCGCCGACGGCGCCCAGGATCTTGTTGACCATCGCCGTCAGGGCCACGAACACGATCAGCGTCGCGCCGACGTTGAGCATGATCTGCAGGCCGTCGGTCGTGCCCTTGATCAGGGCGTCGATGGAGCTGTCGTAGCGCTTGGCGGCCAGGGGGTCGTAGGTCTGGGCCTGCTCCACCGCGGCGTCGCGCGGCACGATGATCCTGGCCAGCAGCACACCGGCGGGCGCCGAGACGATCGAAGCCGTCAGCACGTGGGCGGCCGCCCCCGGCAGCACGCCCGCCAGGATGGTCGCATAGGCCACCATGGTGGAGCCCGAGACGCAGGCCATGCCGACGGCGATCAGCATGAAAAGCTCGGACCGCGACAGGCTGGGCAGGTAGCTGCGGATGAAGATCGGGCCCTCGACCTGGCCCATGAAGACGGTGGCGGCGGTGGCCAGAGCCGGCGGGCCGCGCAGGCCCATGGTCTTCTCGAAGACGACGCCGAACGCCTGGGTGATCCAGACCAGGATCTTCCAGTGCCAGAGCAGCGCGGCGAGGGCGCAGACCACCAGGATCACCGGCAGCACCCGGAAGGCGAAGACGAACAGCGAGCCGGGGTCGGTGAGGGTGTAGGGCTGGTTGGGCGTGCCGGCCAGGAAGCCGAACACGAAGGCCACGCCCGCCTGGGTCGAGGATCCCAGGCCGTCCACCACCACGCTCACGCCCTGCAGGCCCGAGCGCAAGGCCGGCAGGCCGAACAGGGCCAGGACCAGGAGCCCCTGGACCGTGATGGCCCCGATGGCCAGCTTCCAGGGGAACTTGCCGCGGTTCTCTGACACCGCCCAGCAGACCAACAGGATGACCGCCACGCCGACGAGGCTCTGGGCGTTTTCCGGACCGAACATGCATCCCCCGATGCGCCGCCGATTCAGCGGCCTAGCCGGTCAATCCACGCCGAAAGCGCGCCGGGCGCAAGCGCGGCGTGGCGCCTGCACCCTTGCGGCCTACAGGTTGACCATCGACAGCCCGCGCTCGTCGTACCGGGCGCCTTCGACGGCGGTCTCGGGCACCGCCGCCTCGATGGCGGCCAGGTCGTCCGCCGAAAGCACGATGCCGGCGGCCGCCACGTTCTCTTCCAGGCGGGCGATCTTCGTCGTGCCGGGGATCGGCGCGATGTCGTCGCTGCGGCTGAGCAGCCAGGCGAGCGCGAGCTGGGCGGGCGTGCGACCCTTCTCTGCGGCCAGGCCGGTCAGGGTCTCTACGAGCCCCAGGTTCTTCTGCAGCGCCTCGCCCTGGAAGCGCGGCATGAAGCGGCGGAAGTCGCTGTCGTCCGGCTGGCCCTTGAAGCCCCCGGCGAGGAAGCCGCGGCCCAGCGGGCTGTAGGGCACGAAGCCGATGCCCAGTTCGCGGCAGACCGGCAGGACGGCGCGTTCGGGATCGCGGGACCACAGCGAATACTCGCTCTGCACGGCGCTGACCGGATGGACGGCGTGGGCGCGGCGGATTGTGTCGGCCCCGGCCTCCGACAGGCCGAAGTACTTCACCTTGCCCGCATTCACGAGTTCGCCGACGGCGCCGGCCACGTCCTCGATCGGCACGTTGGGGTCGACGCGGTGCTGGTAGAAGAGGTCGATCACGTCGACGCCCAAGCGCTTCAGCGAGGCGTCGGCCACCTCCTTGATATGCGCCGGCCGGCTGTCGGTGCCGGCGGGGCGGCCCGACTTGCGCGCGTCGTCCAGGTCGAAGCCGAACTTGGTGGCGATCACCACGCGGTCGAGGAAGGGCTTCAGGCCCTTGCCCACCAGCACCTCGTTGGTCTGCATCCCATAGATCTCGGCCGTGTCGAAGAAGGTGACGCCAAGCTCCACGGCGCGGGCCAGGACGGCGTGCGCCTGGGCTTCCTCGGCCGCCGGCTGGTAGACGCCCGAGAGCCCCATGCAGCCGAAGCCGATCGCGGAGACCTCGAGGCCCTGGGTTCCAAGTTTGCGCGTCTGCATGGCGATCTCCTGAGTTGTGGGGTCGGCTAACAGGTGGACCTTGCGACGGCCGGCGATAACCGCTTGCTGGCTCAACGGTGCAATGAGCAAAATTCAGTAATGGACCGCCGCTCGATCCCAGACCTAGCCGCCTTCGCCCTGCTGGCCGAGCTGCGCAGCTTCCGCCGGGCCGGCGAGGTGCTGGGCGTCTCGGCCTCGGCGCTGAGCCATCGGCTGCGGCGGATGGAGACGGCGCTGGGCGTGCGCCTGCTGAACCGCTCAACCCGCGCTGTGGCGCCGACCGAGGCCGGCGAGCGCCTGCTGGCGCGCCTGTCGCCGGCGCTGGCCGACATCGAGGCCGGGCTGATGGAGGTGGCGGCGTTCCGCGAGCGGCCGGCGGGGCGGCTGCGGCTCAGCGTGCCGCGCTCGGCGGCCCGGCTGGCCATCGCTCCCAGGCTGGGCGGGTTCCTCAAGGCCTATCCCGACATCCGCGTCGAAGTGGTGAGCGACAACGCCCTGATCGACATCGTGGCGGGCGGCTTCGACGCCGGTGTCCGCTTCGACGAGAACCTGCCGGCGGAAATGGTCGCGGTCCGGATCGGCAAGCCCTTGCGGATGGCCGCCGTGGCTTCGCCCGAATACCTCGCCGAGCGCGGCACGCCCATGACACCGGAAGACCTGGCCGGGCACGCCTGCTTCCGGCTGCGCTGGCCCTCCGGCGCCTTCTACGACTGGGAGCTGGAGAAGGGGGACGACGTGCGGCGTCTGGCGGTCGATGGCCCGCTGATCGTCGACGACGCCCAGCTCCTGAAGGATGCGGCGGTCGACGGCGCCGGCATCGCTTTCGTGGCCGAGCCCTCCGTGCGCGAGGAACTGGCGTCGGGCGCCCTGGTCTCGTTCCTGGAGGACTGGTGCCCGCCCTTTCCCGGCTACAGCATCTACTACCCCAGCCGCCGCCAGGTCTCGCCGGCGCTCCGGGCCTTCATCGACTGGATGCGCAGTCCGCCGGCCGAGCCCCGGATTACGAAGGTTTAATCGGCCGCTCCGCATCCGCCCGCGCCCCCTCGCGCCTCCTAGGCAATGAGCGCATCAAACGCGTCCGACGGCGGCCGGCCTTACCGCGATTTAACTGGCTTGGCAGTCCACGCGGCGGCGACATCCGCGCTCGAGGGTTGAGGGCTGTTCGTCACGATGTCTCTGGCGCTTGCAACATTGCTCTACGAGTGGCGCCGTTACACGGCCGCTGTTGTCGCGCTGGCGTTCTCCGGCCTGCTGATCCTGGCCCAGGTGGGCATGTTCACCGGCATCGTGAAAGGCGCCACCGCCACCATCGACCGCAGCCGCGCCGACATCATGATCCTGCCGGCCAAGATGGAGAGCCTGATCAACTCCGGCGGCGGCTCGCTGCCGGCCCGCCTGCAGCCGCAGATCTACATGAACCCGGAGGTCGTCGAGGTGGCCGCCTTCGACGGCGACGGCGGCCGCTGGGTCAACCAGCCCAAGGACGGCAAGAAGGCCGTCACCACCTACATCAACATCAACATGGTGGACACGCGCCCGGGCGCGGTGAACCTGCCCACCGACTTCACCGAAGAGATCCGCACGGCGCTGCTCGAGCCCTACTCCGTCGCGATCGACGAGAGCCAGCTGGGTCGCCTGGGCGTGAAGCTGGGCGACGAGGCGTCGATCAGCGGCAAGACCGTCCGCGTGCGCGCCATCCTCCACGGGTACCCGGACATCAACAACGCCTCCGTGACCATGTCGCGCGACACGATGCGGATGATGGGCATGCTGACCAAGAACGGGAAGACGGGCCCGCTCATGGTGCGCATCAAGGACCCCGCCCGCGCCGAGGCCGTCCGCGACCAGCTGAACAAGGACTCTAAGGGCGCCTACAAGGCCTGGACCCGCCAGCAGCTCGCCGAAGCTAATGAAGGGGCGATCATGGGCGAGCAGATCATCGGCATCTTCCTGGGCTTCTCGGTCTTCCTGGGCTTCCTGATCGGCGTGGGCATCACCTCGCAGACCCTGCGCGGGGCGATCCTCTCGAGCATCAAGGAGTTCGCCTCGCTGCGGGCGCTGGGCGTCGGCATGGGGTCGCTCCGGTTGATCGTGCTGGAACTGTCGTTCTGGGTGGGGATCGTCGGCCTGATGGCCACGGCGCTGTTCACCGGCGGCGTCTACCTGCTGGCCACCCGCGGCGGCCTGCCGATGGGCTTCCCCCCAGCCTGGGTGATCGGCGTCTCCATCCTCCTGCTCGTGATCTCGGGTTTCTCGGGGCTGCTGGCCCTGGGCATCCTGAAGAAGAGCCAACCTGCGGACCTGCTGCGATGAGCTCGAACAAGCCGGCCATCGTGGCCCACGGGATCTACAAGCGCTTCAAGACCGGGCGCAGCCACATCGAGGTGCTCAAGCGCGTCGATTTCGACGCCAACCACGGCGAAGTGACGATGGTCATGGGTCCCTCGGGGTCCGGCAAATCGACCCTGGTGGCGGCGCTCTCGGGCCTGCTGAAGCCCGACGAGGGCAAGGTCTCCGCGCTGGACCAGGACATCTGGAGCCTGCGCTCCGGCAAGCTGGACAGGTTCCGCCTGGACCACTGCGGCTTCATCTTCCAGGGCTTCAACCTGTTCTCGGCCCTGACCGCCCTGCAGCAGGTCGAGATCATCCTGAAGTATCAGGGCCATCCCAAGAGCGTCGCTCGCGAGAAGGCCGCCAACGCGCTGATGGAAGTGGGCCTCGAGACCCGCATGAACCAGCGCCCGTCCGAGCTGTCCGGCGGCGAGAAGCAGCGGGTGGCCATCGCCCGCGCCCTCGCCAAGGACCCGAACCTGCTGTTCGCCGACGAGCCCACCAGCGCGCTCGACGGCGAGAACGGTCAGATCGTGATCAAGCTGCTTCAGCGGGCGGCCAAGCAGCACGGCGCCGCCGTGATCTGCGTCACCCACGATCCGCGCCTGGAAGCCTACGCCGACCGCGTCATCCACCTGGAGGACGGCCGCATCCTGGACGACCGGCGCGTGACGCACGCCCCGGCCGGGACGGCCGCCCAACCCCATCGACAACCCGAGCTCATCGAGGCCTGACCCAAGATGCCCGCCCTCCTCCGCAATCGCTTCCTCTGGATCGTCGTGGTCCTCCTCCTCCTTGGCGGCGGCGGCGCGATGTTCATGTCGGGTCAGGCCAAGGCCAAGAAGGCCGAGGAGGCCAAAGCCGCCGCCAGCGTGAAGCCCAGTCCCTACGCCGCCATCGCCAACGGCAAGGCCGATGTGGAAGGCGGCATCATCCAGGTCGCCGCGCGCCGGGCCGGGGTGATCCGCGATGTGCTGGTCCAGGAGGGCGACGACGTGGCCAAGGGCCAGGTGCTGGCCCGCCTGGAGGACGAGGAGCCCCGCCTGGCCTCGGAGCGCGCCGACGCGGAGGTCCGCCAGGCCCGCGCGGCGCTGGCCCTGCTGCAGGTCCAGCTCTCGGCCGCCCAGCGCGAGCATCGCCGCCTCGAAGGTCTCGCCCCCAACAACTTCGTGGCGGCCCAGAAGCTGGACCAGGCCCGCGACGCGGTCCGCGAGGCCGAGGCCCGCATCATGGCGCAGCAGGCGGTGGTCGCCACCAGCCAGGCCCGCCTCAACGAGGCCCGTTACGACCAGGAACTGTCGTTCATCCGCGCCCCCGCCGACGGCCGCATCGTCCGCCGCTACGCCAACCCGGGGGCGGGCGCCTCGACCCTCAACGTCTCCAACATGTTCGACGTGGAGCCCCGCGCCGGGCGGATCGTGCGCGCCGAGATCGCGGAGGGCTCGCTGCCCTTCGTGGCCATCGGCCAGAATGTCCAGATGTCGCCCGAGAGCGACCCGACCAAGGTCTATCCGGGCAAGGTGCTGCGCCGGGCGGCGGTGTTCGGGGCCCGCAAGCTGCAGTCGGACGACCCCACCGAACGCACCGACGACCGCGTGGTCGAGGTGGTCGTGGACTCCACGGGCGCCCCGTTCCTGATCGGCCAGCGGGTGCTGGTGAAGTTCGTCCGCGGCTAGCAGCAGGCGCAAGCGCCCGTCGCTCCGCGCAGCTGAGTTTTCCCAAGCCTGGCCCGAGGCTTAGGTCTCGGGCTTATTTTGAACCGCAACCGACGCGCGTAAAACTCTCCTTAAGCTAGGTGGCCGCCTAGTTCTCTTCAGGGAGGCGGCCCATGCGTTCGAGTTCAAGCGGCCCGAGCCCGGCGACGATGCGTTCAGACCTCGCGCCGGAACAGCTCTTGGCCCAGCCGGCGCTCTGGCGGCGGCTGACGATGACCCTGCTGATCGGGGTCGTCGCGATCCCGGTGGTTCCACCGTGGGCGCTGCTGGTCGGCCTCGTCCTCTACGCCCTGATCACGGTGGCCGAACGGGTGATCATCCGCCGGCGCGGCTACATCGGCAGCGACGTCTCCGGCCTCGCCGTGACCTTCGCGCTCTCGGCCCTGCATGCCTTTGCGGCGGCCCTCCTGATCCACCTGGGCGACGGCGGCGCCCGGTTCTTCGCAGTGGCCCTCATCGGCTTCTCGGCCGTCAACATCCTGCTCCGGCTCTATTCCTCGCCACGCATGTTCCTGGCCGCGCTCGCACCGCACGCCGCGGTGCTCGGCTGGGTGAGTTGGGGCCTCTTCGCGCGGTACATGGCGGACGGGGATTATCTCAGGGCCCTGACCCCGCCGGCGGTCCTGCTGACCTACGTCCTTCTGCTGGCCCCTACCCGTCGGCAGCTGGCCGAGGCCTGGGACAAGCTGGTGGCCGCCAAGACGGCCGCCGAGGCCGCCAGCCGCGCCAAGTCCGACTTCCTGGCGGTGATGAGCCACGAGATCCGCACCCCCCTCAACGGCATCCTGGGCATGGCCCAGGCGATGCAGCGCGACGGCCTGCCCGAGGCCCAGAAGGAGCGCCTGCGGGTGATCCGCCGGTCGGGCGAGGGGCTGCTCAGCCTGCTGAACGACGCCCTGGACTTCTCGCAGATCGAAGCCGGCAAGCTCAGCCTGGACAGCGCCGAGTTCGACATGGAGCACCTGACGCGCGGCGCCATGGCCACCTTCACGCCGTTGGCGGAGCACAAGGGCCTCGGCTTCGAGTTCTCCATCGACGACGCGGCGAAGGGCCGGTTCCGGGGCGACCCCGTCCGGCTGCGCCAGATCCTCTACAACCTGACCGCCAATGCGGTGAAGTTCACGGACAAGGGCGGCGTGGCCGTCTGCGTCTCGGACACCGGCGGCCTGCTGACCGTCGAAGTGGCCGACAGCGGCGTCGGCATCGCCGCTGAGCGGATCGACGGCCTGTTCGAAAAGTTCGTGCAGGGCGACGCCTCGGCGACGCGCCGGCACGGCGGCGTGGGCCTGGGCCTCACGATCTGTCGCTCGCTGGTCGAGATGATGGACGGGAAGATCGAGGTCAGCAGCGTCGAGGGCAAGGGCTCCATCTTCACCGTCCTGCTGCCCCTGGAGCGCGTCGCCGAGACCGCGCCTATCGCCGTCGCCGCGCCGGCGCCGAGCGCCGGGCCGGACGCCCAGCCGATCCGAATCCTGGCCGCCGAGGACAACCACGTTAACCAGCTGGTGCTGCGCACCCTGCTCAGCCAGGCGGGCCTGGAGCCGACCATGGTGGAGAACGGCGCCGAGGCCATCGAAGCCTGGAAGACCGGGCCCTGGGACGTGATCCTGATGGACATCCAGATGCCGGTGATGGACGGCGTCACCGCCACCCGTGAAATCCGTTCGTTCGAGGTCACGGACGCGCGGCGCCGCACCCCGATCATCGCGGTGACGGCCAACGCCATGAGCCACCAGGTCGCCGACTACGAGGCCGCCGGCATGGACATGGTGGTGCCCAAGCCCCTCGACGCCGCCAGGCTGTTCGAAGCCATCGAGCGGGCCCTGGACGCCCGGGCGGCGCAGCCCGCAGCGGCCGCGGCCTGAGGCCCTTACCCGACGTCGCCTTGACGGCATCCCTCCCGCGCCGCACAACGCGCGCCGATTTCGAACACCTGTTCAACGAGGGATCTCATGGCGGACATCCGCTTCGACGGCAAAGTGGCGATCGTGACGGGCGCCGGCGGCGGCCTGGGCCGGGCTCACGCCCTGGAGCTCGCCAAGCGCGGCGCCAAGGTGGTGGTCAACGACCTGGGCGGCGCGATGGATGGCTCGGGCGGCCACTCGGAAAACGCGCTGAAGGTCGTGGAAGAGATCAAGGCGGCCGGCGGCGAAGCCATCGCCAACGGCTCCTCGGTGACCGACGACGCCGGCGTCGCCCGGATGGTCAAGGACGCCATGGACGCCTGGGGCCGCATCGACATCCTGATCGCGAACGCCGGCATCCTGCGCGACAAGACCTTCGCCAAGATGGAGTTCGGCGACTTCCAGGTGGTGGTCGACGTCCACCTGTTCGGCACCGTGAAGCCGGCCAAGGCGGTCTGGGAGATCATGCGCACGCAAGGCTACGGCCGGATCGTGGTGACCACCTCGTCTTCGGGCCTCTACGGCAACTTCGGCCAGTCGAACTACGGCGCCGCCAAGCTGGGCCTGATCGGCTTCATGAACACGCTGAAGCTCGAAGGCCAGAAGAACAACATCCACGTCAACGCCATCGCCCCGGTGGCGGCAACGCGGATGACCGAGAACCTGATGCCCCCCGCGGTGCTGGAGCAGCTGAAGCCCGAGTACGTGACCCCGGGCGTGGTGTTCCTCTGCTCGGAAGAGGCGCCGACCGGCCACATCCTGACCGCCGGCGCGGGCGCGTTCGCCCTGTCCCGCATCGTCGAGACCGAGGGCGTCTACCTGGGCGCCGACGCCACGGTGGAGAGCGTCCGCGACAACTGGGCCAAGATCACCGACGAGGCTGGCCAGAAGGCCTACTTCAACGGCGGCGAACAGACCCAGAAGTTCTTCCGGAAGATGCAGGGCGGCTGACCCCCGGCCTCCCGATACCGAAACTTCGACGGGCGGCCACACGGCCGCCCGTTTCTTGTTTGTAATCGAAATCCGCTTGCGCGCGTATTGGTGAACGCGCGTAACCTACGGTCCAGCGTCCGGTAGAGACGGGTCTTCGAGGAGCGGTTCAAAGGTGTCACAGGCCACGTCGTCGACCGCGCCCAACATGAGCATGCCGGCCGTCCTGGCCTTCGCGAGCGCCAGTATCCCGATCCAGGCGCTGGTCCTGGCCGTCGCTGTCCACCTGCCGCGCTATTTCGCCAGCCACATCGGGCTCGAGCTTGCGGTGGTCGGCGCTGCGTTCGCCATGGTGCGCCTGATCGACATCCCGATCGATGTGGGTATCGGCATGGCCATGGACCGCACGCGCAGCCGGTTCGGCCGGTATCGCGTGTGGATGACCCTCGGAGCGCCCGTCCTGATGCTGGGCCTCTACGGCATGCTCCTGGCGAATTCGTCCACCTCCCAGCTCGGGCTGAGCGGCATCCTGCTGTTCCTCTACATCGGCTATTCGATGGTCTACCTCTCCCACCTGGCGTGGGGCGGAGTTCTGGGCCCCACTTACGAGCAGCGATCCAAGGTGTTCGGCGCGGTGATCGGCCTCGGTGTCGCGGGCGCCATGGCGGTGCTGATCATCCCGATCATCATGCAGCGAACCGGCGCCTCCGAGGGCGAGGGCGTGCGCGCCATGGTCTGGTTCATCATCGCGGCGATCCCCGTGACGGTGCTGCTGGTGCTGGCGACCACGCGCGAACCGATCACGCGGGAGACAGGTCACGTCTTCCGCTTCCGCGACTACGGAACGCTCCTCAAGCGCGGGAACGTCATCCGCCTGTTGGCGGCCGACCTCTGCGCCACGCTCGGACCGGGCTGGATGGCGGCGCTCTACCTCTTCTATTTCAAGGACAGTCGCGGCTTCGACACCACGGCCGCGAACCTGCTGCTGATGATCTACATCGCCGCGGGTTTCGCCGGCGCGCCGTTCGCGGCCTGGCTCGCCAACCGGATCGGCAAGCACCGGGCGATGATGGTCACCACGACGATCTACTCCCTCGGGCTGATGGTGATCCCGTTCCTGCCCTCGGGAGCCTTTCTGATCTTCGCCCCCGGCATGTTCGTCGTGGGCGCCATGGCGGCGGGCTTCACGGTCATGATCCGGGCTCTGACCGGCGACATCGCCGACGAGATCCGCCTCGACACCGGCCGCGAGTGGATGGGCCTGATGTACGCGCTCACCATCGGCACGACCAAGATCGCCTCCGGCCTTTCCGCCCTGACCTTCGTGCTGCTGGCCTACATCGGCTACCAGGCGAGAGAGGGCGCCGTGAACACGCCCGAAGCTATCCAGAGCCTGCAGCTGATCTACATCGTCGGACCCATCTTCTTCGTGATGCTCGCCGGCGCCTGCTTCATCGGCTACCGGCTGACGCCCGAGCGGCACGCCGAGATCCGTCGCCAGCTGGACGAGCGGGACGCGATGGACGATCCCGCCGCAGCGCTGGAAAGCCTGACCGGTGAGGAGCTGGCCCCGGTGGGACGACCGACGTGACCTGATTAGTGTACCGCGCCATCCACCCGTCAGAGGCGAGAGGCGCGTTGGGAGGAGATTGATTGACCGCCACCGCTGGACGTGACGCGCGCCTTCCCCTGACCCTCGCCCTCGCGTTCGCCGCGACCAGCCTGCCGCTGCAGGCGCTGCAGATCGCCGTGGCCGTCCATCTGCCCGCCTATTTCGCCGCCAGCATCGGGGTCGAACTGACCGTGGTGGCGGCGGCCTTCGCCGCCGTTCGCCTGATCGACGTGCCGATCGAGCCGGCGCTGGGCATCGCCATGGACCGCACCCGCAGCCGCTTCGGCCGCTACCGGCTCTGGATGGTGCTCGGCACGCCCCTGCTGATGCTCGGCCTCTACATGCTGCTGATCGCCCAGGGTGGCGTGGGGACCGCCTACCTGATCGGCTGGCTGCTGGTGATGTACCTGGGGACCTCGATCCTGATGCTCGCGCACCAGGCCTGGGCCGCAACCCTCGCCAAGACCTACGACGACCGGGCGCGCCTGTTCGGGGTGATGGTGGCGGTCGGGGTGACGGGGGCGGTCATGGTGCTGCTGATCCCCATCGTCATGGAGCGGATGGGCTACGCGGAAGCCCAGGGGGTCCAGGCCATGGTCTGGTACCTGATCGTGCTCGCGCCCATTGCCGTGGGGGTGGTGATCTGGCGCACGCCGGAGACCGTGGCGCCGGACGCACCGGGCCTTCGCTTTCGCGTCCGCGACTATCTGCAGCTGGTCACCGACCCTAGCATGGCCCGTATCCTGCTGGCCGACCTGGCGTTGTCGCTGGGCCCTGCCTGGATGGCGGCCCTGTACCTGTTCTACAGCCGCGATCGGATGGGCTTCACCCCGGGCGAGGCCAATATCCTGCTGGCGGTCTACATCCTGGCCGGCGTGGCGGGCGCGCCAGCGCTGGCGTGGATGGCCACCCGGATTAGCAAGCACCGCACGGTGATGCTGTCCGCGGCAGCCTACTCGCTGCTGCTCGTCACCTTGGCCTTCCTGCCGAAGGGCAATGTGCTGGCATCGATCCCGACCCTGTTCTTCACGGGCTTCATGGCGGCCGGCTTCAACGTCCTGACGCGGGCCATGACCGCCGACGTCGCCGACGAGATGCGGCTGAAGCAGGGCAAGGAACGCAGCGGCCTGCTCTTCGCCATGACCACCCTGACCACGAAGATCGCCGCCGGCGGCTCGATCTTCCTGACCTTCAACGTGCTCGACCGGGTGGGCTACGACCCCAAGCTGGGCCAGGCCAACTCGCCCGAGGCCATCGACGCCCTGCTGCTGTCGTTCCTGGTCGGGCCGATCGTGTTCGTCATGCTGGGCGGCGTCTGCCTGATCGGCTACCGCCTGACCGCCGAGCGCGCCGCGGAGGTGCGCCGCCAGCTCGAAGCCCGCGATCACGCCATCCTCTACGACCCCGCCGCGGCCCTGGAAGGCCTGACCGGCGAGGAGATCCCCGCGCCAGGAGCCACCCCATGACCCCCACGACCGCAACGCCGGCGGGACCCGCCGCGCCGACGCCCGACCCGTCGCTGTCGTTCGGGCGCACGCTCGCCTTCTCCGCCACCAGCCTTCCTCTTGTCGCCGTGGTGGTGGCGATCACCGTGCATATGCCGGCCTATTTCGCCGCCAGCATCGGCGTGCCCCTGGTGGCCGTGGCGGCCGCCTTCGCCATCTGCCGCACCATAGACATCCCTATCGAACCCGCCCTCGGCCTGCTGATGGACCGGACCCGCAGCCGCTTCGGTCGCTACCGGCTCTGGACGGTGATCGGGGCGCCGCTGCTGATGCTGGGCCTGTTCATGCTGCTGAGCGCCAGCGAGGGGGTGGGCACGGGCTATCTGATCGCCTGGCTGCTGGTCATGTACCTCGGCATCTCGACCCTGCTGCTCTCGCACGTCGCCTGGGGGGCGACGCTGGCCACGACCTACAACGACCGCGCGCGGATCTTCGGGATCATGGGCGGGGTGGGGGTCGTCGGCGCCCTGGGGGTCCTGGCGATCCCGATCTTCATGGAACGCGCCGGCTACTCCGACGCCGAGGGCGTGCGGGCGATGCTCTGGTACATCATCCTGCTGACGCCGATCACCGTGGGCATCGTGATCTGGCGCACGCCCGAGACCATCGCCCCGGAGGTTCCCGGCCAGCGCTTCCGGCTGCGGGACTACGTCGAGCTCGTCACCCACTCGTGCATGTGGCGCATCCTGCTCGCCGACCTCTGTCTGGTGCTCGGGCCGGGCTGGATGGCGGCGATGTTCCTGTTCTTCAACCGCGACCGCATGGGCTTCACGACGGGCGAGGCCAACATCCTGCTCGCCTTCTACATCGCCGCCGGCCTGTTCGGGGCGCCGACTGCCGGCTGGGTCGCCACCAAGATCGGCAAGCACCGCGCCGCGATGCTGTCGAGCGTGATCTATTCGCTGGCGCTGGTGAGCCTGCTGTTCCTGCCCAAGGGCGACGTCCTGGCGTCGATCCCGACCAACTTCATCACCGGCTTCGTGGCGGCGGGCTTCCAGGCCCTGATCCGCGCGATGGTCGCCGACGTCGCGGACGACATCCGGCTGAGCCAGGGCAAGGAGCGCGCCGGCGTGCTCTATTCGCTCACCACCTCGACCAGCAAGATCGCGCTCGCCGCCTCGATCGTCATCACCTACCCGCTGCTGGCGCAGATCGGCTACGACCCCAAACTGGGCTCCGGCAACACGCCGGAGGCGATCCACGGCCTGACCATCGCCTTCACCACCGGGCCGATCGTCTTCCTGGCGCTGGGGGCTGCTTGCTTCCTCGGCTACAGGCTGACGGCCGAGCGGGCGACGGAGATCCGCCGGCGGCTGGCGGAGCGCGACGCGCAGCTCAGCGAGACCTCGGCGGCGGCCGGCCTGGGCGCGGACCCGGGTCCGATACTGGCGCCAAAGGCGACCTAAGCCAGCTTCCGCGCCAGCTCCAGGAACGCCTGGGCCGCCGCGCTCTCGGTATTGGTCGCGACCAGCGGCCGGCCGGCGTCGCAGGCCTCGCGCAGCGGCACCTCGATGGGGATTTCGGCCAGCAGCGGCACACCCAGCCGCTCGGCCTCTCGCCGGGCGCCGCCGTCGCCGAAGATCGGCACGCGGACGCCCGAGCTGTCGGCGAAATAGGCCATGTTCTCGACCACGCCCAGGATCGGGGCGCCGGTCTTCTCGAACATCTGCGCCGCGCGCCGGGCGTCGATCAGGGCGATCTCCTGCGGGGTCGAGACGATGACCACGCCGTCCATCTTCAGCTTCTGGACCAGGGTGAGCTGGATGTCGCCGGTGCCGGGCGGCAGATCGATGACCAGTACGTCCAGGGGTTCCTGTTCCGTGCCCCAGTTGGAGTTCATCAGACTGCGCAGGGCAGACGACGCCATCGGACCGCGCCAGATGTTGGCCGTGCCCGGCTCGACGATGAAGCCGATGGACATGACCTTCACGCCCCAGGCCTCCATCGGATTGAGGCGTTTCTCCGCGTCGAAGGTGGGATCGCCGTCGACCCCCAGCATGGTCGGCGCGGAGGGGCCGTAGATGTCGGCGTCCAGCAGACCCACGCGCTTGCCCAGCACGGCCAAGGCGGCCGCCAGGTTGACCGAGACGGTGGACTTGCCGACCCCGCCCTTGCCGCTCGCGATGGCGATGACCTTCTTCACGTGCGGAGGCCGCACGGCGTCGACCATCGGATGGAGCTGGGCCTGGGGGTCCTCGGCGATGCGGGCGCGGCGGGCCGCCGGGGGCTCCGGCAGCGCGCCCCGGTGCTCCAGGGGACCCGGGCGGCGGGGGGCGACCTTGAACTGGGCGGTGCTGGGCGCCTGGAGTTCGGAGGTCAGCACGACCTGGGCGACCTCGACCCCGTCGGCCTCGGCCAGGACCTCTTCGGCGCGGTCGCGGACCAGGCGATAGGCGTCGATATCGGCGGGAGCCACCTCCAGCATGAAGGCCGCGCGGCCGCCGCGAAGCACCAGTCCGCGGACGAGGCCCGCGCTGGTCAGGCCCTTGCCGGACTTGGGATCGATCACCGAATCCAGAGCCTGGAGGATCGCCGTCCGGTCGGGACCTGCCGGTTCGCTCATGGCCGCTTTATCTTGCTTTGCGTGTACGGGGGTCTCATATCCGGCTGACAGCGTCGGTTTACAAGCCCGTCGGGGGCTTTAAGCAGCGGTGCTGAAGGACTGCGTAAAGGTCCCGCTTGAGAACGACGCGAACCGCCTGATGCCCTGGAACGACAACGCCAACCCTGGACCCTGGGGTTCACCGTCCGGCGGCGACGACAAGCGCGACCAGCCTCGACGACCTTCCGGCGGCGGCGGGCCTCGGCGGCCCGGCGGACCCGACTTCGGCGGCAGCTTCGACCGGATCGCCCAGCGCCTGCGCGACCTGATGGGCGGCGGCGGCGGGCGACCCCGGCGCGGGCTGGTCCCGATCGTGGCCGGCGGCGCGTTCGCGGCCTGGGCGCTTTCCGGCTTCTACGTGGTCCAGCCCAACGAGCAGGCCATCGTCCTGACCTTCGGGGCCTATTCGCGCTCCGAGACCCCCGGCCTGCGCTATCACCTGCCGACCCCGATCGAGCACGTGGAGAAGGTGCCCGTCACCAGCCTGAAGCGGACGGACGTCGGCGGCAGCGGCCCCGACGCGGACTCTCCCGCCGAGAGCCAGATGCTGACCAGCGACGAGCAGATCGTCGACGTGGATTTCAGCGTCACGTGGCGTGTGGCCGACGCCAGCCGCTACCTGTTCGCGACCCGCGACCCGGAGGGCGCGGTGAAGGCCGTGGCCGAGAGCGCCATGCGCGAGGTGGTGGGCAAGACCCAACTCCAGCCGATCATCTCCACCGGCCGCGGCCTGGTGCAGCAGCAGACCGCCGACCTGATGCAGCGGACGCTGGACGCCTGGGGCGCCGGCATCAGCGTGGTCGAGGTGCAGATCCGTTCGGCCGGCCCGCCGCCTGAAGTTGTGGCGGCCTTCCGCGAAGTGAACAACGCCGAGCAGGACGCCGACAGCGCTGAGAACGAGGCCAACACCTACCGCAACCGCGTGATCAACGAGGCCAAGGGCGACGCGTCGCGAATCACCAACGCCGCCCAGGCCTATCGCGAGCAGGCCGTGCGCGAGGCCACCGGCGAGGCGGCCCGGTTCAACCAGATCTACACCGAGTATCGCCGCGCCCCGGGCGTGACGCGGGACCGGCTCTACATCGAGACCATGCAGCGCATCCTGCAGAATTCGAACAAGGTGGTGGTCGACTCCAAGGGCGCGAGCGCCCCGATCATCCTGCCGCCCGACGTGTTCCGCCCGAAAACCCAGCTGGCGCCACCGCCGCAGGTCGAGGCCGCTCCGGCCCAACCTCAGCCGAAGGGTGGCCAATGACCTCGCGCAGCCTGATGCTCGGCCTCCTGGGCCTGTTCCTCGTCGCCCTGGTCTTCCAGACTTTCTACATCGTCGACCAGCGCCAGCAGGCGATCGTGGTCCAGTTCGGCGACCCCGTGCGGGTGGTGAACCCGCCCGGGCGGAGCCAGGCCGGCCTGAACCTGAAGATCCCCTTCATCGAGCAGGTCATCAAGTTGGACCGGCGAAACATCGCGCTCGAGGCCGAGAAGGAAGAGATCATCACCGCGGGCCAGCAGCGGCTGGTCGTGGACGCCTTCATCCGCTACCGCATCTCCGACCCCCTGCAGTTCTACCGGACGCTTCGCGACGAGGCGACGGCCGCCGACCGGATCGAGCGGCTGGTGAACTCTTCGCTGCGCCAGGTCCTGGGCGCGGCCAGTTCCTCTGACATCATCTCCGGCCGCCGCTCGCAGCTCATGATGCAGGCCCGGCTCGACGTGGACCGCCGCGCCAAGGCCTCGCGCCTGGGCATCGAGGTTATCGACCTTCGCATCCGCCGGGCCGACCTGCCGACCAACAACCGCGAGGCGGTGTTCCGCCGCATGGCGACGTCGCGCCAGCAGGTCGCCGCCCAACTGCGCGCGCAAGGCGAGCAGAAGAAGCGCGAGATCATCGCCGGGGCCGACAAGGAGGTGTCGATCACCTTGGCCACCGCCCGCGAGCAAGCCGGTCAGATCACCGGCGAAGGCGACGCCGTGCGCACGCGGATCTTCGCGCAGAGCTTCGGCAAGGACCCGTCGTTCGCCGCCTTCTTCCGCTCCATGCAGGCCTATGAGGCCAGCCTGGCGAACGGCGACACCACCCTGGTCCTGTCCCCCGACAGCGCCTTCTTCCGCTACTTCGAACGCGGGCCGACGGGGCGATAGGGCCGAAGGTCATCCCGGATTCCGTGCGGCGGAAGACCGGGCCCCTACCGGCGCCTGACTTCCATGGATCGACGGTCCCTGCCTTGGCGTGCCGCGAAGCCGGGATGACGAGCTGAGCGGGCTTGACTTCAGTTATTACGCCTGTAGTAATTTACAGACGTAACGAATGAGGTCGCCCATGCGCCGCATGTCCCTGTTTCTCCTTGCCGCGAGCCTGATCGCCGCGCCGGCCGCCGCCGAGCCCCGGCGAAACCTGACCATGACCCGGGTCGCGGTCGGCGACCTGGACCTCGAAACCGAGGCCGGCGCGGCCGCAATGCTGCGGCGGATCAAGAGCGCGTCGCGGGAACTGTGCGCCCTGCCCCGCTCCGAGATGTTCCCGAACCGCTCGGGCCTCGAGTGGAAGTGCCGGCGCCAGGCGATGGACGCCGCGGTGGAACGCCTGCAGGCGCCGAAGCTGGCCCTCGCCTATGCCGAATGGATCTCCGCAGAACCGGCCGTCGAGCCCCCAAGCCCGCGGTATCGGTGACTGACGCCCCTCCTCCCTCCCCCGGTCGGGAGGAGGGGATTTTTTCGTCAGGCGGCCTGACGTTCGATCCAGGTGCGGACCTCATGCAGATCCTGGGCGATGCGGACGCAGAGCGTCTCCATCTCCTCGGTGGGGTCCAGCATGTCGGGCACCATCACGGTCATCATCCCGGCGGCCGAGGCGGAACGGACGCCGTTGTGGCTGTCCTCCAGCGCCAGGCAGTCGGCCGGGTCGACGCCCAGGGCCCCGGCGGCCAGGAGGAAGGGTTCAGGGTGCGGCTTGCCGCGGGTCTGGACGTCGCGGGTGATCAGGGCGTGGAAGCGGTCGACCAGGCTGTGCGGCCCCAGGCTGAGGCGCACGCTTTCCAGGCTGGACGAGGTGGCGATGGCGCGGGGCAGACCCAGCGCATCCAGTTGGTCGAGGATCTCCACGACCCCGGCCTTCAAGGCGATGCCGGCGCCCAGCTCCTCGCGGAAGTGGGCGCTGACGGCGGCCGACCAGGACTGGAGATCGAAACCGTCGCCGAAGTGCTCGATGAGGATGAGGTCGCTGTGCGCATGCTGTAGCCCGACCATCCGCTGGAAGGTGGCGAACGGCATCTCCCCGCCGAACCCGCCGGCGGCGCGCTGCATGGCGCGGTAGACGACGGTCTCGGTGTCGACGAGCAGGCCGTCCATGTCGAACACGACGGCTTTGATGGGACGGGGAAGCGGCATCAGTCGGTCACGAACTCGGCTTGGGCGTAGCCCTGGAAATAGAGCAGCGCGGTGAGGTCGGCGTGGTCGACCTTGGCGTCGGCCTGGGCCGCCACGATCGGCTTGGCGCGGTAGGCCACGCCCAGGCCCGAGGCCTCGATCATCGCCAGATCGTTGGCGCCGTCCCCCACGGCCAGGGTCGCCGAAAGCGGAATGCCCAGCTTGGCCGCTTCCTCGTTCAGCGCGGCGAGCTTGGCCGCCTTGCCGAGGATCGGTTCGCCCACCGTACCGGCCAGGACGTCGCCGGCCTCGACCAGGGTGTTGGCGCGGTTGGCGTCGAAGCCCGCGGCCTGCGCCACCCGGCTCGTGAAGAAGCTGAAACCGCCGGAGATCAGGAAGGCTTTGGCGCCGTTCGCCGTCATGGTCCGCACCAGCGTCCGGGCGCCGGGGTTCAGCCGCACCCGCTCGTCGTAGGCCCGCTGCAGGTCGGCCAGCGGCAGGCCCTTCAGCATGGCGACGCGCTCGCGCAGGGCGGCCTCGAAGTCCAGTTCGCCGCGCATGGCCCGTTCGGTGATCTCCGAGACGCGGTCCTTCACGCCGGCGAAGTCGGCCAGTTCGTCGATGCACTCGACGTTGATGATCGTGGAGTCCATGTCGGCGATCAGCAGGCGCTTCTTGCGGCCGGCGGCGGGTTGGACGCACCAATCGACGGGCACACCCTCCAAATCGGCTTCGATCCTCGCCCGGAACGAGTCGACATGATCGACCTCAAGCACGTAGTCCTGCGCAAAGACTGGTCCGTTGGCGAGGGACTGCTCGGAGAGGAACTCGGCGCTGCGTAGCGCGTGAAGCTCCATGCCAAAGCCGGACAAACTTGGCGGCACGACGAGGGTGAGGGCAACTTCCATGACGGGCCGCATCTGGCTGATCGCCGGACCGACCGCAAGCGGCAAGTCCGCGCTGGGGCAGAAGCTGGCCCGGGCAACCGGCGGCGAGATCGTCAACGCCGATTCCATGCAGCTCTACGCCGGCCTGCGGACGATCACCGCCGGCCCGGGGCCGGACGAGCTGGCGGTCGCACCGCACCACCTGTTCGGGACCGTCGATCCCGCCGACGGCTGGTCGGTGGGGCGCTGGCTGCGGGCGGCCACGGAGGTGATCGCGGACATCCGGTCCCGTGGTCGCGACGCGGTGGTGGTGGGCGGCACCGGCCTCTATTTCCGCGCCTTGACCCACGGGCTGGCGGACGTCCCGGAGATCCCGGCTGGCGTCCGCGAGGCCGCGGCGGCGGAGTTCGAGACCATGGGCGAGGAGGATTTCCGGGCGCGGCTGGCGGCGGCGGATCCGGCGGCGGCGGCCCGGATCGCTCCCGGCGACCGCCAGCGGCTGGCGCGGGCCTGGGAGGTCTTCGCCGCCACGGGGACCTCGCTCACCGACCACCAGGCCTCGGCGGCCGGCGCCCTGCCCGCCGGATCGTGGACCGCCGCGGCGCTGGAGCCGCCCCGCGAGGCCCTCTACGCGCGCTGCGATGCAAGGCTCGAGAGGATGATTGCAGAGGGCGCCCTGGGCGAGGTGGCGGCGCTGATGGCCCGCGGCCTCGATCCCGCCCTGCCGGCCATGAAGGCGGTGGGCGTGCGCGAACTGGCGGCCCACCTGCGGGGCGAGACCGATCTGCCGACGGCGGTCGCCGCCGCCCAGCAGGAAACCCGGCGCTATGCAAAGCGGCAGATGACGTGGATGCGTGGGCAGATGGGGTCCTGGCCGCGGATCGACGCCGCCGACGCCCGCGACCAATGGCGGCAACTTCTTGCCCTGGAACCCGCCTTGACGGCCTGAGCCCGGCATGCGACATCCCATTTCCTATCTTTCGCGGGAAATCTCGTGCGCAGCATTCTTGTACTCGTAGGGCGACCGTAGCGGACTGACCTAGATGTCAGGACCGATCGGTCGCTTGCACCAGGCCCCCCGCGGGCCTTTTTTATTGCCCAAACCAGAGCCGCCCCCATGACCGCCCATCAGACCATCGAAGCTCAAGCAGACACCATCTCCGGCGCCGAGATGGTCGTGCGCGCCCTCATTGACCAAGGGGTCGAGGTGCTGTTCGGCTATCCGGGCGGCGCGGTGCTGCCGATCTACGACGCCCTGTTCGCCGAGCCGCGGCTGCAGCACGTGCTGGTCCGCCACGAGCAGGGCGCGACCCATGCGGCGGAGGGCTATGCGCGCTCGACCGGCAAGTGCGGCGTGGTGCTGGTCACCTCGGGACCCGGGGCGACCAATGCGGTGACCGGCATCGTCGACGCGCTGATGGACTCGATCCCGATGATCGTGATCACCGGCCAGGTCGCCACCCACCTGATCGGCACCGACGCCTTCCAGGAATGCGACACGATCGGGATCACCCGGCCCTGCACCAAGCACAACTACCTGGTGAAGGACGTCGCCGACCTGCCGCGGATCATCCACGAGGCTTTCCACATCGCCACGTCCGGCCGGCCCGGCCCGGTGGTCATCGACATTCCCAAGGACGTCCAGTTCGGCAAGGGCCTCTACCAGGGCCCGGGCGAGGTGAAGCACGCCCACAACTACGCCCCGCGCGTGAAAGGCGACGCCGGCAAGATCGCCGAGGCGGTGGCGATGATCGCCAAGGCCAAGAAGCCGATCCTCTACACCGGCGGCGGCGTCATCAACGCCGGCCCGCGCGCCTCGGAACTGCTGCGCGAGTTCGCGGCGCTCACCGGCGCGCCGGTCACCTCGACGCTGATGGGCCTGGGCGCCTTCCCTGCGGCGGATCCCAAGTGGCTGGGCATGCTGGGGATGCACGGCTCGTTCGAGGCCAACAACGCCATGCACGACTGCGACGTGATGGTGGCCATCGGCGCGCGCTTCGACGACCGGGTGACCGGCCGCCTGGACGCCTTCGCGCCGACCTCGAAGAAGATCCACATCGACATCGACGCCAGTTCGATTGGCAAGAACGTCCGCGCCGACATCGGCATCGTCGGCGACGCGGGCAACGTCCTGGCGGACATGATCGCCGTCTGGAAGCAGCGGAACCTCGCCACCGACAAGGCCGCCCTGAAGACCTGGTGGACCCAGATCGACGGCTGGCGCGCCCGCAACTCGTTCGGCTATGCGCCGGATACGAAGCTGATCAAGCCGCAGCACGCCATCCAGCGCCTGTACGAACTGACCAAGGACCGCGACACCTACATCACCACCGAGGTCGGCCAGCACCAGATGTGGGCGGCCCAGTTCTACCGCTTCGAGGAGCCGAACCGCTGGATGACCTCCGGCGGCCTGGGCACCATGGGCTATGGGCTGCCGGCGGCGGTGGGCGTGCAGATGGCGCACCCGAACAGCCTGGTCATCGACATCGCCGGCGACGCCTCGGTTCAGATGACCATGCAGGAGATCTCGACCGCCGTGCAGTACGACCTGCCAATCAAGATCTTCATCCTCAACAACGAGTGGATGGGCATGGTCCGCCAATGGCAGCAGCTGCTGCACGGCGAGCGCTACTCGCACTCCTACTCGTCCAGCCTGCCCGACTTCGTGAAGCTGGCCGAGGCCTACGGCGGCGTCGGCTTCCGCGCCGAACACCCCGACGAACTGGACGACAAGATCCTGCAGATGATCGAGGTGAAGAAGCCGGTGCTGTTCGACTGCCGGGTCACCAAGGAAGAAAACTGCTTCCCGATGATCCCCTCCGGCAAGGCCCACAACGAGATGATCATGGCCGAGGAGACCCGCGACCTCGGCACGATCATCGACGACGCCGGCAAGCGGCTGGTCTAGCCATTCATCTGACGCCTTTCCGGGCCTAGGATGGGCGCCTCTCGACAGGAGGCGCCCATGTCCGACCACGGCCGTTTCATCTGGTACGAACTGATGACCCCCGACATTGCCGGGGCGAAGGCGTTCTACGGCGACGTCGTCGGTTGGACCGCCACGAAGATGCCCGGCGACATGGAATATTGGGTCCTGGAGGCCGACGGCCTCGGCGTCGGCGGCGTCATGCTGCTGGGTGAGGAGCACAAGGCCCAGGGGATTCCGCCGAACTGGACCGGCTACGTCGCGGTCGACGACTGTGACGCCGCCGCGCAGAAGGCGACGTCGCTGGGCGGGTCGGTGATGCGCGAGCCCCAGGACATCCCGGGCATCGGCCGCTTCGCCATCGTCGCCGATCCGACGGGCGCGGTGTTCGCCATCATGAAGCCGGTCCCGCCGGAGAATTCTCGGCCCAAGCCAGCCGAGGGCGCCTTGGGCCATACCGGGTGGCGCGAACTGTACAGCGGGCCTCCCGACACGACCTTCCTCTTCTATGCGGGCCTGTTCGGCTGGACGCGGGACGAGGCCCACGACATGGGCCCGATGGGCGTCTACCAGCTCTTCAGCAACCAGGACGGGCAGGTCGGCGGCATGATGAAACGGCCCGACAACGTCCCGGCCGCCTGCTGGCTCTACTACTTCAAGATCGGCGACATCGACGCGGCCGCTGGCCGCGTGAAGGCCGGAGGCGGACAGGTGCTGAACGGTCCGATGGAGACGCCCGGCGGCGACTGGGTGCTGCAGGGCATGGATCCCCAGGGCGCCATGTTCTGCCTGATGGGCAAGAAGGGCTGAGGCCTGCTCGGCGGGAAGCCTCGAAGAGCCTAGAACGTCGCCGATGAGTCGAACGACACCCGCCACCCTCGCCCTCGACAGAGCCGGCGTCGCCTATCGGCTCGCGACCTACGACTACGACCCGGGCGCCGAGCGCGTGGGATTGCAGGCGGCCGAGGCCCTGGGCGTCGCGCCGGGCGAGGTGCTGAAGACCCTCATGGTCAAGGCCGACGGCAAGCCCGCCTGCGTCGTCCTGGCCTCGGACCGCGAGGTCTCCATGAAGAAGCTGGCCGCCGCCCTGGGCGCGAAGACGGCGGAAATGATGAAGCCGGCCGACGCCGAGCGGCTGACCGGCTACCGCGTGGGTGGCGTCAGCCCGTTCGGCCAGAAGCGCGCCGCGCCAACGGTGGTCGACGCGGACGCCGCCGCCCTGCCGGAAGCCTTCGTCAACGCCGGCCAGCGCGGCCTGCAGGCGCGGCTTGTCCCCGCCGACCTGGTGCGCGTGCTGGGCGCGAAGGTGGCGGCGATCAGCTAGCGGGACGCCCCTATGCGGGACATCACCTCGGCCGGGATCCGATAGCGCTCGATCAACTCGCGGTGGTCCGTCAGGTCGCCGGCCTCGTGCTGCACAACCAGTCGCCAGACGGCTTCGACCGCGGCGTCCAGCAGGGCCTGGCGTTCCTCCGGATCGCGCTGGTCGCCGTCGTGGGCGCGCAACGCCCGCAATGTTCGCTCGACATCCCGTTCGGTGTGCCCGACGGCGCTGTCGATCTCTTCCAGCAGGTCGAACCTCAAGTTGGCCTCGCCGGTGTCCACGTGGGCCGGCTCGGCGAGGTGTTGAGGCAATCTGAGTGCGGACATGCCGCCTCCCGGGTTCTCGATGACCCCCAAGACCTCCACCTTAACACCAATGCCGCGGGCCGGCGCCCCGTTCCCGGAGTTGTGACCGCTAAGCCTTCAGCCGCAGCTGGCCCATGTAGTCGCGCTTGCCCAGCGGCGCGCCGGCCTGGCGCAGGATGTCGTAGGCCGTGGTGGCGTGGAAATGCAGGTTCGGGATCGAGAACGACATCAGGAAGTTCTCCACCGTGAACGGCATCTCGCGCGAGCCGATCCGGAAAAGCACCTCGCCGCCCTCCAGCGAATTGACCTCGTCACGGGTCAGGGTCTGGAGCTGGGCCCGGGCGTCGGCCACCAGGGCCTGCAGCCCGGCGTAGTCCAGCTCGCCGACGGCCCCGGGCGGCGCGAAATGGCCGGCCTTCGCGCCTTCCAGCGCCCCGCGGGAGTGGTGCGCCACCGAGGCGATCTGGAAGCGGAACGGCAGCATGTCGTCGTGCAGCCGGGCGCCGACGATGCTCTCCGGATCGAGGCCCGTCTCCCTGCAGTGGGCGAGGCCTTTTCCAAGGAACCCCTGCACGGCGCCCAGCACCTGCAGGAACGATGCGACGCTGACGTCGTAGAGTGAAATCGCCATGGTCCGGGCCCCTTCGTCCGACGGCCGTGACCATGCGCGGGCGCCCCTACGGAGGCCAATCGAAATCGGAGTCAGCGCGCGCCCAGCCGGACCAGGACCTCGCGTGGGATGCCGTACTGGGCGATGACGTCGGCCCGGTTGCGCAGGCCCATCACCTCACGCTGGACGAAGTAGCCCCACACGGCGTCTGCCGCCGCCCTCAGGGCTTCGGCCCGCCCCTCCCCGCCGGGGTGGTCGCGCAGCGCGGCCAGCGCCGCCTCGACCTTGCGGCCGGCCCGCCCCAGCGCGTGGGCCTGTTCCTCCATCAGCTCGTAGTGGAGCACGCCCTCGGCGGTCTCGAACTTGAGCCGTGCGGACAGATTCTGCGGCGGGCGGAACGAGGACATCGGCAACCATCTTGGCTCCCGATGTCCTCGGCGCAAGGGCCCTACCCGGCGCGGGGGCGCGGTCCGATCAGACGCCAAACACCTCGACGAGGTCTTCGGCGACGGAAGGGAGCCGCCAGCCTCGCCCCACGTCGCGGCAAAGCGCGCGCTCGAGCTGCCAGCCGCTGCGGCCGACATGGACCCCCATCGCGGCGAGTTCCGCGATCAGCGACGCCCGCGAGTCCTTGTCGATGGCGGCGTTGTTAGGCCCCTTCGCCTCCTCCAGCCGCCAGCCGAAGATGGCGTCGCGTCCGATCTCCACGATGGCGCCGGGGTTGCCGGTCCACTCGTAGTAGGCCGAGAAGCCGCTCACGGCGTGGGCCACCCGCGTCGCCAGGCAGTTGTCGTAGCGGCGGGCCGCGTCGCGCATGGCCGCCTTGGTGGTCAAGGGCCGCAGCCTCGGCGTGCCCTCGAACGGCGGCGGCGGCGGCTCGGGATAGAGGTCCTCGCGAACCGCCTCGAACAGCGCGGCTTCGGTCTCGGCCCCGGCCCAACGGGTCGCGGCGGCCTCCGCGGCGTCCGCGCCCGAGCGGCAGGCGATGGCCGCGGCGGCCTCGGCGACCGCAGCCGCCGCGTCGTCGGTGATCAGGGCGGCCAGCGCCAGCGACCGGCGCAGGGGGCCGGGCAGCCGGCCCAGGCGCGCGACCGCGCCCGCGTCGATGGCCTCGGCGTGGCGCAGCAGCTTCGCCGCCTTCGGGTCGGCCAGCAGTTCGACCAGCCTGCGGTAGGCCTCGGCCGTCCAGGCGGTTTCGCCCAGCCGGCCCAGCGCCCGCTCCAGCCCCGGCGGCGAACGGTCCAGCGCAATGCAGATAGCCTCACGCAGCCGGCCGCGCAGGACCGTCTCGGCCACAGCGGCCAGATCCCGCTCGACGGCGAGGGCCAGGCACACGAGATGGCGCCGCGCCGAGGGCGCGGTCAGGAACGCGGTGTGAGGATCGGGCCACAGCCGGGCCACGTCCGGGGCGAAATCGCCCGCCACCAGTTTGAGGAGGGCGGTAGGTTCGGTCCGCGCCGGGACCGGGACCACGCCCGAGAACAGCTTGAACATCTTAGGCTCCGAGGGATGCGCCGTGATCCCAGGGAGCACAGCGCGGTCAGCGTCGTTGGATCGGCGCGTCCGGCTCAGAGCCGACGCGCACGCGCAGGTCCGCCCAGGGGCGTCCCGTTCCTTGCGTGTGATTGTGCGTCGTCATGCGTGGCTCTCGTTCGAGAAGGCGCGTCGTGTCCCACGGGAACCCGGCGCGCCGCAAGGCATAGGTTAACGCGTTATGCGAGACGGCGGCCGGCTGTGGCCGCCGCGCAACGCCAATAGTCATCCGCCGTAGAAGAACCGCTCTTCGGCGATCTTGCCGTCCTTGATCGTGTAGACGCCGACCTCGTCGAAGGTCGTGCGCTCACCGCCCTTGGGCGTCAGGTCCATCTTGAACCGCACCACGAACTGGTCGCCGTTGACGTATGGGCCCTCGACCACGCTTTCGTGGACCTCGTGGTTGGCGGCCCACCACTCGCCCTTGGCGCGAACGCCGGCCTTGCCCTGGATCCGGGCCATGTCGCCCTCCATCGCCTCCAGGCTGACGACGTCGTCAGCCCAGTACTTCTCGCCGGAAGCGTCGAACTCTCCCCGCTTCAGCATGGCGACCAGGTCCTGTGCGACCTCTTGGGTGGTGGGCATGGGGTGTCTCCTTGCGATGCCAGGCGAGAACCCTAGGCTTCGATGGTGACAGCGTGCTGGCAACAGCCGTGCGAGTTGCGGGCGGGCGCGTCCTGTGACACCTCCTGCGCACCGCTCAGGAACCGCCCGATGACCGACACCCAGCCCGCCTCTGTCTACGACCTTGCGCACGCCGAGCAGGAGGAGAGCCGCGCCACGTTCGCCGTGCTGGTGGATAACGAGCCTGGGGTGCTGCACCGGGTGGTCGGCCTCTTCGCGGCGCGCGGCTACAACATCGACAGCCTGACGGTCGCCGAGACCGACGGCAGCAACCACACCAGCCGGATCACCATCGTCACGCGCGGCACGCCCCAGGTGCTGAGCCAGATCGAGGCCCAGCTCCAGAAGATGGTCTCCACCCGGCATGTGCAGGACGTGACCAGGGATCCCAACGGCATCGAGCGCGAACTGGCCCTGGTCAAGGTGCGCGGCACGGGCGCCGAGCGGGTCGAGGCGCTGAGGGTCTCGGACATCTTCCGCGCGAAGGTGGTCGACACCACCCATGAGAGCTTCGTGTTCGAACTGACCGGCGCCTCGTCCAAGATCGACAAGTACGTGGACCTGATGCGCGGCCTGGGCCTGGTCGAGGTGTCCCGCACCGGCGTGCTCTCGCTACAGCGGGGCGTCGAAGTCTTCTAAGGCGGGCGGGAACAACCGCGCCGCCCGGCCTCTTTCATGGCGTGTTGTCGATACGCGCCACCCTCGCCGTCCTGATCGCGCTCGGCCTGGCCGCGCCTGCGTCCGCGCAGTTGCCGCTGATCATCCCGATCCCCGGCAAGAAGGCGAAGCCCACGGTGATCGGGCCGCCGCCCGGCACGCCCCCCGCCGAGGCCGAGATATGGCCGTTCCCGCCGCCCGAGCCGAAAAGCTGGTGGGACGACAAGCGGCCGAAGGCGTCCGAGGCCGCCGACCCGCTGGGAGGCCGCCGTATGCGCCGGGGCGAGAAGCTGGCGTCCCCGGATAATGGCGTGGCGCCGTCCACGTACCGACTCTGGGGCCTGATGCCGCTGCAATGGCAGCTGCTGCGGGGCGACGAGATGATCCTGGAGCTGTGGACCCGGCCCGCCAACAGCGTGCGCCAGAGCGTGACCCGAATCACGGTCCGCGGCGACGGCGAGGTGTTCGTGCAGGGCCGCGCCGGCCTGGCCTGCTGCGAAGCGGTGATCGGCCGGCGGATGGGGTTCGACGACAAGCTGCCGGCGGGGTCTGCGCCGCGGTTCCTGGGCCTGCGCGACCTGCCGCTGTGGAGGTCGCCGCGCGATGTCCGCGTGGTGGAGCCGGACGCCGCCGACGCCCTCTGCCTAGAAGGCACCTTCTACGACCTGACCCTGGCGACGCCCGGGCGGACAATCACCCTGCACCGGGCCTGCGACCCCGCCGAGGTGGGCGAGGCCGCCGAGGTGCTGGAGGCGGTGCTGGGCGCGGCCCTGGGCCACGACGCCCGCTTCGACGTGATCTTCCCCGGCGGCGCGAACTTCGCCAACGCCAGGGGCGCCTATCGAGACCTGATGGCGGGCGGCGGGCGCCTGAAGGTCAATCCGGACGCCCGCGCACCGCCGCCGGGGGCCGAGGCCGCACCCCGCCCCGAAGTTGAACCCGAGGCTACGCCGCCCGACTCCCGGCCGCCATCTGCGCCATCCGCGCCCGGATCTGCTCGTCCGTCGCCCCCGACGCCCGCGCTGACCGGATCGCCAGGTGGCGGACGGTGACGAACTGGATCGCGAACAGCGCGATCTTCGAGACCAGCGGGAAGATCGCCAGGAACGCTGGCCAGACCGCCGGCGCCAGGATCGCGACGGCCAGATTGGCCGCGCCGGTCACGAACATCAGGCCAGCCCAGACATAGCCGAACGCGATCATCGGTCCCTCGCCATGGCCCTCGGCCGCCGGCGGCATGTAGCGAAGCATCCAGCCCCTCTGGAGCATCACCACGCCGACGATGGCGTAGACGATCGTGGGCTTGGCCATCAGGAACCGCGCGTCGTGCGCCAGGATGCTGGCCGTCCCGAACACCAGCACCAGGGCCAGGCTGGCCCACTGCAGCCGCGAGATGTCTCGCTTGGTCACCTTCATGAACGCGATCTGCGCCACGCCCAGCGCGATCGACGCCGCCGTGGCCATGACCACGTCGACCTTCAGGGCCACCAGGACGGCGAAGACGAGGGTGGGAAGAAGGTCCGTGCCCAGCGCGCGGCCGGCGTAGATCAGGTTGCCCATGGGAATACTCCTTGGCGTGAAATCCGATGTCGCCGAGGCTAGCGGGACGCCCGCCAAACCCGTGAGTCCGCTCACGAAACCCAGGTGGCCGTCCGCGAAAACCCGCCCGCCGTCGGCGCTTCGCGAATGGAATCTCTCGAAAACGCCCCGCGCCGAAGTCCTGCGGCATTGCGCGCAGTTCTTTGATTCTCGACCCGGACCGCCTATATGTGAACCGTCGGGTTCGCCCGACTATGGAGATAAACGCGCGTGTAATAAGCGGACTGGACCCGGGTGCGATTCCCGGCGGCTCCACCAAATTTCCTTCCGGGTTCTCGCCGGGCCACTCTTGAGGGGAATTTGGGGGGCCGATCAGCATCGACAGACGTCTAAAGGCGTTGCTTTCTCTCGGCCTGACCCACCGTTCCGGGTTTTAAACTAAATGCGAACGATAACTTCGCTGAGGAAATCCGCCTCGCCGCGTAATGCGGTTCGGTAGAATTCCGACCTAAGTCCTAGGGGTTCAGATCCTTAGGCGGGGCCCGGGAGGCGCCTGCCAACAGAAGCCTCCCACCTTCTTTCATGACCAAGACGCCGCCGCTTGCGGGGGCCGGAGAGCCGGCCAGCAAAGGCCGCACTTTACCCTGGGTTGAAGAACTCTCCCGCGACTTCGCCGAGACTCCGAGGCATCTGCCGACAGAAGCTTCCCACTTTCCCCATCCGACCTTGCGCGCAGGCCGGCAAACGTTACCTTCCAGGGGAACTTTTCGCTTCGGAGTATTGCGTGTGGCCCAGGATCCGCCGGTCCAGGATCTGATGAACTACGAGGCCCTGGCGCAGGATGCGCTCCGGGGCGTGGCCAAGGCTGCGCTGAAGCGGGCGGCGGCGCCCGACGGGTTGCCCGGGTCGCACCACTTCTACATCACCTTCAAGACGGATGCGGCGGGGGTCTCCGGGCCCGTCGACCTGTTGTCGAAATACCCGGACGAGATGACCATCGTCCTGCAGCACCAGTACTGGGACCTGGCGCCCGGCGAGACCTTCTTCTCGGTGACCCTGCAATTCGGCGGCCAGCCCAAGCGGCTGTCGATCCCCTATGCGGCGATCACCCGCTTCTACGACCCCTCAGTGCAGTTCCTGCTGCAGTTCGAGCCGCCGCCCGCAGCGCCGGCCGAGGCGAAGGCCGCGCCCGAGGCGAAGACGCCCAGCGCCAAGGCGGACGAACCGCCGCCGAAGCCGGCCGAGGCCACCATCGTCTCGCTCGACCAGTTCCGGAAGAAATGACCGCATGACCGACGTGGCGGCCGCAGAGGCCAAGGCTGAACCGGAAGCCCTGACCGACGAGGCCATCCTCGACCGGTTCCTGCGCACCAAGAACCAGCCCACCGGCTCCCAGACCCTGGGGTTCCGGATGGTTGGCGTGAACCAGGCGACCAAGTCGGTCGAGGTGGAGTTCGACGCCAAGGCCGAACTGCTGCTGAACCCGATGAAGCAGATCCAGGGCGGCTATCTCTGCGCCATGCTGGACGAGTGCATGAGCGTGGCCTGCATGGTGGCCTCGGGCATGACCGCCGTGGCGCCGACCCTGGAGATGAAGACCAGCTTCTTCCGTCCCGGGGCTCCGGGCAAGATCAAGGGCGTCGGCAAGGTGGTGAAGTGGGGCCGCCAGGTCGCGTTCACCGAGGGCGAGCTCTACGATCCCGAGGGCCGGCTGCTGGCCAAGGCCACGGGAACGGCCATTCCCACACCTTTCACCAACTACAAGAAGTAGGCGGCGCGGATGGCCCGGCTCCTCGCTTTCATCGCGGCCATCTGGCTGGCGGCGGCGGGTGGAGCGCAGGCGGGCTCGGCGTTCTCAGATTGGTCGGCCGTCGTGGTGGCCGGCGACTGGCACGCCCACGATGGCGGCCCATCGGAAGGGTTCGACAACGCCCGGCGCGATGTGAGCGCGGCCCTGACCCGCCTCGGCTTCCAGGCGCAGAATATCCGCCAGTTCTCGGTCCGCCCGGAACGCTACAACGACACCAAGCCCGAGAAGAGCGAACTGCGCGGGATCTTCAACGCGCTCTCGGACCTCTCAGGCCGCGCCGGCGGCGGCTGCATGTTCTACATCACCTCGCACGGCGCTCCGGAAGGCGCGCAGCTCGACCAGGGCCTGTTGCGCCCCGGCGTGCTGGCCAACATGCTGGACCGCACCTGTGGCAAGCGGCCGACGGTGGTGGTGATCTCGGCCTGCTTCTCCGGCGTTTTCGTGCCCACGTTGGCGCAGCCCAACCGCATGGTCCTGACCGCGGCGCGGCCCGACCGCACCTCGTTCGGCTGCGGCCAGGACATCAAGTACCCCTATTTCGACGACTGCTTCCTGTCGTCGATCCCGGGCGCGAAGGATTTCGGGAGCCTGGCCGGGGCGGTGCGGGAATGTGTCCGCGCCCGCGAGGTGGCCGAGAAGTTGACCCCGCCGTCCGAGCCGCAGGTCTGGGTCGGCGCCCAGCTCCGCCCGATGCTGCCGTTCTACGTGTTCGAGGGTCCGCCAAGGGCCAACTAGCCGGCCGGCGAGCGGCGCCAGAGGCCCCTCTCAAATCAACGACATAGCCTGACGACCTGCGACGCCGCCCGGGGGGCAAGACGGGCTCCGCGACTCAACCAAGATGCTATGGTTGGTCTCAGGGTGGAGTTGGGTTGACGATGCGAAGCCTCGGCAAGATCGTGCTGGCGGCGTTGGCGCTCCTCATGGGGCCGCCCGCGGCGATCGCGCAGGACAGCACGCCGGCGGCCCTGCCGAAGGCGCCGGTTCCCTATGTGAAGATCCGCCCGCCGCGGCCCGCCGCGCCGGCCCCGCGCGCAGCGGAGCCGGCCGCCGCGACGCCGGCTCCGGCGCCGATCCGGCATCCAAGAGGGGCGCGCCTCACGTCCGGCCAGCCGGTCGATCCCGTCCAACTGGAAGCCTTCGTGGACGGCTGGGTCGCCGACGCCATGGCCCGCGAGCACGTGGCCGGGACCTCGGTCTCGGTCGTGCAGAACGGCCAGGTGGTGCTGAAGAAGGGCTACGGCTTCGCGGACCTCGCATCGCGACGGCCCGTCGACCCGGACAGGACGCTGTTCCGCATCGGATCGATCTCGAAGACCTTCACCTGGATCCTGCTGATGAAGGAGGTTGAAGCCGGCCGCATACGCCTGGACCGCCCGATCAACCTCTACCTGCCGGAGAAGGTGCGCCTGACGGGCAAGGCGCGCGAGGTCACCGTCGGCCAGCTCCTGAACCACACCCCCGGTTTCGAGGACCGGGCCCTGGGCCAGCTCTTCGAGAACGACCCGCGCCGCGTTCGCCCGCTGGACCTCTACCTGCGCCAGGAGCGGCCCAGCCGGGTGCGCACCCCCGGCCTGATCTCCAGCTACTCCAACTATGGCGCGGCGCTGGCCGGCGAGGCGACCGCGTTCGGGGCGGGCAAGACCTTCGAGCGGCGGGTCGAGGACGAGATCGCCCTGCCGCTGGGCATGAACAGCACGACCTTCCGCGAGCCCCGACCGGAACGCCGTGGCCTGCCCGCCGCCATGCCCGAGCGACTGCGGGGCGACGTGGCGGTCGGCTACGGCTGGCGGCAGGCGGGATTCTTCCCCAACGACTACGAGTACATCGGCCAGATCGCGCCGGCCGGCTCGGCCTCGTCCACCGCCGGCGACATGTCGCGCTACATGCTGATGCTGCTGAACAACGGCAGCTTGAACGGGACCACGGTGTTCGGCCCCCGCGCCGCGCGCGCCTTCCGGTCGCCGATGCGGCTGACCCCGCCGGGCATCAACGGCTGGGCCCATGGCTTCATGACCTTCGACCTGCCGGGCGGCTACCGCGGCTACGGCCATCTCGGCGACACCCTGGCGTTCCATTCCGGCATGATCGTGATCCCCGAGCTGGGGCTGGGCGTCTTCGTCACGACCAACAGCGAGACGGGTGCGGGGCTGGCCGATCGGCTGCCGGCCGCCCTGGTCCGGCAGTTCTACGCGCCCCCCGCCACCTTCCCACGGGCCGGCTCGGCCGACCTGCTGGAGGCGGCGGACGCCTTCACCGGCGACTATCTCTCCACGCGGCGCGCCTATGGCGGGCTCGAAGGCTTCGTGGGCCTGATCATTGGCGGCGCCGAGGTCGGCGTCACCCCGGGCGGGCGATTGCTCACCCATCGGATGGGCGCGGCCCGCGCCTGGGTTCCGGAAGGCCCGGTCAGCGAAGGCCGTTTCATCTCGACCACAGGTGACGAGCGCCTCGCGTTCCATATGGTCGATGGCCGCGCCGTGAGCTTCCGGCCGGACAACAACGCCGAAACCCTGCAGCGCGCGCCGTTTTCGGAACGGCAGAGCACCTTGGCCTTCATGGCGGGCCTGACCGCGTTCACGGCCGTGATGACCCTCGCCGGCCTGGGGCTGCGCAACCGACGCGAACTACGGCAGAACCAGATCCAGGCCCGCGCGGCCCTGGTCCAGAACATCCAGGCCGGCCTGTGGCTCGCGTCCTTCGGGCTGTTCGGAGCCTGGGCGGCTGGCGCATCGGACCTGCCGTCGATCATGTACGGCTGGCCCGGCCCGCTGGTGATCACCGCCTCGGCCTGCGCGCTCGTGGCCGCCGCGCTCAGCCTGATCACCATCGCCGCGATCCCCGCCATCTGGCAGGGCGGCCGCCGGGTCGATTCCTGGACGGCGATGCGAAAGGTGTTCTTCACGACGACCGTGCTGATCTACACGGCGTTCTCGGTGCTCCTGGCCATGAACGGCGCGCTCGAGCCCTGGGGCCGCTAGGGTCCTCGCCCTGACCGGTCACTAGGCAAAAAAGGACCACCTGCGACAGCCTGTCCCGTCAACTACGGCTCCGCTTAAACGGCCCCTTAACCAAGGACTGGGTAAATCCTGCCTACCTGAGGGGGAGAACCGCTTTTCAAGCGCCCCTTCGTGTTGGGAAGGGACGATCGGCGTTGAACCAGTTCATGGGCATGCTGCAGAGGTTCGGGATCGGCCGCCTGGCCGCCATCCTGGGTATCGGCGCCGGCCTGGCCGCGGTTCTCGCGGCCGTCTTCATGAACCTGGGCCAGCCGAAATCCCTGCTCTACTCCAACCTGGACCTCAAGGAAGCCGGCTCGATCACCGCCGCCCTGGACCAGGCCGGCGTGAAGTACGAGGTCAAGGGCGACGGCTCGACCATCATGGTGGCGCGCGACGCCGTCGCCTCCACCCGCCTGATGCTGTCCTCCAAGGGCCTGCCGACCGCGGGGTCGGTCGGGTATGAGATCTTCGACGAAGCCAACGCCCTGGGACAGACCGACTTCGTCCAGCAACTGAACCGCCAGCGAGCCCTGGAAGGCGAGCTGTCGCGCACCATCCTGGCCCTGGACGGCATCACCTCCGCCCGGGTTCACCTGGTCCTGCCCAAGCGCCAGCTGTTCGAGGAAGAGGCCGAGCAGCCTTCCGCCTCGGTCTCCATCGGCGTTGGCGGCCGCGAGCCCAGCCCCGAACAGGTCCGCGCCATGCAGAACCTGGTGGCCGGCGCCGTGCCGAACATGCGCCCCGACCGCGTCACCGTCGTCGACCAGCACGCCAAGACCTTGTCCGGCGGCGAAACCGGGATGGCCGCCGAGGCAGACAGCCGCAAGTCGGAAGTCGAGCAACGCATCGCCAAGCAGGTAAAGACGATGATCGAAGGCGTCGTCGGCGCCGGCAAGGCCCGCGTCAACGTCACCGCCGACCTGGACCTGGCCCGCGTGACCACCCAGGAGGAACGCTTCGACCCGGACGGCCAGGTCATCCGCTCGGAGTCGACGACGGAAGAGAACGCCCGCGAGGCCGACAGCTCGGGCTCCGGCCAGGCCTCGGTCACGGCGAACATCCCCGGCGCGCCCGGCGCCGACCAGAACACCAACACCAACACCAGCGGCCGCGCCGACTCGACCACGAACTACGAGATCTCCAAGACCGTCACGACGAAGGTCGAGGAACCCGGGACCGTGAAGCGCCTGTCCGTGGCGGTCGCCGTGGACGGCGCCACCGCGCCCGGCAAGGACGGGAAGCCCGGCGCCTACACTCCCCGGTCCGCCGAGGAGATGCAGCGCATCGAGCAGCTTGTCCGCACCGCCGTAGGCTTCAACCAGGAGCGCGGCGACCAGGTCAGCGTGATCAACGTGAAGTTTCCGACCGTCGAGGACGGAGAGGGTGTGGTGGCCTCCAATCCGCTGATGGGCTTCGACAAGAACGACATCATGCGCGCCATCGAACTGGGCGTGCTGGCGCTGGTCGGCGTCCTGATGATCTTCTTCGTCGCCCGCCCCCTGCTCGGCGGGGGCAAGAAGGGGGGCGGCGCGATGGGTGGCGGCTCGCTGATCGGCCCGGCCCAGATGCAGCGCGTCATGGTCTCGCCCGACGGCCAGCCGATGCAGATCGGCGCCGACGGCCAGCTGGCCCTGCCCGGCCCCGGCGGCGACGACGCGAACGCCCGTATCGACATGGCGCGCGTGGACGGCCAGGTCCGGGTCAGCGCCGTGAAGAAGGTGTCCGAATTCGTGGATCGCCACCCCGACGAGTCGGTCGCGATCCTCCGCTCCTGGCTGCATGAGACGAACTGATGGCCGCCGCCCGAGCCAGCTCGAAGAACATCGTCGACGCCTCCCGCCTGAACGGGGCGGAGAAGTGCGCCGTCATCCTGCTGGCGCTCGGCGAAGAGCACGCCTCTGTGTGGCAGGCCCTCGACGAGGAGGAGATCAAGGAGATCTCGCAGGCGATGGCCAGCCTCGGCAACGTCGCCGCGGTCGTGGTCGAGGACCTGCTGGTGGAATTCGTGTCCGGCGCCACCGGCACGGGCGCGATCATGGGCTCGTTCGAACAGACTCAGAAGCTGCTCGCTTCCATGCTGCCGAGCGAAAAAGTCGACGCGCTGATGGAGGAGATCCGCGGGCCCGCCGGCCGGACGATGTGGGACAAGCTTGGCAACGTGAACGAGGCCGTGCTCGCGAACTACCTGAAGAACGAATACCCGCAGACCGTCGCGGTGGTGCTGTCCAAGATCAAGTCCGAGCACGCCGCCCGGGTGCTGGCCTCGCTGCCCGAGGACTTCGCCTTGGAATGTGTGATGCGCATGCTGCGCATGGAGCCGGTGCAGCGCGAGATCCTCGACAAGATCGAGCAGACCCTGCGCAACGAATTCATGTCGAACCTGGCGCGCACCTCGAAGCGCGACAGCCACGAGATGATGGCCGACATCTTCAACGCCTTCGACCGCCAGACCGAGACCCGCTTCATCACCGCCCTGGAAGAACGCAACCGCGAGGCGGCCGAGCGCATCCGGGCGCTGATGTTCGTCTTCGAGGACCTGTCCAAGCTGGACCCGGGCGGCGTGCAGACCCTGCTGCGCGGTGTCGAGAAGGACCAGCTGGCGCTGGGCATGAAGGGCGCCTCGGACAGCCTGCGCGAGATGTTCTTCTCCAACATGTCGGAACGCGCCGCCAAGATCATGCGCGAGGATATGGAGAGCATGGGTCCCGTGCGCCTGCGCGACGTGGACCAGGCCCAGATGGCCATCGTCCAGGTCGCCAAGGACCTGGCCAACAAGGGCGAGATCATGCTCGCCGGCTCCGGCACCGACGATGAGTTGATCTACTGATGTCCGAAGCCCTCGAGAGATTCAGCTTCGATACGGTGTTCGACGCCGGCGGCGCGGCCCACGCGACGCCGCGGCCGAAGCGGCTGTTCCCGGCCGAGGAGGTCGAGCAGATCCGGGCCCTCGCCCGCGCCGAGGGCGAGCGCGCCGCGATGGCCAGTATCGCGGCCCAGCAGGCGAACGCGCTCTCGCAGATCGCCGCGGCCTGCAACCAGGCCCTGCCGCGCCTGGCCGAGGTGGCCCACGAACACCGCCAGGGCTCGGCCGCGCTAGCCCTGGCCTGCGCGCGGGGCATCGCCGATTCCGCCCTGGAGAAGTTCCCCCAGGCGCCGGTCCTGGCCGCGCTGGAAGCGCTGGCCAGGGAGATCGACGCCCAGCCGCGGCTGGTGCTGTCGGCGGACCCGGCGCTGGCCGAAGGCCTGCAATCGATCCTTGAAGAGACCGCCCGGGGCCTCGGCTTCGAGGGCGCGATCGTCGTAAAGCCCGACGGCGCCTTCGGGAGCCATGCCTTCACCCTCGATTTCGGCGACGGCCAGGCGGCGTTCGATCCCGCCCAGGCCGCCAGCCGAGTCACCCAGGCCCTGGAGGCGGCCCTCGCCGCCGAGGGGCTGCACGCCGAACCCTTGATCCCCGGCAGCGAAAGCTAGACCCATGGCCGAAGACGACCTGAAACTCGACGAATTCGCGCCCGACAGCGACGCCGACAACATGCTGGCGGGATTGCTGGGCGAAGAACGCACCGCCGGCGACCTGGCGCCCGTCTTCGACGTGCCCGTGGCGATCTCCGCCGTCCTCGGCCGCTCGTCCATGTCGGTGGCCCAGCTGCTGCAGCTCACCCAGGGCTCGGTCCTGGAGCTCGACCGCAAGGTCGGCGAGGCGATCGACATCTATGTGAACAACCGCCTGGTGGCGCGCGGCGAGGTCGTGATCGTCGATGAGCGCCTGGGCGTGACCATGACCGAAATCATCAAGGACGGCGACGCGCAGGCCTAGGGCCGGCTGCGTCTGAAGGAGCAGGAATATGAGACTTCTGGTCGTCGGGAAACTGAGCGGACAGCTCTCCACCGCCGTGAAGATGGCGATGAGCGCCGGCGCGAAGGTCAGCCACGTCGAGACCATCGACGCCGCCACCCACGCCCTGCGCGCGGGCCAGGGCGCGGACCTGTTGATGGTCGACTATGACCTCGACATCGCCGGGCTGATCGCCGCCAACCAGCTGGAGCGGATCCACGTGCCGGTGGTGGCCTGCGGCATCGCCGCCGACCCCAAGCGGGCAGCCGACGCGATCCGCGCCGGAGCCAAGGAATTCATCCCGCTGCCGCCGGACGCGACGCTGATCGCCGCTGTGCTGGCTGCGGTCAGCGACGACAATCGCCCGATGGTGGTGCGCGACCCCTCGATGCAGGCGGTGATCTCGCTGGCCGACCAGGTGGCGCCTTCGGAAGCCTCCATCCTGCTCACCGGCGAAAGCGGGGTCGGTAAGGAAGTCATCGCCCGCTACGTCCATCAGAAGTCGCGCCGGGCCAACCGGACCTTCATCTCGGTCAACTGCGCCGCGATCCCCGAGAACCTGCTCGAGAGCGAGCTGTTCGGCCACGAGAAGGGCGCCTTCACCGGCGCCGTCGCGCGCCGCATCGGCAAGTTCGAGGAAGCCAACGGCGGCACCCTGTTGCTGGACGAAATCTCGGAGATGGACGCCCGCCTGCAGGCCAAGCTGCTGCGCGCCATCCAGGAGCGCGAGATCGACCGCGTCGGCGGCTCGAAGCCGGTCAAGGTGGACATCCGCATCCTGGCGACCTCCAACCGCGACCTGGTCCAGGCGGTGAAGGACGGCACGTTCCGCGAAGACCTGCTCTACCGCCTGAACGTCGTGAACCTTCGCATCCCGCCGCTGCGCGAGCGCCCCGGCGACGTGCTGGTGATGGCCGAGTTCTTCATCAGGAAGTACGCCGCCGCCAACGGCGTGGCCGAGAAGCCGCTGTCGAGCGAGGCTAAGCGCCGCCTGGCCGCCCACCGCTGGCCGGGCAACGTCCGGGAGTTGGAGAACGCCATGCACCGCGCGGTGCTGCTGGCGGTCGGGCCCGAGATCGACGAGCAGGCCATCCGCCTGCCCGACGGCCAGCCGCTGGGCCCCGCCGACGCCCATGCCCGCACCGCCCAAGCGGCCGCTTCCGCCGCCGAGGTCGCCACCCGTTCCTTCGTCGGCCAGACGGTCGCCGAGATGGAACAGCACCTGATCATCGACACCCTGGAACACTGCTTCGGCAACCGCACCCATGCGGCCAACATCCTGGGCATCTCGATCCGGACGCTGCGCAACAAGCTGAAGGAATACAACGAGGCCGGCGTCTCGGTGCCGGCCCCGCAGATGGGCGCGAGCGCGGCCTGACATGACGCCGATGCGGCCCCGGGTGCGACGTCATGCCGGGGCCCGCCGGAACGCCCGCTCAGACTTGTTAACCATATCGCCAACCGCCACCGCCGATAACGCTGCCGTGGGCTTCTTCATGAGCCGCACGGACGCCCCTTCGGAGACCCGAGCCTGATGGCCGACACCGGCACGCGCTTTTCCAACGCCCCCTCCGGCAAGGAGATGATGGGCTGGGTGCTGCGCGGCGAAGTCGGGCTCGCCCTGGGCGTCATCGGCGTCGTCCTCCTCATGATCGTGCCGATCCCGGCGTTCATGCTGGACGTGTTCCTTTCGATCTCGATCGCCATGTCGATCCTGATCCTGATGACCGCGATCCTGATGAAGCGGATCCTGGACTTCACGGCCTTTCCGACCGTCCTGCTGGTGGCGACGCTCTACCGGCTGGCGCTGAACATCACGACGACCCGCCTGATCCTCAGCCACGGCCACGAGGGCGCCCACGGGGCCGGCCACGTCATCGAGACGTTCGGCAAGCTGATGATGGGCGGCAACTTCATCATCGGGGTTATCGTCTTCGCGATCCTGGTGGTCGTGAACTTCGTCGTCATCACCAAGGGTTCGGGCCGCATCGCCGAGGTGGCGGCCCGCTTCACCCTGGACTCGATGCCCGGCAAGCAGATGGCCATCGACGCCGACCTGTCGAGCGGCCTGATCGAGCAGGACGAAGCCAAGAAGCGCCGCAAGGAGCTGGAGCAGGAATCGACCTTCTTCGGCGCCATGGACGGCGCGTCGAAGTTCGTGCGCGGCGACGCGGTCGCCGGCCTGGTCATCCTGGCCATCAACGTCATCGGCGGCATCCTGATCGGGGTGATTCAGCACAAGGTGCCGATCGGCCAGGCGTTCTCGACCTACACCATCATGTCGATCGGCGACGGCCTGGTCAGCCAGATCCCGGCCCTGATCATCTCGATCGCCGCCGGCTTCCTGGTGTCCAAGGCGGGCGTCGAGGGCGCCGCCGACAAGGCCCTGGTCACCCAGCTCGCCACCAATCCGGTCAGCCTGGGCATGGTCGCGGCCGCCGCCGGCGGGCTGGCCATCATCCCCGGCATGCCGATCCTGCCGTTCGCCGCGCTGTCCATCGGCGCCGGGGTGCTGGCCTGGCGGCGATCGCACGCCAAGCCCGTGGCGGAGGTCGTCGACATCGCGCCGGCGAGCGCCGAGGAATCCGAGGAGCCGATCTCCCAGACCCTGGCCATCGACGAGATCAAGATCGAGCTGGGCTACGGCCTGCTGCCGCTGATCAACGACCTGGAGGGCCGCCGGCTCACCGACCAGATCAAGGCCCTGCGCCGCACCCTGGCGACCGACTTCGGCTTCGTCATGCCCAGCGTCCGCATCCTGGACAACATGCGCCTGCCCTCACAGGGCTACTGCCTGCGCATCAAGGAGATGGAGGCGGGCTCGGGCGAGGTGCGCATCGGCCAGCTCATGGCCATGGACCCGCGCGGCGCCCAGGTCGAGCTGCCCGGCGAACACATGAAGGAACCGGCGTTCGGCCTGCCGGCCACCTGGATCGACGACGGCCTGCGCGAGGAAGCCACCTTCCGCGGCTACACCATCGTCGACCCGGCCACGGTGCTGACGACGCACCTGACCGAGATCCTCAAGGAAAACATGCCGGACCTGCTGACCTACGCCGAGGTCCAGAAGCTGATCAAGGACCTGCCGGCCGAGCAGAAGAAGCTGGCCGACGACCTGATCCCCAGCGTCGTCACCGCGACGACGGTCCAGCGCGTGCTGCAGGCCCTGCTGCGCGAGCGGATCTCGATCCGCGACCTGGGCGCCATCCTGGAAGGCATCGGCGAGGCCGCGCCGCACACCAGCTCCATCACCCTGCTGGTCGAGCAGGTCCGCGGCCGCCTGGCCCGCCAGCTCTGCTACGCGTATCGGGGCGACGACGGCGCCCTGCCCATCGTCACCCTGTCGGCCGACTGGGAGAACGCCTTCGCCGACGCGCTGGTTGGCTCCGGCGAGGAGAAGCAGCTGGCCCTGGCCCCATCGCGCCTGCAGGAATTCATCCGCGGCATCCGCGAAACCTTCGAGCAGGCGGCCCTGGCCGGCGACTCGCCGGTGCTGCTGACCAGCCCGACCATCCGCCCCTATGTCCGTTCGATCATCGAGCGGTTCCGCGGCCAGACGCCGGTCATGAGCCAGAACGAAATCCACCCGCGCGCCCGCCTGAAGACCGTCGGGGCGATCTGACGCCGTTGCAGGCTGCGCCCGCGGCTGATAGCGGTTCGGGCCTGACCGGCGCTTCGCCCGGCCTTGAGTCTCGGATTTCGGATGCGGCGACCTCTACAGCGACCCCAGGGTGCGAACGGGCAATTCCTGTGGGACCTGCTGACTTTTGAGCGGCTGATCACCGGCACGCTCACGCACCTGGTCTACTGGGCCGGCCTCGGCATCATCGGGATCATGGCGTTCGGGGTGCTGGGCGCCTCGGTCGGCGTGGCCGTCCGCGAAGGCGGCTGGGGCATCCTGCTGGCGATCGGCGTGCTGGGCATAGGCATGCTGGGCGTGTTCGTGGCCGTGCTGCTGTGGCGCGCCTTCTGCGAATTCTACGTCACGATCTTCAAGATCAGCGAGGACCTCCACGTCCTGCGCCAGGACGTGGAAGCCGAGCGCGCCCGCCAGGGCAAGTAGCCCTACTTCGCGGCTGAGCCGCTCCCGAACCGCGGGATCTTCGCCCAGACGCGCGCATCGTGGGCCGGGACCACGATCAATCCGGGCACGGCGCGTTTCGCCGCATGCAGACGCTGCAGCATGGCTAGCGTCGCCGCGGGATCCTCGTCGACGAAGCGGGTGAGCATCGGCTTCTGCGCCGGCAAGTCGACGCCTTCCACCTGCCAGGCCGTGTCGCCGATCAGGGCGTAATGGCGGCCATCGGGCGTATTGACGAAAGCCACGATGGACCCCGGCGTATGGCCCGGCGCCGGAACCAGCACCACGCTGCCGTCGTCGAAAACATCCCAGCTCCTGGCGAAGCCCAGGTAGGCGCCGTCCGGGAAATCATAGGTCCGGTAAGTCCTGGTCCCAAGGTCCCGCGCCAACCTGGCCCCGTCGTCGCCGCTCTTGATGAAATCCATCTCCGCGCGGGTCACCCAAACCGGCGTCGCGGGCATGTCGCCCAAGCCGCTCACGTGATCCCAGTGGGCGTGGGTGAGGACGATGGCCTTCAGGCTGGACAGCGGGACGCCTCCCGCCTCGAGCTGTTCGGCGACCGGCCGGTCGAGCTGCGGCTTCACCGACATCTGCATGATCTTGGGCGCGGTCTTGAAGTGCTGGACGAGGTCGCGGCCATACCCGGCATCGAACAGCAGCCGCCCCTTGGGATGGTCGACGAGGATGGCGCCCGCCACGAAGGTCCGCTTGTCGTCGCCGCGCCCGCCCTCATAGGCCATGGCGGCCGAGGACTGGGTGGAGCCCGACGGCAGGGCGGAGACGGTCATGGTCGCCGGCGGATGGGCGGCCGCCGGAGGCGATGGAGCCGGCAGTTCGGCAGCGGCCGGAGGCGCCGAGCAGGCGGCGATCGAGACGCCGGCCGCCAGGGCGGCGAGGGAAAGGGCGAAGCTGTGGAAGGGCATCAGGGGTTCTCCAGGACGCCGACACCCTTGCGTTCGCTAGGTCATATGTAAAATATAGACATCCGACCATGATCATAGGCCATGACTATGGAACTGCGTGAGCTCCGCTATTTCCTCGCGGTCTACGAGACGGGGAGCGTCACCGCGGCGGCGCGGCGGTGCTTCATCTCCCAGCCCTCGATCTCCGCGGCGCTGGCCGCGCTCGAGCGAGAGTTGGAGACCATCCTCTTCGTCCGGCACCGCAAGGGGGTCGCGGCGACTGCGGCCGCCGACGCGCTCTACGGCCGAGCCCGGCGGCTGGTGGACGACGCCCTGTCGCTCAAGGCGCTCTTCGAGCCGCCGCCCTTGGCGCGCATGACGCTGGGCCTGATGCGCAGCCTGGACATTCCCCGGGCGCTGGCGATCCTGAAGCCGCTGGCCGCAAACCCCGACGTGCAGCTCTCGCTGGTCGAGGCGCACGAAGCCTGCGACGCCCGCATCGTCTCACGCGCCATGGCCGGCGAAGCCGAGGCGTTCGTCCCCCTTTGGTCGGAGGCCTATGTCGTGGCCCTGCCCCCGCGCCATGAGTTACGCTTCAAGGCGTCGCTTGCCCTGGCCGATCTAGAAGGTCTGCGGCTGGTGGCCCGCTGCAACTGCGAGAACGCCGCGGCCACGGCCGACCTCGGGTTCAGGCCGGAAGTCGTCGCGGTCGCCACGACCGAGGAATGGGCCATCGCCCTGGTGGAGGCCGGGATCGGCGCAACCGTCCTGCCGGAAGGTGTCGCGCCCGCCGACACGACGGCCGTGATCCGGCCGATCTCGGACCTCGGCCTGCGCCGCGAAGTTGGGATAGCCTATCGGCAGACCGATGCGGCCTCGCCGGCGGTGGCGCGGATCCTGGCCGTTCTGGGCGATGGAACCGACGAGCGGCGCAAGCGCGCGCGGGTCGGCGCCCGGGCCGCCTAGCTGGCCTTCTTGCGCAGGCCCAGTTCATCGAGGGCGGCGGAGTCGCGGCGACCCTGCACCTTGCGCGCCTCGATCTTCAGGTTCTGGGCGATGTGCTCATACTTCTTCTGGGTCTCGAAAGCCTCGGCCAGCGCCTCGCGGGCTCCCGTTTCCTCGATGAGGATCACGTCGATCTCGGACTGGATCTTGGCCTTGCGGAGCTTCAGGCCCTCGAAGAACCCGGCGCGGTAGATGCCGGCCGCCGCTTCCTGGGCCATGAACGCGGTCTCAGCCTCCCCCTCGGCTTCCAGCATCAGCAGCCGCATCTCGACGGCGGTGCGGCGGTCCACGATCTCGGCCAGACGCTTCTGTAGAACCTCCGCCTCATAGGTGGAGAGCTTGATTAGCGACTCTGCCCAACTCACGCGGCGGCTCCGTTCAGGATATCGGCGAGGCCGGCGAAGGAGTCTTCGAGGCCTGTAGCGTCGTTGGGATCCTGGGACAGGAACGCTTCGACGGAAGGATTGAGGGCGATGGCCCGGTCGATCAGCGGATCGGCGCCGGCGCGGTAGGCGCCGATGCGGATCAGTTCTTCCATGTTCGAATAGGCCGAGAGCGCCTCGCGCGCCTGGCGCACGATCAGGCGCTCGTCGGGGGTCTGGCAGCCCGGCATGGTCCGGCTGATCGACTTCAGCACATTGATCGCCGGGAAGCGGCCGCGCTCGGCGATGGCACGCTCCATGACGATGTGGCCATCCAGGATACCTCGAACGGCGTCGGCGATCGGTTCGTTGTGGTCGTCGCCGTCCACCAGCACCGTGAAGAGGCCGGTGATTGGGCCGGCCTTGGTGCCATCCGGGCGAATGGGGCCGGGGCCGGCCCGCTCGAGAAGCTTCGGCAGCTCGGTGAAGACGGTGGGGGTATAGCCCTTGGTGGTCGGCGGCTCGCCGGCTGCCAGGCCGATCTCGCGCTGGGCCATGGCGAAGCGGGTGACCGAGTCCATCAGGCAGAGGACTTCCATGTCCTGGTCGCGCAGGAACTCGGCGATGGCCATGGTCATGTAGGCGGCCTGGCGGCGCTTCAGCGCCGGCTCGTCCGAGGTGGCGACCACGACGATGGCGCGGCGCAGGCCTTCCTCGCCCAGAGTCTCCTCGATGAACTCGCGGACCTCACGGCCCCGCTCCCCGATCAGGCCCACCACGACGGCGTCGCAGTCGGCGTTCTTGGCCAGCATGGAGAGCAGCACCGACTTGCCGACGCCCGAGCCGGCGAAGACGCCGAGGCGCTGGCCGCGGCAGCAGGTGGTGAAGACGTTCATGGCGCGAACGCCCAGGTCCAGCCGCTCGCCGACGCGGGCGCGGGAATGGGCGGAAGGGGGCGCGGCGCGAAGCGGATAGCCGACGATGCCCTGGGGCAGCGGTCCCTTGCCGTCGATGGGCTCTCCGAAGCTGTCGACGATGCGGCCGAGCCACGCCTTGGTGGGGCGGACGGCGGAGCCCAGGGGTTGGATCCGGATCTCCGCGCCGGGGGCGACGCCCTCGACCGGCCCGAAAGGCATCAGCAGGGCGCGGTTCTCGCGGAAGCCCACGACCTCGGCGGCCACGGGTTTGTCGGCGAAGCGGGTGATCTCGGCGCGGGCGCCGACGGCCAGGCGGGACAGTCCGCCGCGAGCCTCGATCAGAAGGCCGTTCACGGCGGCGACCCGCCCGGAAACCGTCAAAGGATCAAGCCGCTCGACCGCGGCCACCAGGTTCTTCACGAACGCCCCTCAGCTACGCTGGGGACAATGCTCCGACAGGCTTAAGGCGACGTGAAGAACAGGCTTCAGTGTAGGTCCGGCGTGGTCGTCTTGGCTGCGGCGGGTCGACGCGCCCGGGCCTTGGCGACGACGGCTTCTCCGGTCGTCTTGGCCTGTTCGATCAGTTCCTCGCCCTTGATCTTGGCGTCCTCGATCAGCGCCTGGCCCTTGGTTCGGGCGTCGTCGATCATCGGACTGGCCGCGCTGGCGATCTTCTCGCGGTTGCGCCACGCCAGCACGCCGGCCACGCCGACCGCGGCAGCGCCGATCAGGAACAGCGGATTCCTGGGAACATACCTAAGGAAGGGGGTTACCGCGGCCCACTGCTTCATCTGGTCGCGGCGCCACGGCATGCGGTAGGGAGCGAGCGTTTCGGGATGGTCGGTCATGATGTTCTCCGGCCTCTTCTGTCCGCTCACAACCCCTTGTGGCGCAAGGCGTTCCACCCCTCGCTTCGGAGGGCGCGTCCAATCACAAAAGATTCAACGGAGGCGCGGCGCGCCGCGAGGCCAGCTCAGCTTGAGTCGGATTCCAAAATCAGATTAACGATTCGGGTCGTAGGGCCAGCTCGCCATTAACCTGTCTTAAAGGACGGTAGGGCAGGTTAACGGCGAGGCATAACGCGGATTCACCAGAATTCGTGGGGGAATGCGGGGACGCGGCAGGAGAGGCCAATGCGCGTATTGTTGATCGAAGACGACAGCGCCACCGCTCAAAGCATCGAGCTGATGCTGAAGTCGGAAGGGTTCAACGTCTATACGACGGACTTGGGCGAGGAAGGCGTGGATCTCGGGAAGATCTACGACTACGACTTGATCCTCCTTGACCTGAATCTGCCCGACATGAGCGGCATGGATGTTCTGCGGACGCTTCGCGTCGGCAAGATCAACACGCCGATCATGATCCTGTCGGGCACGGCCGAGATCGAGACGAAGGTGAAGACCTTCTCCGGCGGCGCCGACGACTACATGACCAAGCCGTTCCACAAGGACGAACTGGTCGCCCGGATCCACGCGGTCGTGCGTCGTTCCAAGGGCCACGCCCAGTCGGTCATCAAGACCGGCGACATCGTGGTCAACCTGGACGCCAAGACGGTGGAAGTGAACGGCATCCGCGTTCACCTGACCGGCAAGGAATACCAGATGCTGGAGCTGCTCTCGCTCCGCAAGGGCACGACGCTCACCAAGGAAATGTTCCTGAACCACCTTTATGGCGGCATGGACGAGCCCGAGCTGAAGATCATCGACGTGTTCATCTGCAAGCTTCGCAAGAAGCTGGCGGCGGCCGCCGAGGGCAAGCATCACATCGAGACGGTCTGGGGCCGCGGCTACGTGCTCCGCGATCCGCAGGAGATGGGTCAGACCATCGCCGCCTGATCCGGCCCTACAGCATGAATTCGGAACGCCCGGCCTCACCGCCGGGCGTTTTCGTTTCCGGCGACACACTCTAGCGTACCTCCAACGAGACTCAGGGGGAGCACGCGCATGGGCCGCTACCTGGCGCTTTTGATCGCGCTGATGCTCGGATCCTGGATCGCCTTCAACGACCAGCTCCTGCCGGAATCCCAGCCCGTCGGCGCGCCGGCCACCGAGTTCTCCGCCGAGCGGGCCTTCGCCGACGTGACCCTGATGGCGGCCGCCCCTCACCCCATGGGCTCGCCCGAGAACGCCCGCGTGCGCGACGCCCTGGTCAGCCGCCTGACCGAGTTGGGCCTGTCGCCCCAGGTTCGGCCGGGGATCGGCCTCCAGGAGCCTAAGGACGCCGCCGGCCGTGTCATCGCCGGCCCGGTCGAGAATATCGTGGCCGTCCTGCCCGGCCGCGACCGCAACGCCCCGGCCCTGGCCCTGATGGCCCACTACGACAGCGTGCCCGGCTCGCCCGGGGCGGCCGACGACGCCATCGGCGTGGCGACCGCCATCGAGACCGTGCGCGCGCTGAAAACTCGCGGGACTCCCGCCCGCGACGTGATGCTCGTGATCACCGACGGCGAGGAGGCGGGCCTGCTGGGCGCCAACCACTTCTTCCGCCGCGACCCGCTGGCCAAGCGGATCGGCCTCGTGATCAACGCCGAGGCCCGCGGCTCGACCGGCCGGGTCAACATGTTCCAGACCAGCGCCGAAAACGGTCGGATCGTCGACCTCTTCGCCCGGACCGCCCAGCGGCCCGCCTCCTCGTCGCTGTCGGTGCTGCTCTACGAGAAGATGCCGAACGACACCGACCTGACCGAAACCCTGCGGGCCGGGATCGCGGGCCTGAACTACGCCATCATCGGCCGCCAGTTCGACTACCACAGCGCTACCTCGACGCCGGCCAACCTGGATCGCGGCTCGCTGCAGGACATGGGGACCCAGGTGCTGGCCCTGGCCGGCGAGGCGGCGTTCGCGTCGCAGCTCCCGGGCCGCGCGCCCAACGTCGTCTACTCGAACCTCTTCGGGAACACGGTGATCGCCTATCCGATCTGGTTCGGCTGGGTGGTGATCGCGGTCATCGTGGTCCTGCTGGCCCTTGCCGTGCGCTGGGCCCGTCACTCGGGCGAGTTCCCGGCGGTGGACATCCTGCGCGGCATGGGCGCCCTCGCCTTCGCGGGCGTCGGCACCGTGGCCGTGCTGCAGTTCGCCCGGCGGCTGACCGGGGCCGAGTTCGGCTTCATTGAGCAGCGGTTCCTGATGGCCCAGGCCGCGCCTTGGGAATGGGCCATCATGCTGCTGTCGCTGGGCTTCCTGATGCTGGCGGCCGGCGACGTGGCGCGAGGCCGGCGCTGGATGGCCGCTGTTCCCCTGGTCTTCGGCCTCGCCTGCTCCGCCTTCGGGACCTTCGACATCATCGGCGCGGTCAGCGGCGTGCTGGCGGGTGTGCTCGGGTTCTTCGTCTACAATCGCCCGGCCAGCCGCAAGGGCGCGTGGGCGGGGGCGCTGGCGCTGGGCCTGGTGCTCACGGTGATCCTGCAGGTGGCGGCGCCGGGCGCGGCCTATGTGATCGCGTGGCCGCTACTGGCCGCCGCAGTCGGCGCCGCCGCCACGGCGCTCAGCGCCAAGCGGGGCGTCCTGCCGATCGGCCTGCTCGTGATCCTGGCCGCGGCCGCGCTGGGCTGGCAGGGGGGTATTTCGCACTTCGCCTACGAGGGCATGGACCTGATGCCCCTGTTCGCGGTGCAGATGATCACCGCGGGCCTGGTGCTGTGGCCTCTGGCCCAGCCGGACACGGGCGCCCAGAAGGGCCTGGTGATCGGCGGCGTGCTGCTGGGCGCGGGCCTGGCGATGACCCTCATCATCCGGGCCGAGGATCCGTGGACCCCGCGCTATCCCCAGGTGAGCTACGTCGGCTACCAGGTCGATCAGGACACCGGGCGGGCCTGGCGCTTCAGCCCCGAAGCGATGAGCGGCGCCTGGACCAACGCGGTGCTGCGCGCCGAAGGCGGGCCGGTGGAGAAGCTTTCGCACTGGGCCTGGCGCCGGCCGATGCTGGCCGCCGCCGCCCCGCCGGTGGCCGAGCCCACGCCAACGATAGCGCTGGCCAAGGCGCGGGATGGGACACTGCGCCTCTCGGCCGCGCCTCCGGCCGGTGCACGGACGCTGGACCTGCGGCTGCGGGCGGCGACGGGCGGCGAGGTGACCCGCATCGCCGGGGTCCCCCTCGAACTCGCCCTGCCGAAGGGCGAGTGGGTGCGGATCCTGTGGCAAGCGCCGGGGAACGGCCTGGAGATCGCCCTGCGCCCCAGCGGGCCCGGGCGGCTGGACGTGCGTTACGTCGCGGGCTTCGACCGCTGGCCATCCGGCGTGGCGCCCCTGCCCGGGCGGCCGGCCGACCTGATCGCCTGGGACAATTCGGACTCGACCTTCGTCTCGGGAACCCGCGCCTTCTCTTGGTGATCGCGGCGCGAGGGTTTATCGGGGCCACATGAGTAGCGTCACGATCTACCACAACCCGAATTGTGGAACCTCGCGCAACACCCTGGCGCTGCTGCGCGAGAAGGGCGTCGAACCGACCGTCGTCGAGTATCTGAAGGTGGGCTGGACCAAGGCCCAGCTCGAAGACATCCTGAAGCGGATGGACGCCGGCGCGCACGACATCCTGCGCACCAACGGCACCAGGGCCGACGAACTGGGCCTGACCGATCCTACCGCCTCGGACGAGGCGCTGATCGCCGCGATGATCATCGACCCGATCCTGGTGAATCGGCCTATCGTCGTAACCTCCAAGGGCGCGGCGCTCTGCCGGCCTGCGGAACTGGTGCTCGGCCTGATCTGAGGCTGAGGCAAATCGACCGGATGGGCGGCTCGCCACGTTCCGGTCATCTTGAACCTCGACTGCTGGGGCGCCGGGGGGCGCTTTCCCGGTCCTGTGCGTCCAGGGCCGCGCACGGTTGGTATCCGGGGGTGCGATGCAGATCTTCAAACCGGGCAAGTTTCCCATTCGCCTCGCCTCGGGACTGACCGCCGGCGCCGTTGCGGTCTGCGCCGGCCTGGTCGGCTGGCAGGTCGCCGCGCGGCTGTCCAAGCCCGAGACCCTTGCCTTGGCGCCCGACGCTGCGGCGGCCCTGCAGCATGCGGCCTTCACCCAGGCCGAGGCCCAGCCAGGCTACGCGCGGCCGCAAAACATCGCCGTCAAGGTGCGCCCCGGCGAAACGCTGGAGCGCGCGGTGGAACGTGCAGGCGTCACCGCGGCGGAGGCGCGGCAGGCGGTGAACGCCCTGGGCGACGCCATGGACACCATCCACATCAGGGCCGGCATGGCCTTCGACGCCGCCATCGCCCAGCCCCACGACGGCGACCGGCCGGCGCGGCTGGTCGGCCTCGCGTTGCGCACCGGCCCGGCCACGGCCCTGACCCTCTCGCGCACCTTCGACGGCGCGCTTCGCCTGCGCGCGCTGGAGGAGAAGGTCACGGACGAGACCAAGGTCGCCGACGGCGAGATCCACGGTTCGCTCTACGAGAGCGCGGCGCGCCTGGGGGCCACGCCCGCCATCACCGCCCAGGTGGCCAAGCTGTTCGCCCACAAGCTGGACTTCCAGCGCGACATCCAGCCGGGCGACGACTTCCGCCTGGTGTTCGACCGCAAGGTCACCGAGAGCGGCCGCACCATCGAGACCGGAGAGCTGGAATACGCCGAACTGCACGGGGTGAAATTCTTCCGCTTCGAACGCGACGGCGGCGAGGCCGAATACTTCGACGAGGACGGCAAGAATATCCGCGGCTTCCTGCTGCGCACGCCGGTGGACGGGGCCCGCCTCACCTCCGGCTTCGGCAAGCGGCGCCATCCGATCCTGGGCTACGCCCGCGCCCACCAAGGCGTGGACTTCGGGGCGGGCGGCGGCACGCCGGTGCTGGCGGCCGGCGACGGCGTGGTGGTGAAGGCCGGGCGCTGGGGTGGCTATGGCAACTGGCTGCAGATCCGCCATTCGGGCGGCTGGGACACCGGCTACGCGCACCTGTCGCGCTACGCGAAGGGCCTGCGACCGGGGATGAAGGTGCGCCAGGGCCAGGTGGTGGCCTATGTGGGCTCGACCGGCATGTCGACCGGCCCGCACCTGCACTACGAGGTCTGGCAGCGGGGCCGCCGGGTCAACCCGGTTGGCGCCAAGGTCCCGCAGGGGACCGTCCTGGCCGGCGCCGAACTCACCCGTTTCCGGGCTGAGAAGGGTCGGCTGGAACGCCTGCTGGCGGAGGGCGGGACGAAGAGCCAGGCGCTCGCCATGGCCGCCGCGGGCGACCGCGCCGGGCGCTGAGGGCGATGGCTTGCCCCGGCTAAGACTTCCCGTCTAAGTCGGACCTGGGTCGCGCGGGGTAACGATGGGCGTAACGGAAGCTGCGGTCGGCTATGTGCGCCAGATCGTCGGTGGGTGGCCGAAGACGGCCGCGCAGAAGGAGCTCTTCGACCTGCTGGCCCTGCTGGGCCGCTGGCGCTCGCACATGCTGGCCAACACCTTCGTCGCCCGGGAAGGCCGCCGGATCTGGAGCGGGCCGTTCGCCGGCATGGACTATGTGGACCACGCGACCGAGGGCGCGCTGATCCCGCGCCTGCTGGGGACCTACGAGTGCGAGTTGCACCCTCACCTGATCGCCCTCGCGGCCGAAGGGCTGGACTGCGTCATCGATATCGGATGCGCCGAGGGCTACTACGCCGTGGGACTGGCTCGGATGATGCCCGAGGTCACCGTCCACGCCCACGACATCGCCGAGGCCGCGCGCAGCGCCTGCGCCGAACTGGCGGCGCGCAACGGCGTCTCGGACCGGGTCGTGATCGGCGGCGAGTTCAAGCCGGACGGCTTCGAGGCCTTCGCTGGCCGGCGCGTGCTGGTGATGGTGGACGCCGAGGGTGCGGAACTGGACATCCTGCGCCCCGACCTCAGCCCGGCGCTGGCCGGCATGAACCTGATCGTCGAGACCCACGACGTCTATCGCCCTGGCGCCCTGGCCACGATCACGGCGCGCTTTGCGCCCACGCACGATGTCGTGCGGGTGGACGCACAGCCCAAGACCCAGGCGCTGCCACCCTGGCTGGGCGGACTGAGCCAGCTGGATCAATTGCTGGCGGTGTGGGAATGGCGGCGGCAGGCCACGCCATGGCTGGTCATGAGGCCGAAGCCCGCGTGACCGGAGCGGGCGGCCCGCGCCTGGGAGGCGCGGGCCGTCTCCAATCTTACGCGTCGAAGACGATCACGGAGCGGGCCAGCTCGCCCTTCTTCATCTCGTCGAAGCCTTCGTTGACCTGCTCCAGCTTGATACGCTGGGAGATCATGTGGTCCAGCTTCAGCTTGCCCGACATGTAGAAGTCCACGAAGCGCGGCATGTCGACCGGGAAACGGTTGGAGCCCATCAGCGAACCCTGCAGCTTCTTCTCGCCCAGGAACGCCGCGCCCATGACGCTGACCATCTGGCCGACCGGGATCATGCCGATGATGTTGGCGGTGCCGCCCCGGCGAAGCATGTTGAAGCACTGCTCGGCGGTCTTCGCGAGGCCGATGGCCTCGAACGAGTGATGGACGCCGCCGCTGGTCATCTCCAGCACTTCCTTGACCGCGTCGGTCTTTGAGGCGTCGATGAAGTCGGTGGCGCCGAACTCCATGGCCAGGTTGCCCTTGGACGCAACCATGTCGATGGCGATGATCCGGCTGGCGCCGGCGATCGCCGCGCCGTTGACCGCCGCCAGGCCCACGCCGCCGCAACCGATGACCGCCACGGTCTCGCCCGGCCGCACGTTGGAAGTGTGGATCGCCGCGCCGACCCCCGTGGTCACCGAACAGCCGATCAGGGCGGCCACGTCCAGCGGCATGTCCTTGCGGATCGCCACGCAGGCATGCTCGTGGATCAGCATGTGCTCAGCGAACGAGGACAGGTTCAGGTACTGCATCATCGGACCGTTGGCGGCCGACAGGCGCGGCTCGTCGTCCTTGCCGCGCTTGGTCTCCGGCGAGACGCACAAGCTCATCGAGCCGGTGAGGCAGAACTCGCAGTGACCGCAATAGGCCGAGAGGCAGGTGATGACGTGGTCGCCCGGCTTCACCGTGCGCACTTCCGAACCGACCTGTTCCACGATGCCCGAGCTCTCGTGGCCCAGGACCGCCGGCAGCGGGTGCGGATACGAGCCCTGCATGAAGTGCAGGTCCGAGTGGCAGAGGCCAGCGGCCGCGGTGCGGATCAGCACCTCGTGCGGGCCGGGCTTGGAGATCTGAACGTCCTCGATCTGAAGCGGCTTGCCCACTTCACGCAGCACGGCGGCCTTCATGGTTCTTCCCTCTTCCTCGGTAATTTCCAGAAGCCTTATCGCCGTTCAGATGGGGCTGGGAAGTCCCTAAGCGTGCTCATCGCTCGAAACGGGTCGACAGGACGCCCGCGTCCAACCATCTAGGCTCCATGGACGACGCCCAGCCGATACGGACCGTCTCCGCCTTCGACGTCTTCCTGGCTTTCCTGAAGCAGGGTCTGACGGCGTTCGGCGGGCCGGTCGCGCACCTGGGCTATTTCCGGCGCGAGTTCGTGGAGAAGCGGGGCTGGCTGTCGGAGGCGGCTTTCGCCGACCTGCTGGCGCTCTGCCATTTCCTGCCTGGCCCGGCGTCCAGCCAGATGGGCATGGCGATCGGTCTACGGCAGGCGGGCCTGGCGGGCGCGCTCGCCGCGTTCGTGGGCTTCACCTTGCCGGCCGGCGCCGCGATGATCGCCCTGGCCCTGGTCGCGCCCGACCTGACGCTGAGGTACGGCGACGGCTGGATCCACGGCCTGAAGATCGCCGCCGCGGCCGTGGTGCTGCAAGCGGTGGTGCAGATGGCCCGGACCCTGGCCGTGGGACCTGTGCGCGCCGGCATGGCCATCGGCGCCGGTATCGGCCTGATCATCGCGCAGAGCCCGATGGCCCAGATCGCGGCCCTGGTCGCCGGCGGTCTCTTCGGCCTGGCCATGCTGCGTGACGCGCCCGTCGAGACCGCGCCGGACGACGCCTTCGAGATGGTCGACCGCGCCAGCGCGGTGATGGCGCTGGGCCTCTTCGTCCTGCTGCTGGTCGGCCTGCCGGTGTTGGCCAGCCTGCTGCAGAACCCGGGCCTGGGCCTGGCGTCGGTCTTCTATCGCACCGGCTCGCTGGTGTTCGGCGGCGGCCACGTCGTGCTGCCGCTGCTGGAGCGCGAGATCGTCGATCGCCGCTGGCTGGACCAGGAGACGTTCCTGATGGGCTATGGCGTGGTCCAGGCGCTGCCCGGCCCGTTGTTCAGCTTCGCGGGCTTCGTGGGCGCCGCCCAGCGCTATGGCCCGGGTGGCGTGACGGGCGGCCTCATCGCGCTGTTCTCGATCTTCCTGCCCAGCCTGCTGCTGGTCACCGGGGTGCTGCCGTTCTGGGATCGGTTGAAGCGCGAGGGCTGGGCGCGCGGCGTACTGGCCGGCGTGGGCGCCACGGTGGTCGGGCTGCTGGCCGCCGCGCTTTGGGACCCGGTGCTGATGACCACCGTGCGCAGGCCGGCCGACTGGGCGCTGGTGGCGGCCGCGTTCGTGTTCCTCCAGGTCGCCAGGCTGCCGCCGTGGCTGGTGGTGATCGGCTTCGCCGTGGCGACCGGCGTCTTCCTGCGCTAACCCAACTGCACGGGCGCGGCCTTGCCCAGCTTGAGGGGCCACAGGGCCGGCAGCTTGGGCCACCGGAAGGTCCAGCCGCCCGAGCTCTTCTCGGGAATGCAGCCTTCGATGGCGGCGATCAGGATTTCGGCCGGGCCATCGTTCAGGAAGTGGTTTGCGCCCTCGGTGCGGACCACCCGGATCGGGCGGCGCGTCACCGTCTCGGCGGCCAGGCGCTCGGCCACTTCGACCGGCGCGAAGTCGTCCTTGTCGCCGTGGATCATGTGGACCGGGATATTCAGCCGGGCGAGCGCGCGCTTGGCGTGGCGCAGTTGGGGCTTCTGGCCCGTCACCTCGATGACGGCGTGGCGCAGGTCGCGCGGAATCATCTTCAGCGCCTTGCCGCCCAGGTCCAGCAGCCAGCGCGCCGTGGGGCCCGCCTCGCCGAAGAAGCCCGACAGCAGCACCAGGCCCGCGACCTTGCCGGGGTTCTGCTCGGCCATGATCGAGGCGATGGCCGCGCCGTAGCTCTGGCCGACCAGCAGCACCTTCTGGCCGGGCGCGGGCTTCAGCACCGGCGCCAGGGCCTCGGCCTGGACGCGGATATCGGTCACCGGATGCAGCGGCTCGGAGGCCGCATAGCCCGGCCGGTCGACCACGATCATCTCGCGGTCCTGCGGCAGCTCGGCCAGGGTCTCAGCCCAGTACTCGGCCCATGACGGGGCGCCGGTGATCACCACGATCTTCCACGGCGCCGGAATGGCGCGCGGAGTCTCGAGCGCCGAAATGCGCCAACCATGGCCGCCACCGGACATGAAGCTGGTCCGTCGGACCACATCCTCGGGATAGTCGGCCGACGTCGGCGCATGCTCCGTCCGGCCCTTGGCGGCCGCCTCGACCGCCGCCCAGCCCATGGCGAGCAGCCCTTTAGGACGCTTCCGTTGCACGCCCGACCTCCAACCTGGCTCTACAGTGTCACCTGGAGAGGCTAACGCACCGTTCAAGGCGGAGTTCTGTTAGCTTTTCGTCATGGCGGTGACGAAGCCGGCGCCTGTGTCGCCAGCGCATCACGCAGCTCGCGTTTCAGCACTTTCCCAGTCGGGCCGATCGGCAGGGAATCGACAATCCGCACCTCGTCCGGCGTCCACCATTTGGCGACTCGCTCGGCCACATGGGCCTTCAGGACCTCGGGGTCCACGGTCTGGCCGGGCCGAAGCGTGACCAGCAGCAGCGGGCGTTCGTCCCACTTCGGGTGGGGCACGCCGACGGCGGCGGCCATGGCCACGGCCGGGTGCGAGCAGACCGCGTCCTCGAGATCGAGGGTCGAGATCCATTCGCCGCCGGACTTGATCACGTCCTTGGCCCGGTCGGTGAGGCGCAGATAGCCCTCGGGGTCGAGGGTGGCGATGTCGCCGGTGTCGAACCATCCGTCGTCGGTGAAGGCCGCGGCCCCCTCCTGCTTGAAGTAGGCCGACGAGACCCAGGGACCCCGCACCTGCAGGGCGCCGGGGCTCTTGCCGTCGCGAGGCAGCAGGCCGCCATCCTCGCCGACGATCCGCAACTCGACGCCCCAGAGGCCTCGACCCTGTTTCAACTTGCGCTGCAGCCTCGCCTCCTCCCCCTCGCCCGCATGGGTCGGCAGCGGCGTATTGATGACGCCCAGCGGCGAGGTCTCGGTCATGCCCCAGATCTGACGGACCTTGCCGCCCAGCCGATTCTCGATCCGCGAGATCAGGGCCGCGGTGGGCGCCGAACCGCCGATGGCGATGGTGCGAACCGAGGTCAGCGACTGGCCGGTCTGGTCGAGATGGTCGGCGACGCCCACCCAGATCGTCGGCACGCCCAGAAGGAAGGTCACCCCCTCCTCCGCGATCAATTGGGCGATGCTGGCGCCATCCAGCGCCCGGCCCGGCAGCACCAGCTTGGCCCCCACCAGCGGGGCTGCATACGGCGTACACCAGGCATTGGCGTGGTACATCTGGGCGCAGGGCATCACGACGTCCCGGGCCGACAGGTCGAAGGCGTCGGGCAGAGCCAGCGCCAGCGCATGCAGCACCGTCGAGCGATGGCCGTAGAGCACGCCCTTCGGGTTGCCGGTCGTGCCGGAGGTGTAGCAGAGGCCCGAGGCCTGTCGCTCGTCCACCTTCGGCCATTCGAAATCGTCGGTCTCGGAGGCGATCAGGTCCTCGTAGACCAGGGCGTCGGCGGGGGCGTGCGCCCGGTCGGTCATGGCGACGAGCGTTCGGACCGACCCGATCCGAGGCGCGAGTTGGGCCACCTGCTCGGAGAAGGTGATGTCGAAGAACAGGACGCTGTCTTCGGCGTGGCGGGCCACCCACACGATCTGGTCGTCGTGCAGCCGCGGGTTGATGGTGTGGAGCACCGCCCCGATGCCGGTGACCGCGAAATAGAGCTCGAAATGGCGATGGGTGCTCCACGCCAGGGTCGCCACGCGGTCGCCGGGCTTTACGCCCAGGGCCAGCAGGGCCTTGGCCATCCGCTTGGCGCGGGAGAGCGCGTCGCGATAGCCGTAGCGGTGGATCGGCCCCTCGACCGTCCGCGTCACCACCTCGCGGTCGCCATGGTAGAGCGCCGCGTGTTCCAGGATCGACGGCAGCGTCAGCGGCCGGTCCATCATCAGCGCCAGCATATGTGCGTCCTCCCCGTCGGCGGCGCACAAACTAGGGCGCCTGGGCCGCCCAGCGAACCCCCCTCCGAAGGGCATCCGAGAACCGCGGGCTCAAGGGACCGATCGAAAGGGCCGGCGGCGCCTAAGCCGCCATCCGCGCCTTGAACACGCCGTCGGGCAGGCGGGCCGCGCGGGTGGGGTGGATGAAGAAGTAATCCTTCCAGGGCAGGCCATCGACCAGGGTCGTGCGCTCCTCCAGGCGATCGCCGTTGAGGGCGAACATCCGGTAGCCCAGCTTCTCGAAGACCTGCAGCACCGCCTCGCCGGAAGCGCCGAAGCGGGCCTGCAGCATGATCGGGTGGATCTCCAGCAGCACGTGCGGCAGGTCGCGGTCGAGGATCTTCAGCGCGCCTTCCAGGGCCTTCAGCTCGGCGCCCTCGATGTCCATGCGGATGAAGTCGACGCGGTCGATGCCGTGCTCGGCGCAGAAGCCGTCCAGGGTGACCACCGGGGTCGGCTGGACGTCCATGCCGGTGTCGTCGAGGTCGGGGCGGGCCTGGCCGTTCGGCCGGGTCTCGGCGACGTAGGCGTAGGCGCGGCCCATGCGACCAGAGGTCTTCTTCGGCGTCACCAGCAACAGCTCGCCCGGCTTGTCGGCCACGGCGGCATGGATGGCCGTCACCTGCTTGCCGATCCGATGCCAGGCGATGCTGACTTTCAGAACCTCGAAGGCGAAGGCCGACGGCTCGAAGGCGTAGATCCGCGCCTTCGGGGCCACCTGGGTCATCACATAGGAATGGCGACCGTCGCTGGCCCCCACGTGCAGGCACACGGGCGCGCCCGACAGCAGGTCGGCAAGGTAGGGGGTCTCAGGCTCGTGCTTGGCCCATGTCCGATTCCGCCGCCAGGCGCGGAAGGCGTGCCCGAGCACGCGAAGCGATGGCATGGATACTCCTTAGGCCGCCCCCGGTCCCGAGCCGCGCCCCATCACGCCGCGTCGCGGACCACCGTCATCATATAGTTCACGTCCGTGTCGGCCGATTCCGTCCATCGGCCGGTGAGCGGGTTGAACACCACCCCGTACGGCCCGTCCACAACTACCGGCTCCGCGGACAGGAAGTCGCGGATTTCGCTCGGTTTCAGGAACTTCGACCAGTCGTGGGCGCCCACCGGCAGCCAGCGCAGCACATACTCCGCCCCGATCTTGGCCAGGGCCAGCGCCTTCAGCGTGCGGTTGAGGGTGGCGACGATCATCAACCCGCCGGGCTTCAGCAGCCGCGCGCAGTCCTGCAGGTAGGCCGCCGGGTCGGCCACGTGCTCGATGACCTCCATGTTGAGGATCACGTCGAACGGCGGCTCGCCCGCGGCGAGGAGGCCCTCGGCGGTGGAGGCGCGGTAGTCGATCGCCAGCCCCTGCTCCGCGGCATGCGCCGAGGCGGTGCCGATGTTACGCTCCGAGGCGTCGACGCCGGTGACCTGGAAGCCGAGGCGGGTCATGGGCTCGGAGAGCAGGCCGCCGCCGCAGCCGATATCGAGCAGGCGCAGACCCTCGAACGGGCGCCGCGACTTGGGGTCGCGCTGAAAGCGATAGAGCGCCTGGTCCCGGATGAAGCCCAGCCTCACGGGATTGAACTTGTGGAGAGGTGCGAACTTGCCCCGCGGGTTCCACCACTCGGCCGCGATCCGCGAGAACGTCTCGACTTCGGCTGGATCGATGCTGGAACGGGCGGGCGCAGGGGAAGTCATGCCCCCCTTCTAGCCCCTCAGGCGCCGAAAACGAAAGATTCCGGACGTTGCCGTGGCGGCCGCGCATGGCTAGAAGGCTCCGCCCTTCGGCGGCGCAGCAACGGCGGTCCTCGATCTAGATCCATGTCACGTCTGGTGATGAAATTCGGCGGCACTTCGGTGGCCGACCTGGAGCGGATCCGGCGCGTGGCCCGGCTGGTGAACGCCGAGGTGCAGGCGGGTCACCAGGTGGCCGTCGTCGTCTCGGCCATGGCGGGCAAGACCAACGAGCTGGTGGCCTGGACAGACGGCGCCGGCGCGGCCGCCCAGGGCCTGCCGCCCTCGGACGATGAGTATGACGTGGTGGTGGCCTCCGGCGAGCAGGTGACCGCCGGCCTGCTGGCCATGACCCTGCGCAACATGGGCGTGCCGGCTCGCTCCTGGATGGGATGGCAGATCCCGATCATCGCCGACGACGCCCACGGCCGGGCGCGGATCGACGACATCCCGCCCGAGAAGCTGGGCGCTGCGATGGACGCCGGCGAGGTCGCCGTGATCGCCGGCTTCCAGGGCGTGACCCGCGACGGCCGCATCGCCACCCTGGGCCGGGGCGGTTCGGACACCAGCGCGGTCGCCATCGCCGCCGCCGTGGGCGCGCCCTGCGACATCTACACCGACGTGGACGGCGTCTACACGACCGACCCGCGGATCGAATCCAAGGCCCGCAAGCTGGCCAAGATCTCCTACGAGGAGATGCTGGAAATGGCGTCCTTGGGGGCCAAGGTGCTGCAAACTCGCTCGGTCGAGCTGGCCATGGCCTACAATGTGCCCGTCCGGGTGCTGTCGAGTTTTGTCGAGCCCGGCGAAGCGCCCGGCCAGGGCACCATCGTGTGCGACGAGGAGGAGATCGTGGAGAAGCGGATCGTGAGCGGCGTGGCCTACAGCCGCGACGAGGCGAAGATCAGCCTCTTCGGCCTGCCCGACCATCCGGGCGTGTCGTCCATGATCTTCGGCGCGCTGGCCGATGCGAACGTGAACGTGGACATGATCGTCCAGAGCCACGCCCGCGTCGCCGACACCGCCAACATGGAGTTCACCGTCGGCAAGCGAGACGCCCAGCGGGCGGTCGAGATCTTGCGCGGGGTCCAGGCCGAGATCGGCTTCGAAGACGTCCAGGTGAACGAGGACGTGGCCAAGGTCTCGGTGATCGGCGTCGGCATGCGCAGCCACACCGGCGTCGCCAAGTCGATGTTCGAGGCCCTGGCCTCCAAGGGCGTGAACATCCAGGTGATCTCGACGTCCGAGATCAAGATCAGCGTGCTGATCGACGCGGCCTATACCGAACTGGCCGTGCGCGCCCTGCACGCCGCCTACGGCCTGGACCAGCTCTAGGCCTCCGCGGCCTCCCAGGCCCGGATCACCCCGCGCTCGGCCAGGCCCGCCAGCAGGCGCTGCACGTTCGCCGCGTTCTCCGCGATCAGCGCGCGCACCCCGGGCCGCGCCAGCACCGCCTCGGTCAGCAGCAGGCCGGCGGACGTGCGGGCGCAGAGACCCTCCTCGACCAACTCGGCCACATGGCGGCGGACGGTCTCGGCGGACAGCTGCAGCCGTAGCGCCACAGCGCGCACGGACAGGCCGCGCGTCCGGCCCTCTTCGGCCAGGGCCGCGGCCAGGAGCGCCACCAGGGTCAGCACCGAGATCACATTGCCCGCCTCACGCATGAGCCCCTCGGAGGCGCGCAGCACATAGTCGGCCAGCAGCCGGGCGGCGGCGCGGACGGGCACGCCATCCGTCTCGAAGGCCGCCGGGGGCAGCGCCTCGACCAGGCCGGCGTCGCGCAGTTCGAGGTAGAAGCGGCGCAGGCGCTCGTGACCCAGCATCACGGACTGGAGATAGACCGGCGAGGCAAGGAAGCTGGCCGGCACGACCACGCCCTCCGGGGACAGGGCGCAGACCTGTCCGGCGGCCAGACGGCGGATCCGCCGGCGGACGGTCTCGAACGGCAGGCCCAGCGAGGCCGCCACGGCGTTGATGCTGACGGGCCGCCGCGCCTCGTCCGGCGCCGGCGCGTCGAGATCGCCGTAGCGGGCGCGCGCCTCGTGATCGCGGGTCAGCGGGGCGATGTTGGCCTGGTTGATGGCCAGGACCAGCAGGGCGTCCAGCGGCTCCAGGCCGCCCATGCCGTTGGCCATCTCGTCCAGCAGGAACGCGAACGAAAGGCCCGCCAGCAGCCGGTCCCGCCCCGCCATCGGTTCGACAGAAGTTTCGCCCACGAGACTCACGCGGCGGATCAAAGCGGGAGAGCCGGCGGATTTCAATCCAAGCGCGACCGTCGAACGCCTAAAAGGCGACGGCCTTCGCCGAACCGGTCATCCGGAAGGTGGCCCAGGTTCCGATCAGCGCCAGCGGGATCACGGCGGCGAACACCCAGAAGCCGGCCCCGCGCGCGCTGGCGTCGGTGAGGCCGTCCGAGAAGCCGACCAGGTTGGCGGCCACGCCCGAGATCGCCGCGCCCACCGCTCCGCCGGTCTGGCGCACGGCCATGATCGCGGAGGACCCGATGGCACGGTCCTCGTCCGACAGCGCGCCCAGCAGCCGCGTGCTCATGAAGGCCCATGAGAAGCCGAAGGCCGCGCCCAGCAAGGAGCCCCCCAGCAGAACCCAGGCGATGTGCCCATCGGCCAGGGTCAGCGCCAGGATCACCAGGCTGGCCGCCAGCAGCAGCACCCCGAACCGGGTCCAGCGCTTGACCCAGACCCCCGTAACCCCGGCGACCGCCATGCCGGCCACGGTCCACGCCATCGACTCCGCACCGATGGCGTAGCCGGCCGCCAGAGGCGAGAAGCCGCGCAGGTGCTGCAGGATGGGCGGGCCATAGATCGCGAAGCCCATGGAGGCGGCGGTCAGGGCGAACATGGCCAGATAGCCCGAGCCGCAGATGGTCGAGAGGTCGCCGGCCCGGCGCGGCAGCAGGCGGATGCGCGCCCGCGCGTCGATCCAGACCACCAGAGCCAGGACGCCCAGGCCCACCGCGACCAGGCCGATGGAGCCGGCCGCCGTCCTCATCAGGTCGGCCAGGGCGATGGCGGCGACCGCGACGCCCAGCACGCCCAGTTGCAGCCAGGGGATGCCCGGCCCGCCGGGCGCCTTGGAGGCTCCGCCCAGCAGCCACAGGGCGGCGACGCTGAACACCACCGCCTGGGCGGCGAACAACCAGAAGACGTCGCGCCAGTGGCCGGCCTCGACCACCGCTCCGCCGAACAGCGGCCCCAGAACCGTGGCGATCCCCCAGATGAAGGTCACCGAGGCGAAGACCCGGGCCAGGTGCCGCTCGGGGAACAGCATGGCGATGGCCACCATGGCGAAGCCGGAGATCCAGCCGCTGCCCAGGCCCTGGACCAGGCGCCCAGCCAGGAAGGTCCCGACGTCGGGCGCGGCGGCGCTCATCACGCAGCCGAGGATCATCACCACCCCGGCGAGCGCCGTGGCCGAGCGAAGGCCAAAGATCTCGGAGAGCCGGCCCGAACTGGCCCCGGCCAGGATCGCGCCCACAAAGAAGCCCGCGGTCGCCCACGAGAAATAGGCGTAGCCCCCCAGGTCGGCGCCCACGCTGGGCAGTATGGTCGCGGTGACCAGGCTGTCGGCCGCGTTCAGCCAGACGCCGAGGCAGATCAGCGCGAACCGCGGCAATCGCCCCTCGGCCATCAGGTCGGCCCAGGTGTTGCCGGCCGCTTCGCTCATTTTGACAACCTCGGACATGTCGAATTCAGGTAGACGGGCGTCGCCAATTTTGCAATCTATCGATTGTCAAATGAACGCGCCCGCCGACCGCATCCTGTTCCAGCTCAAGACCCGGGGTCCGGCCGAGACCCTGGCGCTGGCGGGCGCACTGGATATCAGCCGTCAGGCCGTCCTGCAGCATCTGGAGCGCCTGGTGGCCGGCGGGCTGGTGGATCACCTGGACGAGCGGCGCGGCGTCGGTCGGCCCCGGCGCATCTGGGCGCTGACGCCGGCCGCCCAGGCGCGGTTCCCCGACACCCACGCCCAGCTCACCCTGGAGATGCTGGACGCCGTGCGCGCCGAGTTCGGCGAGGCTGGCGTCCAGCGGATGATCGTGCGCCGCGAGCAGGCGACGGCGAAGGCCTATGTCCAGGCGATGGCGAGCGCGGAGAGCCTCGAGGCCCGCGTCGCCCGCCTGGCCGAAATTCGGACGGCGGAAGGCTATATGGCCGACTGGACGCCCGACCCTGGCGGCGGCTTCCTCTTCGTGGAGAACCACTGCCCGATCTGCGCGGCGGCAGCCGCCTGCCAGGGATTCTGCCGCGCCGAGCTCCAGGTGTTCCGCGAGGCCCTGGGGCCGGGAGTCAGCGTCGAGCGAACCGACCACATCCTGGCCGGGGCGCGGCGCTGCGCCTATCGCATCACTTCTTAGCCGGGGCGCCCGGTAGCTGCGGCTCGAAGCCCGGCTGCCAGTGGTTGGCGGTGCCGGAGGTGACGTACCAGCTGATCAGCAGGGCGCAGATCAAGGCGCCAGGCACGTAGGAGTTGGTGCGCCGGTAGGTCCAGGCGCCGATGATCCCGACCACGCCCAGCAGCGGCACGAACTGGATGGCGACAATCACGTTCAGCGGCTCGGTGGGCGTCGCCAGCAGGCCGGTGGCGAACAGGGTCGCGTACTCCCAGATCACCAGCACGCCAAAGCCCAGGGCCATAGCGATCTTGCCCCAGGAGATGGCGGCGAACAGGCCCTCGCCCCGCACCGGGATGCTGGCCGCGAACGAGCGCATCGCCACCAGGAAGAACAGGCTCCAGAGGATCAGGTAGCCGGGAAGCTGCATGGCCCGCGTAGCGTCGAGAGGCTTCAGGCCCAGGACCCAGAACCGGTAGTCCACCTTGAACTGCGCATCGACGAGCGCGAGGGAACCGTAGGCCACCGCCATCGTCACCACCGCCGCCGCGATGGAGAGTCCCCAGCGGTTGGTGAAGGCCGCCTTGCGGCGAACGACCAGGCCGATCAGCAGGGTGAGGATCGCCGTGCCCAGGGCCCAGACCAGGAGCTGGTTCTGGACCCATTGCGGGAACGCGGCCATCGGAAAGAAGAGCTGCCCGTACTTCATCAGCGGGAAGTAGGTCAGCGCCGGCAGGGCCGCGGTGATGGCCAGCGACAGCCACCAGCGCCGGTCGCGGCGCTCGGCCAGCGGCTCGGCGGGCTGCGCCAGGCGGGCGAAGGCCGGCAGGCCCAGCAACAGGTCGAAGGTCGCCAGGATCAGGCCCACCATGCCGACGAAGGCGATCAGGGTCCCGACCTCCTTCCACAGCCACACCTGGTCGCGCGACGCCTTGGCCGCCAGCGCCGGCAGGGTGCGCTGGAGCCAGTCGACGGCGTCGCCGACGCCGGCGCTGGAGAAGTGCTCCCAGGGGTGGGTGATAGGCGGATTGGCCAGAATGCGGCCCGTACCGTCTTCGATCGAACCGTAGAGGCGACCCTCCTGCACCGGACCGCTCACGCCGAAGATCGCCTGCAGCTTCTTCGAGCTCGCGACCTCCGATCCCTTGGGCACGCCCCACATCAGGCCGGCGAATTCGTCGTACTGGCCGAAGACGACGGCGAGGTTCTTCGGGTTCGCGGGCGCCTTGGCGCCCAGCAGGCCGGGGGTGGAGCCCTCCAGCACGATGGAGCGGTAGCCCGCCGGGTCCTCGGCTGCGGCGGCCAGGATCGGCCCGCCGCCCATGGAGTGGCCCTCCAGCCCGATGTTCGCCTTGTCCACGAACGGCAGGCTCTTGAGGTAGCGCAGCGCCGCCGGACCGCCGAAGCCGGCCGTGCCGACGATGCCGCCGGAGTAGCCATGGCCCGTCATGTCCATGGCCAGCACCACGAAGCCCCGCCGGCTGAGCTCGATGGCGAACGGGCTCTGCATCTCGCGGGTGTTGATGTAGCCGTGGCTGGCCAGCACCGCAGGGGCGGGTTTCGCGGCGGTGGCGGTCGCGGGCGTATAGAGCAACCCCGCGACGATCACGCCCTTTTCGGCCGGGATGCGCACCTCGGTGACCGTCACGGTCCCGCCGGAGGTCTGCACCCAGTGCGCCAGGAACGATCCGCCCAGGATCAAGGCCCAGGCGAGCGCGAAGGCCAGCCACTTGCGCATCTCGACTCCCCGTCCCTTGTCGTTGGTTGCGACGATGGGCTGCGGCTGCCGAAAGCTCAAGCGGGCCGCGCCCTGCGCCCCTGGCGCGCTACTCGAATATGATATAAGGATATCTTTATATCACTCTTCAACCTGAGCTTCCGATGTCCGACCCCAACCCGCGCCGCGAAGCCGTCGGCGAAACGTTCTCCCTGCCCGCCATGGTCAAGGCCCGCGACCTGACCTTCGAAGCCGTCCGCCGCATCGCCGCCGAGATCCGGCCGGGCGTCTCCGAGGGCCGCGGGAACGAGATCGCCCAGGAGGTCCTCGAGGCGATGGGCATGGACCGCCTCTGGCACAAGAACGTCGTCCGCTTCGGCGCCGGCACGACCCTGACCTTCCACGCCAACTTCCAGCCCGACTATGTCCTGCAGCGGGACGACATCTTCTACGTCGACCTGGGGGCGGTCTGGGACGGCCACGAGGGCGATGCGGGCGACACCTTCGTGGTGGGCGACGACGCCGAGATGCATGCCTGCGCCCAGGCGGCGCGGACCCTGTGGGACGAGGTCGCGGCCCGGTGGCGCGACGACGGAGTCACCGGCGAGGCGCTCTACAAGTTCGCCAAGGGCCGGGCAGAAGCGATGGGCTGGACCCTGAACTGGGACGTGAAGGGCCACCGCGTCTCGGACTTCCCGCACGCGATCTACAAGGCCGGCGCCCTGGGCGACTTCGAGGGCGTGCCTGCCGCCGGCCTGTGGATCCTGGAGATCCAGATCGCCCACCCCACCCGCCCGATCGGCGCCTTCTACGAGGACCTGCTGATCCGGACGGCGGACGTGAAGGCGGCCGCCGCCTAGTGGGCCGTCAGATAGGCGGCGACGGCCTGCTTGTCCTCCGGAGCCAGGCCCTCGGCCATCGGAGCCATGGGGCCAGTCGTGAGCGCCGCGACGATCTCGGCCGCGGGCTTGGCCGCCAGGGCCGCGCGCTGCGGCGCCCGTTCGTCGCCGGACTCGTGGCACTCCTTGCAGCGTTCGACGTAGATCGCCTCGCCGCGCGGGGCGGCCGGGGCCTGACCCGCGGAGGGCGAGCCCGGGGCCAAGGCGGCGAGAGCGGCGATCGCGGCGCCGGTCGATCTCAAACGCATCTCTCTTCCCCGTCAGCCGATGAGGCACTAGGCAGACGGTCTACATAACGCCCGGGACGGCGGCGCCAATGGGGTGCGCCGCCAACAGGAGATGCCGATGTCCGTGAGCCTGAAGCTGGCCGTCACCGCCGCGGTCGCGGCCTTCGCCACCAGCGCATGCGCGCAGCCGGCAGGCGTCGAGACCCGGCCGCCGATCACCAGCTACAAGCCGGCCTTCGCGGGCCAGACCCGCGCACCGGAGCAGAAGCTGGGCGTGGCGTTCCAGACCAGCGTCGTGACCCAGGGCCTGCAGTACCCCTGGTCCCTGGCCTTCCTTCCCGACGGCCGGATGCTGGTGACCGAGCGCCGGGCGGGCAAGCTGCGCGTCGTGGCCAAGGACGGGACGCTGACTGGGGCCGCGGTAGAGGGCGTGCCGGCAGTGAGCTCCGGCGGCCAGGGGGGCCTGCTGGATGTCGCGCTCGACCCCAATTTCAAGGCCAACGGCCTGATCTACCTGAGCTACGCCGAGCCGCAGGCCGACGGGACCAACAACACCGCCGTGGCGCGCGGCAAGCTGGTGGCTGGACCCACGCCGAGGATCGAAGGCCTCGCGGTAATCTACCGCCAGACGCCGTCCCTGGCCTCGCCCCTTCACTTCGGCTCGCGGCTGGTGTTCGCGCGGGACGGGAAGCTGTTCGTCACCCAGGGCGAGCGCTCGATCCCCGCCGGCCAGAAGCAGGCGCAGGACCTGGCCAGCGGCCTGGGCAAGATCGTGCGGATCAATCCCGACGGTTCCGTCCCCAAGGACAATCCGTTCGTCGGCAAGGCGGGCGCGCAGCCGGTGATCTGGAGCTACGGCAACCGCAACGTCCAGGCCGCGGCCCTGCATCCGCAGACCGGCGAACTCTGGGAGGTCGAGTTCGGGCCGCAGGGCGGCGACGAGCTCAACGTGATCCGCAAGGGCAGGGACTACGGCTGGCCCACCATCAGCTACGGCGTGAATTACGGCCCGGCCAAGACCCCGATCACCGGCGGCGAGACCCAGCGGCCGGGCATGGAGCAGCCGCTCTATTATTGGGACCCGGTGATCGCCCCGTCCGGCATGATCTTCTACACGGGCAACCTGTTCCCGAAGTGGAAGGGCAGCATCCTGATCTCGGGCAAGCAGCCTCAGGGCCTGCCGGGCGGTTTCATCACCCGGCTGACGCTCAAGGGCGAGAAGGTGGTGGGCGAAGAGCGGCTGGAGGTCCCCGGGCCGCTGAACCTCCGCGACATCCGCCAGGGTCCGGACGGGGCGGTGTACGTCCTGAAGGACGGCCCCGCCGGCGCGATCATCAAGCTGACGCCGAAGGGCTAACGCAGCCGCAAGGTCATCGGCATCCCGCCCTGGGGCCGCATCGAGACCCGCATGACGGGACGGATGCGGTGGCCCGGATCGGGCTCCAGGGTCGCGCCGCGCACCAGGGTCGCCAGGATCGCCACCGCCTCGATCAGGGCGAAGGTCTGGCCGATGCAGACCCGGGGGCCCCCGCCGAACGGCAGGTAGGCGAAGCGGTGGCGCCCCGCGCTCTCGTCGGGCGCGAACCGGTCGGGGTCGAAGGCGTCCGGGTCTCGCCATAGGCGCCGGTGGCGGTGGAGGGCGTAGATCGGGATGAAGACGAACGTCCCCTTCCTGACCGGATGGCCACCCGCCTCGGTGTCCTCCGCGCACATTCGGCTCATCAGCGGCAGGGACGGGTAGAGGCGCATGGCCTCCTGGATCACCTGGCGGGTGAAGGTGAGTTGCTCCACCTGCTGGTGGGTCAGGCTAGCGTCGCCGGCCACGCGAGCGATCTCCGCCCGGACCCGCGCCGCCGTGCCCGGATCGCGGCCCAGCAGGTAGAGCGACCAGGTGAGCGCGAGCGCCGTGGTCTCGTGACCGGCGCCGATGAAGGTCAGGAGGTTGTCGCGCAGCAGGACGTCGTTCATCCGCCGGCCGGTCTCCGGATCCTGGGCCCGCATCAGCAGGTCCACGAGGTCGTCGCGCTGGGCTTCGACCCGACGGCGCGCGACCATGCGGTCGACCATGGCCTTGAGGTAGACCATGGCCCGGTGCCCACGCGGGGCCAGGGCCACCCGCGTCCAGGTGGGCCACTGCAGCAGGTCGGCGGGAGTGATCTTGCCCAGGGTCTCCAGGTAGTCGGTGATCTTCTGCGCCGCGACCGGTACGTCGATCCCCTCCCCGCCCGACAGCATGGTGTCGAGGATCACCTGGAAGGTGATGCCCGTCATCTCGGTGGCGATGTCCAGCCGGGCGCCCTCGCCCCGGTCGCGCCAGCGGGCCAGGGCCGCCTCGGCGGCCTGGACCATGGCCGATGTCATGGCCGCCACGTTGTCGGGCCGGAAGCCCGGAGCCGCCGCGCGGCGCTGCCAGCGCCAGTGTTCGCCCTGTGCGGTCAGCAGGCCCTCGCCCAGCGCCGGCTTGGTCACCCGGTCGAACATCCAGTCCTTGGGAAAGGCCTCGACCTTGTCGAGCAGGATGTCCTTCAGCATGGCCGGGTCGGCCGCGTAGAGGAACGTCTGCCGCTCGTCGCCCCGCTGGTAGAACGGCTCTTCGTAGACCGCCCTGGGCCAGGCCTCGATGGGGTTGTCGAGCAGTTTCCACAAGGCGTGGAAATAGGGCAGCGGCGCCTCCGGCGGCTCGACGGCCGGCGGGATCAGCAGGGTCCTGGGAAGATCGTCGAGGGGCACCTATCTAAGCTAGTCCGCCGCGGCGGCCATCGCCATGCCTGCAGGCTGTGCAGTTGCATCCGGAGGGGCAAAACCGGCCTTTAGGTCTCGGTTCTGAAAGATAAAACTGTTAGGGACTCGGCAAAGGGTAAGGGAGGAAATTCACCCAAGGATGGCCGCGCCTGTCGCCATACGCGGACAGCGGAGCCTGCTTCGGCAGATCCGCGAAGCGCTCGCCGGGGGAGGCCCCGCGCAGCAGCGTCTCGACATGGTGGTGCGCATCATCGCGCTCTCCATGGTGGCCGAGGTGTGCTCGATCTATCTGCGGCGCGCCAGCGGCGAGATGGAGCTGTTCGCCACCGAGGGCCTCGACGTCAGCGCCGTCCACGTGACCCGCATGAAGCCGGGCGAAGGCCTGGTGGGCGAGATCATCCGCCTGGGCCGGCCGCTGAACCTGGCCGACGCGCCCGAGCATCCGGCGTTCTCCTACCGGCCGGAAACCCGCGAAGACCCCTACCACGCGTTCCTCGGCGTGCCGCTGCTGCGCGGCGGCCGCGTGATCGGGGTGCTGGTGGTCCAGAACCGCACCGAGCGGGTCTATTCCGAGGACGAGGTCGAGGACATCCAGATCGTCGCCATGGTCCTGGCCGAGATGGTGGCCTCCGGCGAGCTGATCAGCGTCGGCGAACTGGAAGGCGTCGAGCTGGCGCCGCGGCGGCCGGAGTGGGTGAAGGGCTCGAAGTTCGCGGACGGCCTGGCCTATGGCGTGGCCGTGCTGCACGAGCCGCCGGTCGCCTCCTCCCAACTCCTCTCGGACGACGTGGTGGCCGAGGAGGCGCGGCTGGCCGCGGCGCTGGACGGCCTGAAAGCCCAGATCGACAAGATGCTGGAGGGCCAGCACGGCCTGGTCGATGCGTCCTACGACGTCCTCGACACCTACCGGATGTTCGCCCACGACCGGGGCTGGAACCGCAGCCTAGAGGACGCGGTGAAGAACGGCCTGACCGCCGAGGCCGCGGTCGAGCGCGTGCGCTCCGAGCACCGCGCCCGGCTGGGCCAGGCCCGCGACCCCTATCTGCGCGAGCGGCTGCACGACCTGGAAGACCTCAACGACCGGCTGCTGCGACACCTCTCCGGCGCCGGCAGCGTGGCGCGCGACCTGCCGGACAACGCCATCTTGATCGCCCGGAACCTGGGTCCCGCCGACCTGCTGGAATACGACCGCACCAAGCTGCGCGGTCTGCTGCTGGAGGAAGGCTCTTCGGCGTCTCACGCCGCCATCGTCGCGCGCGCCCTGGACATTCCCTGCGTCGGCCGTCTGCAGGGCTTGCGCGACAAGGTCTCGGAGGGCGACCCGGTCATCGTCGACGCCGAGACGGGCGAGGCCTATCTGCGTCCCCGCCCCGACGTGGCCACGGCGATCAAGGCGCGTATGGACGTGCGCCGGCAGCGGCAGGCCGAGTTCGCCAAGCTGAAGGACACACCCGCGTTCACCCGCGACGGGGTGAAGATCACGCTCCTGATGAACGCGGGCCTGGACGTCGACCTGGAGAGCCTGGCCGACACCGGCGCCGAGGGCATCGGCCTGTTCCGCACCGAGTTCCAGTTCATGGTCTCGGAGGAGATGCCGCGGTTCAACGCCCAGACCGCGCTGTATTCCCGGGTGATGGACGCCGCGGGCGACCTGCCGGTGACGTTCCGGACCTTGGACCTCGGCGGCGACAAGGTGCTGCCCTACATGGAGGCCGAGCGCGAGGAGAACCCCGCCCTGGGCTGGCGGGCGATCCGCATGGGCCTGGACCGCCCGGCCCTGCTGCGCCTGCAACTGCGCGCCCTGATCGCCGCGGCCCGCGGCCGGCCGCTCCGGATCATGTTCCCGCTGGTGGCCAATGTGGACGAGTTCCGCGCCGGCCGCGCCCTGGTGGAGACCGAGGTGGCGTGGGCCCAGCGGCGCGGCCGCCCGGCGCCCTCGCGCCTGGACGTCGGCGCGATGATCGAAGCGCCGTCGCTGATCTGGCACCTGGACGCCCTGCTGCCGATGACGGACTTCGTCAGCGTCGGCACCAACGACCTGATGCAGTACCTGTTCGCTGCCGACCGGGGGAACCCGCGCGTGGCCGACCGCTACGACTCGCTGTCCCCGCCAGCGCTGCGGGCCCTGGAGGCGATCCAGCGCGCCTGCGCCGAGACCGGCACGCCGGTCAGCGTGTGCGGCGAGATGGCCGGGCGGCCGCTGGAAGCCTTCACCCTGACGGCCCTGGGCTTCGAACGGCTGTCAATGCCGCCGGCCGGGATCGGGCCGGTAAAGCAGATGGTGCTGTCGTGCGACCGGGAGGCGGCGCGGCGCGGGGTCTCGGCCCTGCTGAAGTCCTCGGCCGGCTCCGTGCGGAACGAGATTGAAACCCTGGCGCGCAAACTCTACCTCGCCGTCTGATCCTCGCCCGAATCCCTAGACACTGTATGCGGCGACGGCAGGAGCGCCCAAGACCCGCGTGTTACGCAAACGCACATCCAAGAAGGGCGAACTGAGCGGCCGCGACCGCATGCGGGCGATGCTGAACCTGCGCGCTCAGCCGGGCGCCGCCCCCGAGGCGGCCGCCGCGGAGCCCGAAGACCCGCCGCCGCCCGTGGATCCGCTCATGGCGTACGAGACCCTGGGCGAGGCGCTAAAGGCCGTGCGCCACGACCGGGGCCTGACGCTGATCGATGTGGCCGAGCGGACGCGCGTGCGGCGCGCCTACCTCGAAGCCATCGAGGAGATGCGGCTGGACGCCCTGCCGTCGCGGCCCTTCACCATCGGCTATATCCGCGCCTACGCCACCGCGCTGGGCCTCGACCCGGATCTGGCCATCGAACGGTTCAAGTCCGACGAGCCGGTGCTGGAGGAAGCCCTGCGCGCCCCGGTGGGCATGATCGAGGAAAAAGACCCGCGCGTGGCGGCCTTCCTGATCGGCGCCCTGGTGATCATCGCCGCCATCGTGCTGTGGAACGTGGCCCAGCGGGCCATGATGGCCGCCGCGCCGCCGCCGCCCCTCGCACCCGCCGCCCAGACGGCCAAGGCCCTCGCCCAGCTCAAGGGAGGGACAATGGAGCTGGGCTATCCTCTGCCCGCCCCGGTGGAATCCACCACGCCACCGCCCTACGAGACGCCCGGCCTGGCCGCGGCCACCGGGCTGAAGGCCGATCCCAACGCCCCGCCCGCGGTCGCCGCGCCGCCCACCCGGGTTGGCGAGCCGCCGCCGGTCGACCTGGCCTCGCTGCCGGCGACGTTCACGCCCAAGGGCCGGGTCTACGACTCCGGCAATCCTCGGCAGGTCTCGGTGGTCACCGTCCAGGCGATCAAGGCGGGCGCCCTGATCGTCCGCGGCCCCGACGGCTCGGTCTACTTCGCCCGGCAGCTGGCCAAGGGCGAGGCCTATCGCGTGCCCCAGCTCGCCGGCCTGACCCTCGACGTCTCGGCCCCGCACGATTTCCAGGTGTTCGTCGCCGGCCAGTCCAAGGGCGTGCTGCCCGCCCAGCAGGTGCTGGCCTCCAAGCTCGGCGCCGCCTCGGCGGGGCCGCCCCCCGCGCCTCGCCCGGCCACCGCAGCGCCGGCCGCGCCGCCAGCCGCCCCGACCATCATCCGCCCGCCGCCGGCGTCGCGTCCGCCCGCGCCGTAGGCCGCAGTTGGGTTTCCCCTACAGACGGACTATTTTCCCCACGCCATGACCGCCGAAGCCCACACCAGCGTCCGCCCCTGGCGCGCCATCGACCGCCGCAAGAGCCGCAAGATCCGCGTCGGGAACGTCGAGGTGGGCGGCGACGCGCCGATCACCGTCCAGTCGATGACCAACACGCTGACGGCCGACGCGAACGCGACCATCGCGCAGATCCGCCAGCTGGAGGAGGCTGGCGCCGACATCGTCCGCGTCTCCTGCCCCGACGAGGAGTCCACCGCGGCGTTCCGTGAGATCGCCCGGGCGGCCAAGGTCCCGCTCGTGGCCGACATCCACTTCCACTACAAGCGCGGCATCGAGGCGGCCGAGGCCGGCGCGGCCTGCCTGCGGATCAATCCCGGCAACATCGGCAACGCGCAGCGGGTGCGCGACGTCATCCAGGCCGCCCGCGACCACGGCTGCTCCATGCGCATCGGCGTCAACGCCGGCTCGCTGGAGCGCGACCTGCTGGAGAAGTATGGCGAGCCCTGCCCCGACGCGATGGTCGAGAGCGCGCTGCGCCACGCCGCGATCCTGCAGGACCACGACTTCCATGAGTTCAAGATCAGCGTGAAGGCGTCCGACCCCTTCATGACCGTGGCCGCCTACCAGCAGCTCGCCGAGGCCATCGACTGCCCGCTGCACCTCGGGGTCACGGAGGCGGGGGCGCTGCGCACCGGGACGGTGAAGTCGTCGATCGGCATCGGTTCGATGCTGTGGGCCGGGATCGGCGACACCATCCGCGTCAGCCTGGCGGCCGATCCGGTGGAGGAGATCAAGGTCGGCTTCGACATCCTGAAGTCGCTGGGCCTGCGTCACCGCGGCGTGAACATCATCGCCTGCCCGTCCTGCGCCCGTCAGGGCTTCAACGTGATCAAGACCGTCGAGGCGCTCGAGGCGCGGCTCGCCCACATCTCCCAGCCGATGAGCCTGTCGATCATCGGCTGCGTCGTGAACGGCCCGGGCGAGGCGCTGATGACCGACCTCGGCTTCACCGGCGGCGGCAAGGGCGCGGGCATGGTCTATGTCGCCGGCAAGCCGGACCACAAGCAGGACAACGACGGTATGGTCGACCACATCGTCGCCCTCGTCGAAGCCCGCGCCGCCGAGATCCAGGCTGCGACAACCGCCGCCTTCGAAGCTGCGGAATAGTTTGTTACAAAGATGACGCCTGCGTCACTCTTGCACAGACGGCCCTTCCGCGCTTAGGTGCCGGTCCAATTCTTGGGAGGGACGAATGTCCGCGGACGGCAACTGGAAAGTCACCATCAACACGCCCATGGGCGCCCGCACCATGGCGGTCTCCATCGCCACCAGCGGCGACACCTTCACGGGCAAGGTCGATTCTGAAATGGGCGCGCAGGAAGTCACCGGCAAGGTCGACGGCGACACGCTCACCTGGAGCACCGACATCACCAATCCGATGCCGATGAAGCTCGAATTCTCGGCCAAGGTCGAAGGCGACAAGATGACCGGCAACTGCAAACTGGGCATGTTCGGCAACGCCGCCCTGACCGGCGAGCGCGCCTAAGCGATCCACGCCGCCCTGGCGTAGAAGAGGCCCTCTCCGGCGACGGAGAGGGCCTTTTTGCTATTGTTTCGGGGTCACCGCGTCGGCGGCGCGGTTGGCCGCGGATCCGACGCTGTCGGCCGCCGTGGCCGCGCTGTCCGCCACGCTGGAGGCGGTGCTGGTCACCGCGTCGGTGCGGATCGCGTCGTTGCGGTTCGACTGCAGCAGGAAGAAGGCCACGATCGCCACCATCGCCAGGACGGCTATGCCGATCAGCACGCCGCCGAGGCCTGAGCCGCTCCCTGAGTCCACATAGGTCGTGCCGCCAGCGTCGCGCTCGACCACGCGCTCGTGGGTCAGGCCGTCGCTGCGTTCTGTCACGCGTTCGGTCGCCATTTGGAATCTCCGTATGTCACCGGGGGCCGTAACACCCTCGGCGGCGGAGCGTTCCACCTACCGCCGGCGCGGCGGGACCACGTCGGCGAAGTCCGAGAACGCCTTCCACTTCGGCTCCAACGGCTCGGCGCCGGCGGCCGGCGCGTAGGCGGACGGCTCCTCGATCGCCATGCGCGGGATGTAGCGCGGGCAGTTCGGGAAGATATCGATCGGCGTCACCTTGACCAGAAGCTGGGCGCCGGGGATGTCCGCCATCGCCGGGTCGTCCGCGACGACCTCGGCCCGGCCGTTCACCCTCAGCCGGCCGGCGCGTTCGCCCATGGCGATGAACAGCAGGCCCACGTGCGGATTGGCGGCGACGTTGCCCAGGCTCTTGAACATGCCGTTGCCGTCGTAGTCGGGGAACACCAGCAGATCCGGAGCCACCACGCGGGCGAACCCCGGCGGCCCACCCTTGAACGAGCAGTCCGGGCGGCCCTCGGCGTCGGCGGTGGCGAGGAAGAAGAAGCTCTGGCCCGCGATGAGGGCGGCGTCGCCGTCGGTGAAGCGGTCGTGGCGCAACTTCTCCTCCAATCGATCGGCCAGCGCGCGGCTGCCGAAGGCGTCCTGAAGCTGCCGGTTGCCTTCGTGGTACATGGCGGTCCTCCCACACAGACCATAGCGCGGATTTGGCGCCCGGGCCGGTTCCAGCTACAGACAGCGCCCTTCGAAGGACTGAACCCGTGCGACTTCCCCAGGCCAGGCTCGACCAGGTGCTCGACCGCTTCCGCGAGATCGAGGCGCGCATGGGCGCGGCCGCCGACGGGGCCGAGATCGTCCGCCTCTCCAAGGAGCACGCCGAGCTGAAGCCGGTGGCCGACGCTGTCATGGCGCTGGAGCGGGTCAAGGCCGAGGGTCCTGAACTGGAGGAGATGGCCGCCTCCGGCGACGCCGAAATGGCGCAGATGGCCCGCGACGAGCTTGAGGCGCTGAAGGACAAGCTGCCGGCGCTCGAGCACGAGGTGGCCCTGCTGCTCGCGCCCAAGGATCGCGACGAGAACGCCTCCGCCATCCTCGAAGTCCGCGCCGGCACCGGCGGCGACGAGGCCGCGCTGTTCGCCGGCGACCTGTTCCGCATGTACCAGCGCTACGCCCAGATCCACGGCTGGCGGGTCGAGATCGACTCGGTCACCGAGGGTGAGATGGGCGGCTACAAGGAGATCGTGGCCGCGATCACCGGCGAGGGGGTGTTCGGCCGGCTGAAGTTCGAGAGCGGCGTGCATCGGGTCCAGCGCGTGCCGGCCACCGAAGCCCAGGGGCGGATCCACACCTCGGCCGCGACGGTGGCGATCCTGCCCGAACCCGAGGACGTGGAGATCGAGATCCGCGACCAGGACCTGCGCATCGACACCTATCGCTCGTCCGGCGCCGGCGGACAGCACGTGAACAAGACCGACTCCGCGGTCCGCATCACCCACCTGCCCACCGGCATCGTGGTGACCAGCTCCGAGAAGTCGCAGCACCAGAACCGGGCCCGGGCCATGAAGGCCCTGAAGGTCAAGCTGTACGACCAGCAACGCGAAGCCCTGGACACCGCCCGCGCCGACGCGCGCAAGAGCCAGGTGGGATCGGGCGACCGCTCGGAGCGCATCCGCACCTACAACTACCCCCAGGGCCGGGTCACCGACCACCGCATCAACCTGACCCTCTACAACCTGCCCAAGGTGATGGAGGGTGAAGCCCTGGACGACGTGATCAATCCGCTGATCGCCGAAGACCAGGCCGCGCGCCTGGCGGCGCTGGAGGATGAATTCGGCTAGGCGCCCCATCCTCGACGACCGTCGCCAACGGCGGCGTCTCGGGCGGCGGCTTTCGGCGCAGGTTCCGCATCTGCCGGCGCGCGATGTCCAGAAGCAGGCTCGTCCCCTTGCGGAAGCCCACGAAGCGCAGGCCCACCGTGTCGGCCATGGCCGCGCCGCGCTCGCCCATCGGCTTGGGCGGGCCGGTGGTGGAGTCGATGGCGGTCTGGTGCTCGATCTCGGCGTTCAGCTCGGCGCCCATGAGGACCACCATCACCGAGAACCAGATCCAGAGCATGAAGCCGATCACCGTGCCCAGGGATCCGTAGGTGACATCCAGCCGCGCCACATTGTTGAGATACCAGGAGAACGCCGCCGAGCCGGTCATCCAGAGGAAGGCGGCCGTGGCGCTGCCCGGGACAAGCCAGCGCCACCGCGCCAGCCTGCGGCTCGGCCCATAGCGGTAGGCGACGCCAAAGGCGGTGGCCGCGACGACGTAGACCAGCGGCCAGCGCGCCGCGATCAACCAGGCCCCGCGGACATGAAGGGCCTCCAGGACGAGCGGCAGGGCCACCAGGATGCCGCTGATCATGGCCAGGAACACCAGCAGGGCCAGGGTGAAACCGTAGGTCAGGGCGGTGCGCAGGACGTAGTTCCGTTTCTCGGTTTCGTCGTAGGCGATGTTCAGGCCGTCGAAGAGTGACTTCATCCCGGCGCTGGCGCTCCAGAGCGACAGCAGCAGGCTGACGACGAACGCCAAGGACAGCCCCGCCGCCTTGCCGTTCGCTAGCCTGAGCATCTGTTCGCCCAGCAGCCGCACCGCCTCGGGCGGGAAGATGGTCGAGAGCTGGGCCAGCTGCTGCTCGACCAGCCGTACGTCGGCGATCAGGCCGTAGAGCGAGACGAAGACGCCCAGCGCCGGGAAGATCGCCAGCAGGGTGTAGTAGGTGACACTGCCGGCCACGACCGTCAGCCGGTCCTGGCTGATCTCCCGCCAGGTGCGCCACAGGATGTCCTTCCAGCCCCGCCAGGGGATGTGGTGCGGCCGCTCGGCCACCCGGCCCCGCCCCGGCTCCTGCTGCTCGAAATGCGCCGGCTCGGCCACGGTCTGGCGGCTCAGGCCCGGCTGCGGCTTGGGCTCCACGCGCAGCGGCTGCGGGACCGGCCTCGCGCGCGTCGCATTCCACCACGCCGCCGCGAGCGCCGCCGTGAGCGCCCAGGGCGCCAGGGCGGCCACCGACGGCGCGCGCCGACCCCGGCGTGGCGGCGAAGATGGCTGGGCTGCGGTCACGCGAGCGCTCCCCTGGCGACGCTCGGGCTAACCCTTCGGCGTGGCGGTCCGTTCCGTCCGACCTTGAGCATCGGCGGCGTTTCGGTCAGAAGCCGCCCATGAGTGGCCATGTCGCAGCCATCTATCGGCACCCGGTGAAGGGCTTCACGCCCGAGCCGTTGGCGCATGTCGACCTCGCTCCGGGCGAAGGTTTTCCGCATGACCGGATCTGGGCGGTCGAGAACGGTCCGTCCGGCTACGACCCCGACGCGCCGGCCTTCACGCCGAAGCAGAAGTTCACCGTGCTGGCGGCGATCCCCAAGGTGGCCGCGGCCCGGACCCGCTACGACGAGGCGACCGGCGTGATGACCGCCGAGGCGCCGGGCGCGGCCGCCTTCACCGGCCGGCTGGACGAGGCGGCTTCGCGCGATGCGTTCGCCGCCTGGCTCACCGCCTTCCTGGACGTCGGCGACGTCCGCGGGCCGCTGAAGGTCGTCGACGCCCGGGGCGCCTTCCGCTTCACCGACCATCCGCTGGGCCAGGTCTCGGTGGTCAACATGGCCAGCGTCCGAGACCTGTCGCAGAAGATGGGCGTCGAACTGGATCCCCTCCGCTTCCGCGCCAATCTCTACGTCGAGGGCTGGCCCGCCTGGGCCGAGAACGAGTGGTCGGACCGCGAGGTGATGGTCGGCTGGGCGCGAGCCAAGGTATTCAAGCCCATCGTCCGCTGCGCGGCGACCGAAGTGGACCCCACCACCGCGATCCGCGACCTCGAGGTGGTGAAGGCGCTGTTCGACAACTACGGCCACATGTTCTGCGGCATCTACATCCAGGTCACATCAGCGGGCCGGGTAGGCCTCGGAGACGCGATAACAGCGGGCGCGGCGTAGCTTCCTTCCGCGATCCGACCCGGACTATTTGCGTCCCCAGAACCCATCCATGGCCATCTGGACCTGGCCGCCGTCCTGCGGACGGTCGCGCCAGAGCGTGGAGTGCGGATCCTCGGTCAGCCGCTCGTAGGTATAGTAGTAGAGCGCCAGGGAGCGCCGCACCCGATCCGGCGGGCAGGTCATCGGCTCGGGATGACCGTGGAACGAGACGTCCGTCGTGCTGAACACCACCATCCGGTTGAACAGTGGCTCCACACGCCGCACGCAGGCGTTCATCTCCGCGTCCCACAGCTCCAGGTCCCCGCCCCACGCCGTGTCCCAGCCTTCGTTGAGGTAGAGCAGCAGATTCAGTCGCCGGTAGAGCTGGGTGACCGGATGCAGGTTGAAGTCGGCATGGACGGCCAGCTTGCCCCCGGCCACGATCTGATGGAATCCGGCGCCCCACATGTGCGGATCAGGCAACAGGCCGCGGATTCCGGTGAGCGCCGTCAGGAAGTCCAGGAAAGGCTTGCCGGACAGGAACGCGATCAGTCGTGTGCTCTCCGGTCCGAGGGACGGCACGTCGCGCCAGGCGAACTTGCGCTCCTGGAGATGCTGGACGTCCGCCGTGAACAGGGAGTTCGGCTCGAGCGGAGACGGGATCTCCGCGCCTACCCGGCGCAGCAGGCCTTCGTCGAACAGGCGATCCAGGACGATGTGGGGAAAGGGCTGAGCCCGCGCGTAGTCCTCGCTCCAGGCCGTGACCTCCTGCCCGAATTCCTCTCCCGCGGCCATGACCGCATAGTATGGAGAGGGCTGCGGAGCCGCGGGCCGACTCTTGACGAGATGGGGCAGCAGATTTCTAAGCATACGCTCGGGTCAGGTCACTTCGGCGCTCTTGCCGGAGATCGGACAATCTCCAGTTTCATTCTTCCGCGGGTTATATGACGGTTCGAACCGCGTCCAGCCGCCAGCCTCGGAGAAGCCGGCCATGAGCCTGAACCTGGTCCAGGCCTGGAAGGGCGCTCGAGCGCGGCTGGAAGCCGCCGGGCTGTCCGGCCCCGTCATCGACGCGCGCCTGCTGGTCGAGGCCGCCGCCGACGCCACTCGGGTCGATATCGTGACCGATCCTCACCGAGCCCTGACGCCCGAGCAGGAGGCGCGGCTGGAAGACTACCTGTCCCGCCGCGAGCGCCGCGAGCCGGTGAGCCACATCCTGGGCCGCAAGGGCTTCTGGAAGATCATGCTGGGGGTCACCAAGGACGTCCTGACGCCCCGGCCCGACACAGAGACCGTCGTGGAATACGCCCTGCGCGATTTCCCCGAACACGCGGCCTGGTCGGTGCTGGACCTGGGCGTCGGCTCGGGCGCCATCCTGTTGGCCCTGCTGGCCGAGCGGCCGGCGGCCAAGGGCCTGGGGGTAGACGTCTCGGAGGAGGCCCTGGCCGTGGCGCGCGACAACGCCGCGGCGCTGGACCTCGCCGGCCGAGTCGCCCTGTTGCGCGGGGACTGGACGGCGGGCCTCGACGGCGACCGGTTCGACCTGGTGGTCTCCAATCCGCCCTACATCGCCAGCCATGTCATCGAGACCCTGGAGCCCGAGGTGCGCGATCATGAGCCGCGCCTGGCGCTGGAGGGCGGGGCCGACGGCCTGGACCACTATCGGGTGCTGGCGCCCGAGATCCTGCGGGTGCTGAAGCCCGGCGGACGCTTCGCCGTGGAGATCGGCTACGACCAGAAAGACGCGGTCGAAGCGCTGTTCAAGGAGGCCGGCGCGGTGTTCGTTCAGACCATCCGCGACCTCGGCGACCGCGACCGCGTTGTCGCTGGCGAGAAAAAGACCTTGGAAACGGCGGGCTGACTCGCTACATCAGATCACGTCTCCACCCAAATTCGTCGGTGTTGCAGGTAGATGCGTCCCCATGAAGGACGCCCGCCCCGCCCCGACAGGCGCGACGCTTCCATAGCCTCTCGCTGATGAGCTTCCGGGCGGAAGACGGGGAAAACACACGTCTTCACATGACTGACCGGGCCACGGCCCGACCACGCTGAAGACCAAGGCGTCGATAGGGGCGCTAGGGAAAGACCGAACGGTTTCCAAATTATGAGAGATTTCAAGGGTATGAAGCGCCAGCGCGGGCGCAATCGGGGCGGCGGCGGCTCAAGTGGCGGCGGTGGCGGCGGCAAGCCCCAGCCCCACAACGCCAATCGCGCCTTCGACTCGAACGGCCCCGACGGGGTGAAGGTGCGCGGCAACGCCCAGCACGTCTTCGAGAAGTACCAGCAGTTGGCCCGCGACGCGGGCTCCGCCGGGGACCGGGTCCTCGCCGAGAACTATCTTCAGCACGCCGAGCACTATTTCCGCCTGCTGCGGGCCCTGCAGCCCACCCGTCCCGCCAGCGAGATCATCGGCCGCGACCAGTTCGCGTCCGGCTATGACATCGATTTCGAGGACGAGACGGGCCAGGCCCAGTCGATCGCCGCCGACGAGGCGGCCGCAGCGGCCGCGGCGGCGGGCGAGGCAAGCGGCGAGACCCGCGAGGACGGCGAGGCCCGCGACCAGAACCGCGACCAGGCCCAGAACCGGCCGCGCGAACGTGAGTGGCAGGCCCGCGATCGCGACGACCGTCCGCGCGACGGCGCCAATCGCGATCGTCCGCGAGATCGCGCGGAATGGCAGCCCCGCGAAAACCGCGACCGCAACCGGGACCGGCCGCGCGACGACCGCCCCAGGGATGACCGTCCTCGTGACGATCGTCCCCGCGAGGACCGCCCGCGCGACGAACAGCCCCGTGATGATCGTTCGCGTGATGATCGTCCGCGTGACGAACAACCCCGCACCGAGGATCGTCCCCGCGCCGAGGGCGAAGGCCGCCGCGAGCGCTCGGACCGACGGGACCGCGACCGAGACCGTGGCGAACGCCCGACCCGCGATCCGCTGGCTGTGGTCCAGCCGCAAGGCGATCCTGCGCCCGAGGAACGTGGCCACATGCTGCGCGACGCCGAGGGCGGCGCCAGCCATGCTCCGGCCTTCCTGCAGGCCGCCGCGCCGCGCCCGGCCCCCGCGGCCGACTCGGCCGACGAGAAGCCCAAGCCCCGCCGTCGCCGCGCTCCGCGCAGCTTCGAAGGCGGCGAAGGCGCCCCGGCCCCCGCCGAGTCCGCGGAAGATTAGTCGGACGAAGACGGGTTGGCGGACCGCTTCAACAGCGCCGCCAGCTCGTCCTTCCACAGCGCCGCCCACGTATGCGTGCCATGGCCGCGAGTCTGGGCGCTGGCCGGGATCAGGACGAACCGCGTGGTCTTCAGCCGCGCCGCCGCCGTTTCGGCGATGCCCAACTCCGGCGGGTTGATGAAGTCGTCCGCCGAATTCACCCAGGTCATGGGCGCGGTGATGGTCTCGAGGCCTTTCGAAGGGTCGTAGGTCCGCGACGCGTCCAGCTGGTAGATCAGGTCGTTGGCGTCCAGCGGACGCATTCGCCGCGGCAGTTCCGTGGCCAGCCAGTCGTCTGCCGCCTGGCGGGTCGGAAGCTGGTTCTGCATCGGCAGCGGCGAGGCCCCTACCAGCATCAGCAGGTCCTGTGCGGTCCTCAGGCCCTGCGCCGGCTGGGCCGTGTAGGCGCCGCCGTTCCACGCCGGATCGGCCTTCACCGCGTCGATCGCCATCTTGCGCCAGAGCCGGTTGCGGCCCGCGATCTCCACCGGCAGGCAGGCCAGCGGCATCAGCGCCCGCGACGCCTGCGGCCACGCCTCCGCCCACATGAAGCCGTGCATGCAGCCCATGGACGTGCCCATCAGCAGGCGCAGCTTCTCGACCTTCAGGCCCTTGGTCACCAGCCCGTGCTGGGCCTCGACCATGTCGGCGTAGTCGTACTTCGGGAACTTCGCGCGCAGGCCGTCGGACGGCTTGGACGAGCCGCCGTGGCCGATGCCGTCGGGCAGGACGATGAAGTGCGTCGCCGGATCCAGCAGGCCGCCCGGCGCGAACAGCACGTCGGCGAACTGCGGCGAGAGGAACTGGCGCCCCGTGCCGCCGGTGCCGTGCAGGATCAACACCGCGTTGGTGACCTTGCCGGCCGCGTCGGTCTTTGGCGTCCCCAGGGTGTAGTAGTGGATCTTCAGCTCGGGCAGGGTCTCGCCCGACCGGAACCTGAAGTCCTTGACGACATAGTCGTGGGCCGCCGGCTCCGGCGCGGCCAGCGCGCTGCCGAACGACACCGCCGCCGCGGCGACGCCCGCGAGCCCCCTGCCCCAGACTTTCCGCATGCTCACGCTCCCCATGTCACGGGGTGCACTGTAGAGCGCTGAAGCCTAGAACCGATACCCCACGCCCATACGGAAGCTGCGGCCCGGCAGCGGGGCGACGTCCTTCAGGAACGAGGCGTGCTCGCGGGCTTCGACATTGGTCAGGTTGTGGGCGTCGAGGAACAGCTTGAGGTCCGGCTGGCTCTCGAACGGCCGCACGACCAGCGAGGCGTTGAGCATGGTGTAGCCGTCGGTTGGCAGCTCGAAGTCGGCCACCCTGTTCTGGTCGCCTACGGTGTGGACTTCCAGCGTGCCGGTCCAGGCGGCGTCCTGGAACACGGCGCGGCCGGTCAGCGACCACGGCGGGATGCGCACCGCCGGGCCGGCGTCGGTCTCGCCGTGGACGTAGTCGCCCGTGCCTTCGAACCGCAGGCTCTTGTCGCCCGACTGCCAGGCCTTGAAGCCGATCTCGGCCTCGGTCCCGTAGAATTTCGCCCCGCCCTGCACGAAGTTGAAGATCGGGAAGCCGCTGTCGGCGTCGACCGCGCCGGTGGGGATCAGGTCGATGAAGTTGTCGTAGTCCGCGTAGAAGCCGTGGAGGTCCAGGGTCCACGCAGCGTTGCTGTAGTGGGCGGTGGCGTCGACGGAGTACGAGACCTCCTTGTCCAGGGTGGGATCGCCCACTTCGAACGCTCCCGTGGCCGGGTGAGCGCCGAAGGACGACAGCTCCTCCTCGGTCAGGCCGCGGCTGGTGCGCGACAGCGACAGGCCGAAGAACCAGCCCTCGGCGGGCCGGGCGAACAGGCCCACCGAGGCCGAGAGATTCGTGAAGTCGCGGTCGGCGCGGATGTTCTTGATCGAGCGGGTGTCGATGCGGAGGCCGCCCTCGATCCCCCAACTGTCCTTGTCCAGGCGCTGAAGGGTGAAGACGCCCGCCTCGTCGATCTTGGTGGCGGGGATCAAGGCCTCCTCGCCGATGGCGTCGAAGTCGCGGTGCAGGCCCTGGAAGCCTACCGCCCCCTGCCAGCCATCGCGATTGGGCTGCACCAGCTCGACACGACCCTCGTAGCCCTTGGACAGGAAAGTCGTGCCGACCTCGTCGCCCTCGAACTCCGTGTGCTTGTAGTCGGAGTATCCGCCGGCGAACTTGATGCTGTCGAAGGGGCCGAAGCCGAAGTTCAGGCCGCCCCGGGCATCGACGCGGGTCTGCTTCAGCCCGATATGGACCGTGTCCTCGGCCGCGCTGCCGTACTCGCTGTCGGTGCGCTTGACCGCCACGCCGCCCCAGCCCTGGTCGCCCGCGTACGACAGCCCCGCGCCATAGGCGTCGAGGTCGACGTAGGTGTTCGGCACCTTGGTGTCCTTGCGCGACGGCGCGGGCAGGCCCAGTTCCGCGGCCAGTTCGCGCGACATCGGATCGACCGGGACCTCATAGTCCCCGCTGCGGCGGTGCGCGCCGTCCAGGGTCACGGAGAAGCCGTTCCCGACGCCAGCCGACAGCGCGCCGGAGACCGCCCGGCCATCGTCGCCGGTGGAATAGGAGCCCAGCACCCGGCCATGGACGCCGTCGACGTATTTGGACGGAATCCGGTTGTCGATGATGTTGACGATGCCGCCGATCGCCGAGCCGCCGTAGGCCAGCGCCGAGGGGCCGCGCAGCACTTCGATCCGCTCGGCCTCCTGCGGGTCGCTGGCCACCTGGTGGTCGGGAGACAGCCCGGAAGCGTCGATCAGGCCGATGCCGTTGGTCAGCACCAGCACCCGCGGCCCGGACAGGCCCCGGATCACCGGCCGGCTGGCGCCCGGCCCGAAGAACGAAGACCGCACGCCCGGCAGATTGGCCAGGACGTCGCCCAGCCCGGCCGACGGCGCCAGGTCGAGATCCTCGCGCTTCACCACGTTGACGCTGGTGGTGGTCGAGTCGATCGACACGACATAGGGCGCGGCCGTGACCACCACCTCCGCCAGGTCCTTGCCGCCGCCGGAGTCGTCGGCTGCGTACGCGGGGGGAGCGAGCAGCGCCAGGACGCCGGCGGCGGCAAAGAATGTGACACGGGACATGGAACGCCTTCGGGGAGGTCGGACTTGAACAATGGCGTGAGTGTTATGAAATAACATAACCATTCGTCAAGCGCGTTGCCGCGCGACGGTGAACTGGGTTAGCTGGAGGCCATGGCGGACGCCTGTCATCACCACGAAGAGCATGACCACCACGGCCTGCACGGCGCGTCCCTGGCGCGCGCGCTGGCGGCGGCCGAGGAGCGTTGCGTGGAGACGCAGGAGCGACTCACCGCGCCGCGTCGTCGGGTGCTCGAGCTCCTGCTGGCGGCCGACGCACCGCTGAAAGCCTACGACCTGATCGCAGCCTATGGCGAGGCCGGAGAGCCGGCCAAGCCGCCGACCGTCTATCGGGCGCTCGAATTCCTGGAACGCCTAGGCTTTGCGCATCGGATCGAGAGCCTGAACGCCTACGTGCCCTGTCGCATCCAGGGCGGGCATGTGGCGGCCTTCCTGATCTGCGACTGCTGTGGCGAGGCGGCCGAGTTCGAACCGGACTTCACGCCGCAGATGGCCGCGGCCGCGGCCGCCGGCTACGAGGTTCGCCAGGTCACGCTCGAAGCCCGCGGGCTGTGCTCAGGGTGCCGGGAGCACTGAGGCCCCGGCGATCTCCTAGTACCAGAACACGTCGCGGACGACCTGGACGATCCGGCCACTGAACTCGTCGATCAGCAGGGCGTCGGGACCAGAGCGGACCCACTCGTATCCTGGCGGCGGCAGCGGAAGGTCGTATTGCCAGGGATCGATGATGAAATACCCCGGACCGAACCAGCTCCGCGGGTAGAACTCGCCGAAGCCCCAGCTGCGCAGGTAGAAGCCGCTCGGCGGACGCCAGGAGTAGCGATACCGGTGCGAGCTGAAATAGGCTGGCGGATAACGTCCCCGCTCCCAGCGGCGGTGGTCGTCGCGGCGGTCCCAGTCGCGGCGATCGTTGTCGCCCCGGCCATTCCAATCACGGCGGTCTCCGTCCCGGCGGTCGTTGTCGCCACGTCCGTTCCAGTCGCGGCGGTCGTTGTCGCGGCGGCCATCGCCCCGGCCCCCATCGTCCCGGCGGCCATCGCCCCGGCCGTTCCAATCGCGGCGCCCGTCCCCGCGTTGACCCGCGCCACGCGGAGCGTCGCCGCCCCGCACGCTCGGTTGGTCATAGCGGCCGTCGCCGCGGAAGCGGGCGCGGTCCCCCGCCTGGGGCGCCTGGGGCGGCGCCTGGGCCTGGGGCGCCTGCGGAGCTTCGGCCGGGCGCGCGCCGCGGCCCTGGCTCCAGTCGCGCTGCGGGCGGTCGCCACCCGACCCGTCGCGTTGCGGCCGGTCGCGCTGTTCGAGACGTTCCTGCCGGTCGCCACGGTCCCCGCGCTCGGCGCGTTGCGCCATCGCGGGCGCCGCCTGGGCCAGGAGCACGACGGTCAGGGCCGCCATCGCAATCTTCATCACCATCGATCCATGCTGGGCGCCGGAAGGCGGCCCGATAGTCCCTTGATATGATCATGCGCATGGCGCGCGTGAACCGCGCTTGAACGGCCCGGTCCCGCGCGGTTAGTCAGGACAAGCGATGGAGGATCCCGCTTGGCCGCGACGCCCAACGACATCCTGGGGTTCTGGAGGAACGCCGGCGCCCGGCAGTGGTATGCCGCCAAGCCCGCCTTCGACGCCGTCATCCGCCTGAAGTTCGAACCGGTGCATCACGCCGCCGCGCGGGGCGAGTACGACAAATGGGTCGGGACGCCGGATGGCGTATTGGCGCTCTTGATCCTGCTCGATCAGTTCCCGCGCAACATGTACCGCAAGTCCGGCCACGCCTTCGCCACCGACCCAAAGGCGCGCGCCATCGCCCGTGCGGCGGCCGAACGCGGCTGGCACCTCGAGGTGGAACCGGAGATGCGGCAGTTCATGCTGCTGCCGTTCGAGCACTCCGAGGACATGGCCGACCAAGACTACGGCCTGATCCTGGCCGAAGAGGTCGGCGACCCGGAGGTGCTGAAGTGGATCCACGTCCACCGCGACATCATCGTCCGCTTCGGCCGCTTCCCGCACCGCAACCCCGCGCTGGGGCGCACGACGACGGCCGAGGAACAGGCGTTCCTCGACGAGGGCGGCTTCGGCGGCTGAAAGACCCTACTCGGGCTTGGGCTCGGCCTTGAGGTCCTTCTCGGCCTTCTCGCCCTTGGCGGCGTTGGTCACGCAGACCTTGCGCGGCATGCGCGAGCCGCTGGGCGTGGCGGTGTAGCAGGTCTTGCCCGGCGCCTTGGCCTCGGCCGACTTGCCCGGCTTGGCGTCGGTCGTCGCGGCGGCCTGGGTGGTCTCGGGCGCGGCGAACATGGCCAGCGCCGCGAAGGCGGAAATCAGCATGCGGAAATCCATCTTACGTAAGAACTGTAGAGGCCCCTTAACCTTACGTACACCGTACGCCAAGTCCGGAATCGACAAACGGTCGTGTGGGTCGTTTACAGTGCTTGTGGATGAGGCAGCCCACGCCGCTGTTCTGTGACCCGCGAATCACCCAGGCTCGCCTGACGATGAACGCCCATGTCGCCATCGCCGCGCCGCACCAGGCCGCTCCCGATCATCCGGAGCGCCAGTACCTCGATCTGCTCGCCGATATCCTGGCGAACGGCGTGGAGCGCGGCGACCGCACGGGCACCGGCACCCTGGGCGTCTTCGGTCGCCAGATGCGGTTCGACCTGGCCAAGGGCTTCCCGCTCCTCACCACCAAGAAGCTGCACCGCAAGTCGATCATCCTGGAGCTGCTCTGGTTCCTGAGGGGCGACACCAACGTCCGCTGGCTGCAGGAACGCGGCGTCAGCATCTGGAACGAATGGGCCGACGCCGAGGGCGAACTCGGCCCGGTCTACGGCAAGCAGTGGCGCTCCTGGGCCGCCCCGGACGGCCGGGTAATCGACCAGATCGCCGCCGTGGTGGAGAACCTGAAGGCCAACCCGAACAGCCGCCGCCACATCGTCTCGGCCTGGAACCCGGCCGAGGTGGACGACATGGCGCTTCCGCCCTGCCACTGCCTGTTCCAGTTCTTCGTCGCCGACGGGAAGCTGAGCTGCCAGCTCTACCAGCGCTCGGCCGACGTGTTCCTGGGCGTGCCGTTCAACATCGCCAGCTACGCCCTGCTGACCTTGATGGTCGCCAAGGTCTGCGGCCTTGAACCCGGCGAGTTCGTCCACACCCTGGGCGACGCGCACCTCTATCTGAACCACCTCGACCAGGCACGGTTACAACTGTCACGTGACCCGCTTCCACTTCCCGTGATGCACATCGCCGACAAGACCGACCTGTTCGCCTTCGACTTCGAGGACTTCAAGCTCGAGGGCTATTCTGCCCATCCGTCCATCGCGGCCCCGATCGCGGTCTAGCGATGAAGCCGCCGCTGACGCTCAGGGAAGTCACCGAGTCCGCGGCGCAGATCTCGGACATCTACGCCGGCAAGTACGCCATCGCCCGCGACGACGACTGGTACCTGCTGAAGCTCCAGGAGGAGCTGGGCGAACTGGCCCAGGCGCACCTGCGGCTCTCCAGCCGCGGCCGGGGCGAGGCCTGCGAGCATGATCGGGCCGACGAGGCCGCCGACGTCCTGTGCATGCTGCTGCTCTACTGCCGCCGCTTCGGCATCGACCCCGACGCCGCGGTCCGCCGCAAGTGGCTGCAGTGGCTGGAGCCGGCGGCTTAGGCGCGCCTCACTTCCGCACGAACGCGCACAGCTTGGCGCCGTCCGGGTCTCGGACGTAGGCGGCGTAGAACACCGGCTCCATGCCTTCGCGAACGCCTGGCGGTCCCTCGCAGGACCCGCCGTGCGCGAGGGCCGCGGCGTGGAAGGCGTCAACGGCGGCGCGGTCGCGGACCCGGAACGCCAGCATCGTCCCGTTCCCGCCGGTGGCGTCGCGCCGGTCGAAGGGCCGCGTCAGGAAGAACGGCGCCGGATCTCCGTCACGGGCGTAGCCGGTCCAGGTCGGGCTGGTGGTGGTGCGCCGGGCGTCCAGCGGCGCGAAGACGGCGTCGTAGAACCGGATGGCGCGGTCCATGTCGTTCACGCCGACGGTCGAATAGGCGATCATTCGCGGACTCCACTGGTCCCGGTATCGAAGGCCCGGAGCCCGGCCGGCGCAAGGCCTCAGGCGACCGCCGGCGCCACCTTCCGCCCCTCTCCCACCTTTTCGCCCGGCCGCAGGAACAGGCGGGTGATGGCGGGCTGGGCGGCCTGGATGCGGGCGCTGAGCTCGCTGGCGGCGTCCTCGACGCCCCCGCCCGGCAGGTTGTCGTCGAAGTCGATGGTGACGCCGACCAGGATCTCCTCCGGCCCCAGGTGCAGGCTCAGCACCTCGATCACCTGCACCACGCGGGGGTCGCCTTCCAGGATCGTGCGGACGTCCGCGACGATCTCGGCAGAAGCGGCCTCGCCGGTCAGCAGGCTGCGGGTCTCGTTGGCCATGAACGTCGCGATCAGGATCAGCAGCAGGCCGATGCCGATGGAGGCGATCCCGTCCGCCGCGTGGAAGCCCAGCAGCGACGAGGCCGCCACGCCGGCGAAGGCCATCAGCAGGCCGACGAGCGCGCCGGCGTCCTCCAGCAGCACGGCGAACAGGCTGGGGTCCTTGCTGGACTTGATGGAGCTCAGGAACCTGCCGCGGCCGCCGTGCCGCCGGCGATGCTCGCGGAAGGCCACCAGGAACGAGGTTCCCTCGAAGCCGATGGCCAGGCCCAGGACCAGGAAGTTGATCCAGGGGCTCACCATGGGCTCAGGCCGGAAGACTCGCAGGAACCCCTCGTAGATCGAGAACGCCCCGCCAAGGGCGAAGATCATCAGGGCGACCACGAAGGACCAGAAATAGAGCTCCATCCCGTGGCCGAACGGATGGCCCGGATCCGGCGGCCGCGCGGCGCGCTTCAGCCCCAGCAGCAGCAGGCCCTGGTTGCCGGTGTCCACCAGCGAGTGGACCGCCTCGGTCAGCATGGCCGAGGAGCCCGTGAACAGGAACGCCACGAACTTGCTGACCGCGATGGCCATGTTGCCCGCCGCCGCCGCGTAGATCGCGAACTTGGAATCGCCTGCCATTCGCACTCATCCGCCGCGGAGAACGGTCACGTCGCGGATTGGTGACATGGGGCCAACACGCTAGGAAGCCTCATGTCCCAGGTCATCCTCGCCGCCGGTCCCATCGCCCGAGCCAAGAACGGCGTCATCGGCCGCGACGGGGCCCTGCCCTGGCGCCTGAAATCCGACCTGGCGATCTTCCGCGCGGTGACCATGGGCAAGCCGGTGATCATGGGCCGCAAGACCTGGGAGAGCCTGCCGAAGAAGCCCCTCATCGGCCGCATGAACATCGTGCTCAGCCGGGACGGCTCGTTCGAACCCCAGGGCGCGGTGGTCTGCGAGGACTTCGCCGAGGCGGTCTCGATCGCCAAGGAGCAGGCCGAGGAGGACGGCGCGAGCGAGGTCTGCGTGATCGGCGGCGCCTCGCTCTTCGAACTGGCGCTGCAGAAGGCCCGGCGGCTCTACCTCACGGAGGTCGACGCCGAGGTCGAGGGCGACGTGGTCCTCAGCCCGATCGACGAGAGCCGCTGGACCGAGGTCCGCTCCGAACGCCACGAGGCCTCCGACGTGGACGAATACCCCTTCACCGTGCGGGTGCTGGAGCGGCGCTGAGCTGACGTTGGGTCATCGCTGGCGCGTCATCGAAGCCGCGCTATGGTCCCCCCAACGAGAAGACGGGAGGGCAGGATGGACATCGAACTGATCTGCGAGGGCCTCGAGTTTCCGGAGGGCCCGATCGCCATGGCCGACGGCTCGGTGATGCTCACCGAGATCAAGGGCCAGCGGCTGACCCGGGTGAAGCCCGACGGCGGCAAGGAGACGGTGGTCGAGACCGGCGGTGGCCCCAACGGGGCGGCGATCGGGCCGGACGGCGCTATCTGGATCACCAACAACGGCGGCTCGTTCGAGTGGCTGGACACCGGCGGCCTGACCATCCCCGGCCCCACGCCGCCGTCGCACACCGGCGGCATGATCCAGCGCTACGACCTGAAGTCGGGGAAGCTCACCACCGTCTACGACAGCTGCGACGGCAAGCGCCTCGTCGGCCCCAACGACCTGGTCTTCGACAAGTCGGGCGGCCTCTGGTTCACCGACCACGGCTGCTCGACCCCCGACGGCCGCAAGAACGGCGCGGTCTACTACGCCCGCACCGACGGCAGCCACATCAGCCAGCAGCGCGGCCACCTGATCTCGCCCAACGGCATCGGCCTCTCGCCGGACGAGACGGTGGTCTATGTCGCCGACACCATGCTGGGCCGTCTGTGGGGCTTCGACGTGGCCGAGACCGGCGTGCTGGCGCCAGGCCTGGGCTTCGCGCCCGGCCGGGTGATCTGCAACCTCCCGGACTACCAGCTGCTCGACAGCCTGGCCGTCGAGGCCGGCGGCAAGGTCTGCGTGGCCACCATCATCAACGGTGGGATCACCGCCTTCGACCCCAGCGGGACCACCGAGCATTATCCGGTGCCGGACCTGGTGGTGACCAATATCTGCTTCGGCGGGGCCGATATGCGCACGGCCTGGATCACGGCGTCCTCGACCGGAAAGCTCTATCGGGCGAAGTGGCCGCGGCCCGGGCTGAAGCTGAACTTCAACGCGTAACCTGCGCTCCTCCCCCGTCGCGCAGACGGCGGGGGAGGTGGCGGCGAAGCCGACGGAGGGGGCGCAAGGCCTCAAGCTCGGAGCATGGGGCTTAGTGCCCCCTCCACCACTTCGTGGTCCCCCTCCCCCGAACTCTTCGGTTCAGGGGAGGAGCGATCGCTTAGTACAGCTTCGCCATCACGCTGCGGTCGAAGGGCGACAGCTCGTCGTGGCGGCCTTCGCGGATCTTCACGACCCATTCGGGGTCCTGGAGCAGGGCGCGGCCGACGGCGACCATGTCGAAGTCGCCGCGGTCCAGCATCCGCTCCAGGCCTTCGATCGAAGCAGGTTCGGAGCGTTCGCCGGCGAACCCGGCGATGAACTCGCCCGAAAGACCCACCGAGCCCACGGTGATCGTGGGGACGCCGGTGACCTTCTTGGCCCAGCCGGCGAAGTTGAGGTCGGACCCTTCGAACTCCGGCTCCCAGAAGCGCCGCTGCGAGCAGTGCAGCACGTCGGCGCCGGCCTCGACCAGGGCGCCCAGCCAGGCTTCCAGCGCCTTGGGCGTCTGGGCCAGCTTCACCTCGTAGTCCTGCTGCTTCCACTGGCTGATGCGGATGATCACCGGATAGTCCGGCCCCACCGCCTTGCGGACGGCCTTCAGGATGTCGGCGGCGAAACGGGCCCGGCCGGGCAGGTCGGCGGATCCATAAGCGTCCTCGCGAACGTTGGTCCCCTCCCAGAAGAACTGGTCGATCAGGTAGCCGTGGGCGCCGTGCAGTTCGACGGCGTCGAAGCCCAGACGCTTGGCCTCAGCGGCCGCGTCGGCGAAGGCGCGGATGGCGTCGGCGACCTCGGCGTCGGTCATCGGCTCGCCGAACTTCTTGTCCGGCCGCGAAAGGCCGGAGGGGCTGTCGTACGGGCCCGGCGGCGTCCAATCCTCGCTGCGGGACTTCACGGCGCCCACGTGCCAGAGCTGCGGCGCGATGAGGCCGCCGCCCGCATGGACCTCTCCGGCGACCTTGCCCCAGGCCGCCAGCTCGGCGTCGCCGTGGAAGCGCGGGATGTTGGGGTCGTTGAGCGAGGCCGGCCGGTTCACGCCCGTACCCTCGGTGACGATCAGGCCCACCTGGTTCTCGGCGCGGCGGCGGTAGTAGGCCGCCACATCGTCCGTCGCGATGCCGCCGGGCGAGAAGGACCGCGTCATCGGCGCCATGACGATGCGGTTCGGAAGGGTCAGGCCCTTGAAGGTGAAGGGTGTGAAGAGGACGTCGGACGCCATGGGATCCCCTGAGGCAGCGATTTAAACGCTTGTTTAGCCGAACGCGGGGGTCGCGCCATGGAGAAAACCTGAAGGCCGCTTTTCCGGAAGCTCATCCGTCACCGCCCCGGCCCCAGCAGCGCCTCGCGCCGCGCCAGGCTTTCGGCCGGCCATTCCTTCTGCATGTCATAGTAGACGTCGTAGGCGCGGACGCCGTCCGGCAGCTCGACCCAGGGCAGCTTGCTGCGGGTGAAGATGTGCACGTCCGGGCTCAAGGCCGCGCGGTCGTCCAGCGTCGTGGCGCGCAGGAAGCTCATCACCTTGCGATCGCCGTAGTCGGACCAGATCGTGGTCCCGCACCCCGTGCAGCGGTAGACCAGATGCGGACGGCCGCTGTCGGTGGGCATGGCCGTCGGCGCGATCTCGCCGGCCAGGACCTCGATCCGATCGGTTTCGATCAGCGCGTTGATGACGAAGGCGCTGCCCACCTGCCGCTGGCAGTCGCTGCAATGGCAGCAATGGACGAACATCGGCCCCGACTTCAGCCGGTAGCGCACTGCGCCGCACGCACATCCACCCTCAAGCTGGCTCATGCTTCCTCCTCCGTCAGGCCTCCGATTTTTCCAGCCCTGAAAAGTTGACGCCAGCGTCACCTTTCTTGACTCGCCGGCTGCAGGGGATCATCGTTCACTTGACTGAATGCGGGCGCTGCAGACCCGTAACCCAGGAGGTGACTCATGGACGACGCTTCGATCGACGTGAAGCGGGCGGCGCGCGACGCAGCCTATTCGATGCCCCTCGAACAGATCAACGTGGCCGACCCGGAGCTCTTCCGGACCGACACCATGTGGCCCTACTTCGAGCGGTTGCGGAAGGAAGATCCGGTCCACTGGGCGGAGTCGGGTTTCGAAGATGTGGGCGGCTACTGGTCGGTCACCAAGTACAATGACATCATGGCGGTCGATACCGACCACGGGCGCTTCTCGTCGGAGCCGACGATCGTGCTGCCCGACCCGGCGGAAGACTTCACCCTGCCGATGTTCATCGCCATGGACCAGCCGAAGCACGACGTGCAGCGCAAGACGGTGAGCCCCATCGTCTCGCCGGCGAACCTGATGCGGATGGAGCCGATCATCCGCGAGCGGGCCGGCGCGATCCTCGACGGCCTGCCGATCGGCGAGCAGTTCGATTGGGTGGACAAGGTCTCCATCGAGCTGACCACCATGACCTTGGCGACCCTGTTCGACTTTCCCTGGGAGGACCGCCGCAAGCTGACCCGCTGGTCGGACGTGGCGACCGCGGCGCCGGACAGCGGCCTGTTCAGCTCCACCGATCCCGAGATCGCCGAGCAAGAGCGCCGCCAGGAGCTGTTCGAGTGCGTGGACTACTTCATGCGGCTCTGGAACGAGCGGGTGAACGCCCCGCCGCAACCCGACCTGATCTCGATGCTGGCCCACGGCGAGTCCACGCGGAACATGGACCGCATGGAATACCTCGGGAACCTGATCCTGCTGATCGTCGGCGGCAACGACACCACCCGCAACTCGATCTCGGGGTCGATCCTGGCGCTGAGCCAGAACCCGGACCAGGAGAAGCTGCTGCGCTCCGACCATAGCCTGATCCCGGCCATGGTCTCCGAGACCATCCGCTGGCAGACGCCGCTGGCCTACATGCGCCGCACCGCGCTGGAGGACGTCGAACTGGGCGGCAAGACCATCAAGAAGGGCGACAAGGTCGCCATGTGGTACGTCTCGGGCAACCGCGACGAGGAAGTGATCGAGCGGCCCAACGACTACTGGATCGAGCGGCCGCGGGTGCGCCAGCACCTGTCGTTCGGCTTCGGCATCCACCGCTGCGTGGGCAACCGCCTGGCCGAGCTCCAGCTCAAGATCATCTGGGAAGAAATCCTCAAGCGCTTCCCGCGGATCGATGTCGTGGGTCCGCCGCGCCGGGTCTTCTCGTCCTTCGTGAAGGGCTACGAATACCTGCCGGTGATCATCCCGACCCGGAACTGAGATCGGCGGACGCCAGCGGGCGCGGCCGGTTGACGGCCCGCGCCCGCTGGGCTTCCTATCCGCCCGGAAGCCGGGGGGCTTGGGAGGAATACGCCTATGAACAAATCCGCCTTCATCGCCGCGCTCGCCGTGGCCGCCCTGGCCGCCAGCCCCGCCCTGGCCGAGGATCTGTCGGCCCACCTGGGCGGCGCGGGCTCGCCCGACACCGACGGGGCCGGCCACGCGACCTTCAAGGTCGATACGGCGAAGAACGAGGTCTGCTACACCCTGATGGTCGAGAAGATCGGCGCGGCCACCGCGGCCCACGTCCACAAGGGCGCGGCCGGCGCGTCCGGTCCCCCCGTCGTCCCCCTGACCAAGCCCGACGCGGCCGGCAAGAGTTCGGGTTGCGCGACCGTGGATGCGGCGGTGGTGAAGGACATCCTGGCCAATCCGGCCGGCTACTACGTCAACGTCCACAACGCCGAGTTCCCCGGCGGCGCGATCCGCGGCCAGCTCGCGAAGTAGACCCTAACGCTTGGACGCCGGCTTCGCGGCCGGCTTCGCGGCCTTGGGAGGCGCCGCCTTGGCGGGCGGCGTCTTCGAGGCCGGCGTCGGCGGCGGCGCGATCGGAGCGAACACACCCGCCGGCGGGTCCCAGGACCCCATCAGGTTGATGACGATCTTCGCCACGCTGTCGGCCGAGACCACCGAGCCACCGCCGATGCCCTCGCAGATGATGCGATAGCCCACATAGGTGTCATAGGCGTCGATGGCCGAGCCCCAGTCGGGCCGCGGATTGACCTTGTTGACCAGCAGGCCGCCGGCCCTGGAGAAGGCCGAGAACTCGCGCCAGCGCGTGCGCTCGGTGTCGCAGTCGTACTCCGTCAGCGTGCGCACATAGCCGGGCTGGGGCGGGTCGCCGCTCAGGATGTTGCGCTGGACGCGCACCGACCAAGCCTTGCGTATCGGCGATCCGGGCGTCTTTTCAATGGCGTCGGGGTCCATCACGGTCCAGGCGTCGGGGCCGGACTGGAGGACATAGAACATCTTCGCTTCGGCGGCGGCCGGGGCAAGCAGGACCGCTGCGGCCAGGGCTGCGGTTGCAAGGCGGAGGCTGTTCAACGGCTTTCCCACGACGCCCACAGCTATAACCCGTGTCTTAAGAACGGCCTACAGGCCCCGGATCATCTTCGCCATGATGTTGTGCCGAGCCGCCCACCCCGCATAACTTATTGTATCTATATGGCACTTTCCGATGGACGCGAAGCATTGCTATTGCCAGGTCCCAAAAAGGTCCCGGCAGCGATAGGTTTTTCATCGGATCGCACCCGATCGCTCGCTGTTTCCCAGCGCAGGGAGGCCTCGACGCTCCCATTGCGGTCTTTCGAGACAAACCAATACGAGCCGTCGGGCCCGAGGTAGAAAGCCTCGACGTCGCGCGGGCCATTGGACCACACGAACTCGAGCTTGGCGCTGGCGGCGGTCTGTCCGGCTCAGCAACGGTATCCTGTCGGTCAGCCTTCGGGTGCAAACGGCTTGGCGCGGCAGGCGCAAGCCTTGCTTGAGCAGTTCGGCAGCCGTGCGCAACGCACGATCGCGCCGCTCTCCGAAGTGCAGGACTTCAAGCGGCACAGACGGTCAGGCCGGACGCCGCGACCGCGTGGTCGGCTTGACCACGCCATAGGAAATTGCAGCAGCGGCCCAGTGAGCTCCAACCCGCTGCTCGGAAGCGCGATGGTCCAACGATAGCCCACCTGTATTGCCGTCGTCGCCACCGCGAACTTCGTCGCCAACGAAGACGGCGCCGGGTATGACGCACCATCGAAGCCAATTCGGCTCCATGGCGACCAGGTTGCGTCGCGACGGCGTCGAGCTTGCATAGATCGGCGGCCGCGTCACAAAGGCTCGGGCGCAGCCGTCAGGGCGGATACGTCTCTACTCGATCTGGTCTCACGCTAGCGCCCGTTGGCGTTCTGCTGAGAGCCGTACGACAGCATCAGTCGCCGCTGCTCGCGTCGCGGATCGTCCTCCATCCGACTACGGTCATCTATGATCAGGGTAGGACGCGATGTGCTGTCGTAGGGCCTCCAGTCCGGCATGCCCGGCGCGGAGGGCACGCCATTGCGGGCGAAGTTGGCCCAAAGCGCCGAGACCCGATCGGCCAGCGCCTGGGACCCCGGCGTCACCGGACCGGCGATGATCTCCGCCTTCGCCAGGGTGTCGAAGTGGTACGGAATCTCCAAGGCGTGGGGCGAGAAATAGCGGCCTCCGAAGGCCGGGGTCTCCCGGTAGAAACTGTACATGTAGGTAGGCGCCCCGCCCCCGCCGGCCCGCAGCGCCGCGAGGATGGTCGAGTCCAGAAAATAGCTGCGGTCTGTGGCCGCCATGTAGAGCCGCTCGGCGTTCGAGCTCTTGGGATAGAGGCGGTTGTAGGTCTCGAACAGGCGCTCGCCCTGACCGCTCTGCACGGTGTTCAACCGCGCCTTCAGACCCTCGTCCGACAGGCTGTCGATGGCCGGGTCGCGGCCAAGGAAGCCGGACTGCTCGGTGCGCGTGGTCCCCACCATCACCGGGACGCCGCGGGACATGGTCGGCGCGGCGCCGTCGAACGGCTGCGCCGGCAGGCTGGGCGTACCGGCCACCGGCATCCATTGCGCGCCGCCGGTGGCCTTGATCTGGGCCGCCTGCAGCGTTTCGAGCGGGACGGTCTGCAGCTTGGCCGCGTCGGCGGGCGCGATGCCCAGGATGTCCAGCAGCCGCCGCGTCTTGGCCGCGCCGGTCTCGGGAGAATCCACGCGCAACTGCGACCCACTCTGGATGATGGCGCGATGATAGAGCCCCTGCGCCGGGGTCGTCGTCATCACCATGGTGGTCTTGCGGCCGCCGCCGCTCTGGCCATGGACCAGGACCCGGCCCGGGTCGCCGCCGAACCGCCCGATGTTCTCCCGCACCCACTTGAGCGCGGCGACGCAGTCCAGTGTGCCGCAATTGGAGCTGTCGGCGAAGCGAGGGTCGAAGGCCCCCAGATGGGCGTAGCCAAAGACGTTCAGTCGATGGTTGATGGTCACCACCACGACGTCCTGCTTCCGCGCGACATTGGTCCCGTCGTACCAGGGCGAGGCGCCGGAGCCGCTGGTGAAGCCGCCGCCGTGGATCCAGAACATCACCGGGCGCTTGCGGTCGTCCAGCGCCGGCGTCCAGATGTTGAGGACCAGGCAGTCCTCGCTCTGCGGCTCGCCGCGCTCGCCGTACAGATTGGGCAGCAGCTGCGGCGCGCTCTCCGCGCGGCCGTTCTGCGGCGCCTTGGGGCCGTACTGGAGGCAGTCGCGCACCCCCGCCCAGGGCTTAGGCGGCTTCGGCGGCATGAAGCGGTTCGCGCCCGAGGTGTCATCGCCATAGGGGATGGCCTTGAAGACCTTCACGCCGCCGGAGTCAGCGCCACGCACCTTGCCCGCGGTCGTTTCGACCACCGGGCTGGCGCCGGCGCCGAAGGCCGACGTGGCGGACGCCGCCAGCCAGACACCGCCGGCGCCCAAGACGAAGCGGCGGGTCAGGTCCGTTTGGCTCATGGTCGGTTCCTTTGAACGGTTCAGGCTTCGTCGGGCTTCGACTTGGCGGCGTAACGATCCCACATCTCGCGGAACCGGCCGCGCGGATCGTCCACCGCCTTCGAGGTCTCGCCGAACACCATCGTGGTGCGCTTGGCGGTGTCGTACGCGGGCCAGCGCGGCGTCTTCGGATTGTTCGGATCGCCCTTGGCGGCCAGCGCGATCCAGGCCGAGGCCAGCTCGTCGGCCAGCCGGCGGTTGTCCGCTGTCGGTCCGGCCAGCGGCATGCGGATGTCATGCATCGAGGCCGGCACATCGACCGCATGCGGCGCGCCGTAGCGGCCGCCGTAGGCCGGGCTGGGCGCCTCCCAAAGATAGCTCCAGACCGGCGCGCCGCCGGCCTGCGCCTTTCGACTGGCGAGGATGGTCGCGTTTCGCCGGAACGTCTGATCGGTGATGAAGCGCGCCTGGATAAGATAGGGCGTCGCCTTGGGATCGTCGTCGCGATACGCGGCCAGCACAGCGGCCGCGTCGTTGCCGACGCTCGCCTTGAGCCGCGCCTCGACGCCGGCCCATGTCTGGTCGAAGTTGGATTCCCGATAGGTCCGCTCGTCCAGGGTCGTGCTGACGATGATGGGGATCGATTTCGATTCAGGCGGCGCGCCCGGCGTGAACGGGTGGTGCGGGATCGTGGCGCCCAGGACCGGCGAGAACGAACGCGGGGCTTCGCCCTTGGCCCTGTCACCGGCTTCCAGATCGGCCTGGGCGGACAGAAGGGTCGAGAACGGCACGGCCTGCAGCTCGCGGATCTGATCCTTGCGAAGCCCCAAACGCTTGAGCAGCTTGCCCGAAATCTCGGCCGCCTCGTCGCGCGTCTGCGCGACCAGGCGCGAGCCGCTCATCACGCCGGCGCTGGTGTAGAGCCCGGTGGCGGTAGGCATGGCCAGCATGTGGCTGACCTTCGCGCCGCCGCCGGACTGGCCGAAGATCAGCACCCGTTTCGGATCGCCGCCAAACGCCTCGGCGTTGCGCGACACCCACCTCAGCGCCGCGACCAGGTCCTGCATTCCGGCCGCGCCGGAGTCGGCGAACGGTCCCGTGTCGCCCAGGTGCAGATAGCCAAAGGCGCTCAGCCGGTGGTTCACCGTCACCACCACGCAGTCGCCGAAGCGCGACAGCATTTCCCCATCGCTGCCGGGCGAATTGCTGGAGCCCGCATAGAAGCCGCCGCCATGGAAGCGCACCAGCACCGGCCGCTTGCCGCGGTCCGTGGGCGACGGCGTCCAGAGGTTCAGGACAAGACAGTCCTCGCCCATGCCGCCGGGCTGCACGTCGTTGAAGATCAGATCGGCATAGTCGCGGCGTCGGTCGCCCGGCACCTGCGGCGCGATGTTGCCGTAGTCCAGTGCGTCGCGAACGCCCTTCCAGGGAACCACCGGCTGGGGCGGCCGGAAGCGGTTGGGCCCCGCCGTGCTGGCGCCATAGCGCAGGCCCTTGAAGACGGCGATGCCACCCGACATCAGGCCCCGGACCTTGCCCTCCGTCGTCTCCACGATCGGAAACAGGTCACGCTCGGTCGCCCGGCCGGGTCCCGCCAGCGCCGCTCCGAGCAGGGTCCCGCCGCCCATCGCCATCAAACCGCGTCGGTGGATCATGTCCTTGTTCTCCAGCCGTGCCGTGATCAGAACCTCAGGTTCACGCCGGCGTAGAACCGGCGGCCCAGCACATCGTAGATCGCGAAATCGGTAGCCCCTTCGCCCGTCCATTCGGGCGGCGCCTTGTCGGTCAGGTTGAGGACGCCGGCGCGGAACTCCACCGCCTCGCTCAGCCGGTAGCGGCCGGTGAGGTCGAAGTAGTTGCGGGCCTTCACCCCAGGCGCCGTGGCGTTGGTGGCGCCGACGTTTCCGGAATTGCCCATGGAGTCGATCCAGCGCCACCGCAGCGCCACCCGCGCGTCGGCCACCCGATAGTCCAGCGTGGTCGCCGCCTTCCATCGGGGATGGGAGATCGCGTCGGCGCTGATCTGCGCATTGCCGATCGTGCCGGCGTAGTCGAAGAACGCCGCGCCCGCGAGGCTCTGGATCTTGTAGCTGTCGACATAGGACAGCACGAAGTTGATGCTGAGCTCGCCGAAGCGATCGTCGAGGCCGTAGTCCTCGGCGCGTGTCGAGGCGTCCAGCTGAAAGTCGATGCCGGACGTCTTGTAGCCGGCCAGGTTCAGTAGCGGCGTAGTCATCGTCGCAAAGGCGCCCGAGGCGCTGCGGTTGATCAAGCCGCAGTAGTAGTTGCTAGGATCGTAGTTCGGGTTCGAGCCGTCGCCGTTGAAGCAGCGCCGGACGATGACGTCGCCGGTGATCAGTCCGATCGCATTGCTGATGCTGATATTGTAGTAGTCCGCCGACGCCGACAGCCCGTGGATGAAGGGGATCTGCGCGCTGGGGCGGAAGACAAGGCCGGCCGTGTAGGTGTCGGCGACCTCCTCCTTCAGATTGAGGTTTCCGGAGACGAACGCCGACACGGCGCTGCCGGTGAACCGATGGTTGTCGATCACCGTCGCCGGCACGCCGTTGGCGATGCAGAGCGCGCGGATGCGGGCGGCGTTGGGGCCGGTGCGGTAGACGCTGGTGATGTCGCAGGGATCTCCCTGCCCCGCCGCGGTGCGTCCGACGGTGGCCGAGGCCTGCTCGCTGGGCTGGTACAGTTCGCCCACCGACGGCGCGCGGATCGCGCGCTGGTAGCCGCCGCGGGCCCGGAGCCACTCGGTGAGCTCCCAGTCGCCACTGGCCTTGTAGGTCTGCACGCCGCCGACCGTGTCGTAGTCGGAATAGCGGTAGGCTAGGTCCAGGTTCAGGCTGCGGACGAGGGGCAGATCGCGGAGCACCGGGATCAGAACCTCGCCGAAAAGCTCCTTGGTCGTCACCGAGCCGTTGGTCGGACGGGTCAGTGCGACGCCCAGGACCGTCGCGTTGACCCGCTGGGCGTCGGGATTGAAGTCGTAGCTGTTCTTCCGGTAGCTCGCCCCCGCGGCGAAGCGCACGTCGCCGGCCGGCAGCTGGAACAGGCGGCCCTGCAGGGAGCCTTCCACCACCTTCTGCTGGAAGGTGCTGGTCTCGTGGATCTCGCGGACCAGATAGTTGAGACAAGCCTCCGACGGCGGCGCGAGAGCCAGGGGATTGAGGCCGCCCTGGCAGATGCTGGCCCCGCCATCCGCGGCGTTCACCAGTGAGAGGTAGGCCGCACGATCCACATAGCCCGAGCGCGTCTGGTTCTGCTCCGTCCGGCCGAACGACGCATAGACGTCCCAGCTGCCGTCGATGGCGGCCAGCTTGCCCGTGAAGCCGCCCAGCACCTGGCCGACGTTGTAGGTCTGCTCATACTCCTCGCGGGCGAAGCGCCCCTGGTTGAAGTAGATCAGCAGCGGCTCGTTGGGGCGCGGCCGCGAGGCGATGATAGTCCGCAGGTCGGCGGGTAGGAACGGGTTGGTGACCGGCAGATAGACGTCGCGCACCGTGGCCGAGTTGACGCCGAACCGCTGAACGTTGGCGGTGTAGTGGGTGTAGTTGAACTGGCCGTAGGCCTCGATGTCGTCGGTTAGCTCGTAAGAGCCGCGGCTGAACACCACCATCCGCTTCAGCGGCTGTTGCAGGGGCGAGAACTCGCCGGTCGGATTTCCGACCTGTCCATTGATGATGATGTAGGGCTCGCTGTCCGGCCACCGGAAGTTCACGATCGGCGTCGTGGTGGTGAAGAGCGTGCCGTCGGGATTGACGCTGTAGCGGCTGTTGGTGGGGACCGTGGCGGTGATCCCGTAGCCGCGGAAGACCGAACTGATCGCCGCCTGGCTCGGCAGGTTGGCCGCGTCGGAGATGATTGCGCCGCTAGGCAGGACGGCCGCGATGCCGCCGTCCCGGAAGAACGGCCGGCCGCCGCGCTCCACATGCTTTCGGTCCATGTAGGACACCGAGAGCACGCCGCTGCCCCGCCCCTCGGCGAAGACTCCGCCCATCGTCGCGGCCAGTTCCAGCGTCTCGCCGTCCCCGCGCTCGGTCTGGCCGTACTGGGCGTCCAGCTCCAGCCCGCTGAAGTTCTTCTTGAGCTTGAAGTTGACCACGCCGGCGATGGCGTCGGAGCCATAGATCGCGGAGGCGCCGCCGGTGATGACTTCGACGCCGGACACCAGGGCGGAGGAGATGGTGTTGAGGTCGATGGCGCCCAGGGGGTCGGAGGGCTGCATGCGCCGCCCATCCAACAGCACCAGCGTTCGCGTGATGCCCAGGCCTCGGAGGTTCGCATTGGCCCGTCCGCCCAGGCCGGTGTTCGCGCTGCTGGCGCCCGAGGTTGCGGCGAACTGGGGAAGCGTGTTGAGGGTCTGCTCGATCGAGGCCGGTCCCGCGGCCTGGATGACCTCATTGCTCACTGTGACGATGGGGCTCTCGGCGACGTAGTCCTTGCGTGCGATCCGCGAACCGGTGACCATGACCTGTTCGACTTCCTGGACGTCGGTCGCCGATGGCCCCGCGGCCTGGGCCGAGGCGACGCCGGGCGGCGTCAGGATGACCATGGCCGTGGTGGCGCAAAGCAGCGCCCTGCCCGCTTGAATCACGGCGTCTCTCCCCTGGATGGCGCGGCGCGGTCGTGCGCGCCGCAGCTCGTTGACGCGACCATGGCCGCAAAATAACAAGCCAGCAAGCTTGCTTGTTTTTCGACTTTGCGATGCGTTGGGCTGGAGGATCGGGCTGCTCATTGGCGCGCGAGGCCCAGACTGATGCGCCGGGCGGCGTCCATGAGCAGCTCGCCCAGCTCCAGGCACTTGCTCTCGTTGACCCGCTCGACCGGCGCCGAGATGGAGATCGCCGCGAACGGCCCGCCCCGGCTGTCCCGAATGGCGGCGCCCACGCCATTCTCGCCCGGCCAGTTGGTCTGGAACGTGACCGCGAAGCCGCGCTGTCGGGTGGCCTTCAGTTCCTCCCGCAGCCGGGTGGGATCGGTCTCGGTCCGATTGGTGACCTGCCGCAGCGGGTGGGACAGGTAGTCGTCCACCTCGGGTTCGCTCAGCATGGCGAGGATCGCCTTGCCCAAGGACGTGGCGTGCATCGGCCCGGCCTGCCAGAGCGGCCATGCGTGGACGGCGGGATTGAGCCCGTCCAGGCGCTCGACCAGGGCGATCTTCCGCTGGTGGCGAACGGCGAGATAGATGGACTCGCTGGTGCGGCGGCGCAGCTCCTCCATCACCGGCATCGCGGCCGTGCGCAGCTTGCGGGTGGCGAAGTCGGCGCGGCCGACGGCCAGGCCGGCCTGCAGCGACAGGGCCCAGACGCCGCGCTCGCCCGCCACCGCCTGGATCCAGCCGGCCTGCTCCAGCGCGCGCAAAGTCCGCTGCACGGTGGACTTCGGAAGATCCAGCGCGCGCGCCAGCTCGGAAACGCCCGCGGGTTGTCTTCGTCCGATCGCCTCGATCACCGCCAGCGCGGTCTGTACGGGACGCATCAGGTGGCGATCAGCGACGCCAGGCGGCCGCCGTCGGCTAGGTGGTCGATATCCCAGACCCGCGCCACGACCTCTTGCGCCCTCGCCTTGCCCAGGCGCGGCGTCATCAGCTCCAGGGCCTTGGCCTCGACATCGGCCTTGGACATCGGGTGCGACGGGAAGCCCACCACGTAGGGGACGAAGATTTCGACCCGTCGACCGTCGATGTGCGTCACCTCCACCCGAGCCGATTCGGTGCGAGCGGCTCCCGGTTCGTGCTCCTGCGCGGGGTCATGGACCACGTCGACCCGGGTCATCAGCGCCTTGGCGGCGGCGTCACCGTGCATCCGCGCCAGCGACTGGGCCGACACGAAGTCCAGGCGGCCGTCGATCAGGATGATGGCCGTGAGGTAGCGCAAGTTGAGCGCCGGCATCTCGGCGTCGCGGAACGCCTGCCAGCGGCCGGGCATGGCGATCTTCACGCTGGCGACCGCGTTCCGGTCGATCTTTGGCAGCAGCTGCAGCAGGCCGTGAACGGCGGGCTGCGTGGGCCCGCCGACCGGATAGCGCTTGTAGGCGGTCTCGTGCATCTCCCAGCGCTGGCCGAGCTGCTCGATGAGGTAGGCGCGGTTGGCGTCCCGACCGGTGAAGATGGCCGAGTTCATCCAGCCCGCCGGGTTGTCGAAGCTGTCGCGCACCCCGCGAAATCCCTGCTCCACGAACAAGGCCGCCTGCAGGCCGGCGCGCGCGCCCATGCCGGCGAACACGAACGACTTCTCGATGTGCTCGACGTCCAGCATCCACTGCCAGGAGCCGGACGCCTGTTGCGCGCAATAGGTCAGCAGGTCGCTGATCCGGTCCTGCGGCAAGCCGAGGATCGAGGCGGCGGCGGCGGCGGTCCCGAACACGGGACCGATCCCATGATTGGCGATGTTGGCGCGGCGAAGGTTCTCGTTGCCGAGCGCCTTCGGCACCCGGCCCGCCAGTTCGTAGCCGGTGAGGACCGCCCGCAGCACGGCCGCGCCGGACTTGCGCCTCTGCTCCGCAAGGGCGACGGCGGCGCTGACGATCGAGGGGCCAGGCTGCACGAAGGCCGAAGGAATGAAGTCGTTGATCTCGGCGCCGTGGGCGGTCATCGCGCTGGCGAACACCGCGTCGACCAGGGCGGCGCGCTGACGGGTCCCCAGAATGGTCGCGGCGGATCGGCGGGCGTCGCCGCTCTGCGCAAGGGCGTAGTTCCGGGCCAGGGTCGAGGGCTCCAGGTCCCTGCAGGCCACCACCGAGGCCAGGGTGTCCAGGATATGCCGCCGGCCGAGATCGAGGATCTCTTCGGGGATCGGCATCGACTGGGACCCGGCGATGAAGGCGCTGAGCGGGGCCGTCACCTTGGGCGACACCCCCGGCGCGCGGTCCTGGGCGGCCCCGGGAAGGCCGGGCGCCCAGGCCGCGCCCCCCGCCGCCAACGCGGCAAGGAGGGCTTGGCGGCGATCCATCATCGTCAGAAGCTCCGCTTCACGCCGACGAAGTAGCGGCGCTGCAGCAGGTCGTAGAGGCCTAGGTCGGTCGCCCCCGCCCCCGTCCATACTGGCGGCGCCACGTCGAACAGGTTCAGGACGCCGGCGCGGAATATGGTTTTCTTGTCGAGACGCCACGTGCCGGTCAGGTCGACGTACTGCCGATCCTTCACGCCCGGCTGGGTCCCGTTGGCGATGCCGACGTCCGACGCGTGGGTCATGGAGTCGTACCAGCGGTAGCTCAGGGTCGCCGTCGCCGGGCCGTAGGCGTAGGTCGCGCTGGCCGCGACCTTCCAGTCGGGAAAGCCGATGGCGCCCGCGTCGATCTGGGCGTTGCCGATCGTGCCGGCGTAGTCGAGGAACGGCGCGCCTTCCAGGTTCTGGATCTTGTAGTGCAGCAGACGCGAGACCACGAGGTTGAAGCTCAGGGCGCCCCGGTAGCCCAGGCCCACGTCCTCAAGGTCGAAACCCCAGTCGGTCTGGAAATCGAGCCCCGAGACCTCATAGGCGGCCAGGTTCAGGGTCGGCTGGACCTGGGTCTCGATGCCGCCGTTCGTGTTGCGCGTGGTCAGCTGGCAGAAGTCGTTGGTCGGGTCGTAGTTGGGGTTGGACCGGCCGTCGGCGTTGAAGCAGCGGGTCAGGCCGACGCTGGAGGTGATCACCCCAATCGCGTCCTTCACCTTGATATCGTAGAAGTCCAGCGAGGCCGAAAGCCGCCGAAGCAAGGGCTGTTCGAACCGGCTCTGCCACACCAGCCCGGCCGTCCAGGTGTCGGCGGTCTCTTCCTTCAGGTCCAGGTTGCCAGAGGCCACCCCGCTCACCGAGCTGCCGGCGAAACGGTAGATGTCGATGATCGACGGCGACACCCCCTGGGCGATGCAGAGCGCCCGCACCCGCGCCGCGTTCGGATTGAGCGCCGGATTGCGCAGGCGCCCGCCGACGTCGCACGGGTCGCCGGCCCCGCTGACCGTGGACCCCAAGGCGGCCGACGCCCGTTCGGGTGGCGCATATAGCTCGCCCAGGCTCGGCGCGCGGATGGCGCGCTGATAGCCGCCGCGGAAGCGGACGCCCTTGGCGAGCGCCCAGTCGGCGCTGGCCTTGTAGGTGTGGACCGAACCCACGAGGTTGTAGTCGGAGAAGCGGTAGGCGACGTCGAAGTTCAACTCGTCGACCAGCGGCAGGTCGCGCAGCAGCGGCAGATACAGCTCCGCGAACCCCTCCTTGACGTTGTACGAGCCGTCCGACGGACCCGTGGCCTGCACCGGCCAGACCTCGCCGCGCACGCGCGCGTCCGGCGGGGCATAGTCGTAGGTCGCGCGGCGATAGCTGGCGCCCACGGCGAACCGCGCGCGACCGGCCGGCAGGTCGAACAGGCTGCCCTGCAGCGACCCTTCCACGATCTGCTGCGTGAACTTCGTCTCCTCGTGCAGTGTGCGGTTCAGGTGGTTGAAGCAGGCCTCCTGGCCGGGCGTCGTCTCCAGCGCCTGGGCCAGGAACGGGTTGAATCCGCCGGGGCAGATCGAGGCCCCGCCGTCCGCGGCGTTGACCAAGCTGTTCCACGCCTGGACATTGACCCAGCCCGACGTCGTCTCGCTGGCGTCGGTTTCGCCATACGATCCGTAGATGTCCCAGGTCCAATCGCGGCCGGGGACCTTGCCCTTCAGCCCGACCAGCGCCTCCATCAGGTCGTAGTTGAACTGATAGGCCGTGCGTCCGATGCGGCTGGTGCTGAAGGTGAAGTTGACCGGCGCGCCGGGGTTTGGCCGCGACGCCAGGATCGGCCGCAGGTCGGCCGGGATGAACGGATTGGTGACCGGGATAAGCGCGAGCGGCGCGGTCGAGCCGGCGGACCAGCCGGGGCGGCTGTAGGCCGAGTCATAGGTCATGTAGTTGAACTGGAGGTAGGCCTCCATGTTCTCGGTCAGGTCGTAGGATCCGCGCACGAAGGCCGTGTAGCGCTCGATCGGCGTCTGCAGCGGCAAGGTGTTGCCCAGCGGAAATCCAACCCGGCCTTCCTCTGTGATGTAGGGCTCGCCCTCCGGGTAGCGCAGGTTCAAGATCGGCGCGGCCGTGGTGAAGATCGTACCGTCTGCGTTGACGCCGAACGACGCGTTCCGCGCGGCCGACGCCGTCGATCCATATCGCGAGAAGACGCTGTTCAGGGCGGCCTGAGTCGGCAGGTTCGACGCGTTCGAGACGATAGCCCCGCCCTGTAGCGCGCTGGCGATCCCGGAACGCTCGAAGAACGGCCGGCTGGCGCGGAAGGTCGGGTTGCGGTCGTAATAGGTGAGCGACGCCACCATGTTCCCGCGGCCTTCGTCGAAGTTGCCGCCCATCGTCGCGGATATCGACACCGCGCCGGCGTCGTCGCGGTCGGTCACGCCGTACTGGGCGTCGAGCTCCAGGCCAGAGAAGTTTTTCCGCAGCTTGAAGTTCACCACGCCGGCGATGGCGTCGGACCCGTAGACGGCCGAGGCGCCCCCGGTGATCACCTCGACGTTCTCGATCAGCGCCGGGGTGATTGAGTTCAGGTCGATCGCGCCCAACGCGTCCGACGGCTGCATCCGGCGTCCGTCCAGCAGGACCAGGGTGCGCTGGATGCCCAGGCCGCGGAGGTTGGCGTTGTTGCGGCCCTGGCGCGCCGGGCTCGATCCGCTGTTGGCGTTGCTGGCCGCGAACTGCGGCATCTGGTTGAAGGTGCTTTCGAGCGTCGCCGGCCCGCGGGCTTCGACCGCCGCGGCGCCCACGGTCACGATCGGGCTCTCGGCGACGTAATCGGTCCGCGCGATGCGCGAGCCGGTGACCACGACCTCCTGCACGTCCGCCGCTTCCTGCGCCGATGCCGCGCCGGCCAGCAAGGCCACAACCGACGCTCCGCCCATGATCCAAGCGCGCATTCCGTCCCCCGTTTTTGGCTGCGCCGTCAGGCGGCACGCTATGCCCACTAGGGTTCTATAGGACGGAACGTCGTGTCAACTGACGAAACGCAAAGCCGCTCCGCGCGTGGTCGACGCGGGATTTCCGGACTATCGGGAGTCAGAGGCGGCCGAGCGTCTCGGCCATGCGCGTGCAGGTGACCCGCACCGATTCGATGATCAGGGCCTGCTTGTCGGCGTCGGTCCGCTCGATCGGGGCCGAGACCGAGAGGGCGCCGGCCGCCCGGCCGCCCTGCCCCAGGATCGCGCCGCCGATGCTGACCACCGCAGGGTTGTTGCGGGACATGGCATAGCCACGCATACGCACCGTCTCGAGCGCGGCCAGCAGCAGTTCGACGTCCATCTCCCGCTCGCCACGCAAGCGCTCGGCGACCCGCTCGAGGATGGCGCGCGCGTCGGGCTCCAGCGCCAGCATCGCCTGGCCCCCGGCGGTGAGGGGAGCCGCCACCCGGCTGCCGGCGCGCGTGGTGAACCGCACGGGCCGAGGCGAGATGATCTTGTCGAGGTAAAGCACGTCGTCACCGGCCATCACCATGACGCTCACGGTCTCGCCGGTGAGCCGGTGCAATTCCTCCAGGAACGGCGCGGCGGCGCGTTTGACAGGGTGTTCGTTGAGGACGCCCGATCCCAGTTCCCAGGTCTTCAGCGTCGCTCGATAGCGGCCGGTCTCCGGCTCCTGGCTGACGTAGCCCATCGCCGCCAGCGTCTGCAGGAGGCGGTGGACGGTGCTCTTCTGGAGGTCCAGGTCGGTGGCGATCGACGAGAGCCGGACCGGGTCCCGGGCGCGCGACACCGCCTCCAGGATCTGGAACGCCCTCAATACCGCTCGATCCAATCCAGGCTCCCTCGTCCGTCCCGCAGCAACCTAGGCGGCGCGGCCTCGGCGAGCAATTGATCGCCGGCCGTTGACAACGATCCCTCCAGGGCCAGACAATAAACGGAATAACGTTCCGTCACACGGAACACCAGGGAGGCGGGTATGGATCGGCGTAGCGTGCTGGCAGCGGGCGCAGGCTTGCTGGGGACCCTGGTCGGGAACCGTGCCCTGGCGCAGACGGAGCCCCTGGTGGAAACCGCCCAGGGGCGGGTACGCGGTCGGACGGTCGACGGGATTCAGGTCTTCAAGGGCCTGCGCTATGGCGCGACCACAGCCGGCGAGAGCCGATTCCTCCCGTCTCGACCGCCAGAGCGCTGGGCGGGGGTGCGCGACGCCCTCGACTACGGCGACCAGGCGCCCCAGGTGCGCAGCGCGCTCGCCGACCCGGGGCCGATGAGCGAGGACTGCCTGCGGATCAATGTGTGGACGCCGGGCCTCGACGGCGCGAAGCGGCCGGTGATGCTCTGGTTCCACGGCGGCGGGTTCGAGGCCGGGTCCGGCTCCCATGCGCTTTACGACGGCGGCCGGCTGGCCCGGCGAGGGGACGTCGTGGTCGCGACCATCAACCACCGCCTGAACGTCTTCGGCCACTGCCACCTGGACGCCGCCTACGGCGAGCGTTTCGCGCGATCGGGCAACGTGGGCTACCTGGACCTGGTCGCGGCCATGACCTGGGTGCGCGAGAACATCGCCGCGTTCGGGGGAGACCCTGGCAACGTCATGATCTTCGGCCAGTCGGGCGGTGGCCGGAAGGTCAGCCTCTGCTACGCGGGCCAGGACGCCAAGGGCCTGTTCCACAAGGGCGTGGTGCAGAGCGGATCGCACCTGATGATCCAGACGCCGGAGCAGGCCGACGCCTTGACCGCGGCGCTGCTGAAGACCCTGGACGTGCCCAAGGGCGACATCCGCAGGCTGCAGGCGGTCCCGATCGCGGCGCTGACGGCGGCGGCGCGACAAGTCAGCACCGCCAACAACTACCGCTTCTCCCCCGTGCTGGACGGGGTGACGTTTCAGGCCCACCCGTTCCTGCCCCGAGCCCCGGCGATCTCGAACCACCTGCCGATGATGATGGGGATGAACCGGACCGAGCTGACCAACCAGTTGGGCCGCGAGCCGGGGATCTTCGACCTTGACGAGGCTGGCATGGTCTCGCGCCTGAAGACCTTTATCCCCGAGGCGGATATCCCGGCCGCGGTGGCCATCTTCCGCAAGTCGCGACCGCAGGCCAGCCCCTCGGAGACCTTCTTCACGATCAGCTCGGCGCGAGGCTATGGGCGCGACCAGACGATCATGGCCGAGCAGCGCGTCAAGGCCGGCGCCGCCCCGACCTATGTGTACCGCCTGATGTGGCGCTCGCCGGTGGAAGGCGGCCGGCGGATCACCCAGCACTCCCTCGACCTGCCGTTCGTGTTCGACACCGCCGGCAGCGAGCGCGGCGTCGCGATGGCGGGGCCGGAGACCGAAGCGACCCGCGCCATGGTCCGGGCGATGTCCGAGAGCTGGATCGCGTTCGCCCGGCGCGGCGACCCGAACAACCCGGCCATTCCGACCTGGCGGCCCTATGACCTGACCCGACGCGCCACGATGATGTTCGACACGCCGCCCACCGCAGTCGATGACCCGTTCCGCGAGGAGCGGCTGTTCATGGCCCGCTACGAGACCCAGCAGAAGGGGCGGACCCTGCATCGGATCGACCTTTGAGCGCCCCGTCGAGCCTCGACCGCCGCACCCTCTTGATCGCCGGTGCGCTGGCCCCCGCCCTGGGCGGCGCGAGGGCCGTGGCGGCCCCCGGCCCAGGCCGCGGCCCCTGGCGCACCGCCCCGGCGCAGGCCCATGGATTGAGCATCCCGGCGCTGCGCCGCGCCGCTGACGCCCTGGGCGCCAGGGGCGAGCGCCAGGGCCTCGTGGTCGTGCGCCATGGCGTGCTGGTGTTCGAAACCTACTGGAAGAACGCCTACCACCTCGGCCGGCCCGACTGGCCGAACGTGTCGTTCTCCTCGGGCAAGTCCTGGGGCTCGGCCATGGTCGGCCGCGCCGTCACCGAGGGGCTACTGAAGACCAGCGATCTGGTCGCGAAATACCACGACCCGATGGTCTCCGGCCTGCGCCCGGACACCACGATCGAGCACCTGCTGACCATGACCTCGGGGGGCACGCTCAACGTCAAGCCGAGTTCGCGGCGGCCGCCCCGTCTCGACGAGCCGGCCACCGCCGGTCCTGGCGTCGAGTATGCCAGGCAGGCGGAAGGGGAACGAGGGTCACCGCCCGGCTACGGCGTCTCGATCGCGCCGGGCTCGACCTTCTACTACGATGGCGCGCCGGCGGATCACCTGGCCAATGTCGTGGCGGCGGCCAGCGGCGTGACCAGTCTCCGCTACATGATGGAGCACGTCGTCCGACCGCTGGGCTGCGAGACCTTCCGCTATCAGCCAGAGGGCGTCGACAAGGCGGGGAACATCCGTATCGGCGGCTCGATCCTGCTGTCGTGCCGCGACATGGCGCGGCTGGGGCAGCTCTATCTCAATCGTGGGCGATGGGCGGACGGCCAGCTCGTCTCAGCGGACTACATCGCGCGGGCGCTGACCCCGTCGCGGCTGAACCCGAGCTACGGCTATCTGTGGTGGCTGAACGGGGCGGGACGCGTGCCGGCCGCCCCGGGGGACATGGTGTTCGCCGCGGGCGCCCGCGGGCAGTTCTGCTTCGTCCTGCCCCGCCACGACATGGTCATCGCGACCATGGGGTTCGGCGCGGAGCAGTTGTCGCCGCAGGAGGCGTGGCTCGCCCTAGCTCCAGCCTTGCCGGCGTAACGGATTGGCGGCGGGTCGAAAAGCCCTCAAAACGGAGACCGCTCACTGAGCTGCCTGCCAGGCGTCCGTACGGCCGCTAGGGTCGCATCAGCAGTTCGACGCGATTGCCGGCGGGATCGCGGACCATCGCGATGACGTTACCGCTGGTCGCCGAGCGCGCGGGCGGCTTTTCGATCGTGCCGCCGTGCGCCGTCACCCGGGCCACAACCGCATCCATGTCGCCGACGTTGAGCACCATGTTGGACACGCCCTCCGCCTTCTGCTCGGCGCGCCGCGTGATCAGGGCGATGCGGGTCGAGGCGGCGGCCTTGGCCTCGTCGACGCTGCGTCCGAAGTTGAGGATGATCTCCAGGAAGCCCGGGCGCTCGTAGCGCTGGATCTCCTGCATCCCGAAGGCGGCCTTGTAGAAATCCGCGGCGCCCGCGACGTCGTCGGCGGCCACCCGCACGTTACGGACGTTGACCCAGTCGGCAGCGAGCGCCGGGCTTACGGCGGTCAACGCCAGGGCGGCGGCGGCGATCAGGGCTCTCATCATCACTTCTCGCGATACTTGGTGTGGCAGGTCCCGCAAGTCTGGGCGACCGTCTTGGCCTGGGCGCGCAGGTCGTCGGCGTCGTCACCCGCAGCCAGGGTCTGAAGCTTAGCGGCCTCGGCGGCGAAGTCCTTCGCGGCCTGGGCGAAGCCGGGCGTGTCGCTCCAGACTGACGGCAGGACCTTGGTCTTCACGCCCGCCTCGGCCCCGCTGCCGCGTGGAAACCACTTGGGGATCTCAAGGGAGGCCTTGCGGACCACGGCCGCCGACGCGCGGATCTTCTTCATGTCGGGATCACCTTTGCGGATCTCGTCGTTGAGCGCCTTGAAGCTGGCGCCCAGCGTCTTGAACTGCGCCTGACGACTGGTCACCGCGTCGGCCATGCCGGCGGCGAAGGCCGAGCCGGCCGCCAGCAGGACGGCGGCGCTGAGGGCGGACGGGATGACGACGCGGCGTCGCATGGGGCCTCCATTCTTTCGATGAACCAGCGGCGCTTGTCCGCTCAACTCTCCATTTCCTGGGCGATGGTCTTGCGGGCCATCCAGAACAGCGCCGCCGACAGCACGCCGAAGCACGAGGCGATGATCAGCGCCCAGCGGATCCCCTCGGCGGGGCCGAGGCCCATACCGACCGCCACGTAGTCGCTCAACAGCCCCACAGCCAGCGGCCCCAGGCCCAGGCCGATCAGGTTGATCACGAACAGCAGGATCGCGGCGGCGGTGGCGCGCATGTTCGGCGGCACGATGCCCTGGGTCGTCCCGTAGACCGGTCCGTACCAGAAGTAGTTCAGCAGGTAAGGGACGATCAGGATGGCCAGGCCGGCCCGTGCGTCGTCCATCTGCAGAGCGAGGATGAACACCGGGACCGAGACCAGCACCGCCAGCGCCGGCGCGAGCAGGCTGTTGCGGACGTCCCCGGCAGAGGTCTTGTCGGCGATCCAGCCGCCCAGGACCGACGAGATCGCCCCGCAGATCCCGGAGATGATCCCGAGCGCTAGCCCCAGGAAGCCGACGGACTGCAGGTTGAAGCTGGCGGCCAGGGCGGCGACCTGCTCGGCGTGGTTGCGCAGGAAGAACGAGGCGACGAACGGCGCCTGGCCATAGCTGATGAACGACTTCAGCGCCGCGGCGAAGGCCAGCAGCCAGAAGGTGCGCTTGCTGGCGAGCAGCTTCATCGCCTGACCGAAGCGCGGCTGGGCCGCCGAGGCGGCCGCCACGTCGGCCTTCAGCCGCGAGCGGGTCTCTCTGAGCGTGAAGAAGGTCACCAGCGCGAAGAGCACCCCCGGCAAACCCGCGACCAGGAAGGCGACGCGCCAGCCGAAGGCGTCCGCGACGACCCCGCCCATGGCCATGCCCAGCAGCGACCCGAGCGGCACGCCCATGGAATAGAACGCCAGCGCCGAGGCGCGCTTCGACTTTGGCACATAGTCGGTGATCAGCGAATGGGCTGGCGGCGTGCAGCCCGCCTCCCCGATCCCGACGCCGATCCGGAAGAGACAGAGTTGGACGAAGTTCTGCGCCACACCGCAGAGCGCCGTGAACCCGCTCCAGATGGTCAAGGCGCCGGCGATGATGAAGGGGCGGTTCCGGGTCTCCGCAAACCGGGCGATCGGAACGCCGAGCACCGTGTAGAACAGGGCGAAGGCCAGGCCGGACATCATGCCGATCTGCCAGTCGGCCAGGTTCAGGTCCTGCTTGATCGGCTCGGCCAGGATGTTGATCACCTGCCGGTCCAGGAAGTTCAGGATATAGATCCCGAGCATCAGCGACAGGGCGTAGCGCCGGTAGGACGGCGTCACCGCCGCCGGCTCGGGCGCAACGGTGCGCGACGGCGCCAGGGTGGCGTCGACCATCAGATGTTCTCCTGAGCGCGCGATCGGACGGCGGCGGCGCGGCCGCTCACTTCACGATGACCGTGCCGACCATTTTCATGTTCTCGTGGTACTTGCAGATGTACCGGTAGGTCCCCGGCGCGTCGAAGACATGGGCGAACTTCGCCTCACGCCGCATCGCCCCGGAATCGAACGGCGCGACCCCGGCCGGCAGCACCACATTGCCCGCGACCTTCGACTTCGCGGGATCGAAGGTGACGCTGTGGAGGACGCTGGTGGTGTTCTCCCACTCCACCGTGTCGTTGCGCCGGATGGTGATTGTATCAGGCGCGAACTTGGAACCAGCCGGATCCATGGTCACCAAGTGAGTCTTGGCCGCGGCCCGGCCGGCCACGCCCGAAAGCAACGCCAAGGTTCCAGCGCCGATCACAACCCTGCGCCCGACGGTCGCCATCCCGATCTCCACCCTTTGCCACGTACTTCTGCGTCGTCGCTTCTCCTCAGCTAAAGGCGGCCGCGGCCCAGGGTCAAGGTACAAACAAGCTTGATTGCATTTTTCTGCGGAGACGCGGAAATGTGATAGCGCGGGCTGATCGAAGCACATACAATCATGAATGCACGCAAATGCATTGCACCCTCTGAGGATCGGCCATCGAAGCCGGCGCGGAGGCGGAGGAGACCGCGATGAGGACACTGGCCTTGGCCGCAATGGCGGTCATCCTACCCACGGCCGCGACGGCCGAGCCCTGGTCCCGGGCCTATGTGGTCGACTGGATGGAGCCCGCGTTCTTCCACGGCGGACCCAAGGACGAGAACCCCGCTCCCGGAACCGACTGTCCGAAAGGCACCGCGCCGCCGCACGGTTGGAAGAAGGTCCTCAAGACCCGTTGGCGCAAGGACGCCGATATTGCCTACTACATGGACGCTGAGAACCGGCCTGATCTCCAGCGCGTGCTGCGGTTCCGCGGCCCCAACTATGAGAACGTCTGGGAGCAACCCACGCTTGCTCCGGACCTGGGCCTGCCGCCCGTCACCGGCAAGATCGCCTACGGCTTCAACCTGGACGACAACGTCAAGACCGGTGGGTTCAGCACGCCGGAAGGCGTGCCGGGCATCGACAACGGCTACTATCGGGCGGGCGGCTGCTGGGCGTCGTATCGCGGCCAGCCGTACAAGTCGCAGCGCGGCGTCGGCATCAACGGCTACATGCGCGACGGCCTCTACACCGTGCTGATCGTCATGTCGGGGAACAAGGACCCGATGAACGACGACGACGTGACCTTCGCCTTCTACCAGGCGCAGGAACGCATCATGAAGGACGCCCTGGGCCAGGTGGCCCGCGACGTCAGCTTCTCGGTGAGACCGGACCTGCGCACGCAGAGCATCGTCAAGGCGAAGATTGTCGATGGCGTCGTGGAGACCCGCGCACCCGCCGAGATCCGATTCCGCGACGAAGCCTGGAACCTGCGCATGCCCGACCAGGTCCAGCTGATCGGCGGCCGGCTCCGCTTCCAGATGAAGCCCGAAGGCGGGCTGGAGGGCTATGTCGGCGGCTATCGCGACTGGAAGGTCATCTATCGCAAGCAGGCGGTGAACGGCCGAGACGGCGAGATGAACCAGGGCATCGATATGCCCAGCTTCTACTACGCGCTGGAGCGCCATGCCGACGCCGACCCGGATCCCAAGACCGGAAAGAACCGCCGCATCTCGATGGCCTATCGGCTGCGGGCCGTACCGGCCTTCGTGCTGACCCCGGATTCCAAGGAGGTCGTCTCGGTCCCCCGCGTTTTCGACGGCAAGCCGGCGTCCCAACTCGCCGCCGCGACGGCGACCCCCGCACAATGAGGTCCGAGATGAGTATGCGTGCGTTGGCTCTCTGCGGCGTGTTCGCGGTTGCGCCGTTGGCCCTGGCGGGCTGCGCCTCGGACACCAGCCTCCAGGCGAATGCGTCCGCGGCCAAGCCGGGTGAAGTCGTCGGCATGCGGCGGCTGACCGCCGCCCAGTATCGCCAGTCCGTGGCGGACATCTTCGGCGCGGACATCAAGGTGCAGGGCCGCTTCGAGCCTGAGGTGCGACGCGAAGGCCTGCTGGCCGTCGGGGCCGCGGGCGCCGCCGTCTCGGCTGCAGGCATGGAGCAGTACTACGCCATGGCCGCCAGCATCGCCGAACAGGCGACGGCCGAGGGGCGGCGCGCGAAGCTCATGCCGTGCCAGCCGGCCTCGGCGAAGGCGGCCGATGACGTCTGCGCGACGCAGACCCTGCAGAAGTACGGCCGCCTGCTCTACCGTCGGCCGCTCCTGCCGAACGAACTCGCCGCGCGGGTCAAGCTGGCCCACGCCGTCAGCACCCAGTCCGGGGACTTCTACGCCGGACTTCGCGAGGGCTTCACCAGCCTGCTGACCGCCCCTGACTTCCTGTTCCGCATCGAGCGCGCCGGCTCGGGAAGGCCGGTGGACGGGGCGATGCCGGTCGACGCCTATGCACGCGCCTCGCGGCTCAGCTACATGCTCTGGAACACCACGCCGGACGACCAGTTGCTGCGCGCCGCCGAGACCGGCGACCTGCTGACGCCCGCCGGCCTGCAGGCGCAGATCGACCGCCTGACCGCCTCGCCGCGCCTGGAAGAGGGCGTCGAGGCGTTCTTCGACGACATGCTGCAGCTGGAGCTGTTCGACCATCAGTCGAAGGATCCGGCCCACTTCCCGAAATACAGCCAGGTCGTGGCGACCCAGGCGCGCGAGCAGACCCTGCGCACCGTCGTCGACCTGCTGGTCCGCCGGAACGGAGACTACCGGGACATCTTCACGTCGCGCGACACCTTCATGACCCGCGGTCTGGCGATGGTCTACAAAGTCCCATACGCCTCGAAGGCGGACTGGGCGCCGTACACCTTCCCCGCCGGGTCCGGGCGTTCGGGTCTGCTGACGCAGATCAGCTTCCTGTCGCTGTTCTCCCATCCTGCGCGGAGCTCGCCCACCAAGCGCGGCGTGGCGCTCAACGAGATCTTCCTGTGCGAAGTCACTCCCGCTCCGCCGGGCGACGTGGACTTCAGCCAGGTGAACGGTGATGCGGCGACCGTGAAGAAGACGGTCCGGCTGAGGCTGGAAGCCCACGCCACCGACGAAACCTGCGCAAGCTGCCACTCGATGGTCGACCCTCCGGGCCTCGCCCTGGAGCGTTTCGACAGTCTGGGCGAGTATCGCGAGTTCGAGAACGGCGAGCGGATCGACGTGAAGGCCGAGATGGACGGCCAGATCTTCGAAGGCGCAGCCGGCCTGGGCATGCTCCTGCATGAGAACCCGCGGGCTCCGGCCTGCCTGGTGCGCAACCTGTTCGCCTCCGGCGCCGGCCGCCCGGCCGTCGGTCCGGACAAGCCGACCGCGCAGGCCCTCGCCAAGACCTTCACCGAGGGCGGTTACAGGCTGCCCGCGTTCCTCAAGCAGCTGGCCGCCAATCCGGCCCTTTACACCGCCCGCCTCGCCCCTGCGCCCGCCTTGCCCGGCGCGACCACCAAGGTCGCCGCCCGCAGCCCGTCCAGCCTGAAGGAGACCGGCCGATGAGATCCTCGCGCTTCAACCGACGCTCGATCCTGCGCGGCGTTCTGGGCGGCGCAACCGTGGGCATGGGCCTGCCGCTGCTCGACCTCTTCCTCGACGGGAACGGCGCGGCCCTCGCCAGCGGCGCGCCCCTGCCGACCCGCTTCGCCAGCTTCTTCTGGGGCCTGGGCCTCACCCCCACGCGATGGGAGCCCAAGAAGGTCGGCTTCGACTATGACATCCCGCCCCAGCTCGCGTTTCTCGAGGGTGGGCTGAACAAGAAGACCAGCGTCTTCACCGGCTTCACGGTCGGGCTCGACGGTCGGCCGTCGCATCCCCACTGGACCGGCATGGCCGCGATCATGACCGGCCAGTGCCCGGTGAAGGACAAGTCGTTCGACCGCCTGAACAGTTTCGACACCGTCATCTCCGACGCGGTCGGCGGCGGCACCCGGTTCCGGTCGATCGAGGCCACGCCGTTCCGCGGCGCCACGTCCAGCTACAGCTCGCGCGGCGAAGACGCGTTCAAGATGGCCGACGACTCGCCGTTGGCGCTCTACACGCGACTGTTCGGCCAGGGATTCCACGACCCGAATTCCGGCGACTGGGCTCCGGACCCGCGCGTCCTGGTCAAGAAGAGCGTGCTGTCCACTGTGAAGGAACAACGCGACGTGCTGTGGCAGCAGACGGGCGCCTCCGACCGGGCGCGGCTGGAGCAGTATTACACCTCGGTCCGTGAGCTGGAGCAGAAGCTGGACGCCGAACTGCGGCAGCCGGCGCCAGCCCAGGCCTGCCGGGTGCCCGAAGCGCCCGTGGATCTTCCCCGCAAGGGAGATGTCCCCACCGTCGCCTATAACAACAAGCACATGTGCGAACTGATCGCGATGGCGCTGGCCTGCAACCAGACCAATGTCGTGAACTATGTCTTCACCCCGGCGACGTCTGAGATGTACCGGCCGGGTGACACGCCGGTCTATCACGCCCACACCCACGAGGAGCCCATCGACGGCAAGCTGGGCTACCAGCCGATCTCGTCCGAGCTCGCCGACATCAGCGTGGGCGGCTTCGGCCACTTCCTGAAGACCCTGGACAACATCAAGGAGGGCGACGGCACCCTGCTCGATCACGCCCTGGTGCTGGGCTACAGCGACACCGGCTGGGCCAAGATCCACTCCATCGACAACATCCCCATGCTGCTCGTGGGTGGCGCCAACGGCCGGCACAAGGGCGGCCAGCACATCAAGGTCGGCGCCGACCCGGTCACCCGAGTGTCGCTCACCGCCCAGCAACTTGCCGGCGTGCCGGTGGGCAGCTTCGGGACGGGCTCGATGGCGACCTCCAAGCCGATCACGGAGGTGATGGCTTGAGCGGTCGGATCCTTTGCGCGGCGGGGCTGTCGCTGGCGGTCGGCGCGCCCGCCTTCGCCGCCGACCCGCCGGACATGGTCGAGGCCGCCAGGACCTATGCACTGCAGGCCCCCAACACCTTGGGCGTCGCGCGGCAGGGCCAGACCCAGATCCCCAACTACGCCGAGGCCCAGTTCCGCGGCGTCCGGGCCAACTACAAGCGCTTCGAGCTGGTGAACGACCGCATCGTCTTTTGCGGCGAGGTCAATGTGAAGGACCCGAAGAGCGGCGCCTATACGGGCTGGACCAAGTTCGCCTACCTGCCGGGCGACCCGCCGATCCTGGTGACGCCGCGTCCGGGCCTCGGCCTGCGCGAGGTCGGCCCCCACGTGCTGCACAACGTTTGCGAGACCGGCCAGGAGAACTGGCTGGACGGCGACTACTCCGCGCCCTTCCAGAAGAAGCCCGGCCCGCCGGTCTGACCGGCCACGCTCCACCATGATCAACGCCGGCGCGCCCGTGGGGCGGCCGGCGCTTTGCCTTGCCTTGACCCATCGATGGCGTGGGCGGCCCGGCCGGGTCGGGCCGCCCTGGCGTTGTCAGAAGCGGAAGCGCACGCCCGCGACGTAGTATCGGCCGATGGTCTCGTAGAGCTCGTAGTTGGTCTGGATGAAGTTGGCCGAGTTGGTGCCCGGCGCGATCGGCGGATCCTTGTCGAACAGGTTGTTGATCACCGCAAAGGCCTCGAACTGGTCGTTCGCGCCGAACTTGTAACGGCCGCTAAGGTCGAAGGTGGTGACCGCCGGCACGTGATTGTCGACGATGGTGTTCGGGCCGCTCGGCGCTTCCACCAGCTGCTTGTTCTGATAACCGGCGCCGATGAAGTTGGCCTCCAGCGTGAGCGCCAGCGGTCCGTTGTCCCAGGTCACGGTCCCCTGCGCGCGATAGCGCGGGTTAGACACGCCGGAGCCGACCTGGCCGGTGCTGTCGATCTCGGCCGATCCCGGCGCCGTGGTCGAATACTCCGCCAGATAGCCCACCAACACCCGGGTTGAGAACGCACCGGGGACGCTGGGGATTTCGGCGCGATAGCTGAGCTCGACATCGACGCCGCTGGTCTTCAGCTTCTGCAGGTTCAGATAGGGCTGCAGGACCGAGATGATCACGCCGTTTCCATCGCGCACGATGTTGCCGCACAGCGCCGTATTCCCCCGGAAGCAGGAATCGACGGTGACCTGGGTGGTCAGGGTGCCGATCGCCCCCTTCACCGCGATGTTGTAGTAATCCACCGAGGCCACGAACCCCGGCAGGAAGCTGGGGCGGTAGACCACGCCGGCCGCATAGGTGTCGGCCTTTTCCGGATCCAGGTCCTTGTTGCCGCGCACGCTGCCCAGGATGTTGAAGGTCTGATTGCCGTTGAACGGATCGATGACCGTCTGCGAGCCCTGGCCGTTGCCCTGGAAGAGCTCGATCGGGCTGGGCGCGCGGATGTCGCGGGAATAGGTGGCGCGGAAGCGCAGATCCTCGAACGGGCTATAGACGCCGCCCACCTTGTAGGTCGTGACGCCGCCGCTGGTGCTGTAGTCGGTGTAGCGACCCGCGGCGTTCAGCTCGAGCTGATGGATCAGCGGCTGGTCCTTGATCAGCGGAACATTGACCTCGGCGTAGGCCTCCTTGACGTTGACCACGCCCTCGAAGACCGAGACGTTCCCGAAGTTGTAGGCGCCCGGCAGGCCGGTCAGCGACGACGGGAAACCACGGATGCCCGTGCCATCCTTGATCTCGGTGTTGCCCGGGTCGGCGGTCTGATCGACCTTGAACCGGCGATACTCGGCGCCCACCGCGACGGCCAGCGGACCGGCCGGCAGCTGGAAGGGCTCGCCGGCGAAGTCCAGCGCCGCCACGTCCTGGACGATCTCGGTGCGGAAGGAGCTGGTCACGAAGGCGTAGTTGAGCGCCTCGGTCGAGGGCGAGCCGGCGCCGAACAGATTGATCGGCACGCAGCCAGGATAGAGACCAGGGTTGGTGAGCGTCGTACGGCAGACGGTCTGGCCGCTGACCGGGTCGCGAACTGCGTCGGCCGCAGCGAAGAAGTTCTCCCACTTCGCGTTGTCCTGGGTCTTGGTCTTGTAGTCGTTGTAGCCGTGCTCGTAGTAGCCACTGAGGCGGTAGTCGCCGAGCACCTTGGCGTTGAAGCCGACCACCACGTCGATGGTCTCGTTCCGCGCGATGTTGGTGATCCGATTGTAGCCGCCGACGTCCTCCTGGTGGATTCTCGACATCTTGAAGCAGCGCAGCGCGACAGTCGGCGTGCCGGCCGCGCGGCCGCAGGCCGTCCCCGTCGTGGTCGTTGGCGCAGACGCCGCCAGGGCCGCGGCGATCTGGGCGGGGATGAACGGGTTGCCCTCGAAGATCGTGATCTGGGTGGCGGTCTGGTTCTGGTTCGTGGACGGCTGGTAGATGTTGCGCGCCTTGGCCGCCATCACCTGGCCGTAGATCTCGAAGGTGTCCGATACATCGTAGGTGGCGCGGCCGAAGACGCTGGTCTGCTTCAGTCCGCCGGCCAGGCTGGTGGTGTTGCGCGAGCCGTCGCCGCCCACGGCGTTGTTGGCGGTGATGAACGCGCCGCGGTCATATGGGGACGGCGCCCCGCCGGGCAGGAACTTGACCCCGGTCGGGAACAACCCATTGGGGCCGACCAGGTTCGCCGGCCCATTGGCCGTGCCGGCCAGGATCACGCCGCCGCCGTAGTTGTTCTGGTTCACATTGCTGAAGATGGCGCTGTATTGGCTGGCGCCCGTCCCGATGATCAGCCGGCCATCGCCGTCCGAGGCCCAGTCGCGGGCGCCCAACGCGCTCAGCACCTCGTCGGTGCGGTTGTAGAACAGGCTGCCAACCACGTGCAGGCGCCCGTCCATCAGGGCACGGCCCGCCGTCAGGCTGACCTTCTGCGAGCCGACATCCTCGTGGCTGGAAAGGCCGCCCTGGATGGAGCCCTTGAAGCCCTCGAAGTCGGTCTGCAGCACCACGTTCACGACGCCCGCGACGGCGTCCGAGCCATAGGCCGCGGACGCCCCGCCGGTCACCACGTCGACGCGGCTGATCAGGGACTGTGGCAGCAGGTTGAAGTTGGTCGCGCCGTTGTTGGCGGCCGGGGCCACGCGGCGGCCGTCCAGCAGCACCAGGGTCCGTTGCGCGCCCAGGCCCCGCAGGTTCAAGAAGCTGCCGGTGTTGTTGCTGGCGGTGCTGAGCGCCGGCGTGTTGGTGCTGGTCGAGCCCCGGAAAGCCGGCAGCGAAGTGAGGCCCTCGACGATGTTCCGCGGCGCCGAGCGCTCGAGTTCGTCGGCCCCAACCACGGTCACCGGGGTCGGGGCCTGGGCGCCGTCGCGGACCGTCCGCGAGCCGGTGACGACGACCTCAAGGAGGTCCTCGTCTTCCGCGAGGGCGGGAGACGCGCTCAGCAGTCCGGCTGCGAGCAGCCCCCCGATGCTGACAGTTTGCAGCCAGCAGATCTTACGAACGGCGCTGTGCGGCCGTGCCATGGCGTTTCCCCGGATCAGTTGTTCTTTTTGTCTGGTGAAGCCCCCACCCCGGCGCGCCGAAGCGAAGCCCTCACCGTGATCCGAGGCTGCGGACACCCCCTGCCGCTGTCAAGCTACATTCCTGCATGCTTGTATGTTTATTCATGCTTGCATGTCGGCAAGCGCGTGGATCGCGTGGCGTGAGCCGGCAGATCGGGTGGGACGTCAGGCCTTCTCGGCCTTCGCCTTGGCCAGCAGGTGCTCTGTGAGAAAGGCGCGATACATCTTCAGCAGCTCGATGGGCGGTTCGAGCTGGCTGCGGTCGTTCGTGTGCATCAGCCGGATCGAGAGCCCCTGCATCGCCGCGAGGTGCAGACTCACCATGGCGCGGATGGTCGCCTGATCGGTGATCCCGGCATCAGTGGCGATCTCCCAGACGCCTTCCTGGTGCTTGCGCTCGATCGCCGCCATGAGCGGCGGAAGCCGCTCCGCCAGCGCCGCATCGCTGCGGCTGCCGACCAGGATCTCCAGGAGAGCGATCGCGGGCGGCTCGATGCTCGACTGCCAGGTGATCTCCGTCAGCGCCATGAACCGTTCGTAGCCGCGCTCGTACTGCATGAGCTTGCGGCGCCTATCGCGGAACTGGTTGTCGGCCACGTGCTGGGCCACCGCGAGGACGAGGTCCAGCTTGGTCGGGAAGTGATGGAGGATCGCGCCTCGGGTCACGTTCGCCCGCTCGGCCACCAGCATGGTCGTGGTGGCCGAGTACCCGTACTCGTGGAGACAGGCGATGGTCGTGTCGATGACATTGGCCCGGGTCGAGGCGCTGCGCTCCGCGTTCGACCGGCGGGTGCGCGCGGTCCGCGGCGGTTTGTCAACGGCGGCGTTTGTCCGCGATGGCCTCAAGCTCCACGACCTCTTCCACTTGCCGATAATCACGCTGAACCGGAGCCGTGATGGCGGCGCGCAGAAACGCTCGCCCACGACGCCCGACCGCCCTCGCACAACTAGAAGGCTTCGCAGGTGGCGGCAAGTGAATGAGATTCAGTCAGGCTTGCATGTAAACATCGGCCGGCGGATGGCTAAGAGCCGCCGAACAGGTCCGAGTGCTCCGCCTCATAGGGCGCATAGGAGTCCTTCAGGACCGCGTGGTTGAGCAGCATGACCGCCACCGGCGCGGTCTCGCCGGCGCGAAACACCGTCGTCTTCAGCCAATAGCTCTCGGTGCGGCGGCTGCCGCTCAGGGCCACCACCTCGCGCTCGATGTCGTAGGGCTCGTCCACGAACAGCGGGCCGTCCAGCAGGTGGATCTCCTGGTCGGCGAACAGCCCGACCGATGGTCCTCGCACCCGCAGGCGGTCTTCGCGAGCCCGGTACTGCAGCAGCACGCTGATCATTTCGAGCGGGATGATCGCCCTCCCCCACGGCGACGCCGCCGCGGTGGCCGGATCGTACCAAGGCGAAGGCTCCGTGATCGCGGTGAGCTTGCGCTCGAGAGTGAACGGATAGAGCTCGCCCATGTGCTGGTCGTAAGCCATGCGCACGGTCTGGCGCGACGTGCGGTCACTGACCTTCAGGTCCCGCAGGATCACCGCCTGCTCCAGATGAGGCAGACCCGCGAGCCGCGCCTCCAGGGCGGACGGCGTGCGGTCGTCACCGACCGAAGCGGTGCCGCGAAGCACCTCCGTGCCGTCACGCTTCTCCATGCGGATGCCGGCGTGGGTGGACATCACGCCGGCCGGCGTCAGGATCGCGCGCACCTCTTCGCCCTCATAGACCGGCGCGCGATAGTGCGCCGAGATGCGGCCGGTCTCGAAGAAGCGGTCGCCCCAGAGGCGGTGCGCCAGCGGCGCAAACTGGCTGAAGTGGGTCGGCCCCTCGATCGTGCCGCCCCGGAAGCCCAGCCGCTGGGCCGTAGCGTCGTCGTGGATCGAGGCATGGGCGTCGTACGACTGGTCGGCCAGCAGTTGCCGCGGCGCGCGCCAGGGGCCCACGAGACCCTCCTGATCCGTGTCGAGTTCCGTCGCGAAGGCTGAGCGATCCATCACACCATTCCATGAGCTTGGAGACAAAAGGCCGGCCCGCACGACGCTGCGCGAGCCGGCCAGTCAACGCAACCGGGGAGGACCGTCGCCGAAAGCTAAAAGGTCTTGCCGAAACCGATCCGGAACACGCGGCCGAGGGGGTTCGCCGTATAAGTGTTGTAGGCGAAGTCCTGACGCATGGGCGGCGGGTCGCGGTCGAAGACGTTGAGGATGCTGAAGGTCACGGTCGCATCCCACGGCAACAGGCGGCGGTAGACCACGTCGACGGGGATCCAGGCCTCCATGTGCTCGGCGAACCGGTTCGTGGCGGTCGGCGGGAAGATCGACGGCGAGTCGTTGGTCATGCCGTCGATATAGTGGACGGTGACCCGCAGGTTGTCGGGGCCGCGCGTATACTCGGCGAACGCGTTGGCCTTCCAGCGCGGGATGGCGTTGAAGTTCGTGGTGCCGGCGTAGTCGCGGCCCGCAGTGATCACGATGCCCTCGGTCGAGCTGCCGGAGCCGCGGTACTCGAAGACGTAGTTCAGGTCGGCGCCCAGGCGGACGTCGCCGTCGAACAGGATGCCGGGCAGCCGGTAGTCGACGACCACGTCCAGCCCCGAGACGGTGTAGTCCTGCTTGTTATCGTAGGTGAGCCGGGTGCGTTGCAGGTTCTGCAGGCCGCAGGTGGCCGGGTCGCCCACGCCGCCGGTGAAGGTGAAGCGCTGCTGCAGAGCATAGTAGGGATTGTTCGGGTCCGCCGTGCAGCGGTTGGGGCTGGACACCGAGGAGCCGAAAAAGGCGCTGATCATGTTGGCGGCGGAGTCGCCCTCGATCACCCCCTTCAGCTTGATCAGGTAGTAGTCGACCGTTGCGCTGAAGCCACCCAGGGTGACGATGCCGCCAACGCTATAGTTGTCGGCCTTCTCCGGCGCGAGATCCTCGTTGCCGTAGGTGTCGGTGGCTTTGAAGACGCCGAGCTGGGCTACGACGCCGCCGCTGGTGACCAGGCCGGTCGTCCGCGTCGGATACGGCGCCTTGAAAGTCGTCCCCGCCGAGCCGCGCAGCGCAAGCCAGTCGGTCGCCTGCCAGCGGATCGAAGCCTTGGGATTGGTCGTCGTGCCGATGTCGCCCAGGTCCTCGTGCCGCAGCGCCAGCTGCGCCTCGAGGCTGTCGGCGATCGGGACGAACAGCTCGCCGAAGACCGCCCAGCGGGAGGTCTTCAGGTCGTAGGGCGGAATGGCGCCGAAGAAGGTCAGCGGGCCGGTCTTGGCGATGCAGGTAGTCACCCCGGTGAAGGGGCACGGCGCGGTGTTGAAGTTGGTCTCCTTGGGAACCTCCTTCACGTCCTGGGTCCAGATGTACTGGGCGCCCGCGGCCCACGCGATATTGCGGCCGGCCCAAAGCTGGACGGGCAGCTCGCCGCTGACGGTGGAGTCCACCGCGATGGTGCGGTTGATGTCGCGGAAATTGTAGCCGTAGGGCTCCATGAACCGCGCCACGTCCAGCGAGTTGGCCGCCTGGGGGTTCAGGGCGACGGCCTGGGCGTACTGCGGATTGATCTGGCCGGTCTGGGCGTTGCGCGCGATGCCGGTGGAGAACGGGTTGAACCACAGGCACGGCCCCTGCCCCGGCGTGCTGGTGGCGGCGTTGGTCCCGCCGGGCGTACAGCCCGCGCCCCCCAGGCCCATCAGCGCCCATTGCAGGTTCTCGACCGACATCTCGGAGGTGGTGCGGTCGAAGATGTACTGCCCGTAGGTCACGGCGGTGTCGTACTTCATGCCCATGGGCAGGGCGCCGGAGAACCCGCCCGAGACGCGGAACGCCCGGCCGGTCCGGTTGGAGCGGAAGCTGTCGCCAGTCAGTGGATTGCCGCCGTAGCCGTAGGGCCGCCAGGCTCCGGCGGCGCTATTGGTCAGCACGCCGTTGGCCCGGATGTTGGCGAGCTGCGCGGCCGTGAACGCGCCGGGATTGAGAGCGATCAGCGTCTGCAGGCCGGGGTTGTTCGCCGGGATGAAGTAGCCGCGGATCCCGTCCGTCCCCGTCGGTGCGGGGAACGGGTTGTTGCCGCCATTCTGGACCGACAGCGGGAAGTTGCTGGGCGCATAGCTGGGGTTCTGCACGTCGTGCGGCACCGTGTGCCCCGACACCAGCAACTCGCCGTGGAATTTCTGCTCCGCGGGCAGGTCGAAGTTCACCGAGCCGTAGAGTTGGTAGCCGTCGGTGTCGTCGACCAGGTTGTTGAAGCGGGCGTTGTGATACTGGCAGCGCGCCGCGTTGCCGGTTCCGGTGACGAGGCCGCCCAGCGGCGTGCAGCCCGGGTCCAGGAACGCTGAGTTGAACCCGGCCTGCGTGCGGGCGGAGCCCGTCAGGTAGGAGCCCGGGTTGCCGCTGGCCGCCCAGCCGTTCTGCGGGTCGAGGGTGAACGGGCGGATCGCCCAGCCCCGCTGGTCCTGCCCAAGTTCGGAGCGGTGATAGTAGCTGCCGGCCAGCAGCACATTGCCCCATTCGCCGGACCGCCCCCAGGAGAGGCTCGTGGCGTAGTCGCCTTCGGAGCCACGGATGTAACTGTAGTTGGCGTCGAGCTGGAAGCCGTTCTGGTTGGTCTTGGTGATGAAGTTCACCACCCCGCCCATGGCGTCCGAGCCATAGGTGGCCGCCGCGCCGTCGGTCAGCACCTCCACCCGGCTGATGGCCGCCGTCGGCATCAGCGACGCGTCGACCGCGCCGCCGTCGATCAACTGGGTCGTGGGCATCCGCCGACCGTTTAGCAGCACCAGCGTCTTGTCGGCGCCCAGGCCCCGCAGGTTGATGCTGTAGCCGCCGGCGTTCTGCCCGTTCAGGCGGTTGGTCTCGCCGATCGTGGCCCCGACCGCGGGAATGCTCTTGATCAGTTCAAGGGTCGACGGGTCCCCGCGCTTCTTCAGCTCCTCCGACCCGAGCACTTGCACCGGCAGCGCGCCCGTCTTCATCGCGCCCTGGATGAGCGAGCCCGTGACCACCACCTCATCCACCTCGCTGGCGGCGGCGTCGACGTCGGCGGACGCGGGAGTCGCGGACCCGGCAAGCGCCGCGGCGATAGCGAGCGCGGACGCGCCCATGGCGTGGCGATGAATCGACATGTCCCCTCCGTTCGTCTCCCGCCGCCACCTGCGGTGGTCGGCTATTCCCCTGATCGCGGCTCGCTCTGACGGCAGCCTTGATCCTCCTTCGATGGCCCCGATCGGGGCCCGAGAGAGAACTCGGAACTAGGGTGGCACTCTCATACAGTCAAGACTGTACGTGCATGCTTGATTGTATTTATACGCCGACCGTCATCTAGTGCCGGCGCGAATGTGTGGGAGTGGTGAAGGTGGATCGGCGGCGGGGACGGACGCACCAGACGCACGAGGAGCGCAGCGCCGCGACCCAGGAGCGGCTGATCGAGGCGGCGATCTTCTGCCTGCACAAG
>NZ_SCVD01000031.1 GCF_004297125.1 Phenylobacterium sp. | reverse complement strand
GCCGCGACCACGGCCATCATCCGGTCGAGCGTCTCCGCGGGCAGGAAGACGGGGGACCGCGCGAACAGCCAGGGGTGGGTTTCCGCCAGGTCCGCGGCAAATCCGGGGATCCCCGTCTCACGATCAAGCGCGGCCGCGAGGGCCGTCTGATCCACCCCCACGCAGAAGCAGCCGCCGTTCAGCTGGTCTGCGCGTACGGAGCCGGCCGAGGGCGACAGGTCGGACATCAATGAACGGGCCTCCTTGTGGTGGCGAACCGGCGTGAACCGCGCCGGGTCACCGGTCAAGGCCGAGCAGCCGCGACGTGTGGCGGGCGATCACGCGTTCTTCATCTGTGCGGATCATCCGGACGGTGACGGGAGCGCCGACCGGGCTCAGGCGTCCAGAACCGCGACGATTGGCGGCCGGGTCGAGTTCGACCCCCAGCCAGGCGAGCCGTGCGCAGGTCTCCGCGCGGATCCGCGGCGAATTCTCGCCGATGCCCGCGGTGAAGACCAGACCGTCGAGACCCTCCAGGCTCCCCGCCAGGGCCGCGACCTCGCGCGCCGCCCGATAGACGAACAGATCGACCGCCTCCCGCGCGGCCGGGCTGTCGCTTTCCAGCAAAACCCGCATGTCGCCACTGAGACCCGAGACGCCCAGCAGGCCGGAGCGCCGATAGAGCAGATCGACCAATCCGGCGGCGTCGAGGCCCCCGGCTTGCTGCAGATAGAGCACCACCCCAGGGTCCAGGCTCCCACAGCGCGTGCCCATGACCAGGCCGTCGAGCGGCGTGGCGCCCATGGTGGTGTCGATGCTCCGGCCGTTCCTCAGCGCGCAAAGGCTCGCGCCCGAACCCAGATGGGCCGCAACCACGCGTCCCTCAGCCATCGACGGATCGAGCACCGCGAGCTGTCCGGCCACGGATTCGTAGGACAGGCCGTGGAAGCCGTAGCGGCGAAGCCCTCTGGCTTCCCAGAGCCGGGGCAGACCCAGCCGATCCGCCACGGGGTCGTGACCGCCATGGAAGGCGGTATCGAACGTCAGGACCTGAGGCAGATCGGGACACGCCTTGCAGAGCGCCCGGACCCCCGCGAGTCCTTGCTGCTGGTGCAGGGGCGCAAGCGGGGCAAGGGCCTCAAGGCTCTCGAGAACGGGGTCGGAGGCGGCGACCGCCTGGCTGAAGTCGGGGCCGCCGTGGACCACGCGATGTCCGACCGCGGCCACGGGCCCGGCCAGTCGCGCCTCCACCCAACGCAACAGATCTGACGTCGCGTCGTCGCCCCCGGCGACCCAGGGCGTTTCGGACAGGACGCCGCCGGCGGCGTCCTGGCTCACGAGCCGTCGACCCGCGCCGTTAGATTCGATCCGGCCCCGCAACACCGGTGCAAGGTGTCCCCGGGCGGCTTCGAACACGCCGAACTTGACCGTGGAGGAGCCGACGTTGAGGGCGAGGACAGGCGGCATCCTGGCGTTGACCTCGGGCTGGCGCACGCCGGGCGTGCTGTTCACGTCCTGACGCAGCCAATCCTCGCCCGTTACAGACCCGACCACGCCGGCCGCCTCACACCGCCCTCTCCCGCGATCCGCCCGCGGCGTAATACTTTGCCGCCGGCGGCGTCAGACAGGCAGCGATGTTCAGTCTCTCCCGAAAGGATTCAGCCCCATGGCTTCGAACCGACCAGGACGCATCCTGAATCTCCTCACCTTCGCAGCCTTCGGCGCAGGGTTGGCCTATCTGCTCATCGGGGAGCATCGTGTTCATCTCCTCGGCTGGCTGCCGTTCCTCCTGATCCTGCTCTGCCCGCTGCTGCACATGACCATGCACGGCGGTCATGGGCGCGGGCATCGTCAGGGACCGCCGGGCCCTTCGGCCGCCGATTCCTCCCGTCCGCACCAATCCTGAGCGAGGTTCCCATGCCCGAACCGCAAGCCTACGGCCTCTGGTCCCTGGTCATCCTGAACTCGGTCCTCTTCATCTTTTTCGCCTTCACCTTCTTCAAGCCGAGGACGGGCCGGGACTGGCGCTCGTTCGGCGCTTTCAGCGCCTTTCTGGTGGCGCTCTTCACCGAGATGTACGGTTTTCCGCTCACCCTCTATTTCCTGTCCGGCTGGCTGCAAACGCGCTTCCCCGGCGTCGATTGGTGGTCGCACGACGCCGGCCACCTTCTGGAGACGATGTTCGGCTGGAGGGCGAACCCCCATTTCGGACCCTTTCACATCCTCAGCTTCGCCTTCATCGGCGGCGGCTTCTGGCTGATCTCCGCGGCCTGGCCGGTGCTCTATCGCGCTCAGCAGGAAGGCGTATTGGCCGCCAGCGGCCCCTATCGGTCCATTCGCCATCCGCAATACGTCGGCTTCGTCCTGGTGATGTTCGGCTTCCTGTTGCAGTGGCCGACGGTCCTCACCCTGGCCATGTTCCCGGTCCTGGTCTTCATGTACTGGCGGCTGGCCCGGAGCGAGGAGCGCGAGACCGAAGCCCGCTTCGGCCTGGACTACGCAACCTACAGGCTGGCCACGCCCGCCTTCATTCCGCGGCTGCGCTCCCGGGCGGCCCCGACGCCTTCCCGCCTCTGATATTCCGTTCGGGTCCCGACCCCAAGGAGCCCTGCGCCCACCACAGATCGGCGATTGGCGCCAGCGGCATCCGAAGGGCGCTCACCACACGACCGCAAGATTCGTTTCAGCTTTCGCCGAACGGCCTTACCTCGCTCACAGCGCCAATACGCGCCGCAAAGGACAATCCCTCGGAATATCGGCTGCAAATATTCTTGATCTGACCGTTTGATCTATCGCAATCGCGGCCGACATTTCCGAACCGATCCTGCTTTCAAGTTGAAGGACGGGATTTGTCAGATGAGCCTGAATTACGCCTCCATATCGACCGCGCCCGGGACAGCGCGCGCTCCGCTTGGGCTTGTCCCGGCGTCGGCCCGTCCCGAGGACATTCAACAGCTGGTGGAACTCGGGCTTCGAAAGGGCCGGGCCGGCCATTTGCGTTTCCTCAGGCGACGCCTCCGGTCGGAGGAAGACGCCGAGGACGTTCTGCAGGAGTTCGCCCTTAAGGCCACCCAGGGTGCAAGACACCTGACCAACCCCGGCAAGATTGACGCATGGCTTGGCATCGCGCTGCGCAATGCCCTGTTCGACCGCTACAGGCGCAATGCGAGCCGCACCCGACTGAACGAGGCCATACTCTCGGAGCTCCCTCGTACCATTGGGGATGACGCGTCCGAGGATCTGAACCGGGCGCTGCAGTGCCTGGCCGGAGCACTGGACGAGCTCAGGCCCGAGGCCGCCCAGCTCGTGCGGCGCGCCGAACTCCAGGAGACGCCTCTGAAGGTGATCGCCGGTGAGATGCAGCTGACCACCAACAACATCGGTGTTCGGGTCCACCGCGCCCGCGCGGCGCTGCGTGAACGCATGCAGGCGCGTTGCGGCGCCTGCCCGGAGCCCTGCGCCCTCGCGGCGCGGTGGAGGCAAGCCGTCGGTACGGCGGGTCAGGCCTCGATCTCGATCATATCGCCATGCGACGCCGCATAGTCGAGCGCATAGGCGAGTTCGCCCGCTGTCTCGGCGTGCACCGTCAGCAATGGCTGGCCCGCTGAGACTTCCGTGCCAAGGCGCACCTGCATCTGGACGCCGGCGGCCTTGCGTTCAGGCGCGCCAGCCAGCTTGGCCAGCGTAGCGACCTGGCGGTTGTTGATGAGGATGACGCGGCCGGACCGGGTCGCATGGATGGGCGCCCGCTGGGCCGCGACGGGCGGTGTGCGCATGCCCCCTTGCGCCTCGCAGATCCGCTCAAATCGCGCCCAGGCGCGACCATCAGCGAGAACAGCCTCGGCCGCTTCGGCGCCCCGACCGGCTTTCGCCACGCCGGCAAGTTCGAGCGCGGCGCCCGCCAGCAGGCAGGCGCGCTGGCGCAGGTCCTGCGGCGCTTCGGGTCGGTTCTGCAGCACCGCCAGAACATCAAGCGCTTCCAGCGCCGGGCCGATGCCGACGCCGACCGGCTGCTCCCCGTCGGTCTGAACGCAGAGGGCCTTCAGGTCGAACCGGGCCGCGATCTCGACGAGCCGTTGCGCCAACTTCGCGGCCGCCTCTCTCGTCCGCACCTTGGCGGTGGCGCCGACGGGAATGTCCAGCACCACATGGGTGGAACCCGCCGCGATCTTCTTGGACAGGACCGAGGCGATCAGCTGGCCTTCGGTGTCGACGTCGAGGACCCGCTCCACGCGGATAAAGATGTCGTCGACCGGGCTGAGCTTCACAGCCCCGCCCCAGACGACGCAGCCGTTCTCGGCTTCCACCACGCGGCGCATGGCGGGCAGGTCGAGATCGACCGGCGCCAGGGTCTCCATGGTGTCGGCCGTGCCGGCCGGTGAAGTGATGGCCCGCGAGGAGGTCTTGGGCGTGACCAGGCCGCAGGCGGCGAGGATGGCGACGACGATCGGCGTCGTGCGGTTGCCGGGAAGTCCGCCGATGCAGTGTTTGTCCATGACGATATCCGACGGCCAGCTCAGGCGGTCGCCGACGTCCACCATGGCCCGGGTCAGCGCCACCGTCTCGGCGTCGTCCATCGGCAGCACCGATGTCGCGGTCAGAAAGGCCGCGAGATGGATCGGCGTGTATCGCCCGGCGGCCACGTCCTGGACGACACCCCGGATCGCGGCCTCATCCAGCCGCGCTCCATAGATCCGGCGGCGAACGCTGGACATGGAGTCGATGGCCGGAGCGTGTCGCACGACGACGGGATCGCCCGGCGCCACCGCCAACTGCCGCCAGGCCTCTTCTGAGAGCGCCGCCTCGTCGAGGCCGAGAACGTCGCCGTCCATCTGGTACAGGGTGGCGTAGACCTCCCGGCCGGCGGCCGAAAGCACCACCTGGGCGCGGGACGACAGGCCTTCGGAGCGGCATACGTGGCAGTCGCGCCGCATCAGCACGATGGATTCGTGCTGGGCGTACAGGCCGAAGCGGCGCGCTTTGAGGGGCGCCGCCGCATGGGGTGCAGTCTTGACCACTTCGCTCACAGTTCGTGCCGCTCCATCATCTGCGGGATGACGCAGTCCCATCCGAGCCGGTCCTGAATCCGGACCCGCAGGGCGTCCGCCGCATGGGACTCGCCGTGGACGATGAAGGTCTTGCGCGGCGGTCGCCTGAGGCCGGAAAGCCAGCGCAGGATTTCCTCGTAGTCGGCGTGGGCCGAGAGCATCGGCAGGTTGGCCACCTCCGCGTTGACCTGAACCCACTGACCGTGGACCTTCACTTCCTTGGCGCCTTCGACCATCGAGCGACCGCGAGTGCCGGCCGCCTGGAAGCCTGAAAACAGGATGGTGTTGCGCCGGTCCGGACCGAAGGCCTTGATATGGTGGAGCACCCGCCCGCCGGTGGCCATGCCGCTGGCCGAAAGGATGACCTTGGGCATGGGGCTGGCGGTGAGTTTCTTGGAGGCGTCCACATCGCGCACATAG
>NZ_SCVD01000030.1 GCF_004297125.1 Phenylobacterium sp. | reverse complement strand
ACCCGCCTTCGCCAGCGTCATCGTAATCGCCGCCGTCAACGTCGTCTTCCCATGGTCAACGTGACCAATCGTTCCAATGTTGCAGTGCGGCTTGTTGCGTTCGAACTTCTCTTTGGCCATCGGGATCCTGCCGGCGTTGCTTGGTCTAACGGTTCAAGGAGCTGGAGCGGGTAGCGGGAATCGAACCCGCATCCTCAGCTTGGAAGGCTGCTGCACTACCATTGTGCTATACCCGCCAACAGCTTTGCGGGGCCGCCGCAACTCCTCAGTTCAACTTCATTTCCGGCGCGTGGTGGGGGAAGTAGGACTCGAACCTACGAAGCCATTACAGCAGGGGATTTACAGTCCCCCCCCTTTGCCACTCGGGACATTCCCCCAGCGCGCCCGGAGCCCAAATGAGGCCTTTCTAGAAAAGGCTTCCGCCAACGGACGCGAGGGGCTTAAAGCGCCCAACTCTTAGTCCAAAAGCGGCGACCCACCGAGGGGGCCCCAAATCGGAGCGCGTCTTATAGTGGCCTCGCCTACGGAACGCAACGACGCCCGAAAGGGTCGTAAATTCCACCCCAGAGGGGGGCCTCAAGGCCGGTCCGAACGCCGCCCCGCCGGGGTTTCCGACGACTGGATCTGGGGCTGGCACGCGGTGGAGGCGGCCCTGGCCAACCCCAGGCGGGCAACCCCGCTGCGGCTGGTCGCCACCCCCGACAAGGCCAAGCAGCTCGAAGCGCGCTTCGGCCGCAAGAGCGCCGTCGAGATCGAGGTCGCCGACGCCCACCAGATCGGCCTGGGGCTGCCGCAAGGCGCCGTACACCAGGGAATCGCCTTGCGTCCCGCGCCGCTGGAAGACGCCGACCTGGCCGATTTCGAAGCCCGTCCGGGCGCGGTTGTGCTCGTGCTGGACCAGGTGACCGATCCCCAGAACGTGGGCGCGATCCTGCGTTCCGCCGCCGCCTTCGGCGTGGTGGGCATGGTGCTGCAGGACCGCAATGCGCCGAAGCTGACCGGCGCCCTCGCCAAGGCCGCCGCCGGCGCCGTGGAACAGGTGCCGGTCGCGCGCGTGGTGAATCTGTCGCGCGCCATCGACGAACTCTCCAAGGCCGGCTGGCGCACCGTCGGCCTGGCGGGCGAGGCCGAGCGCGGCCTGCATCAGGTGCTGGACGGGACCGCGACCGTCCTCGTGCTGGGCTCCGAGGGCGAAGGCCTGCGCCGACTGGTGGCCGAACATTGCGACGAGCTTGCCAAGATCCCCATGCCAGGCGGATTCGAGAGCCTGAACGTCTCGGCCGCCGCCGCCGTGGCTCTGTACGAAGCTTCCAGGCCCCGAGGCTGACGCCTCGACTGTTGCAGCCAGCCGCCGCCTGACGCATTGAGGCCCGATGATCGAAGAGCTGTTCAGCCCCGGCGCCCTGACCGCCCTTTTCCAAGTCCTGATGATCGACCTGGTCCTCGCCGGCGACAACGCCGTCGCCGTGGGCCTGGCGGCAGGCGGGCTGCCGCCGGCGATGCGGCGCAAGGCGATCTTCTGGGGTCTCGTCGCTGCGGTGATCACCCGCATCGGCTTCGCGCTGATCACCACCCAGCTCCTCGGCATCGTGGGCCTGCTGTTCGCCGGCGGCCTGCTGCTGCTCTGGGTCTGCTGGAAGATGTGGCGCGAACTGCGCGAGCAGGCCGCCCATGATGAGGCTCAGGCCGCCGCGGCCATGGACGACGATCCGGCCACCGAACCCAAGGTCAAGGCCAAGACGTTCAAGGACGCCCTGATCCAGATCCTGGTCGCCGACGTCTCCATGTCGCTGGACAACGTCCTGGCGGTGGCCGGCGCGGCGCGCGAGCACCCCACGATCCTGATCTTCGGCCTGCTGATGTCGATCGCGCTGATGGGCGTGGCCGCGCACGCCATCGCACGCCTGCTGCACAAGTACCGCTGGATCGGCTTCATCGGCCTGGCCATCGTGCTGTACGTCGCCCTGCACATGATGTGGCAGGGCCACCAGGACGTGGTCGAGGACCTGGGCTACACCGCCCGCTACAACGCCGTGATGCCCGACTTCCTCGACATCAAGCCGAAGGTTCCCGCGCCGGCGCACTAGCCTCTAGGCGGTTTCGGCCTCCGGCCCGCCGAAGCGCTCGCGCCATTCGGCGACCTGCTCGTTCTCCACCTTCTTGAACAGCACCTCGGGCGCGCGGATCGTGCGGCCCGGCGGCAGAGCCGACAGCACCCCCTGCCCGTCCAGCGACGGCCAGGTCGCCGGGAACGGCTCGCCAAGCGCCTCGCTGATCTTCTCGCAGGCGAACGGAATGAACGGCTCGGAGACCTTGGCGAAGAGGGCGGCCAGATTCAGGCCATAGCGCACGGCCACCGCCGCCCGGTCGCGGTCGGTCTTGATCGCGGTCCAGGGCGCGGCCTCGGTCAGATACTGGTTGCCCAGGACCCAGAGCTGCCGCAGCGCCGCGGCCGACTTGCGGTACTCGCGGTCCTCCATGAACTCGGTGTACTCGCGCAGCTTGGCCAGGACGTCGGCTTCCAGCTTCTCGTCCAGGGCGCCGGGCGCGCCGCCTTCGGGCACGATTCCCTCGAAGCGCGTCTCGGTGAACTTGCAGATCCGGTTGACGAAGTTGCCCAGCACGTCGGCTAGGTCGGCGTTCACCTGCGCCTGGAACTGCTCCCAGCCGAAGGTGGCGTCCGAGGTTTCCGGCGCATTGGCCATGATCCACCAGCGCCAGTAGTCCGGCGGCAGCAGTTCCAGCGCATGGTCCATGAACACGCCGCGCTTCTGCGACGTGGAGAACTTGCCGCCGTAATAGTCCAGCCAGTTGAATCCCTTGAGTTCGTCGACCAGCTTCCACGGCGCGTTGTTGACGACCGACCAGTGGCCCTTGGCGTCGACCTTCTCGTTGACGCCCATCAGGGTGCAGGGAAAGCCCACGGTGTGGAAGGGCACGTTGTCCTTGCCCATGAACTGGACGTACTTCACGTCCGCCGCCTGCGGCTGGCGCCACCAGCGCTCCCAGTCGGCCTCGGCCGCGGGACCGGTTCCGGCCTCCTGGGCGCGCGCGTCGGCCCACTCCCAGGTCGCGCCGATGTACTCGATGGGCGCGTCGTACCAGACGTAGAACACCTTGCCGGCCAAGCCGTCGATGTCCGGCGTCTGGCCTTCCGGGTTCCGGCCCCACTCGAAGGCGTTGACCGGCACGCCCCACTCCAGGTCGCGGGTGATGCCGCGGTCCTGCAGCCCCTCGTCCAGCCACTTGAGCGCGATGGAGGTCACCAGCAGCGGCCAGTTCCCTCGCTTGCTTTCGATCCAGCTGCGCAGCTTGTCCGAGAACAGGCTCTGGCGGAGGAACAGGTGCTTGGAGCCGCGGATCTCGATGTCCGTCGAGCCCGAGACGGCCGAGCGCGGATGCAGCAGGTCGGCCGGGTCCAGCACCCGCGTGCAGTTCTCGCACTGGTCGCCCCGCGCGCTCTCGTAGCCGCAGTGCGGGCAGGTGCCGATCACGTAGCGGTCGGGCAGAAAGCGCTTGTCGGCGTTGGAATAGACCTGCTGGGTGACCCGCTCCTCGATGAAGCCGGCTTCCCAGAGCTGCTGCGCGAACCTCTGGGTCAGGCGGTGGTTCTGGGGCGAGGACGAGCGGCCGAAATGGTCCCATGACAGGCCGAATTGGCGGCCCAGCCGGTGCTGCACCTCGTGCTGCTCGGCGCAGAAGCTCGCGGGATCCAGGCCGGCCTCGGCGGCGGCCAGTTCGGTCGGCGTCCCGTGCTCGTCGGTGGCGCAGATGTAGAGCGTCTCGCGCCCGCGGGCCCGCTGGAATCGCGCATAGACGTCGGCCGGCAGCATGGAGCCGGCGAGCGTCCCCAGATGCTTGATCCCGTTGATGTACGGCAGGGCCGAGGTGATGAGGATGCGGGACATGGGCCTTGCGGGAGCGTCTGCTTGAGGAACCGGGGCTTATAGGCCGCTCAGGTGGTTCGCCAAAGGGCGGCCTGCAAGAAACGCTCGCCAACCGACGCCATCGGCGCAAACTCAACCCACGGGGCGGAGGCGGCGGCGTTTGAGTCGCCAGAAAAAAGCCGCCCGGATTGGGAGGTTGGAAATGCTGAAAAGCGCGATTCCGTTCGCGGCGGTAGCGGCCTGTTTGCTGCTCAGCGCCTGCAATGAGAAGCCCGCCGAGCCGGCTGCGACGGCGGCGGCCGAGGCGCCGAAGAAATCCCTGGCCCGGCAAGCGCCGCTCTATGCCGGCCAGGAGCAGGTGCTGTCCATCCAGTCCGCTTCCGTCGCACCCGACGCGGGTGGCGGCCTGAACCTCGAAGCCAAGGCCACCACCGACGGTGGCGGCTGGACCCAGGTGGGCTTCCTGCCGCGGATCTATGCGGCGACCCCGCCCGACGGCATCTACGAGGTCGACGTCGTGGCTCAGAAGCCGGCGACGCCCGGGGCGGCGAGCCCGACCCCCGTCGACGTGAAGAGCGCCTGGGACCGCTACAAGGACGGCCGGGTCAAGGGCGTGAAGTTCATCTCCAAGACCAACGAGGTCGTGGCCATGACGCCCGCGGGCGGCGCGGCGCCGGCCGGCAAATAGGGTTCGGCGCCGGGCCGCCTCGCGATCCGGCGCCTTCACAGGGGCCCTTTGAAGACGAAGAAGGCGCCCAGGGCGATGAAGCCGAAGCCCACGGCGTGGTTCAGCGTGAAGCGCTCGCCCAGGTACATCACCGAGAACACCGCGAAGACCGCCAGGGTGATGACCTCCTGCATCGCCTTCAGCTCGGCGGGATCATAGACCTGCCGCCCGATCCGGTTGGCGGGGACCGCCAGCCAGTATTCGAAGAACGCGATCCCCCAGCTCGCCAGGACGATGATCCAGAGCGGTTTGTGCTCGACCTTGAGGTGCCCGTACCAGGCGAAGGTCATGAACACGTTCGACGCCACCAGCATCAGGATCGGGGCGACAGCGGTCCAGGGGGCGGTCATGCGGGCGTCTCCGGAGGTGCGCCCGCATGATTGACGGATTCGGCCTCAGACCGGCGGCGGGCTCAGCCGCCTGAAGCCGCCCTCGCGCCAGTACGGATAATAGGGATAGGGCGGCTCGGCGGCGCTGGCGGCGTCCAGTCGGGCGACCTGCTCCGGCGTCAGCTCCCAGCCCACGGCGCCCAGGTTGTCGCGAAGCTGGGTTTCGTTGCGCGCGCCGATCACCACCGTCGATACGCCGGGCCGGCGCAGCAGCCAGTTGATCGCCACCTGCGGGACCGTGCGGCCGGCCTCGGTGGCGATGGCGTCCAGGACGTCCATCACGCGATAGAGCCGCTCATCGTCGACGGGCGGGCCGAACTGGGCTGTCTGGTGCAGGCGGCTGCCCACCGGCGGCGGGCTGCCGCGCCGGATCTTGCCGGTCAGCCGTCCCCAGCCCAGCGGGCTCCAGACCACCGCGCCGACGCCCTGGTCCAGGCCAAGCGGCATCAGCTCCCACTCGTAGTCGCGGCCGACCAGCGAATAGTAGGCCTGGTGGGCGACGTAGCGCGGCCAGCCATGGCGGTCGGCGGCGGCCAGGGACTTCATGAGCTGCCAGCCCGAGAAGTTCGAGGCGCCGACGTAGCCGACCTTTCCCGAGCGCACGAGGCTGTCCAGCGCCGACAGCACCTCCTCGACCGGCGTCGACGCGTCGAAGGCGTGGAGCTGCAGCAGGTCGATGTGGTCGGTCCCGAGGCGGCGCAGGGCGGCCTCGACGCCCCCGATCAGCCGGCGCCGCGACGTGCCCGCCTCGTCGGGGCCATCCCCCACCGGCAGGCCAAGCTTGGTGGAGATCAGCACCTGGCCGCGCCGGCCGCGGATCGCCTCGCCCAGCACCGTCTCGGAGGCGCCGTTCGAATAGACGTCCGCGGTGTCGAACAGGGTGAGACCGGCGTCCAGGCAGATGTCGACCAGCCGGCGGGCCTCGGCCGCCTGGGTGTCGCCCCAGGCGCTGAACAGCGGCCCCTCGCCGCCGAACGTGCCGGCGCCGAAGCTGAGCACCGGCACCTTCAGGCCCGAGGCGCCGAGACTGCGATATTCCATTGGAGGTCTCCTTAGGCGGCGATAGCGGCGGGCCGGCGTCCGACGGCGAGGCTCGCCGCGGCGACGCCCAGGCCGGCCAGGGTGAGGAAGGCGCCGGTCATCGGCAGGGCTTCCAGACCCGGGCCATGGTCGATCACGTAGCCGCCCAGGCCCGCGCCCAGCGCATTGCCCAGGTTGAAGGCGGCGATGTTCAGGCTGGACGCCAGGCCCTGCCCCGCCCCACCGGCCTGCTCCAGCACCCGGATCTGCAGCGGCGCCACGGTGGCGAAGGCGGTGAGACCCAGCAGGCCGGTGAACACCACCGCCCAGAACTGGCTGTGAACCGCGAAGGTCATCAGGCCCAGGCTGACCGCCAGGGCGGCGACCGTGCCTAGCAGCGCGCCCACAGGCCAGCGGTCGGCCAGCTTGCCGCCCGCGATATTGCCGATGAACAGCCCGCCGCCGAAGACCAGCAGGATCGGCGAGACCGCGGCCTTGGAAAAGCCGGCGAGGTCCACCAGCATCGGTTGGATGTAACTGATCACCGCGAAGACGCTGCCGAAGCCGAAGACGGTGGTCAGCAGGGCCAGCAGCACCTGCGGGCGACGCAGGACCGCCAGTTCTTCCGCGAGCGGCGCCAGGTCTTCTTTCACCTTGTCCCGGGGCACGAAGATCACCAGGGCCGCTAGCGCCAGGCCGCCGATCACCGTCACCGCCAGGAATGTCGAGCGCCAGCCGAACGCCAGGCCGATCCAGGCGCCCAGCGGCACGCCGGCCAGCGTCGCCAGGGTCAGGCCGCTGAACATCAGGGCGATGGCCGAGGCCCGCTTGTCGGGGGCCACGAGCTGGGCGGCCAGGACCGAGCCGACACCGAAGAACGTCCCGTGGGCCAGCGCCGTCACCAGCCGCGCAGCCATCAGGGCCTCGTAGGTGGGGGCCAGGGCGCAGGCCAGGTTGCCGATGGTGAAGATGCCCATCAGCATCAGCAGGGTGGACTTCCGCGGTAGGCGCCGCGTCGCCAGCGTCAGCACCGGAGCGCCGACGAACACGCCCAGGGCGTAGGCGGTGATCAGCATGCCCGCGGCGGGGACCGAGACGCCGAGGTCGCCGGACACCTGCAGCAGCAAGCCCATGATCACGAATTCCGTCACTCCGATCCCGAAGGCCCCGACGGTGAGGGCGTATAGCGCCAGCGGCATTCCGCATCTCCAGCTCTGCTTGCGAACCGTGAGATGGCGTGCGTCGCCGCGTTGAATTAGACAGCGCTCTGGAACATCACTTGTGAGTTCAATTCATGCCCCGCGCTGAAACCAATCGCTCCGGGGAGATGGAGGTCTTCGTCCGGGTCGTGGAATACGGAGGCTTCTCGGCCGCCGCGCGCAGCCTGCGGATGACGCCGTCCGCGGTCAGCAAGCTGATCGGCCGGTTGGAGGAACGCCTGGGCGCGCGGCTGTTCGCCCGCTCCACACGCCGGCTCCAACTGACGTCGGAGGGCGCGGCGTTCCATGAGCGGGCCGTGCGGGTGCTGGCCGACCTGGAGGAGGCGGAGCGGGCGGTGACCTCCGGCGCGCGGCCGCAGGGCCGCGTGCGGGTGAACAGCAACGTGGCCTTCGGCCAGCATCACCTGGTGCCGATCATGCCCGGCTTCCTGGCCGCCCAGCCCGAGATCCTGCTCGACCTGGCGCTGAGCGACGTGGTGATCGACCTGATGGGGGAACGCGCCGACGTGGCCATCCGCACCGGCCCGCTGCAGGGCTCGCAGCTCACCGCGCGCAAGCTGGGCGAGAGCCGGATGGTGGTAGTCGCGTCGCCGGCCTACCTCGCCGCCCAAGGCACGCCGGCGTCCGTCGAGGATCTCGAGCGCCACAACCGCATCGGCTTCAACTTCGCCCGCGCCTTCGAGGAGTGGCCGTTCCGTACCTCCTACGGCGACGCCGCCCTGCCCGCCTGCGGCAACGCCAAGGTCGGCGACGGCGAGACGGCGCGGCGCCTGGCGCTGGAGGGCGTCGGCGTCGCCCGGCTGGCCCTGTGGCACGTGGGCGCCGACATCGCCGCCGGCCGGCTCGTCCCGGTGTTGGAGGACATGAACCCGCGCGACATCCAGGCGGTGCATGCCGTCTATATCGGCGGCAGGGGCGACCTGCCGGCGCGCGTGCGCGCCTTCATCGACTACCTCGTCGAGCACATCGACCTCAGCGCCGCCACGAGGGACTTAACTCCGGCCGCACGCGCCCTATAGTCCCGGCCCAGGTTCGGGAGGGGTTCGGATGCACAGAGTCTTGCGGGGTTTGGCGCTGGCGGCGGCGCTGGTGCTGGCGGCGTGCAGCCCGAAGACAGCGGAGAAGGCCGACGCCAAGGCGAGCGGGACGCTCAGGATCTACAACTGGTCCGACTATATCGACCCCGCCCTGCTGACGCAGTTCACCAAGGAGACCGGGATCAAGGTCACCTATGACACCTTCGATTCCAACGAGGTGCTCGAGACCAAGGTGCTGCAGGGCGGCACGGGCTACGATCTGGTCGTCCCCTCCAACCACAATCTACCCCGCTACATCGCCGCCGGCGCGATCCGGCCGCTGGACAAGGAACAGCTCCCGGGCCTCGATAAGCTCTCGCCCGAGCTGATGGCGCACCTGGCGCCCTTCGATCCCGGCGCGGCCTACGCCGTCCCCTACATGCAGGGCACCATCGGCATCGGCTACAACGCCGACGCCGTCGCCAAGCGCCTGCCCGGCGTGAAGATCGACAGCTGGAGGGTGGTGTTCGACCCGCTGGTGCTGGCCAAGCTCAAGGACTGCGGGGTCTATTTCCTCGATGCTTCGGAGGACATGTACGCCGTCGCGCTCCACTACCTGGGCAAGGACGCCAATTCCAAGAACCCGGCCGACTACGAGGCCGCCACCGCCATGCTGATGCAGGTGCGGCCGTTCGTGCGGAAGTTCCACTCGTCCGAGTACATCGACGCCCTGGCCAACGGCGATATCTGCCTGGCCATCGGCTATTCCGGCGACGTGCTGCAGGCCAAGACGCGCGCCGAGGAAGCCAAGAACGGCGTCAAGGTCGCCTATGCCGTGCCCAAGGAAGGCAGCCAGGTGTGGTTCGACGTCTTCGCGATCCCCAAGGACGCCCCGAACCCTGCGGCCGCGCACAGGTTCATCGCCTTCATGCTGCGGCCCGAGATCATCGCCAAGGCGTCGAACTACACCCAGTACGCCAACGCCAACACGGCGGCGACGCCGCTGGTGGACGAGGCGATCCGCACCGACCCGAACGTCTATCCGACGCCCGAGCTGTCCAAGCGCCTCTTCGTCACCACCACCAAGGACCAGGATCTGCTGCGCGAGGTGAACCGCCAGTGGACCCGGGTGCTGACGGGGCGTTGAACTGTCGGACCCCAAGCCCGCGGCCGCAGATCGGCGGCGTCCGCTCCAGCTTCGCGCCCTGGGAGGACCCGGCGGCGCGCCCGCTGGTGCGCTTCGACGGCGTGTCGAAGGCGTTCGGCGACACGGTCGCTGTGAAGGCCGTCGACCTCTCGATCTACGAGGGGGAGTTCTTCGCCCTGCTGGGCCCCTCCGGCTGCGGCAAGACCACCCTGATGCGGATGCTCGCCGGCTTCGAGAGCCCCGACGCCGGCCGGATCATGCTGGAGGGCCGCGACATACAGGCCGACCCGCCCCATCGGCGGCCGGTCCACATGATGTTCCAGGCCTACGCCCTGTTTCCGCACCTGAATGTCGCCCAGAACATCGGCTTCGGCCTCAGGCGCCAGGGGATGGCGAAGGCCGAGATCGCCGGCCGGGTCGAGGAGATGCTGGCCCTTGTGAAGCTGGAGGGCCTGGGCGGCCGCCGCCCCGACCAGCTCTCGGGCGGCCAGCGCCAGCGCGTGGCCCTGGCCCGCGCGCTCGCCCCGCGCCCCCGCATCCTGCTGCTCGACGAGCCCATGGCCGCTCTCGACAAGAAGCTGCGCGAGGAGACCCAGTTCGAGCTCATGTCCCTGCAGCAGAGCCTGGGCATGACCTTCATGATCGTCACCCACGACCAGGACGAGGCCATGGTGGTCGCCGACCGGATCGCGGTGATGCGCGAGGGGCGGATCGTCCAGGCTGGCCGCCCGGCCGAGATCTACGAGGCGCCGGCCGACCGCTACGTGGCCGGCTTCATCGGCGACGTGAACCTGTTCGAGGGCCGGGTGAGCGCCGCCGAAGGACCGCTGCTGCGGCTGCAGGCCGGCGACGACCGCTTCGACGCCGAGGGCGCCGCGGCGGTGGGCGATCAGGTCTGGCTGGCCGTGCGCCCGGAGAAGATCGCCATCCACCTCGACCCCCCGGCAGACCCGCGCAACCGCCTGGCGGGGAAGATCCTGGACTACGGCTATCTCGGCGACTGGACCACCTATCTGGTCGAGGTGGCGCCGGGCCGTACGATTCGCGCCGCGCGCGCCAACACCACCCGGGCCGTCGACCGCCCCCTGGGCTGCGGCGATCCCGTCTGGCTCACCTTCGCCCCCTCCAGCGCCGTAGTGCTGACCAAATGAAGGGCGGCAAGTCGGGCCTCGCCGCGATCCTGCCGTTCCTGTGGCTGGCGCTGTTCTTCGCCTTCCCCTTCCTGCTGGTGGCCAAGCTGTCCTTCTCGGACACGGCCCTGGCGATGCCGCCCTACGCCCCCCGCATCGACTGGAGCCAGGGGCTGGCGGGCCTGCAGGCCTTCTTCGCGGCCCTGGACGGCGAGACCTATGCGCGGCTGACGAGGGACCGTCTCTACCTCGACGCCTACCTCTCCAGCCTGCGGATCGCCGCGACCGGCACGGGCCTGTTGCTGCTGATCGGCTACCCCCTCGCCTACGGGATCAGCCGCTGCCCGCCGGCGGTGCGCCAGGCGCTGGTGATGGCGGTCATCCTGCCGTTCTGGACCAGCTTCCTGATCCGCATCTACGCCTGGATCGCCATCCTGAAGCCGGCCGGCATCCTGAACGCGGCCCTGGGCGCGCTGGGCTTGCCGCCGGTGGACATCCTGAACACCGAGACGGCCGTCCTGCTGGGTCTGGTCTACGCCTATCTGCCCTTCATGGTGCTGCCGCTTTACGCCGTGCTGGAGAAGCAGGACGAGAGCCTGATCGAGGCAGCGCAGGACCTGGGCGCGACGCCGCTCCAGGCGTTCTGGCGGGTGACCTTCCCGCTCTCCCTGCCCGGCGCGGCGGCGGGCGCCCTACTCTGCTTCATCCCGATGGCGGGCGAGTTCGTGATCCCCGACCTGCTGGGCGGGTCCGAGACCCTGATGCTGGGCCGGGTGATCTGGACCGAGTTCTTCGCCAACCGCGACTGGCCGGCCGCCTCGGCGGTGGCGATCGTGCTGCTGGCCACCCTGGTCGTTCCGATCCTGCTGTTCGAGCGCGAGCAGGGGAAGGTGCTGCGGTGAAGCGAGGCCCGTCCCCCTTCAACATCGCCTCGGTGGTCCTGGGCCTGGCGTTCCTCTACGCGCCCATCGTCATCCTGGTGGTCTATTCGTTCAACGCCAGCCGGCTGGTCACCGTCTGGGGTGGTTTCTCCACCCGCTGGTACGTGGCCCTGTTCCAGGACGCCCAGATGCTGGACGCCGTCTGGGTCACCCTGCGCGTGGGCGTGCTGTCGGCGACCCTCGCTACGGTGCTGGGAACCCTGGCCGCCGTGGCCCTGGTGCGCGGCGGCTTCCGGGGCCGCACGGCGCTGGCGGGCGGCGTCTACGCCACCCTCGTCATGCCCGAGGTGATCCTGGGCCTGTCGCTGCTGCTGCTGTTCGTGGCCGCCGGCCTGCCGCGCGGCTTCTGGACTGTCACCTTGAGCCACTCGACCCTGACGCTCGCCTACGCCACCGTGGTGGTTCAGGCCCGGCTGGCGACCTTCGACCGCAACCTCGAGGAGGCCGCCCAGGACCTCGGCTGTCCGCCGTGGAAGGCGTTCGCGCTCGTCACCCTGCCCGGCATCGCGCCCGCGGTGGCCGCAGCCTGGATGCTGGCCTTCACGCTCTCGCTGGACGACCTGGTGATCGCCAGTTTCACCTCGGGCCCCGGCGCCACCACCCTGCCCATGCGCCTCTACAGCCAGGTGCGGCTGGGCGTGGACCCGAAGATCAATGCGGTTTCGACCCTGCTGATCGGCCTCGTGGCCACTGGCGTCATCGCCGTCTATCTGACGCAGCAGCGTCGGCGTGGCCGCGGGGGACCGGGGAAATAAACGCCGCAGGCGGTCCGGCCAGGGCATTGTGACCCTACGCGCCGCTGTACCGGACCACCTGCAGCCAACGTCCGTCTCGCAGACGTTGGGCCCGGTCGCCCCCCCAGGCACACCGGGCCGCCGGAGGCGTTGCGTCCCGTCTCGGCACGCACCCCCGACTTGCGCCGGGTGCGTTGCAACCTGCGGGCCTAAAGCTCTGGCGTGCGGTCGAACCAGGGCCTGGCCCGCTCCAACTGCCCCGCCAGCCGGAACAGCGTCGCTTCGTCGCCCAGCCGGGCGACGAACTGCAACCCGATGGGCAGGCCGCCCGCGCTCCAGGCCAGCGGCACGGTCATCGCGGGCTGCCCCGTGTTGTTGAAGCCCTGGGTGTTGGGCATGAAGTGGAACAGCCGCTGGCCGATCTGGCGGACGTCCTCCAGCACGTGGCCGATGGGGATGGCCGGCTCGCCCAGGGTCGAGGTGAGCAACACGTCATAGTCGTCGAACAGCCCGGCCACCGCGCGCCCGAACGCGTGCAGCGTCTGGACGCCGCGGACATAGTCCGACGCCGAGACCGCCTGGCCGCGCCGGTAGGTCGTCATGGTCAGGGCCTCGACCTCGCCGTCGGCGATCGGCCGGCCGCGGCGCTCGGCCTCGGCGTCCAGGGTGGCCGCCACGCTGGCGGCGATCACCTGCCCTGCGGCCGCCTGCATGGCGGCGAAGTCGCCGGGGACCTTCACCAGCTCGACCTGGTGGCCCAGGCCCTCACACAGTTTGGCCACGTCGCGCACGGCGGCGGCGCACTCGGAATCCAGCGCGTCGGCCTGCAGCGCCGCGTCGGTGAAGGCGATGCGCAGCCGGCCGGGATCGCGGCCCACCTCCTGGGCGAACGGCCGCTCGGGCGGCGCCAGGAAATAGGGGTCGCCCGGCTGTGGCGCGCAGGCGATGTCCAGCAGGACCGCGCTGTCGCGCACCGACCGCGTCACCGCGTGCTGGATCGAGGCGCCCGCCCAGCCCTCGCCGGCCGGCGCGAACGACACCCGCCCGCGCGACGGCTTCATCCCGAACAGGCCGCAGCACGAGGCCGGGGTACGGATCGAGCCGCCCCCGTCGCTGGCGTGGGCGGCGGGCGTGATCCCGGCCGCCACGGCCGCCGCTGCGCCGCCCGACGATCCGCCCGGCGTGCGGCCCAGGTCCCAGGGGTTGCGGCAGACGCCCAGCAACTCGCCCTCGGTGAATGGCCACAGACCGAATTCCGGCGTGTTGGTCTTGCCGAAGATGTTGAGACCGGCGGCCTTGTAGAGTCGGGTGATCGCGCTGTCGGCGGCCGCCGTCTGGTCGGCGAACACCCGGGAGCCGTTGGAGGTGGCCGTCCCCTCCAGCGCCGCGCCCAGGTCCTTGAGCAGGTAGGGCACGCCCGCCAGCGGCCCGCCGGGCGCCTTGGCGCCCCGCGCGCGGTGGCTGAGGTCCATGGTCACGGCGTTGATCTTCGGATTGACCTCCGCCGACCGCGCCACCGCCACGTCCAGCAGCTCGTCGGGCGTCACCTCGCCCTTGGCCACCAAGGCCGCCAGCCCCACCGCGTCGTGCGACCGGTACTCATCGAAACGCATGGCTTCCCCCTTTTCCGCGGAGCATAGCGCGCGCGCCGCAAGAGAGGGAATGGTGCCGGATGCAGGACTCGAACCCGCGACCTTCGGTTTACAAAACCGCTGCTCTACCAGCTGAGCTAATCCGGCGCTCCGCCTCCACCGAGGGGAGACGGGCGATTTACCGGCGCCCTGGGCCGCCGTCCAGTCGGGAACGGACGGGAAACGTCGGCATCATCGGGAAAGCGGGTCCCGAAATAGCCTCGAACTTTGTTCACCAGACGTTCTAGAAGCCCCGGACTTCGGGACCAATAATGGCCCCATGCTCGCCGCCAACGACAACATCCCTCCCCGCCTCCGCCTCGTCCCTCTGATCGGAACCCTTGATGGCGATGCCGGCGTGTTCGCCAACGGACGAGTCCATGTGCGCTTCGGCCCCGACCAAGCTTCATTTCCGCTGCCACCGACCTTCCCGAACTCAAGGGGGCAGCGCCTGGTGGCCGCTTATCGCGGTCGATCTCCAGGGCGACACGATCCTGGGCAAGGTGCGCGGGATACTGGGGCCCTCGCGGGCCGTGAAGATCGACCGGCAGTCAGGCGAGATCGAGTTGACCTTCATCGGCACGACGTTCAGCGGCGCTTGCGAGAAGGTCGTTGAGGAACCGGGCGTCCGGCAGTTCTGAAGCTCATATCGGGAGAGGCCACTAACCGCTGCGGAGCCAGGCCGCCTAGGGCCAGAGCGTCGCCGAGCATCTTGCCGTTGCGGATCGCCCCATACGTGTGTCGCGTTGACTCTCGCGCTCGAACGGCGACTGGTTAAAGGCAAAGCTTGGGGGACAGTAACATGCGTAAGATTCTGGCGGCCCTAACCGCACTCGCCTTCTTGACGGCCACGCCGGTCGCTGCGGGCGTGTACGTCGATATCGAGTATACCGGCACCGCTACGGGCTACGACGGCGAAGGCTATTGGGGCACGCCGGGCGCATATACCAACGCGACATTCAAGGTCGTCTACAGTTTCTATGAGGACGAGGGACCGGAGCAGGACTACAGCCTCGGTGCTGTGTTCACGCTCAATGGTGTCGACTATTCATTTGAAGGCAGCAGCTCGAGCCAGGATCTCATCGCCTTCGACGCGATCCGCGCCAACCAGCTCAATCCGCAGCGATGCCTCTGTAACGGCTACCTGACCGGCTACCGTCAGGTCTATCTGAGCACCGCGCTTTGGAGCGATCAGCCAGACACTCGCATCGAAGACTTTGCCGCCTCCGGCAGCGCAGCGGCTTTCGGTAACCGCTTGAGCATCTGGGGTTATGAGTACGGAACGGGGCCCGACGCTGGCGCCATTTCGGTGAACTTCAAACTTAATCCGACTGACATCCGGGTCACGACCCATGCGGGCGAACTGAATCAGAGGTGCTGCAAGACGACGCTCAACACCACGGTGCCAGAGCCCACCACCTGGGCGCTTATGATCCTGGGCTTCGGATCGACGGGCGCGATGCTTCGTCGGCGCCGCACCGCCGGAGCCTAGAAGGCAAAATGGCCCCCCGGCGGGAGCCGGGGCCTGAGGCGGTCAAGGCTGCTGGGTATCACGCGTAGGCCCACCGGCCGGATCATCGACCGCGCAGGAATGGCCGCTTCCACCATGGCGCCTGCAGGCGTGCCACCGTGCCGGCGTGGCGTTGGGGCGGGGGTCGGATCTTCCGCTTGCACATCATCCGCCACATCCGGCGCTCGCACTAGAGCCGCAGAGTTCCGTTCGCCTCCCCTTCCGTTGATCTGGCTGGCCGCGCTCAGATAGTTCGGATCACGATCAGGGCGACGAGCTTTGCAGGACGATACAACTCAAATTGAACCCGAACCTGGTTGGCGGCCAGCGTCCGAAGCCCTAGCTAGACCTTATGCATCGCGATCTGAACGAACCCTCAGGCGCCGCTCCGTCCGCCTCCGAGGCGACATAGCGGACGGAGCGCAACCCATGCCCATGGATATCGGCCCCCCGCCAGCCCACGAGGCGCCCAGCCCCGCCGCGGCGCGGCCTGCCACTGAGATCTATTTCGGCGGGCCGGACCAGCCGCCGGGCGCGCTGCGCGACCTGCTGAAGGCGCGGGTGGACGCCGCGCCGCCGGGCAGCGAGATCACCTGGGCCACTTACTATTTCCGCGACCAGGGCCTGGCCGACAGCCTGGTGGCCGCCCAGAAGCGCGGCGTGCGGGTCCGCGTCCGGATCGAGGGCAGCCCCCGGCGGAGCAAGGCGAACGACGCGGTCATCGCCAGCCTCCGCGCGGGCCTGGGCGATGGCCTGCGCCTGCACCGCGCGTGGTTCGGCGCCGCCCACCTGCACGCCAAGGTCTACGCCTTCTCCGGCCCGCAGCCCGAAGTGCTGATCGGCTCGTTCAACCCGTCCGGCGACGCGGTCGACGACCCGAAGCTGATCGCCGACATCGGCGACCAGGACCGGGGCGAGAACCTTCTGGTCGGCTTCCGCGATCCCGACACCACCCGCGCCCTGCGCCGAGCGGCCGAGCGCCTCTGGCACGGCAAGGGCGGCCGCTTCGGCCGCCGCGAGAACCGGCCGGTCAAGCTGGAGGACGCTCGGCTCTACTTTTTCCCGCGCCTGCGGCCCGATGTGGTCGAACGGCGGATCGCCCGGCTGGGCCCTGGCGACAGCGTCCAGGCCGCCATCTCGCACATGGACGACGGCCCCTTCGCCAAGACGCTGGCGGCCGCGGCGGCGCGCGGGGCGGACGTCGACCTCGTGGTCCACGAGACGCGGCGGCGCGTGCCAAGCGGGGTGGTCCGCCAGCTGGACAAGGCCGGCGCCCAAGTCCGCCGGTACTGCGACGCGGAAGGCCTGCCGATGCACGCCAAGTTCGTCATCATCGACGACGGCGGCCACCGCTCCGCCTGGTTCGGCAGCCTCAACTACACGGTGACCTCGCGCTACCTGAACAAGGAGATCCTGGCGCGCAGCACCGACGCCGTCGTCGTCGGCGACCTCGAGGCGCGCTTCAAGACCATCGCCAAGACCGCGGAGGATCAGGCCGCGGCGTGCGGCGCGGGGCGGCGCGTGGCCGCCGGTGGCGATCGCTGAACCGGGGGGGCCGGCCGGCGACGGCGCGGATCGTCGCGAGGTTGTCACATGCGGCGCCTCAAGGGGGCCTCTTTCCGCGCGAGACCTGTCCGACGTCGTTCACCGAACCCGAGACGCTTAGGCTCGATCACATCCCCGCGAACTGGCCGACGGGTTCGGCGGGCGCGATACGCGCGTGCCGGTCCCGCCGGAGATGTACCTGCCCGAGGACTTCTCGCTCAGGTCCAGCGCAGGGCGCGAAAGACGTCGGCGACACGGCGGCGGCGTGGGTCTCGCTCGTCGAAACTCTGCAGTTCGGCGCGGCAGCGGGCCTCCGCGCTCTCGCCGAAGCGCGCCCGCAGGGCCTTTGCCCTGGCCTCGGCCCGTTCGGCGTCGTCCAACGCCCGCATCCAGAAGCTTTCCATGGGGTCACCCCCTTTTCGAAACACCCCCAACACATGGAACTTAACACGCCAAAAGTGGCGCTTGTCCGGCGACGCCGATCAAAGGCGCGTGAGGCGCGCGGCGGAATCCTGTAGTGCCGGGACCGATGCGCATCTTCATCGACGCCGATGCCTGTCCGGTGAAGGACGAGACCTACAAGGTCGCCGCGCGATACGGCCTGAAGACGTTCGTCGTCTCCAACAGCTTCATCCAGATCCCCCAGTCGCCGATGATCGAGCGCCGGATCGTCGACGCCGGGCCCGATGTGGCTGACGATTGGATCGCCGAGCAGACCCAGCCCGGCGACATCGTGGTCACCAACGACATTCCGCTGGCCGACCGGGTGCTGAAGGCAGGCGGCGCGGCCATCGCCCCGAACGGTCGGCCGTTCACGCCGGACTCGATCGGCTCGGCGCTCGCCCAGCGGTCGATCATGGAGCATATCCGCTCGACCGGCGAGATCACCGGAGGCCCCCGCCCGTTCGCCGCCGCCGACCGCTCGCGCTTCCTGCAGGCCCTCGACCAGGCCGTGAACCGGGAACGGCGCAAGCAGCTCTAGACATCCCCCAAGCCGCAGCTAGTTTGCCGCCGATTTCGTAGCCGGAGATTTCCATGCGCCTGGGACCGATCCTCGCCGCCGCCGCTCTCGTCACCCTCGCCGCGGCCTGCAGCAAGCCCCAGGAGAGCGCCTCGCCGCCCGACACCGCCTCGGCCCCGGCTGCGCCCGCCGCGCCCGAGCTCAGCGACGCCGACAAGCAGGCGATCCTGGCGTCGTACCCCGCGCCCTACAACACCGCCGACCTGGCCAACGGCAAGGCGAAGTTCGCGCTCTGCCAGTCCTGCCACACCATCGCCCCCGGCGGCGCCAATATGACCGGCCCCAACCTGCACGGCGTGTTCGGGAAGAAGTCGGCCAGCAATCCGGACTTCAAATATTCCGACGCCTTGAAGAACGCCGGCTGGGTGTGGGACGCAAGCCACCTCGACCAGTGGCTGGAAAAGCCGATGACCTTCCTGCCCGGCACCAAGATGTCCTTCGCGGGGTTGAAGGACGCCAAGGACCGCACCGACCTCATCGGCTACCTGATGGTCGAGACCGGCCACAAGGCGCAGTAGGCAGCTCGCCCGCAGGGCGCAATATTTCGCGCACCGACAACCTTGACGCGCAGAACCACACCCGCCATGTTGCGGGTGTCGATGAAGAGCATCTGTCTGGATCGACACCCCAATCCGAAGGGCGACGCCCCCCGTCGCCGGCCGGGCCCAGGGACCTGACACCCCCCCTTTTACAGGATCCCTGGCGCCGGCCGGACGGCGGGCGCCGGATTTCCCTGGGGCTCTACGGGATCCCCGGCGCTATTCGGCTGCGTTCGCGACGCGGGCCTTCTCGGCTTCCTCGAAGGCCTCGATGCGGCGGGCGGTGGCCATGGGAGACTTCGTGAAGCGCGCCAGCATGTTGTAGAACACCGGCACCACGAACAATGTCACCAGGGTGGCGAAGATCGCCCCGAAGAAAATGGTGACGCCGATGGTCTTGCGCGCCTCGCCGCCCGCGCCGCCCCAGACGATCAGCGGGATCGCGCCCGCCGCCGCCGAGATCGAGGTCATGATGATCGGGCGCAGGCGCAGGCTGGCGCTCTCGATCACCGCCTCGCGGATCGAGAGGCCCTCGTCGCGCAGCTGGTTGGCGAACTCCACGATCAGGATGCCGTTCTTGGCGGCGATGCCGATGAGGATGATCAGGCCGATCTGGCTGTAGGTGTTGATCGAGGAATCCACGAGCAGGAGGCCGAACAGCCCGCCGACCGCCGCCACCGGTACGGTCAGCATGATGACGGCCGGGTGGATCCAGCTCTCGAACTGGGCCGCGAGCACCAGGAACACCAGGAGCAGCGCCATGCCGAAGGCCAGCCCGACCGAGCCCGACGCCTCGAGATAGTCCCGCGCGCCGCCGCCCCATTTCACGGTCACCGCGCCCGGCTGCTTGGCCGCCTCGGCCCGGAAGAACGCGATGGCCTCGCCCATGGAATAGCCCGGGTTGAGCTGCACAGAGAGGCTGATGGAGCGCAACCGGTCGACCCGCGGACGGTCGGGCGTGTCGCCCCGTACCTGGGTTGTCACCACCGAGGATAGCGGTATCGCCTCGCCGGAGCCGGCGCGGACGTAGAGCTTGTTCAGGTCCTGCTCGGTCTGCCGGCGCTCGCGATCGGTCTGAAGGAGCACGTCGTACTCCTGGCCGTTCTTGATGTAGGTCGTCACCCGCCGCGAGCCGAACTGGGTCTCCAGCGCGCGGCCGATGGTCTGGGCCGAGACGTTGAGGGCGGCCGCCTTCTCGCGGTCGATGTTGACGATCACCCGTGGGCTGGTCGGCTCGTAGTCCAGGCGCGGACGCGCCAGCCCGGGATTGTTGTTCGCGGCCGACAGGATCGGCTGAATCCAGCGCGAGATCTCCGGATAGTCGGTGCCGGTGGCGATCATCTGCATGCTGGTGCCGCCGCCGCCCCCGCCGCTGCCGGGGCCGCCACGCTGCAGCCCGCCTTCGGGCGAGACGATGGCGCGCACCGAAGTCACGGAGGCCAGTTCGCGGTTCAGCGTCGCCGCCAGTTCCGGGGCGGTGATCTTGGTCTTGTCCGACAGGATGGCGTTGCCGCCGCCCGAGTTGAACGAGTTGTTGCCGAACCTGGGCATCGAGAAGACGTAGCGCTCGAGCGTGCCATCGTTCAGGTGCTTGGTGAGGATCTTCTCCACCTGCCGGCTGGCGGCGAGGGTGTAGTCGAAGCCCGCGCCCTCGGGACCAGAGAACGACACCTGCGCCCGGCGACGATCCTCCTCCGGAGTCAGTTCGCGCGGCAGGACGCTGAAGATGCCGAAGGCGACCACGGCCAGGACCACGACCAGGCCGGAGGCGCCGAACGACACCGCGCGGCGGCCCAGCATCCCTTCGAGGGAGGCGTGGTACGAGGTCTTGAGCTTGTGCATGCCCGCGTCGATGTGGCGGGCCAGCCAGCCTTCGCCGTGCGCCGGCCGCAGCAGCTTGGACGCCAGCATCGGCGACAGGGACAGCGCCAGGATGGCCGAGAAGCCCACGGCTGCGGCCACCGAGACCGCCAGCTCCACGAACAGCCGGCCGATGAAGCCCGGCAGGAACATCAGCGGCGCGAACACCGAGATCAGCACGATGGTGGTCGCGACCACGGCGAAGAACACCTGCCGCGCCCCGCGCTGGGCGGCGACGATCGGCGGCTCGCCATCGTCGATGCGTCGCTGGATGTTCTCGACCACGACGATGGCGTCGTCGACGACCAGGCCGATGGCCAGCACCAGGGCCAGCAGGGTCAGCAGGTTGATCGAGAAGCCCAGCGGGGCCAGCACGATGAAGGTCGACAGGATGCAGATCGGCGCCACGACCGTCGGGATGATCGCCGCGCGCCAGGTGCCCAGGAACAGGAAGTTCACCAGGGCCACGCACCCCAGCGAGATCGCCATGGTGACCCAGACTTCCTCGATCGCGTGGCGGGTGAACTCGGTGTAGTCCACCGAGACGCCGAGCTGAGTGCCCTTCGGCAGGGTCGCGTTGATCTCCTTGATGGCCGCGCGGACGCCGTCCGAGATCTCCAGGTCGTTGGCCTGGCTCTGACGGGTGATGGCGATACCCACCATGTCCTTGCCGTTCGACCGGAACAGCCGCCGGCGCTCGTCAGGCCCCTCTTCCACCCGGGCGATGTCGCCGAGGCGGGTGATGTAGCCCTGGGCCGCCGAGGCGCCGACCACGTCGCGCATCGCGCCTTGGGCCGCTCCCGCGGTGGCCGACGCGCCGCCAAGGGCCGCGGAGTTCTGGGTCGCGGTGGCCGTGCGCGAGGCCACGATCGGCATGCGCGAGAACTGCTCGGGCGTCGCGTAGCCGCGGGCGACGCGGATGGTGAAGTCCTTCGCCGGAGCCTCCAGCGAACCGGCCGGAAGCTCGGCGTTCTGGCTGGTGAGGGCCGCCTCGACGTCCTCTACGGTGATCCCACGCGCCGCCATGGCGTCGGGGTTCAGCCAGATCCGCATCGAATAGAACTGGGCCCCGCCGACGCCCACGGTGGCGACCCCCGGCACGGTCGAGAGCCGTTCCACCAGGTAGCGCTGGGCGTAGTCCGACAGCTGCAGCCGGTTCAACGTCTGCGAGGTGAAGTTCAGGAACAGGATCGGCGAGGAGTCGGCGTTCGCCTTCTGGATCTGCGGCGGATCGGCCTGCTCCGGCAACTGCGCCGTCACTCGGCTGACCGCATCGCGCACGTCGTTGGCGGCGGCGTCCAGGTCGCGATCCAGCTTGAACGAGATGTTGATGCGCGAGGAGCCGTCGCGCGAGGAGGACTGGACCCGGTCGATGCCTTCGATCCCCGCCACCTGGCGTTCGATCAGCTCGGTGATCCGTTCCTCGATCACCTCGGCCGAGGCGCCGCGGTAGGTGGTGGAGATGCCGACCACGGGCGGATCGACGCTGGGCAGTTCGCGCACCGTCAGCGCGCTGAACGATGCGATGCCCACCACGCACAGGATGATCGCCGCGACGGCGGCGAAGACCGGGCGACGGACCGAGATGTCGGAAAGCATCATGCCGCGGGTCGCGAACCGGCGGGCCGCGCTCCTGACGTGGGTTGGGGATTGGCGGTCTTGAGCTCTGGCGCGCCGGCCTGGGCGGGCCGCGCGCCGGGGCCGGCGATGCGCACCGGCTGGCCGGGCTGGATCTTGTTCAGGCCGTCGGCGACGATCCGGTCGCCCAGTTTCACGCCGTCGGTGATCTCCACGAAACCCTTCTGCCGCAGGCCGGTGACGATGGGCCGCTGCTCGACCATGGTCCCGCCCGGTTGTCCCGCACCCGCCGGCCGGGTGTGCAGGAGGAAGACGAAGGCGCCGTCGCCCTGGACCGAGATCGCCGATTCCGGCGCGCTGGGATTGGTGCGCTGGCCGCGGGAGACGCCGACCCGCACCAGCATGCCGGGCTTCAGCTTGCCGGAGCCGTTCGGGAATTCGGCCCGGGCGGTGATGGCGCGGGTGCGCTCATCCACGCGGGTGTCCAGTTGGGCGATGCGCCCGGCGATGGTTTCACCAGGATAGGCGTCCGCCGTGGCCAGCAGCGTCTGGCCCTCGCGGAGCTGTCCCAGGTAGCGCTCCGGCACCTGGAAATCGACGCGCATGACCGAGACGTCGTCCAGGGTCACGATCGGCGCGCCGGGGTTGACCAGCGCGCCAGGCGCGACGTCCGAGAGGCCCACAACGCCCGCGAAGGGGGCGCGGATGGTGCGGTCACCCTGGCGGGCCTTGGCGGCCGCCACGTCGGCCTGGGCCGAGCGCCAGGCGGCCTCGTACTGTTCGACCTGCGCCTTGGAAGTCCAACCCTGCTCGCCCAGGGTCTTGTAGCGGTCGTAGGCGCGCCGGGCCTCGACCAGCCGAGCTTCGGCCTGGGCCGTGCCCGCGTTCTGTTCGGTGTCCTTCAGCTCCACCAGGACCGCGCCGCGCGCCACGCGCTGGCCGTCCTTGAACCGGACGCGGTCCACCAGCTGGGTCGTCGCCGCGGTCAGGGTGACCGACTGACGGCCCTTGGCCACGCCCAGCACCTCGATCGTGTCTTCGAAGACGCGCGGCTGCACCGTCGCCATGGAGACCAGCGTCGGGCCGCCGAACGCGCCGCCACGACGGGCCCCGCCCATGCCCTGGCCTCCCCCGGCGCCGCCCCCCTGGGTCATGGTGGCCTGGCCGCCCGGGCCGGCGCCGACCGACCTCTTGGTCAGCACCTTGAAGCCGCCGGCCACGACCATGACGACCAGGACCACAAGGGCCGCAACGAGGAAGAAGTGGCGTCGGATCAAACTACGGGTCCCCATCACCCGCGCGAACGCAGGCGTATTACTAGTAAAGTCGGCAGCGCTCTTAGGATGGCTCCATATACGCGGTCCAGTGACAGCAGGATGGCTGTGCGTTGCGGCGCTGAAACTTCTCCCAGACACTGAAACGGGCGCCCGTAACGGGGCGCCCGTTTGCACAAGCCGTAGTCGTTGCGTCAGCTAGGCGTCGTAGCCGGGCGACTCGCGGTCCAGCTTGCGCAGGCAGGCAGGCCACGGCAGCGCCCCGCCGATGCCGCGGGAAACCTGGGACCTCACCTCGGCCTGCGACGCTTCCGGGGCGATCAGGATGTTCTCCCGGCCGCCCGCCAGCGCCATGACCTGCATCGTGCAGGCCCGCTCAAGGTAGTACATGCCGATCCAGCAGTTGGCGGCGGTGTCCCCCACCGACAGCGTCCCGTGATTGCGCAGCAACATCAGCGTCTTGTCGCCGATGTCGGCGACCAGCCGCTCCCGCTCGTCGTGGTTCAGGGCGATGCCCTCGTAGTCGTGGTAGGCCAGCCGCGGCAGCACGATCAGCGCGTGCTGGGAGATCGGCAACAGCCCCTCCTTCTGGGCCGCCACCGCGACGCCCTGGTCGGAGTGCAGGTGCATCACGTACTTGGCGTCCTCGCGCGCGGCGTGGATCGCCGAGTGGATCGTGAAACCCGCCGGATTGATGAAGTAGGGGGTCTCCTGGAGGATGTTCCCGTCCAGGTCGATCTTCACCAGCGACGAGGCGGTGATCTCCTCGAACAGCAATCCGTAGGGATTGATCAGGAAATGGTGTTCGGGCCCGGGGATCCGCGCCGAGATGTGGGTGTAGATCAGATCGTCCCACCCGTGCATCGCCACCAGCCGGTAGAGCGCGGCCAGATCCACCCGCGCCTGCCACTCCTCTGCGCTCACCTTGCCCTTGAGCGAGGTCACGCCGGCGACCGAACCGTCAGCCATGCCGCTTCTCCCTATGATCGTTGTTCACTCTCAAGAGTCGCGCCGCGCGATGCGGGCGTCAAGCGCGCCAGCAACCGGACGATCTCGGCGGCCGCGTCGGCCTGGCTGGCCCCCTCGGTCGGAACCACCGGCACGGCGGCCAGCCGCGGCCGGGCGTGCTTGCGCCGCGACCGGTCGTAGGCGGGATCGTAGTGCAGGCCCATGATAGCCTCGGCGAGCTCGGCGAACGCGCCGGCGTCGGCCATGGCGCGCCATTTGGCCAGCCGATCGGCGCTGGGCCGCACCGGGAGGCGCACGAACGCCGCGTCAAGCGCCCTCCGGTCGGCGATCAGGTCGCCGTAGGTCGCCACCAGGTAGCGCGCGCGATCGGGCCGCGGAGCTTCCAGCTCGATCCGTGGCGCCTGGGCCAGGCGGCTCCAGAGCGCCGGGGGGACCATCCGGTCGCCGATCTTGCTGGATTCCGCCTCGGCCACGACCGGCCGGCCGGGCTCGAACCCGTCCAGGGCGGCCAGCAGTCGGCTCTCGAACAGCTTCTGGCTGGGCTGCGCGCGGCCCGCCAGGGCGCCGAACAGCGATCCGCGGTGCGCGGCCAGGGCCTCCAGGTCCAGGGTCTGCAGGCCCAGGCCCGCCAGCCGCCCCAGCACCTCGGTCTTGCCCGAGCCGGTCTGGCCGTCCAGCAGTACGAAATCCAGCGGCAGCTCGCTGTCGTACAGCCGCTCGACCACCAGGCGGCGGTAGGTCCGATAGCCGCCGGCGAGCACGGTGGTGCGCCAGCCCACCTGCGACAGGATCGTCGCCATGGCGTTCGACCGCATGCCGCCGCGCCAGCAATAGACCAGCGGCCGGAACCCGCCCGGCCGGTCGGCCAGGGCCGTTTCGAGGTGGTGGGCGACATTTCGCGCGACGTGGGCCGCGCCCAGGCGGCGCGCCGTGAACCGCGACTGCTGGACGTAGACCGTGCCCACCTGCGCGCGCTCGGCGTCCGACAGCACGGGCAGGTTCACCGCGCCCGGCAGGTGGTCCTCGGCGAACTCGCCGGGACTGCGCACGTCGATGACCATGTCGAACTGCGACAAGGCGCCGGCCGACGCATCCTCTGTGAACTCCAGGGCCATGGCGGTGCTATAGCCCGGTTCGCGCCGTTGGAGGGCCCATGCCGGACACCATTCGCCTGACCTCTCTCGCCCACGGCGGCGGCTGCGGCTGCAAGCTCGCCCCGGCCGTCCTCCAGGACATTATCGCCCGGATGCCCGCCGCCGCCACGTTCTCGAACCTGATGGTCGGGACCGAGACCTCGGACGACGCCGCAGTCTGGCGGCTCAACGACCAGCAGGCCCTGGTGGCGACCACCGACTTCTTCATGCCGGTGGTGGACGACCCCTTCGATTTCGGGCGGATCGCGGCGACCAACGCCCTGTCCGACGTCTACGCCATGGGGGCGACGCCCATCCTGGCGCTGGCCATCGTCGGCATGCCGGTCGGCAAGCTCAGCCCCGACACGATCGGCAAGATCCTCTCAGGCGGAGCCTCCGTCTGCGCGGCGGCCGGCATCCCCGTCGCCGGCGGGCACTCCATCGACAGCGTCGAGCCGATCTACGGGCTGGTGGCGCTGGGACTGGTCCACCCCGACCGGGTGCTGACCAATCGCGGCGGACGCGCCGGCGACGTGCTGATCCTGACCAAGGCGCTGGGGGTCGGCGTGCTCAGCGCGGCCTTCAAGCAGGAGCGGCTCGACCCTGCTGGCTACGATGCGCTCATCGCCAGCACGACGCAGCTCAACGTCCTGGGCCAGACGCTGTCGGACGTCGCCGGCGTCCACGCCGTGACCGACGTCACCGGCTTCGGGCTGATCGGCCACGCCCTGGAAATGGCCCGCGGCGCCGGCCTGACCGCCGAGCTCGCCGCCGACGCCCCCGCCCGGCTCCCGGGCGTCGAGCAACTGCTCCAGGCCGGCGTCCGCACCGGCGCCTCCGGCCGCAACTGGGAGAGCTACGGCGACGCCGTCGAAGACCCCGGGATTCCAGCCTGGCGCCGCGACCTGCTGACCGACCCCCAGACCAGCGGCGGCCTCCTGATCGCGGTCGCCCCGGAGGAGGCCGACGCTCTGCTCGCCCTGGCAAAGGCCCGAGGCTTCGAGGGCGCCGCCATCGTGGGGCGGCTCATCGCCGGGGCGCCGGGCGTGCGGCTGGTTTAGATCGACCTCTTCTCAGTAGACCGGATGCGCCGACGGACAGTTCCCGGGCCAGCGCTCGGCGACACATAGTTTCGCCTGCTTGGATACACGCCGGCAACATGTCGGCCGCACTGCCGACCTAAGTCCCTCCCGCGGGCCAGCCGGGGCCGCGTGGGGGCGCCTCATTGCGACAATCCGCTCTTTCGCGCCGGTCCGCAGCACTCATCGCCGCAGTGCTTCTCCACGCGCTCCTTGCGGCCTTCGTGGTTTCGCGGGTGACGCCACAGGTCCCCGAACCCCACGCCATGCAGGTCACGCTTCTGCAGCTGACGCCACGATCGAAGCCAACGCCCCGCACCGCACCAACGCCTGCGAAAGCGGCCGCCGCAGGCGCCAGAGCTCCTGCCGTCCAGCCCAGGGAGAATGCGGCAAGGGAAACGCCCGCCCTGGATTGGCGGGTCCGTCCCTCCGAAGCTCCGGAGGCCGCCGGGACGCGCGCGTCCTTGCGGGCGAAGCTGGGGTGCCGGACCGCCGACCTTCTCGCGCTGACAAAGGCCGAGCGGGCGGCCTGCGACGAGGCGCTCGCCAAGGGGGCTGAGAACGCGCCGACCTACGCCGTCATCAGTCCCAAGCTCAAGAAGGTGTTCGACAAGACCTTCGAATGCCCGAAGGACGATGCCTGGTGCGAGTATCGCATCGGGAAGGCGCCCTACCCCGGCTTGTTTGCACCTCGGAAGAAGAAGCGGGACCCGTCCTGGGACCAGGACTGAGACGCATGCCACGGCTGCCGGCCCTCCACCGGGGAGTCGGACGCTGGCCGGATCGGCTAGATCGTCCCGACGCGGTTCACGGCGTCCAGCCAGCGGGCGTAGGCGCGCTCGCGAGGATCGGGCGCCATGGCGGGACGATAGGCCTCGGTCCTCGGCCTGGCGCCGGCAGCCTCCTCGACATCGCGATAGACGCCCGCCCCGACACCGGCGAACAGGGCCGCGCCCAGGGCCGTGGTCTCCTGGTAGGTCGCGCGGCAAACCCCTACGCCGGTGAGGTCGGCCAGCCGTTGGCTGAACCAGGGGCTGCGCGACATGCCACCGTCGATCCGCAGCTCGACGTCGCCCTTGAACGCCTGGGGGGCGTCGGCCCGCATGGCCTCGATCAGGTCGCGGGTCTGCAGCGCGCAGGCGTCGAAGGCCGCCCGGGAGATTTCCGCCAGCCCGGCGTCACGCGTCAGGCCGAAGATCGCGCCGCGGGCGTTGGCGTCCCACCACGGCGCGCCCAGGCCCGTGAACGCCGGCACGAGGACGACGCCGAGCTCATCGTTGGCCTCCATGGCCAGGCGCTCGGCCGCCTGGGGTCCGCCGTCGATGCCGAGTCCTTCCCCCAGCCATTGGATCGCGGCGCCGGCGATGAAGATCGCGCCCTCCAGCGCATAGGTCGTCCGCCCCCCGACCCGCGCGGCCACTGTGGTCAGCAGCCGCGCCTCGGAGACCGGCGCCGCCTCGCCCGTGTTGATCAGCATGAAGCAGCCGGTGCCGTAGGTGGCCTTCATCTCGCCCGGGCGGATGCAGCCCTGCCCCATAAGGGCCGCCTGCTGGTCGCCGGCCACACCGCGGATCGGGATCGCCCGGCCCAGGATCGCCGCATCCGTCTCGCCGAAGTCGCCGGCGCAGTCGCGCACGTCGGGCAATAGTCCCAGCGGAACCTGCAGCATGTCGCCCATCTCCGGCGACCATTCGCCGGCGCGGATGTCGTAGAGCAGCGTGCGCGAAGCGTTGGTGGCGTCGGTGGCGTGGACCTTGCCCCCGGTCAGCTTCCAGATCACCCAGGTGTCGATCGTCCCGGCCAGTAGTTCGCCGGCCGCCGCCGCGGCCCGCGCTCCGGCCACATGGTCCAGCAGCCAAGCCAGCTTGGTTCCTGAGAAATAGGGGTCCAGCAGCAGGCCGGTGATCTCCGTCACCCGCTTTTCCCGCCCCTGGTCGCGCAGCCGGGCGCACTCGGATTCGGTGCGGCGATCCTGCCAGACGATGGCCTTGTGGATGGGGCGGCCCGAGGCCTTCTCCCAGACCACCAGGGTCTCGCGCTGGTTGGTGATCCCGATCGCCGCCACCTCGGCCAGGGCCCGGCCCGCCTTTTCCACGGCGCCCTTCAGGGCGGCCACGGAGGCTTGGAAGATCTCCTCGGCGTCGTGCTCGACCCAGCCGTCCCGCGGGTAATGCTGCTGCAGCGGCGCGCCGGCCTCGGCCAGCGGCTGGCCGTCCGCCGAGAACAGGATGGCGCGCGTAGAGGTTGTACCTTGGTCCAAGGCGAGGATCAGGGGTTGGTCCATAAGTCCTTAATTCCTCCCGGCCGGGCTTAACCCTTAAGCATGTCTTCACCCGGCAAGCCCAGAGTCAGCTATAGCCGCGTTCGTACTGTAGAAATGGGAGATCCGGCGTTGAGTCTCGCGATGAGCAGCGAAAGCCTGCTCGATCTCGCCAAGAGCCGCCAGCCGGCGGACCGTGAACGCCTGCTCCTGGCGATCGCGGATCTTTGCGATTCTCCCTACGCCGGCGAAGCCATGAAGGGTCCGGCGATCCAGGCCCTGCTTTCCTCGATCTTCATGAGCCTCGTGGTCGAGGCCGAGCGCGACATCCGCCATCGCCTGTCCGAGAAGCTGGCCGCCGCCGACTGGGCGCCGAACGCCCTCGTCAATGTGCTGGCGCTCGACGACATCGAGATCGCCCGCCCGATCATCTCGCAAAGCCCGGTGCTCAAGGAGCTGGACCTGATCCGGCTGCTGGTCGAGGCCACCATCGAGCATCAGATCGAGGTGGCGCGCCGGCCCCGGCTCACGCACGCGGTGGTGTCCGCGATCCTGGAACAGGGCGAGCCCGCGGTGCTCACGGCCCTCGCCGGCAACCCCACCGCGGAGCTGACGCTCAGCGACATGGACGAGTTGGTCGAGGCCTCGCGCCAGATCGCCGCCCTGCGCACCCCGCTGTCCCAGCACCCCAAGCTGACCGGCCAGCTCGCCAAGCGCCTGTACCTCTGGGTGGGCCTCGCCCTCCGCCAGGGCCTGGCCGACCGGTTCCGCCTCGACGTCACCGTGCTGGACGAGGCGCTCGCCGCCTCCATGAACGAGGCCCAGAACGGCGTCTCCACCGAGGCCCAGCCGCGCACCGCGCGCGAGGGCGAGCGCGAGGTGATGGAGCAGCGGCTGATCGACAAGCTGCACTCCGCCGGCCAGCTGCGGCCGGGTTATCTGATCCGCGCCCTGCGGGAGGGCCGTCTCGGCCTCTTCGCCACCTCGCTCGCCATGCTGGGCCGCTTCGATTCGAACCACGTCCAGGCGACCCTCGATTCGGACCGGCCGGAACTGCTGGCGCTCGCCTGCGCCGCGGTCGGCATCGACCGCAGCGTCTTCCCCGACATCCTGGAGATGACGCGCAAGCTCAACGAGGGCCGGCCGGGCGGCGGCGCCGAAGGCGCGCGCAAGGCGTCGGTAGCCTTCGCCCCGGTGACCGCCGAGGTGGCGGGCGCGGCCTTCCGCCAGGCCGCCCGGGCGCTGTCGCACATCTGACTCGAACCGCCGTTTGACACGGCGCGGAGCTTCAGCGTTTCTGGCGGCCGATGAAAAAGTCGTTCGTCACCCGCCTCACCTTCGTCGCCAGCAACCGGCCGGAAGCCCAGGAGGCACGGGAGAAACTCGTCGCGCGCTATGGCGACGCCGGACTCGACGAGGCCCAGGTTATCGTCGCCCTGGGCGGCGACGGCTTCATGCTGGAAACGGTCCACGAACTGATGGACGCGGGCAAGCCGATCTACGGCATGAACCGCGGTTCGGTCGGCTTCCTGATGAACGACCACCACGACGAGGACCTGCTGGGCCGGATCAACGCCGCCGAACAGGCCGAGATTCATCCCCTGCGGATGCAGGCCGTGGACGTCGACGGCAAGACCCACGAGGCCCTGGCCTTCAACGAGGTCAGCCTGCTGCGCACCACCCGCCAGGCGGCGAAGCTGCGCATCTCGGTCGATGGCAAGGTGCGGCTGTCGGAGATGATCTGCGACGGCGCCCTCATTTCCACGCCCATGGGCTCGACCGCCTACAACCTGTCGGCGCACGGGCCGATCATCCCCCTGGACGCGAAGATCCTGGCCCTGACCCCGATCAGCGCCTTCCGCCCCCGCCGCTGGCGCGGCGCCCTGCTGTCGCACACTGCTCGGCTGCGCCTCGAGGTGCTGGAGGCGCCGAAGCGGCCGGTCAGCGCCGTGGCCGACAACTTCGAGGCTCCCAACGTGGTGGAAGTCTACATCGCCGAGGACCGCGACGTGTCGCTGGTCATGCTGTTCGACGCCGGCCGCAGCCTGGAAGAGCGTGTTCTGGCGGAACAATTCTCGGTCTGACCCGCGCGGGCCAATACCCGTTGTTAACGGGTTCACCTTACTTTCGACGGGCGATCGTTCGGGAGTGTCACGTGAGCGAACCCAAGTCCGGCCAGATGATCCAGGCCCCCAGCGCCCTTCGTCTGAAGGTGGGCGGCGGCCGTCTCGGCGCCATCGATCCGGCGGCCATCGCCAAGGCTGAAGCGGCCTTGAAGAGCCTCTCGGGCAACTTCACCCAGTGGCTGAACGACGAGATCACCAAGCTCGACGGCGCCCGCCAGACCGTCCGCGCCGAAGGCGCCACCGTCGAGAACATGGAAAGCCTCTACCTGCGCGCCCACGACCTGAAGGGTCTCGGCGCCACCTACGGCTTCCCGCTGATCACCCGCATCGCCGGCCTGCTCTGCCGCCTGATCGACGACAAGTCCAAGCGCCTGCAGGCGCCTGTGGGCCTGATCGAGGCGCATATCGACGCCATCAAGGCGGCCGCGCGGGACGAGATCAAGACCGAGGACCATCCGATCGGCAAGATCCTGGTCCAGGAGCTCGAAGGCCGGATCAAGGAATTCGGCGCCTAGGGTCCCTAGACCTTCATCGCCAGAGCGGCGCGGTCCATCGGCTCGGCCACCGCGCCGTAGCCGGCGTCCGGCGGCAGGACCAGATACCGTCCGTCCGCACGCGTCTCCATCTTCGGCAACACGGTGACCAGCGTGCGCGCCCGCGCGCGCGCCACGCAGTCCCCGGCGCTCGACGCCTCGGCCAGAAGCTGCACGTTCATCCGCGTCGGGAAGATCACCGTCCGCTCGCCGGCGTCGGCCAGCCGCAGGATCTCGGCCGGCGCGATCCATTCGGCGTCCACCGCCTCGCGCCCGTCGGCCGCCGCCACCTGGTCGGCCGGTGCACGGACCGCGTAGAACCAGGTGTCGAAGCGTTTCGGCATCATGGTCGGCGTGATCCAGCGCGCGAAGACCGCCAGCGCGTCCAGGCGCAGCCGCACGCCCAGCTCGCGCACCACGTCGATGAACGCCCGCTCGCCCCGGTCCACCGCCGAGCGCACGTCCGGGTCGCACACCTCGGCGAAGTCGGACCCGTCCAGCCCCTCGGCCAGGAGGATGCCGGCCTCCTCGTAGGCCTCGCGGATCGCGCCGATGCGGAGGGTTCTCTGTTCCTCGTCGAACTGGTCCCAGCCCATGGTGTAGCCGGCCCAGGCCGGGTCCTGGTCGCCCGCATGGGTCTTGCCGCCCGGGAACACCAGGGCGCCCGATGCGAAGTCGATCTGGTGATGGCGCTTGACCATCAGGACTTCGAATTCCGGTTCGTCCCGCAGGAGCAGGATCGTCGCGGCCGGCTTCGTCTCGGCCGGCTCCGTCTTCGGCGTTTCGCTCATCGCGTCAGCTTGGGCCGCGGCTCCGGCGCAGGCAAGACTGACCCGAGGGAAGCGGATCAGCCGATCATCACCGCTTCGCGTTCGGCCTCGCGCGGGGCCCCGGCCGTCCGGTCCATGCGGGCGAGCAGATAGTCCACGTCTTCCCGCGAGGCCTGTTCCGGCTGGGTCATGAACCGCTGCAGCATGCGCTCCTGGAACCGTTCCTGGTCCTTGGCGCCGCCATCGAATTCCATGGAATGGAAGGTATCCACCGCCGCACGGAACGCCGGGAACAGCCGCGCGGGCAGGCCGGCCCGCTCGTAGATCGCGCGCAGGCCCAGCGGCCCCGCGTCATGGATCATCAGCCAGGTGCGGTGATGCGGCACCCCCGCCAGCTCGGCCACGCCCCACTCGAAGAAGGTCATGTGCCCGTTCGCCAGCGCCCGAAGCAGCAACGAGGCGGTGAGGCGCCTTTCGGCGTTGAGGTGCGTGACCAGGCCGCGCACGTCCGCGGTCCGGCCCGCCTGGTCGACGATGTCGACGGTCGCCCGCTCGGCCGCGCCGGTGACGACCTCCAGGGCGGTCTCGGCCGTGACCGCATGGTGGGTGACCAGATGGTCCCGGACCTTGTCGGTGACCAGGCTTATCAGCCGCTCCGTGATCGCCAGCGGCAGGACGTTGCGGTATGCCACCGCCGCCAGCACGCGCTCGGAAACCTCGAACCGGTCGATGACGCGACTCAGGCTGCTCTCGGCGAAATCCGCGCCCGGATTGGCGCAGGCCGCCGCCACGGCGCGCTCCCCCCCATGCTCGGCCAGGCTGTCGGTGACGGTGCGGCTCAGTTCGGGCCGCTTGGCGATGGCCACCTGGCGCACGGGCCCGCCCAGGCGGACGATCTCGGCCAGGTCGGCGTCCGTGAAGGCCGGCGAGAAGCTGAGCAGCGGCAGGCAGACGCCCTCGACGTCGCGCGCAAGCTGCACCGCGACATCGCGCGGCACGACGGGCGAGGACCTCAAGGTCTCGGCGATGGCCTTGCGCACCAGTTCGGCCGCATCGGCCGCCATGACGCGCAGGATGTCGGCGGCCAGCGCCCGATCCTCGTCGCTGAGCGGCGCACGATCCATGTTCTGGCAAAGCTTGCGGGCCGCGAGCGCGCGCTCGTCCGGCGTCGCGCCTTTCACCAGCGTACGGATATCCTCATCCGTCAGCGCTGATCGCGTCGTCGCCATCCCCGTCTCTCATCCCCCATCCGAAGCAGCTTCGGAGTCCCGCGATTCGACATTTGCGCCGCGAAGCTTAACGGGAGGTTGCCGACCGAATCTGTGGATTAAGGATCTCGCGTAACGGCGCGCCAACGGCTGGCTTCCTATCGTGCTCCCTCGCATGCGAAGGGACCCGTCTGTGGCCGCCACCAAGTCGCCCGACCCGGGCCTCGGCCTCACCGCCGACGCGCAGGGGATGAGCGTTCAGACCGCCCTGCTTCCCTATGCATTGCTGGCGTTTGGCGTCTGCCTGCCGATCTTCGTCTGGGTCGCCAGCCATGCGGCGAACGTGGCCTGGATGAGCCTCAGCTTCGCGGCCTTCGCGGTGGGTTGGGGCGTGTTCTATGCGGCCGTGAACTGGCTGAAGACCCCGGCTGCGACCGATCTACGCAGGCGTGCGCAGGTGCATGTCATCTCGGGCCTCGTCTGGGCGCTGGCGATCGCCCAGTTGGCCCTGTTCGCCCACTTCGCCGGCCCCGTGCGCGAAACCCTGCTGTTGCTCACCCTGGGCGCGGCCATGATCTGCGTGGTCTTCGCCACCCCATGGCTGCCCAGCCTGCTGATTGTGGCGCCCGTGGCCATCGCCGGCCCCCTGGTCGCACTCTTCGTCGGAGGCGGGAACCCGGCGATGGCCCGCCTGGCCTTGGCCGCCGCGGCGCTGGGATTGGCGCTGGCCCTTCTGGTCAACCGCATCCTGCGCAGCCAGTTCGCCCTGGCCGCCGAGCGCGAGGTGCTGATCGCCGAGCGCGTCGAGCAGGCGGAGGCGGCCCGCCGGCTGGCCCGCTCCAAGTCCGACCTGGTCTCGACCCTGTCCGACGAGATCCGCAACGGCCTGACCGGCGTCGCCCATGTGCTGGCCTCGGCTGTCGGGCGGGGCCGCGCCGCGCCCTCGCGCCAGCAGATCTCCGCCGCCCTCGACGCCGTGAACGACCTGCTGGCAGTGCTTGAGACCACCGTGGACGCCGAAAGCGCGGAGGCCGGCCGCCTGACCGTGGAGCCGCAGCCGGTGGACCTCACCGCCGTCGCCCGCGACCTCATCCTGCTGCATCGGCCGGCCGCCGCCGCCAAGGGGCTGGAACTGGCGGTCCATGTCGACGCCGCCCTCGCCGATGGCGGGGGCGCCGCCATCGCCGATCCCGCTCGGGTCCGCCAGGTCCTGGCCGCCCTGATCGGCAACGCCGTGAAGTTCACCGTCCGGGGCCGGGTCGAAGTCCGCCTTTCGCTGCCGGCGCGGGATCGCATCGCGGCCGCGGTGGCCGACACGGGGCCCGGCCTCACGGACCCGGAGCTGGCGTCGGCCCTGCGCCCGTTCGAGCGTGTCGCCCGCACCAGCGCGGGGGCGGGCGGCGCCGGCCTGGGCCTGCCGCTGGCGACCCAGCTCGCCCGGCTGATGGGCGGAGACCTGCGCGCCGAGAGCGCCCCGGGCGTCGGGAGCTGTTTCACCCTGGAGCTGCCCTTCGACCCCGCCGTACGGATGGGGGCCGCCGAGCCGCCGCCCCCACCTGCCCTCGAGCGCGCCGGCCGGCGCCTGCGCATCCTCACCGTGGAGACCGACACCCTGGCCGCCGCCATGCTGCGGGCCAGTCTGGAGCAACTGGGCCACCAGGTGGTCCATGCCGCCGACGGGAGCCGCGCCGTCGATCTCGCCCGTATCTGCGACCTGGACCTCGTGGTCGCCGACGGGGCGGACACCATCGCGGCGCTGCGCGGGCTGACGGGCGCCGCGGCCCGGACCCCGGTCGTGGCCCTCACCACCGGCGACGCCGGCGAGTGCCAGGCCGCGCTTGCCGCGGGCGCCGACGCCCTGCTGCGCCGGCCCGTGGCCGTGACCGCCGCGGCGCGGGCCATCGCCGAGGCCCTGTCCACGGGCCTGCCGGCCAAGGCGCCGGCGAACGATCGTTCGGCGGCATAGGCGCCGCCCGGTCACCTCCGCTACGGTGCGCCCCCAAAAAGGGAGTGTCCGCGTGCTGCTCGAAGGTCTGAAGGTTGTCGATTTCTCCGCCTATATCGCCGGGCCCGGCGCCTGCGGGATCCTCGCCGACTGGGGGGCGTCGGTCATCAAGGTCGAGCGCCCCGGCGGCGACAACATGCGCCACGTCTTCCAGGATCTCGCCAACGACCTGGGCGCCAACCCGACCTTCGAGCTCGACAACCGCGGCAAGCGCGGCGTGGTCCTTGACATCGCCAAGCCGGCGGGCCGCGACGCCCTGGCCAGGCTGGCCGCCGGCGCCGACGTCTTCCTGACCAACGTGCGGCCCGTCTCGCTGAAGAAGTATGGCCTGGACGACGCGACCCTGCGCAAGGCCAATCCCCGGCTCGTCTATGCGGTGATCACCGGCTACGGCCTGGAAGGGCCCGACGCGCACCTGCCCGGCTTCGACGTGACCGCCTTCTGGGCCCGCGCCGGCGTGGGCTACATGACCGCGCCGAAGGGGGCCGAGCCGTTCCTGCGCACCTCCGGGGTGGGAGACCACGCCACATCCCTGGCCACCGTCTCGGCGATTCTGGCGGCGCTGTACGAGCGGAACAGCACGGGCGAGGGACGCCTGGTGCAGACCTCGTTGCTGGCGTCGGGCGTCTATCTGACGGGCTCCGACCTGGCGGTGCAGCTCAAGTTCGGCCGGGTCGCGTCGGTGCGGCCCCGCGCCAACCCCATCAACGCGCTGGCCAACTACTATCGCAGCGTGGAGGGTCGCTGGTTCGTACATAATCCGCGCGGCTCCGGCGGCGGCTGGGAGAAATTCTGCGCGGCCGCCGGCCGCGCCGACCTGATCACCGACGAGCGTTTCGCCACCGGCAAGGCCCGCCGCCTGAACGCCGCCCTGCTTGCCGCCGAACTGGATGCGGGTTTCGCCGCCCTTCCGTTCGAAGAGATCGCACGTCGCCTGGATGCCGCCGACCTCGCCTGGGCGCCCATGCAGCTTCCCGCCGAGGTGGCCGCCGATCCACAGGTGGCCGCCGCCGGCGCCTTCGTCGAGGTGGAAGACGGCCAGGGCGGGACCTACCGCTCGCCGGCCGCTCCGGCCCGATTCCCCGGCGCCGACCTCGATCGTCGCCCAGCCGCGCCGAAACTGGGCGAGCACACCCGCCAGGTCCTGGCCGAGGTCGGCTACGGTGAAGCGGAAATCGAGGCGATGTTCGCGGACGGCGCGGCGGCCTGATCGCGGTATTGACCGGGATCAATGCCTGAACGCCCCCGCCAGCCGAACTAAGTCATGCTTCCGGTTCGGCGCCTCGCCTCCTTCCTCATGCAAGCAGGTCTCTTGGGCGGCAGGTTGAACCCCCGCACGAACGCGCTTGTCGGCGTCGCGGCGAGCCTAGCGGCGGTCCTCGTCGCGCTCCTGCTGCGCCAGGCGATATCGCCGTGGCTGATCGGCGCCCAGTTCATCACCTTCTTTCCCGCAGTGATCCTGGTGACCCTGCTCTTCGGGACAGCCCCTGGCCTCGTCGCCGTCGCTGCTGCGGCGGCGGCCTCCACTCTCATACCGGTCCCGGCGCAATCCGCGGCGCAGGCGACATCCGCGACGTTGATGTTCATCTTCGTCGCGCTGCTGGACGTGGCGATCATCTCGACCCTGCTGGTCACGAACTCCGCGCTGAAGAGGTCGCTCGCCCGCATCGGCGAGCTCAACGACCATCTCCGCGCCGGCGAAGCGCGTTTCCGCGACCTGCTGGAGACCGCCCCGGACGCCATGGTCATCGCGGACCGGGACGAGCAGATCGTCCTCGTCAACACCGAGGCCGAGCGGATGTTCGGCTACGCCCGGGCAGACCTGATCGGCCAACCGATCACGAAGCTCATGCCCGACGAGTTTCGAAGTGGCCACCAGGGACGGATCGCCGCCTTCCTGGCCGCGCCGCGGCTGCGGCGCATGGGCTACGGCCGCAACCTGTTCGGCCTGCGCAAGGACGGTTCGCAGTTCCCCATCGAAACGAACCTCAACCTCCTGCCGGGCAGCGACGGCGGGCTGATATCCAGCGTGATCCGCGACGTCACCGTCCGCCGCGAGGGCGAGGAACGCCAGGCGCTCCTGATCAGGGAACTGAACCACCGGGTTAAGAACACCTTGGCCAGCGTCCAGGCGATCGTTCACCAGACGCTCAGGACGGCCAGGGACCCGGAGGCCTTCACCGAGGCGCTGACCGCGCGGCTCGCCGCCCTGTCGCAGAGCCACGACGTCCTCACCCGCAACGACTGGGGCGGAGCCCTGGTCCGCGACGTCGCCTTGGAGCAACTCAGCCCCTACGGCCGGGGGGTCGAAGGTCGGTTTCGGCTGACGGGGCCGGACGTGATGCTGAGCCCCAACCGGGCGGTGACCCTGGGCATGGTGATGGGCGAGCTCGCGACGAACGCGGCGAAGTATGGCGCGCTGTCCGACGGCGGCACGGTCGAGGTCGATTGGGCTCTGCACGAGATCGACGGCGCGAAATGGTTGCGCCTGGTCTGGACCGAACGCGGCGGGCCGCCCGTCCAGGCGCCGAACACCCGCGGGTTCGGCACCCGGCTGATCGAGCGCAGCGTGCAGGGCCTGAGCGGCGTTGCGCGGCTGGCGTTCCATCCCGGCGGCGTGTCCTGCGAGATCGATTTCCCGCTGCTGACGAGTGAGACGTGACGAAGACGCCAAAGACATTGGCCGGCCTGCGGATCCTGGTCGTCGAGGACGAGCCGCTGGTCTCCATGCTCGTGGAGGAGCTGTTGCTGGAAGCCGGATGCGCCGTCGTCGGTCCGGCGGCGACCGTCGCCCAGGGGCTCGCACTGGTCGATGAGAGCCTGGACGGCGCGGTGCTCGACGTGAACCTGGGATCGGAGACGGCCTATCCTGTCGCGGACGCCCTTGCCAAGGTTGGCGTGCCCTTCGCCTTCGTCACCGGCTATGGGCGACATGGCCTCGACGGAGCCTACGGCGCGCGGCCTACGATCTCGAAGCCGTTCAAGCCCAACAGCTTCGGTCGGGAGATCGCGGCCGCTCTTTTTCCGGCGGATTCCGAAGCGTAGGGCCGCGACCGGCGCCGCCGCGGATCAGCCCTCGCGGCCGTCCGACAGCATCTTCAGCATTTCGCTGGTGAACAGCGAGCCGGTCAGGCGGCTGCCGACGCCGGCCTGGTCGGCGGGCTGCGAACCCCTGAGGATCATCGCCACCAGGGCGTCCTGCTCGCGCTCGCGCACGGTGCGTCGGGTCGAGGCATACTGGATAAAGCCGCCGTCCACCGGGTCGGGCTCCGTGGCCCGGGGTCCCATGGCCGGTTGGCCGCCCCCCGACCTGGTCAGGTTGGCGTAGACCTCGCCCACCGTCTTCGACTGCCCGTCGCGATAGAAGATCGAGCGGTTGGCGCGCGCGGCGTCGGGAAACAGCGAGGCGGCCGACGCGCCGGGCTGGCTCTCGGCGGCCTTGATCAGCTTGGCCGAACCGGCCGGGCCCAGGAAGTGGGCCACGTAGAGTTCGCCCGAGGTCGGCGAGCGCCCCACCCGGCCGGTCAGATAGGCGGCATGGTCGGCAGTCAGCTCGCCGGCCATCAGCGAGGCGGCGTGCGGATCCAGCTTCAGGTCCATCACCGCCCGGCGCGCTTCGCCGCCATCCACGCGGTAGCGGCCGTCCGAGCCCTTGGTGATCAGGTCGGCGTAGCGGGCGTAGCCGTGCTTGGAGCCGTGCTGCTTCAGGGTCGACAGCCAGGTCTGGTCCACGAACTGGAACAAGCCGGCTGCGGAGGATGTGGAGGCCTGGGCGCGCGGGTTGAAGCTGCTTTCGCGGCCCGCGGTCTTCATCAGGAATCCGAAATCCACCCCCGTCGCCTGCGAGGCGCGTTGGATGGCGGCTTCGACGATGCCCCGGATTCCCTGGACGGCCATGCGCCAGTGGTCGTCGATCATGGTTAACACCCGGCTAACCCTGTTGACGAACCTTGCCGCCATAGCTCCACAGCACGGCCATATTACCGCTGTAATCCGATCGCGAACTTACATGCGTAATCCGCCATGGAGCACGCTATGGTCATTCGCCAGCCTACACCCTTCGATTTCGTCGCACCGCGTCGCCGCATGTCGCGCACGACCAGCCTTGTGGTCGCAGGCTCCCTCGGCCTCCATGCACTGGTCGCCGCCTACCTCGCCATGATGCAGTTCGCCCCGCCCGAGGCGGCGCCCGTCGAGGATGCCCCGCCGGTCATCGTCGACATTCTGCCCAAGAAGGTCGAGCCTCCGCCCCCGCCGCCAAAGGTCCCGCAACAGCGCGTCGTCTCGCCGCGGCCCCCCGTGATCACCAGCGTGCCAATTCCGATCGCGCCGACGCCGATCGCCCCGGTCATCGAGCCCGTACCGACACCAGGCCCGGTCGCCGTCGATCCGCCCACGCCCGTGGCGCCGCCGAGCCCCCCGGACATCCGCAATCCCACCTGGCTGAAGAAGCCCGGCGGCGACGAGATGGCGCGCTTCTATCCGGACCGAGCGGTTCGCATGGACGCCGAGGGCCAGGCGATCATCTCCTGCGAGGTGACTGACGCCGGGGCCGTGACCGCCTGCCGGGTAGCGTCGGAAACACCCAGCGACATGGGCTTCGGCGCCGCGGCGCTGAAGCTCGCGAAGTACTTTAGGATGAGTCCGCAGACGGTTGACGGCCGCGCCGTCGGCGGCGCCCAGGTCTCGATCCCGATCACCTTCCGCCTGCCGAAGTAGCCACGGCCCGGGCCTGTCCTAGTAGCTCTTGGGCAGGCCCAGCACGCGTTCGGCGATGTAGTTCAGGATCATCTCGCGGCTGACCGGCGCGATCCGCGCGATCATGGCTTCGCGGAAGTAGCGCTCCACGTGGAATTCCTTGGCGTAGCCCATGCCCCCATGGGCCAGCACCGCCGCCTCGCAGGCGCGGAAGCCGGCCTCGCCGCCCAGGTACTTGGCCGCATTCGCCTCGGCGCCGCAATCGCGCCCGGCGTCGTGCAGGGCCGCGGCCTTGAAGGCCATCAGGTTCGCGGCCTCCAGCTCGGCCCACGACTTCGCCAGCGGATGGGCCACGCCCTGGTTCTGGCCGATCGGCCGGCCGAACACGATCCGCTCCTTCGCGTAGCCCGCCGCCCGCTTCAGCGCCGCTCGGCCCAGGCCTACCGCCTCGGCCCCGATCAACACCCGCTCGGGATTCAGCCCCTCCAGCAGGTAGTAGAACCCCCGCCCCTCCTCGCCGACCAGGTCCTCGGCCGGCACGTGCAGGTCGTCGATGAAGACCGCGTTCGATTCCACCGCCTTGCGGCCCATCTTCGGGATCGGCGTCGCCTCGATCCGGCTGCGGTCGAAGTCCGTATAGAACAGGCTCAGGCCTTCGGTCGGCCGCTTGACCTCGTCCTTAGGCGTGGTGCGGGCGATGATCAGCATCTTGTCGGCCCGCTGGGCGTTCGTCGTCCACATCTTGCGGCCGGAGATGACGTAGCCGTCGTTGGTGCGGATCGCCTTGGTGGTCAGGCGGGTGGTGTCGAGGCCGGCGTCGGGCTCGGTGACCGCGAAGCACATCTTGTCCTGGCCCGAGATCAGCCGCGGGATGTGCCTCTTCTTCTGCTCGTCGCTGCCGAACTTCACCACCGGCATCGGCCCAAAGATGTTCAAGTGCATCGCGCTGGCCCCGGAGAAGCCAGCGCCGCTCTCCGCCACCGCCTGCATGACGATCGCCGCCTCGGTCAGGCCCAGGCCCGAGCCGCCCAGCTCGGTCGGCATGGCCACGCCCAGCCAGCCCGCCTCGACCATGGCGGCCACGAAGGCCTCGGGGAACTCACCCGTCTCGTCGGTGCGCCGCCAGTAGTCGGCGTCGAACCGCTCGCAGAGCCGCACCACCGCGTCGCGGATCGCCTGCTGCTCGTCCGAAAGCCAGAAGCCGTTCATCGTCATGCCCCGAAGCGCGCGGGATCCAGCGCGGCGGCATATGGCCCCGCATCACGCCCGGTCACGCAAGCCGCCACCATGGTCGCGACCAGGGGCGCCAGCAGCCAGCCGTTGCGGCGCGACCCCACCGCCAGCATCACGCCAGGCGCGGCGCCGGCGCCCACCATAGGCAAGCCATCTGGGGTCGTCGCCCGCACGCCCGCCGCCATCTGGATCGGGGCGCCGCGCAAGCCCGGGAACAGCCGCAGGCCCGCCGCGAGCAGGGGCATGGCCTGACCTTCCTCGATGGCGACGTCGCCGCGTCCCGGCTCCATGGTCGCGCCGAACGCCAGGCCCGAGCCCGGCGCGGCGTAGACGCCCTCTCCGCGCACGGTCGCCCCCGCCGACTCCGCCGCCACGCGGACGATGTGGCCCTTGATGGGAGAGAGGCGCGCCAGTTCGGGCGCCACATCCTCGAGCCCCTCCTTGGCGCCGGTCGCGATCACCAGCACGTCGGCGTCGCCGCGGCCGCGGACGATCCTGCGCTGGAACGTCACCCCCGCCGCCCTCGCGGCGCTCGCCAGCGCGCCAAGGCTCGTCGGAGCGTCCACCCGCCAGTCCTCGCGCGACAGCAGGGCCTCGTCGAAGGCGTCGGACAGACCTGGGGCCAAGCCCCGCGCGGCCTCGCCGCCGATGTCCATCGGCCGCAGTTGCAGGGCGGAGAATCCCGCGGCCACCTTCTCCAGCCAGGGCTCGTCGCCCACCGCCAGGGCGCCGGAACGATCCAGGAAGATCCCCGCCCGCTGGGCCAGGCCCGGCCACAGGTCGCGGGCCAGCATCAACAGGTCCAGGTGCGGTCGCGCGCTCTGGTCCAGCACCGCTTCGAACACCGGGGCGATCATTCCGGCGGCGATGCTGGAGGCGTTGGGCCCGCCGGGGTCGCAGACGGTGACCTCGCAGCCCGCGTCCGCCAGCGCAAGCGCCGTCGTCAGGCCCAGCACGCCGGCGCCGGCCACAGTGACTCGGGGGGATCCGCTCATGCCCCTAACGACCCGTTGCGGTTGGGAAAATCAAGGCCCGGAACCCGAGCTTGGCCGGAGGGGTTCTCACGCTCGACATGGCCGAAGCCCTCGATCCCGCCATCCCCGACGACATCGAGCGCCTGGCGCAGGAGGTGCTGGCGCAGGCGTGCGACCGTGAGGTGATGCTCGCCACGGCGGAGAGCTGCACCGGCGGCCTCCTCGCCTCCCTCCTCACCGACATCCCCGGCAAGTCGCACGCCTTCGAGCGCGGCTTCGTCACCTATTCCGACGAGGCCAAGCATGAGCTGCTGGGCGTCTCCCGGGCGATCCTCGAAGGGGATGGAGCCGTGTCGGAAGCCGCCGCGCGCGCAATGGCCGAAGGCGCCCTCGCCGCCTCCCGCGCTCACCTCGCCGTCTCGATCACCGGGTTCGCCGAAGCCGCCCCGGACGGTCCGGCCGGCCTCGTCCATTTCGCCTGCGCGCGCCGCGGCGGGGCGACCCGCCACCGGATGGAGCGCTTTGGCGACGTCGGCCGGGCAGAGGTGCGGCTGGCGGCGCTGCGCGTGGGACTGAAGCTGCTGCGCGCCAGCCTGAACCCACGGGCCCGCGCCGCCTGATTTCCCGGATTGCGGGGTTCCGCGGGCGCCCGTAGCCTCGCGACCCACGGCGAGACCATGTTGCGTCCGCGTAGCAAACGCGCAATGGACTCGCATGCCGGGCCCTATAGAAGAGCCGGTATGCTGGTGGGGGAACTCTAGTTGATACGCGACTTCCTGGTCTGGCTGGCCACCCAGGTGGGGAAAGGCCCCGGCGAGTACGATCCGTCCTGGAGCGAGGGGCTCGCTTCCACCCTGAATGTCTGGGGCCTGCTCGAAGGCTCGCACGTCCTGTCGCTGATGCTGTTCGCGGGCACCATCTTCCTGGTGGACCTGCGGCTGCTGGGCGTCGGCTTCAAGAAGACGCCGATCTCGGTCATCAGCGACCGCGTCCTGCCGCTGACCGTCTTCGGCTTCGCGCTCATGGTCGTGACCGGGCTCTTGCTCTTCTACGCCAAGCCGTTGCTTTATTATCATAATCTCTGGTTCCGCCTGAAGTTGATCTTCCTGGCGGTCGCGGTCATCAACATCTTCATTTTCCACTACAAGGTGCAGAAGGACCGCGACCAGTGGGACACGGCGGTCAAGCCGCCGGGCAAGGTGCGGCTCTCCGCCGTGGTTTCGATCCTCTCCTGGATCCTCGTGATCATGTTCGGTCGCTTCATCGCCTACGACTGGTACGAGTGCGGCAAGGCGCTCCCCCATTGGGCCAACGCGGCCCAGGAATGCGCGATCTCCGAACGCGGCGCCGTCGACCTCACGGAGATGACGAAGTGATCAGTCCGCAGGACTTCTTCCCGCAGCTCGCACCCTGGGTCAGCCAGCTCGACGAGACCTTCCCCGGCGCGCAGATCAAGCCGTACTTCGCCCAATGGGAGGTGCTGCACATCCTGTCGCTGGCGCTGCTGGGCGGCGCCAGCATCCTGCTCAACCTGCGCCTTATCGGCTCGGGCCTCACGGATGAGAGCCCGTCCGAGGTGCGCCGCGGCGTGCTGCCCTGGCTGAACCTGGGCGTCTTAGGCGTGCTGGTGACCGGGATCCTGATCGGCACGTCGAACCCGGAGCGGCTCTATACCTCGGAGGCCTTCACGGCAAAGATGCTGGGCCTGGCGGCGGCGCTGTTCCTCACCTACGGCGTCAGCCTGCCGGCGGCCCGGCGCGACGGCCGGCTCAGCGCGGGCGCCGGCGTCTCCGCCGCTATCGGCCTCGCCCTCTTCGGGCTCTGCATCGGCGTCTTCGCAGTCGCCAAGCTGGTGAACCCCGGCCTCTGGCACGTGATCATCGCGGGGTCCCTGATCGTGCTGTTCGTCACCAGGGGCCTGACCCGGATCGTCTACCTGGTCGGTCTCCTGGCCCTGATGGCGACCCAGCTCGCCCTGCATCAGCTGATCTACAAGCCCGACGACTACGCCCACCTCGATCCGGCCAACAAGATCATGATCCTGGTCTACCTGGCCTGGATCCTGGCCGCCGCCGCGGTGCAGATCGTCAGCGCCGGGCGCAGCCAATCCGGCGCCGGCCCCGCCACCAAGGCCCTGGCCTACGCCGCCATACTGGTCTGGGTCACGACCGCCGCCGCGGGGCGCTGGATCGCGTTCGCCTGAACCTAGGCAGCCGGCGGGTGCTTGTCGCCCCAGCCCTGGTGCCACTCCGGCTCGCCGGCGTAGCGCTTGGCCAGGAAGTCCACGAAGGCGCGCACCTTGGCCGCCAGGTGCCTGGCGTGCGGATAGACCGCGTGCACGTGGATCTCCTCGGGCTCGAAGTTGCACAGGATCGGGACCAGGCGGCCTGATCGCAGGTCCTCCGCCGCCGCGAAGGCCGGGGTGCGCACGATGCCGAACCCCCGGACCGCCGCCTCGACGCAGGCCTCGGCGCCGTTGAACCGCAACCGGCCATGCACCCGCACCTCCTGGGCGTCCCCCTTGCGTCCGAAGCGCCACAGGGTGGCGTCGCGGGCGTTGGTGTCCAGGACCACCTCGTGCCCGGCCATGTCCTCCAGCGTGAGCGGCATTCCCGCCCCGGCCAGATAGTTGGGCGACGCGCAGGTGATCATCCGCACCGCCGCCAGTCGCCGCGCCACCAGGGACGAGTCGGTCAGGTGGCCGATGCGGACGGCCACGTCGAAGCCCTCTTCCACCAGGTTCACCATCCGGTCCGAGAAGGTGACGTCAAGCGATACCGCCAGGCAGCCGGTGGCGAACTCCAGCAGCGCGGGGGTGAGCTGGTTCCTGCCGAACGAGACGGGCGCCGAGACCTTCAGGTTGCCCGATGGACCGCTCTGGTCGCGGACCGAACTTTCCAGGGCGTCGAAGCTCTCCAGGAGGTCGCGGGCCCGTTCGAGGTAGGCCTGGCCCGTGTCGGTCAGCGACACGTCCCGCGTCGTGCGATTCAGCAGTCGCGCGCCAAGCCGGTTCTCCAGCCGGGCCACCAGCTTGGAGACCTGGGCGCCGGAGACGTCCAGCTTGCGCGCACCTTGCGTGAAGCTGCGCGCCTCGGCCACGGCCGCGAAGGCGCGGATCTCGTCCAGACGGTCCATTCGATTGTTTCCTGTTTGGACAGACAGTCCTTCAAACGACCCGGATTATCAACTGTCGAGACAAGGCCCATCTTCCCGTCATTCCGAGGCCACCGGCCGGCGGAAACGAGATCAGAAAGAGTCTTCCCGTGTCGCAAACCATCTCGCCCGGCCGGTCCGCCCCCCAGGCAATCAAAGGGCTCTGCGTCATCGCCGGCGCCTGAACCTCGAACACCCCCTCTCGCAAAGGAAATCGTCATGACCCAAGTCCGTAACGTCGCCGTCGTCGTGGGCTCGCTCCGCAAGGACAGCGTCAGCCGTAAGCTGGCCAAGGCCTTCGCCGCGCTCAACCCGAACCTGAAGTTCAGCATCGTCGAGATCGCGGACCTCCCGCACTTCGACCAGGACCTCGAATCCGATCCGCCGGCCCAGTGGGTCCGGTTCCGCAGCGAGATCGCCGCGGCGGACGCCGTCCTGTTCGTCACGCCGGAATTCAACCGTTCGGTCCCTGGCGCGCTCAAGAACGCCATCGACGTGGGCTCGCGCCCCTACGGCTCCAGCGTCTGGAACGGCAAGCCCGGCGCGGTGATCAGCGTCTCGCCCGGCGCCATCGGCGGCTTCGGCGCCAACCACCACCTGCGCCAGTCGCTGGTGTTCCTGAACGTGCCGCTGCTCAGCCAGGAAGCCTACATCGGCAACGCGTTCGCGCTGTTCGATGACGCCGGCGAGATGATCAACGAAGGCACGACCGAGTTCCTCAAGTCCTACGGCGCCCAGTTCTCGGCCTGGATCGAGAAGATCGTCCACGAAATCCCGGCCGCGAAAGCGGCCTGACCGAGCCCCCCGGAAGGTCCCAGGTAAAGCCATGACCCTGCCCACCGTCTTCCTCCCCCACGGCGCGGGCCCCTGCTTCTTCATGGAGTGGGGTCGGGGTCCGGCCGACACCTGGGACCGAACCGCGGCCTATCTCCAGGGCCTGATCGCCAGCCTGCCCGAACGCCCGAAGGCCATCCTCGTGGTCTCGGGCCACTGGGAAGCCCCGGTCTTCACCGTGGCAACCGGCAAGTGGCCGCAGCTCGACTACGATTACTTCGGCTTCCCGCCGCACACCTACGAGCTGACCTTCAGCGCACCGGGTTCCCCCGGCCTGGCGCGCAGGGTCCGCCGGCTCCTCGGCGAGGCGGGCATCGCCTCGGCCGAGGACGACGAGCACGGCTGGGACCACGGCGTCTTCGTGCCGCTGAAGCTGGTGACGCCGGACGCCGACATCCCGGTCGTCCAGCTCTCGCTGAAGGCCGATCTGGACCCTGAGGCCCATCTAGCCGCCGGCCGGGCGCTACGGCCGCTAAGGGACGAGGGCGTCCTGATCGTCGGGTCGGGCATGAGCTGGCACAACATGCGCGGCTTCTCGCCGGCTTTCACCGAGCGCTCGGCGAAGTTCGACGCCTGGCTCGAAGGCGCGGTCACCGACGCCCCGAACCGCGACGCCGTCCTCGCCCGCTGGGACGCAGCGCCCTACGGCCGCGAAGCCCACCCGCGCGAGGAACACCTTCTGCCCCTGATGGTGGCCGCCGGCGCCGCCCCGGGCGAACCGGCGGTCGTCGCCTTCCGCGACACCGTCATGGACGTGGTGGTCTCAGCCGTGGAGTTCGGCCGAGCCGCCTAAGCTCTCTAGCGAGAGGGACCGGAGATCCTCCTTACTCCCCCGGCGCGCACACACCCGCCGATGAGGATCTCCGGATCTCGCTAAGCCGCCGCCGTCCTCGCGTCTGCGACCCCATCCACCGCGATCTGCAACGCCTCGTAAAGCCTCTGGGCCTCAATAGGCTTGGCGACGAAGGCGTCCATCCCGGACTCCAGATACTCGGCGATCTGGTGCGGCATGGCGTTGGCCGTGAGCGCCACGATCGGCGTCCGCGCCCGCCCCTCCGACCGCTCGCGGGCGCGGATCATCGCGGTGGCGGTCGGGCCGTCCATCACCGGCATCTGCACGTCCATCAGGATCACGTCCCAGGCCTCGCGCTCCCAGGCCTCCAGCGCCGCGCGGCCGTCGCCGACGATCTCGGGCTCGATGCCGACCTGGCTCAGCAGGGTCTTCAGGACCAGCTGGTTCATGGCGTTGTCCTCGGCCGCCAGAACGCGCACCGGACGGTCCTCGGCCGGTCGAGACCGCGCCTTGGCCCTCGCCGGTTTCTTCGGCTTCGGCGTGGCGCGAGCCACCTTCTTGAGCGGCAGGATGGCGGTGAAGGTCGAGCCCATGCCTGGCGCGCTGGTGGCGCTGACCGTGCCGCCCATCGCCTCCGCCAGCTCGCGGCAGATGGCCAGGCCCAGGCCCGTGCCGCCGAACTTCCGCGTCGTCGAGGCGTCAGCCTGGGCGAATTTGCGGAACAGGCCGGCGAGCTGGAAGGCGGTCATGCCGATGCCGCTGTCGAACACGGTCAGCGAGAGCGCGTCCCGTTCGCGGCCGATCCGGACCTTCACGCCGCCCTTGTCGGTGAATTTCAGGGCATTGGAGACCAGGTTCCAGAGGATTTGGCGGATCCGCACCTGGTCGCCCTCGTAGACGCCCTGGGCGGCCTTATCGACACTGAGTTCGAAATCGAGCCCCTTGGTGTCGGCGATGGCCTGGAAGGTCGCGTGGACCGAGCGGGCAAGATCGTCCAGCTCGAACTGCGCCGTTTCGAGATCCAGCTTTCCGGCCTCGATCTTCGACAGGTCCAGCACGTCATTGAGGATGGTCAGCAGGGTCTCGCCCGACTGCTTGATCACCTCGATCCGTCCCCGCTGGGTCTCGCTCAGATCGGCGTCGGCGGCCATGGCCTGGGCCATGCCCAGCACCCCGTTGAGCGGGGTGCGGATCTCGTGGCTCATGGTGGCGAGGAAGGCGCTCTTGGCGCGGTTGGCGGCCTCCGCCTCGTCCTTGGCCTGGACCAGGGCCTGTTCGGAAGCCTTGCGCGCCGTGATGTTGCGCAGCGCGCCAACCAGCCGCAGCGGCCTGCCGGCCTCGTCGGTGATCAGCTTGGCGGTGCCGGCGGCCCAGATTTCCTGGCCGTCGCTGCGGGCGACGCGGTGCTCGGGCTGGTACGGAACGCCCTCGTGCTCATGGCGCGCCCATTCGGCCTTCACGCGAGCCCTGTCCCGCGGGTCGATGCCGACCCAGATGTCCTTCGCCAGGTCGGGGTAGGTCATCGGCTTCTCGTAGAAGCTGTCTTCGGCGCCGACCTTGAAGAGCTCGCCGCGGACATAGTCCATCTCGTAGACGTGCAGTTCGGCCAGCTCGAGGCCGACGCGCAACCGCTCCTCGGACCGCTCGATCCGGTCCAACGCCTCGACGAAATGCGTGATGTCGTACGAGCTGACGATCAGGCCGCCGACGGCGCCGTCGACGTCCAGCCAGGGCGCGAGCTCGACCTTGGCCCACCCCTGCGATCCGTCGTTCTGCGGGAACGGCACGCGCTCGAGCGAGCGGCTGTGGCCGTCCATGCAGTTGAAGATGCCCTCTCGCCACGGCTCGAAGATCTCGGGGCGCAGTTCGAAGAGGGTCTTGCCGACCACGTCCACGCCTTCGAGCCCGCGCGCCTTGATCCAGGCCGGGCTGGCGTAGAGCACGCGCACGTCGCGATCCGTCAGGACCACCGAAACCGGCATGGCGTCGACGATGGCGCCCATGGTGTGCTCGGCGCCCATCTGACCACGCTCGGCGTTCACCCGCGCCCACTCGTCGGCGACGAAGTCGGCGAGATCCTGTAGGCGGCGCGCCAAGCTGGCGTCATATGCGCGCGGCGTGAGACCCAGCACCGACAGCGCCCCGGGCGTGGAGCCGTCCGCCAGGCGGATGGGCGCCCCCGCATAGAACCGTACATGCGGCGCGTTCATGACGGCCGCCTCGTTGCAGAAGCGCGGATCCTTCGCGCAGTCCTCGGACCAGACCACCTCGCCCCGGCGCATGACCTCGCGAATGGACGCCGCGTCGGCGACGGTTTCATTGCTTCGGCTGCGCCAGAAGCCGCTCTCGAGCTTCAGGGTGATCGTGCTGTCGACGTCGCCGAACAGGGCTCTGGCCAGCCGCGTGGCGCGGTCGAAGACCGCCCTGGATCCCTCCAGGTCGATCGGCGTCGTCGCTGCGTTTCGCGCCGGCTCCCGAACCATTCACTCCCCCAGGGTCCGCCCGCTTGTACGGTCCCAGCCCAAGTATCGCCGGTTTGCGTTAAGCGCCTCTTTAAACCGGCCCCTCGCGGCGCGTGGCCAGGTGATGCAGGACGATCCCGCTGGTGGTGGCGACATTGAGGGAATCGAACCCGCCGGCCATGGCGATCCGCACCGCCCGCGAGCGCGCCAGGGCCGCCTCGGGCAGGCCCGGCCCCTCGGCGCCGAACAGCGCCGCGACCCGGCGTCCCGGCCGCACGTCGCCCAGTTCGGTCTCGCCCCGTGGCGACAGGGCGACGCTCTCGAAACCGGCCGCGTCCAGGGCCCGCAGCAGGCTCAGGGCGTCGCCGGCCCGCGCGAACGGGACCGTGAGGGCCGCGCCGACGCTGACCCGGATCGCCTTGCGGTACAGGGGATCGCAGCAGGTGTCGTCCAACAGGACCGCATCGGCTCCGAAGGCGGCGGCGTTGCGGAAGATCCCGCCGATGTTGTCGTGGTTGGCGATGCCGACGAGGCCGACGACCAGGGCGTCCGCCGGCAGCGCCGCGATCATCTCCGCGGCGTCGCGCGTCGGCCGCCGGCCGACCGCCAGGATCCCACGGTGGATCGGGAACCCCACAACCTCGTCCATCGCCACCTGCCCGGCCGCATAGACGGGCGTATCGCCGGGCAGCGCCGCCAGCACGTCGGCCAGGGCCGCCAGCCGGTGCTCGGCCACCAGGACCGAGGCGATGGCTCCGGGCATGGCCACCACCGCCTTCTCCAGAACCACGCGCCCCTCGGCGACGAACAGGCCGTCGCGGCCGGCCAGGTCGCGCTCGCGCACCGCGCGATAGGCTTCCAGGCGCGGATCGCCGGCGTCGTCGATCCGGAGGATCTTGGGCAAGCCGGCTACCAGATCTTCACGCGGTCGGCGGGCGCCAGGTACAGCTTCTGGCCCGGCTTCACGTCGAAAGCCGGGTACCAGGCGTCCAGGTTGCGCACCGTCAGCGCCCGCCAGGGCCCCGGAGAGTGGACGTCGGTCACGACGGTGCGCCGCAGCGACGGCTCGCGGAACTTGGCCCGGTAGTTCTGAGCCCAGCCCAGGAAGAACCGCTGATCGGCCGTGAAACCGTCGAGGGTCTGCGGGGCCGCGCCCTTCAGCGACAGGATGTAGGCGTCATAGGCCGTCGCGAGGCCCGCCACATCGGCGATGTTCTCGCCCAGCACCTGCTGGCCGTTGATGTGCAGGCCGGGCAGCGGCTCGTAGGCGCTGTACTGGTCGGCCAGCTTCTTGGTCTCCGCGCGGAAGCGGGCCATGTCCTGGGCGGTCCACCAGTTGCGCAGGTTGCCGTTCTCGTCGAACAGCGCGCCGGTGTCGTCGAAGCCGTGGCTCACCTCGTGGCCGATGACGCCGCCGATGGCGCCGTAGTTCACCGCCGCGTCGGCGTTGGGATCGAAGAAGGTCGGCTCCAGGATCGCCGCCGGGAAGGTGATCGAGTTCTGGCTGGGGGCGAACAGCGCGTTCACGGTCTGCGGGTTCATGAACCATTCGCCGCGGTCCACCGCCTTGCCCAGCTTGGCGACGTTGCGCTGGTACTCGAACAGGCTGGCCCGGAACTGGTTGCCATAGGCGTCGCCACGGACGATCTCCAGGCCGGAATAGTCACGCCAGGTGTCGGGATAGCCCACCTGGATGCGGAAGTTGGCCAGCTTGCGCCGGGCCTGGGCCTTGGTCTCCGGCGTCATCCAGTCCAGCTTGTCGATCCGCTGGCCGAACGCCTTCAGCACGTTCTCGGCCATCTCCTTGGCCTCGGCCTTGGCCGCGGGCGGGAAATGGCGCTCGACGTAGAGCTTGCCGACCGCCTCGCCCACGGCGTTCGAGGTGAAGTCGACGCCACGCTTCCAACGCTCCCGCAACTGGGGCGTGCCCGACAGGGCCTGGCCGTTGAACGCGAAGTGCTCGTCGACGAACGCCTTCGCCAGATAGGGCGCGCCCCGCTCGACGGTATGGAAGGCCAGATAGTCCTGCCAGGCCTGGATCGGCTGGCTGCCCGCCAGCCTGGCGACGCCGCTGATCGCGCTCGCCTGCCAGGCCCCGAACCGCGGCTGATCGGCCAGGCCCGCAGCCGCCAGGAAGGTGTCCCAGTCGAGCCCGGGGGCCTTCTTCGGCAGTTCGGCGCGGGTCCAGACGGTGTTGGACTTGGCCACGTCGGCGCTCTCGTCCACCGAGACGTGGGCCTTGGCGATGGCGGTCTCCAGCGCCATGACCCGCTTGGCCCGGGCCTCGACGTCGGAATAGCCGGCCAGCTTCAGCATGACGGCGATGTGGGTCAGGTACTTGGCCCGCAACTCCACGAACCGGGGGCTGTCGCCGAGATAGTACTGGCGGTCGGGCATGCCGAGGCCGCCCTGCATCAGGTAGGGCCGGTAGATCGAGGTGTCGTTCAGGTCTTCGGCCACCCAGACGCCGAAGATCCGCTCGGTGACGAAATTGGTGGCGTTCAGCGCGTCGGTGTCGGCCCGCACGCTGCCGCCCAGCACCCGCGCCAGGTCCTTGCGGGTCCTGATCGCGGCGATCGCCTCAAGCTCCGGCTTCAATGGCGCGGCGCCCAGTTGTTCGATCCGCGCCTCATCCATGAAGCTGGCGAAATAGTCGCCGATCTTCTGGGCTTCGGAGCCGGCCGGCGCGGTGGTCTTGGCCGAGTCCTCGATGATCGCCCGGGTCCGCGCCGCCGCCATCTCGCCGATGACGGCGAAGCTGGTCAGGTTCGAGCGGTCGGCGGGGATCTCGGTGCGGTCCACCCACTTGCCGACGCCGTAGCGGAAGAAATCGTCGCCGGCGGCCACCGAGGTGTCCATCCCGGAGACGTCGAACCCGAACGTCCCCACCTGCGCCCTGGGCCTGGGCGACGGCGCGGGGGCCGGCGCGGGCTGCGGCGCCTCGGCGACCGGCGGCGGCGGCATCGTGGCGCAGGCGGACAGCAGGGCCGCGGACGACGCCGCGGCGAGCCAGGACAGGCGGATGGTCATGCGAAGGTACGCTCCCTTGGGCGCGGGTTCGGTCCGCGCCTCGTGTCGCCGCCTCTTACACCCGGCGTAACGGCGAGCGATCGTTACGGCTTTGTCATGCTGCTCAACGGTCTTCGGCGGTCTCACGAACACGCACGATCAGCGACTGGCTGGCCGTCGCCATCAGCTCGCCGTCCTGGGCGTAGAGATGCATCGCCCCGTGCCCGAAGCCGCCATGCACGCCGGCGATGCGGATGTCGCACAGCACCCAGTCGGTCGGCACGATGCGGCGGATGCGCAGGGTGTTGTCCAGGCTGTTGCCGCCGGCGTTCTTGCCCAGCGCCGCCCCGATGCCCGACGGAACGAAGTCGGCCATGATGGCCAGCATCGCGCTGTCGATGGCGATCCGCTCCCGCGGACGCACCCAGAGCGCCGAGCGGCCGTCGGCCTCCGGAGCGCCGCTCCTCGCCGTGCCGTAGCGTCCCTTGGCCACCCGCACCTCGATGCGGCTGTGGAGGCCGCCCTCGGCTGCGCGCCAGTGCTCCGCCGGATCACAGTCCTCGGGAGGCGGCACGTCCGGCCGGTCGGTCCACTGGCCCGACAGCTCGCTGGGCCGGGCGCCCAAGGCGGCGCTGACCGAGATGATCTCCTTGTCGTCGACGTGGCCCTTGGTGTTGGCCTGGGTGTTGTACTTGCCCTGGACCGGCGTCCAGACGTCGATGTCCACCACGCTGCCCGGTCGCGCGAAGCCCAGGTACTGCGCCGTGGCCCAGATCAGCGGACGGCCGGTCGTCCGCTCCAGCGCCGCCACCGCCGAGGCCAGGCCGACCCCGCCGAACATGAAGACGTTGCCTGGCGGCCCCACGCAGATCGACGGGTCCACCGGGAGGTGCCAGCGGTGCGGATTGTGCGTGGCCTTGAGGTCGAAGAAGAGCTTGTCCATCAACCCTCTGAAAGCGCGTCGCACCACCGGGCGCAAGGCGCGTCTCACCTGACGTGTCACCCGACAACATACACGCCTTGCGAGAACTCGATCACTTCCGCATAACCACGAACATTAAGCGTGAAGTGACGCCCGCCGTTTACGGTGTATGTCGCGATGTTCGGATCATCCCTCCCCCTGCCGGCGCCGACCGGCCTTCCACGCGCGCTCTACGTGCCGATCGGCTGCGCCATGGGCGGCGTCGTGCTTGCCCTGTCGCTCAGTTCCCTAACCGACGGCTTCGCGGCGCGGGTGCTGCTGTTCTACGTGGGCACCGCCTTGGCCTATGCGCTCATGCCCTATGTCCGGCGAGGGGATATCCCGCTGGTGGCGGCCTGGGTCGTGCTGCTGGCCGAACTGGCGCCCTGCGTCGCCGGCGAGCTGATCTCGCCGGTCAAGGTCACCGCCGACGTGCTGGGCGTGCTGATGGCCACGGGCCCGATCTATGTGGCCCGCCTGCGCCAGGTTCAGCAGGGCGACGTCCGCCCCGGCGGCCGCCGCGCCACCGAGGCGGGCCGCTAGCCGGTCGCCCTCAGCCTGCGAACAGGTCCGCGTAACGCTGGCGCAGCAGGTTCTTCTGCACCTTGCCCATCGCGTTGCGCGGCAGTTCGTCCACGAACACGATCCGCTTGGGCGCCTTGTAGGCAGCGAGCTGGGTCCGCGCCTCGGCGATCATCGCGGCCTCGTCGCCCTGACCGATGACGACGGCGACGACGCCCTCGCCGAAGTCCCTGTGGGGCACGCCGATCACTGCGCTCTCGGCCACGCCGGCCAGCTCGTCGAGCACCAGCTCGACCTCCTTGGGATAGACATTGTAGCCGCCCGAGATGATCAGGTCCTTGGCCCGGCCCGAGATCCAGACCCGCCCGTCGGGGTCGCGCCGCCCCACGTCGCCGGTGATGAAGAAGCCGTCGGCGGTGAACTCCTCCGCGGTCTTCTCGGGCATCCGCCAGTACTCGCGGAACACGCTGGGCCCGCGGATCTCGATGACCCCTGTCTCCTCGCCGCCTGCGATCCGCAGCTCCACGCCCGGCAGCGGGTAGCCCACCGAGCCCGCGACCCGCTCGCCCTCCAGCGGATTGGTGGTGATGATCACCGCCTCGCTCATCCCGTAGCGTTCCAGGATCCGCTGGCCGGTGCGCTCCTCGAACTCGGCGAAGGTGGACGGCAGCAGCGGGGCCGAGCCGCAGACGAAGAGACGCACGCCCCCGGCCTTGGCCTTCGTGAACCCTGGATTGGCCAGCAGGCGCGTGTAGAAGGTCGGCACGCCCATCATCACCGTCGCCCTGTTCAGGCCGGCCAACACCTCGGCGTCGGCGAACTTCGGCAGCCAGACCATGGAACAGCCGCTCAGCAGCGCGCAGTGCAGGGCCACGAACAGACCGTGGACATGGAAGATCGGCAGGGCGTGGAGCAGCACGTCGTCCCTCGTGAAGCCCCAGGCCGCGTGCAGGGCCAGGGCGTTCTCGGCCAGGTTCCCATGGCTCAGCATCGCGCCCTTGGAGCGGCCGGTGGTGCCCGAGGTGTAGATCAGCGAGGCCAGATCGGAAGCGGCGCGCGGAACGGTCGTGTCCAACGGCGCGCGCTCCGCCGCCTCGGCCACCCAGGCCGGAGGATCGGTGACGAACACCTTGGGCTCGGCGTCGCCCAGGAAGTAGTCCACCTCGGCCGGCGTGTAGGCGCTGTTCAACGGCAGGAAGACCGCGCCCGCCTTGAGCACCCCCAGGTACACCATGATGACCTCGGCGCTCTTCTCCGCCTGCAGCGCCACCCGGTCGCCGGGTCGAACGCCCTCGGCGACGAGCCGGCCCGCGACATGCGCCGCGCCCGTCTCGAGCTCGCCATAGCTGATGGCGCGCCCGTCGCTCAGCAGGAAGCAGGGCTTCGAACGGTCGGACGGAAACCGGCTGGCCAACAGCTCGTAGAGGTTCGCGGAAGTCTGATTTGGCATGTCCGCCTCCCTAGCCTGACCAGACGCGCCGCGCGATAGTTGGGATATGACGCCCGACGAAGCCCTCGCCCGCATTCGCCGTTACGATGGCGCGCTGAAGGCCTTCGTCCAGGTGTTCGACCCGCCCCTGGCCGGCGACGTCGCAACCGGCCCGACCCTCGCCATCAAGGATCTGTTCGACGTCGCGGACGTCCCCACGGGCGGCGGGGCGCGCGTGCCCCTCGACCCCAGCCCGGCCCATCACGCCGTCGTCGTCGAACGCCTGCTGCAGGCGGGCTACGTCGCGGTCGGCAAGACCCACACCGTCGAGCTGGCCTACGGCGGCTGGGGCACCAACCGGGCGGTCGGCGCGCCCTGGAACCCGTGGGACTCCACGATCCACCGCGCGCCCGGCGGCTCGTCCTCCGGCTCCGCCGTCGCGGTGGCGGCGGGCCTCTGCGATGTGGCGCTGGGCAGCGATACGGGCGGGTCGGTCCGCATCCCCGCCGCGACCTGTGGCGTCATCGGCCTCAAACCCGGCCGCGGCCTGGTCAGCCTGAGGGGCGTCCATCCGCTCAGCCCCGCCCTCGACACCGTGGGCGTCCTGGCGCGCGACGTCGCGACGGCCGCCCGCGCGCTCGCCGTCATCTCCGGCCCGGACGGCGAGACCGCCACGCGCGGTCCGTTCGACGCCGAGGCCGCCCTGACGACCGACGCCACCGGCCGCCGCCTGGCCGCCATCCCGCTGGACGCCCTGGGGGAGGTCGATCCAGAGATCGGCCGGCTCTACCTTGAGGCTCTGGAGCGCCTGCGCGGCGCCGGCCTCGGCGTCGAGATGATCGAACCGCCCCAGACCCTGGACCACTCGTTCACCCCCAACGGCATGCTCATGGCCGGCGAGGGCTGGCGCATCTGGAAGGACCGTATCCAGGCGCACGCCGAAGTCATGGACCCCTGGATCGTCCGCCGCTTCGAAGCCGGCCGCGAGATCTCGGACGAGCGCCTGGCCGAGGCGCACCTGCGCCGGGCGGCCGACCAGGCCGCGTTCCACGCCTGGCTGGCCGGCTACGACGGCCTGCTCAGCCCCACCTGCCCGATCCCGGCCCCGCCGATCGACACCGTCGACGAGACCGTCTCCCCGCTCAGCCGCCTCACCCGCGCCGCCAACTACCTGGACCTTCCAGGGATCAGCGTGCCCTGCGGCCTCACCGACGCTGGCTTCCCGGCCGGCCTGCAGATCCTCGGCCGCCCACGCGACGAGGCCTCCGTGGTCGCCATCGGCGCGGCGTTCGAGAAGGTTTCCGGCTGGAATGGCCGCACGCCCGATCTATCGGGTTTCGCGGTCTAGGTCCCGCGGGTCGGCGCGTTCAGGGCCCGGAGCGCGATCCAGCCGAGCAGCGCCCAGGTCGCGCCCAGGAACCAGCCCGCCAGCACGTCGGTCGGCCAATGCACGCCCAGATAGACCCGGCTGAAGCCCACGCCCACCACCACCAGGCCCGCCATGACATAGGCCAGGCCCTTGCTGCGCCGTCGCGCTTCCAGGCTCGCAACCAGCATGGCGAGCGTCAGGAAGGCCGCCGTGGACATGGTCGAGTGCCCGCTGGGGAAGCTCGCCGAATAGACATAGGCCTCGTGAGGCACCAGGTCCGGCCGCGGCCGGCCGTACAGGGCCTTCGTGGCCTGGCTAGAACCCCAGGCCGCCAGCATGACCCCGGCCATCACGGCGGCGTGGACGCGCTTCTTGTGAAACACGAAGGCCAGCACAGAGACGACCGTCACCAGGACCACGAGCGTGGTTCCGCCCAGGGCGGTGATGTCGCGAACCGCTTCCTCGACGTTCTTCGATCCGACCGGATCGGTCAGGTCGCCCGGCTCGCGCAGCATCAGGATGATGCGGCGGTCGACGACCCCGGTCTCACCCTCGGCCATCTCGTCGGCGATGCTGAGGAACGCCCATAGGGCGCCCGCGGCCAGCGCCAGCCCGATCAGGACCCGCGCCTCGAAACGCTTCACGAACCGCCAGATGCGCGCAAGCGCGGCCTTCACCATCACCTGAGGCTAGGGCCGCGCTCCGCGTCCGGCAACCTAGGCCGACAGGCTCTCGCCGCCGGCCGATCGCAAGGTGATCTCCACCGCTTGTTGCGCTGCGGCCTGCGTCGCATGGGCGCCGTCCGCGACCGTTACGCCGTCCTCGTCATAGACGCTCCAGCGCCAGACGTCCTCGTCATGGCTGAGCGAATAGGCCAGGCACTTCAACTCACGCATACCCGTCCTCCGGATTTACCGATCGGGTTCAGAACTCGCAGCAGAGCAAAATGTTTCGCACTGCACAATAGAGTTCGCGTGATGGTGAATTCCGCTCGCGCGGAAGGCGACCTAGCCTTCGTCCAGCAGGCTCCTGCCCGCGTCTTGGACATTTGTGCAGCCTGTCAGGATCATGGCGACGGCCAGTTCGGCCCGCAGGATGTCCAGCATCTTCGTCACCGCCGGCTGTCCGCCGGCGCCCAGCGCCCACGCCCAGGGCCGGCCGACGAAACAGGCCTTCGCCCCCAGCGCCAGCGCCTTCAGCACGTCCAGGCCGGAGCGGATTCCGCCGTCCATGTAGATCTCCAGGTCGCCCCCCACGGCCTGGGCGATCCTGGGCAGGGCCGAGATCGACGACTTCACGCCATCGAGCTGGCGGCCGCCATGGTTCGACACCACCAGGCCCTGCGCGCCGGCCTTCACCGCGTCGCGGGCGTCGGCGGCGTCCAGCACGCCCTTGACCACGATCGGCCCGTCCCAGGTCTCGCGGATCCAGTCCATGTCCTTCCAGGTCACGGATCGGTCGAAGTTCCGGGCGATCCACGAGAGGAAGTCGGTCACGCGCCGTCCTTCCGTGACCGCCCCGACCACGGTGCCAAGGGTGTGCGGCCGGCCGCGTACGAACACGTCCCAGGTCCAGCCCGGATGGGTGACCCCGTCCCACGCCTGGGTGAGCGCCGCCTGCAGGGGAGTCGCGCCCGTGAAGCCGGAGCGGATGTCGCGGTAGCGCGAGCCGGGCGTCGGCAGGTCCACGGTGAACACCAGCACCGGCGACCCCACGGCCTTGGCCCGCTGCAGCAGCTCGCGCATGTAGCCGCGGTCCTTCAGCATGTAGAGCTGGAACCAGGGCGGCGCGGCCGCCTTGGCCACCTCCTCTACGGAGCAGACGCCCACCGTCGACAGGCAGAACGGCGCCCCGGCCTCCGCCGCCGCCCGCGCCGCCTGGACCTCCCCGCGTCGGGCGTACATCCCGGCCATGCCTACCGGTGACAAGCCCACCGGCATCTGCAGCGTCTGGCCCAGGGTCTCGACGGTCATATTGAGCTTGGTGGTGTCGCGCATGACCAGCTGGCGGAGCGCGATCGCCTCCAGGTCGGCCACGTTCCGACGCAGCGTCTCCTCGGCGTACGAGCCGCCGTCGATGTACTCGAAGAAGATGTTCGGCAGCCTGCGCCGCGCCAGTTCACGAAAGTCCGAGACCGAAGCCGCCTTCATGAGTGCCTCCCCGCGCGGCGCGTTGTGGCGGCCCGCGGCGCGCGACGCAAGCGTCAGGCCGAAGCCGCCTCCGCCGCCGGGGCCGACGCCATCGGGCGCGGCCCAAGGACGATCCACACCTGATGGAACCGGGCCATCAGCCGGCCCGCGCGGTCGAACAGCGCGGTCCCGGCGATCTCCTTGCGGCCGTCCTTCAGGATCGGCCAGGCGACCACGACATATTCCTCGCCGGCCTTCACCGGCGCCGCGATCTCGCCGGTCATGGTGCCCAGCAGCGCGCCGTGGCGGCCCTCCGTCTCGACCCAGGCGAAGTAGCCCGGGCAGTCCAGCGCCGCCCACACCACCTCCGGCGCGACCGCGCCCTTGGCGTCGGCGAAGTTGGCGTGCGGCGTCCAGGTACAGGCGACCACGCCGGTCTCGGCGCCCTCGAGCCGGCCGGGCAGGACGCGCAGGCCGTCGCCGTCCTCGCGCTCGGCGCCGCAGGTGAAGCAGATCGGGTGAATCCGCTGAGTCAGGCCGATGTGGCGCAAGCCCGCGGCGCGCGCCGCCTCGAGGCTGGGCGCCGCGGGCGGCTCGGGCAGTTCCTGCGTCGCCGGCCCGCCCTGGCCGATCAGGGCGTCGGCCTCGCCCAGCAGCACATTGCCGCCGTCGCGCGCTTCGAGGGCTAGGCCCACGTCCAGCGGGATCGGCGCGCGGAGCACGGCGGTGACCGGGCCGTCCAGGCCGTCCGCCAGGATGCCGCACACGTAGCCGCCATTGCCGGAGTTCGGCGGGCCGCAGAATTGGCGGCCGATCGTGATCTTGCTCAAAATCGAAGGCTCACAGGGAATGGATCGAAGGCAATGGGTGGGCTTTCTCACGCTTACGCAACGCCATGGAAGCCGAAAACCGAACATCCCGCGTTGGACGGGACCAAGGGTCGCGCTAAAGGGCATGTGACAACCGCCCTGGCGGAATCGGACATCTTCGACGGAGACTATCGGTGAGTGACCGGATCGAACGACCCTGGGCCCTGATGCGCCACCACGCGGGCTGGGCCGACGTGTTCCACATCGACAGCGAGACCGCCGACTCGATCACCGGCTTCTATCCGGACCGCGAGACGGTCGGCCCGCCAGTCAACTACTCCACCCGCGCTGTGCTGGCCCGCTTCGGCTCGCTGGAAGCCGCGCGCGAGGCTCGTGAGGGCGCCGTGTCCGAGTGGCGCAAGCACGACGCCGGCGTCCGTGACGCGGAGGCCGCCCTGCGCGCCGCCGAGAAGCTGCGGGAAGACGCCTGGCTCAACTGCCTGCGCGACGCGGCGAACCGCAGCTAGAACCGCAGGCCCTTCGACAGCACCCAGGCGATCGCGGCGGCCAGCACGACGCCGACGATCAGCCGCCAGACCGGCGCCCCGGCCAGACCGGGGTCGCTGGGTAGGGCCCGGCTGCCGGTGATCATCGCGCCGATCAGGTTGGTGCGCTTCCAGACCCAGTAGAACAGCACCGCGGCGACGTGCAGCACCACCAGCGCCTGCAGGACGCGGAAGCTGAGCTCGTGCCACTCGGCGATCTTGCGGCCCAGCTCGAAGCTGACGCGGTCCGAGAACGGTCCGGCTTCGAAGGCGTCGACATCCACCGCGAACAGGCCCGTGCCCACCTGCGCCAGCAGGACGGCCAGGATCGCCAGCACGCTGAGCGCGCCCAGCGGATTGTGGCCCGGCGTCGTGGCGACATCGCGCCTACCCACCGTCGCGGCATAGGCGGCCACCGCCTTCGGCCCCTTCACGAAGCTGGAGAACCTGGCCGCCCCGCCGCCGGCGAAGCCCCAATAGATGCGGAACAGCACCAGGCCGACGATCGTGTAGCCGCTCCAGCGGTGCCAGTTCAGGTGGTCCTCGGAGGCCCACCACGAAAAGCCGATCAGGACGACCAACAGCCAGTGGACGATCCGCACCGGGCCGTCCCAGAGCTTGACGCGGACGGCGCCCGAGGGGTGGGCCACGCCTAGTCCTTCTTCTCGACCCGGTATTTGTCGTGGCAGCCCTTGCAGGCCATGCCGGTGTTGCGGACCTGGCCCTTCACGCCACCGATGTCGCCGGCGGCGGCGAGTTGGTTCAGCTTGGTCGCTTGCGCCTGCAGGTTCGAGGCGGCGGTCGAGAAGCCGGCGGCGTCTCGCCAGATGTCCGGCTTGGCTTCGCTCATCGCCCGGGCCTCCACGCCGCTGCCGCGCGGGAACCAGGAGGGCAGCGCGCCGGCGAGCGTCGCGATCGTCTTGGCGTTGGTCGCCACCACGGTCTTGCTGGGTTCCCCCTTCTTCAGCTCGTCGTTCAGCGCCTTGAAGGCGCCGCCCATCTTCTCGAAGTTGGCGTGGCGAGCGTAGGCGGCCTTGGTCGCCGGGCTGGCGTTGGCCGGCATCTTGTCGTCGTGGGCCACTGCGCCCCCGGCGGCCACCGCCGCGCCGATCCCGACGGCGAGCGCCAGCGCCCAACCCTTGCTCATCACCGACGCCATGGAGCTCACCTCTTTGACCCAACTGCTACGGTAGAGATTGAGGACGTCAGCGCTTGGCCGTCAACGGCTTCGGCGCGGAATTGACCGGCGCGCCCTGGGTTTGCGCTTCGGCCAGCAGGGCGGCGCAGTTCGCGTCCTTGGCCAGGCCCGCGTCGATGAACGGCAGGATCGCCGCCAGCGGCGTGAGCAGAGCGCCCATGGTCACCGCTGCCCCGCCCTGCGCCAGCGCGGCGCCCGGCTCCACGCCCAGCTTCGGAGCCATCAGCGGGCCCTTGGCCGTGATCGGGACCAACACCCGGACCAGCCGGAACTTCTTGTCGTGGCCGCGCAGCTGCAGGTTCATCCGCTCGGAGCCGAGGTTAACCGTGCCCTTGCCCGTGACCAGCACCGGCCCGGTGTCGAACACGATGTTGCTGGCGGTCATGACGCCGCCCTTGGTCTGGAAGTTGGCCACGGCGCATCGGATCGGCGTCGTGTCCGTTTTGTTCAGCAGGCCAAGGCCCTTGACGATATTGACGCCCATCAGCTCGGCGAACGCCTCGCGGATCTCGCCCCCCGGCGCCACCAGCATCACCTCGCCGTCGGCGCTGGCGAAGGCCTTGTGAACGCTGTCGCCCGTGCCGGTCAGCTTGGCGCGGCCGACCAGCGAACCGGTCAGGGGCGACGAGCCGTTGAACTGCATCGGGATGATCTGCTCGATCCGCGCATTGGTCATGCGCAGGTCTAGGTCGGTAACCGGCACGGCCTTGCGGGCGTCGAGGTTCACGTAGCCGGCCACCTCGCCGCGCGGCAGCTCCAACTTCAGCGGCTGGGCCCGCAGCATCCCGTCGTCCAGGCGCACCCGTACGGAGGCCGAGTTCAGCTTCACCGGCGTGTCGCGGATCGAACGGGCGCTGTAGGTCACGTCGGCGTCCATGGCGCGGATCCGGCTCACATCCAGCGGGGCGTCCGGCAGCAGCCGTTGCTGGGCCACCATCTTCTTCGCGATCGCCGCCTGCTCGGGCGACAGGGTCTCGCCCGGCCCAGCCTTGGGCGCCGCGCCGAACAGGGCGCCCAGGTCGTCCCAGTCCAGGCTCTGCGAGGTGAGGTTCGCCTTCAGGAAGGGCCGCTCGCGCCCGGTGTCCACCGAAACGTCGCCCGACAGGTCGCTGTCGCCGACCCGGCCGCCCAGATTGTCGATCTTCCACACCAGCCCCTCACGCGACAGCCGGCCGCGCAGGCTGTACGGCGGGGTGTTCGGCAGCGCCACGCCGGTCAGCGGGAACAGCTGCGCCATGTCCGGACCGCGCGCCGTGGCGTTCATGTAGAACCGGCCCATGTCGAAGGGCTTCGGCACCGCGCCACGGGCGGTGATGTAGGTCTGGCCCGCCCTCAGATCGACGTCGAACGGATAGGGCTTGTCGCGATCGATGTTCAGCAGCGGGCCGCCGACCACCTCGGCCTTGAACGGCGCGCCATTGATCGTGCCCTGGCCGATGAGCTCGAACCCTCGATTGTCGGCGCCCAGCTTCTCGCGGGCGTTGATCGTGCCGGCGAACCGGAGGTCGCGCCGGGCGTCGAGGTACTTGAGCTTGCCGTCGCGGATCACGAACCGCTGGATCGGCGGCAGGTTCATGGGTTCCTTCACCCGTCCGTCGGAGAAGTCCCAGTTCTTGCGGCCCTTGGAGTCGGCCAGCAGGCTGAAGTTGGGCCCGTCCACCGCCAGGACGCGGATATCGACCTTGCCCCACAGCAACGGGACCAGCCGCACGCGCACGTGCAGCCGGTCGATGGCGCCCATCCTGCCCGTTCCCGCCCAAGAGGGGTTGGCGATGGATACGCCGTCGACGGTGGCGCTGGGCCGCCAGGACCACACGTCCGCATTCAGGTCGCCGGCGATGGTCACCTCGCGGTGCAGCCGCCCCGAGGCGACGCGCTCCAGGGGTCCGCGAAACCAATTCCAGTCCCAGATGAGCACCAGGACCGTGATGGCGATGGCGATGATCGCCAGGATCGCGCCGGTCCAGCCGAGCGCCTTGCGGGTCGGCGGCGTGAACGTCGGCGGCGTCAGCCGGGGATGCGCCAATCGCTCGCGCAGCGGGCGGCGGGCCCCGGGGGGCTGGCGTCGCGGCTGGGGCCCGCGGGCGGGCTTGGCGGATGGAACGGGTTGCTGGCTCACGGGCGCTTCAACGCGTCGCGACAGCGTCCGTTTCCCCAGAATTTTCTAGTGGCTTACGCCGCGGCCGCTGACCGCCTGCCGCGCCGTGGCCAGGATGATCGCCAGGTCGAAGCCGAACGACTGCCGTTCCAGGTATTCCCGGTCCAGCTTCACCTTCTCGGGAATCGGCAGCTCGTCGCGACCGTTGACCTGGGCCCAGCCGGTGACGCCGGGACGCAGCCGCTCGACGCCGGCGGCGGTGCGCAACTGCACGAGGTCGTGCTGGTTGAACAGCGCGGGCCGGGGTCCGACGAGGCTCATATCGCCCACCAGCACGCTCCAGAGCTGCGGCAGCTCGTCCAGGCTGGACCGGCGCAGAACCCGCCCGAGCGGCGTCACCCAGCGGGCAGGATCTTCCAGCAGGTGGGTGGCGACGTCCGGCGTGTCCGTCCGCATCGAGCGGAACTTGGGCATGGCGAACTCGCGGTTGCCGCGGCCCACCCGGCGCGACCAGTGGATCGCCGGCCCCGGGCTGGTCAGCCGCACAGCCAGGCCGATCGCCAGCAGCACGGGCCAGCCCACGGCCAGCCCGGCCACCGCCACGACGATATCGAAGGCCCGCTTCCGCACCGCCCGTTGTTAGCGCCCGCCGGGCGCCCTGTCAGGCGTCGGTTTCGGAAGTTGGCGGCGACGCCTTCTTCCCGCGCGACTTCGACGCAGGCTCGGCGGCGCTCTCCGCGGCGACCGGCGCGGGCTCGTCGATCACGGGTTCGGGGGCCACGGCGAAGACGACCTCGGGCTCCATCTCGGGCTCTACGACAGGCTCAGGCTCCGTCTCCGGCAGGGGCGAGGCTTCCAACACGGGGCTGACGGGCGCGGACTCGCCGCCCACCGCGAGCGGCGCCTCTTCGAGGGCGGCCTCGACGATGGCTTCGACGACGGTCTCCGGGACCTCCACGACGGCCTCGGCGACCGCCTCGGCGGCCTCGACCAGCGGCGCAGGGACCGGCGGGGAAGCCGGCAGGGCTTTCCTGCGGGCGAACATCGCCTCCAGGTTCACCGGGCGCGCCCACTGGGTCATCCACCAATAGGCCATGCCCCCGGCGGCGGCGGCGGCGAAATAGGACCAGAGGGGCGAGGCCACGCCGACCAGCAGCGCCGGGCTCACGCGAGGTTGCGAGGTTTCGGGAAGGTCGAAGGACGCCATGGGAGAGTTCCTGTCGGCACGAGATTGTGCGCCGCAACATAACACTCCCGTCGACTTCGCAGTTGCGAAATTATTGTGGCGAGAGCGCGTAAACCCGTGCGCCTCCGCCGGCGCCCAAAGCTTGCGCGACCCAGGCGCAGATGGCGGCAAGCGGCGCCTCCAGGTCCGGTCCGTCTAGCAGCAGCAGGGCGCAGCCGTTCATCTTCATCGGGTCGGTCAGCGGCCGGATCCGCGTCTCGGCGACCAGCATGGGCGCCGCCACCTCGTCCTCAAGGTCGCGGAGGAAGCTGTCCAGCGTCTCCAGGTCCTTGACCGGCAGCCAGACCAGGGCGCGCGCTTGGCCGTTGCGCCGCCGCAGCGCCGCCAGCGTCTCCACGATCCGCCGGTAGTCGTCCGGCTTCTCGAACGGCGGATCGATCAGCACCAGCACGCGGCCCTCTCGCGGGCACTCCGCGACCGCCGCCGCATAGCCATCGACGTTCAGGGTGCGGACGTTCTGCCGACCGCGCATCGCCACGCGCAGGGCCTCGTGCTCGTCGGGCCGCAGTTCGCAGGCCACATAGCGGTCGGCCGTGCGCAGGGCTCCGGCGATCAGCCATGGCGAGCCGGGATATCGCCGCACCTCCGCGCCCTCGTTCACCGCCGCCACCGCCCGCGTCAGCGGCGAGAAATCGGCCGGCGCGTCCCTCGCCGCCATGAGCTGTACGATCCCCGCCTCGGCCTCCCCGGACTTGCGCGCCTCGGGGCCTGCCAGATCGTAGAGGCCGCGGCCCGCGTGGGTGTCGATCACCGTCAGCGGCGGCCCCTTGGCGGTCAGCTCGGCCAGCAGGCGCAGCAGGGCGGCGTGCTTCACCAGGTCGGCGAAGTTCCCCGCGTGGAAGGCGTGGCGATAGTTCAAGGGACTCCAGGGGCTTGGGCAGGAACCGGCGTGGCCATACCACGTTGCCGCCGAACAGGTGGAGGGCTGGGATGCCGAAGGACATGAACGCGACGCCGGTTCCGGAGGGCCTGGCCTACGTCAGCGACCAGGACCCGGGCATCCGCCGCAGGCCGGCGCGCGGCCACGGCTTCAACTATCTCGACCGGGACGGCAAGGCGGTCGCCGACGAGAAGACCCTGGACCGCATCCGCGCGCTCGCCATCCCGCCCGCCTGGACCGACGTGTGGATCAGCCCGAAGGCCAACGGCCACATCCAGGCCACCGGCCGGGATGTGAAGGGCCGTAAGCAGTACCGCTATCACCCGCGTTGGCAGGCCGAGCGCGGCGCCGGCAAGTACGACCGCCTCATCGCCTTCGGCCGCGCCCTGCCCCGGCTGCGCAAGCGCGTGGACGAGGACCTGGCCCGCCGCGGCCTGCCGCGCGAGAAGGTGCTGGCCGCCGTGATCCAGGTGATGGAGATGACGCTGATCCGAGTGGGCAACGAGGAATACGCCCGGCGGAACAATAGCTTCGGCCTGACGACCTTGCGCGACCGCCACGCGAAGATCGGGTCTGCCAAGGCGACGTTCGAGTTCAGGGGCAAGAGCGGCAAGACCCACTGCACCAGCTTCAGCGACCGCCGGCTGGCCCGGGTGGTGAAGGCCTGCCAGGACCTGCCGGGCCAGCGCCTGTTCCAGTACCTGGACGACGAGGGCCGGCGCTGCGCGGTCGAGAGCGCCGACGTCAACGCCTACATCCGCGAGACCCTGGGCGACGACTTCTCGGCCAAGGACTTCCGCACCTGGGCCGGCACGGTCGCGGCGGCGCGGGCGCTGACCATGCCGGAGTGCGCCGACCTCGGCGCCGCCAAGCGCAACGTCAACACCTGCGTCAAGGCCGTCGCCGGCCTGCTGGGCAACACCGCCGCCGTGGCCCGCAGCGCCTATATCCACCCGGCGATCCTGGAGGCCTATGCCGAGGGCAAGCTGGACCTCAAGCCCGGCCGCGAGGACCGCGCCTTCGAGCTGGCCGTGCTACGGTTCCTCGAGCGGGCGCCCTGACGTGGCGGCACGCTCGCGGCGTTCGTGAACCCCGGCTATTCTACCTTCGCTAAGGCGCGGGACGGCGCCCTCGGAGGATCCATATGTTCGGCCCGCGCCTGCGCTTCGGCGCCTTCATCGCGCCCTTTCACCCGGTGGACGAGAACCCCACCCTGGCCATCCAGCGCGACCTGGAGCTGGTCCAGCACATGGACGACCTGGGCTTCGAGGAGGCCTGGATCGGCGAGCACCACTCGGCCGGCTACGAACTGATCGCGTCGCCGGAGCTGTTCATCGCCGCAGCGGCCGAACGGACCAAGCACATCCGGCTGGGCACCGGCGTCTCGTCCCTGCCCTACCACCACCCGATGATGCTGGCCGACCGGATCAACCAGCTGGACCACATGACCCGCGGCCGGGTGATGTTCGGGGTCGGACCCGGCGCACTGGTCTCTGACGCCATGATGATGGGCATCCCTCCGGCGGCCCAGCGCGACCGCATGGACGAGGCCCTGGACTGCCTGGTCCGGCTGATGCGCGGCGAGGAGGTCACCCACAAGTCCGACTGGTTCGAGCTGAACCAGGCCCGCCTGCAGATGACCCCCTATTCCCGCCCTTCAGTGGAGATGGCCGTCGCCAGCCAGGTCTCGCCGACCGGCGCGCGGGCTGCCGGCCGCCACGGCCTGGGCCTGCTGTCGATCGGCGCCACCGGCCAGGCGGGCTTCAACGCGCTCGCGTCCAACTGGCACATCGCCTGCGACCTCGCCGCCGACCACGGCAAGACCATGGACCGCCAGAGCTGGCGCCTGGTCGGCCCCATGCACATCGCCCCGACGCGGGAACAGGCCATGGAGGACGTGAAGTTCGGCCTGGAGAAATGGATCTACTACTTCAAGGAGATCGCCAACCTGCCCATCGTCCCGGAGGGCCCGGACCCGGTGAAGGCCATGATCGACACCGGCCTGGCGGTTATCGGCACGCCCGAGGACGCCGCGGCGCGCATCCAGCAGCTGGTCGACGAGAGCGGCGGTTTCGGCGCCTTCCTGCTGATGGACCACAACTGGGCGCCCTGGGCGCAGAAGAAGCAGTCCTACGAGCTGTTCGCCCGCTACGTGGCCCCGCAGTTCCAGCAGCTCAACGACAACCGGACCGCCTCCATCGCCTGGGTCGGCGCGCACAAGCCGGAATTCACCGCCCAGGTGATGGGCGCGATGGGCGCCCGCATCGCCCAGCACATCGCCGAGAAGGGCGCGGCCGACATCCGCCCCGAGTTCGCCGCCATGCTGGGCGGGGCCGCGCCGCCCCCGAAAGCGGACTGAGCCTCCGGGCCGGAAGTGGTCTGGCGGAGCTTGGCCGGGGTCGCTAACTCTCAGCCATGGACATCCAGGCCTATTTCGACCGGGTCGGCTTCACCGGCGTCGCCCGCCCCGACCTCGCGACGCTGAAGGCGCTGCACCGCGCGCACGCCTTCGCGATCAGCTACGAGAACCTGGACGTCCAGCTCGGCCGCCCGCTGACCACCGACCCGGCCGCCGCCTTTGACAAGATCGTCCACCGCCGGCGCGGAGGCTGGTGCTACGAGATGAACGGCGTCTTGGGCGCGGTGCTGGACGACATCGGCTTCAAGGTGACCCGCCTGGCCGGGGGCGTGATGCGCTCGGTCCGGGGCGACGAGGCCGTCGGCAACCACCTGGTCCTGCTGGTCGACCTCGACGGCGAGCCCTGGGTCGCTGACGTGGGTTTCGGCGACGGGTCGCGCGACCCCTTCCCGCTTCGCGAAGGCCCCATCGTCTCCGACGGCTACGAATACCGGCTGGACCGCGTCGATCCCGATTGGTGGCGCCTCACCAACCATCCGGCCGGCGGGGCGCCGAACTTCGACTTCACCCTCGCGCCCGCCGACCCGGCCCTGCTGGCGGCCAAGTGCCACGAGTTGCAGACCTCGCCGGCCTCGGTGTTCGTCATGACCGCCATCGCTCAGCGCCACATGGGTGACGAGATCCGCCTGCTGCGCGGCCGCGCCTTCCGCCGGCTCACGCCCGCCGCCAAGACCGAGAGTCTGATCGACACGGCCGATGAATTCGTGGCCCTGTTGCGGCGCGAGTTCGAGCTCGACCTGCCGGCAGCCGCCGAAGCCTGGCCCCGGATCGTCGCCCGGCACGACGAACTGTTCGCGCCGCAGCCGACCTAACTTGAGCGATTGCGCCGTGCGGCCAGGGCCCCGCCCGTCAACGCGGCGGCCAGGGCGGCGAGCAGCGACAGGGCGAACCGCATGGTGACGAGGTCCTTCAAGGCCATCATCGGCAGGCCGCTGGCCAGGTCCAGCAGGGCGTAAGCAACCCAGATGGCCGCGGCGAAGGCGATGGCGTTGCGCTCCGGCCGCCGCCGGCCCAGCAGATAGGCCGCCCCGAACAGCAGCAGCACGCCGCCGGCCGGCCCGGTGATCGCCCCGATCCGGGGCGCCAGGGCGTTGTAGTAGTCCTGCGACCTGCCCGGCTCGACCAGCATCGCCCACGCGAAGATGACGGCGGTCGTCGCCAGCAGGTTCAGGATCAGGGCCAACAGGCCGGCCAGCGCCGCCTTGCCGAAGTCGATCGGTTTCATCTCCGCCCCCGCGTCCGGACGGACACCCTAACCCGGCCGGCCTATCGCCGGTAGGTGAACCCCACGCGGATCGTCTGCGGCGCGGAATAGCTCTCCACCCCGTCCGCGGTCTCGCCCACCTCCAGGTTCTCGTCGAAGAGGTTCTCCGCGGCGACATAGACCTCGGCGTTCGGGGCGAAGCTCCAGGCGGCGCGGGCGTCCACCTGCACCCCGGCCGACAGACGGCGGCTGTTCAGGTCGTCCTCCCACCGGGCGCTCTCGTAGCGCACGTCGGCGGAGAGCCGCAGCGCGTCCAGCGGCCGGTAGCCGAGGCCGCCGGTGACGGTCCACTTCGGCGTCTGCGCGGGCCTGAGGCCCGTGAGCTGGGCGACCGCGGTCCCGCCATCCACCTCGGCGTCGGTGTAGGCCATGGCCGTGCGCCAGCTAAGCGCCGCGCCCAGGTCGCCGGACGCCTCGCCCTCGAAGCCCCACGCCTCGATCTCGCCGGCGTTCCGCCGCTGGCGCAGGGTGCCGCCGGCGGGCACGAAGCCTGCCACCGGGAACGTCCCCGGTCCCACGCCGATGGTGACGTTGGTGATCGGGTCCTTCAGCAGGTTGTAGAACACCCCCGCCGACCAGCGCGCGAAGCCGTTGTCGCCGCCGAGGCCCACTTCGGCGCCCTGCAGCGTCTCGGGCTTCAGGGTCGGGTTGGCCTCGGTGATGTCGTTGCCCACCCGGAACGGCCGGTGCAGCTCGTTCAGGGTCGGCGCGCGGAAGCCGGCATAGGCCGCCGCCCGCAGGTAGACCGCCTCGTTCAGGGCGTAGCGCACCCCCACCCGGCCCGTCGGCGTGGTGTCCGAGCGGTTGGGCGAAGGCTGGTCGAGGGTGATCGCGCCGGTGGTCGTGTCGCGCTCGATGCGCACCGCGTCGTAGGCGCGGCTGCGGTCCAGCCGCACGCCGCCGGTCAGCAGCCACGGGCCCTGGTCCAGGGCGGCCTCCACATAGGCGCCGGCCACCAGGGTCTTGCCTCCGGCCTCGCGGTCGCGGGTGAAGGCGCCGTTCATGAACCGGAAGCGCTCGTGCTCGGTCCCGTCGGTCAGGCGGATGTCGGCGCCGACCTCCCAGGCCACCGGCCCCTGCCGGCCCTGCCAGGCCGCGTTCAGGCCGTAGCCCGTGGCGGGCGTGTTGTACTGGTCGTTGGCTGGGGTGGTCGCGGCCCGGCCCGCCGCCACGGCGACCGAGCTGTTCTCCAGGTCGCTCCTACGCACCCAGCCCTGCAGCCGCCAGCCGCCCACGCCCTCGGCCGCGGGTTGCGCCAGGGTCACCGCCGCCGACATTCCCGTGGTGTTGGAGCGCGCGCCCACTAGGCCCGCCTGCTGGTTCACCTGGAAGGCCGAGACCCGGACCGCCGCCTGCACGTCGCCCAACTGGCGCTGGAGCCTGAGCGCCACCGAGGCGTCGTCCAGCCTGAGCCGCGTGTCCGCCGCGCCGCGCCTCGGGCCCCGCACCGCATAGTAGCCGTCGGTCCGCGACCCCGCGGCGGTCAGCAGCACGCCGGGCGCACCCGCGGCCACGGCCGCCCGATAGCTGCCCCGCCCGCCGGCCGAGACCTCGGTCGCCGCCACGCCGTCGGGCGTCGCCCGCTCCTGCAGGGCCACCACGCCGGTCAGGGCGCCGGCGCCGTAGGGTCCCGCGCCCGCGCCGCGCACCACCGTGGCGCTCTCGATGCCCTCGGACGGCAGGCCGCTCCAGATCACCCAGCCGCCGAAGGGATCGTTCTGTGGCGCGCCGTCCAGGGTCACCAGCGCCCGGCCCGCCCCCGACGGCGCGATGGCCCTGAGCGACAGCCCCTGCGTCGTTGGATTGGCCGCGCCCGAGCCCGTGCGGCGGAACAGCGACACGCCCGGCGCGCTCTTCAGGGCCTCGTCCAGGCGCGGCTCGCCCTTCAGGACCTCGGGGCCGATCTGCATCGCGCTGAACGCCGCCTCCCCGCCCAGCGGCGCCAGCCGCGGCGGGTGGACGACCACGATCTCGACTTCCGGGGCCGGAGGGGGCGGCAAATCGGGCATGATGACTCGTAAGGCTGGTACGGCGGGCGCCGCGAGGGCTAATCAGGCGAGAGGGAGAGCGCAATGGCAAAGGTCGCCATCGTCACGGGTGCGGGCAGCGGAATCGGGCGGGCGGTTTCCTTGGCGCTCGTTCGGTCCGGCTGGAGCGTTACACTCGCCGGACGCCGGACGAATGTCCTCGAAGAAACAGCCGCCCTGGTGGATGCGGACTCGACGTTGGTCCAGCCGTCCGACGTGGCGGACCCCAGCAGCGTCGACGCCTTGTTCGAGGCGACGAAGGCGCGATTCGGCCGCCTCGACCTGCTGTTCAACAACGCCGGGACCGGCGCGCCGCCCACCCCCATCGAGGACCACGCCATCGAGCATTGGCGCCGGGTCGTCGACGTGAACCTGACGGGCGCCTTCCTCTGTACGCGCGCAGCGTTCCGCTTGATGAAGGACCAGGACCCGCGCGGCGGCCGGATCATCAACAACGGCTCGATCTCAGCCCATGCGCCGCGACCGCGGTCGATCGCCTACACGGCCACCAAGCACGCCATCACCGGCCTGACCCGCTCCACCTCCCTTGACGGGCGCGCCTACGACATCGCCTGCGGGCAGATCGACATCGGCAACGCCGCCACCGACATGACCCGGGCCATGGCCAAGGGTGTGCCTCAGCCCGACGGTTCGGTGAAGGTCGAGCCCACGATGGACGTCCAGGCCGTCGCCGACGCGGTTCTCTACATGGCCGGCCTACCGCTGTCGGCCAACGTCCAGTTCATGACCGTGATGGCGACTCAGATGCCGTACGTGGGGCGCGGCTAGGCGCGACAGGGCGTCGCAACCTTGGCCATGGAAAGGCGCCTAATTTAAGGGCGTCCCGAGAGCGAACGGCGATAACTTACCGTCGATCTCTTTGCATTGCACCATTGTTGCTGCGGCGCAGCAACTTAACGCTTGCGTCAGGGGAAGGAGGGCGGAATCATGGCGCATCGACGGACGAGATACCGGGAGCGCCAGTCTCCACGCCCGTCGAGAGGAACGCCGGAAAGGGGTTGGTTCAACCCTGATCCCGGAAACAAACGCCATGATCCGTATTCTGACCCTCGCGGCCGTCGCCGCCCTCGTCGCCGCCCCCGCCAGCGCCCAATCGATGCGCGTCGCGGTCGCCGGCAAGTCGACCGAGCAGCTGCACGTGGACATCACCAAGGCGGCCAAGAAGGTCTGCATGCAGGCCGTTGTCGGCGCGTCCTTCCCGCGCGAAATGTACGCGTCCTGCTACAAGCACGCCGTGGCCGACGCCGTGGCCCGCGCCAACGATCCGGCCCTGGCCTCCGTCGCCGGCATCAAGCTGGCCTCGCGCTAAGCCGACCTAAGCTGCGCCGAACGGAACCGGCTCCGGGGTCTCGACCTCGGCCTCGGCGAAGTTCGGCGCCCGCTTCTCCATATTGGCCATCACGGCCTCTATCTGGTTGGCCGAGCCGATCAGCGCCGCTTGCTCGCGGCTTTCCTCGAGCAACACCTCGTGCTGGTCGCCTTCGGCCGCCAGGTTGAGGAGCCGCTTGGCGGCGCGGATCGCGTGCGGGTTGCGCCCCGCCACGTCCCTGGCGAAGGCCAGCGCCTCGGCCAGCGGATGCTCCGAGACGCGGGTGGCCAGGCCCATGGCCAGCGCCTCCTCCCCCGTGAAGATCCGGCCCGAGAAGGTCAGGTCGCGGGCCACGTCGTCGCGCACCAGGCCGCGCATCAGCACCATGCCGGCCATGTCGGGCACCAGGCCCCACTTGATCTCCATCACCGACATCCGGGTGTCGGAGGCGACGAACCGCATGTCGGGCGCAAGGGCCAGCTGGAAGCCGCCGCCGAACGCCACGCCATGCACCGCGGCGATCACCGGCACGGGGATCTCGCGCCAGACCATCACCGCGTGCTGCGCCCGGTTCGAGCCGCCCGGTGTGCGCTTGGGCGTCAGCAGCGGCCCGGCCGTGCCCTTGCCACCCTCGCGCTCGCCCGAGGCCATCTGTTGGAAGTTGCCCATGTCCAGGCCGGCGCAAAACGCCCGGCCCTCGCCCGACATCACCACCGCCCGCAGGCCAGGCTCGCCCTTCAGCCGCTCGCCCGTCTGGATCAGGGCCTCGAACATGGCGTTGTCGAGGGCGTTCATCTTGTCGGTGCGGATCAGGCGGACGTCGGCGACGCCGTCCTGGATGTCCACGCTCACGCGGTCGTTCATCGAGTCTCTCCTAGCGGCGCGCGATCACATAGCCTGCGCGCGGAAAATGCACATGCACCACGTCCAGCTCGCCGCACTCGCGGGCCAGGGTCACGCGGTCATGACCGAGGTGTATCAGCACCCCCTCCACCGGGTCGCGGCCATAGTCGTCGGCCTGGACCACCACCGGATCGCCCTTCTTAAGGCCGGACGGATCGCCCGGGTCGCAGACGCCCTCGTCGGCCGGCGCGGTGGCGGTGGCCGCCTGCAGGGCCTCGGCCGGCTTCATCTCCCGCCGCTCGCCATGGCCGATGGCCCGCAGGCGGTCGCGCCAGGCCTGGACGCGCGGCAGGCCGGACATCAGGTCGTCGGCGATGGTCGGCGCGGCCGCGCTCAGCCACCAGACGTTCATCCAGGCCGCCACGTCGGCCAGAGACGGCTTGGCCCCGCCCAGGAAGTCGCCCTCCAGCCCGTCCTCGACCCACGCCACATAGGCCCGCCACTGGGCGCGCATGAACGGCGCGGCGGCCTTCATGGCCGAGACGTCGAACGGCCGGCCCGACAGCTTCTCCCGGTCGGCGATGAATTCCTTGGGCACGCGGTCGCCCATCTCGGCGAAGATCACCGCAACGCTGGCCTGGAACCACAGCCGGTCGGCCCAGAGATTCACCGCCCAGTCCGCGCCGGTGACGACCTTGGGCTTGGGATGCCGCCGCTCGATCTCGGCGAGGATCACCTGGGTGTCGCAATAGACGTCCGCGCCGATCTGCATCACCGGGATGCGCCGGTAGCCGCCGGTCAGCGGAACCAGGTCGGGCTTGGGCATGATCACCGGCTGGATCACCGAGCGCCACGTTAGCCCCTTGATCCCCAGCATCAGCCGCACCTTCTCCGAGAACGGAGAGGTGTCGTAGTGGTGGAGGATGATCTCGGGCCCCGTCATCTAGACCACCACCACGCCCTCGCCCGGCGGATTGGCGTAGAGCGCCTCCACCAGGGCATGGCGCCGCTCCAGCGTGGCGCGCTGGTTCACATAGCCCTTGTCGGTGATCTCGCCGGCGTCGATCGACGGCGGCTCCAGCATGACGATGAACCGGCCGATCCGCCGCGACGATCCGCCCGACGTGCGGTTGAACTCGCCGATCCGCTCTTTCAGCACGTCCTTCAGCTTCTCGACGGGGTTGTCGCCCAGGCTCGGCAGCGCGGCCGGCGACGGCCAGATCAGGGCGCCGGCGAACGGCTTGTCCTGGCCGGCGATCACCATGTCGAAGGCATAGGGCGTGCAGGCGGCCACCACGTCCGGCCGCAGGGTGCCGACCGAGACCCATGTGCCTGAATCAAGCTTGAAGTCCTCGGTCACCCGGCCGTCGAACACCAGCCCCAGTTCCGGCCGCTCGGGGTCCAGGAACCGGCAGGCGTCGCCCAGCTTGTAGAAGCCCTCCTCGTCGAAGGCCGCGGCCGTCTTCTCCGGATCGTTGTGGTAGCCGGTGGTCACCGTCGGCCCCTTCACCCGGACCTCCAGCTTGGTCCCGTTTGGCACGAGCTTCAGGGTGATCCCCGGCAGGGGCAGGCCGATCAGGCCCACCAGCTCGGTGATCCAATGCACGACGGTGATCCCCTGGGTCTCGGTCGCCCCGTACATGGTGGTCAGCGGGATGCGGTAGCCGGTCTCCGCGATGGCCAGGGCCTGCAGACGCTGCGAGACGTCGTGCGACAGGGTCGCGCCGCCATAGCCCGCGCTGCGCAGGTTCCTGAAGAAGCTCTTCCGCAGGACCGGGTCACGCTCCATCGCCTCGACCAGCATCCCGAACGCCACCGGCGCCGAGCCGAACGCCATCGGCGAGATCTCGTAGAGGTTCTTGATCGTGGTCTCGAACATGCCGGGGATCGGCTTGCCCTCGTCCAGGTGCAGGGTCGCGCCGGCCCACATCGCGCCGTTGAAGCCGATGTTGCCCGCCGAGATGTGGCTCCAGGGCATCCACTCCAGCCCCTGCGGGATCAGGTCCGGGTCGGCCGGCTCGTCACGGATACCCTCCATGCCGGCGATGACGCCCGCGAACATCCCGTGCGTCTGCGGCACCCCCTTCGGCATCCCGGTGGAGCCCGAGGTGAACAGGTACTTGGCCACCGTCGAATGGGTCAGCGCCCCGCGCGCCGCCTCGACGGCCGGCGTCGGTTCGGTCGCAGTCAGCGCCGAGAGCGCGACGGTCCCGTTTCCGCCGTCCACGGTCACGAACGTCAGGCTCGGGTCCAGAGCCCTCAGCGTCTCGAAGGCGCGGGCGAACATCTCGCTGTTCTGGGCGAAGACCACCCGCGGCTTCACCGTCGCGAAGCAGTGCTTCAGCTTGGCGTGGTCGCTGGAGATCAGGCTGTAGGCCGGGCTGATCGGGGCGATCGGAACCCCCGCCGTGTAGCAGCCCAGCATGACCAGGGCGTGCTCCACCGAGTTCGCCGACAGCACCATGACGCTGTCTGCGCCCGTCAGACCGCGGTCCAGCAGCCACTGGGCGATCCCGTCGGCCGCCCGCTTGGCCTCGCCGTAGGTGACCCCGGCCCAGGGCCCGTGCCCCGGCGCGCGCTGCAGGATGTAGGGCCGGTCGGGATGCGCCGCCGCCTTCTCGGCCAGCAGGTGGGCGATCGAGCGCGGCCCCTGGGCGGGCGGATGGTTCGAGCGGACGTAGTAGGTCCCGTTCGCTGTCTTCTCGATCGAGACGTCCGGCGCCTTCTGGGGAAGGGCCTTGAACGGCGGCGGCGCGGCGACGGCGCCCAGATCGTCGGCGGGGCTCATGCCCGTCCTCCCGGTTTTCGTTGTTGGGGCAAGCCTATGCCAACCGCGCGGACCTGCAACGGGGACGCCACGTCAAGACGGCGGGTGGTTCGCCCGAGCCGCCTACCCGAACGACGGCGCGAAGCGGATGTTGTCGCGCTCCAGGCCCTTCAGGACCACCTCCACCCCGCCGGACTTGATCATCCATTCGAGCCGGTGGTCGCGGTACTCGCGCTTGAACAGACCCTTCTCCACAAGCTCGGCGACGTTGGGCATGGCGGAGGCGCGCGCCGAGGCCATCGCCTCCTCCGTGGCCTTGGCCACCGAGGGCCGCGCATTGGCCCGCGCCAGCCACGCGGCCAGCTTCGAGGCCGGGGGCGGCGGATGCCCGTGGCCGGCCGAGCCGTTGAGGTAGGGAACCACGCTGAGGTCGCCCCAGCCGAAGGCCTCGCCGTTGAACCACTCGCGCCCGCCCAGCTGCCCCTCCAGCCAGGCGTAGAACCCGTCGGTCTGCCTGCGGGCCGCCGCCGTCAGCGCCTCGGCCTGCTCGCCCTTGGCCCGGCCGAACCAGCGGACTTCCGAGAGCCCCCAGTTGATGGCCTCGAAATGGGTGTCCATCACCTCTTCCAGCATCCGCACCCGCGCCCGTTCGGCGGCGCCGGCCGGACGCATGGCCGGCTCGGGATAGGCGTCGTCCAGATACTCCAGGATGATCGTGGAATCGAAGATCCGGACGTCGCCGTCGACCAGCGCCGGCACCTCGGCGCGCGGGCTGGCTGTCACGAAGTCGCCGGCCGCCCCGCCCGCGCCCAGGCCGCCCGGTTGCTGCAGCTCGAACGCCAGGCCCTTTTCGCGGAGCGCGATCTTCACCTTCTGGGCGTAGGGCGAGAGCGGATGTTCGTAGAGCGTGATCATGACGACAGCGCCTCCGACAGGTCCATCTTCTGGGCCTTCTTCGCGGCCAGGAACGCCGGCCGCGCCTTGAGCCGTTCCCAGTAGGCCTTGATCGCCGGCGAGAAGGTCTCGTCCAGCTTCAGGGAATGGGCGAGTAGAAGCGCATAACCCACGGAAATGTCTGCCGCTGTGAACCGACCCGCACACAGCCAATCGCCCTTGGCCAGCGCCCGGTCCACGTGCCGCAGCCGGCTCAGGAACCACTTGGCGTAGTCGTCGGCCACCACCTCCGCCTTGCCGGGCTCGAACCGCCGGTAGCGCAGCACCAGGGTCTGCGGGAAGGTCAGCGTCGCCTCGCCGAAGTGCAGCCAGTTCACCCAGGCGCCATAGGCCGGATCGTCCACCGGAACCGCCAGCTCGTTCGGCCCGTAGCGGGTCGCGAGGTACTGCACGATCCCGGCGCTCTCGGTCATGAAGGTCTCGCCGTCCTTCATCGCCGGGATCGTTCCCAGCGGATTGATCTCCAGGTACGCGGGTTCGCGCGCCCGCGGCGGGAAAGGCAGCAGGTGCAGCTCGTAGTCCAGCCCCAGCTCCTCCAGCGCCCACAGTGGGCGGAACGAGCGCGCGTCCGGGCAGTGCCACAGTTCGATCATGTCAGCCCTCCCGCCGGACGTAGTTCGGCCTGCGCTTCTCCAGGAACGCCCGGACGCCCTCCTGGAAGTCGCCGTCCGAACTGGCCAGGATCTGGTTGCGGTCCTCCATGGCGATGGCGGCCTCCAGCCCCTGGGCGTCGATGGCGTGGTTCAGCGCCTCCTTGGTGAGGCGCAGGCCCAGAGGCGTCGCGTGCAGCATGTCGTCCACGAAGCCCTGGGCCTCGGCCGCCATCTGGTCCGGCTCCACCACGCGGCTGACCAGCCCCAGCTCATAGGCCCGCTGGGCGGTGATGAAGCGGCCGGTCAGCATGTATTCGGCCGCCACCGACGACCCGACCATCCGGGGCAGGAAGTAGCTGACCCCGATGTCGCAGGCCGACAGGCCGATACGGATGAAGGCGGCGTTCATGCGCACGTCCGGCGTCGCGATCCGCACGTCCGAGGCCAGCGCCAGGGCAAAGCCGCCGCCGGCCGCCGCGCCGTTGACGCAGGCCACGATCGGCTGCGGGCAGCGGCGCATGGCGATGACGATCTCGCTGATCTCGCGCTGTCGTGTCAGGCCCGCGCCGATGGAGCGCTCGCCTTGCGGGTCGCCCCGCTCCTTCAGGTCCAGGCCGGCGCAGAACGCCTTGCCCGCGCCCTGCAGCACCACCACGCGGACGTCGCGCCGCCAGTAGAGTCCGACGAAGAACTCCCGCAGCTCGGTCACCAGGTTGCGGCTCAGCGCGTTCAGCCGGTCGGGCCGGTTCATCGTCGCCCAGATGACATCGCCTTCGTGGCGCAGTTCCAGATCGGCCATGCTCAGAGTCCCTTCAGCCAGTCGAGCAGCAGGGCGGTGACCTCTGCGGGCCGCTCCTGCTGGGTCCAGTGCCCGACGCCCGGCAGCACATGGGCGCCGCGCAGGTCGGTGACGTGCTCGCGCATCATCGCCGCGGGGTCCGGGATGCGGCCGAAGCCGTTGAACGCCGGGTCACGGTCGCCGCCGATCAGCAGTGTCGGTTGCTCGATCTTGCGGTCCTTGAAGGCCTGCAGCCATTCGAAGTCGCGCTCGTGGTTCCGGTAGCGGCTGATCGGCCCGAAGAAGCCCGAGCCCTCGAACTCGGCCACGTAGTAGTCGAGGTCCTCCGGCGTCAGCCAGGCCGGGAAGGGATCGGGATCCACCATTCCCTCCAGCATCGAGGCCCCGTGCGCCTTCTGCGGCCAGGAGCCGTCCGGCGCCTCGCCGGCGATGCCGTAGTAGAACTTGCGCAGGAAATCGCGGACGTCGGCCTCGGCCTCCGCTTCCGGCGGGCCCACCTCCTGGAACCAGGCCTGGTAGAAGAAGTGGCCCTTGCTGGTGAACAGCTCGGTGAAGATCTCCGTGAACGGGCGCTTCGGCACGCCCGAATAGGGCACCGACAGCCCCGCCACCGCCGAGATCACGTCCGGCCGGGTCAGGGCCGTGTTCCAGACGATGGGCGCCCCCCAGTCATGGCCGATGAGGATCGCCTTCCCGCCCGGCGCCATCGCCTCGGCCACGCCGGCCACGTCGCCGGTCAGCTCCTGCATCGAATAGGCCGACACCTCGGCCGGCTTGTCCGACCCGCCGTAGCCGCGGACGTCCAGCGCCGCCACCTGGTAGCCGGCCTGGGCGATCGGGCCGATCTGGTGGCGCCACGAGTACCAGCTTTCCGGAAAGCCATGGACCATGACGACCAGCGGCCCCTCGCCCTCCACCGCCGCCCGCAGCTTCGCCCGTCCGGTGTCGATGGTGCGGAATTCCGGCATGAGCTTCCCCCGTTGTGGTCGGCGCGCATGTTCTCCCGCCACCCGGCGCTGGCAAGTCTGACCGTGCGTCACCGTTGACCGCGCCGTCCCGCATGCCAGCTTGTCGAAAAGGGAGGAGCGCCCATGGTCTCGCTGGCCGAGAAGAGCGCCGGTTTCGAGCACGTCCGCTGTACGCTCGACGACCACGTCGCGACCGTCGTCCTGGACCGCCCGCAGCGGCGCAACGCACTCAACTACAAGGCCTATGACGAGCTGGAACAGGCGTTCCGGCTGAGTGCGGCCGACGACGAGGTCCGCTGCGTGATCGTCACCGGCGCCGATCCCGCCTTCTGTTCCGGCGACGACGTCGGCGAGATCATGGCGGGCGAGAAGCCGGTCTCGAAACGGTCGCTGCCCGTCACCTACCAGGCGACCCCCGCCGCCATCGCCGCGCTGGAATGCGACAAGCCGGTGATCGCCGCCGTCAACGGCGCCGCCGTCGGCTGGGGCATGGAGCTGGCGCTGTTCGCCGACATCCGGATCGCCTCGGAGAAGGCCAGGTTCGGCGAGCTGTTCGTCAAGCGCGGCCTGGTCTGCGACGTGGGTGGCTTCTACCGCCTGCCCGCTGTCGTCGGCCCCGCCAAGGCGGCGGAACTGCTGTTCACCGGCGACATCTTCGACGCGGCGGAGGCCCTGCGGATCGGCCTAGTCAGCCAGGTCACGGCCCATGACGAGCTCCTTCCGCAGGCCCGCGCGCTCGCCGCCCGCATCGCCGCCAACCCGCCTCTGGCCGTGCGCCACCTGAAGGCCGGCCTCAGCCGCTTCGCCTATGGCGATCCGCGCGAGATCGGGGCCTGGGCGATCGAGAAGATTCGCCTCCTGATGCAGACTGAAGACCACCGCGAGGGCGTGGCCAGCTTCCTCGAGAAGCGCCCGGCCGTATTCCTGGGACGATGACCATGCCCACCCGCTCTGTGAAAGACTCCGTCGTGCTGATCACCGGCGCCGCCTCCGGCATGGGCCGCGCCACCGCCGAGGTGTTCGCCGCCGAGGGCGCGCACGTCGCCTGCACCGACATCGCCGCGGAGAGCGTGCGCGAGGTGGCCGACGACCTGGTCCACCGCGGCTACAGCGCCGAGGCCTGGCCCCTGGACGTCGCCGACCCCGCCGCGATCTCTCTGGTCACCCAGGCCGTCGCCGCCCGCTTCGGGGGCATCGACATCCTGGTCAACAACGCCGGCGTCTCCGGCTTCGCCGCCATCGACGCCGAGAATTACGAGACGGTGTGGGCCCGCTCGTTCTCGATCCTGATCACCGCCCAGCAAAGGCTGATCCGCGCCGCCCTGCCCCACCTGCGCAAGTCCAAGGCCCCGCGCATCGTCAACATCGCCTCCACCGAAGCCCTCGGCGCCACCAGCCGTGACAGCCCCTATTCCGCGGCCAAGGCGGCGGTCACCGGCCTGACCCGCGCCCTGGCCGTCGAGCTTGGGCCGGAAGGGATCACCGTCAACTGCATCTGCCCGGGGCCGATCCTGACCGGCATGACCGAGGCGATCCCCGACGAGGACAAGCAGGCCTATGCCCGCCGCCGCACGGCGCTGCGCCGCTACGGCCGGCCCGAGGAGGTCGCCCACATGACGCTCAGCCTCTGCCTTCCGGCGGCTTCCTACATCACCGGGACGACCATTCCCGTTGACGGAGGGCTGATGGCGCGCAACGCCTAGGGGGATGCTTGGCCGCACAGCGTTCTTCGCCGCGCTCCTGATCGCCGCCTCGGCCCACGCCCAGGCCTACAAGCCCCCGCGCACCAGCTTCGGCGCCCCCGACCTGCAAGGTCTGTGGGACACCGACTCCATGACCGTCCTGCAGCGTCCCAAGGCGTTCAAGGCGCTGGTGGCCACGCCGGAGGAAGCCGCCGCCTTCGAGGCGAAGAAGCTGGAGAAGTACGCCAAGGTCATCGGCGACGTTGATCCCGACGATCCGCCGCCGCCCGAGGACGGGGTCACGGACGACGACCGCTTCGACAAGCCCCGCGGCCTGGCGCGCGTCCGCGGCGAGATCCGCACCTCCCAGATCGTCAGCACGCCCGACGGCCGCCTGCCCTACACGCCGGCCGCCTCAGCCGCGGCCGAGAAGGCGCTGAAGGACGAACTGACCTACGACCATCCGGAAGGCCGCCCTTTCGACGAGCGCTGCCTCCTGGGCGGCGGCGGCGGGGTCGCGCCGCCGATCATGAACCGCGATCACATACAGATCCTCCAGACCCGCGACCACGTGGTCCTCTCCGGCGAGCAGAACCACGAGGTCCGCATCGTCCGCCTGGGCGACCGCCGCCACCTGCCGCCGACGATCCGGCCCTGGATGGGCGATCCGGTGGGCTGGTGGGAGGGCGACACCCTGGTGGTCGAGACGACCAACCTGAACCCCCGCGACCGCTGGCGCTGGAACGCCGGCGAGTGGATCCTGCTCACCCCCGACGCCCGGATCGTCGAACGGTTCACCCGCACCGGCGCCGACGAGATCCTCTACAGCTACGTCGTGGACGACCCCGGCGCCTACACCCAGCCGTGGCGCGCCGAGTTGCCGTTCCACGCCACCGACGCCCGCGTCTTCGAATACGCCTGCCACGAGGGCAACTACGCCCTCGCCAACATCCTCGCCGGCGGCCGCCAGGCCGAGCGCGACACGGCGGCGAAGGCGGGGGCCGCTACGACCCCGTGAACGTCCCCGGCCGCTTCTCGCGGAAGGCGGCGATCCCCTCTCGGTAGTCCTGGCTGGAGGTCGCCAGCAGGAACTGGTCGCGGTCCATGTAGATCGAGGCCTGGGCCGTCGCGGCGGCCACCGCGTTCACCGCCTCCTTGGTCATCCGGACCGGGATCGGCGGCAGGGCGGCCACCTTGTCGGCCCAGCGGCGCGCGGCCGTCAGCGCCCCGCCGGCCGCCACCGCCTCGTCGGCCAGACCCCAGTCCAGGCACTTCGCCGCGTCCGCCGGCTCGCCGAACATCACGAACTGCTTCGCGCGCGACGGGCCGGCCAGGGCGACGATCTTCGGGATGCTGCGCCAGCTCATGTTCATCCCCAGCGGGACCTCCGGCAGCCGCAGGTACGCGCCCTCGCCCAGGATCCGGAAGTCGCAGGACAGCACCAGCGCCGCGCCGCCGCCGATGCAGTAGCCCTCGACCGCCGCGATGGTCACCGCCTCGATCTCGCTCCAGGCCCGGCACAGGTCCGGCCCCGCCATCACCGCGCGCCGGGCCTCGATCAGCGGCAAGGCCGTGCGCGCCTGGCTGGCCGAGAGGTCCGCGCCGGCCGAGAAGTAGCCGTCGCCGCCCGTCAGGATCACCGCCCGGACGTCCGTCCGCAGCCGCAGCAGGGCCGCCGCCTCGGTCAGCTCCGCCATCAGCTCGCCGTTCAGCGCGTTGCGGGCCTCGGGGCGCGCCAGGGCCACCTCGACGACCTCCTCCCGCCGCTCGACGCGGATCGTCTTCCACTCGGTGTCGAAAAGCTTGTCGGCCACGGTCGTCTCCCCCAGGATTTTCCGGCATCTTGGAACGGAGCCGCCGTCCGGCGGTAGTCCTCATGCGCAGGCCCTGGCGGCGGCCTAGTCCGGGCGGCCGAGGCCGGGGATCCGCCGCAGGAAGCTCTGCTTCTTCTTTTTCGCCGCGGGCGGCGGCAGTTCGATCACCGGCGCGGCCGTGGACGCGGCCGCCGCGGTCTCAACGGGCGCCGCAGCCGGCGCCGGCGGCTCGGCGGCCGCCACCTGCTGCACCCCAAGGTCCCGGTCGCAGCGCTCGTCGCGCTTGGCCGCCTCGAACACCGTCACGGTCAGCACCGGCTGGTAACCGGGCCTATTGGTGCTGACGAAGGCCGACAGCGCCCGCCGCCCGGGGATGTTGCAGAAGGTCTCGCGGAACGCCCAGTCGCCGGCCTGCCACTTCGTCTTGGCCGGCACGAACAGCTCGGCACGCCGCTTGATCGCCGACTGCACCGCGTCCTGGATCTGCACCGGCTCGCCGGCGCTGACCCGGACGGTGCAGCTCACCGGGTCCCTGCCGCGGCGGATCGTGACGTCGTCGCCGTCGATGTCCTCCACCGGGGCGTTGTCGATCACCGCCGCCAGGCAGGCCGCCGTGGCCGAGCGCGCCTCCTGCACCGGGTCGGCGTGGGCCGCTGCGGCGGGGATCGTCAGCAGCAGGGCAAGGGCAAGCGTTCGCATGGCGCTCGTTCGCCTAGCATCAGGGCGCGGATGTGGCCATCAGCCGGTGTTTCTCAGGCCCGACGCGATCCCGGCCACCGTCAGCTGGATGGCCAGCTTGAGCTGCGGGTCCTCGTCGCCCGCCCGCCGCCGAGCCAGCAGTTCGAGCTGCAGGTGGTTCAGCGGGTCCACCACCTCGGCCGCCAGGGCCACGGATTCCGCCATCTGCGGATGGTTGTCCAGCAGGCTGGAGCCGCCGCGGATCGCCAGGACCAGTTCGCAGGCCGCCTCGTGCTCGTCGCGGATGCGGCCGAAGATCGCCTTGCCCGCCGTCCCCGCGTGCAGCGCCGCGTACTTGGCCGCGATCGCCATGTCCGACTGCGCCAGCGCCACCTCCATGTTGGAGACCAGGGTCGCGAAGACCTGCTCCTCGGCGAGGCTCCGGAGATCGTCGGCGGTGAGCCCGGCCTTGGCCGCCCCGCCCGCGAAACCGTACCAGGCCGGCAGCATGAACCGCGCCTGCGACCACGAGAACACCCACGGGATCGCCCGCAGGTCCTCGATCCGGCGGCTGGGCGTGCGCGAGGCCGGCCGGCTGCCGATGTTCAGCCCCACCAGCTCGGCGATCGGCGTGGCGCCCCAGAAGAAGTCCTCGAACGCGGGATTGTCGTAGACCAGCTCGCGATAGGCGGTGAACGAGGCTTGGCTCAGGGTGTCCAGCATGCCCGACCCCGCCTGAACCTCGTCGGGCCGGGCGCTGGCCATCAGCACCGCGGCGGCCAGGCTGTCCAGGTTGCGCCGTGCGGTCGGCTGGTCGCCGAACCGGCGGGAGATCATCTCGCCCTGCTCGGTCAGGCGCAGCCTTCCCTTCACCGTGCCGGGCGGCTGGGCCATCACGGCCTGGGCCGCGGGCCCTCCGCCGCGCCCCACCGATCCGCCGCGGCCATGGAAGAACCAGAGGTCCACGCCCTGCTCCCGCGCCTGGGCCGCCAGCAGGGCCGCGGCCTTGCTGACGTTGTGGCGCGACGCGACATAGCCGCCGTCCTTGTTGGAGTCCGAGTAGCCCAGCATGATCTCGCGCCACTTGGGCTCGCCGAACAGCGCCGGCGGCAACGGCAGGGCCAGCCACTGGCGCAGCAGCTCGGGGCCGTGCTCCAGGTCGCCGATGGTCTCCAGCAGCGGGCTGATGCGGATGGCGCTGCGGCCCTTGTCGCCCCCCTGGACCAGCCCCGCCTGCTTCAGCAGCACCAGGGGCTCCAGCACGTCTGACAGGGTGGCCGTCTTGGAGATGATGCAGGCGCCCAGCGCCTTCTCGCCATAGAGCCGCACCACCTCGGCCGCGGCGTCCAGCACGCCCAGCTCGCGCATGGTCTCTTCGCTGTAGTCCAGGAACGGCGAGCGCAGCGGCCGGTCGTGACTGAGCTCCTTGGACAGCACCCGCACGCGCTCCGTCTCGTCGGAGCCCAGGTAGTCGATGTTCACGCCCGCCCGCACGTAGAGCTCGTGGATCATCCGCTCGTGGACGTCGGCGTTCTGGCGCAGGTCGATGGACAGCAGGTGGAAGCCGCAGGCCCGCGCCACGGCGACCAGAGTGCGCAGCCGCCCGCCGACGACGCGCTCCCCCAGGTTCGTCCGGATCGACTGGCGGATGGTCTCCAGGTCGGCGACGAAGTCCGCCGCCGCCTCGTAGGCCGGCGACCCCGTGGGCCACGCCCCGCCGGCCAAGCGGTTAGCGGTCGCCGACAGCCGGTCCCAGATCTCCTGGAGCGCCAGTCTGTACGGCTCGTCCTTGCGGTGGGCGTCGTCCTTCCCGGCGTGCGGCGAGGCCTCCGCCAGCGCCAGGACGCCGGGGCTGGCCGGGGTCAGGTCGACGCTGACGGCGAGATCGAACCAGAGCCTGCGCACCTCGTCCGAGTAATGGTTCAGGATCAGCCGCGCCTGCGAGCGCATGGCCAGGCGCAAGGTGTCGCCGGTCACCCCGGGATGACCATCCCGATCACCGCCCAGCCACGAACCCAGGGTCAGCGGCGTCGCGCTCTCGAAGTGCTCGCTCCAGCCGTCGTAGAGGTCGGCCAGCGCCGGGAGGATCGAACGCCGGACGATGGCCAGCGAGTTGCGGATCTCGTCGGCCGGGCTGATCCGCTCGGGCCGGTGCATCCGCGCCTTCCAGAGCAGGGCCACCTCGCGGAACAGGTCCTCCCGCAGGCGCTTTTCCACGTGCGGCAGGAGGTGGTGCGTGCGCAGTGACATCAGCCGGGCGATCTCGGCTTCGCGTTCCACCACCGCGCGGCGGCGCACCTCTGTCGGATGGGCGGTCAGCACCGGCGCCACGACCATGCGCGGCACGATCCGCCCGGCGACCTTCGGCCCCAGCCGCTGGGCGGCGTCCACCAGGGTGTGCGGCAGCGCGCCCGGCTCCATCTCGGCCTCGACCGAACGGCGGCGGCCGACGACATCCTCACCCAGGTTCGACAGCATCGAGGCGCAAGTGAAGGCGCGGGCCAGGTAGACCGCCTGGTCCGGGCGCAGGGTGGAAAACAGCGCCTCCAGCGCCTCCTCGTCGTCCTGGCGGGCCACGTCGCGGGCCCGCTGCACCAGGGCGGCCGCCTCCTCACCGTCCAGGTAGCGGATCACCTCCTCGAGCAGGTCCTCCAGATAGTGGACCGCCGCGCCGGCGGCGGCTTCGGGGACCGGGGCGACCTTCATGTCCATCATCGGGCCGACTCCCTTGCACGCACGACGGCGGCGAACATACCGCAGGGGAAGGGTCCGTCAGCCAGTATCGCGCGATGAAAGTGCGCCCACCCCGCCCGAGGCTTCGGCCGCAGGCGGGCGATCTCCAGGGCGCCCAGCCCTTGCGCGGCGTATGTCCCGGGTTGTCGGCCCATGCGGGCCACGTCGGCTTCGATCGTCGCGAAGGCGATCGCGTGGCCCTGCAGGTCCCGCATGGCCGCCAGCGCCCGCTCCGCGCTCCAGCCCAGCGCGCCCAGGCCCGTGTCGGCGACGACCCGCGCCATCCGGAACAGCCGCCAGTGCAGATCGCCGATCTCGCCCAGGGGATCGCCCGCGTAAGCCCCAAGGTCCGCGGCGAGCTGTTCGGCGTAGGTCGCCCAGGCCTCCGAATAGACGCCGAGGTAGGACTGCTTCGCCGGGTCGGACGATTGCAGCGTGGCCTGCAGGGCGTGGCCGGGGACCGTCTCGTGGAAGGCGACGCTGGGCAGGGTCCAGGCCGGCCGCTCGCGGATCGCCTTCAGGTCCACGTAATAGGCCGGCGGCTCGCGATAGCCGCCCCGGCCGCGCGCCACGTCGGCGGGCGACATCCGGCGCACCTCGGCGGCGGGCATGGCGACGCCGAAGACCCCGGCCAGCTTCGGCCGCAGCGCCGCCAGGCGGCCATTCATCTCGGCCACCGCCCGGTCCCGCCCGGCGTCGTCGTCCGGGTAGAGGAAGCGCGGGTCGGCGAAGAGCGCGCCGATCCGCTCGGCGACCGTCCCCCGGACCAGGCCCTGCCCGCGCAGCAGCACGTCGGCCCGCACCTGCAGCCGGCGGGCCTCCACCAGCGCCTGCCGGTGCGCCGCCCTGGCGTCGATCGGTCCGCCCCAGGCCGTGGCCAGCGCCGCCGCATAGGTCTCGGCCGCGCCGGCGGGGCTGGCCAGCAACGCGGCGCCGGACGCCAGCACGGATCGACGGGTCCACATGGCCGCCACGTCTAGCCGCGCAAAAGTGCGAATGCTACCGGTGTCATTATGATTTTCGACCGCCGCACGCTCCTCACCCTCGCCTCGGCGAGCGCCGCGACGCCGGCCCTGGCGCAGGCCGCCGATCCCACGGAAATCGTGAAGCTCTGGCCGGGCAAGCCGCCGGGCGCCCTGGCCGCCGTCCCCCGCGAGCGGGTCCTCGACCGGGTGAAGACCTCGGGCTTCCAGGACCGCATCGTCACCGGCGTCGGCGAGCCGCTGATGACCGTGTTCCGGCCGGCCCGGCCCAACGGCGCGGCGTGCCTCGTCATCCCGGGCGGCGCCTACATCCGCGTGGTGATCGACAAGGAGGGCTTCGAGATCGCCCATCGCCTTGCGGAGGCCGGCGTCACCAGCTTCGTGCTGCGCTACCGCTTGCCGGCCGAGGGCTGGGCCGACCGGGCCGACGTCCCCCTGCAGGACGCCCAGCGGGCCATCCGCCTGATCCGCGCCGGCGCCGGCCGCTATGGCGTTGATCCCGCCCGGGTCGCGGCGCTGGGCTGTTCAGCGGGCGGCCATGTCGCGGCCAGCCTCGCCACCGGCCATGACCGCACGGTCTATCCGCCGGTCGACGAGGCCGACCGCCTGCCGGCGCGGCCCGACCTGTCCGCCCTGCTCTATCCCGTGATCGACATGGCGCTTCCCCATGCGCACGTCGGCTCACGCACCGCGCTGCTGGGCGCCTCGCCCACGCCCGCCGCTGAGGCCGCCTACTCGCCGCATCGCCAGGTGACCGCCGGGACGCCGCCGACCTTCCTGGTTCACGCCGCCGACGACACCTCGGTGCCGGTCGAGAACAGCCTGGACTACCTGACCGCCCTGCGCGCCGCCAAGGTTCCGGCCGAGGCCCACATCTTCGAGGAAGGCGGCCATGGGTTCGGCATCTACCTGGCGCGCGGCAAGCCCGCCCACGCCTGGCCCGACCTGTTCCTGGCCTGGGCGGCGCGGCGGGGTTGGCTGCGCTGACGCTAGCGTTATAGGTGGCCGGTGTCCGTCTCTACGCCCAAGCCAGACGCCACCGGCCCCGTCAGCGGGGACATCGACGTCGCCATCGTCGGCGCCGGCGCGGCCGGGATCGCCGCCGGGCGCCGGCTGGTCGATCGCGGCTGCTCGGTGCTGCTCCTGGAGGCGCTGCCGCGGCTGGGCGGCCGGGCGCACACGGTTCAGCTCCTGGACCTGCCTTTCGACTACGGCTGCGGCTGGCTCCATTCGGCCGAGCGCAACCCCCTCGTCGCCCTGGCGGAGGCCCAGGGCCGCACCCTCGACCGCAGCGAAGGCGCCTGGCGCCGCCAGCTCCACGACATCGACTTTCCCGAGCGGGACCAGCGCGCCGCCTGGACCGCCTACGCGCGTCTGGGCGAGCGGCTCCGCCATGCGCCGCCCCCCAGCGACCGCGCCGGCGACGCCGTGGCGCGCAACGACCCCTGGCGTCCCTTCCTCGACGGGATCAGCAGCTTCATGAACGGGGTGGAGCTCGACCAGCTCTCGGTGCGGGACTTCCTGGCCTACGATGATGCGGCCAGCGAGAACAACTGGCGGCTTCCGGCGGGCTACGGCGCGTTCCTCGGCGACCTCGGCGCGGGCCTGCCCGTCGCCCTCGACACCCGCGTGACCTCCATTGCCCACGGCGACGGCGTCACGGTGGAGACCGACCGCGGAACCATCCGCGCGCGCGCCGCCATCGTCACCGTCTCCAGCAACGTCCTGGCGCGCGGCGACATCCGCTTTTCGCCGCCTCTCGACGACCACCTGCACGCCGCCGCCCGCCTGCCGCTCGGCCTCGACAACAAGGTGTTCCTCGCCCTCTCCGAGCCCGACGCGGTGCCGCCGGAGTCCCACCTGCTGGGCCAACTGGATCGCGCCGGGACCGGCAGCTACTACCTGCGTCCCTTCGGCCGCCCGGTGATCGAGGCCTTCCTCGGCGGCGCCCTGGCCCGCGAGCTCGAGGCGGCGGGCGAAGCCGCGACCTTCGATTTCGTTCGCGAGGAACTGCGCGAGCTCCTGGGCGCCCGGTTCGTCCAGTCGCTGACCCCGCTCGCCGTGACCCGCTGGGGCGCCGAACCCACCATCCTCGGATCCTACAGCCACGCCGAGCCCGGGCATGCGGACGCGCGCGCGGTCCTGGCCCGCCCGCCCAGTGGGCGACTCTGCTTCGCGGGCGAAGCCTGCTCGGCTCACGACTATTCCACCGCCCATGGCGCCTGGCAGAGTGGCCTGGACGCGGCCGACTGGATCGCCGCCAGCCTGCCGGGGGTCGCCCCGTGAGCTTCTTCGAGAGCCTTCTCGTCCTGCTGGCGGTCGCGATCCTCCTGCTGCAGGTGTCGCGCCGACTGACGATCCCCTACCCCACCATGCTGGCGGCGGCCGGGGTCGGCCTGGCGGTGATCCCCGGTGCCCCGGCGATCACCCTGGATCCGCACATGGCGCTGGCGTTGTTCATCGCCCCGGCGCTGGTGGACGCGGCCTTCGACTTCCCGGTCCAGGCTCTCAGGCGGTTCTGGCGCCCGCTGTTCGCCCTCGCGGTCCTGGCCGTGATCGTGAGCGCCGGAACCGTGGCCTGGCTGGGCGTCGCCATGGCCGGCCTGCCGCTCTATGCGGCGCTGGCGCTCGGCGCCATCGCCGCCCCGCCCGACGCCGCCGCCGCCACCGCCGTGCTCAGCAGCGTGAGCATGCCCCGCCGATCGGTGACCGTGCTCAAGGGCGAGAGCCTGCTGAACGACGCCACGGCGCTGCTGCTCTTCAGCGCCGCCGTGTCCATACACACCCGCGGCGAGATCGACGCCGGCCTGGCGGTCCACCTTGGTCTGGCCGCGCCCGGGGGCCTGCTGCTCGGCTTCGCGATCGCCAGGCTGTTCCGGTACCTCACCCCATTCGTCACGGGCACGCTGGGCGGCAACCTGATGGAGTTCGTGAGCTGTTTCGGCGTCTGGATCATCGCCGAGCGCCTGGGCCTGTCGCCGGTCCTCTGCCTCGTCGCCTTCGCCATGACCATCGCCCGCACCGCAGGCCTCACCACCGCGCCGCGGGTGCGGATCCACAGCTTCGCCGTCTGGAGCAGCGCGGTCTTCCTGCTGAACGTGCTGGCCTTCCTGCTGATGGGTTTCCAGGCCCGCGCCATCGTCGGCGCCATGGAGCCCGAGCGCCTGCGCGAGGCGGCCATCTTCGCCCTGTCGGTCATCGCCTGCGTGATCGCGACGCGGATGGTCTGGGTAATGATCTACAATCGGGTGGTGAACTGGTTCCCAGCGATCCGCGGCGACTTGCCGCCGCCGACGTTCCGCCAGGGCATCCTGGTCGGGTGGTGCGGGATGCGCGGCCTGGTGACCCTGGCCACCGCCTTCGCCCTGCCCGCCTCGTTCCCGCAGCGCGACCTGATCGTGCTCACGGCCTTCGCCGTCGTGCTGGCGACGCTAGTGGTCCAGGGGCTGACCCTGGCCCCTCTGGTCCGCCTGCTGAAGCTGGACGGCCACGACGATCTCGACGCCGAGCTCGCCGAGACCCGCGCCCGGCTCGCCGCCGTCGCCCTGACGACCCTCGACGGCGAGACCGGCCCGGCCGCCGACCATTGGCGCTATGGCCTGGAGGCGGTGCGCGCCGCCGCCCTTTCCCAGGACGATCCGCAGCTTCCGGAGAAGCGACGGCTGGGCCTCAAGGCGATCCGCCGCCAGCGCGAACATCTCGAGGAGCTCCGCGCCCAGGGACAGGTCGGCGGCGACACCTTCCTGCTGCTTCAGGAAGAGCTCGACTTCTCGGAGGTCGCGCTCGTGGGCGAGTCCGGCGGCCAGATCCAGGAGAGCTAAGGCAGTCGCTTCGGCGACGGGATGTAGGTCTTATGGCAGCCGTTGCAGGCGTCGTAGATCGGGCCGCCGCCGATCTCGAAGGCCTTCCCGGCGTCCCTGGCCTTGGCCGCCGCCTCGCCGGCCGCCGCACCGTCCACCAGCATCTGGGCGAATTCGTTCCAGCGGCCCGGCCGCGAATGCTGCATCAGCTCGCGCCCCTTCACCTGGAGCGTCTGGGCGCCCTTCAGCGCTTCCGCCCAGCGAGCCTCGGCCTGGGCTGGCGTCTCGCCCTCCGGCGGATCGTTGCCGCCGGCCCAGAACGCCAGCGCCCCCGGGTTCACGCCCGTGGCCATGATCGCCTGGACCGGCAGGTCATGGTTCACCACCTGGGCCATCGCCTCGCCCGCGGCGACCACGGCAAGAGCGGCGAGCAGCAGGCGAAGGCGCATCCTGGAATCTCCGGTATGGCTCCGAGCCTAGCGGCTCAGCGCGCCCGGTCCAGATAGTCGATCAGGGTCGTCATGTTCTGAACGTAGGCGCCGGTGGAGATGCCCAGCACGGGCTTGTCGGTCGGATAGGGCGAGGTGTCGGTGGCGTCGCCCACGTGGGTGGTCGAATAGTCCTTGTCCGCCTTCGCCGGCGGGGTCGCGCCCGTGTAGGGGTTGCTGGTCGCCACCAGCGGCGTCGGCCAGTAGCCCTCGGCGTTCAGCCCGGCGACCAGCTTGGCCGCCGCATCGGACGTCACCGCCGAACCCTTCTGCGCCTTGATGTTCAGGTCCGAGGTCTCCAGGTCCCGCGTGGCGAAGTATTTCGGCAGCGGCACGAGGCCCTTCGCCATCAGCGGCGAGTCCTTCGTGACCTCCGCCGGATCGCTCGTCCTCAGGCGCTCATAGCGGGCGCGCATCCCCGCCACGTCGATCTTCCGCCAGGCGCCGTAGTGGGCCAGGGTCTTCTGGTCGCTGTAGTCCCAGTAGTACTCGCCGTTGACGACGTTCGAGCCGCGCCGGTGGACGTAGATCGGCCGGTCCGTCCCGATCTCGATATAGGTCGGGTGCGTCCGCCCGTCGGGCCGCGGCTTGGCCAGCTTCACCTTGTCCAGCCAGTCCAGCGCCTCGGGCACGCGGGCCAGGTACCTGGTGTCGCCGGTCAGCTCGTAGAAGTTCATCAGCTGGGTGATGTTGTTGGCCGTGGTGTGGGTGGCCAGCGCCGTCGGCTCATAGGTCCGCGCGCCCGCCGGCTTCAGGTCGGCCACCGTGTACTGCAGCGCCCACCCGGGCTGCGGCTGGCCCTGCTGGGTGACCAGGAAGCTGTTCATGGCCCGGTTCACCGCCTCCAGCGCCCGCGCGTCGCCCAGCGCCTGGTAGGCCATGACCAGGAACTTGATGTTCTCGCCGGCCACGTCGTCGTTGAAGGTGATGAAGCTGGTGTAGTCCGGCTTGCCGTGGTGGCTGAACTCGTTCTTCAGCGGATAGCGCTGCGGCCAGCCGCCGATCGGGTACTGGCTCTCCAGCACGAAGTTGAGCGCCTTCTCCAGCGCCGGCCGCCAGCGTGGGTCGCGCTTCTCGACGTAGAGCCTGAGCAGGAACTGCATCGCCTCCGACGTCCCCGCGTCGTCGAAGGTGGCGTTGCCCCAGTAGTGCTGGAATTCCTCCATCCGCCAGGCGTTCTGGCCATAGGTGGCGTACCAGTCCTTCATCGAGGCCTCGCCGCCGAAGTCGATCATGTAGTGCCAGCCGCCGCTCGGATGCTGACCCCAGATCAGCGCCTCGGCCGCCTTCTCGGCGGCGCGGTAATAATAGTCGTCGCCGGTGGCGTGATAGGCGTCGAGGAACAGGTGGCCCATGGTCGGGGTGCCGGGCGGCTGCACCCAGATCATCGTGGGCTTGGCCTCCAGCTCGCCCCAGCGGCGCGACATGTCGGCGGTGTAGGACCAGACGTAGCCGCCGTTGTAGGCGACCTTCTCGACCATGAAGCGGGTGGCGGTCTTCATCGCCGCCAGGGTCTGCTCCGTGGTGGGGGCCTGGGCGGCCGCGGGGCCTGCGAACGCCAACATCAACGCGCCGACAACACCGGCCAATACGCCCCGAACCATGCCCGTTTCCTCTGTCGTTGAAACGGATGTAGCGCGAATTGCTACCGGTGTCATAGTGGTCAAAACGCGAAAACAGGGCGGATTCGATGGTTTGCGAGCTTACCCGGCGCGGCGCGGTCGCCGCGGGCCTGGGCATGGCGGCGATGGCATGGAGCGCGCGGGCGGCCCCGGCTGTCGCCTCCCCCGTCGCGCGCACCCGGCACGGGCCGATCCGCGGATATGTGGACGACGGGATCCTGGCCTTCCGCGGCGTGCGCTACGGGGCCGACACCGGCCCCCGCCGCTTCCAGCCGCCGGCCCCGCCCGCCCCGTGGACGGAGGTCGCCGACGCCCGGCAGTATGGCGCCGCCTCGCCGCAACGCGACCGCAACGCCGGCCCGACCGGCGAGGACTGCCTGTTCCTGAACGTCTGGACGCCGGCGCTCGACGCGGGCCGGCGGCCGGTCATGGTCTACATCCACGGCGGCGCCTATTCGAACGGCTCGGGCTCGTCGCCCCTGTACGACGGCGTCCGGCTCTGCCAGCGCGGCGACGTGGTGGTGGTGACGCTGAACCACCGCCTGAACGCCTTCGGCTACGCCTACCTCGCCCGGCTGGTCCCCGAACTTGCCGACAGCGGCAACGCCGGACAGCTCGACCTGATCCTGGCGCTCCAGTGGGTCCGCGACAACATCGCGCGCTTCGGCGGCGATCCGGGCAAGGTCATGGTCTTCGGCCAGTCGGGCGGCGGCGCCAAGATCGCGACGATGATGGCCACCCCGGCCGCGGCCGGCCTCTTCCACCGCGCCGCCACCATGAGCGGCCAGCAGGTCACCGCCTCGGGCCCCGGCAACGCCACGCGTCGCGCGCTGGCCTGGCTCGACGCGCTCAAGCTCAAACCCGAACAAGCCGCCGACCTGCGCACCCTGCCCGCCGAACGCCTGGTTGACGCCCTCGGCGCCGAGGATCCGGTCCTGGGCTTCGGCGGCCTCTACTTCGGCCCGGTGCTCGACGAGCGCTCGCTGAAGCGCCACCCGTTCTATCCGGACGCCCCGGCCCAGTCGGCGCACATCCCGATGATCGTCGGCAACACCCACGACGAGACCCGCGCCTTCATGGGCGGCGACCCCAGGAACTTCTCGCTGACCTGGGACGAACTCCCCGCCCGCCTCTCCCAGGAGGTCATGCGCGTCGACATCCTGCCCGAACCGGTGATCGCCGAGTACCGGCGGCTCTATCCGCGCTACAGCCCCAGCGACGTGCTGTTCGCCGCCACCACCGCCGCCCGCTCCTGGCGCGGCGCGATCATCGAGGTGGAAGAGCGCGCCAAGGCCGGCCATCCCACCTGGGCCTACCAGCTCGACTGGGCCACGCCCAAGGACGGCGGCAGGTTCGGCGCGCCGCACGCCAGCGACATCCAGCTGGTCTTCGACAACCTCGCCAAGCCGGGCGCCACCGCCATCGGCCCGACCGCCCAGCCCATGGCCGACCAGATGAGCGAGGCCTTCCTGGCCTTCGCCAGGACCGGCGATCCCAACTGCAAGGCGATCCCGACCTGGGCGCCCTACGACCTCAGGCGCCGCCGGACGATGGTGTTCAACGTCCCGTCCAGGCTGGTCGACGACCCGCGCGGCGCGGAACGCAGGCTGTTCGCCAAGGTCCCCTTCGTGCAGGCCGGGACCTAGGCAGCTAGGCGGCGGCCACGTCCGGCGAGCCGTCGAACACTTCCAGGTTCTTGGGGCGCGGAGGCGTCTCGTCGCCCCGCAGGTGAGCCAGCAGGTAGGCGACCGCCCGCACCATGTCGGCCGGGCTGTAGGGTTTCGGCAGCGACCCGACCGCATGGGTTCGCGCCGTCCGCGCCCGGCTGACCTGGCCGCTGATGAACAGCACCGGGATATCCAGCCCGCACAGGTCCCGGGCGAGATCGATGCCGTCGTCGCGCCCTTGCAGCCGGATGTTCACCAGCGCCAGGTCGGGCTTGCAGTCGCGCACCGCCGTCAGGGCTTCCTCGTGCCGGCACGTGAGGTCCATGACGCGATAGCCGGCGTCCTCCAGCTCGTCCTTGAGCGACATCGCGGCGAGGATCTCGTCCTCGACGATCAGCAGGCGCACGTCGCGCGCGGCAGGGGCGGCGGTCGCCATGGCGGATTCCCTTATTTCGGAATGGTTGGTCATCAGCCGGCCTGCGCGGCCGGACGCCCGGTCGCCGGGGCGGCCGCGGAGCCGTCCTCATCGACCAGGGCGACCTGGTTGTGAGTGACGGTGACGCGCGTTCCGGGTTGCGCGGGGGCGATCTCGACCCTGGCGTCCAACTGCTTGGCCAGGGCCTGGACGATGCTCGTGCCGAGGCCCTGTGGCGGATCGCTGGGCATGCCGACCCCATTGTCGGTGACCACCAGGGTCCAGTTCGGGCCCTGGAACTCGCACGCCACCGTGATCCGGCCGGAACGGTTCTCGGGAAAGGCGTGCTTCAGGGCGTTGATCACCAGTTCGGTGACGATCAGGCCCATGCTCACCGACACCCGCCCCTCCACGTGGCCCCGAGCGCCGGTGACGGCCAGCGAGAGCTGGTCGCTGTCGGCGATCATCGACGCGCCGATGCTGCGGCAGAGGCTGGTGAAATAGCCGCGCAGCTCGACCTGCTCTTCGCTCGATCCCGCCAGCAACCGCTCCAGGGCGGCGACGGACATCACCCGGCTGTGGGCGTCCTTCAGGTGGCCGCGCGTCTCGTCCGAACGGGTCCGGCGGGCGTTCTGCAGCAGGACGCTGGCGATGATCTGCAAGCTGTTGGCCACGCGGTGGCGGACCTCCTGCAGCAGGATCAGGTTCTGCGCGAGGATGTCGTCCTTTTCGCGCTCGCTGGCGCGGGCGTCCGTCACGTCCGTCACGGCCATCACCAGCCGCTGGTTGTCGAGATCCAGGTAGACCAGGCGCTGGGCGTGGATGATCAGCCGCCGCGCGCCGCGCCCCGGCCGCTTGAGATCCATCTCGTAGGCCTCGATCGTGGCGGCCCCCGAGAGCGTGGCCTCCAGCAGCGAGCGCAACTGCGGAACGTCCCACTCGCCGTCGCCGAGCCCCGCCAGGGGCATGCCGGGGGCGCCCGGCGGGTCGAGCTCGAAGACTTGCGAGAACGAGGCGCTCGCGGCGACGATGTTCAGGTCGCCGTCCAGCAACAGCAACGGCCCCGCCGACGCCGCGACCACCGCCAGAGCCAGGCTCAGCGCCGCTTCTTCGGTGGGTGGCGCACGGGCGGGCATGGCCGGCTTTCGGGAAACTGGAGGCGCGCGGAGTGCAAGCCCTGCCCAGACAGATTGTGGCGGAGAACGCGGCCGACACACAGTCCGGCTACGTCACCCTAACGCAGGCGACTGCTTTATGTTGCATTACAACATATAAGCCACTCTTGCGTGCAGCCTCCCCTTCATCCGGACCGGCGCGTAAACCATCCGCTGCGGCGGCTCGGCGCAGGCCGCGCGCGCTAAGCGCCCGGTAAGCTTGTCGGCCGCACGCTCCAGCTTCCGTCCGGCGAAGGGCCGGGCGCAGGCGAAGAGGACCTCATGAGCCGTCAACGCGTGCCGCAGCTCACCCGCAAGCACCAGGACCTGGACACGAAGATCCGCCAGGAAGCCCGCAGCCCCGCCTCCGACGACCTCGCCCTCCAGGCCCTCAAGCGCCAGAAGCTCCGCCTCAAGGAAATGATCGCGGCGGCGCAGGGGTAGGACGGCAGGCAGGCGTCGCCTTCCAACCGCAAAGCCGAGCCCGATCGCCTCCAAGGCGGACCTCGCGGACGTTGACCCCAGGCCAAGATTGGCGTGATGCCCGTTCAGGCGAAGCATGAGGTAAGGAGCGCGTGGAGGGGAACCCGTCATGCCGACTGCGAACGCCGATGCAATCCATCGGGTCTGGGACGAGTTATCCGACTACGACGCCAGCCAACCGGAGCTCGCGCTGAGGCGCCTGATGGTGTTTCTCGCGAGTCTGGGCAACGTCTCGAACGTGACCTGGACCGCCGGCATCCGCATGGGCGGCGTCGCGGATGGCGAGGCCGCTCCCGATCCGCTGCAGGGATGGCGGGTGGCGGCGGTCAAGACGCTCAATCCAGTCGCGCCCAACAAGATCCTGCGCGCGTGGGATCGGCGCGAGATCGATCCGTCCTTCCTGCTGCCCATGCGGGACGTCGGAATGTTCCGGACCTACTCGTTTCGCCGCGAGTTGCTGCCGGCCTGGTTCGAGCAACCGTTCTATCGCGAGCAGTATGCCGTCAGGGACGTCCATGACGCCGCCTTCGTGGCGTTTCCGCTGAATGAGAGCTGCGAATCCCACTTCGGGCTGCATTCCCGCGACACGGTCAGCGACGAGACGATCGAGGCGCTCGCCTATACCCTGCGCGGCGTCAAATGGTTTCACCGGCGGTTGATGCTGAGCCAGGGCCTGCTAATGGCCGACATGCCTCTGACGCCGACCGAGCAGCGGGTGTTGCAGCTCCTGCTGACCGAAGCCTCGGAGAAGAGCATCGCCTTTCAGCTGGGCATCGCCGCCTCCACCGCCCACCAGCACGTGGTCTGCATATTCCGCAAGTTCGGCGTCCGCAGCCGGGTTGGGCTGATGAGCCTCTGGCTCAACCGGGCCAGCCGTCCCCCCGTGGCGGACGAGACCAAGACCCCTACTGATTAGTCAGGATGACGAGCGCCTGCCGGGCCAGCTAACGCTTGGCGCGCGCAGAAGCGCCTATGACGGGGCAGTTGAGTATGAAGTCTTCAATCAGAGTGCTGGCGGGCAGCGTCATCGCAGCCGCCGTGATGATGGGCGCGAGCGCCCCGGCGCAGGCCACCGTCGCGACCTCGATCAAGATCATCAGCGGAGCCGCCGGAGGCGACTGGCTCGGGATCGGGGAATTGCAGGTCTTCGCCGGCGGCGTGAACGTGGCGTTGGCCAGCAACGGGGGCCTCGTCTTCGGGACCGGGAGCTACGATGCGAGCACGCCGCCGAGCAAGGCCACCGATGGGATTATCAGCACGGCCTATCCGAACATCTACCACAGCGACGGGGCCGGGCCGACCGAGTACCTCCTCGTCAAGTTCACCGACGCATTCGACGTGAGCGACATCGTGATCTACGCCCGTGGCGACTGCTGTTCAGAGCGCAACCTGTTCAGCTACCAGCTTTATAACTTCGGCCAGTTCGGCGACATGCTGGTCGCCGAGGGGACCCTCGACGCGCGCAACACGCCCTATTCGGCCTCCGCGCACCTGCAGACAAACTCCCCGGCGCCCGCGCCCGCGCCCGAGCCCGGGACCTGGGCGATGATGATCCTCGGTTTCGGCGCTACGGGCGCTGTGGTGCGGCGCAGGCGCATCGTCGCCGCCGCCTAAGGCGCCCCGGAGCCCCCCGTACGGCAAGCGGTTGGTCAGCGTCATCGTCGGGCGAGTGTTCCCGACGGGTCGAAAGCCGGAGCCGGCGTCGTGTCCACACACGGACCTTCCGCGCCAGGCCCAGAAGCGGCCCCCTTCAACGTCTCGCGAGAGGCGTCACCGCGCGTTCTGGGGGTTCGGCGCCGACACTCGTCCGAACCCGGTGTCCTGCCGTACATCTTGGTTCCTGACCTTGACCGGAGATCAACCGGATGCGCCTGCGCTTCCTCGCCCCCCTGTTGGCCGTCGCCCTGACCGCCCTTGCGCCCGTCGCCTCGGCCCAGACCCAGGCCGAACGCATGCTGGCCGCCGCCAAGCAACTCCGCACCACCGCCGAACAGCACAAGGCGACCCTCACGCCCGACGCCCGCGCCGAGATGCTCCGCCAGGCCGACGAGATGGAGAAGGGCGTCCGTTCCGGGGCTTACGGCGCTTATGACAACCTGCCCAGGGAGCCGACCCTGGCCGAGAAGCTCATGGCCGAGCACGGCCAGTTGGAGTGGCTCACGCCCAACGGCGCCTGCGCGGGCTACACGCTCGAGAACTACGGGACCTTCCGCTTCTCGCCGCAGATCAACGACCGCGACAGCCACTGCCGCAACGCCTACGGCCACTACGCGTCCTACCTGCGCTACGCCAAGGACCCGGCCGCCGCCGAGGGCGCTGCTCAGTCGCTCTTCTATTACGACGCGGCGGCCCGGCGCGCCGCCGGCCTGCCGCGCCGCGAGGTGCGCTAGGTCGAATCGACAGTCAGGACATCGGGAAGCTCAGCCGCGCGCCAGCACTGCGCCTTGACGCCGAGGTAGATGTGTTCTATTTTTGTTCTCATGCCGGACGCCGTCGCCCGCACCGATCATGAGCTCCGGATTCTGGAGGCGATGGTGGACTGCGCCTACGGGCTGGGCGTGGCGTTCGGCGAGGCGGCGAAGGCCCAGGACGATCATGCGAAGAAGCTCGAACTGTTCGACGCCTTCAATCGCAGCTTCCTGGCCGTGCGGATGGGCATTCGGCTGAGCATGACCCTGCGGGCGCCGCCGAAGCCGGCCCGGGCGGAGGCCGCCGAGCATGATCCGTCCGAGATGGCCGAGGCCGACCGCCCCGAGCGGGACCCCGGCGGCCCTGTCGAGCGCGAGCGCGAACGCGACCAGGAGCCGGTCAGCCTGCCGAAATTCCTCGCCACCCTGCGCGGCGTCGCCGCCGATGCGGCGCGCCTGGACGACACACTTCCCGCCGACCTCCGCGCCGGCGCCTCGACCCTTCAGGATCTGCTGGTCCGCGCCAAGGCGGGCGCCGCGGCGTCCGCGGCCGCGCAGGCCCCTGGCGACGTGGACGTGCTGACCCGGCCGCCAAGGGCCGCCCCCAGGACGGCGCTGTTCGGCTCCGCCTCGGTGGCCCTGGCCCCGCCCCTCGCACGACGCGGCGCGGACCCGCCGCCCCCTCGCCGCTCCGGCTGACGGTCGCTGCTGCCATCCCGGTCTTCGCCGCGGGCGGAAGACTGGAACCTACGAACTCCGAGCCCACCGCCCGATCCCGGCGGCGCCGCCGTGCGCCCTAGCGGATGACCCGCGCACCCTTCGACTTGATCGCTGTCTCGACCTCGGCGGCGCGCACCATCGAGGTGTCGCCGGGCGTGGTCATGGCCAGCGCGCCGTGGGCGGCGCCGTACTCCACCGCCATCTGGGGCCCAAGCCCCTCCATGAAGCCGTAGGCCAGGCCGGAGGCGAAGCCGTCGCCGCCGCCGACCCGGTCGTAGATCTCCAGGTTCTCCCGCATGGTCGACTGGTAGAACTCGCCCGCCGCCCAGATGATCGCCGACCAGTCGTTGATGCTGGCGGTCTTGGCGTTGCGCAGCGTGGTGGCCGCCACCTTGAAGTTAGGGAACGCCGCGGTGCAGGCCTGGATCATCTTCTTGAAGTTCGCCGGGTCGATGGCCGAGATGTGCTCGTCCAGCCCCTCGACTTCGAAGCCGAGGCAGGCGGTGAAGTCCTCCTCGTTGCCGATCATGACGTCGACGTGCTTGGCGATCTCGCGGTTGACCTTCTGGGCGCCAGGCTTGCCGCCCTGGCTCTTCCACAGCGAGGCCCGGTAGTTCAGGTCGTAGGAGACGATCGTCCCGTACTTGTGGGCCACCTCGACCGCCTCGATCACCGCCTCGGCGGTGTTGGACCCCAGCGCCGCGAAGATGCCGCCGGTGTGGAACCAGCGCACGCCCTCCTCCCCGAACAGCTTCTCCCAGTTCACCTCGCCGGGCCGGATCTGCGAGGCCGCCGAGTGGCCGCGGTCCGAGGTGCCCAGCGCCGGGCGGATGCCGAAGCCCTTCTCGGTGAAGTTCAGGCCGACGCGGGTGTTGCGGCCGATGCCGTCGAACTCGCGCCAGATCAGGTGCGAGGTGTCGACCCCGCCCTGCATCATGTGGTCCTCGACCAGCCAGCCCAGGTCGTTGACCGGCAGGGCCGTCACGTGCGTCGCGCGCTTCCCCCAACACTTGCGCATGGCGCGGGCCACATTGTACTCGCCGCCGCCCTCCCAGACCTGGAAGGTGCGGGCGTTGCGCACCCGGCCATGGCCGGGGTCGAAGCGCAGCATCACCTCGCCGAAGGCGGCGCAATCCCACTGGCATTCGTTCGCCGGCCGGATCTTCAGCACGTCACCCGCCATCGTCTATGTCCCCTTGATCTTCTTGATGAGTTGCACGGTCTCGCGCACCCGGCGCTCGATGCCGTCGTAGTCCTGGGCGTCCAGCAGCGCCTTGGTCACCAGGTTCGAGCCGATGCCGCAGGCGACGATGCCGGCGCCGAACCAGGCCTTCAGCGACTCCTCGGTCGCCTCGACCCCGCCGGTCGGCATGATCTTGGTCCAGGGCATGGGGCCCAGGATGTTCTTCACGAACTCCGGCCCGCCGACCGAGCCGCCCGGGAAGACCTTCACGATCTCCACGCCCAGTTCCTGGGCCTCGCTGATCTCGGTGGCCGAGCCGCAGCCGGGCGAATAGGCGATGCCGCGGCGGTTGCAGAGCCGCGCCACCTCGGCGTTGGTCATCGGGCCGACCACGAAGTTCGCGCCGTTGGCGATGTAGAGGCCGGCGGTCGGCGCATCGACGATCGAGCCCACGCCCATGATCACGCTGGGGTCGGCCTTGGCGAAGTGGCGGGTGACCTCCAGGAACACGTGACTGGCGAAGTCGCCGCGGTTGGTGAACTCGATGCACTTGGCTCCGCCGTTGGCGCAGGCCTGGATGACCTTGGAGCAGACCTCCACGTCCGGGTGGTAGAAGACCGGGATCACCCCCTGGTCCATCATCGCGGCGAGAACTTTCAGGCGGTCGCGGGCCATGGGGCTACTCCTTCTGTGCGTGGGCCGGCGTCAGCGCGCCAGCCAGCCGCCGTCCACGGGGACGATGGCGCCGTGCATGTAATCCGCCGCGCGGCTGGCCAGGAAGACCGCAGCGCCGGCCAGGTCGCCGGGCTCGCCCCAGCGCCCCGCCGGAATGCGGTCCAGGATCTGCTGGTTGCGGCTCTCGTCGGCCCGAAGCGCCGTGGTGTTGTTGGTGGCGAAGTAGCCGGGGGCCAGGCCGTTGACGTTGATGCCCTTGGCCGCCCACTCGTTGCAGAGCGTCTTGGTGACCCCGGCCAGCGCGCTCTTCGAGGCCGTGTAGGACGGCACGCGCAGGCCGCCCTGGAAGCTCAGCATCGAGACCACGTTGATGATCTTGCCGCTCTGCCCGTCGGCCACCCAGCGCCGGGCCACCGCCTGGCTGAGGAAGAAGACGGTCTTCAGGTTGGTGTCCATCACCGCGTCCCAGTCCTCTTCCGTGAAGTCGAGGCTGTCGGCGCGGCGGATGATGCCGGCGTTGTTGACCAGGATGTCCAGGCGCCCAGTGGCGGCATAGGCCTCGAACACCACCCGGCCGATCGGCTCGGTGGTCGAGAGGTCCGCGCTGACCGCGTGCAGCTTGCGGCCGGCCTTGGCCACCAGCTCGGCGGTCTCGTCCGGCGCGCTGCGGCCCACCGCCACGATGTCCGCGCCCGCCTGCGCCAGGCCCACGGCGATCGCCTGGCCCAGGCCGGTGTTGGCGCCGGTGACCAGCGCGGCCTGCCCCGTAAGGTCGAAGAGAGTCGCGCTCATTTCAGCTGGCAGATGTCGAGGACGTTCATGTCCGTGTAGTCGAGGTTCTCGCCGCCCATCGCCCAGATGAAGGCGTAGTTCGAGGTGCCGGAGCCCATGTGGATCGACCACGGCGGCGACATCACCGCCTCCTCGTTGGCCATGATGATGTGCCGCGCCTTGTCGGGTTCGCCCATGAAGTGGAAGACGCGGTCGTTCTCGCCCAGGCCGAAGTAGAAGTAGATCTCGCTGCGGCGGTCGTGCAGGTGCGGCGGCATGGTGTTCCAGACGCTGCCGGTGTTCAGCACCGTCAGGCCCAGCAGCAGCTGCGCCGACTTGCAGGTCTGCGGCACCACCAGCTGGTAGATCGTCCGCTCGTTGGAGGTCTCCAGGGCGCCTCGCTCCAGCGGGACGGCGTCGGCCAGCGCCAGCTTCTTGGTCTCGAACGCGGCATGGGCCGGGGTCGACACGAGGTAGAAACGCGCGCCCTCGCCCTCGAAGGTCACATCCTTCGCGCCCATGGTCACATAGAGGCAGTCGCGGGGGGCCAGCGGATAGGCCGTCCCGTCCACCGTCACCGTGCCGGCCGTGTCCGAGACGTTGATCACCCCCATCTCGCGCCGCTCCAGGAACGGATGGCCCTTGGCGCTCTCCGGCACGGTCTGGTCGGGCAGCTTCAGCGCGCCGGCCGCCGGCGCCGCGCCGCCGATCACGAAGCGTTCGTAGTGGGTGTAGTTCAGCACCACCTCGCCGGGCGCGAACAGGCCGTCGACTAGGTAGCGCTGGCGCAGGGTCTCGTTGTCGACCCCCTCCATCATGTCCGGATGGGTCGCGTGATAGGTCCGCTTGAACACGGTGGTCCTCCCGTCAGACCAGCTCGGGCGTGCGCTTGGCCGCCGGCTCGTCCAGTTTGTAAGCCCGCTTGGGCAGGTTGTAGGCCAGATCGACGGCGGTCTCGGCCGCGTCATCCTCGTCGATGCGATGTTCGGTCACCAGCTTCGCCAGGAAGCTGGCGTCCACCCGCCGGGCCACGTCATGGCGCGCCGGGATCGACAGGAAGGCGCGGGTGTCGTCATTGAAGCCGACGGTGTTGTAGAAGCCCGCCGTCTCGGTGGTCTGCTCGCGGAACCGGCGCATGCCCTCCGGGCTGTCGTGGAACCACCAGGCGGGCCCCAGCTTCAGCACCGGATAGTGGCCGGCCAGGGGCGCCAGCTCGCGGGCGTAAACGCTCTCGTCCAGGGTGAAGACGATGACCGACAGCCGCGGATCGTTGCCCAGCTTGTCCAGCAGCGGCTTCAGCGCCCGCACATAGTCGGTGCGGGTCGGGATGTCGGCGCCCTTGTCCCGGCCGAAGCTCCCATGGAGCCAGCGGTTGTGGTTGCGGAACGAGCCCGGGTGGATCTGCATGACCAGCCCGTCGTCCAGGCTCATCTTGGCCATCTCGGTCAGCATCTGCGCCCGGAACAGCTCGGCGTCGGCCGGCGTAAACGCCCCGCTCAAGACCTTGCGGAACAAGGCGCGAACATCCACATCTGACAAGTCGGCGGTCTGGGCCGTCGGATGGCCGTGGTCGGTAGAGGTGGCGCCCAATTCCATGAAAGCGCGGCGGCGCAGACGGTGAGCTTCCAGGTAGCCTTCCCACGCATAGACGTCCTGGCCGGTCATCTCGCCGAAACGTGCGATCTCGTGGGTGAAATCCTCGTGCTCGGGGTCCACCACCGGGTCGGGGCGATAGGCGGTGACCACCCGGCCCTTCCATCCCGAGGCGCGCATGGCCTTGTGGTGGGTCAGCGGATCGGTCGGCGCCTCGGTGGTGGCGATCAGCTCGATGTTGAACCGCTCGAACAGGGCCCGGGGCCGGAACGCCGGCGTGGCCAGCGCCTCGCCGATGCGGTCGAAATAGAGGTCGGCGGTCTCGGCGCTCAACGCCACGTCGAAGCCGAACACCTCGGCGAACACGTGGTTCAGCCACATGGACGACGGCGTCCCGCGGAACAGGCGCATGTTGGACGCCAGGATCCGCCAGGCCGCCCGTGGATCGGCGCTCGAAGGCCCCTTGCGCGACGGCACGCCCAGGTCGCTGAGCGCGATCCCCTGGGAATAGAGCATCCGGTAGAGGTAGTGGTCCGGCGCCAGCAGCAGCTCGGTGGCGTTGGGGAACGGCGCATCGCCCGCGAACCACTCCGGGTCGGTGTGGCCGTGCGGGCTGATGATCGGCAGGTCCTTGACCCGCGCATAGAGGCGCTTCGCCACCGCACGGGTGGCGGGCTCGGCGGGGAACAGCCGGTCCGGGTTCAGCGTCAGGGGCCTTGTCATCGGCCATTCCTCCCTTTGGCGCGGTAGGTAACCGGTGTCATTATGGGGTGCAAGCCATTTGCGCCGGCCCTATTCGACTAGCCTGTCCGGCTGGGATTGTCTTTCGCAGACCAAATTGACACCGGTTACCTATTCGCACAATGTGCAGCCGACCCGGCCGGGAGTCTCCGGTCCAAAGACCAGAAGAAGCGCCGCGACCGTGATCGGACCGGCCGGAGGACAACAGCACGTGACTGTTCCGGCGGCGAAGACCGCGACTGCGTTTGATCCGGCCAAGGTTGCGCGACAATTCGTCGAAGCGCGCCGGGCCGCCCGCGCCCTGCCCGCATTCCCCGGCCCCCTGCCCGCCGACCTGGCCGCCGGCTACCGCGTGCAGGACGCGGCCATCGGATTGTGGCCCGAGCCCGTAGTCGGCTGGAAAGTCGGCCGCATCCCGCTGGAACTGCAGGCCGAACTGGGCGCCGAGCGCGTCATGGGCCCCGTGTTCGCCGGCCACCTCTGGCAGGCCGATCCGGCCCATCCCACGCCGCTGCCCTTGATCGTTGGCGGCTTCGGGGCGGTGGAAGCCGAGTACGTCTATCGCATCGGCCGCGACACGCCGGCCGACAAGCTGAACTGGACTCCGGAGGAGGCCCTGGCCTTCGTCGACGAGCTGCTGGTGGGCGTCGAGTTCGCCGGCAGTCCGCTCCGCACCATCAACGTCCTGGGCCCGCGGGTCGTGGCCTCCGATTTCGGCAACAACGCCGGCCTGATCCTGGGCCGCGCCGTGCCGGGCTGGCGCGACCGGGCCGACATCGCCCCGCCCTGCCAGGCCTATGTGGACGGCAAGCTGGTGGGCGAGGGCTCACCGGAGTCGATCCCGGGCCGTCCGCCAGCCTCCCTCGCCTTTCTGCTCGCCGCCTGCGCGGCGCGGGGCCGTCCCCTGAAGGCCGGTCAGCTGGTGACCACGGGCGCGGCGAGCGGCATTCATGACATCGAGGCCGGACAAACGGCCCGCATCACCTTCGGCGACCTGGAGGAGATCCGCTGCATCGCGGTTCCCGCCCTGCCCGCCGAAGGCCCTGGAGGAGATATGCATGACCACCGCCGGGCGGACTGACACCGCAGCCGACGCCCCAGCCGTTGCTGTAGGGCGCTACCGCTGGGTGGTCGTCGCCCTGCTCTTCACGGCGATGATCATCAACTACGTGGACCGCCAGGCCCTCGGGTTGCTCAAGGCCGATCTCACCACCGAGTTCGGCTGGAGCGAGACCAACTACGCGGACCTGGTCTTCTGGTTCCAGGCCGCCTACGCCATCGCCTATCTGGCCTGGGGCCGGATCATCGACCGGATCGGCGCCCGCTTCGGCTTCGGTATCGCCTTCGCGATCTGGCAGGTCGGCCACATGGCCACCGCGGCGGCCGGGTCGTTCGGCGGATTCATCGCCTCGCGGGTGATCCTGGGCCTGGGTGAAGGCGGCGCCTTCCCGTCCGGGATCAAGTCGATCACCGAGTGGTTCCCCAAGAAGGAACGCGCGTTCGCGACCGGCCTCTTCAACGCCGGCACCAACATCGGCGCCATCGTGACGCCGCTGCTGATCCCCGCCCTCACCCTGGCGTTCGGCTGGAAGATGACGTTCATCGTCACCGGCTTGATGGGCCTGGTGTGGCTGCCGATCTGGCTCCTGGTCTACCGCCGTCCGCGCGAGCACAAGAAGGTCTCGGCGGCGGAACTTGCGCACATCGAGAGCGACCCGGCCGACCCGGTCGACAGGATTCCGTGGATCCGGCTGCTCCGCTATCGCGAGACCTGGGCCTTTGCGATCGGCAAGTTCCTGATCGACCCGATCTGGTGGATGTTCCTGTTCTGGCTGCCGGACTTCCTGGGCAAGCGCCACGGCCTCGACCTGAAGACCTTCGGCCCGCCGCTCGTCGTCATCTACCTGCTGTCCGACGTGGGGAGCGTCGGCGGCGGCTGGCTGTCGTCGCGGTTCATGAAGATGGGCTGGTCGATCAACCGGGCCCGCAAGACCACCATGCTGGTCTGCGCCCTGCTGGCGGTGCCCGTCGCCGGCGCGGCGCTGGCGTCCAACCTCTGGGTCGCCGTCCTGATCATCGGCGTGGCCACGGCCGCCCACCAGGGCTTCTCGGCCACCCTCTACACCCTGCCGGGAGATGTCTTCCCCCGCAGCGCCGTCGGCTCCGTGATCGGCATCGGCGGGATGCTGGGCGCGGTCGGCGGCATGGTGTTCTCCAAGTACATCGGCGGCGTGCTGGAAGACCTTGGCACCTACACGCCGATCTTCGTGGTGGCCGCCTCGGCCTACCTCCTGGCTCTGCTGGCCGTGCATCTGCTGACGCCGAAGATGGAGCCGGTGAAGATCTAGCCCTGCCTCCTCTCCCCCCGCGCAGCGAGGGGAGAGGCGTATTCTACCGCCCGCCCGGCGTTCCGCCCGCGGGCGTGACTTCGGCGGTGGCCGCCGGCTTGCGCTTCGGCATCAGCTTCTGGGCCGCCTCCAGCTCCTTGCGATCCACGCCGCCGTCCTTGTTGGCGTCGATCATCGCGAAGTACTTCTTCAGCGTCTCGCCCAGGTTGCCCTTGAGTTCGTCAGGCTGGAGCTTGGAGTCCATATCGTCGTCCATGACGCCGATCATCAGGCCAGCCTGCATCAGCTTGTCGTTCTCGGGCTTCTGCTTCGCGACCGTTTCGTCCGTCCAGCGGTAGTGGAGGTAGAGCGCCAGCATCTCCTCGGACGACTGCTCGCCCCAGCGGATCTCGCGCTTCGGATCCGGGTTGGCCGGGTTGCGTGTAGAATTGTCGAAGGTCCAGCGGGTGATCACCTTCGAACCGGCGGGAACCTTCAGCGGCTTGGCCAGGAAGTACTCGTACTGCCAGTTGAAGTCGTACCGGGGCATGGCCAGCAGCATCTCCTGCTTGCCGTTCGGATACTGCACCGCGACGTTCACCGACCCGCCGCGATGGTGGGCGTGCGGCGTCAGGCCGTAGAGGATCATCTCCTTCGGCACGTCGATATAGGCCTGCTCGTGGTGGTACTCGGCGCCCGGCGGGATCACGATCGAGAAGTCGAAGATGCCGAAGGTGCGCAGCACGTATTTCGGCTCCTGGCCCTTCGGGTAGAAGTAGATTCCCATCTGGGTCTCTTCCGTCGTCTCCCGGCCATAGGGCGTGTAGTGGTTCTGGAAGGCGATGCCGCCCGAGGGCGGCACCCAGACGCCGGTGTCCAGCGGCTGCAGGTTCGAGCCCCGGCCCGGGCCGTAGCCGCCCAGCGAGGCGCCCCACGACGCCTCGGACGCGGTGTCGCCCGCCTTCGCCTCTCCCGTGACCACGCCGGTCAGGATGTGGTGCACCACCTGGCGGTCGGTGACCCGGAAGGTCGTGGCCTTCATCCAGCGCCCCTCGGCCATCGCGTTCGGCACCACCGGGCGCGAGTAGTCCAGGACGCCCGAGGCCGGGATCTTCACCGGCGGAATGGTGACGATCACGTCCGGCTTGCCCAGCGGCCAGTCGGGGGCCTGGAACTTCACCTTGGCCAGCGGGTCCTCGCCCTTGCCGCGAGGCGCGCCGGCCTCCACCCAGTGGACCAGGGTCTTGATCTCGGTCGGGCTCAGCCGCTCGTCGTGAAGAAACGCGCCCACCGTCTCGTCGGCCAGGAAGGGGGGCATGCGCTTGGTCCGCAGCACCTCGCGGATCATCGGCGAGAAGCCCTTCACCTGCTCGTAGGTGTTGAGCGGCATCGGCCCGATCCCGCCGGGCTGGTGGCAACCGGTGCATTTGGCCTGGATGATGGGCGCCACGGTCGCGGCGTAGCTGATCTTCCCGTGCGCCTTGCCGCGTTCCGGAAAGGCGATGACGCCGCCGCGGGCCACGTGCGTGGGAACGGCGACAGGCTTGCCGGCCGAAACCGCCTCGATCGCCTCCCGCGCCCAGGTCTCGCCCGCCGGGCCGGCCACGGGCCCGCGCCACGCCACGGTCCAGGTCCTGGGGTCGATGACGATCACCTCGCCCGCCCGGGTGACGCCCAGTTGCTCGCCCACCAGCTGCTCATAGTCGAACAGGATCGGCAGGGTCAGGCCGGCGGCCTTGGCTTCGGGAGTCACCGTCTCGCGCCGGTCGCCCAGCCGCGAGTCCAGCATGTAGACCTCCACGCCCGGCGAAGCGGCCTTCAGCGCCATATAGGCGGCGGCTTCCGTCTTCACCGTCGCGTCGCCGCTGGCGTAGGTGATCAGCACGACGGCCTTGGCGTCGCCCTTCCGGTAAAGCTGGTGCGAGAGGTAGTTCTGATCCGGCAGCCGGAAGTCGTCGACCATCTGCGCCGCCGGCGCCTGCGCCCCCGCTCCGGTGGTCAGCCCGCCGGCGCCTAACGCGGTGGCCGCTAGCAGTGCGGCCAAACCTATGCGCCGCGTGGTCTTCGAGATGGTCATTGGCCGTCCTCCCCAAGGCGCCGTACTCCATTCCCGGGCCTCTTCGGGCCTTCGGGCGCGCCGCGGCTTGTCGCCATGGCGGAGCACTTACGATATACAGTGGATCATAACGGACCGTAGCGCTTCGATGTCAACTGTCTTGGACGCCCGGGTTGTGCGCACGCGCGAGGCGTTGCGCCAGGCCATGATCGACCTGGCGACGGAGAGCCCGCTCGACGCCATCACCGTGCGCGCCATCGCCGCCCGCGCAGGCGTCGGCTACGCCACCTTCTTCCGCCACTACGTGGACAAGGAGGGCCTGCTGGCCGATGTGGCCGACATGCTGACCAGGGCCTTCCTCACCCAGGTGCGGCCGCTGCTGCGCGAGAAGGACCGCCGGGGCGCCGCCCGCTCGCTCTGCGCCTTCGTCGAGGACAACCTGGCCATCCACCAGGCGCTGATCGCGGGCGGGGCCGGCGAGACGGTGCGGGCGGGGATGTTGCGCCAAACCCTGGAAACGGTCGGCCGCGCCCGGTCCTCGGCGCCGGGCGGGCCGCTGGACGATCTCCTCCTGTTCCACCTGGTCTCGGCGATCCTCAACCTGCTCGCCTGGTGGCTGCGCAACTTCGACCAGGTGGACGCCGGGACGATGGCCGAGATCATCGACCGCACGGTGCTCACGCCCGTGGGCGCGCTCCGGCGCCTGCCGCCGGATGGGCTGGGCGACGGCCCGGCCTAGCCGCTCAGTCCCTGCACGGCGGGGGGGCCGTCGATTCCCGCACCACCAGCGACGGCAGCCGGCTCTTGGGATCGCGGCCATCGTCCTCGCGGCCCATCAGCCGCTCAACCGCCAGGCGGCCGATCTCGCGGGTGGGAGTGCGCACCGTGGTGAGCGTCGGCCAGAGGCGCGAGGCGATCTGGAAATCGTCGAAGCCGACCACCGACAGGTCCTCGGGCACCCGCAGGCCGGCCTGTCGCGCCGCCTGCAGCACGCCGGCGGCCATCTCGTCGTTGCCGGCGAAGATCGCGGTGGGCGCCGGCGACATCGCCAGCAGTTCCCGGCCGCGCTCGATCCCGGACTCGTAGGTATAGGCGCCCTCGACCGCGAAGGCCTTGGCCAGGTGCAGGCCGCGCTCCTCCAGGGCCTCCTCGAAACCCGATCGCCGCTCGTGCGAGGATCGGAAGCTGCGCGGCCCGGAGACGAAGGCGATCCGCGTATGCCCCAGCTCGGCCAGGTGGGCAGCGGCCTCGCGCCCGCCCAGGCGGTCGCGGGTCTCGATCATGTGCTCCGGCTGGTCCAGGCTGACCGAGGCCACCCGGACGTAGGCGCAGCCGATCTCGGCCATGATGGTCGCGGCCCGCTCGTCCTCGGACACCGAGGGCGTCAGCACCACGCCGAACAGCCGCTGGCGCTCCACGAACGACCGCAGGTCCTCCAGGAACGTCGGGCTGGACCGGTCGCAGGGATGCACCACCAGTTCGAAGCCCGAGCCCTTCATGCCGTCCAGCAGGCCCAGCTGCATGTTCACGACATACTGCGGGTTGGGGTTGTCGTAGACGAGGCCGATCAGGAAGGCGCGGCCGTAGGCCAGCCCCCTCGCCTGCGGATCCGGCGCATAGCCCAGCTCGGCGATCACCGCCTCGATCCGCTCGCGGGTCTCGGCGCGCACGAAGGGCGAGGCGTTGATGACCCGGGAGACGGTCTTCTTCGAGACCCCGGCCAGGCGTGCGATATCGTTGATGTTCGGCCGGCGGCGCGACACGTCAGCAGGCCCGTCCTCGGGCGCACGCGGCTTGCTCATGGGAGGCTTCACGGGCAGTCGGACCGATCCTTCGAGGCGCAACAGCGCTATTCATATCTCCTGGCCTGTGCCGGGCCGCAACCGCAAGCCGGCTAAGCTTGAGATTTGAATGACACCGGTTACCATTTCCCGATGAACGACCCCGCCGCAACCCTGATGATCGATCCCCGCGACGACGTGGCGGTGGCCCTGCGCGCCGTGGCGGCCGGCGATGCGGTGGCCGACGGCGTCACGGCGCAGGCCGACATTCCCGCCGGCCACAAGATCGCGTTGCGAGCCATCGCCGCCGGCGAGGACGTGCGCAAGTACGGCTGGCCGATCGGCCACGCCACGCGAGCCATCGCGCCGGGCGCCCACGTGCACAGCCACAACCTGGCCACCTCGCTCTCGGGCGTGGAGACCTACGCCTACGACCCCGCGCCGGCCGAGGCCTTGCCGGCGCCGGCCGCCACGACCTTCCAGGGCTATCGCCGCGCCGACGGCCGGGTCGGCACCCGCAACGAGATCTGGGTGCTGTGCACCGTGGGCTGCGTCGCCCGCACCGCCCAGAAGATCGCCGCCGAGGCGCAGCGCCGGTTCGCCGGGCGCGTCGATGGCGTCCATGCCCTCACCCACCCGTTCGGCTGCTCCCAACTCGGCGGCGACCTGGACGCCACGCGCACCATGATCGCCGCGCTCGCCGCCCATCCGAATGCCGGCGGGGTGCTGATCCTGGGCCTGGGCTGCGAGAGCAACCAGCTGCAAGCTCTGCTCGACGCGGCCCCGCACCTGGACCGCGCTCGCCTGCGCGCCTTCACCGCCCAGGCCGCCGGCGACGAGATCGAGGAGGGTCTGGCGGCCGTCGCGGAACTGGTCGCCATCGCCGAGCACGACCGGCGCGAGCCTTGTCCCGTGGCCGACCTGGTGGTGGGCGTGAAGTGCGGCGGCTCGGACGGCTTCTCGGGCCTCACCGCCAATCCCGTGGTCGGCCGCATCGCCGACAAGGTCTGCGCAGCGGACGGGACCGCGATGCTCACCGAGATTCCCGAGATCTTCGGCGCCGAGCGCCTGCTGATGGCCCGCGCCACGGACCAAGCCGTGTTCGACGAGGTGGCCGCGGTGGTGAACGACTTCAAGCGCTACTTCCTCGACCACGGCGAGCCGGTCAGCGAGAACCCCTCGCCCGGCAATATCGAAGGCGGCATCACCACCCTTGAGGAGAAGTCGCTGGGCGCGGTGCAGAAGGCCGGCCGTGGACCGGTGACCGAGGTGGTCCGCTATGGCGGCCGAGCGCACAAGCGCGGCGTCGTGCTGCTGGAGGCGCCCGGCAACGACGCGGTGTCGTCCACGGCGCTCACCGCGGCCGGCGCCACGGTGATCCTGTTCACCACCGGCCGCGGTACGCCGCTGGGTTTCCCGGCCCCGACGCTCAAGATCGCCACCAACTCCGGCCTCGCCCAGCGCAAGCCGCGCTGGATCGACTTCGACGCCGGCCGCATCGTCAGCGGCGAGAGCCTCGATGCCGCGGCCGAGCGACTCATGGACCTCGTTCTCGCCACCGCGTCTGGCCAGGTCACCCGCGCCGAAGAGAACGGCGAGCGCGAGATCGCCCTCTGGAAGCGTGGCGTCACCCTGTAATGCGTCTCTCCGACCAAACCCTGGCGCAGGTTCGCGCGCCCGCCCGCAGGCCGGCCTATGACCGCGCCGCCACCCGCGTGGGCGTGGTCCACTTCGGCCCCGGCGCCTTCCACCGCGCCCACCAGGCCTGGTACTTCGACCGCATGCTGGCGACCGATCCGGGCCTCGCGATCTGCGCGGTTTCGCTCCGCACACCCGACCTTCGCGACGCGCTCGAGCCCCAGGACGGCCTCTACGCCCTGGCCGAGAAGGAGGCCGATCCGACCGTCCAGGTGATCGGGGCCATCAAGGAAGTGCTGGTCGCGAGTGAAGACCCTGAGGCCGTGTTCGAACGGCTGGCGCAGGCCCGCTACGTCACCTCGACCGTCACCGAGAAGGGTTACTGCCTGACCACTGGCGGCGACCTGGACCTGGACCATCCCGACATCCGCCACGACCTGGACACGCCCGAGCGTCCGGTCAGCCTGATCGGCTGGATCACCGAGGCCCTTCGGCGGCGGAAAATCTCGGGAGTTCCGTCGTTTACGACGATCAGCTGCGACAACCTCTCCGACAATGGCCTGAAGCTGCGCCGCGCCGTCGTGCGGTTCGCCGAAGCCTGCGGCGAACGCGATCTCGCCGCCTGGATCGAGGCCGAGGCGGCCTTCCCCTGCAGCATGGTGGACTCCATCACGCCCGCCACCGACGACGCCCTGCGCGTCCAGGTCGAAGCCGCCCTGGGCCTCGCCGACGCCTGGCCCGTACAGCGCGAGCGGTTCGTCCAGTGGGTGGTCGAGGACCGCCTGGGCGCCGACGCCGCCCTGTTCGCGGCCGCGGGCGCCACCATCGCGCGCGCCGTGGCGCCGTTCGAGCGGGCCAAGCTGCGGCTGCTCAACGGCGCCCATTCCACATTGGCCTATGTGGGTTTGGGCGTCGGCCACGAGACCGTCTCGGCCGCCATGGCCGACCCTCGCCTGGCGGGCTTCGTCGAGCGCATGATGCGCCAGGACGTGGCGCCTAGCCTCGACGCCCCCGAACTCGACGTCGCCGGCTACATCGACGATATCCTGACCCGTTTCCGCAACCCGGCGATCGTCCACAAACTGTCTCAGATCGCCTGGGACGGCTCGCAGAAGCTGCGCTTCCGCCTGCTGGAGACCGCCGCCGAAGCCCTGGCCGCGGGCCGCCCGGTGGACCGCCTGGCGGTGGGCGTCGCAGCCTGGATGCGCTTCGTGGTCCGCCAGTCCCGGGCCGGCGCCCCCATCACCGACCCCCTCGCCGAGACCCTGGCCAGCGTGGCCGCCGCCTGCGACGGCTCCGAAGCGGACGTGGCCCGCTTCCTGGCCCTGGAGAGCGTCTTCCCTGCCGCCCTGGCGAACGACGCCCGCTTCCGCACGACCGTGGTTCGAGCCTACGCCGGCCTGAACACCAACCCCGACACCGTCCTCGCCCTTTGAGGATGAGCCTCTAACCTGCCTTCCCTGAAACTCGCCTCTCGCGCGCACCCTATTGCCAAGCTTGGCGTCGCTATTGCAGGTTGCTGACTGGGGGATCACGCGGTTCGGAAGAGTGCCGACCGGACCCTCGCGTAACCTGGGGGACCACCACATGGCCAATCCGATACCGTCCAGCGGCCCGTCGCCGCTGACCGGCGAGCTGCTGTTCGACGCCACGACGAGCGGATTCCAATGGACGCTCGGCCCGGACCGAACGATCGACTGGTCGATATCCGGGGGCTTCGTCGGCGAGACCTGGGCGTCCTCCGAACAGGTGCGTCTGGGCGTCCAGGCCGCGCTGGAGAGCATCGCGTCCTTCGTGGACATCCGCTTCAACTTCGTGGGCGTCTTCGCCGACCCCAGCGCAGCGGCCCGGGCCGGCAGCGAGATCAATGTTGGCCTCTCGCGCGAAAGCCGGCTGGTCGGCGACGATCCCGACTTCGCCGCGGTCGGCTATTTCCCGAGCACTCAATTCGACGCCGTCCATTACGACGGAGCCCACGGCGACGTCCTGCTGAACGTGAACAGCGCCGCGAACACCTTGACGAACTTCCTGCCTGGCGGCCCCGGCTATCTGCTGTTGCTGCATGAGCTCGGTCACGTCCTCGGTCTGAAACACCCTCATGACGATGGCGGGACCGGCCGGCCCACGCTGGCCGATATCGGTCTGGAAGGCCTGGATTTCGATTGGGGTACGGTCATGGCCTACACGGATGAGGCCGACGATCCCCGCTTTTTCCCGGCCACGCCGATGATGCTGGATGTCATCGCCCTGCGGCATCTCTACGGCCCCAACCTGAGGACGAACGCCGGCGACGATACACACCTGATCCGGGCCACCGGCAGCTACGGCACGCTGTGGGACGCAGGCGGACGCGACACCCTGGACGCCTCGGGCTCGATCCGGGGCTGGTACGTCTACCTGCCGGACGATCCCGTGTCGGCGACCGATCCCGTCATGGTCGGCATCGCCACGCCGACGGACGAACTGGACCTCGACGCGCCCCAGTCCCTGACCTGGCTGATGGGCGATATCGAGAATGTGCGCGGCTCCGCCCAGGCCGATGAGATCTACGGCAGCGCGCTGGCCAATGTGATCGCCGGCAATGGCGGCGACGACTACATCGACGGCTGGCGCGGCGACGACGTCCTGGACGGGGGCGCAGGTGATGACGTGGTCTGGGGTGACTTCGGCTCGGACACGATCAGCGATCCCTCCGGCTCGAACTACCTGCGCGGCGAGGACGGGAACGACTCGATCACCGGCGGCTCCGGCTTCGACGACATCAACGGCAACACCGGCAACGACACCGCGTCCGGCGGCGTGGGCGAGGACTGGGTGGTCGGCGGAAAGGACAACGACAGCCTGTCGGGCGACGCCGCCACCGATCTCGTCTACGGCAACATCGGCAACGACACCTGCGACGGCGGCGACGGGAACGACATCGTCCGTGGCGGGCAGGACGACGACCTCGTGCTCGGCGGGGCCGGCGACGACTTCGTCTCCGGCGACCGCGGATCGGACACCATGACCGGCGGCGCGGGCGCCGACCTCTTCCACACCTTCGGCGACGCGGGGATCGATCGGGTGACCGACTTCAGCCTGGCCCAGGGCGATCGCGTCCAGCTCGATCCCGGGACCCAATACACGGTGAGCCAGTCGGGCGCGGACACGGTCATCAACATGACCGGCGGCGGCCAGATGATCCTGGTGGGCGTCCAGATGAGTTCGCTCACCCCCGGCTGGATCTTCGGCGCCTAAGCCGCGCCGGGTCCCTCCGCCGCGATCTGCAGAAAGCGGTTCAACGTCGGCGTCAGGTCGTCCCGGCGCCACACGATGCCGGTTTCGAGCGACGGGACCTCCCCGGCGAGATCGACGTATCGCACGCCGGTGCGCGCCAGGTTGCGCAACGAGGCGGGCGCCAGCGCGACGCCCATCCCGGCCGAGACCAGGCTGATGATCGTCTGCATCTGAATCGCCTCCTGGACGATGCGGGCGGTTCCTCCACGGGCCGTGAAATAGCCGGTGATCAGGTCGTGGAAGGCCGGCGCCGAGCGCCTCGGGAAGATGATCAGCGGCGACTGGACCACGACCGCCGGGTCCAGTCGCCCGCCGCGGAGAGGCAGACGCCCGTCTTCGATCCAGCTTTCCGGCACGGCCGCGACCAGCCGCTCCGAAAGCAGGCGGCGATAGTTCAGGGCCGCGGGCAGAGCGCCGGTGGCTGGCGGGATGATGATCCCGGCCTGCCCCGCGCCCTCCAGCAGGGCCGCGATCTGCACCTCGCTGGTGGCTTCCCGCAGCGCGATCTCGACGGCCGGATAGAGCGAAGCGTAGCGGCGCACCAACGCCGGCAGGACGCTGTAGTCCGCAGTGCTGACGAACGACAGCTCCAGCCGCCCCGCCTCTCCGTCGCGCAGTCGGTTGGCGATGCTCGGCAAGGCCGCCAGCTCATCGAGCACCGCGCGAACATGGACCAGCCACTGTTCGCCGAAAGGGGTGAGCGCGACGCTTCGCTTCGTTCGGATGAAGAGCGGCGCGCCAAGCTCGCGCTCCAGCGCCATGATCGACTGGCTGAGCGGCGGCTGGGTCATATTCAGCCGCTCGGCCGCCCGGCCGAAGTGCAGCGTCTCGGCCACCGCCGCGAAATGCCGAAGCTGGCGCACGTCCATCTGTGATATCTACAGCGACCTAAAACCATCCCAAAAGTATATTTCCCGCGCGAGGACGGCGGGGCTATTCCGCGGCGGATCAGCCAGGACGCCGCCATGCCCCCCTACCGCTCCCGCACCTCCACCCACGGCCGCAACATGGCCGGCGCCCGGGGCCTTTGGCGGGCCACGGGCATGAAGGACGCGGATTTCGGCAAGCCGATCATCGCGGTGGTGAATTCCTTCACCCAGTTCGTGCCTGGACACGTGCATCTGAAGGACCTGGGGCAACTGGTCGCCCGTGAGATCGAGCGCGCCGGCGGCGTGGCCAAGGAGTTCAACACCATCGCCGTCGACGACGGCATCGCCATGGGCCACGACGGCATGCTCTACAGCCTGCCCTCGCGCGAGCTGATCGCCGACAGCGTCGAGTACATGGCCAACGCGCACTGCGTCGACGCCCTGGTGTGCATCTCCAACTGCGACAAGATCACGCCCGGCATGCTGATGGCGTCACTGCGCCTCAACCTGCCCACGGTGTTCGTCTCCGGCGGGCCGATGGAAGCCGGCAAGGTCGTCCTGAAGGGCAAGGAGGTGGCCCTCGACCTGGTGGACGCCATGGTCGCGGCGGCCGACGACTCCGTCAGCGACGCCGACGTCGCCGTGATCGAGCGATCCGCCTGTCCGACATGCGGCTCGTGCTCGGGGATGTTCACCGCCAATTCGATGAACTGCCTGACCGAAGCGCTGGGCCTGTCGCTGCCCGGCAACGGCTCGGTCCTGGCGACGCACGCCGACCGCGAACGCCTGTTCCTCGAGGCCGGCCGCCTGATCGTCGACATCACCCGCGCCTACTACGAGCAGGAGGATGCAAGCGTCCTGCCGCGGTCGGTGGCGAACTTCGCGGCCTTCGAGAACGCGATGAGCCTCGACATCGCCATGGGCGGCTCGACCAACACCGTCCTGCACCTGCTGGCGGCGGCGCACGAGGCGGAGGTCAATTTCACCATGGCGGACATCGACCGCCTGTCGCGCCGGGTCCCGTGCCTGTCGAAGGTGGCGCCGGCCAAGGCCGACGTGCACATGGAGGACGTCCACCGCGCCGGCGGCGTGATGGCGATCCTCGGCGAGTTGGATCGCGCCGGCCTGCTCCACACCGACACACCCACTGTGCATAGCCGGACCCTGGGCGAGGCGCTGGACCGTTGGGACATTCAGCGCACCAACAGCGAGACCGTACAGACCTTCTACAAGGCAGCCCCCGGCGGCGTGCCGACCCAGGTCGCGTTCAGCCAGAGCCGTCGCTGGGCGGACCTCGATCTGGACCGCGAGGCCGGCGTCATCCGCAGCGTCGAGCATGCCTTCTCGAAGGACGGCGGGTTGGCGGTCCTGAAGGGCAACCTGGCCGTGGACGGCTGCATCGTGAAGACGGCCGGCGTCGACGACAGCATCCTCGTCTTCTCGGGGCCGGCGCGCGTGTTCGAGAGCCAGGACGCAGCCGTCAACGCCATCCTGACCGGCAGGATCAAGGCGGGCGACGTGGTGGTGATCCGCTACGAGGGACCTCGCGGCGGCCCGGGGATGCAGGAGATGCTGTATCCGACCAGCTATCTGAAATCGAAGGGCCTGGGAAAGGCCTGCGCCCTGATCACCGATGGCCGGTTCTCCGGCGGCACCTCCGGCCTGTCGATCGGCCACGTTTCGCCCGAGGCGGCGGAAGGGGGCGTGATCGGCCTGATCGAGGACGGCGACCGGATCTCAATCAATATTCCCGGCCGGTCGATCGAACTGCAGGTCACGGAGGCGGAACTGGCGAACCGGCGCGCGGCCATGCTGGCGCGTGGCTCTCAAGCCTGGCGGCCGGTCGGGCGCGACAGGAAGGTGTCGCTTGCCCTGCGCGCGTACGCGGCCTTCACCACCAGCGCGGCGCGCGGCGCGGTGCGGGACCTCCGATAGCCGCCTCGTCTTCGCGGTTACCGGAAGGTGCCTTCTTGCGTCGTCCACGCTCGCCTGCCCACGATCACCTTGTTGGGGGGCGGCCATGATCGCGGAGAAACGTACCGGCCACAGGGCCGTCACCATGGCCTTGATCGCCGCGACCCTGTGGTGGGTGGCGCCCGCCGCCGCCGCTCGGGCAGCCACACCGCAGCTCCAGGCCTTGCCGCCCGACCTCGCCCGCGCGCTGGGCGCCTACAACCAGGCGACGGCGCACAACGACACGAGGACGCTCGCAGCCCTGGTGACCGAGGACTATGTGCTCGTGAACTCGGACGCGAGCGTCCAGGGTAAGGCGTCCTATCTCGCCGACTTCGCCGCGCCGGGCTTCAGGATCGATCCTTACGAGGTCACACCGCTCACTTATCAGGTGCGGGGCGACGCCGCCTTGACGGCGTGGGCCTTCAAGCTCAGCTGGACTCAGGACGGTCGCCGTCAGACGCGGCGGCTGCGCATCGCCCATTTCTGGGTGAAGCAGGCCGGGCGATGGCGGATCGCCTACACGCAGCTCACGCGCATTCCCGAATAGGCCGCGTCAGGCGGCGGCCAGGACCGCAACCTGCCGCCACGCCCCTAAGCCGCAGCCTTCAGCGCGCCCAGTTGCTCGGCGATCCGGTGGACCAGGGCGTCGGCGGAAACGCCGAGGCTATCGGCGATCCGGCAGAACTCCAGCAGGTCCACGCGCCGCTGCCCGCGCTCGATCATGGCTACGTGCGAGCCGGTCTTCCCGAGGCGCGCCGCCAGGGCGCGCTGGCTGAGCCCCGCCTCCCGGCGCGCGCCGATGAGCACCCCGCGCACGATGCTGTACTCGTCCGAGAACACGGGGTTCGGCCGCCGCGGGGTCCGGTTGAGATGGATTGTCACTGTGTTGACACCGGTGTCAGTGAAAGGCATGTTCCCTCCACGCCTGGGGTTTGCTTCGTTTTGAGCGCGTGAATCCAGGGTAATATGACACCGGTGTCATTACAACCGGCGTCGGACGCGAAACAAGGCCGCACGGACGGTCACACGACGGCGCCGCCGTCGTGGATGGGGAGGGATACTGATGATGCGACCGGGCGATTTCCGCCTGCGCCGGCTGGTTTGCGGCGTGTCCATTCTGGCTCTCGGCGCGATCGCCGCCGGCCAGGCCGCGGCTCAGACCGCGCCAGCGGCCGAATCCGCGGAGGTCGACGAAATCGTCGTCACCGGCTTCCGCCAATCGCTGGGCGCCGCAATCAATGTAAAGCGCGAAACAGTCTCCTCGGTCGATGTGATCGTCGCCGAAGACATCGCCAAGTTCCCCGATCAGAACCTGGCCGAGTCGCTGCAGCGGATTCCCGGCATCTCGATTCAGCGTGACGGCGGCGAAGGGCGCGCCATCACGGTCCGGGGTCTTTCGGGCCAGTTCACGCGCGTCAGGGTCAACGGCCTTGAGGCCATCGCAACGTCCACGGACGGCGCCAGCCCCAATCGCGACCGGGCCTTCGACTTCAACGTCTTCGCGTCGGAACTCTTCAATTCCCTGGTGGTGCACAAGACGGCCGAGGCCTCGCTCGACGAAGGCTCGCTGGGCGCCGTGGTCGACCTGAACACCGGCAACCCTCTCGCCGGCAAGGCGGGGCTCACCGCCGTCATCTCCGCTCAGGGCCAATACAACGACCTCAGCGACGATATCGGCCCGCGGCTCGCCGGCCTGGTCTCATGGAGGTCCGAGGACGGGGTCTTCGGAGCCTCCCTGTCCGGCGCCTACACGAAGAACGATACGCTGGAGCTCGGCAACAATACGGTCCGGTGGGCGCAGGCGCGGTTCGACTCGGTCGATGGCGTCCGCTGCTTCACGGCGCCGAACAGCGGCGGAACCTATGTGCCCAGCGCCGGGTGTAACGCCGCGGCCCTGGCCTTCCATCCCCGCATCCCGCGTTACGGCAAGGTGGGTCACGACCGCGAGCGGATCGGCCTCACCGGCAGCCTCCAGTGGGCGCCGACCGAACGCACCAAGGTCTCGCTGGACGGCCTGTACTCGCGGTTCCGCGAGACGCGGACCGAGCAGTGGGCCGAGGTGCTGTTCCGCTCTAACGAACGCTCGATCGACGCCCGGAATCTGACCATCGACCCGGCCACCAACGACATCGTCGCCGGCACCTTCGACGACGCCTGGGTGCGGACCGAGAACTATCTGCGCAAGTCGGAGACCGAGTTCTACCAGTTCAGCCTGAACGCCAGCCACGAGTTCACGGACAACTTCCGCGTCAACGTGCTTGGGGGCATTTCGAAGTCGGACGCCGACATCCCGGTCGAGACGACCTTCGTGTACGACGACCGCGACGCCGCCGGTTACCACTACGACTATACCGACTCCCGCAGTCCCCTTCTCACCTTCGGCACCAGCGTGACCGATCCGGCCAACTTCCAGCTTGCCGAACTGCGCGACCGGCCGTCGAACAACACGAACAAATTCAAGACGCTGGCCGGAAACCTGGAATGGGACGTGACCGAGGGCGTGCAGCTTGTCGCCGGGGCCGTCTACCGCCGCTTCGACTTCGACCTTGAAGCCTACACCCGTGACACCGTCGTCTGCCCGACCCGGACGACGGCCGGACCGGACGCCGTTCTCGGAACCATCACCTGCACCCCGTCGAGCGTCTTCGGCGCCAACGCCGTCTACGGCTATCGCGGAACTGCGGCCCTTAGCCGGACCGTCAACCTCGGCAGCGCCGGGCAACCCTCCGGTACGACGACGACCTGGGTGGTCCCGGACATCGACGCCGCCGCGGCTTTCACCGGCCTCTACGGCCGCACCGCCGCCATCGACGCGGGCAATATCCGTTCGGTGCGGGAGGAAGACACCGGCGGTTTCGTGCAGGGCAACTTCAAAGGCGAGATCGGCGGTATCCGCTTCGCCGCCAATGCCGGTCTCCGCTACATGGAGACCGACCAATCGTCGACCGGGCTGAACAGCGGCGTCGAGGTGACGGCGAAGCGCAAGTATCACGACTGGCTTCCGGCCGTGAACCTGGCGATCTTCCCGACCGAGCAGATCATCATCCGCGCCGCGGCGTCGGAGGTGATGACCCGGCCGAACCTCGGCAACCTGACCCCCGGCGGCACCGTCGATGGCTTCAACTACCGCGTCACGTTCGGCAATCCGAAGCTGGATCCGTTCCGGGCCAAGGCCTACGACGCCGGCGTCGAGTGGTACTTCGCACCCCAGGCGGTGGCGTCGGTCGCGGTGTTCAAGAAGGACATCCAGTCCTTCCCCCTGGGCGTGACCCGGACCGGCACCTTCGCGTCGACCGGCCTCCCGACCTCGGTCATCAACCCGAGCTCGCCCGCGGCGTCGAACGTCGAGGGCCAGGCCTGGACCATCTCGACGACCGAGAACGGCAGCGGCGGCAGCCTCAAGGGCGTCGAGCTGGCCATCCAGGCGCCGTTCAGCTTCCTGCCCGGCTTCTGGGCCAACTTCGGCGGCATCGCGAACGCGACGTTCGTGGACTCCAACGTGACTTATCGGGTCTCCGGTCCGGCGACCACGCCGGGCGGCGCCTCGCCGGGCCTGGACGTCGACTCGCCGCTCTATGGGCTGGCCAAGCGCGCCTACAACGCCACCCTCTACTATGAAGAGGGCAAGTTCAGCGCCCGCGCCTCGATCGCCTATCGTTCCGGCTTCGTCGACAACGCCAGCGCCACGGGCAACATCTTCGAGGGTTACAACTCGTCGGTGAACGTCGACGCCTCGGTGAAGTACCGCGTGACGGAACAGCTCGAACTGTCTCTGGAGGGGATCAACCTGACGGACGACTATCGTGACCGGTACGTCGATAAGGAAGCCAACCGCGCCTACGAGAACAACCACTTCGGCCGCACCATCATCTTCGGTGTCCGCTACCGCATGTAGTCGGGGACGCGGCGACCGTCGCATTCGCAAAGATGAGGCCGGGCGGAGCCATCCGCCCGGCCTTCTTCTTGGCGCGAGGCCCTAGCCTGTGGGGTCGGCGGCGATCCTCACCAGCATCTTGCCGAAATTGCCGCCGCGCAGCATCTCGGCGAAGGCGGCGGGCACGGTCTCCAGACCCTCGCGGATGTCCTCCCGATAGCGAACCTCGCCCGAGGCGACCCAGCCGGCCATGTCGCGAAGGAAGGCGTCCTGGTGCGCGGCGACGTAGTCGCCGACGAACAGGTCGCCCACCTTGACCCCGCGCTCGCGGAAGATCGCCTCGCCGCGGCGCATCAGCTCGGCCCGCGCGTCCATCCCCGCAGCGTCGCCATAGTGGGCGATCAGCCCGCAGATCGTCATCCGCGCGCCTGCGTTGAACAGCGGCAGGACCGCATCGAACACCGCGCCGCCGACGTTTTCGAAATAGACATCCACGCCCGCCGGACAGGCTGCCGCCAGATCCTGCGGAAGCGTCGAGCTCAGGTGAGAGACGCAGGCGTCGAACCCCAGTTCGTCAACGACGAACCGGCATTTGTCTTCCCGGCCGGCGATCCCCACCACGCGGCAGCCGCGCAGCCGGGCAAGCTGGCCCGCGATCTGGCCGACGCCACCGGACGCGGCCGAGACCACCACGGTCTCGCCCGCCTTGGGTTCCGCCATCAGGATCATCCCCGCATAGGCGGTCAGGCCCAGCATGCCCAGCACACCGACCGCCTGGGAGATGCGCCCTTGGGCCGGGTCCAGCTTGCGCGGGATCATGTAGGCGGGCCGCGCGACGCCCTCCCCCATCAGGCCATACTCGGCCCAGCCGTTGGTGTTGAACACGAAGTCGCCGGGCGCGAGGCCCTCCATCCGGCTCTCGACGACCTGCGAGACGGTGCGCGCATGACAGGGCCCGCCCGCCGGTTCGACGCCGCGCCGCTTGTAGCCCCATTGGTAAGGGTCGAGGGAGACGTAGATCGTCCGGGTCAGCGCCTGACCCTCCGCCGGCGTCGGGATGGGGCCTTCCCGCAGCTCGAAGGTGTCCGGCTCGGGCCATGGCGGCAGCGGCCGGTCGGCCAAGGTCCAGTACCTGTTCATCGGCGTTCCCGCGATCGTTCCCGGACCGACCTTAGACCAGCGTGCGCGGGTCGGTTCTAGTCCGTCGGCGGATCGACCGGCGGCGGGGAGGCCGTAGCCTCCGGCGCGACGGCCTGCGCGGCGATCTCCACCGGCGGCGTCGGGACCGGCGCGGGCGGGCCTAGTGGGATCGCCTGGGTCGGCGCGCGCTTGAGCGCCGTCGTCATGAAGCCCCGCCACATCTCGGCCGGCGCCGTCGCGCCGCTGATCCGCCCCATGGGCTTGGCGTCATCGCGGCCCATCCAGGCGCAACTCGCGAAGCCGCCCGTATAACCGCAGAACCAGGCGTCCTTGTAGTCCGAGGTGGTGCCGGTCTTGCCGGCCAGGTCGTAGCCCGCGACATTCGCCCGTGCGCCGGTGCCGGCGACCATGACCGTGCGCAGCATCCGGTTCAGCTCGCCCAGCGCCGGGTTGGCGATGGCCGGGACCGGCGCGGGCGTCCGCTTCTGGTAGATAATCGTGCCGCCCGAGCGGATCCTCTCGATGCCATAGGCCTGGACGCGATTGCCGCTGTTCGAGAACGCGGCGTAGGCCTGGGTCATTTCCAGCGGCGAGACCAGGGTGGTGCCCAGCGCCATGGCGGGGTCGGTGTTGACGGGCGAGCTGATGCCGATGCGTCGGGCGGTCAGCGCCACCTGTGGGCGTCCCACCTCGTCGGCCAGCCGCGCGGCCACGGTGTTCACCGACTTGGCCAGCGCCGTTTCCAGGGTGATGGGGCCCAGGTAGCTGCCGACCTCGTAGTTGCTGGGCGTCCAGCCGTTGATCGTCACCGGCTCGTCGATCACTGGCGTGTCCGGCGTACGGCCCTGCTCCAGGGCCGTCAGATAGACGAAGGGCTTCCAGGCCGAGCCGGCCTGGCGCCGCGCGCTGACCGCGCGGTTGTAGGGGGCGGTCGGATAGTCGATCCCGCCGACCAGCGCGCGGACCCGGCCGGAACCGTCCATCGCCACGATGGCCGCTTGGTCGGCGCCCTGGGTCCTGAAGCGCCCGACCGTGGCCTTGGCGGCGTCGCCCGCCGCGGTCTCCATCCGCTGGTCCAGGGTGGTGTCGACAGTGAGGTCGCGGGTGAGCTTCGGGACCATGCGGCGGACCTCCGCGTCCACCCAGTCGACGAAGTACTGCGACGGCGCCGTGGCCGCGGTCTTGAAGATCCGGGGCTTCTGGGCCAGCGCCTTCTCGCGCTGCGCGGGGGTGATGGCGCCGGTCTCGACCATGGCCGCAAGGACCAGCTTCGTCCGCTCGGCTGACCGTTCTGGCTGCTCGATGGGATTGTAGCCGGTGGGCGATTTCAGGATGCCGGCCAGGATGGCGGCTTCGCGGATCGAGAGCCCGGCGGCCGGCTTGTTGAAATATCGCTGCGAGGCGGCTTCCAGGCCATAGGCTCCGGCGCCGAAATAGACCCGACTGAGATAGAGACCCAGGATCTGCTTCTTGCTGTAGCTGCGTTCCAGGTCGATCGCATAGACCAGTTCCGTGGCCTTGCGCTCCAGGGTCCGCTCCTGGCTGAGGAACAGGTTCCGCGCCAGCTGCTGCGTGATGGTCGAGGCGCCCTGGGTCGCGCGCCCCTCGCTCAGCCCCATGACGATGGCGCGAGCGATGCCGCGAGGATCGAAGCCGTCATGCTCGTAGAACCGTCGGTCCTCGATGGCCACGAACGCCGCGGGCACATAAGGCGGCAGCCTGGCCACGTCCACGGGCGGCGCGAACCGTCCGCCGCGCACCCCGATCACCGCGCCGTTGCGGTCGAGGTAGGTGACCTGGGGCGTACGCTCGATGGCGGGCATGCGCGGCAGGTCCGGCGCCTGCGGGGCGGCCATCGAGAGGGCGGCGACAAGGGACAGCACGTTGGGGCGGCTCCTGGGACGACGGCTCCCTCAAGCCCGTCCGATGCGGCCCTTATGTGTCCCGCGCCGCCGGCGCGGCCAAGATAAATCGCGGTAATGCGGCGGCGTTGCGCAGCATCGGGACGCGGCCTGCACCACTTCTCGACGCCGCGCCGCGGGCGTTAGAGGGCGATGAAGCTTTGGAAGCCGCCGTAGATCATCCGCTTGCCGTCGAACGGCATGTCGCCGTCCTTCAGCCGCTCGTCGGCCATTACCTTGGCCATCACCGTGTCGCGGTGCTCCCGGGACTCGTAGGTCGCCCAGGAGAACACCACCACTTCGTCGTCCTTGGCCTGGACCGCGCGAGGGAACGAGGTCAGTTCGCCATAGGGTACGTCGTCGGCGAAGGTCTCGACGTAGCTGAGCGCGCCGTGCTCCATCCAGACCTTGCCGCCCAAGGCGGCCATGGCCTTGTAGGCCTCGATCTTCGCCTTCGGCACCGCCAGCACGAAACCGTCCACATAGGGCATGGGAAGCTCCTTCCGATTGTTCCGACCTTAGGACGTCCGAGCGCACCCTATCCCGACAATCGAGAAACCGAACTGGCGGCCCGGCGGTTGCTTGCTGGCAGGACCGGCGAGGGCCAAATTGGCACGTCCGGATTCGCGGACCAAGAGGGAGACCGCCCGCGTGGCTGAAGCGATCCGGCGCCGCCGGCGGGTGAAGATCGTGGCCACCATCGGGCCGGCCTCCTCCAGCCTCGAGCGGCTCGAGGAACTGTTCCGCACGGGAGCCGACGTCTTCCGCCTCAACTTCAGCCACGGCGCCCAGGAAGGGCACGCCGAGGTGGTCGAGCGGATCCGCAAGGTCGAGAAGAAGACCGGCCGGCCGATCGGCATCCTGGCCGACCTTCAGGGGCCCAAGCTCCGGGTCGGGCGCTTCGCCGGCGGAGCGGTCGTGCTGCAGTGGGGCCGCACACTGCGCCTCGACCTCCAGGAACGGCCGGGCGACGGCCAGCGCGTGCAGCTTCCCCATCCCGAGATCATGGCCGCCGCCAGCCCTGGCTCGGTCCTGTTGCTGGATGACGGCAAGATCCGCCTCGAGGTCACCCGCCAGACGCCGGAGTTCCTGGAAACGCGGGTGATCGTCGGCGGCCGCCTCTCGGACCACAAGGGCGTGAACCTGCCCGGCCTGGTGCTGCCGATCCCGGCGCTGACCAGGAAGGACCGTTCCGACCTGGCCTTCGCCCTGGAGCACGGCTGCGACTGGATCGGGCTGTCGTTCGTGCAGCGGCCGGAGGATGTGGCCGAGGCCCGCGAGATCGTCGGCGATCGAGCCTTCATCCTCTCGAAGATCGAGAAGCCGGGGGCGCTGCAATCCATCGACGAAGTGCTGCGCCTCTCCGACGCCATCATGGTGGCCCGGGGCGACCTGGGTGTGGAACTGCCGGCCGAGGACGTGCCGCTGATCCAGAAGCGCCTGATCCGGGCCGCCCATCGCTTCGGCCGCCCCGTCGTGGTGGCCACCCAGATGATGGAGAGCATGATCGAGAACCCGACGCCGACGCGCGCCGAGGCTTCCGACGTCGCGACCGCCGTGTTCGACGGGGCCGACGCCGTGATGCTGTCCGCCGAGAGCGCCACCGGCAAATATCCGGTCGAGACCGTGCGGATGATGGATCGGATCATCGCCCGCACCGAGGACGACGACGACCTCCGGGCCGGTCGCGCCGCGATGCGGCCGAAGCCCGAGAAATCCGCCGGCGACGCCATCTGCGCCGCGGCGCGGCAGGTCGCCGAGACCATCGAGGCCAAGGCGGTCGCCGCCTTCTCGCTTTCGGGTCGCACGGCCATCCGGATTTCGCGCGAACGGCCCGACGTGCCGATCCTCGGCCTGACCCCCAGCCTCGAGACCGCGCGGCGGCTCGCCCTGGTCTGGGGCGTGCATGCCCTGACCTCCGAGACGACCCATACGATGACGGAGACCGTGGCCCAGGCCGCGACGCTGGCGCTGAAGAGCGGGTTCGCCAAGCGTCGCGAGGAGATCGTGGTGATCGCCGGGGTGCCCTTCGGCCGCTCCGGGGGCACCAATTCGCTGCGGGTGGCCCAGGTCACCTGAGGCATCGCTTGACGGGCGCGGCTCCCGGACCCAGGCTCGGCGCAGTCCTGAAGGAGCCTCACATGCGGCTGTTCGCCCTCGTCTCCGGCCTCGCGATCCTGGGCGGCACGCCCTGCCTGGCGCTCACCATCTCCTCGGCCCCGCCGAGCCGCGACGCCGCCCAGCACCTCAAGCCGACCCAGAGCTCGGGCCCGCGGCTGCAGGACACCTTCGCCGGAAGCGGCCGGCCCGCGTCGGGCGCCAGCTACAGCAGCGGCTTCAGCGGAGGTTCCAGCGTCTACAGCAACACCACCACCTACGGCTTCGGGTCGGTGCAGACGACGATCAGCAACGACCCACGCGACCAGCGCTTCATCGACCGGCGCGAAACCGCCGCGCCGCTGGGTCTCGTGCCGCGGCGCTAGATGCGGAAACGGCCCCGCGCGATAGCGGGACCGCCACGGTGGGCCCCAGATGCAGGCCGGAATCAAAAATGCCTCCCGAAGGAGGCTGCGAATACGATCGGCTGGAAGCTTTGGGTGCGGGGACAGGATTTGAACCTGTGACCTTCAGGTTATGAGCCTGACGAGCTACCGGGCTGCTCCACCCCGCGGCAAAGCCTGAAATGACATCGTGAATTGAAGGGTTCTGGATCCTGATCTGCTTGGTAGACCTGGCGGCGACCTACTCTCCCGCGCCTTGAGACGAAGTACCATTGGCCCTGAGGAGCTTAACGACCGAGTTCGGAATGGGATCGGGTGGGGACTCCTCGGCATAACCACCAGGTCAACCAAGCAGATCAGAATGAGAAGACATCATTGGCTGCATGCAAAGCACGCATGAGTATTACTAAGAACGATCAAGCCGATCGAGCGATTAGTACCAGTAAGCTCCATGCCTCGCGGCACTTCCACACCTGGCCTATCAACGTGGTGGTCTACCACGGCTCTCAGCGAAGCCTTGTTTTGAGGTTAGTTTCCCGCTTAGATGCTTTCAGCGGTTATCTATTCCACACTTAGCTACCCTGCTGCGCGGCTGGCGCCACGACAGGTCCACCAGAGGTGTGTCCATCCCGGTCCTCTCGTACTAGGGACAGATCCTCTCAAGCTTCGTACACCCACGGCAGA